>JBKQHO010000048.1:0-21462 GCA_052267165.1 Vulcanimicrobiaceae bacterium | reverse complement strand
GACGTTTTGGTCGATCAATAACTTCAGCGGTGCGCGCGCCATTCGATACGCGCGATGCTCGGCCATTGACGGGAGTTGTCTCCATAGGGCATCATCCTCTCGCACCCCGTTGCACACTATGTCTTGCCTGCCGCTGGTACCATCCCATCTTGACACGGGGGGGTTCGGCATGCTCAAACGTTGCAGCCAGAAGAGTCGCAGAATGCGCTGGGAAACGTTTATGACGATGACACAGCAGTTCGTGTTACCGAATCCTCGTATCGTGTATCCTTGGTAAACTGGTGGGCGTCAGCCGTGTCACGACTTTGGGAAGAGCCGGGTGCGGGAAATCCGCACGCCCGGATCTGTGAGGGCGAAGCCGAATGGCCTAGCTACTCGACCCAGTACGCCCCGTTCCACACGAAGGTTATTAACTCACCCGTTCGGGACGCCACACATGTCCTGGACGGCCTGCTCTATCACGAATCCGAACTCCGCATCGAGGAGCACTACACGGATACCGCGGGCTTCACCGATCACGTCTTCGGGCTCTGCCAGTTCCTCGGGTTCAGCTTTGCGCCACGCATCGCGGATCTCGCCGACAAAAGGCTCTATGTGCCGGGAAAAACCACGCAGTGGCCCGCGCTCTCGCCGCTCGTCGGCGCTTCAATCCAAACCAAGCTGATGGAGCGGCACTTTCTCGAGATTCTAAGGCTAGCCACGTCAATCAGGCAGGGCATCGTGACGGCCTCCCTGATCCTGCGCAAGCTGGGCGCCTACCCACGTCAGAACAGTCTGGCTCTTGCCCTCCGCGAGGTCGGCCGCATCGAGCGATCCCTCTTCACGCTCAAGTGGCTGCAGGATCCGACGCTTCGCCAGCGTGTAACGGCTGGGCTCAACAAGGGCGAGGCTCGCAATGCTCTGGCTCGAGCGGTCTTCTTTCACCGACTAGGCGAAATACGCGATCGCTCCTTCGAGAACCAGCGGTATCGCGCCAGCGGCCTCAACCTCGTGGTCGCGGCGATCACCCTCTGGAACACCGTCTACCTGGAACGCGCGGTCGCAGCCATCCGCCGGCAAGGCGATCTCGACGAGAGCCTGCTCATCGATTCGCAATGCGTGGCATTGCGCTCGCTGCAATAGCCGGCATCGGCGAGAAGCGCGTCGACGCGGCAGAATCGGCGAAGCGCTTGCCGCCGGCCGGGGGGCAGCCGGGGCCGAACGCACGAATGCCGCGAGCATCGCGGCATTCACGCTGGTTTTCTGCACCCAGCATGCAGGGCGGCCTGAAGCGGATAACTTCCGCGAAGGTTCGAGGACCGCTTTGCGGCCTCGCGACTCAGGTCCCTACGCACACTTTGTGGGATTCTGCCCCGATGGATCTTGCGAGGTCAATCGCCCTCCTTGGGGTCGCTGCATTTTGCCTTGAGACGCTCTTAGCATAGCGCGCTCGACCGCTCCTGTAAAGTGGCCTTTTCTGCCCAACCCCCATAAAGTGATCACCTAAAATTGCCCGCGAGCTCTTTCTGCAGGGATGCAGCCATCACTCGCTATGAACTTGCCCCCGTGTCAACATGATTTGGTACCGGCAGCCCTCGAAACCTTATGCATTGTCACAAGCCGGGACGATTCCGGCGGTGACGACCCGATTTCTCCCGCCACGCTTGGCCGCGTAGAGCGCGCAGTCAGCAGCGGCGACCAGGGTTTCCTGACCGAGGCCGACGGCCGGGACCGTTGAAGCGACGCCGATACTCAGCGTCACGGACCGACCCACCCCGCTGTCCGCATGGGGGATCTCCAGCGCACAGACAGCTTCGCGCACGCGCTCGGCCACCCGGCCGGCACCGTCGCGTGCGGTGCTCGGCATGATGATGGCGAACTCTTCGCCGCCGTAGCGTGCGGTCAAGTCGCCCGGCCGACGTGCCTGCTCGCCGATGGTGGCGGCCACCATCTTCAAGGACTCGTCGCCTTTCTGGTGACCGTACGTGTCGTTGTATCGTTTGAAGTAGTCGATGTCGGCAATGAGCAGCGACAGCGGCACCCCTTCGCGTTGGGCGCGTAGCCATTCCGCTTCAAGCGTTTCGTCGAAAGAGCGGCGGTTGGCGATACCCGTTAACCCGTCCTTGACCGCCAGACTCTGTAGCGCCGTCTGCGCCAACTTCTGCTCCGTCATGTCGCGCAGCGTCTCGACCACCGCCATCAGCTTTCCGTCTTCGTCATAAATCGGACCGGCATCTACCGCCAAATAGAGACGTTTGCCGACGCACGGCATGATGCACCAGACTTCGGCGCGCAGTCCGAGGCTACTATCGTCATGGACCGTGTGGGCCTGGTAGAGTTCGGGGAGCTCCTCGGCTCGCCCGAGTGCCAGAATGTCGGCCAGACAGTAGCGGGGCGTTTCATAGAAGCCTCGCCACTGGTCGCGAGTGCCGAGCACCTCGGCGGCGGGAACCGCGGTCAGGCGCTCGCATGCCTTATTCCAGATGATCACGCGCCGCTGATCGTCGAGCACGAACGTCGGAACGACGAGGTGTTCCATCAACTGTACCGCGAAGGCGGGTGCTGAACGCTTCCCGCCTTTAGTAACCATCTTCATACGCAATACGCATAACATCGGCTTCCTGGAAACGGCGGTTTCGAATTGACCCCTTTGCGGCGGTTTCGTTTTGACCCCCGACTTTTGTCACTTGCCGCTTGCG
Organism: Vulcanimicrobiaceae bacterium; assembly: GCA_052267165.1. Taxonomy (GTDB): domain Bacteria; phylum Vulcanimicrobiota; class Vulcanimicrobiia; order Vulcanimicrobiales; family Vulcanimicrobiaceae; genus CAWICD01. Next base: position 18,784 of record JBKQHO010000048.1, on the reverse strand, counting down.
CGGGTGCTGCCCTTCTTGCGGGACCGTAGCCGGTAGCTCTCGCCGGTCAACTCGAAGATGACGGCGTGGTGAACGAGCCGATCGACGACGGCGCTTGCGGCCGTGTCGTCGGGAAAGACTTGCGTCCAGTCAGGGAATGCAAGATTGGTCGTGATGCCGATACTACCGCGTTCATAGCGGCCTGATATCACCTGAAACGGCGTCCACTTGTTTTCCGTGCAAAAACTAACGGTAGGCGCAGCGAGTATTGACAAGGGTTTTCGTGCGACAGGACGTCCGAAACCCTTTATCCATAGGCATTTTCTGTTTGCCCTTCCGCGCGCCGGAGAGCCGCATGGCTACGCGAGTGCTAGCGGGTGGCAGCAGCCGCTTTTGACGGCCTGAGGGAGGGGAGGATCTGCCCGGCAAATCGCTCGATGGGGAATCGGAAGACCCCCGAAGGTTGATCCTCTCGATGCGGGTCGGCGCAATCCTAGCCACGAGCTTGGGCGGAATCTGTTCGCGCCGTCGGTTGTTCCAGTGATCGATGACGGCCTGCATCTGCGCGGTGTTCCAGGCCATCACGATGTTGGCGAGCGGACTCAAGGCGTCAGCCACGGCCACGGCCTGCATCTCGTCGTCGCGCTTTGCTTGGTGGGCGGCCATCCGACCGGTGTAGATCGGCGCCGGGACACGGCAAACAGCGCGACCTTGTTTTTCCTGGTGAAGACGCACCTGGCCCACGTAGTTACGCGGGTTCCCTACCGTTACTTTTTGCACGAAGAACAAGGCGACCCCCGCACCTTCCGCTATCAGGCGAGAAGTTGGGACGCACCGCGCCGAGTCATCGCCAAAGTCGAGTGGCATTTCGGCGAACTCTTCCCGCGCGTCGGATTTATCGTCACCAACATAAGACGTTCGTCCCGAAGCGTCGTGAACTTCTACAACAAGCGTGGCACGGCCGAGCAGTGGATCAAGGGGTTCTGTTGCAATTATGAGTTTGCCGGAACAAGTTGGGCCATGGCGAGGTCTTGACGAAATGCCGTCCCTCATGCGGCCAGCACGGCGTTCCAGATCTCCGGCGTCGACCTGCCGCGAACGCGCAATCGACTGAGCGCGAACTGATTCTTGCGAATTCGATGCAGCAACTCGACGCCGGCAATCGTGATCACTGCGTGTCCGAAGTTCTTCAATCCCACGATTGGCCGCAAACGCTGTTTCACCGCGCGGTGATCCTGCTCGACAGATGTTATTGAGATACTGACACGAGCGAACGGTGACAGCCCTCAGCGATCGATCCTCGGCCCCGAGCTCGCGAACCGCTCGATGAGAGGCCATGAGCCGCCGACCGGGCGTGCGAAGCGATTCCAGCGCTTCTCGAACTCCGGAGCGTAGTGCTGGACCCAGCGCAGAATGGTGCTCGGCGCGACGGAGACGCCGCGCTCGGCCATCATTTTGGCGAGATCGCGGTATGAGAGCTTGTAGCCGAGATACCACCGGACACACAGTACGATGATCTCGGCATCGAAATGACGACCGCGGAAAAGCTCGTCGAGGCTCAGCAGCTTGCTCACCAGGCCCCACCTTCAGGAGGGAAGAGCCGAACGTCTGCCTCAACGCGCGGTTCGCAACAGAACCTTCTCTTCGGCTATCCTTTACGCGCCGGCGAGATCGCCGCGCTATTGCACGATGCGCGGCGTCTCGACGTTCCGCGCGCCGCGGCGTAGGCGGAGCGCCGGCATAGGAACGCGGCGCGCCGGCTCAGCTTCCGAGCAGATGCATGCGCAGCGACCAGCGGAGCGGCGGACGCCGTCCTACCGGCGGCGGCGGGCTTGCGGCGGATCCGGCGAAGGGCTTCCAAGGTAAACCGAAGGCGTAGACGGTGCCTTCATACGACGTGAGGTAGAGGTTGCGGTCGACGAGCGGAGGCGTGTACAGCGCTTGGTTCGTCTTGCCGGCGCTCGTCCAGAGCAGCGCTCCGGTCATGGCATTGAGCGCGTAAACGGTGTTGTTCGGGCCGTCCGCTTCGTAGACCACGCCGTTGGCCACTGTCGGCGGCGAATGTTCGTCGTCGGCCGTCGTTTGCGACGGAAGAAGGCCGAAGACCGCGTTCCAAACCGGCGTCGGATCGGCGCGACAACCCGCGAGCACGTGCAGCGCGGCAAGGCCATGGTGATAGCGCTCGGCGCCCGACGCGAAATCGTCAGGGAGCGGAACGTAGAGCAGACCGGCGGCGTAGGCGGGAAGTCCGACGAAATCGGCGTCGTCGGTGGGCGGATTCATCAGGATGTATTGGGTGTAGCCGCCCGCGACGTTCGAACGGTTGTAGAGCACGAGCAGCCCCGATTTGTTCACGGCCGCCGCGCACGCGGAACCGTCGGGGCCCGAGAAGAGCACCGGGGTCGCGCCGAAGTCCAGATCGCCGTCCGGACCTTGCGGTTGCGAGCCGGGAAGCAGACTGTACGGGGGAACGCCCGGAAAGTTGGCGGCGATGAACGCGAGGTTCTGGGTCAGCTCGACGATGTGCTCGCCGTAGCCTGCGTTCTGCGCGTTCCCGTCGATCGTTGTGTCCGCGTTACCGACGGCGAGAAACACGTTTCCGTTGAGGGGATCCACCGACGCGCCGCCCTGCCCCCACACGCCGCCGCCCGAGGACTTCGGTACGGTGAAGAACGTGTGCTCGAGAGCGGCCGCGCGCGTGTCGAGCGCGGCGACCCGCCCATGCCACGGCGAAATGTCGCACGACGATGCCGTCGTCGCATAGAGCGTATTCTGAACAAGGTTGAGACCTCCATGGGGCGAATCGAGCCCCGGGACGCCGCCGGCGGAGACCGGCCAGCCGGCGTCCTCCTTTCCGGTCGACATGTCGAGTGCGTGGATCAGATCGTGCCCGTCGTCGACGTAGACGCGATTGGTGCTGCGCTCGAACGTCGCGCTGCGGTCGACCCCATACGACTCGGTGCCGCCGCAATAATATGAAGCCGCGTGCAGTCTGCGTTGCCAGACGAGGCTTCCGGTATCCGCGTTCAGTGCGACGAACGTCCCGTCGTGAGAACCGACGTAGAGCATGCTGACGGGTCCCTGCGCGGTGCTGACGTTGCCGGCAAGGACCGGCTGCGACGTTACGACGTCGGGGAGTCTGTAGGTCCACTTCAGTCTGAGAGCGTCGACGTTTCGAAGATCGAGCGTTGTTTCAGGACTCGCGTATCCGGTGCGCGCCGCGTCGAAGGCGAAGGTCGTCCAATCGTAGTACCCGCCGGCGACGGACAAAGTCGGGAAACGACTCGGATCGGCGTTCGCGACCGCAGTCACGGGCAGTCCACTCGAGACCGCTGTTCCTCCGCCGCACGAGGTCAACAGAACGAGGCCGATCAGCGCTGCGTATGCACGCACCCGCCATAGCCGAAAACGGCCTTGCAGCTCGGGCGAAGGCGTCGCGTCTTCGCCGTGGTCGAGTACGAGGATCATTGCTTCGTCCCCACCTGCAGCGGAAAACGGCGCCCGTCGAGACGAGCGTGGCAAGACGTGTTGTTTGCCGGGCGAAAGGCCCCTTCCACTGCGTCGACTAGTCCTGGAGCTCAAAGCAAGCCGGTGGCGAGGGTTACTGGGCGTGGGGACCAGGCGGCTATTACTGGGGAGACCGGGAAAAATCGAGGGCTGACGATGACCACGCTGCGGCCCTCATTGCCAGCGAACCAAACTGCCATCGTTTGTTCGCCATTCTTCGTTGAGTCAGTTGGTCGGGCGGGACCTCAAACGAACGTGCATGCCCATGCTTAGCTGGTTGCGAGGAGCGCCTCCTCAACGGCCAGCCCTCGATTTTTCCCGGTCTCGGCGATCATCTCATAGCTCTCGACCGCGGACGCGGCGGGGCCAGCCACCCTCAGCCTCTCTTATAGAGGGGTCACGCTCTCTACATGAGGGGTCACGCTAGCGTTTGCCCAGCGCGTGGTCCCCGGAAAGGGGCCCTCCTGCTGCCGCTGGCTGCCGGCTTTTCCCGGTCTCCTTGTAGTCAGACTCGGGGCGAGCGAGATCGACGGCGTAGGCGGCGCAGCGCGCGAGCGCTTCGGCCGAACCGAGGGCCGCGCGGACTTCGCGCAGCGCGGCCAGCTGCGGCGCCGGCTCGGCGAGCAGAGCGGCGAGGGCGTCGGCCAGGCGCTGCGGCGTCGCGTCTTCTTGCAGGTACTCGGGCACGATCTCGCGCCGAAGCAACAGATTGGGCAGCGTAATCCACGGTTCGCGCCAGACGCGTTGCGCGATCGCGACCTGCCAGTCAGCAATCACGTACAAGGCGACGGTCGGAACCTCGCGCAAGGCCGCTTCCAGAACGGCCGTTCCCGAAGCGACGACGGCCGCGTCGGCGACGTCGAGCGCGGGTCGCGCGCCGCGCACGAACTCGATCCCCTCGAAGAAGAGCGGCTTGAGCTCGGCGCGGATCGCCTGCTCGGCGTCGCCGTCCGCGACCCCGACGACGAAGCGGACGCGCGGCCGCCGCGCACGCAGCAGCCGGCAGGCCCCGACCAGCCGTCCCATGTGCCGGGCGATCTCGCCGCGACGGCTTCCGGGCAGAAGCGCGACCGTGCCGCCGTCGAGCGGGGCGGTGGGCTGCTCCCGGCGCGGCTCGACGAGCGAGACGAGTGGATGCCCGAAGTACGCAATCTCCAGGTCGAGCGATCGGTAGAAGTCGCGCTGGTGCGCGAATGCGGTCAGCGGCTTGGTGTGACGGGCCACTTCCCGTGCCTGCTTCGGCTTATCGAGCCAGGCCCCAGGTGGCAAGAAATACAGGATCGGGTTGCGGTACCCCAGGAAGCGCAGCGCCGTCGCAAAGCGCAGGTTGTACGCGCCGAAGTCGACGAGCACGACCAGATCGACCGGCACCGCGCGCAGGCGAAACAAGTCGCGACACCCCTGAGCCAGCAGCGGCGCGATCGGCGGCAGCGCTTCGATATCCCCCAGGCTGGCCCATTCCATCGTCCGGGTCGTCAGCGCGAAGCCAGCCTCCAGCATCCGCTCGCCGCCGACCCCCGCGAACTCCGCCTCCGGCTCGATCTCCCGTATCGCCCGCGCCAGCGCGGCGGCCAGCAGATCACCCGACGCCTCGCCGGTGACCATGAACACCCGCATGACTCGCCCCTACTCTATTAGGGTGGGCCGCAGGCGGTTCAAACGAACGAGCCACGGCTCACTTGACGATCCCGTGGTGGTCGGCGCTTCGATAAACTCGATCAGGTGCTTCCCTTCCGCGGATTCTAGAACGCGTCCATCGCCTTGAGCGCCTGCGTGAGGTTATGCTCAGAGTGGTCATCGCCGGTCTCGTATGCCGAAGCGCCATACGCTGCGCGCGGCGGAGCAGTGTCGAGAACCCGCCCACACGGAAAAGCCAGCGAGCATTTTGCCGCTGGCGCGACCAGCCATACGTGCAGCACTGTCCGCCACATCGTACCGCACGTGCGACGCGCTTATCCTTAGGGGAAGCTGGGACCGGCCTAGGGCTGCCCCCCAAGGACTTCGGCTGAGGGGCAGCTACCGTGGACCCTCGCCAGGGCCAGCGCCTGGCAAGGCGTGCGTTCCATGGTGGAGCGTGGAACAAACCGAGGCTTGGAGCGGCTAAGCTAGAGCCTGAGGTTCCTGCGCCACCCCAATTATTGGTGGTATCCCGGAGGACGATGGCGGTGCCATAATCTGATCGGGGCGCTCTCTCGCTGGCGGGCTGGAGCCCAGTGCTTAGGGCCGGAGGGTGAACCTCGAGCGGAGCAACGAGTCAGGGGCATCGATCCTGCCGTACGAGCTCCGAGGTATGTCCCGGCTCCACCATCCCATCGGAGCAAACGATCGAAGCCAGTTTTGCCGCTATGCTACGATCGACAGAACACGATGCCATCGACTCCTGACGACGCCTTGACTCCCGACCGCATCCGCTTCCTCGAAGAGATCGCCGCGGACGCGGATGCGCCTGAGTTGCTGCGCGCAACAGCCCAAGGCATCCTCGCCGATCCTGCTTGACCAGCATCCGCGTACGATGACGATCTGCGCGTCGCACTGAAGCGGATCGACGAGAGCATGCCCCTCGATCTCACCCAAGAGGACATCGAGAACGACGTCCGTCAGGGATGTGAGGAAGTCCGGCGCGAGCGCTTGCGCCACCGTGCCGAGCAACGCACGGGAACCGCCTAGCGAGCTCAAAGAAACGCAACGGCTCATCTGCGCGGTCACCGGTTCGACCCCACTCGCCGCCCGCGACCGGGCGCTCATCGCGTTCTTTGCTGGGCAGGGGCTGCGCACGATCGAGGTTCAGCGGGCCAACCTGGCCGACCTCGATCTCGAAACAGGCGAACTGCTGCTGCGCGGGAAGCGCCGCGACCGGCGGGTCCACCTCCGTGCCGATGTCGTCGCGCTCCTGCGCGCCTGGCTTGTGCTGCGCCCCGACGCTCCCACGGACCAGCCCCTCTTCGTTGGGTTTGGCTCAACCTGTCGGGGCCTACGCTTGAGCCGGCGCGGAATCCGCGGCTTACTCGCCCGCGCGTTTGCCGCCGCCGGGCTCGTCCCAGCCGCGCTCTCGGAGCCTCGGCGGGACGGCTCGCGCCGACCGCTCCGCCGGGCCGCACTGGGCCTCGCTGCGCGCCGCACGGCAGGGTTAGCGTCCCGAGCGCCCATGGGCTGCGGGCCACCTACATCACGCTGGCCCGCGCCGGCGGAGCCGAACTCGAGGCGATCGCGGACGACGTCGGCCACGCCGACATCCGGATGACCCGCCGGTACCTCGACCGCTCCAGGCGCAGGGCGAACAACAGCGCTCTGCGCATCCCGGTCGACTTCGGCGCACGAAGCACTTAGTGGGTTCGTTGGGCTCAAAGTACCTCAAGGGGCAAGTGGGTTATGAGGCCGTCCTCGACGAGCATCGGCGCGCGAAATAGCGGCGGTCAGAGCTCGCGAGCTGGTCAAAGCTGTCAGCATTGCGCATGTTGGACGCAAAAACAACGCAGAAGCGACGCGTCTCTGCTATACTGATGGCACATCCACAGCACGGGGGCAAACCTATGGCCGCGACGCTTCTCGACCACACCATTCCCAAGACCTTCAGCAAGCGCGGCTTCCTGGATGCCAAGGCGCTCGCCGTCGAGCTCGGTATGACCCCCGAAGAGATGGCACGGGCCGTGGACCGCTCACGCTCGCAGCTCAACCGCGCCCCCGACAGCCCCCGCATCCAGGCCGATCTGCGACGACTCGTGACGATCGCCGGCCGGGTCCGTACGCTCTTTGCCGGCTCGATGGAGTCTGTCCGTGTCTGGCTGAACGCGCCGCACCCGGAGCTCGGCAACGAGCGACCCAACGCGTTTCTGATCCAGCGCCGCCCGGAAGTCGTCGAGGCGCTCATCGGCGCGATCGAGGAGGGCTATCCCGACTGAAGGGCCGCGAGGTGCTGGGCGCGGCGCTTGCCACGGCGCCACGCCTCGTCGTCTCCGGATCGTCTATCGCGCCGTCCGGAGTGACCGCCGGGCGACGCCGCTCTCGGCTGCCGCGAAAGTTCTCCAGGAGAGTCCCGCGTCTCCAGTCTGCATTGCCGGCGCTCGCGGTGGGCCATCGGACGAAATTGCGACGCCACGCGACCATTGCCGAACGGCTCACTCGTCGGCTGGGCGACTCGCCGTTGGTCGAGCAGCTGTATATCGCCGACGCGCTCTCGAGGCTCGCGTACGCACACGGGACGAGACGGTTCGACAGGCAGACCGCCGCCGGCCTTCGGTTTCTCGGTCTGCGCGTCGGCGCGTTCGCTTGCCGTCGTCGGACGACTTGACGCTGTGGCTTTCAAGTGTACAATGTGCACATGGCTGACAGCACGACGGTGACCATCCGACTTTCGCGCGAGGCGTACGAGCGCCTCGAAGCGCTCGCGCGGAGCACGCAACGCACGAAGTCTTTCCTTGCAGCGGAAGCAATCACGACCTATCTGGAGGCGCAAGGGTGGCAGGTACACGCGATCGAAGAGGCGGTCCGGAAGGCAGACGCCGGTGGACCGTTCGTCGCGCACGAGGACGTCGTCCGCTGGGTGCGATCACTGCCCCGCCAGTCCGCCGACGTGTAACCTCCTGCGGAAGAAAGACGGCCGCGCCCGCTCGTGCAGATCCGATGGCTCGACGACGCCGTGGGCGACCTCCAGGCGATCTCCGATACCGTTGCCCGTGATCGACCAAGTGCTGCGGCCGATCTGATCGAACGGATTGTCGCGGCGGTCGACAGCCTCATTGAGTTCCCGGGTCGTGGACGACCGGGCCGGGTCCTGGGGACGCGGGAGTTGATTGTGCCGCCCTATCTGGTGGCTTACCGGGTTCACGGAGATGTACTGGAGATCTTGCGCGTGTTGCACGGCGCGCGGCGCTGGCCGGAAGAGTTCGGCTGAAGGCCAGCGGTGCTCGCCCTGGTCAGTCGGGCTTCAATCATTCCCGTCCATCGCCACGGCGCTGAACGCGCTCTTGACGGGCTCAGAGAACGAAGACGCAGCCTGGGGCGTCGCGCGCTCTTTGGTGCCTTGAGCCAGGCTCGTCGGCCCGACGGTCATGGGCGGCATGATGACCGACCCTCTCGGTGTGCCGCGCCGTTACGCCGTCCCCGAGCCTCTTCCACTTGCACGGTAAAATATCGATAAATTTTTGATTATCGTTATTCCGAACCGGAGCAGGAGAATGTGCTCGCCCGTTCGGAGGCTACGATAGCATTTTATGTCCGGGCGGCGAAAACTCGGCCGTAAACATCTTAACGCCGATGCGCCGAAGTACCGCCCGCATCGATCACTCGACCCCCCTCGCGCTCGCAACGCGCAGACGCCAGCTCAGTGTCGTGAGGAGGCCGGCGAACGCGCCGAAAACCCCGAGCAGCCCGCTTTCGACCGCCGCGGTACGGCTCTGCGTCTCGGTCGGCCGGTTGCGCGTCGTCACAATGCCGATGCTGCTGGTCTCGAACGCGTCGACCCGATTGCGGAAGAGGTGCGCGGTCGCGGCGACGCCTTGCCGGGAACGCAGTGCGTACAAATACTCGCCCGAGTAGCTCGCGATGGCGACGCGGTCGACGCGTCCGTCGCCGAGATCGAGAGAGACGTAATACTCCGGACTTCTATTACCGCCGACATAGAAACTGCCCGGTACGACCGTCGCCGGCTGCAGGCGACACAGCGACGTCGCCGTCGCGCGCACCTCTTGGAAGGGTGCCGTGCAGGACGTATCCGCCGCAAAGGCGCGCACGTCGTCCGCGGTTGATAGCGAAAGGCGGCCAAAGTAGATCATCCCGCCGAAACTAATGAGAAGCAGCAGAAACGCCGGCAGCCTCGCCACCGTGCGTTTGAACCGAGTGAAATCCACCTCGCCGCGTGCCCCCTTCCGCCTCCGGAGCAAGGTCTCTTCAGAAGGTATCGGCTCGCAGCCGCGGGATGTTCGCCCGCGTTTGCAATCGAAGGGGCCGTTTGAACGGCCCCGAGGCTGCGCGGCGGTCGCTCGCGCCTCCGAAGGCTCGTGAACGGCCGTTCGGCGATGAGGCTCAGGCGAAACGGTTGGCCGAGAGATGGCTTCCCATCTCTCAATAGAGAGGGGAATCCCAACGTTCGTGGTGCGGCGGAGCGACCCGGAGGGCGCGTGGAACCGGTCTAAAAATCGCTGGACGCCCCATGCCATAGAGCTTTACGAGAAGCAAACGGAAATCTCTATTTCCGTCACAGACTTTGTGACGCATTGCTTTCAAGTGATCCTGAAATCGGTTCTCATGGCCGCTGAGGTCCTTTCGGCGAGGGCTGAGGACCGGGCCGTCGCGCCTCCGCTCAGTCGGTCGCCAGCCTGAGGCCCTCGGCCGCGCATTACCGTCGCCGGGCTCCTCCAGGCCGGCGCACGCACGATTTCGGCGGAACAGCTAGCGCCGGCCGCTGCGCCGGGCGACGCCGAGTCTCGCTATGTGCCGCGAGGCGGGATTCGCGACCCGAGCGCCCACGGCCGGCTTCACGAAGCAGCGGCTTCGTAATTTCGGGGACGTCGCCACTGCACCCCGATAGGACATCCTAATGCCGGGGGCCGCCCTGCCGGCCAAATTGCCTCCTACCCAAATTGCCTCCTACAATGTAACCTTGGAGCGGCCGAAACGGTAGGAGCAGGCGCATGCGGGTCCAGAAAACGATCGCCCCGATCCTCCTCGTCGCTCTCGTTATCGGGGTAGCGCTGGCCTCGTTCATTTCGTTCCGTCAGCAGCATGCCGCGGAGCAAGCGGCGCGCGAGGCGGCGTCGGTCGCGACCGTGCGCGGTCTCGTCGGCTCAGAGAAGAAGGATTTCCTGACCGACCCGCGAGTTATCGCAGTGTTCCGGCGCAACGGGATCGATTTGCAGGTCGATACGGCTGGCTCACGCGACATCGCGACGCGGCCTGACCTCTCCGCATATGACTTCGGCTTTCCTGCAGGTGTGCCGGCGGCGAAGAAGCTGATGCAGGCCAAGCACGTTAGCCAGTCGTTCTCGCCATTCTTCACCCCAATGGTGGTCGCGTCGTGGCGCCCGATCGGTCGAATCCTCATTGCGAACGGGATCGTCAAGCAGCTCGGAGCCGATTTCTACATCGTCGACATGAAGGGGCTCATTCGGCTGATCGCGGAACGCAAGCGCTGGAACGAACTCGCGCACCACGAAGCGTACGACGTCGGAAAATCGATTCTGATCTCGTCGACTGACGTGAGACAGTCGAACTCGGCGGCGATGTATCTCGCCCTTGCCTCGTACCTGCTCAACGACAACGAGATCGTGGCAAACGAGGCGCAAGTCGCCAAAGTGATGCCGGCGGCTGCTGGGCTTTTCCTCCGGCAAGGTTACCAGGAATCGAGCTCAGCCGGTCCCTTTGAGGACTACACGACGATCGGGATGGGCAAGTCGCCGCTGGTCATGGTCTACGAGGCGCAGTTTATCGAGTATCTCATCGAGCACCCGAACGCTCGCAACCCCGACATGATCTTGCTCTATCCGAAGCCGACCGTCTACACCAAGCACGAGCTCGTGCCATTTGATGAGCTGGGTGCGAAGGTAGGCCGACTTCTCGAATCCGATCCGGACCTGCAACGATTGGCTGTCGAACACGGGTTGCGCACGGCGGACGCAGCGTATGCAAAAGACTTCTGGCGCAAGAACGGCGTCCACGCACCCGACACTTTGATCGACGTCGTCGATCCGCCGAGCTACGAGATCCTCGAGAGCATGATCCGCGAAATTGAGCGACAGTTTAACAACGCTTAGCCTTTTCAAGGAGACGCCCTTGTCAACCGACGAGTCATCCCAAGCTGCTTCCGAGGCGCTCGTGCTGACCCCGCCCGCGCCCGTCCCGGTCGTCGCGCCGTCGCAAACCTCAGCCGCCGTCCCGCTCACCGAGGACGAGACGGCGAAGCTCGACGCGCAGGTCGCGAAGTTCGTAGGGGACGTGACGAGCCTCGACGTCCACGGCGCCGATTTCAAGGCGCGTGTCGATGCGATTAACACGCTGGGAAACGCCGAGATGGTGCAGGCCGCATCGATGTCGAACCGTATGCTCGATCGGCCGGTCAACGCGCTGGGCAGCGGAATCTTCAACGCCGAATCACCGGTCGCGAAGAGCCTGCTCGATCTGCGCCAGACGGTCGAGCGCCTGGATCCATCCAAGCAGGGCGATCTGTTCGCGTCTCGCAAGCTGCTCGGTGTCATCCCGCTCGGCTCGAAGTTGCTGGCGTATTTCGATAGCTATCGTTCCTCGCAATCTCACCTGAACGCGATCATCGAGACGCTCTACCACAGCAAGGACGAGCTCCAAAAAGACAACGCTGCGGTCGAACAGGAGAAGACGCGGATGTGGGCGCTGATGCAGCGTGTCGAACAGTTCATCTATCTAGGCAAGAGGCTCGATGCAGCCCTTTCTGCCCGCCTCGACGAACTGGAAAAGACAGATCCCGACCGTGCGAAGGTCCTACGCGAGGATGTGCTGTTCTACACCCGCCAGAAGGTCACGGACTTACTGACGCAAATGGCCGTCAACGTGCAAGGTTACCTCGCGCTCGACTTGATCAAGAAGAACAACGTCGAGCTGATCAAGGGTGTCGACCGCTCGACGACGACGACGGTCGCCGCGTTGCGCACGGCGATCATCGTCGCGCAGGCCCTCGGGAACGAGAGACTGGTGCTGGACCAGATTACGGCGCTCAATACGACGACCGGGAACTTGATTGAATCGACCGCGCAAATGTTGCGACAGCAAACCGGCCGAATCTACGAGCAAGCCTCCGGCGCGACCGTCAACGTGCAACAGTTGCAGCGCGCCTTCGATAATATCTACGCGACGATGGACGCGGTGGCCGATTACAAGGTGAAGGCGCTGGCCAGCATGCAGCAAACGGTCGACGCCCTCTCGAGCGAGGTCGAAAAGGCCAAGACCTATCTCGACAAGACGCGAGCGGCTACCGCGCGCGAAGCAGTCGCGAACCTCGGGGACTCGAACGCGGAGGGCGGCGTGGTGCAGCTCGTTCCGCATGCGTAGGCTCATCGCGATCGTCGCGGCATTGCTTGCTTGCGTCCTCGCGGCCGGTTGCGGTGGGCCTTCATCGCAAGGTACGGCGACCTCCTCGGCGGCGCCGGACGAAGGGAGCACGCTTCACGTGATCGCGGGCTCAGAGCTGAAGGACCTCGAGCCTTACTTCGGCCAGATCCACGACCGGACGGGCGTGCAAATCGAGCTCGAGTACAGCGGCACGCTGGCCGGCATCGACCGGATTCGCTCCGGTGAGCACTTTGACGCGGCCTGGTTTGCCAACGACAAGTACTTGCTATTGGCCGATAAGCAGCACCGGGTCAAGGCGCAGGAGCGGATCATGCTTTCGCCGGTCGTGATCGGGGTCAAAGAGAGCGTCGCCAAACGCTTCGGCTGGACGCGGACGACGTCATGGAAGGAGATCGAGGCAAAGGCCGCCGACGGCAGCTTCCGCTATGCGATGACGAATCCCACGACTTCGAATAGCGGGTTCAGCGCGGTGATAGCGGTCTCGACGGCGTTTGCGGGAACCGGCGACGTGCTGCGAGCGGCCGACGTCGACGCAGCGCGGCTGCGTTCGTTCTTTCGCGGGCAACAGCTGACCGCCGGAAGCTCCGGCTGGCTGGTCGACGCGTACGTGCGCGATCAAGGCCAGCTCGACGGGATCGTCAACTACGAAGCGAACCTGCTGGCTCTCGACAAGAGCTCGCAGCTCAAGGAGCGGCTCGTCTTGATTTACCCGAAGGAAGGGGTGGTGACCGCCGACTATCCTCTGGTGTTGCTAGACGACGCCAAGCGCGCCCTCTACGACAAAGTGATCGCGTATCTTAAGAGCGACGAATTCCAGCAGCTCGTGATGGAGAAGACGGATCGCCGTCCGGTCGATCCCAACGTCAAGCTTGCGCCCGAGTTTCCGACAGGCGTTGTCAATGAGATTGCCTTCCCCAACTCGCTTGCGGACGTCGATGGCGTCCTTCTGCGTTATCTTAGTGACAACCGCGTTCCGGCGCATTCATTCTACGTGCTCGACACGAGCGGCTCGATGCAAGGGGACCGGATCGACGCGGTGCGGCGGGCGCTGTTTACACTGGCGGGAGAGGATTCGACGCTCACGGGGAAGTTCGCGCGCTTTCAGAAACGTGAAAGGATCACGCTCATTTCATTTTCGGATGGGACCAGGCCACCGGTCGATCTCGAGATGCACTCAGCCGCCGATCCTGCGACCCTTGCCGCCGTGAAGACGTACGCAGACAACCTGCAACCCGGCGGCGCGACGGCCATTTACTGCGCTCTGGAAGAAGCCCTCGCGGACGCGAACCGATCGAGACAAAGCGAAGGTGCACGCTACTACTCGATCGTTCTCATGACCGACGGCGAGAACAACCGCTGCGATGACGCTGCGACGTTCGAGCAGAAGTATGTCGCCCTGCCGCCTGGACAGCGCATCAAGATCTTCCCGATCCTCTTCGGTGAGGGGGACAGCGACGCGCTCGAGCATCTCGCCGTGATCACTGGCGGCCGGATGTTCGACGGAAGACACGAAGCGCTGAGCTCCGTGTTCAAGGAGATTCGCGGCTATCAATGACGCCGTCACCGTTTGTGCTGTTCCTGTACAGCAACAAGAACATCGCGGGCTGCATCCTCGGGCTCGCTGCGCTTGGCGCTTTTTTTGCCGGGATCATCCACGACTACTGGCCAGAGATCGTCGCCGGCCTCTATGGCATCGGCTTTTTGGCCACACCCGGTCAACCGCAAGTCGAGCCGGCATCGTTTGAGGCCGGGATGCGCGCGGACGAGGTGAAGGCCCGACTGGCGGCCTTCGTCGAGAAGGCGGGTAAGCTGCTTCCCCCCGACGTGATGGGGATCGTCCAAAGTCTCGTTACATCGATCGACGCGATCCTCCCGATGCTTGATGATAAGTCGCACGGTGCCGGAGATCAGGATATCTACACGATCCGTCAGACCGCATTGCACTATCTGCCCGAAACGATCGAGAGCTATTTGAAGCTGCCGCCTGCCTACCGAAACGTGCAGCCCGTCCAGGACGGGAAGACCGCGAAAGCGCTGCTCTACGACCAATTGAGTGTTCTCGATTCCAAGATGAAAGAGATCGCTACGAATCTCACAACGAACGACGCGCAGGCGTTGCTGGCCAACGGCCGCTTCTTGCGCGAGCGTTTCGCAAAAGATCCGATTTTCTCAGTCGGTTGAGTCGGTGACTCACGCAAGCAAGACGGTCCTCACTCTACGCTTACTAAATCAAGGGTCTGCTGCTTGCCGTTTCGGACTGGAGCCGCGGCGCGCAGCCTCGAATCGCTGGGTTGGGCAACGCGAATACCGGAAATCTCACCAACGAGGCCAGGGATGGGCTTCAGCTGGCCGCACTAGCCGACTGGCCAACCTCCGAGCGATTTGCCGACCCGATCCTATCTTCGCTGAGGTTAGCAAAGACGGCGGCCGACGCTCGATGACTGCACGTAGCCACGCGGTTTTCCGGCACCCAAAAGCGCGTCGCTCCGGCGGTCAGGGACTCGATCCGAGCCACGCTCGAACACCTTGAGCAGGAGATCGAGCGTGTAAACCGCGAGATCGCGCAGGTCTTCGATCAGCATCCGCCGCTGCGTCGGCAGCGCGACCTGCTCAGGTCGATTAAGGGCATCGGTGACACGACGGCGGCCCGCATCTTGGGCGAGATGCTGAACACACCCGAGTGTCGAGACGTAAAGGCCGTCGCTGCCTACGCCGGACTGTCGCTGCGCCAGTACCAGTCAGGCTCGATTCGTCGGCGCAGCCAGCTCGCCAAGAATGGCAACGCCAATCTGCGCCAAGCGCTCTACTTCCCCGCGATGTCGCCGATGCGCGTCAACCCGATCATACGCCGATTCGCCGAGCGCTTGTGCGACCGCGGCAACCCCGAGATGACTATCATTGCCGCAGTGATGCGGAAGCTTCTAATCCTCGCGTACGGCGTGCTCAAGTCGGGCCGCGCCTTCGACACAGCGTACTCTGACGCTTGACGCAGATCACCGTATCTGGTACTTCCCCGCGTTGAGTGCGCAACGCTTCAACCCGACCCTCAAAGTCTTTGCTCAATGACTGGTAGCCGCAGGCAAACATCCCATCGGCGTCGTCGCCGCGGTCATGCGCAAGCTGCTGGTCCTCGCCTGGGGCGTTCTCAAGTCGTGAGAGCGCTTCGATGCCCGCTGGTCGTCGCGCGGTGATCGGGATTCGCAGAAGGGACTGCCACAAGGCATGATCTCTCCAGTCAGGCGGCACCGTGGTCGTTTCCCGGTCGCGGCAATATAACGTGTCGACCTCAGCACGTTAGACTCATCGAGCGGGAAACGACCGCAGAAGGCTTGATTCCCAACACGGGATCTATCGCGATTCTAGGCTATGGAACCCAGATCAACTCGTCGTTGACGTTGAAGTCAGTGTTGTTATTCCACTGCGGAGTCACAGTCTGGAGGAACGGCTGCCCTGCATCGTAGGGCTCGCTAGTAACTTGCTTCACAACGAGATCGTACGAAGAACCGCTAAAGGAATCGTTCGTATAGATGGTCTGATTGAGCGTAGAACTTATCGTCGACTCGGTCTGACCCGTTGGAAGCGTGTCGGTGATGGAGCTCACGCCGTTTGCCATTTCCCAAGCGGCTTGGGCGGTCAGCATGAGGCCGCCGGGTTTCGGGACGGTCAAACTTCTGGTCGAAGTGGGTAACCATTGACTCGGATCGGAGGCGAACACTAAGTTGGTGCCGGCATCCTTGACGTCGAGGATTTGAACGATGCCTTCGCTCGATGCATCGAACGTATAGGACTGGGCTGCCTGTAAGCCGTTCTCACCGACGACTCCCGTGAGGACGCTGAAGGTCAAATAGCCGGGGCCGTCCTGTTGAGTCCATCCAGCCGGCGCCGATGGAGCGCTCCATGAGTCCACAAAGGCCACGAGGAGATCGCCGTTCTCCGGGAGAGAGGGAAGGTTAGCCGTGAGCGCCCCGGCTTGCTGGGAGACAACCGGTTGCGATGCTTGCGACACGTACGGTTTTCCAGCTGAAGTAGGAGTCGGTGCGGGGGGCGGAGGGACTGGAGTCGGGGCAGCGGTCGGAGCGACCGTGGGCGCCGGGGCCGGCGTTCCAGGGTTCCTAAGAGCCAGTACCGTCTGCGTTCTGGAGCGCTTCGTCGCAACCGAAGTCGAATCAGAACCCGGAGCCGCGTTGATGTCAGGATGGCTGTAGAGTCCATAAACCCCGTTTGGAATGTTGGCCGCCAAGAAGTCTGCTTTCTCCGATTCCATCTGCGAGAGCGTGGGGAAAACGGCGTTATCCGGACTCGAAAGCGCCTCGCCGATCAGCACGCCCCCGACCACGCCTTTGCCGGCGTTGGCCGTGACGGCGGCAGCTTCCCACTGGGCGTATTGCGGGTTCTCCGCTTCGCCGTTGTCGAACGGATAGTAGTCGATGCCGACATAGAGGTTATGCGCGCTGTCGGTCCAGCAGCCGACTTGTGCGATGGCATCGGCTTGCGAGACCTCAGGCCACCAGCCGAGCGCGATCATGATCGCGTGCGTCGTATCTTGAGAGCGAATGTCGGCGATCATGTTCTGAAGCGCCGGGACGTCGCCAGTGCACGTGTCGTTATTCGTGTTGGGCTCGTCCCCGATGTAGTAGCCCCACAGACCCGTGTGCGTCTTTGCAACGCTGGCGATGTATTTGATGTAGTCGTCGTCCGTCGTACACGCGGCGTTCGTACTCGGATTGATGCATGTCTTCGTCAGCCCATAGGTCGAAGGATCGCTGGAGAACGTCGAATAGGGATGATTGAGCGAGCCGCTTTGCACGACGTCTTTGAGACTGAGGACGGTTTGGACGCCCGCGGCGTAGTTCGAGTCGATGAAGCTTCCTAGACTGCCCGAGCCGGTCGGTCCGCTTACCGCCAAGCTGTTGTAACTGAGGGTCGCGTTGAAGCCGAGTGCGGCTTCATCGGATGGATTGCAATCGGACCACTCGTAACCGCAGGAATCGTAAGCGACCTGAAGCGCCTGTGAGCTGGCCGCGGTGGCGGAAGCCGCGGTCTTTTTCGAACCCGTGAGGATAGCCGACGAAGCAGGGGATGAGGCCAGCGGTACGGCGGCAGGCAATGATGATTGCGGCGCAGCGTCGTGCGCGCCACTGCAAGCGGCGAGACCCAAGGCAAAGGGAAGCAGGGCCGCGCCGAGGCGCAGTTTCGAATACATTTCGGATTAACTCCTTATTGCAGGCGTCGGCTCGATGCGGTCATCGTGCTCAAGCGCAAACCGTCTCTGTCGATTCCGTCGGGAATGCTTCTACGGGCAAGGTCGCTGTAGAGTCCCGAGGGAGCGTTATGTCGCATCCATCATGCGGATCGACTGCAAAAGAACGGTGTTGCGTTGATCTCGCCTAAGTCTCTGAAAATCCTGGTCATTGCGGTGAAATCAGATGATGCAAGTGTGGCCTTTGTCGCATTGGCTCGCACGGCGAACTGGAAATGCTCGGTCGAAAACTATTTCGTGCTGCACCGACTAGGCTAGCCTAAAGCAAAACGCAGGCCCGACGCCATCTGCTGCGCGGAAATCAGCAAAAGAAAGAGCTGACGGGTGCAGGTTCGAGCGGATCTTTATTAATGTGGCTAAACTATCGACGGCTCGGGTCTCCTGTGGCGCAAAAGTACCCTCCGTGAACCCGCTGAGCGTGGCTCAAACGGTTGACGACCGTATAAAAAGCCAAACAGCTAGCCGGCGATGGCCGGATCAGACTCGCGGCGGCTCGAGCGTGAGACCGGTCATCGACGGGGGCAAAGCCGACTACCGACTCCGCGCGGCCTCCGCTTCGCGGAAAGCACCGCCCACAGAGAGCCAAGCTCGCGGCGCAGCCCGGCTCGCCGAACCTGGACGGGGGCTCGGAACGGAAGTGCGGTCTAGAAGTTCGTCGTCAGAGCCGTCGTGACGTAGGACCGTTTCGTCGCAACCGAAGTCGGATTAGAACCTGCTGCTTTCTTCGCTGCGAAAGGAACGAGCGTGACGAGCTCGACGAACACGCGCTTCCCCTCTCATCGGAGAACCCGGCGGAGTGTAAACCGCGCGTCTGCGACGCGCATGAGGCCGAGCACGCGTACGCCGCGGGCTGCGGTCACGAGAGCGTGCCCCACGGCTGGAAACGGGACGATAGTTTTGAACCCGTAGCGGGATCGAAGATTTGAACCCCTGAGTGCAAAAAGCAGGACGCTCCTCTCGAAGGGACCGGAACACTACGGCCGGTTCCACGAGAGGGGCGCC
>JBKQHO010000047.1:0-4467 GCA_052267165.1 Vulcanimicrobiaceae bacterium | reverse complement strand
GCCATTCGATACGCGCGATGCTCGGCCATTGACGGGAGTTGTCTCCATAGGGCATCATCCTCTCGCACCCCGTTGCACACTATGTCTTGCGTGCCGCTGGTACCATCCCATCTTGACACGGGGGGCTGCAAGCGGCTATCAAGTGCATGTATTTGCAAAGATTCCGAGTACCTCGTCAAACCCGGACTCGATCGTCCAAGCCGGGAACAGCGTCTTTGTTGGTACGGGCGACGACTTGAACCCCAACGGTACGCCGGGGCCTTCGGGCAAAACGAACGTCGAGATTCTCCAGTACGGCCTCGACGGCACGCTTGCGAAAACGTGGTCGGTTCTCGGTCACAACGACGGGCTCATGGCGTACGACAGCACGACCATTTGGGCGATGTCGAACGAAGATTGTAATCCCAAACTGACCGTGATCAATTTAACCTCCGGATCACAGACCGTTTACTCGCCGCAGCCGTCGCTTCTCACGCCGGCGGGATGCTTGACGAGCTCGAACGGTGGACTCGACGACATGGATTTGATCCATGGCGTCGTGTATACGAGTGCTTCCAACCCGAACCCGACACCGCCAACGCCGTGCCCTGCGAATATCTCGACGCCTGGATGCCCGAACGGCGTAAGTACGGCGAACGCCGTCTACATATTGTCGCTTAACGGCGACGGCGCGACGTTCAATCTCACGCCCATCTTGGCCAGCGGAATAACCGCTTCGAATATCGCGACCGGCGCGAATCAAATCCTGAACATGACGGACGAAGATTCGGAAGGCGTCACTCCCGACGGCTCAACGCTGCTCCTCGATAGCCAGCAAGACAACGAACTCGTGTTCATCAAGAACCCGGGCGCGGGCGAAGTCGTCAGCTTCCTGCCAATAACCGAGGGCGGAGCACCGACAGCAAACGGGATCGACGACACGCGCTACGCCCCGAGCGGACAAACGTTTCTGCTCGATGCCGACACCAACGCCAACTATGTGTATCGCATCGATTCAAGCTTTACCGCAGGCAATGCGTTCAGCTCGGATTCGACCCACGTCTCGGCCCTCAACCTAACGACCGGCGCGCTTACGCCGATTCTGTCCGGCTTGCAGCACTCGAACGGCATGTGGTTCGTCGTGCCGGCGACCAGCGCGCAGTCGGCGAAGCTCTCTCCAGCGAAGCAATAGCAAATGCGGATCCCGGTGGCGGCAATCGCTTTCACTCGATGGAGTGACGCGATCAAATTTTTAGCGCGAACGCCTTCTCACCGGCGCGACGAGAGGCAGAGCAAGTTCTTGGATTTTCGGCGGTTTTTCGCCGGTCGTGCGACCAACGCCGCCGGGGCAACTATCGGCTATAGACCGATGCAGATGGCGATCTGCGCGCGAATCGCGTTGAGTTGTTCGCGATCGATGCGCGAAGAAGTCAGTCGCGCGATACGATGTTTCGACGCGACCGTAATACTATGGGAGACCGCGAAGCAAGGCTTTGTGCATCCGTTCTCGGGAGTCGGCTCAATGCGCACGCAAAGCGATGGGATCAGGTACGAGCTATCGTCAGCCAACGGCACGATCAACACATTTGGGAAGCTCTCCTCGAAAAGCCCGTGGTCCTCGACGACAACGCAGGGTCGGAGTTTATTCGGCTCCTGTCGTAGCCCGTCGCCACGCCAATCGATTAGGACGATCTCGCCTTCGGCCAAACTACCCACAAGCATCCGGATCAGGCGCGCCCCAAGCGTCGTAGAATTCACGCGCTTCGGGCTGACCGGCGGCGTAGAGCGCCCCCACCCGCGCGCTTTCGGCTCGAATGCGAAGGCGGCGCACTTGTTTTGCCTGGTTGGCGGCTAGGTCGCGCAGGTAGGTCGCGATCCCAACCCCTTGAGCCCTGGCGGCGGTTTCCAGTTCGCGGTGTACGTTATCGTCAAGCCGAATTGACAACTGCTTCGACATTCTCCGATTGTATCACACGTACGGGATACACCACAAGAACCTCACCCGGGTCAGGCCTCCGGACCGGCAGGCCAAGCCCCTTCGCCCGTTACGCCGCTTTCGCCGATTGGCGACGCGTGCGATCTCATGGGAGTGTCTCGGACTTTCCGCCAACGGCGCAAACGCGTAACACCCGCGAGCATCAAGCAAGCGAAAACCCAGTGGAATCCGCACAATCGCCAACGCGGTGCGTAACGCGCCGCCTCTCGGGATGACAGGATTCGAACCCGTGGCCAGGCATTTCGCCCCGTGTCAGTTCGTGTTCCCTGACGCCGTTTCACGAGGCAATCGCGTCTCCGAAGAGCCACCTCCGGCCCCTTCAGGGCGCTTCGAGCCACCCTGGCGGGCCAACCGGGCGGGACAACGCTGCCCCGCGACCAACCCCCCCAGGGCATGAGAGGCTCCATCACCCCCGGCCGGCGGCCCGGCACCTGGCACGTACGCGTCGAGCTGGAGCGCGGCCCCGACGGCGTCCGCAAGCGCCGGCACGTCACCGTCGCCGGCACTAAGGCCGAGGCGCAGCGCCGCCTGCGCGCCCCGCCCACGTCGAGGCCGCGCTCGCCTCGTGGCTGGAGGGCAAGCGGGCCGACCGGCGCACGGACCGCGAGCGCCTCTCGGGCCGCACGGTCCGCCACGTCCTTGCGACGCTGCGCATGATCCTGGGCTGGGCCGTGCGCTCGGGCCTGCTCCCCGCAACGCCGCGCTCTCGGTCGACCCTCCCATGGTCGAGGAGCCGCAGACGCGCGCGCTGGCGAGCGCCGGGGTCGCCGCGGTGCTCGCCCTCGTCGCCGGGACCGAACTCGAGGCGCCCGTCGTCGTCGCGCTCTCGACCGGCCTGCGCCGCGGCGAGCTGCTCGGCCTGCGCTGGTCCGACGTCGACCTCGATGCGGCCCGGCTGACGGTCCGGCGCTCCGTCGAGTACATCGACGGCGAGCGCCGCGAGAAGATGCCCAAGACGAGGCGATCGAAACGCACGGTCGCGCTCCCCGCCTTCGCGGTCGAGGCCCTGCGCCGCCGCCGCGCCGAGCAGCGCGAGAACAGGCTGCTCCTGGGCATGGGGCGCGAGGACGGCGACGGGGTCGTCTTCACCCGGGCCGGCGAGGAGCCGTGGCACCCCAGCGTCTTCGGCAACGCGTTCGGCCGGACGATGCGCAAGGCCGGCATCGCCTGCCGCCTGCACGATCTGCGGCACTCCTTCGCCACGCTCATGCTTGCGAGCGGCACGGACCTCAAGACCGTGAGCACCGCGCTCGGCCACAGCGCCATCGGCGTCACGGCGAACACGTACCTGCACGCGGTCGACGCGCTCGAGGCCGACGCTGCCGCGCGCCTCGACGTGGTCCTGCGCGGCGCCGCACCGAGAAAAACGTAGCAGCGTCGAACTCGGCTAGGCAGTCCTAGGAGCAGCCTATTCCGCCGGATGAGTCACGAAGCCGCGCCGAAATCCCTCGCCTGGACCGTGCGACCCCCGCACGCCGCGGTCAAGGCTACGATGGGCGCGTCCGCGCCGGTCAAGGCGGCACACGTTCGGGCCAGCGTCGGCGCGAGCGTCGTCTCGACGCCGCTGCCCGTGACGGTGGCCTACGACCGTTGGTGCGACTATCTGCCGAATGCCGTAGCGCTCGTAACCTTGGCGTTGGTCACGTTGCAGGTCGTCCTGGCTTTGCAACGGCCGAACCTACGCCCGCGTGGTTCGAGGACGGTGGACGAGCGCGACCCGCGGAGGGTCGACCTGATGGTCTATGTCCACAACGACGGCGCGAGCCCGGCGCGCAACTACCTGATGGAGCTGCTCCTCCCCTGCGACGAATTAGACCCGCACTGGCACCCGATCAAGGCGGAGGGAGACCCGGACGTCAGGAGGGTGCGTGGCGTCCTATACCATGTCAGGTCCGGACAGGCAAAACCTGAAGGAGCGTGGCTATTTCCGAACGACGTGCCGCAAAAAGCACGGCCTGCTGGACCTTCACCTCAAGCCGAACGTCGACGAGATGACATGCCTGCTGCGCCTGTACGACGCGTTTAGGAAGTTTCCGCGCTGGCACTACTATTCGTTCGTCTTGGCCAACAAGCCGCCGATGCATCTCCGGATCCGAAAGGGCGGCCCAAGAGGCTGAACGACCCGTCATGGCGGCCGCCGGGGTGCCCCAAACGAAGAGGCCGAATCTTGTCGGCATACGGAGATGACGCAACTCCGGGAGAGGACCGATCGGGGAGCACGCGCGCGACATCAACAAGTGAAGTGGGAGGAGCTTGAGCAGCACCTCCAGCGGGCGAGGGAAAAGTTTCTGGAGCGCGACCTTTACCTGCTCCAAGTAGGAGCGAACGAGCGATCCATGACGCACAAGTTCGCCGAGTACCTGCAGGCTGGAAACGGGACGATAGTTTTGAACCCGTAGCGGGATCGAAGATTTGAACCCCTGAGTGCAAAAAGCAGGACGCTCCTCTCGAAGGGACCGGAACACTACGGCCGGTTCCACGAGAGGGGCGCC
>JBKQHO010000046.1:0-21737 GCA_052267165.1 Vulcanimicrobiaceae bacterium | reverse complement strand
CAGCTGGCGGCGCGTCCGGAGTTTGCCGGCAAGACGATCGTGACGATCGGTTGCGATACGGGCGAGCGCTATCTCTCCAACCCGGTCTTCGCCGATCAGGAAGCCCAAGTCGTCGAGCCAGCGCTCGCCTGAGCGTTCCGAAACACTTCGAGGACGGGACCGTACCAATACGATGGTCGGTCCCGTCTCGTTTTTCCGGGCCGGCGCGCCCGAATAAGGAACCTCACGCCGCATGAATCGACCCTCTTTGTTACGCCGTATAGCCGCCGCGCTCGTTTTGGTGAGCGCAATGGGGCCGCTGCGCGCGCCCGCTGCGACCGGCGCGCCCCCCGTCACGACCGACGTCTCGCGGGCGACGCTCGACAACGGCTTGCGCGTCATCATCGTGCGCGACCCGCTCGCTCCCGTCGCGACCGAGGTCGTCAATTATCTCGTCGGCGGTCAAGACACGCCGCCGGGCTTTCCAGGCATGGCGCACGCCGAAGAGCATATGACGGCCGGCCGCAGCACCAAGGACCTCAGCGAAGATCAGATCGCAACGATGACGGCGCTGCTCGGCGGCGACGACGATGCGGACACGCAGGAGTCGATCACGCAGTATTACACCTCGACGCCGGCGGCCTATCTCGACATCGCTCTGCGCATTGAGGCGTCCCGGATGCGCGGCGTCCTCAACGCGCAGTCCGAGTGGTCGCAAGAGCGCGGCGCGATCGAGCAGGAAGTCTCGCGCGATTTCTCCGATGCCTTTTACCGCTATTACGACAAAGCCGTCGCGGCGATGTTTGCCGGCACGAGCTACGCGCACACGCCGCTCGGCACGCGTCCGTCGTTCGACCGCACGACCGCCGCGATGCTTGCGAACTTCAACAAGACCTGGTATGCGCCGAACAACGCCGTGCTCGTGATCGCAGGCGACGTCGACCCGGCCGCGACGCTCGCGCAGGTGCGCTCGATCTTCGGATCGATTCCGCGGCGCGCCGTTCCGGCGCATCAACCGGTCGAGCTCGCCGCCCTCAAGGGCCGGACGATCACGGACGAGAGCGATTTCCCGGTCCCGCTTGCGCTCTTGGGGTATCGCATGCCCGGTTACAATAGTCCCTACTATGCGGCCGCCGAGATCGCGCTCGACGTGCTGGGCAGCCAGCGTGCCGACCTCTACGCGTTGCAGGCGGAGGGCAAGGTGCTCGGAACGGGCGTCGACTACGAGCCGTACCCCGATGCGGGGCTCGCCTACGTCTACGTCGCGACCCCGCCGGGCGGCGATACGCCGGCCGCGCTCTCGCTGGTGAGCGACGCGATCGCAAACTATCAGAAGAACGGCGTGCCGCTCGATCTCGTCGAGGCGGCCAAACGGCGCGAGGTCGCGCAGGCGCTGTATTCGCGCAATTCGATCACGGGGCTCGCGATGGATTGGTCGCAGGCCGTCGCGGTGCAGGGCCTCGCCTCGCCCGACGACGTCGTCGCGCAGCTTCAGAAAGTCACGCCCGACGACGTGAGCCGTGTGCTGAACAAGTATCTCGTGCGCGACCAAGCGATCGTGGGAATCCTGACGCCCAAGCCGGGCGCCGTCCCGTCGGGAGGCGGCTCGCTCTCGATTCACGACGTGTTCTCGCCGACGAACGTTAAGCCGGTAAAGCTTCCCGCCTGGGCCTCTCCGCTCGCGGCGGTTCCGCCCGTTCCGAAGTCCAACGTCGCTCCGAGCGACGAACGGCTGCCCAACGGCATCCGCCTGATCGTGCAGCCTGAGACCGTCAGCCCGACGGTCACCGTGCGCGGTGAGGTTCGCAACAACGCAGACTTGCAGACTGCGCCCGGCCAAGAGGGCGTCGCCGACGTCTTGGGCGGCCTCTTCTCGTACGGTACCGCGACCTACGACCGGCTCGCGTTCCAAAAAGAGCTCGACGACGTCGCGGCCGACGTGACGGCCGGAACGACGTTCTCCCTCCAGGTCCCGGTGCAAGGCTTCGATCGCGGAGTGGAATTGCTCGCCGACAACGAGCTGCATCCGGCGCTGCCCGCAACCGCGTTCTCGATCGTGCAGCAGCAGACGGCGCAGACGCTCGTCGGCGAGCTCAAGTCGCCGGACTTTCTCGCCTCGCGCGCGATGCAGGACGCGCTCGTGCCCAAGGGCGACCCCGACTTGCGCGAGGCGACGCCGCAGACCGTGAGCGGCTTGACCCTGCCCGACGTGAAGGCTTACGAAGCCGGCGTGATCCGGCCCGACATGACGACGATCGTCGTGGCCGGCGACGTCACGCGCGATCAAGCGCGCGCCGCGGTCGAGAAATGGTTCGGCGACTGGAGCACGAGCGGGCCGCCGCCGCAGACCGTCCTGCAGCCGGTCCCTCCGAACCGGGCCGCCTACCGCCGCGTGACCGCTCCGGGCCGCACGCAGACGAGCGTCTCGCTGCGCGAAGAGATCGGCCTGCGGCGCAGCGATCCCGATTTCTACGCGGTGCAGCTCGGCAACACGATCTTGGGCGGCGCTTTCTACGCGACGCGCTTCTCGCGCGACCTGCGCCAGAAGAACGGCCTGGTGTATGACGTCGGCGCGAGCCTGACCGCGTCGAAGTATCGCACGAACTACGGGGTGAGCTTCGGCAGCGACCCGCAGAACGTGTCGCGCGCGCGCACGATCATCGTGCGCGACCTCCGCGACATGTCGCGCACGGCTCCCTCTACGACCGAGCTGCGCCAGGCGAAGACCCAGCTCTTGCGTGACCTCGACCTCTCCGAGTCCTCCGTCGATTCGATCGCCGGCGGGCTTGCGGCCCGAGCGAACGCGGGCCTGCCGCTCGACGAGCCGACGCAGCGCGCCCACGCGATCCTCGGCCTGGGCGGCGAGCGCGTTCGCGCGGCCTTCGCCAAGTGGATCGACCCGTCGCGCTTCGTCGAGGTCGACGTCGGACCGGCATCCCCATCGACCTAGCGCGCGCGCCGAGCGGCATTCCCCTCGTCGGGGTCTCGCGTGGGCCGTTGGTCGAGTCGGTTCACGCCGTCGCAGCCTGCGCGGCCGACACTCGCGGCCGCGTGCTGCTCGCCCTCGGCGACGTGGACGGTCCCGTCTACCTGCGTTCGGCTTGGAAGCCGTTCATCGCGGCTGCGGTGGTCGCGTCGGGCGCCGTCGCAAGGTTCGCCCTCGAGCCGCGCGAGCTCGCGGTGATGGCAGCCTCGCATGCGGGCGAGCCCTTTCACGTGGCGGCGGTGCGCGCGATGCTGCAGAAGATCGGCCTCGACGAGGGGGCGCTGCAATGCGGGGGCGCGCCGCCGGTCGAGCACAACTGCTCGGGGAAGCACGCCGGGATCCTGGCCCTGTGCGTGCACGCCGGCTACGATCCCGCAACCTACCTCGAGCCGGCGCATCCCGCGCAGCAGCGAATCCGCGCCTTCTGCGCGCGGCTGACGGGTGAAGACCCGGCGGCCTTTCCAACCGGCGTCGACGGCTGCGGCATTCCGGTGTACGCAACCTCGCTGCGCCGCGCGGCGCTCGCCTTCGCGCGCTTCGCGACGCTCGAGGGGGTCGAGCCGGAAGCTGCCGGCGCGCTCGCGGCCGTTCGCGCGGCCATGACGGCCGAGCCCGCGTATGTGGGCGGAACGGGCCGCTTCGACAGCGCGCTGATCGCTGTGACGGAAGGGCGTGTCGTCGGCAAGGTCGGTGCCGAAGGCGTGCACGGCGATGCGCTGCTGCGCCAAGGCACGGGCTTGGCCCTCAAGGTCGTCGACGGCGAGCGCCGTGCGGTCGCGCCCGCGACCGTGCTGCTCTTGCGCGAGCTGGGTGCGCTCGAGGAGCGGGAGCGCAACGCGCTTGCCGAGTTTGCCGAGGTCGACGTGCGAAATGCTGCTGGGCGCTCGGTCGGCCGCATCGCTGCGCTCGCGGAACGGGTTGACACCAACTCAGCCCATCGCGCGTCCTAGGGGCATCTGATGGACACGACAGAGTGATCGAATTCTTCCTGAGGCGGCCGATCTTCGCGGCGGTCTGCTCGGTGATCATCGTGCTCGCCGGGCTCGTCTCGATCCCGACGCTGCCGATCGCGCAATTCCCGAAGATCGCGCCGCCCGTAGTGACGGTTCAAGCGACCTATACAGGCGCAAGCGCGCAGGCGGTCGAGGACTCGGTCACGACGATTCTCGAGGAAGGGATCAACGGTGTCCAAGGGCTGCGCTACATGTCCTCGCAGTCGAGCAATGACGGCACGAGCACGATCACCTGCACGTTCGATCTCAGTCGGGATCTCGACATCGCCGCGACCGACGTGCAGAACGCGATTCAGCAGGTGCAGGCGCGCCTTCCGGCCGAGGTGACGGCGTACGGAATCACGGTCGACAAGAATTCCGGCAACTTCGTGATGGGCCTCGGCTTCTCGTCGCACGACCAGAGCACGTCGGCGATCGCGCTCTCCAACTACGCCGATCTCTACATCAAGAACGAGCTCAAGCGCGTCAAGGGCGTGAGCGACGTGCTCATCTTCGGCGAGCGCAAGTACGCGATGCGGCTCTGGCTCGACCCGAAGAAGCTGGCCGACAACGGGCTGGCTGCCTCGGACATCGTCAGCGCGCTGCAGGATCAGAACGTTCAGGTCGCCGCGGGTTCGATCGGCGCCCCGCCGACGAACGGCCATCAGCCGTATCAGATGAGCGTGCGGGCTCTGGGCCGGTTATCGTCGGTCGACGACTTCATGGGTCTCATCGTGA
Organism: Vulcanimicrobiaceae bacterium; assembly: GCA_052267165.1. Taxonomy (GTDB): domain Bacteria; phylum Vulcanimicrobiota; class Vulcanimicrobiia; order Vulcanimicrobiales; family Vulcanimicrobiaceae; genus CAWICD01. The sequence continues at coordinate 17,042 of JBKQHO010000046.1, read as the reverse complement.
AGAACAACCCGGACGGCGGCCACGTCTTCCTGCGGGACGTCGGTCGGGCGCAACTCGGTGCGGAAGACTACTCGAGCGACCTGCACTTCAACGGCCGCTCGGCGGTCGGTCTGGGCATCGAAGCGCTGCCGACCTCGAACGCGCTCGACGTTTCCAGAGCGGTGCGCGCGCGGATGGCCGAGCTCGGCAAGAAGTTTCCGGCCGGCTATTACTACGACATCGCGTTCGACGCGACCACCTTCGTCGACGAGTCGATTCGAGAGGTCATCAAGACTCTTTTCATCGCGATCGTCCTGGTCGTGGCGGTGATTTTCCTGTTCCTTCAGGATTGGCGGACGACGCTGATCCCGGCGATCACGATCCCGGTCTCGCTGATCGGAACCTTCGCGTTGATGAAGGCGCTGGGCTTCTCGATCAACACGCTGACGCTGTTCGGCCTGACGCTCGCGACCGGACTCGTCGTCGACGACTCGATCGTCGTCATCGAGAACATATCGCGGTTCATCCAGGAGAAAAAGATGTCGCCGCTGGCGGGTGCGTCGGCCGCGATGACCGAGATCACCAGTGCCGTGGTCGCGAGTTCGCTGGTACTGCTCGCGGTCTTCGTGCCCGTCGCCTTCTTCCCGGGCGAGACGGGACAGCTCTACAAGCAATTCGCGCTGACGATCGCGTGCTCGATCACGATCTCGCTGTTCAACGCGTTGACGCTGACCCCGACGCTCTCGGCGCTGCTGCTGGGCCGCACGGAACGCCCGAAGAACCGCTTCTTCAACGCCGTTAACGACGGCATCGCCTGGCTGCGCCGGTCGTATCACGAGTCGCTCGGGCGCTTCATGAGCTGGCGCTACATCATCATCGGTCTGTTTGTCGCCGCGCTCGGCTTGACGTATATCATGTTCAAGACCACCCCGACCGGCTTCACGCCCGACGAGGACCAGGGGTACTTCATCGCGACCGTTCAAGCCCCGGAAGGCTCCTCGATCGATTACACCGAGCGCGTCACGAAAAAGGTCGAGGACGTCATCCGTTCGCGGCCCGAAGTGCTGCGCATCTTCGACGTCATCGGTTTCGGGTTCACCGGCAACGGGCCGAACAAAGCCACCATGTTCGTGCTGCTCAAGGATTGGAAGGACCGGCCCGGGTTCCAGCACACGATCTTTCCGCTGCTCTACGGTCGCGGCGGCTTGCAGTCGAAATTCAGCCAGCTGACCGAGGCGCAGGTCTTCGCTTTCAATCCGCCCTCGATTCAGGGCGTCGGTAACGTGGGCGGCTTTCAGTACGAGCTGCAGGACAAGGGCGACGTGGGGCTCGACCGTCTCAACCAAGTCGCCTACGAGTTCGTGGGCGCGGGGAACCGCGATCCCAAGCTGAGCAGCGTCTACACGACGTTCCGCAACGACAATCCGCAACTGGTCGTCAACGTCGATCGCAAGAAGGCCGAGTCGCTCGGGCTCACGCTCGGCAGCATCTTCCAGACGATGCAGGTCTACCTCGGCTCGCTGTACGTCAATGACTTCGATTACCTCGATCGCTCGTATCGCGTCTACGTGCAGGCCGATACGCCGTACCGCGCGACCGTCGGCAACCTGCAGAACATCTACGTCAAGGCCAGCGGCGCGAGCTCGCCGATCATCCCGCTGACGTCCCTGATCACGAGCACGCAATCGCGCAGCGCGCCGGTCATCACGCACTACGACCTGTTCCGTTCGATCGAGCTCTCGGGCCAGCCGGGTCAGGGATACGGTTCCGGCGACGCGATCAACGAGATGGAGAAACTGGCTTCGAAGTTCGAGACCGGCGGCGTCGGTCACGAGTGGTCGGGCATCTCGCTCGACCAGATCGAGTCGGGCAGTCAGTCGATCTTGATCTTCGTCTTGGGCATCATCGTCGTGTATCTCGTGCTCGCGGCACAGTACGAAAGCTGGACCGATCCGCTGATCATCTTACTGTCGGTGCCGCTGGCGATTCTCGGTGCGCTGCTGGCGATCATGCTGCGCGACATCCTGGCGGGAGTCATCAGCCCGTCGATCGGCTTCGTGCTCGCCGACGTGTACGCGCAGGTGGCCTTTGTGATGCTGATCGGGCTTGCCAGCAAGAACGCAATCTTGATCGTCGAGTTCGCTAACCAGCTGCGCGAACAAGGCCTCGACGTCGTTTCGGCGGCGAAGCGCGCGGCCGAGACGCGGCTGCGCCCGATCCTAATGACGTCGCTGGCCTTCATCCTGGGATTGCTGCCGCTGGTCGTCGCGAGCGGCGCCGGCAGCGCGAGCCGGCATTCGCTCGGCACGCCGGTGTTCGGCGGAATGATCGTGTCGACGATCCTCAACCTGTTCATCGTGCCGGTCTTCTACGTGATCGTGGTGCGGTTGCGCGAAAGCTTCGCGAGACGCGAACCGCCCGCCGGCGACGGCCGCGCCGAACGCACCGAACCGAGCTCCGAGCTGACCCCGACCGGCGCCTAAACTCTCCTTAGCCGCCGGTGACGGTCGGCGTCCCGTGCTTGCGGCGCTGGGTCGTCTTCGTTTCGTGGTGCAGCGGGTCGCCGATCCCGTCGCGACGGTAGGAGTGCGCCTGTTCGAGGGTCTCCTCGGAGCTGTGTGCGATCCACTCGGCGGCGCGCCCGGCCAGCGCCTTGTGCACTCTGGCGGGTGCCCCGGCCACCACGGTGCGCGGCTCGACGTGTCCGTCCACCACGACCACGCTGCCGGCCGCCACGACGGTGCTCTCGCCGACGCGCGCGCCGTCGAGGACGACGGCGTTGCTGCCGACCAGCGCTTTGTCTTCGATCGTGCAGTCGTCGAGCACGGCGCAGTGTCCTACGGTGACGTCGTCGCCGATCGTCGTCGTGCGGTGCTCGCCCGCGTGGACGACGGCGTTGTCTTCGACCGACGAGCGCGCCCCGATGCGAATCGACCCGCGGTCGGCTCGCAAGACGACGCCGAACCAGATGCTGGAATCGTCGCCGACGATCACGTCGCCGATCAGCACGGCGGTCGGAGCGATAAAAGCGGAAGCGGACACGCGCGGCGTGCGGCCTTGATATTCAATAAACATATATGTAATTTTCCCTTAGACTGACGACCCTCCCGGGTCAGAGACTTTGCCGCGGGAATCTCCGTTCACTCGATGAATCGTGCTGCGTCCGTCTCGACCCAGGGGCGGACTACGTTCTCGAAAGGGAGGCCGTGAAGTTTTTACGATTACCGGCGGCTCTCGCCGTCGTCGCAGTCATTCTCTTTTCATTGGCCGCGCCGCTGCGCGGCGGAGCTCAGGATAGCGGTCCGATCAAGATCGCCGTCATCAACGACCAGTCGGGCGTCTACGCTGCGCTCGCGGGCCAGAACGCAGTCGAGGCGACCAAGATGGCCGTCGAGGATTTCGGCGGCAAGGTTCTGGGCCGGACGATCGAGGTCGACGGGATCGACCATCGCAACAACGGCCCGGAAGCCGCCGCCAAAGCGCGCGAGGCGTTCGACAACGGCGCGGAGCTGGCGCTCGACTTGACCAACTCGGCGACGGCGCTCGCCGTCTCGGCGGTCGGCAAGGAAAAGCACAAGCTCGTGATCGTCACGGGCGGCGGCACCTCGGCGCTGACCGGCGCCGCCTGCGATAAGTACACGTATCACTACGCGTACGACACCTACGCGCTCGCGCACGGCACGGGCAAGTCGATCGCGAGCCAGAAGAACGGCAAGACGTGGTACGGGATCGTCCCCAACTACGCGTTCGGTCAGGCCATGCTCTCGGACTTCACGGTCGCGATCGAGCCCGAAGGCGGCAAGTTCGTCCACTCCGACATGATTCCGCTGGGCAACACCGACTTCTCGTCCTACCTGCTGGCCGCCAAACAGTCGGGCGCCCAAGTGCTCGGCGTGCTCAACGCCGGCGCCGACACGGTCAACACCATGAAGGGCGTCAAGCAGTTCGGCCTCGACAAGACCATGAAGCCGGCGGTCGGCCTGCTCTTCCTCTCCGACGTCGACGCGCTGCCCGACGTCTTCTCAGGGTCGTCGATCACGACGTCGTGGTATTGGGCGTACGACAAGCAGAACCGCGCGTGGGCGGACCGTTTCACCAAGCGCATCGGCAACGGCATCCGGCCGACCGACATCGACGCAGCCGACTACTCGGCCGCCTATCAATGGCTCAGTGCCGTCAAAGCGGTCGGTTCGACCGATGCCGACAAGGTCGTTGCGTACCTCGACGGCCGTAAGTTCAGCGACTTCTACGCGCGCAACGCCGGGTGGCGGGCACGCGACCATCGCGTCATCCACGACATGTACTTCGTCGACGTGCTCCCCAAGGAGCAAGTGACGGAGCCGCACGCATGGTTCAAAGTCTTGCGGGTCATCCCGGGCGACCAGGCCTTCCGCCCCGAGGCCGACTCGACGTGCAAGAAAAACTGGTAAACTCGTAGTCCACCCTCGTCGACGTCGTTTGGGGCCGGCGCGGCACGTGCGCCGGCCCCAAACGGGATTCCAGGAGTTCGCAACTGGTCGCTGTAGTGACGCCGCCGCTCTTCCTGGCCCAAGCCGCCCTTTCGCCGGACTATCTCGTGACCCAGATCTTCAACGGTCTGGTCAACGGCGGTTTCTACGCACTGCTGGCGCTCGGTCTGAGCATCATCTTCGGGATGCTGCGGATCGTGAACTTCGCGCACGGCGTGATGTACATGCTCGGCGCGTTCGTCGCCTACTACGGCGCGCTGCTCCTGCACTTGCCGTTCTTCGCTGCGCTGCTGCTCGCGCCGATCCTCGTCGGCGCCTTCGGCTTTCTGCTCGAGACCCTGCTGCTGCGCCGGCTCTACGGCATCGATCCGCTCTACAACTTGCTCTTCACCTTCGCGGTCGTGCTCATCGTCGAGGACCTGATGCGCTTGGCCGCGGGCGCCCTCGGCTCGCCGTACGAGACGCCGCCGATTCTTTCCGGCGCCACTAACCTCGGCTTCACGCTCTATCCAACCTACCGGCTCTTCGTCATCGTCGTCTGCGTCGTGGTGTGCGCGGCCGTCTACTACGTGATCGAGCGCTCCCCGCTGGGAGCGCGGATCCGAGCCGCGACCGAGAAGCCGGAACTGACGCGCGCGTTCGGCATCAACACCAGCGGCCTCGTCACCGGGGTGTTCACCTTCGGGGTCGCGTTGGCGGCCTTCGCCGGCGTGCTGGCCGCGCCGAATACCAACGTCACGCCGACGATGGGCGACTCGATCATCATCAACACCTTTGCGATCGTGGTGATCGGCGGCCTCGGCTCGATCTTGGGCTCGGTGATCGCCGGATTCGCGCTCGGCATCATTGCTGCCCTCGGCGCCGTCTTTTATCCGCCGATCGCCAACACGCTGATTTTCATCGTGATGGTGCTGGTCATCATGTTTCGGCCGACCGGCCTCTTCGGCTCGGCGGAGCGGGCTGCGTGACCCTCTCGCTGATCCAGGGACGTCGCGGCCTGCTGGCCGGGGCGTTGCTGCTGGCGATCGGACTCGTGCTGCCGTTCATTCCGGGCGTTTACGTCGTGTTCGCGATCGATCTCGTGTGCTTCGCACTGGTCGCGGTCGCGTTCGACATGCTGCTCGGGTTTACCGGACTGCTCTCGTTCGGCCACGCGCTTTTCTGGGGCGGCGGCGCCTACGCCGCGGCGATCCTGATCTCGCACGGCGTGACCTCGTTTCCGCTCGCGGTGTTGGGCGGGGTCGTCTACAGCCTGATCGCGGCGACCGCGGTCGGCGCGGTCGCCGTGCGCCGCAGCGGCATCTTCTTCGCGATGATCACCCTGGCGATCGCCGAGATCCAGTATTTTCTCGCGTTCCAGCTCGTCGATCTGACCGGCGGCGAGAACGGCCTCAATCTCTCGACGCGCGGCACGCTCTTCGGGCTCTCGCTCGAGAACGACTACGTCTACTATTACCTCGTGCTGGCCGTCGCGGCGCTCGGCACCGCGCTGGCCGTCAGAATCGTGACCTCGCCGTTCGGCGCGGTGCTTGCGGCGATGCGCGAGAACGAGACGCGCGCTCGCAGCATCGGTTACGACATCAGCCGCTTCAAGCTGGCGGCCTTCGTCATGTCGGGGACGCTGGCGGGGCTGGCGGGCGCGCTGTATGCGCTCGGGAATCGGTTGGCCGGCCTCGACGGCGTCGACTGGCATACGTCGGGCGCGATCGTCATGATGACCATCTTAGGGGGAATCGGAACGATCTACGGGCCGATCGTCGGGGCGGCGCTCTTTGAGTCGCTCGAGTTCTTCGTTTCGAAGACGCCGATCGGCGACAAGACGAACATCGTGATGGGTCTCGTCTTTGCGGTCGTCATCTTGGTGGCTCGGCGCGGCATCGTGGGCGAGATTCTCTTTCGGGCCTTCACGCCGCGCAAACGATTGGTCGAGGACGAGGACGATCCCGACCGGCTGATCGTCGAAACCGAGCCGGAGGCCGTCTAGGAACCGGCAAGCGCCGGCCTCGCAGTCGTCGTGAAAGCTCGGCGCCTTCTCAGAGGCGAGCAGGCTTTGCGGCGAAAGCGCCGCTGCGGGACGGCTGCACGTCCTCTGCGTGTTCGGCTTGCGATAGGGAACGGCGCCCTCCCAGCGAATCGAAGAGAGGGCATTTCCACCTAAGGTGGTTTTGGCTCCAAGTAAGCGACCCGCTCCTGTATCTCTCGAGGAGCGCACTTGCGGCGGACGTCGGATGCATCGTCGCCGGCGGATGGGGCCGCCCGTAATTTGCTGCGGGTTGCGATGTCGAGACTTCTGCACGGCGACGATGCGTTCAACCCGCGCCGACCCCCCTTTTATCCGATGCTCCTTGCGGTATTCAGAATTCTCACGCTTGATAAGCTCGAGGCGACGCAGCTCCTGGCCTCCGCATTCTTCAGTCTATACGCTCTGCTGACGTACCTTCTCATGCTTCGAATAACGGGCCACTACCGCGCCTCGGTCACGGCGGCACTCCTGGTGATGTTCTGGCCGCCATGCATTGCTACAGCAGCAGCCTGTACAACGAGACCGCGGCCATCACATTCTTTATCGCGCTGGCTGGTCTTGCTTCCTCGGGGTTCAGCGCTCGGCGGTTCCGCGGCGCATTACGTTTCGGTTGGAATATTGCACGCCGTTTGCACGCTGATTCGGCCGATAGCTGATTCGGCCGATGTATGTATTCTACTAGCCCATTGCCCTCGCTGTGTTCTTTCTTCCAGGATAGCAGGGGCCGCGGCACTGAGCCGTGCGCTGTTCTTCACGGCCGGCTGCGCGCTCTGATCGTCCCGTGGTCCGTTTACAGTACTAGCGAAGCCCGAACACCCATCGTAATCAGCGCCAACGGGGGCGAAACGATCAGTGGAGGCTTGAACCCTGAGCTGCTGATCACCATCGTCCCGGGATTTGCGACAACCTATGCGGTCAAACGCTTTCCGGGGGGCGGGCCGAGGCTCGAAGCGACGCCCACCCTCGACCGCGCGTCGCGTTGCATCGGGTGAAGCGCCAAGAATCCTCCAGGTTTCGCGCGATCCCAGTCGAGCACGTTGGCAACCATCGCGGGCCGATTGCGCGAGTTGGTCTTGCTGAGCAAGCGTTTGAAATATCCCTGGACGGTGTTCTCTGCGATGTGCAAGCTTTCGCCGATCTCAGAAGCGCTGAAACCTTCCAAGATCAGGGCGAGCACTTCGCTTTCGCGACGCGTCAACTGGAAGCGCCGAGCCGCTCGCGTCAGTCCGTTGCGCGTGGTATCGGCCTCCAGGCTCAGTGCGAAAAGCTTCTCGTCGGCGCCGACGAGGGGAACCAAGCGCAGCATGGTTCCGTCCGCCAAGGCCGCGAGCCGGAAGTGATTGCAGTCGAGGACGCACTCGCTGGAAGCGCACGAGGAAATCAATCCGCGCACGAGCTCCTCAACGTCGGCTCGCAGCATCGAGTGATCCTCGTGAACGAGACGCAGCAGTTCGTCGTCGATCGTTTCGTGTGAGGTACAAAACTTCACCCGACACTTGGAGTCGAGCACGATGAGCACGGGATACATGCCAGAGGAACTGCCGCCATGTTCCTCCGCGCGTTTGGAATTCTTTCCCGAACGTTGGTCGGCGGACATGGTCGTCGATGCGCTCCGAGAAATGAAAATGGCCTCCACCTTATATCCAGTGAGATTTGGAACACGGCTGGCTCCGAAGAGGCAGCCGTCTCTGCAGCTAGTGTATGCTAACAGCCGGCTTAGTGGAACCCCTACTTCTGAGGGATGCTGCGCGCCGGCCGAAGTCAACGCCTGCGTCGAGGTGTTGCGGACGTTGCACGCCCCGAAGAGCCGGTCGCGATTTCGAACGCGTGATTCGTGCTCCAATTGCCCGTCAAAAGGCGCACGTGTGCGAGCAAGGAGGAGCTTGTCACGGGCTCCTGTTGGTTGGCGCGGGACATGCGAAGCACGCAAAAACGCGCCGTCGATGTTTTGTTAAAATTTCGTGAAGCGAGGTTCTTTCCGAACGTTGGATGCGTCTTCGTCGTGTGGGGTGCGCGCACGCGGCCGTCGAGGAGGAGACGTTCCATCCGCCTGCCGGGTTGCGAGGCTCGCTTGCTGTTCAACCCTCATTTCTTGGGGGGTTTCAAGCCGTCGATTTTGAGGTATTCTTGCCATGGTTGGGTTCTGTCCATTATGGGCCGGGCCAGCCTCGGTCTTGTGAAAGGCCGTAGTTCGCAATTGCGTCCTCCCCGAAAAGCGGTTTGAGAGAGAGCGTCATGTTGCATCGACTAACCCGCATGACGGAGCCCACTCCTCCTGAGCCCGAATCCGCACCCTCGACCTCTTCGGCCGAGTTGGTCCGGCGCCGAGCGATTCCGGCTTTCTTCGCCGTCGACGAAGCGTTGAGGGTCCACTTCTCGTTCGGGGCTCCGGCCGGCCCTGGAATGGACCGGCTCCCCCCGCGCGTCGAGCGGATCGTCCAGTACCTCCTGACGGCTGCGCCGAAGGGAGTCGACTGCTCGATCGGTGTCGATGGCGACATCGTTGTTCGCATCGTGGAATGCTTCAACCAGGGGGCGAAGCAGCTGCACGGCATCGTCGTCGAAAAGCTGCGGACGAGCGACCCGCTGCAAGAAGCGATCCAGCGCTTCGGCATCACGGCCCGTGAGACGCAGGTGCTGAGGCTCCTGCTGCTGGGTACCTCGACGGCCACCATCGCCAAGCAGCTTTCGATCGCCGAGACGACCGCATGCGATCACGTCAGGCGCATCGCCGACAAGACCACCTCACGCGGACGCGGTCAGATCGTGGCGCGCGTCCTAGGCTTCCTCTAACTAATCTAAACTAACAGGGTGCGGAAAAACCCCCGCGCCACAAAGCGGCGTGGATTTTTCGCTGAATCGAGGCCGCGCCTAACGCGCATTGTAACTGAGGCGGCGACGAAGAGGCCCTCGTCCCAGGATGCGTAGGCGCGTCGCGCCGGTTTGCGTCGCGGGGCGCGCCCTCCGTCCGCCCCTTTCGGCGTCCCCAGGGGTCCGACGACCATGCGCGCGAACGCAGGCGCCTCGACTTCCCAAGTCGTCGACGACGGCCGCGGTGACGGGAACAGGAACACTTCTTTCCCGGGCCCGGACGTCAGTCCGCGACGGCCTCGGGGGCAATCATGGGCCGAATGAATGACGGCGAACTGGGTCGGCGAGCCGGCCAATGCGAGGCGAGCTGAGCGTTTAGGTAACTCGTGGCCGGCTTCTCGAAGAGCCAGTAGACCGCGAAGCTGACTAAGAGGATGTCGCCCAGGGCCAGGCTGACGAGCGCGAGGTGCCACAGGAAGCCGCTGAAGTGCAGCGGGGCGATCATGTGACGCAGCACCACGAGCACGCCCAGGTGCCAGAGGTAGATCGCGTATGAGGCGTCTCCGATCGAGACGAGCCAGGACGGCGCGACGATGCGATGGACCGTCTCCAAGCCCACCGCGCCGTAGACGATCAGGAATGCTGGCACCCCGAACAAGAGCACGCGACCAAAGGGAAACGTGTTCTCGTCGACGACGTTCGCCGTCATGAGGGTCCAGACCGCAAGCATCGCAACGATGCCGAGAGCTCCGAGCGGCCCGGGCGCCCAGAAACGACGGTTCACGTAGACGAGGCCGACCACCACGCCGAAGATGAACTCGATGGGAAGCGGCGTGCTGGCGAAGTTCGCGGCGAAGTTCTGTGAGTCGCGAAAGGTGAGATGAAGCGCGACTTCGGCCAGGAACCAGACGGCCAGCGCCAGCGGCAACTGACGCCGGTTCATGATCAGCAAGAACGCGAAAATCGTATAGAAGATCATCTCCCAGACGAGCGACCATGAGACCGCCAAGAGCATGTGCGTCGGCTGCGGAAGGAGGAGGAGCGATTGCACGATGCCCGTTTGCGCGCCGATGTGCCCCTTCATGAGCTCGTTCTTGGCGAAGAAGAATGCCGGGAGGACCGGTACCAGCGCAAACCAGTACGGCGGGTAAATTCGGATCACGCGACGGACGAAGAAGCGCAAGCCGGACCCTGTCTGCCCGAAGGAACTCCAGCTCGTCGTCAACATGATGAATCCGCTGATCACGAAAAACAGGTCGACGCCGGCCAGGCCGCATTTCGTGAACATCGCGAACCATGGCGGGTCGTTCGCGAAAATGTTGTCGAGCCCGACCGTCGGCAGGCTGATGTGAACGAGGACGACCAGGAGTGCGGCCACGGCGCGCAGCGCCTGTATGTTCCGGACGAGGCCCAGACCGCGCTGGGCGCCGGGTTGCGTGGAACTCACAGCTTCGTGCGGCTGCAAATGAACGAAGTGTCTCTAGCCGGCTGTGCTTCCCGCCGCGACGCCTCAGACCAGTCAACGCTGAAGCCGACCGCGCGCGAACCGCGATTCGCTGGGGCCGGCCCAGGAGCGATGTGAAGCGAAGGAACCCCCATGTCGCCGTTGATTCTCCCTTCGGAAATAAAAAGGCAAAGTGCGCAGAAAGAGGCTGCGGTGACTTCTTACAGAGTATGAGCAACCCGGCTCGGGCGGGCAATCCTCACTTTAGGGTAGCTTTCGCCTCGGAAACGAGTCCGAGGCCGCACGGCAGCCGGTAGTCGAGCAGCCCAGCTCGGCAACCAGCAGCGCCGCCGGTGCTGGCCGAGTCGGCTTCTTTCATAAGCAGACGAGCTTGATGCCGGCTGTGCCTTTCCCAGGGGGCAAGCCGTTCCCAGGGTTGCCGAGGGACCGGTCTCTGGGGGTCGAAGGGGCGGACGGACAGCAGGAACGCGCACTCGCTGGGGCAGTCCGGTCTGGGCTAGCTCCGCTTGGTGGTGCGACGGCGATCCTCTACGTCGTGCGGGACCGGCGTGCTTCTACGCCGTGGTCCGGGCCACGGCGAGGTTGATGCGCCTTTGGCTTATTTTGTCCGGATCCAGAACGAACTGCTGCGCCCAACGCGCTCGGTCAAACCAAGCCGCTCCCAAAGCGGCGCCATGATGGCGCCCAGCGGCTCGTCGGCGACCGCGAATTGGTTCGGCAGCACGATGTCGAAGAACTTGGCGCCTCCGAGGATCATCGCCGCCAACACGTACTGCTCCGAATAGAACCGATAATTCCAGTCGGGCGGGTAGTCGAAGGGTAGGAAGATGTCGTGGATGTGCACGAGCGTGCCCGCCGGAAGCTTGGGCAGAACTTCCAGGAAGAAGACCGTGACGTCGGAGTTCGTGAAGCAGCAGTGTGAGCCGTCGAAGAAAACCATGTCGCCGGGTTGCACGCGCTCGAAGACGCGCAGGTCGACGTCTTCGAGCGGAAAGCGGAGGTTCTCGTCGCTCAGCGCATCGATCTCCGCCCTCGGATGCGGGTCGAGCGAAACGATCTTGGTTTGCAGATCGTGACGCTCGATGGCCCGGCGAACGAACTTCGTCGAATAGCCCGAACCGATCTCGAAGTACGTTTTGGGTTTCGTCTGGCAGACGAGCGCATACAAGGAGACCGCATCGAGCTCGCTCAGCCAGTCGTTACGCCAAGCAAGACTGTCGCTGCCGTTCGAAGCTTCGAACGGGATCGACGCAAACTCGTCCGCGAAGTTCAGAAAACTCCGTAAGAGCTCTTCATACGAAGCGCGATCCTGTTCGAAAATCTGCGCCAGTAACTCGTGGCGCGGCAGACCGTGGCCGTATCTCGGTCTGGGTCGTACCGGATAATCCAGCAAGATCAGGCTGTCGGCATCGAGTTGCGACTTCTTGAAGCGGCCCGCACGGACTGCCCTGACGACGACCGAGCTCAGCGTTCCGGCCCTTATGAGGCGCTTAGCAAAACTCGCAATTCCCGTCTTCTTGTTCTCATTGGCGGCGGTCGAACCATCGCTTTGAGCGCCAGGTACCATTTCGCTCACAATTCTTTGGAAACGTTGTGGAGTGGAAAAGAAAGAGCCGGCCGACCTAGTTCGACGCGCACCGGCCGGCGTCCGCGTGCGACGTCCTCATCGTTGGCGCATTTTCGTACTAATGTGTCATGGCCCAAGTCTTTCCGAGTGATTCGCGGCTTCCGGCGTGTCTGCCGGGCCGGCCTGAGGCAGGCCACCAGGGACGGGTTGCTTTAGACGCAGCCCGTCGCCGGGAGCCAGGGGCCGGCGTCATAAGAGAGCTATCGTTCGAGTTGCTCTGAATCCTCGGTGGACGCGGGCGAGACCGCGTAGAGGAAAGCAACCACGAAGATGACCCAGTTCAAATTGTTGTACTTTGCAATGCTGCTCTCATCGAGATTGACCAGGAGGAAGCAGAGCATCATGACGAGGGGCCAAAGGCCGCTCTTGTGCCGGTCTTTCGAGAACAGGATGATCGCTCGAACGATGCCCACGATCGCGCACACCGCGAATAGGCTAACGCCGAGCCACCCGACGTCGAGCGCGAGCTCCAGAAAACCGTTGTGTGCGTGGAACGGAGTCCAGCCCGCGCCGGCGGGCTGATAGTCGTCGATCGGACCGCCGGGAACCCAGAACGCGCTGTACCCGAATCCGAGAAGCGGCCGATCGCTTATCGCCGTCTGCACGTAAGCCCAAACGTCGGTGCGTCCGGTCAAGGTGCTGTCGCGGTTGAACAACTCCAAGAGCGTGCTGGTGTTGAAGCCGAGGATCACGGCGGCAAACAAAGCGAAGCCCAGGACGCCGAACAGCACGCTCAGCGGGCGGCGGCTGCGGGGCTGCCAGCGCCAGAGTAAGGCCAAGAGCATGCCCGCGCTAAAGAGGATGCAGAGCACCAGCGACGACATTGACCGGCTGCCCAGCAGTAGGACGAAGCTCGTCAACATCGTTCCAACGACGAGCAGCATGCGCTTCGTCGGCCGGCGGTCCCAGGGGATCGCCAGCAGCGTCACGATCTCGAAGATCATCGCCTCTCCCAGCGCGTTCTTCTCCGTGAAGACCCCCTCCCACGCGCCGAGATACTGCAGATCGTTGTAGACCCTTCCCGTCGGAAGCGCGATGACCGCGAGCATGCTCAACGCCGTGGCCAAGCCGAGCGCGATCGCGAAGATCTCGACGAATTCCGCGAGTCTGAAACGGCAAACCGCATAGTACGCGAGCGCGGTGGTTCCGAAGAGGCCGAAAGCTCGCTTGGTCGTGATCGAAGGATCGCCCGACCAAAAAACCGAGAGGGCGATGAGCCCGACGAGCGCCACGATCGGCAGCGACTCCTTGAGCAAGGCCCCCGCACGGCGGCGCTCGATGACGATCCCGGTAAGGCTCGCGGCGTAGGTGAGGCCCCAGATGAGCTGGAGCAGGGGCGAGCCTCCATCGGTCTGATCGCCGTTGAAACCGAAGTTCTGTGCGAAGTGCGGCGTGGCGTCGATCAGTAGGATGACGACGATGACGAACCACTTCTCGAGGGGGTGCGGCTTAGGACGCGACTCCGGGAGCGTTTCGTCGTCGCGAACTGCGCGAGGCCAGCCCAGCCCATCTGCGGTGTTCACAAGCGATGTGCTGTTTTCGAGGTCATCCCGGCGCCGTCATCGCGTGCTCGGCCCGGACGCTATCCTGGGAAAAGCGAAGGACCTCTTGGTCGGCTTGCACGCCCGGCTTCCCGAAATCGGCACCGTCGTGGGTGCGACAACCGCACGCTGCGCCTGGAAATCCCTGACAGCGCCGAACGCCGTTGGCCTGTGAGCTCCTCGGACTCACAGCTTGGCTTTGACGCGAGTCGGACACATGGGCGCCTTTGGTCCCAACGCCTCGGGCCGGCCGGCCGCGGGCCGGACACTGAGCGCCGAACCCGGTCTGCAAGAGGGGTGAAGCGGAGGGAACTTCATGTCGCCGTCAACTCTGCCTTTGGGAACGAAAAGGAAGCGGGTCCTCAAAGAGAAGCGGCCGGCACCCCTCTCAAAGTATGAGGGAGACCGTTCGCGCAAGCAATCCTCACTTTGGGGTAGCTTTGGGGGTTTGACGGCGTAGGCTTGCACTCCGCCAGCGACGAACCTGGCTCGACTTATGTCGGCCATCGTGGAGACCAACGGGCTTTCCAAGTCGTTCGCCGGTTACCGTGCGATCGACGGCGTGTCGTTGTCGATCGGCGAGGGGGCGATCCACGCGATCATCGGTCCCAACGGTGCCGGAAAGACGACGTTCTTCAACCTTCTCTCCGGTTTCGTGACACCGACCACGGGGACGATTCGCCTCAAGGACAAGGACATCACCGGCATGGATCCGCCGCGCATCGCGCGGCTGGGTATGGTGCGCAGCTTCCAGATTAACAGCATCTTTACGCACCTGACGGTCCTGGACAACGTCAAAGTGTCGCTCGAATCGAAGACGACGCTTCCGTCGCGCTTTTGGCTCCCCGGCAAGGCCACGAGCCGGCTCGATGCGCGAGCGATCGAGTTGCTCGCCGACGTGGGGCTCGAGCGCGAGAAAGATCTGCTCGCCGTTGCGCTCTCTTACGGCCGCAAGCGCGCGCTCGAGCTCGCGATCTCGCTCGCGCAGGATCCGGAGATCCTCTTACTCGACGAACCGACCGCGGGCATGGGCACCGAGGACGTCGGCCGCATTTCGCAGTTGATCGGACGGGTCGCGAAGGGGCGAACGGTCGTGCTCGTCGAGCACAACCTCAGCGTCGTCGCCGATCTCTGCGACCGCATCACGGTCCTGCAGCGAGGGAAAGTGCTGGTCGAGGGAGCCTACGACGAGGTGCGCGCCGACCAGCGTGTCATCGATGCCTATCTCGGCGGCGGCGGTGCTCAGGGTGCTTGAGACGCGCGATCTCAACGCTTACTACGACGAGAGCCACGTCTTGCGCGGAGTCGACTTGAAAGTCGAAGCGGGCGAAGTGGTCACGCTTGTCGGCCGAAACGGCGCCGGCAAGACGACGACGCTCAAATCGATCATGGGCATCGTGCGCAACCGGACGGGAGAGATCGTGTTCGAGGGAGAGCCGATCGTCGCGCTCAGCTCGGACAAAGTTGCGCGCCGCGGGATCGGCTTCGTGCCCGAGGAGCGCGGAATCTACGCCACGCTGACCGTCACCGAGAACCTCACCTTGCCGCCCGTCATCGGCAAAGACGCGTGGCCGCTCGAGCGCATCTACGGGCTCTTCCCCATTCTTCGCGACCGTGGCCGGGCGATGGGCACGATGCTCTCGGGCGGCGAGCAGCAGATGCTCGCCATCGCGCGCGTCTTGCGCAGCGGGGCCCGGCTCATCTTGCTCGACGAGCCGACGGAAGGGCTCGCACCCGTCATCGTGAACGCCATCGGCGACTTGATCCTGGAGATCAAGAAGCACGGCGTGACGATCCTCCTGGTCGAGCAGAACCTGCGCTTTGCGACCCGGGTCGCAGACCGCCACTATCTCATGGTTCACGGCAAGATCGTCGAGTCGATGTCGAACGCGGAGGTCATCGAGCGGGAGTCCGATCTCCTTGCGCATCTCGGCGTATAGCCGGCAGCTCTGCGGCGAATACTTTCGAGTCCGGTCAACGCGTGCAACCCGACGCTTGGAGGCGCCGGGCTGCATCGTCAACTGGGTCGAGGCACGCCTGCCGTTTTCTACTAGGTTATGGAATCCAGATCAGCTCGTCGTTGAGGTTGAAGTCCGTGTTGTTATTCCACTGCGGAGTCATGCTCTGGCTGAATGGCTGCTTTGCACTGTGAGGCTCGCTCGTAACTTGCTTCACGACGAGATCGTACGAAGAGCCGCTGTAGGAATCGTTCGTATAGATCGTCTGGTTCAGCGTGGAGCTTATCGTCGACTCGGTCTGACCCGCCGGAAGCGTGTCGCTGATGGAGCTCACGCCGTTAGCCATTTCCCAAGCGGCTTCGGCGGTCAGCATGAGGCCGCCGGCTTTCGGGACGGTCAACGTTCTCGTCAACGTGGCTGGCCATTGAGTCGGATCGGAGGCGAACACCAAGCCGGTGCCGGCATCCTTGACGTCGAGGATTTGGACGACGCCTTCGGTCGACGTGCCGAACGTGTAGGACTGGGCTGCTTGTAAGCCGTTCTCACCGACGACTCCCGTGAAGACGCTGAAGGAGAGATAGCCCGGTCCGTCCTTTTGCGTCCATCCAGTTGGCGCCGATGCAGCGCCCCACGAGTCAACAAAGGCTACGAGGAGATCGCCGTTCTCCGGGAGATGGGGAAGGGTGGCGGCGAGCGTACCGGCTTGATGGGAGACCACCACTTGCGACGCTGCCGACACGTACGGTTTCCCGGTTGCGGCGGGCGCGCTCGTCGGATCGGCAGTCGCCTTCGGAGCAGCAGTCGGCGTCGGCTTCGGATGGGAAACCGGCGTTGGAGTCGGTGCGGGTGGCGGGGGCACTGGGGTTGGGTCGGTCGTGGGCGCCGGGGTCGGCGTTGTAGGGTCCTTCAGAGCCAGTACCGTCTGCGTTCTGGAGCGCTTGGTGGCAACCGAAGTCGAATCATAACCCGGAGCCGCGTTGATGTCCGGATAGCTGTAGAGCCCGTAGATTCCGTTCGGGATCTTGGCCGCATTGAAGTCGGATTTCTGCGATTCCAGCTGCGACAGCGTGGGGAAAATGGCGTTGTCGGGACTCGAAAGCGCCTCGCCGATCAAGACGCCGCCGGCGACGCCCTTGGCGGCGTCGGCCTTAACGGCCGCGGCTTCCCAC
>JBKQHO010000045.1:0-8499 GCA_052267165.1 Vulcanimicrobiaceae bacterium | reverse complement strand
GCCATTCGATACGCGCGATGCTCGGCCATTGACGGGAGTTGTCTCCATAGGGCATCATCCTCTCGCACCCCGTTGCACACTATGTCTTGCGTGCCGCTGGTACCATCCCATCTTGACACGGGGGGGTTGGCTGTAAATTCCGAACGGGGAGTACCCACAGCGTTATCGATATGTACATCCACGTTGCGCAGGTCAATACAACTACAATAGTTCAGGTCTGCTGCATCCATGCTGTAAACCCATTGCTTATGAGGATCTACGGTAATGAACTGCCGGAGCGCACCAATCAGGGCGAGGAAGGCGCCGAAGTGATATTGGAAATCGTCGCGTGATGCGTTGCTCTGTGCCTTGTTGAGTTCGGCGATTGCTCGACGTGCCCATGCTATCTTCTGCTGAGTTGCTGACAAAGTAAATCCTCGTGGATTGCCTTCCGGAGGTTCTGGAACGGCGGCCTTTTTGTGGAAGAGCCTGAGCCATCCTGGTCAAGCCTCAGCTCTCGTAACGGTAGCGAACGCCCGACCGACGACTAAGTGACTCGTGCGTTGAAGTCGGCTGGGCGACTGGGATGCACAGGGCGCTGTTGATTTCCTGGCGCCCAGAACGGTCGAGATACCGGCGCGTCATCCGAATTATTCGCAAGGGCGATGGCGACCACCCGCTTTGTCGAAGCAGCAGTGGCCTCGACCGCGGCGCCCGCGGCTACCTAGGTCGCTGTGTGTTGCCACGTCCCCTACGGTGCCGAATTGTCTCTGTGCCGCATTCTCTCTTTCGATGACGTACACAACCCCGATGCGTGACTCGGCGAGCTAAACCCACCGCTTTTGTCACCAGCCGCCGGTTTGGATCGCAAATCAAGAGCCGAGCAACCAAGACGCGTCGGCGCGAGGGCTGGGGGTTCTGATGAGCTGCTCTGTTGTCACAGGGCGGCATCCTCCGAGGGACTTCCAAAGGAAAAGTGTCGTTCCCACCGCCGATGTGAATCGTGAGTGACGTGCCTATCCTTTCGCGCTCCCGTCGCTCACCGTCTTATCGTGGGAGTCTAGCCAATCGGCGCGCCCACTCCAAGGGGTGCGCTGCGCCCTCCGATCGGCTTCGCCTCCTCCGGCCCCTTTCCGTGGGCCCCCCGACCGGCTCTGGCGATCCCACAACGGTGAGCGCCGCGAGCGCGAACGACAGTATCGACGGCAATCTGCACGGTAAACATCCTCGACACAAAGTTCGAAATGAAGGCGATCGTCGCGTGCGGCGGTCGCGGGCGACGCTCGGGATAGGCCTTACCTGATCCGCGCAGCCGAGGCGTACCGCGCCGTCTACGCGGCCTAACCTCGTTTCCGTCACCCACGGCGCTCATGAGAGCGCCGTTTTGCTTTTCTGGAGCGCCCGCCGGCTCGACCGGCCTGGAGATCGCCCATGTCTTACAGCCAACTCGGCTTATTTGCGTCGGTGGATGTCACGTCGGCTCAGAGCCGCGCAACGCCTCTGACGCGTACGAAAGTCGAGAAGATTCTCGCGGCCAGCCGTACCATCGCGATGGCCCTTGTGTCTGACTTCGTGAAGCGCACGCAAATTAACGCCGCGATGAATCAGAGCTTCGGCGGCAACGATGCGACCGGAGCCTGGGACGCGCAAGACGCGAACAATAGCCTGGAAGCGGCCCTGGTCAAGAGCCTCCTCCATCGTCAGCCATTGAGCGAGCCGCAGAGCGAGCTGCGCTGCCTCCAGTCGCTCGGAAACCGCTTCGAAGGCGAATACCGCCGCAGCGATCGCACCGAGCACTTCCAGCAATTCTCGACGCCGGTGCAGCTCGCGTACGTCGCAGCGCTTGCCGCCGGGATCGGCAAAACCGACATCGTTTTGGAGCCGTCGGCCGGAACCGGCATGCTGGCGGTTCAGGCGCACCGGCTTGGCGCCAAGGTTATCGTCAACGAGCTCGACGAGGACCGTTACAAGATCTTGCTGGCGCTCTTCGGCGAGGCGTACAACTACGACGCGCTGCAGCTCGTAGCGTACCTCGGCACCACCTCGCCGTCGGTCGTTCTGATGAATCCACCGTTCTCCGTGCACGCCGCCGCGGGCATCAGCAAAGACTCGACGTACGGCGTGCGGCACATTCTGCAGGCCGCAACCCTCCTTGCCGCTGGCGGCCGGCTCGTCGCGATCGTGGGCGAAGGGCACGATCCCGAGCGCAGCTCCGATTTCGAAGCCGTCCTAGCCCTGGGCAAGCTGCGCGCGAACATCCGGATCTCCGGGAGCGCGTACACGCGCATGGGCACGTCCTTTGGGACGCGCATCATCGCTCTGGATAAGGGCGCGAATCTCCCCGACGCCGAGATCGTGCGCAGCGACGTGGAGCTGAGCGTCGAGGAGGCTCTGCGCCTCGTGGCCATGCTACCAGCGCGCGCGAGCCTCCGCAGCGCGAGCGTGGCGACCGTCGCTGGCCCGCTCTTTACGGCGCAGCCCTTTCGCGCCGCGACCGGGGGAATCGCGCTCGCCAGCCAGCCGGCGGCCCGTCGCCGCATCGAGGCGGGGGCCGTTGCCGTCCCCTATGAGATCATCGACGCACAAGCCATTGCCGACGACGACGATCTCTTCGCCGAGTACCGTCCGCAGCGGGTCCGTTTCCCGAACGCGCAACCGCACGGTGCTCACCTAGTGCAGACGCAAGCCATGGCCGCCGTCCTGCCGCCGGTCCCCACGTACGTCCCGCTCCTCTCGCCGCTCGCGCAGTCAAGGCTTTCCGAGGCGCAGCTCGAGGTCGCCGTCTACGCAGGCAACGCTCACCAGCAACACGTCCGCATCTCCTGGGACGATCGCGTAGAGACAGTTCGCCGGGGCTACTATTGCGGCGACTCGACCGGGGTCGGCAAGGGCCGTATCTCCGCCTCGATCATTGCTGACAACTTCGCGCAGGGCCGGACGCGGGCGTTGTGGGTTTCGGAGCGCGCGACCCTCATCGAGGACGCGACGCGCGACTGGACGGCACTCGGCGGAGACGAAGCCGACCTCATCCAGCTCAGCAAAGTCGCCCCCGACGCAGAGATCGGAGCACGGCGCGGGATCCTTTTCTCAACGTACGCGCTGCTGCGATCCCGGTCGAAGACGGGGCGCTCGCGCCTGGACCAGATCATCGACTGGCTCGACGACGACTTCGACGGCGTCATCGCGCTCGACGAAGCGCACAACGCCGCAAACGCCCTTTCCATGCCGGGGAACGGACGCCCGAAAGGAGCCTCGCTTCAGGCGCTCGCGGTGCTCGAGATCCAACGCCGTTTGCCGCAGGCGCGGGTCGTCTACCTGTCCGCGACGGCCGCGACGCAGATCGAGGGGCTGGCCTACGCTGAGCGTCTTGGCATCTGGGGCGCGAAGCCCGCGGCGTTCGATACGCGCGAGAATTTTCTGTCGACGATCAGCTCGGCCGGTACCGGCGGGCTCGAGATCGCCTGCCGCGACCTCAAGGCCATGGGCGTGTACCTGTCGCGCGCCCTCTCCATGCGCGGCGTCGAGTACGAGCTCGTCGAGCACAAGCTCACGGACTGGGACCGCCAGACCTACGACACGCTCAACCGCCTCTGGCGCCACATCGAGGCCGAGATGGAGACGGCCTTGCAGCAGACAGGCGTCAAAGACGCCGTCACCGGCAAGACGCTCGACCGCGACGCCGTCACGCGCATCCAAAGCCAGCTTCAAGCGACCAAGCTCCGCGTGTATGCTGCATTTCTGACCACGATCAAGCTTCCGACCGTGCTGGCTTTGGCGCAACAGAAACTCGACGACGGAAATTCGCTCATCCTGCAGATCGCTAACACCTACGAAGCGACCCTCGACCGCGCCGTCGCCGGTCTCGAGGGGGAGACGCTCGACGATGTCGACCTCTCGCCCAAGGACATGATCGAGCAGTTCTTGGACTCGTGCTTCCCGACCATCGAACACGAGATCTACCTCGACGAGGACGGCAAGGAGCGCTCGCGCCCCGTCCTCGACGAAGCCGGGAGGGCGCTCATCAATCGCGAGGCCCTGGCGATCCGTCAGGCGCTGATCGCGGACCTGAGCAACTACACGATCCCAGCTGCTCCGCTCGACCTCATCCTCGAGCACTTCGGGACCGAACGCGTCGCCGAGATCACCGGGCGCTCGAAGCGCATCGTCACGAAACTCGGGCCCGACGGTCAGCCGCATCGCTATCTCGAGAAGCGCGGCCCGAGCGCCAACATCGACGAGACGCACGCCTTCCAGGACGGCAAGAAGCGGATCCTCATCTTCTCGAGTGCGGGCAGCACGGGCCGCTCCTACCACGCCGACAAGAACGCCGGCAACCGTCAGAAGCGGACCCACATTCTGCTGCAGGCGGGCTGGCAGGCCACCGTTGCCATGCAGGGCCTGGGGCGATCCCACCGGACCAACCAGCAGGAGCCGCCCGAGTACCTCATCGTCACGACCGACGTTCCCGGCGAGAAGCGGCTCACCTCGACGATCGCGCGCCGCCTCGAGTCGCTCGGCGCCATGACCCGCGGCGAACGCAACGCCATCGGCGGCGGCCTCTTCAGCGCCGCGGACAACCTCGAGACGCCCTACGCCGGCGACGCCGTCTCACAGCTGATCAAGCTCATCGATGGCAACGCCATCGCGACGATCGACCGTGCGCGGTTCGAAGCGCAGACCCTGCTCAAGACGGGAAGCGACCAGAAAGCGGCAACCCTTCCGGTCCCGCGCTTCCTCAATCGCGTGCTGGCCTGCGATCTCGACCTGCAGGAAGCCATCATCGAGGCGTTCTTTAACGCGATCGAGGAGATCATCGCCTCGGCGCGCGCCCAAGGCCGCTACGACGAAGGCGTCCGCAGCTTGCGCGCCCTTGCCGTCAAGGACGTCCGACGTGAGGTCATCTTCGAGGATCCGCAGACCAAGGCGCAGGCGCAGCTCGTCGAACTGGAATGCACCCGAAACAAGATTCTCCACGAGCTCCCCAGCGTCGTTGAGAGCATCAAGCGCACGCGCCGAATCCTTGGCGACTCCGCCGCCGGCTTCTTCGAGGATGAAGAGCACGGCGTCCATGCGCGCAAGTGCATCACGATCGACGGACAGCGCCATACGCGCATCTTCACGCCCTTCGAAGAGCACGTCCTCGGCGGATACTTCAACTACGGCATGACGGAACTCGATCTTATCGAGGGGCAGCACCGCTGGGCTGCGCGGGTCGCCACCGAGGCGCAGGTCATCACCGAAAGCCGCTACCTGGTCGAAGGCAACATCCTCCCCATCTGGACGCTGCTGCCCAACTCGCAGCCCCAGATCTATCAGGTCCGCTTGCCGGGCGACCGGCGGCTGCTGGGGCGCATGATCGACGTCTCGGAACTCGGGACGCTGCGTCACCGCCTGGGACTCGCGCAGGACGACTCGCTCACGATCGACGAGGTGGTCGCATCGCTGCAGCGGGGGAGGACGATCTACGCGGGTCGCTACCCCATCGCCGTCGCTCGCGTCAATGAGCAGACCCGCTTTGAGGTCCACGACCACATGCTCATCACGCGCAGAGCGATCCTTGAAGCGAACTACAACGTCTTTTTCGAGCGTCACGCCTACCGCTGGCGCGCGTTCATTCCGACCGATCCCGTTCAGGCCAAAGAAGCCATCCGCAAACTCGCCGAAGGCTCACCACTGCGCGCCACGGCGTAAGGCGCTCACTCTCGTCACGACACGCTGTCAGACGCCACGGGTCGTTGCCGCCGCAATCTCTTAGCGTGCCTCGGCCGCTTCGAAGAATGCATTCTAAGCCGCGCGGGGTCGTCGACGCAAGGGCCGCGGCGGTCCTCGCTGCGCTCTGGTCCGGCGCTCTCCGCTCGGCGCTGCCTCGCTTCGTCCCTTGCCTCGACGACCCCGCGCGGCTCTATCGCTTGCATTCGCAGCGCCCGGCACGAGCCGGAGGAGGCTAAAGATGAGCCAGCATACGATTCCCTCAAACGACGAGTCTCGCTTTACGGTCGTCGTCGGATACGATCGCCCACTTGATGCGTTCTTCGCGACCGTCTACAACGCGGCTGAAAGCGCCGAGGATGAAGACGTCAACGTGGGAGACGTCATCGCGTGGCTTCCGGAAACTACCAGTCTCGATGAGCTACACGCGTTTTGTGCACCCTACGCGACGCTTGGGGACGACGTGCTGCGCGAGCTTGCAGCCGAGCGCGTCAACCGCGCGACACATCCGATGCACAAGCACGTCGATCACCGGCGCTAGACGCGCCGGCCGCCGAAGAACGAGCCGCCCGGGGGAATGCATTACGCTCGCGCGAGCGCCGCGCTCGTTTAGCCATGCTTGTCGACGCGGCCGTTACCGCGAGGCCGTTGTTCACCGTTGCGGACCACGGGCACGAGGCCGCGTAGCCCGTGCCCGCTGAACACGGGCGGTGAGAGTTTCTCGGTCGAGCGAGGATGCGGGCGGGGTCCCCGCTTGCGGGGTGACCGCACCGCAGTCCGACCAGCTGCGCGCAGCGCAGAAGAAGGAGCAGCGAGGGGTGCGATGAGGGAAGAAGAGGGGCGCAGGAAGCTATCCCCGCTCGGCCGCGCGGCGCTTGCGTACGCGCGGCGAGGACTGTATGTGTTTCCGATGCACTCGGTCGATGCGACGGGTGCGTGCTCGTGTAACCGCGATTGCGGTCGCGACGCCGGGAAGCATCCACGCATCAGCGATTGGGAACGGCAAGCAACGACGCAAGGCGAGCGCATCCGCCGGTGGTGGATGCGCTGGCCCAGCGCGAACGTCGGGCTTGCGCTTGGGCCATCGCGCCTAGTCGTCATCGACGTCGACCCGCGCAACGGCGGAGAGGAGTCGCATCGCGCGCTGTGCAGCAGGCTCGGTGCGTATGAGACGGTCCGATCGCTGACGGGCGGCGGAGGTTTGCACGATTACTTTCGCAAACCGGAGCGACCGATTCGCTCGGGGACCGACGCGTTCGGCGCTGCGTTTGGAGGCGTCGACGTCAAGGGCGCAGGCGGATGTGTCGTCTTGCCGCCGAGTCTGCACCGGAGCGGTCGCCGGTATGCGTGGGAGATCGACCAGGAGGCCGGGCTTGCGGAGATGCCGGCGGCGTGGGTCGCGGCGCTGGCGCAGCCGGTGCATCGGCTCGTCGCCGGCGAAAGCGACGAAGTGATCCCCGAGGGGAAGCGGCGGCAGGCCTTGTTGCGGCTGGCCGGGCGCCTGCGAAGGCTCGGACTGAACGCGCAAACGATCGGCGACGTGCTGCAGGCGGCCAACGTGCGCCAGTGCTCCCCGCCGCTCGAGGCGCGCAAGATCGAGCGGATGGTCGCGGATATCGCCGCACGCTATCCGCCGTGCGTGTCGCTGCTGCCGCGATCGAGAAGCCGTCCCGCCTCTTAACGGCATTATTGAAGAGGCGCGGTCGCATCGAGAACGCTTGTCCCGCCGTCGAGGGGCCTTCGCCTTCTTCGCCCCGCGACGCGGTCCGTTGAGTTGTGGGAATTTAGCCGAACGCCGCGCGTGCGGCAAGGGCCCGCGGCGGTCCTCGCTGCGCTGCGGTCCGGCGCTCTGCGCTCGGACGCCTCGCTGCGTCCCTTGCCACCCGCCCGGCGTTCGGCTGTGGCGATCCCATCAACGGTGAGCGCGTAGCGCGAAGGAGAGGCACATGGACATCAGGATCGTCAGCGTTCGGCACGAGGAGTGCGATGCGTATCTCGGCCGCACGATGCCGGGCAAGCCGGCGGAGTTCACGCGCTTCGGGAATCCGTTCAAAGTCGACCGGGATCATCCGCTCGGCGCGACGCTGGCGGACTACGTGTTGTGGCTCACGGAGCACCCCGAGCTGATCGCGGACGCGCGCGTTGGGTTAGCACACGTGAAGCGGCCCGCGTGCTGGTGCGCACCACCCGGCGGCGTCGCTATTGACGATCCGCTCGTTTGTCACGTGCAGGTCTTGATGCGCGCGGTCCGCGGCGACTACGATGCGTTCATCAGGCAGCGGATGAGGCGTTCGCGCACGGGCTGATACGGGGATCGGCTCGACGCTCGGGGTTCGTAACCACCGAGAGTCATGGTGGCATGCGGAAAGCGGTGTCGTCGCTGGTGGTGGCCGGCGCCTCCTGTGCGCCCCGACGGGCTCACCGTTGATTGCTGGAGTTTAGCCGGACGCCGTGCGTGCGGCAAGGGCCGCGGCGGTCCTCGCTGCGCTCCGGTCCGGCGCTCTGCGCTCAGCAAGGCTCGCTTGTCCCTTGCCACCCGCCCGCCGTCCAGCTTTGGCGATCTCATCAACGGTGAGCGCTTAGCGCACAGGAGATGCGAATGGCAAGCAGGATCGTCAGCGTTCGGCACGACACGTGCGATGCATATCTTGGCCGCAAGATGCCGGGCAGGCCGACGGAGTTCACGCGCTTCGGGAATCCCTTCAAAGTCGATCGGGATCATCCACTCGGCGCGACGCTGGCGGACTATGTGTTGTGGCTGACGGAGCACGCGGAGCTGATCGCGGACGCGCGCGTGGCGTTGGCGCAAGT
>JBKQHO010000044.1:0-28807 GCA_052267165.1 Vulcanimicrobiaceae bacterium | reverse complement strand
GACCAGAGCGAGGACCGTAGCGCAGCGAGGACCGGAACGGCGGGAGTAACTGCGGGGGCGCATTGTGCTAGCCTGTGGCGGCGAAGGCCACCTCGGGGCGCCTCCCCCGTCGCTCCCCGCCGGCCGCGCCGGCCGGTCGCACGTGGTATAATTTGAGAGGAGGACTCATGGAATCGAAGCCGACACCGGAAGAGCTAGCCGAGGCCTACCGCAACGCGAATGCGAGCCTCGCGATCGAGGGCATGCACATGACGCCGGAAGACCTTGAGCTTCAACAGCGTGTCATCGACGGCGAATGGACGCATGAGCAGTTCCGTGAGCATGTCGTCGAGACGGCGCGCGCACGTGACGCGGCACGTCGAGCCTCAT
The DNA here is from genome assembly GCA_052267165.1 of Vulcanimicrobiaceae bacterium. GTDB lineage: Bacteria > Vulcanimicrobiota > Vulcanimicrobiia > Vulcanimicrobiales > Vulcanimicrobiaceae > CAWICD01. The sequence goes on along the minus strand of JBKQHO010000044.1, from coordinate 28,438 downwards.
AGTTCTCGCGCACCTTAAGGGGATCAGTTCGCTTGCCGACGCTTCGTAGCGGACCGCTTTAACCGTGGACGACGGTGGTGCAGGTCGGCGTTACGGTCACGATCCGTACCTCATCCCAGGAACCGACGTCCTCGAGAACAAGCTCGGCATACGCGACGCTAAAGAGCTCGAGCGCGCCGAGCGCCTACTGACGGCCGATCGGCTTGTTGAGCTCGCTAGAGAACCAGTGACCGGGAACTTCGATCTCGCGCATCTCCAAAGGATCCACCGCGCGATCTTCCAGGACGTTTACGATTGGGCGGGCGACCTGCGCGAAATCAACATTTCAAAGGGCGGGATGCGATTCGCGATGACGAGTCAACTCGAATCAAGCGCCGCCGAGATCTTTGGCCGTCTTCGTCATGACAATTATCTCCAAGGGCTGCAACAGAGCGAGTTCGCGCGGTCCGCTTCAGAGTTTCTAGCGGATGTGAACGCGCTCCACCCGTTTCGTGAAGGGAACGGTCGCACGCAGCGCGAGTTCTTCAGGGAACTCGCAGCGCGCGCGGGCCTTCATCTTGATTGGTCGCGAACAAGTCCGAAGGAAATGGTCCACGCTTCGATAGCCGGGATGGTCGGCGACGCACGACCCCTCCGGGCCCTGATCTCACGAGTCGCCATCGAACGTGGCAGCACCGATATACTCTCCGGCGCACGGGTGCTCGATCGGAATCAGCCTCGAGCATCGGGTCTATCGCGAGACCGGTGAACTAGGAGCGGCAGCGCCCCGTTCCTCGAACGCGCGTTCGTTCAGATCTGTCACAAGTTCTATGGTACTGATAGTCCGTGGACACATAGTCGCCTTTAGCCGACGCTACTTTGGTGGGCAAAGTAGACGATATCCGGCTTTCGTTCGGACAGGCAGTACGACGCGCGCGGGTAGCGCGGAAACTTTCGCAGGAGGAGTTTGCCGATGAATGCGGGCTTGATCGTAGTTATGTAGGCGGCGTTGAGCGCGGCGATCGTAATCCGAGCTTACTCGCCATCGCAAGAATCGCGCACGGCCTCGATATGCCGCTGTCCGAGCTGTTTGCGGAATGCGATCCTAAGAAAAATCTCAGCCATCAACTTCGTTCGGGCCGGCGGTAGGTGCACCGCTTCCCTAACCCTGGCTCCACGATAGAAACCTTCGTCGCAATCTATAGAGCCGCATTTGAACGGCTAAACGGACGGGTCGTTAACCTAGATGATATCGTCGGCGCTGTGGTCGCCGCCAATCTTGCGACATCGTCAGGTTACATGGGCGATGAAGCCGTCGCGCGGTCGACTAGACCGGACCGCAGTCGAGATCCGCTCTACAACCAACTTAAGATGTATGCCGAGCTCTTTAGGTCCCTCGGTTGGTTGCACCCTACCGCGAGTAGCAGTCTGAACTTCACATTCACACTGTTAGGTCGCCAACTGATAGCAGCGGGCCCGAGCTACATGCCGTTGTTCCGTGAGTGCGTGCTTGGGATCGTATTTCCGAGCCACATTCTTAAGGTGAAAGGGACGTATGACTTGCGACCCATCGCTTTCATACTACGTACCATGTTAGAAGCGGACGGTCACCTGTCACGTGATGAAATGATCCTAGGTCCCCTCAGCGCGCAGTCCGACCGCAGTCCGGGCTCAGCGGCAACCGTTGGACACGCGATGCTGAGTCTCCGCGTAGACGGAGCGACGGTTGCAAAAAAGTTGCGTGAGCTATCGACACGTCGCAAGACCCAAGTCAACACGCTACGTAATTATACTCGCTGGCCCATTGCGGTACTTCGCGATTGCGGTTGGACACGAGAAATAGCGGATGCGTACCGCGACGGAGTTCCATACCGATCGTGGGCGCTGACGGCGCACGGGGAGGCCACCGCTAGCGCTTTGACCGAAATGACTGATCTCCGCATGGACCAGATCGATCAGTTGCCGGTCGCGGAACGATCCGCTGTTTGTGTTAGTGCGCACTATGCGATGCTTGGACGTGCTGGCTTTGATCTTGACCCTGTTGTCGCCATGCTCGAATCCGGAAAGCCGGAGGTGGGGAAGGCTCTCGCTCGCCTCGGTATTTCGCGAGACCGCGACCTTCTCTTCTCGCCCTTCCAAACGGTCGCGCCGTCAGATATCGCAGCAGCATTTCCCGTGGTAGCGATAGCGCCTGATGCAGACGACTCGCGGCTTGAGCCAACAGCCGCAGGCGGTCCGACGGGTCGCGGCACCCGGGACCATTTGTTTGTTCAACCCCGATTGGTTCCCACTCGAACTCTCGACGTGGTCGACGATAACCGCATCGCTGCAGCGGATGTTCCCCAGGAACGGAAACTGAGTGCCCTTCTAACGGGTTCTGGTGCACCTTTCCACAGGAACGCGGTGCTCGATCCCGCCGCCTTATTCCTTGGGAGGGAGTTGTCGAACCTAATCCGTGAGCACGGCTCAGCCAACGCGGCGCTTGACGATTTCACCCGAAGGCACGCATCCGACACGCAGACGACGTTCTATCCGCTCGTAACCCACCTATTTCAACTTCTTGGTTATCGAAGTGAGCACTCCCGCGCGGGAGTGAACTATCAACGATGGGATGCGTCCGTCTGGATTGGCCAAGAAGCTATTCCGGTAGAGATCAAGTCTCCAACCGAGGAGCTATACCTTTCAACGAAGGCTGTTCGCCAAGCACTCGAAAACAAGGTGGTGCTACTGTCTCGAGGCGGCCTAAAGACGAGGCGCGACATTACTAGCTTGATCGTCGGCTTTCAAATTCCAAACGAACGAGGCGACATGTCGATGCTGATTGACAATATTCTTACGACATACGGCCTACGAATTGGCGTCATTCAACTTCGAAGCCTCGCAGCGCTTGCCATGCGAGCGATTACGGACGAGGTTACCGTTGATCCGATGCAGCTTAGCAACCTCTGCGGATTTCTTGATGTCTGAAGTATTGCGCCCGAAAGTGTCGCGAGGTCGCGCGGGAACGGCCCGCACGTATTCTGCAACGGTTCAAGAATTAAACTTCGGTCCTGGCGGGACCGCTCCGACCGTCACGCTCGTCGACGGACGCAGCGGGACTGGCAGTTGTCTCGGGTGCCACGATACGCCGTGCATGGAGAAATCGCGAGACGAACTCGCTCTGGCAGAACCGCTGAGCAGCTTCCCCGGTGATCCTACCCTAGACGTGTGTCCGACCAAAGCGCTTAGCTGGGACGAAAAGCATCAGCGGATATCGGTAAACAGCGCACAATGTATAGGTTGTGGATTATGTGTGTCCCGCTGCCCCTACGGCGGAATGTACCTCGGGGAGGAACGAATAGCGGTGATACTAGCGGACGATCCCGATCGCTTGGCGCGCGACAAACCATCTCCCGCGATCGCCCATGCGCGGCCCGCCCGGCGCGGAACAATTGGGCGAACGACAGCAGCAGCACTCGTTCAGCTACCCGAGGCGCTGTCTCGGCTCGCAGACGGACGCGCGCCGATATTAATAAGAAACTTACTCCACGAGCTTGGGGTTAAGTGCCGTTCGCGCCGTCGAGGCGATACCAATATCCGAATCGATGCTGTTGGAGCACTTTCCGACGGCAACATCGTCGTTATGGAAATCGAGCTAAGTAACGCGGCTCTCGAATCACCTCGCGCGCTGCTCGAAGATCTTGCTGTGATGCACTCGCGATATGGTATAGAGCTGGCCTCAATGGATCCGCTCAGTATCGTAACCGCTCTCCCAAACGGACGGTCCGAATACTACCGCGTCATCGACGACATTACGAATGTGCTAGGACTTAGCCTTCGGACGGTTTCAGTCGCGGCGCTCATTATTCTCGTATGGCACTTTAAGCGAGTTACGACGATGAGCGGGACGCTGTTTAGTACGACCGCCACGTCGCCAGACCTGAGTTCCAGTCTGCTGAGCTTTCTTCCCAACTTGGACCCGGCCCTCGAACCTTATGCTGGAGCGTTTCGACCGGCTAAATAGCGAAAAGGCCGGTTTGCAGCATTGCCTCGCTAATCCGCTCTTCAGCGATCCTAACGTACTCGGGATTCAACTCAAAACCCAGATACTGGCGTCCTTCAAGGACGGCAGCGACGCACTCGCTGCCGCTTCCGACGAATGGAACGAGTACGGTATCTCCTTCACGCGAAAAATGGCGTACGATACGACGCGAAATAGTCAGTGGCTTCTGAGTTGGATGTTTGACTTTCTCATCTCGGAAGCGACGGCCGGCGAGCGTCGGAAATGACCAGACGTCGCCAGCCATCCGACCTTCTGGATTTGGCTCCCACGTCTTGCCGTTTTTGATAATCCTGTGTTTGAGTCGTTCCACGCTCCTGTAGGGCTCTCGAATGGGATTGTAGATGTAGCTACCTGTCTTCGAAAACCAGAGCAATGGCTCGTAGCATGCGTTGAGCGTCCGTTTGCCGTAGCCGGCGAAGCCGTTATCATAGTTCCAAATGATCTGGCGACGATACTCGAAACCAAGCTCGTACATCATGCACTGAACCCAGCAAAGGTGGTGGTGGATACCGTACACAAAGATGTTGCCGTCATCGGCGAGAACTCTCAGCGCCTCAGTTAGCCACGTTTGAGTCCAACTGCGCCATTCCGCCTTACGTTCCACTTCTTTCCATGGACCGAAGTCTTTCTTCAGATTGTAGGGCGGATCGGCTACTATCAGATTGTATGCACCTGTTGGCAGCTCGCGCATGCCAGCGACGCAGTCACCCAGCAGAATCTCGTTTGGCACCGACGTCACGCCGTCTTTTGCAGTATCAAAACGTACTGGTTGTGGATGTTAGGTACATACGAATAGGGGTATCCGTACGGAAAAATCCTCTTGTGGCGCTGGTATAGGACGGTCAGGCCGCGCATTTCCATACCGTACGTTTCGAGAGACCGTGCGAGGTCAGCATGGAACATAATATATCGCGACTTGTCTCGAAAATCGCTTACAACTAGCGCCATGTATTGAGCGCTTCGAAGCTTCCGAGAGCACTCTCCAAACACACCGCTTAGCGTCGCTAGGAAGTCTACGTAGCTCGCGATGTTGCCCAGATCGCGCTGATCGGTACCATAGTCCTTTGATAGCCCGTTTGCGAGCCGCTCTTGGCGAACTTTATGGTCCTCCTTTTTCAAGATTGACCAGTACGGCGGGCTTGTAACGATGAAATCGACGCTTTCATCGGCAACTGTGGCGAGGCAGTCGCGCACGTCCCCTTCTAGGACCGTTTGATCGGCGACGGTAGCGAACAAGTCGCGGACCTCCGTGTTGAGTCGTTCGCGAGCCAGCCTTGCGAAAGTCGGGTTGAGCTCAATGCCAAGTCCGCGCCGGCCTTCGAGCGCGCAAGCCTTTAGGGTGGATCCGATTCCGACAAATGGATCCAAGACGAGCTGGCCGCGCTTCGTGAAGAAGCGGATCAAACGCGCGACGTCAGTAAAAGAAAATGGCGCTGGGTGTTGGCGTTCGATCTGTGCGTCCGGATGGCCGGCACCGAGCCCGCGCTGGGTCCAGACAGAAACAGTTTCTGCGATCCACTCTTTGGCAGTGAGATCGTTTAACCTATTTCGAGAGTCGACCGAAGGGCTCTCGATCGGACTCCCGTCGAGTTCCGCCGGTTTGCTTGCCGGTTCTTTCGACTGCCCATTGTGCAGCAAAGGTCTGATGGTGGGCCTCACTTCAAGCTTGAGGGTAGTAGCACTAGAGATCGGCGCCAAGAAGTGCGACGATCGTTTTTTGGACGTCGGGCTTCGGAACTCGGCCCTTTGAAAGGCCGTACAGCACGTTTCTTGTGATGCCGGCTTGCCTACCGAATTCGGCCAGGGTGTAACCCTTTGCCGCGATGCGTTCGCGGAAACGGCGTGCCCGAAAAACGTTCTCTGCATGTCGCGATGGGTCGGCCTCCTGAACGCTGCCAGAGACGGGGCTGTCGCTTCTGTTTGCTTTCATCACTTCGACTCGCAAAGTTGACAAGGGAGATTCGACGAGAATTGTGGTCCTCGGCCGCTGCCCAGGATCTCGGTGCGCGGAGTATCGGAAGCCGGTGCCTCTCTAAACCTATGCATGTAAATGCGAAAAGAAGCCTCGTACCGCGGGCCGAGTGGGTTCTTCTTTTGCTGCTTGGGACAGGGCCACAGTGCCGCCGCCCTCACCTAGCCGATTTCCGTTCGGGGGGATTCCGCTCGGGTACGGCGCCGAAGTGCAGCAGCGAACGTGTGTTCGCATGAGTCTTGGCTGGCTCCTGTGGCATTCGGGGCGCCTTCGTTGCGACCGGCCTGCGGCGAGCAAGGGGGGCCAAACCACGATGGCCGGCAAGTGGTTTTTCCCCTTCGCAGTTCATGAATGCAACAAAGCTGGGATCAACGTGCCGCTAAGATCACCTCGCCGCCCTGAGGCCCTCGTCGCATCAAGCGGGGCAGCTCGAGGGTCTGCGGCAGGAGTTGATGCAGGCGACATCCGGGTTACTATTCGCGTAGCTGGCCAGGTCGCCCGGTTGCGCGACGAGGCGGATGATGATGTGCTTCTCAGGATCGCGATGCTCGGGACGGATGGTATGCTCGTCGACGAGCGAGTGCCGTCGACAACCGAGCGAACGTAAGGTTCGCCTTCGTACAGACTGCCAGTGTTATAGGCCATGATCGCGTGCCATAGGGCGTCGCGCTGATCATTGAAGCGTTCACTCGCAGAGCGATAGGCAGCCGTTAGGATCGCGCTGCCGACTCGAAGGTTGTCGCACGGCCGAAGCATCTGCGCGGCTGTGACGCCGTATGTCCGAAAATTACCTGAGTTGACCTGTGCGATCCCTACATCAACAGAATGTCCGCGACCAACTGCAGTGGCCGCGATCTTTATGGCCGTTTCACGGCCACATGGGAAGGCGTGGCCGCCTGGCACGCAATACGTTAGATGTAGTGTGTTGTCCCTAACGGCGTAGCTGTAACCTCGGCTTTCGACAGCGATGATAGCGCGCATGGTGTCTGTCGACACGGTCGGAGCACATGCATGAAGGTACGTTGCAAGCGTGACGACTGCAAACATCACTGGGAGGCTTCCTCGTAAGGCAGTAGTGCAAGATCGTGTTCCACCATGACGTCGAGGATGTAGCCGGCTGGCGTGTGCATCGTCGGTGGCTGGTTCAGATATTGGCTCGCGACCTGTGAGCTCACGCTGCCGATTTGTTGGCTCGCGCCCTGCCCTGCGCCGTAGACGACAACGCTCGTTCCGCCGTCGGAGTAGTGCGGCTGCACAAGCTGTGTCGCTGCGCCGAGGATACTCAGGAGTACGATGTTTCCGAACAGCCGGCCGGTATGAAAGTCGACCTTTCCGCCCAGTCCCGCGACGCCTTGCAGGTCGACACCCGGCATGTTCCCTAGGTAGATCGTGTGGCCGTTCGGGAGCTTGATGGAGTCGAAGCCGACGAACAGCCGCGCTTGGCCATTCGTCATGCCGCTCATGTAGCCGCCGACGAGCCGTGACCCCTGCGGCACGAGTAGGGTGCGGTGGGTCGAGTCGTATACGTCCTGTCGCACCTGTGCGGTAACGATCCCGGGGACCGTGGAGTCGATCGGCGTGTAGAGCGACGCGGGAATGATCGTTCCCCGCTGTATGACGTATTCGCCGACGGGCCCGGAGTCGGCGCCGGCTACCGCGACGTTCGCGTCGCCGGTCGACGTTCGTTGGGTCGTTTCCGCGTCGTCTAGCTTGACCGCGAGGCCAGAGTCGCGTGCGTCCTGTACGACCTGCCGGCGCGCGCGAGCGGCCTCGTCGGCGGCCTGCTGGCGGGCGATTGCGCTCTGCTCGGCGGCCGAGGGTCCTTGCTCCGCCGGCACGGCGGCCGTCGGCTGCGTCATGGGGATGGCCCCGTTGTCCGCGATCATCTGCGGATCGAGAGTCGGGTTTGGCGCCGGACGCGTCGTTGGCATGACGAGCGCGTCGCTGCCTCTGGCGACCTTCTCGTCGATCGTGCTGACGTCAGCCGCTCGTGCCGGCAGCGGGGCGGCAACGGCGGCGATAGGCGCATTCGAGTGGATTAGCCAGGCGGCAAGGAACCCGAGGAAGATCGCCGTTACGCCAGCGGCGACAAGAACCGAACGTCGGATCGTGATGATGCCGGCAGTCTCCGGCCCTCCGACGTTCACGAGCGATTCAGCCGAGGCGTCTCTCATTGCGCCTTCCTCTCGAACGTCGTGCGAAGTTGGCCGTGATCGGAGCCGCGTATGAGTGCGAGCTTCTTCGGAACGCCGTCGAGGATGAACTGACGATGCTTCGGATCGAACGAGTAGTTCGCGATCTCGTCGGTGCCGTTATCGAGGGAATAGGGCATTGGCAAATCGCCGCTCCAATCCGGCGCATTGATGTACGTGTGTTTGCCGTCGTTGCACACTTGCGCGTTGCGAAATTCGTTCGCCCCGCTAGCCACATACTTCGCGTCGAGATCCTTACAGGTGTAGGTTGCATCTATGGCTGCGGCGGCCGCTGCGGCCGCTCTAGCCTGATCGTTTGCTCGTCTCGCGGCCGCGGCTCGGTCGGCGTCGTACGTGAAACCGACGTACTCCGCCTCGAGGTTCTGAGAACTCGTGAGCCGGATATGATAGCTGCGGCGGTCGGTGAAGACCGTGAGCGTCGTCCAGATTCCGGCCTGCGTCGGCTTCACGACGAGATGAGGAACATTGTTGGCGCCGGAGACGCCGTCGGCGAGCTTCCAGCGAACGGTGTCCGAGAGAAAAGCGCGGCGAATCGTCTCGCCGGCCTGCAGCTCAATATCGCAGGAGTCGCCGGCACCGACGCGGATCGTCGGAATACCGCCGCCGAACTCGTAGCGGTAGGACCCGTCCGAATAGCGGACAGGACCGCCGCTACCGCGGGCAAGCGCCGGCGCGGTTAAGAAGGTCGCGAAGAGGACGAGGAAGGCAACAGCTCTCATGGTAGCGCCTCAGCTGACTTTCTCGACCCAGTCCAGGTCCGTGATGAAGAGGCCAAGCGGATTCGCGTAGATTGCGGCTTCGTCGCTCGGACGCGCCACCGTAATAGTGAAGCGCGCGTGGAAGCGACGCAGCGGGCCGAGCTGCCGCCCATCGACTCCGCGCGCGTCTTCCGTCCATTCGGCTTCATATTCGCTCGTCGACGCGCCGATCGGCGCGACGAAGTTCACGTCCACTGCGACGCGCCTTTGAAACCCGAGCGAGAACGGGTCGTTCTGCTGGTAGAATGCCTTCAAGAAGGCCTGTGCAGGAGATCCGTTCATAACGAGCGCCGCGACGCGGCGCTGCCGCTCTCGCGTCGCCATCGGGTCGCTGGATATTTCACGAGCGTTGGCGATCCAGTCAGCAAGCTGAGCGCGCAGCGCGCTCTGAGTCGGGCCGTTCTCGCCGTCGACCGGGCCGACGTACGTGACTTGGCCCTGGGCATTGTCGTGGACGTAGACGGGCACGAACTTCGCAGTCGTGGCGAGCACGACGTTCGCCAGCAGCGACAGACAGAGCGTGGCCGCGAGGATCGCAGCCAATCGCCGCATAGAAACGGCGGACAGAACATCGTTCGCTGTTTGCTCGACGTGCGCTCGCCGTGCATCCGCGTACGGACTTCCAAGGCTCTTCGAGTTGCCGCTTTCATCGAGGGTCGCAGAGGTGGTGGTCACAACGGTTTCTCCGGTGGCTTAGATGAGGCGCTGGGGGCGTGGGATTTCCGAGGGAATATGCGATCGAGCCACTGTCGGAAGAGCAGCTCGACGTCGCCGCGTGTGCAGCCTAGCCGGCGCGCGCGGTTGATCGCGATCGCGATCGCGTTTCCCGCGACCTCGTAGAGTGCATGTTGCGTGGAGAGCGCGGTCTCGGCGATGAACGGGCCGACGCCAGGTTGACTTTCAATGATGCCGGCCTTAGCGAGACGCCGGTAAGCCTTCTCGACCGCGCCGGCGCTGACGCCGAGTTGCGCGCCGAGTTCCGCGGGCGTGGGTAGACGTTCGCCTGGACGAAGACCTCCGGTGGCGACGTCTTCCATGACTTGTCGCTCGATCTGCTCCATTATCGTTCCGGACAAGCCCACGACGACGGAGATCCTCGTGCTCAGCGAGCTTCGACGAATTCGCGTCTGTTCGTCAGTCGGAGTCGAACTCAAGGAGTGCTCCCCCGACGGATCGCCGCCGCAGCCGCGACGGCATCTCGAGCGCCGGAATCCGCGGCCCGGCCGAACGAACCCATCCCGCCAGTGACCTGCGATACCGCTCCTCGCACCGCTCCGACAACCGCGGACGTTGAAAGAACGGGAGACGCGCCGACGAGGCTTGCCACGAACCCGGGAGCGAACCAGGCGACGAGAGCAAATGCGATGGTCGTGCCGGCGATCGTGAAATAATCAGATACCGGGTGCTGGGTCGTTTGGCTTCCCCATTGCGAAATCAAGTCGTTGCTCAAATTTGTGCCGAGGCCGAGGATCACGTTGAGCACGAGTAGCTTCGTCGCAACGGCGAGCACCATCCCGAAGTATCGCTCGGCCCAGGGCAGCGTCCATCGGCTTCCGATGAATCCGAGCAAAAACGCGCCCGCCGACACGACAATGTAGGCTTCGATCCACGCGAGCAGCAACGCACAGGCCGCGATCGCGAACGCGAGCTGGATAGCGCCCTGAGCAATGATCGCGGGAATGAACGAGAGTACCATGAGTTCCAGGTTCGAGGTGAACGGCGGATTGAGCGCTGTGGCTACACTGACCCCAAACTGTAGCACGGTATCAGGGTTGGTCTGCGAGAAACTGAAGCCGGTGATATAAGCTCCGATGTTCGAGAAATCAAACAGAACGCCATTGATGACGCCCGGTGCGACGGTGAAGATCGTAAGCGCTGCGCCGACCCAGATTATCCGGCGCGTGATTGACGAAATGAACGATTCGAGCTCGCGGGTGCCGAGGAATATCTCGATGAGACTCCATACGAGCTCAGTGCCAACGATTGCGACAAAGATATCGCGTGCAACAGCGAGCGCTCGACTCGTCCAGCCGATCGTCTCCGCATCGAACTGGGCGCGAATGCCTTCCAGTGTCCCCGCCGCGGCCGGAACGGAGGACAGCGCAAGCGTTACCCCGATCGCTCCGCAGAAATATTTCAGAGGTGCGAGCCGCATTACTTCGCCAACTGAGAGGGCCCGTACAGCGCCGCATAAGCCGCCGCTTTGTTTTGCTCTTCTTCTCGAATAGTGCTTATCGTCAGGGCTCGCTGCTTCTGTACCTGTCCGATCAGTGTTGCCACAAGCGAATTCGTCGTTTGGGCGACTTGCATCGAACCCTGAGAACCGTTGCTCATCGACTGGAGCTGCTGCAACGTCGCCACTTCGTTTGTCATCTGCGAAAGCTGAGCGTTCGCGTTGTCGATCGTTGGGGCGTTGCGAAGTATCTGAGCCCGCAGGGCTGTAACTTCGGACAGGAGACTCGACCAGTTGGTGCTGTAAGGCGTGAGGTTGCGAAGCTGGTATTGAATCTGCTGCACCTCATTCGCGATCTGCTTCATTTGGTTCAGCTTCTGATCGATGAGCGTGACATTGTTGATAGGATCGTGGACGAGCCACTGCGCCTCGGCTGTGTTCTGGGTGCTTGCAAAGAGGATGCAAACCAGCGCGAGTCCCAGAAGAGAACGATGCTTCATGGACGGAATCTCCCTATCAAGGCGTGGCGGTCGGCCGGAGCTGCGACGGTCCGTAGAGACTGGAGTAGAGGGCTGCCTTGCAGTCTTCATCCGATGCCTGCGCCGATTGGTCGAGCTTCCCACAACGCTCCAGCGTCGCTTGACGTTCCTGAGGATGCGCATTGTAGTAGGCCGCGTCGTGCGGGGCGGCGTTAGACTGGCTCGATTTCCCGGGGCAACCGGTGAGCATCGCAGCCGATGCGAGTGATGCCGCGGCGATAAGAAAGCGTAAGAGTGTCATGCTATCGCGAGTTCCTTGCGATCCGTCGGCAACTCGCGTCCTGAAAGATCGCGCCACCGGCGAGCCGCATCGTCGAGACCGTTGATCTCGAATATTCGGGCCGGGAAGTCGTCTCTGTGCTTCAGACTTAGGGAACGAGTCAGGCGCACGTCGTCCGGACCGCCGGCACCGACGACGGCAAGTTCTTCCGGTGTCAGCGCGAGGTCGATCATCGCGCAGCCGTCGGGGCCCTGAAACCAATACTCCCGCTTCGGGAGTGCGGTCGAGAGCATCGCGATTTGATGGTCTGAGAGACCGACGCGACGATAGAACTCCTTGGTCGCACCGTCAGCCTCCACGTTGGGCAGCAAGATCTTCGTCTTGCAGCTCTCGAGGATCGGGTCGCAAAGCGGTGATGCAAAGACGTCGCTGAGCTGTTGCGTAACGAAGACGACGCCGGCGTGCATTTTACGAAGCGTCTTCAGCCATTCGCGGAGGCGCGGCGCGAAGACCGGGTGGCTCAGGTAGAGCCACGCCTCCTCAAGCGCGATGAGCGTGCGCGCGCCAGTGAGGCGCTGTTCGATCCGATGGAAGAGCAGCAGCAAGACCGGCACGACTGCCTTCTCCTTCAGCTGCATGATATGTGAGAGCTCGTAGACCTGGAAGCGGCTCTCGCGCAGTGTGTCGCGTTCGCCGTCGAGCAGAGCCCCGAGCGTGCCCCCGAGCGTGTACTGCCTCAGGGCCGTGCGCAGCCGTCCCTCGGGATCGGACAATTTCTGTGCAAACGTCGTGAGGGAGCGGTTCGGCGAGAGCGCGAGTAGGTCCATCGCGCGCGCGATCCGCTCGTGCTCCTCGGGCGTTACCGCTTCTCCGTTCAGCGCGACCAACGTTTCGATCCAGTCGACAGCCCAGCGGCGCTCATCCGGCTCGTGGATGTCTTTGAGCGGACATAGCTGCGGTCCCGAACCGTCGCCGTTGACGTCGTAGTGATCGCCGCCGAGCATTTCACACGTCCGGTGCTGGCCGTACTGGTAGTCGATCCCAAAGACCTGATCGGTCGGACGCTTGACGAAATTCGCCATCATGAAGTTGACGAGGCTCGTCTTTCCGTTGCCGGTCGGCCCGCCGACAAAGGCGTGCATGACGTCGTCTGCGTGAGTGTCGAGCGCGAAGTAGTCGCTCGAGCGTGTCTTCACGTACGCCACGGGCTCAACGGCGGGCGGACACATGCTGCAGGTCAGCTCACGTCGGCCGCCCCAGACGCTCGTCGTCGGTAAGAGGTCTCCGAGGTTCAGCGTGTGGAGTGTGTACTTGCGAACATTGTGATAGCCGTCTCCCGGCAGCGTGCCGAGAAACGCGTCGACTGCGAGCCACCCTTCGATTCGGCTAGGGAATCCCGCGCGGCGTAGCGCCTGCTGCATCTCCTGCGCCCGCGCATCGACGCGCCGTTCGTCCTCGTCCATGAGCACGACCGATCCCGAATACCACACGTACTTGACGAGCCCGCGGTCGAGTGACCGCTGCGCTTCTTCTACGTCGTCCACCATGTCATCGGCGTCCCGGTTGACGCGGCGCGGACCCTCGGTCAGAATCTTCGCTGCCATCCCGGTCCGCCGGCCAAACCAATCCGCGAAGCTACGCCGGAGGATCTCCCGAGCTTTGTGCGTGTCTTCGACGATAGCGCGCGAAGAGAAGCGATGCGGAATGCCGAGCGCCGCGATCGTGTCGAGCATCGTCGGCCAGGACTCGTGGGGAAAGCCGGAGATCGTGATCGTACGGAGGTGCTTCTCCCCTATGCGCGGCTTGAAACCACCGAAGAGGTCGCGCGTGGCGAGGAACTCATTGAGTTGCAGCGGCGGCCGCGGAACGTTGATCGGCTCCTCTACGCCGTGGATGCAGAAGTTCAAATGCTCGAGTAGCTCGTCCCGAAGATACGTCGAGCCTCGCTCGTCGACGACCTCGTGTGCCGTGAGGCGCTCGAGGTCAAGTGCGATCGGCCGCAATGCGTCTTCGATCTGCGCGAGACCCTGTTCGAACGCTGCGACGATCGGTTCGAGGTCGTAGTCGCGCACCTTGCGGTTCGTGAACAGCCAATTGCCTGCGCGTACCTCGAGGTCGGCTGGCGAAAGATAGGTGACGACGAGCACGTCACGGCTCTCGAAGCGTGCCCCGTCCCGAGCGGCGGCCGCGCGGCGAGATTCGTTCAACACGCGCTCGGTCGCGGTTCGGAAGTACGCTTGCTCCGTGGTCGGTTTCGCGGGTACGCGGATCTTGTCGTAGTGGAACATCCAGCCGGCGTCGCGCTGAACGAAGGCTTGGTTGAGGTAGGCGACTCGCTGCGCGAGCTCCGCGGCGCTCTTCGTTCCCGGGTCCTCTCCACGGAGTTTCCAGCCCGCCATCAACGCACCGTCTTTATTGAGGATGATGCCGGGACCGATCAGGTTCGCGTAGACGAGGAGATCCGCCACGCCCTTGCGCGGGTTGCGAGTTCCGGCCCGAAGCGAATACAATCGCCGCGAGTTCTGGATCTCGACGATCGCGACGAAGATCGCCGCACCGACCACGAGCAGGCTCGCGGTTAGGACGAGAGGATTCGCTCCTTGAATCATCGCTGGTGTCTTCTGCCTTTGCTGTTGAGCGCGACGAACGACGGTAACGCCGGGTAGTAGGCTTGGAAGTTGAAGTGCCGCGAGATCGCCTCGCTCATACGTGGGTCATGTTTGGCCAGGAAGCGCAGAACGACCAAAGCGACGAGCCAGAACGCCAGCCCCGCGAGGAGCAACCGCAGGCGCCCGGTTGCCATCGGTAATGCGCCGATCCCGGCCGCAAGGATGACGAGATTACGTTCGCCCCCCGCGAGCAAGTTATCGCGAACGAGTGACTGGTGGATCGGGAGCTTGCGCGGTTCTTCGATGCCCGAGCTTGCCACCGATTAGAACAGCGAACCCGTGACGCCGGCGTTCGTAATGAAGTTGCCGGCGGCGATGATGATCGCGCCGCCGATCAAGACGAAGACGACGTTGCGGAACATTCCGCCCCAGTCTTCGCGATGCATCAGATGCTGGCCGATGATGACGACAAGCGCGATGATGACGATCGACCCGGCGATAGCTTCGAGCGCAAGGCCGAGATTCGTGATCGGGGCGACGAAGTTCCAACTCCCCGCACCGCCCGTCGTGGCGGCCGCAGCCGGCAGCGTCGTCAGGGCAAGGAGCGTAGCAGCAAGGGTAGCGATGGTGGATCTACGTGACATGCGGTACCTCATGGGCGTGGAAGTGGCATGGGGTTTACGGGCTCAACGTACTCAAGCTCATAGGTGCCTGCGGGGCTGAGCCCGCGGGTAGACGCGACCTCCGTGACGCGTCGGGTGTCGCCCGTGCGTTCAATGAACACGAGCACGTCTATCGCGCGGGCGATCGTCGAGGGAACCGCCGGATGGCCCGCGACCCGCACAAGATCCTCGAGCCGGGAGAGGGCGTCGCGCGCGCTGTTCGCGTGGATCGTTGAGAAGCTGCCGCGGTGGCCCGTGTTGAGGGCCATGAGGAAGTCGAAAGCCGCCTCGTCGCGCAACTCGCCGAACACCAGACGGTCGGGGCGAGTGCGTAGCGATTCCTTGAGCAGCTGCGTGTAACTGCGCGTCTCCGACTTGATGAGATGGACTTTATTCCGCGATGGGCTCTGAAGTTCGCGCGTGTCCTCGATGATGACGAGCCGGTCGCGCGGCGTCGCTTCGGCAGTAGCGGCGAGCAGCGCGTTCACGAGGGTCGTTTTTCCCGAACCGGTACCGCCGACGATCAGCACGACTTGCCGCTCGCGCACCGCGGCCTCGAGCCGCGCGGCATGCGATGGCGCCAGCATCCCGCCGGCGACGTAGTCTGCGAGCGTGAAGATGCGCGTGGCCTTCTTCCGTATCACGAGCGCCGGCGCCGTCTCGGTCGCGGGCGGCATGAATGCTTGCACGCGACTGCCGTCGAGCGGCAATTCGCCCTGGAGGGACGGGTTACGGCGGTCGATGCACTTCCCGAGAGCGGAAGCGATGGTCGTTATGACGTCCTCGACCTCGATCGCCGCCATCCGTATGTCGGTCTCATGCATTCCGCCGACGAGCTCGTCGATCCAGACGGCGCCGTCTTCGTTAACCATGACCTCGACGACGTTCGGATCCGCGAGCGCGCCGCCGATCGTCGTCCCAAGAACCCGGATGAGCTCCTCACGTCGACGACGTCGCGCTTCTTCTTCTACTTCGAGCATGGTTCGCGCGGCGACAGTCATACGAACACCGCCGGCATCTTGACGACGTCGTCGAATGCCGCGCCGCCGATCGTTAGGGTTGCTATCGCCTCGTCCGGTTCGAGCAGGCGAAACACTTGCGGGTTGATCACGCTTTGTAGCGCCCGAGAGAGCGACGACGTCCGTGACGAGCTGCGCGAGGCGCCGCCGTTGAGGCCTGCCCTCGTTGAACGCGACTTCTGCCGCGATTCGGATTCGCGTTCGACTTCGATCTGGCCGAGCAGGCGAGTTATCCGGTTAATCGTCGCTTCGTCTTCCGTTCGGAAGCATATCGTCTGCCGGAAGTTTTGGAGGAGCGCGTTCGCGAGGTCGTGCTCGCCGATCGCCGCGTAGAATGAACTGACGCCCTGCGCCGAGATGATTCCGACGCAGCCGCTCGAGCGCGATTTGTCCCAGAAGTTCAAGTCGCTCAGACCGGTCTTCGAGCAGCTGACGATTTCCTGATACTCGTCGCATAGAAAGACGATGGTCCGATCCTGGTTCCACTCCGGCCGGCGGCGGCGAGCTTGCATGAGATTGAAGAATCGCAGCTTGACGAATGTATACGCCGTCTTCGCGCCGAGGCCGAACTCCGCGAGAGGCAGGTTCACCAGGAACACGGCGCCGTCCAGGAGGCCTTCCATCTGAACGCACTCGGGAGACTGCGTGCAGAACGCGTCGACGAGCTCTGGCTGCGCGAACGGCGACAGAATTTCGGAGGCCTGCGCGAGCACGTTCGATTTTACCTTATCGTCGAACTTGTCGAAGATGGTCGCCTCGTAGTCGAAGTACGCTTTGAGCCGGCGTAACTCGTCCTTCATGTGGGCGTCGTTGAGCTGCAGCGCGCGGCGTTCGACCGCGTGGACCATCTCTTCATGGAAGTCGGGATCGAATAGCCAGCGGTAGAGGCCGTTGAGCGAATAGTGCTCGGGAAAGAAGCTCAACACGCCAAGTACGTTGCGCGAGAGCTCCGTTGCCGTCTCGATCCAGAACTTGTCGCCACTACCGGCCGCGAGGATGAGTGCCGATTTGAGGAATGACGCGGCGACCTCAGGGGTCAGCCCCTCGAGGAGGTTCATCGGAAGCGCGCCGACGCCGATCGTCGTCATCTTCCGCCGCGAACCGCGCGCGAGCGCCTCGAGCGTTTGGAAGTAGTCGCCTTTGACGTCGAAGGCGAGCATGCCGCAGTTCTGTCCGAGAGACTGGCTCGCGTATCGGTTGATTGCGCGCGTCGTCTTGCCGGAACCGATGCCGCCGTAGATCGCGATGTTCTTCGCCGCGTCGTCGCCCTCGAGGCGCAGCGCGGTCTTCGGGCTGACGGCCGCGCCGTGGCCGAGATCCATGAGCTTCCCGGTCGACATGCCGACCTCGATGGCGAATCCGGGACGGATTTCGGGGTCGACGTCCGGAGCGCGGAGGAGACGGCGCGCGCGTCGGCCTTCCAGGACGATCGCGGCGATGGTGGCGACGACGACACCCACGACCGCGGCCGCGAGCACGCTCCCGAGGAGCAACCCGTGGGCTTGCCGGAGGGCAGCGAGCGTCGCCGGATCGCACGGCGTCCGTCGCAGGGAGCGGGCCCAGCAGCGAGCGTCGGCTCGGCTCAGCCACACGAGGCACGCCCATGGGGCGTAGACCTTCTCGCCGTAGGGCAGTCCCGTTCGGCGCAGCCACGGGGCTCCAAGAGTCTGGGCGAACCGGTACGACCACGCGAGGTACTGCGTGGTCGCGGAAAGGCCGGCCGTGAAGATAAGGCTCCCCGCGATCGCGCCGGGGATGAGATGTGCTGCGGTGTCCTTCTTCGCAAGATTCGCCGGCATCAGCTCCCTCTGGGTCCGGCTTCTCTAGTACAGGAACTTCACACGCTCTCGTGTGCAGGATTGCCATGCGAGCCGTTGGTCAGAGAATACACAAAGGTCGCGGTCCAGCACAATATGTCGTGGCGAAAATTTGTTCGCCTACGACATGTGCTCCTTACGCTGGCGTGACAATGCGCCGGAGGTAATTGGTTCTCTCACCGAGCAAGCAACTAGCCCCGGCGCAACCTTGCAGTTAGCGCGCTATTTCGATGTGAATTAGCAGGGATTCGTCGATGCGGCTTCAAAAGATGGCGAACAGTTGATGCCCCTCGAAACGCCAGTCCGCCCAGAACTCGCCGCCCACCGCGCGGCCACGGCAGCTTCCTTTGCCCATCTGGTCCGCGATCTGAGCGGGACTCTCGGTAAGAAGCTCACCGCCTACCTTGCCGGCGTGAAAGACGTACGGGCCATCGACCGTTGGATCACGGGTTCGGATCCCTACAAGGGCGCCGACGAACGGCTTCGCAGGGCGTACGTCGTAGCGCTGACGCTTCGCGAGGGCGACCACCCCCGCGTCGTCCAGGCCTGGTTTACCGGGTTGAATCCCGAGCTCGAGGACCGCTCGCCGATCCGACTCCTCGCCGAAGGCACCGAAGACGACGCCCGGGCGGTCCTTGGCGCTGCGCGCGCATTCCGTGCTGGAGGCTGATACGCCGCCGCTCGCCTGCTCGCCGTCGAGGAGGCGGCGGCTGCTGACTGAATTGGACGCCATGCTGGCAATACGCGGGTGGGGATGACGAAGGCGTCGCGGACGAAGGCCGGAGCGAGCGCCGCGAAGTCTCCCCGGCCGACGAATGGCGTCCGGCCCGGCCGAGCCGTCCCCATCCGCACGGTGCGCATTCCGCGTCCGTACGGCGGGGAGATCGTACTTGAGGCTCCAGACGTGCCGACGATCGGCGAATACCTCGATCGAACGCGGGATTGGTTCACGAAGCAGCCCGAAGAGCTCGGCCTGTTTGAAGAGACCGTCATTGATCGCGGAACGCGGGAACTCTCGCAGTTCAGCGCGATGGTCAGCGCCGAGTGGCCGGCGCCGCCGGCCTCCGTCGAGATGCGATACGAGCCGTCGAAGCGTCAGCAGTCGCTTCCGCCGCCGGTCGTCGGCGACGATTACGCGGCCGTCGCCGGCATCGAGCGCCGCGGCGTCTCGTCGTTCGTGTTGCACGCGCGAACCGACGCGCTGTACGACACCGAGCGCGGCGTCGCGATCACTCACAGTGAAGAGACTCATTTCGCTGAGGTCGAAATGCGTCCGCTTGGCCGGCAGCCCACGATGGTCCCGATCACGTCGGCAGAACTCGCGGAGGTTCGTTCGGCGGCCGCGCGCATGTCAGCCGTCGTCGAAGACGTCCTCGACATTCTGGTTTCCAACGCGATCGAGAATCCGCAGGATCTCGATGGCTACTTCGAGCTCGAAATCGACGCCATTCTAGACGCGCGCGGACTCGTAAAGAAACAGAAGGGCGGTGTCGGCTCGAAGACCTATGCGGCCGGCCACCACGTTGAAGCGCGTGAGGCCGTAATCGAGGCGATTCAAAAGCTCGACTCGCTGTACGTCGCCCTGGAGCCAATCCGCTTCGGCAAACGAAAGCGGTTGCGCGACTGGGACCGTGTACTCAACGTTCAGCGCTATACGCTCGAAGAGCCGTCAAAGCGCGTCCATTCGATTCGCTACGAACTCGGCACGTGGTTCGAGCGGTGGAAGGATGACCACGTCCTCGCGAACCGCCGGATTCTTGAGCTCGATGCAAAACGCGAGGCCCCCGCTAAGCTCTTGGCGCGTTATTTCGTGCAGCGCCGCGCCGAGGCAAAGCGCACGGGCCAAATCGTGCGCCGCGTGCGAGACCTTTTCGTAGAAACGGCGACAGAGATCGACCGCGGGAAGAATCCCCAGCGCTCGCGCGATTGGCTCGAATCCACACTAGGGACGCTTAAGAAAGATCGGATCATCGCGGCGTGGTCCTATGTCGAGCCGATCGACAACTTGCCGCGTTATAAGTGGCTTGAGCCGTGGTTGGAATACCACGTATCAGTGTCATTCTAGTCCCTCTGCTGTTCTCAGTGCTTCGGAGACCGTCGCTAGGTGAGAGTTACTCGTGACATTTTGGATCAGACGCAACCTTCGCAATCGCAAGCGGAAGCATCGTTGAATGCAAATCACTCGCTTAGATCCTGACGGAATACAACCCCGAGAATCGCTCGGAATTGGCGCGCTCCAGGACCAACTTCCGCAGCAGTGGTTTGGCTTTGCCAACCTCATGATGAGATCTGGTGGGCGTGACAAACCGCGGGAAATCGACTTGGTGTTTATTACGCACGATCGCATCATTATAGTCGACCTTAAGGATTGGCTGGGCACCGTCGAAAGCCGAGAAGGCGTGTGGTACCAGAATGGCAGGCAACGGGAGCCATCGCCGGCCACAAAACTCGCGATGAACGCGAGGCGCCTCAAAACACTTCTGGAAAACGAAGCCCGTGAACTCGGCCACATTCCTTGGGTGGAGCATTTTGTTGTCTTCACAAATCCGAGCTGTGATTTCTCTCGACTTGAGCCTGCCGACTTTGCCAACGGTGTAGTATCGCTCCAGGAGTTCATCAAGCTCTTGAGGAGTCAGGACGCCTACGATAAACGCTTCCGCCGCAGCGAGACCTGGGCGCGATTCCGCCCCTTAACCGAAGGTACTCCGCAGCAGATTCTAAGACGCTTTTTCCGTGGCCCCGAGCGCTTCACGCCTCGAGAAGTCATTTTCGATCAGTATCGGCCCGTTGGCGACCCCGTGTTCGAGCATCCGCGTGGCGTCTACCAGGAGTTTGTCTGCGATCACATCGATAATCCGAGCTACCAAGCGTTGCTGCGATACTGGGACTTTGAGGCCCTACCGACACAAGCGTCGGTCGCTGCCGATCGCAAGAGCATAGCCGGTCGAGAGCACGCCGTCTTAGGCTATCTTCTCAAAATCGATCCGCAGCTCTACGACGATGCGGTTATGCAGTCGCAGAGTCGCGACAATGATTTTCAGATGCACTACTGGGAACTGTTCCAGCTTCGTCGCACGATGCGCCGAATTAACGAATACCTTGTGAAACGGTCCCCGGACCTGGACCGCCGGTTCGCCATCGCTTCAATGTTGATCTCGCGCGTGGCGCAGCTGCATCGCGATACTGTCGCGCATCGTGACCTTGGGTCTCACAGCGTGTGGTACGACGAGCGTCAGTCTCGCGTGATCCTGTCCGCTTTTGGTGCCGCGCACTTCCCGGAGCGACACACAATCGGAGATCTTCGCCTGCGACTCATTGCGGCTACATCGCGACTTCCGGAGGACATCGAGGAATCAGGTGTCGAGCGCGGGACGCCCTTTCAACAGGATGTGTTTCTAGTCGGAGCTCTCGTTTGGGAAATCCTTAGCGGTAAGGCAGTCGCGGCAACCGCCGAAGGAGTCGTGGACTGGACATCGGCGCAGTTTGATGCCGGGCAAAGGCTACCGGCTGGGTTGCGCGACTTCTTTGCAAAGGCGCTGTCTTGGGAACCGTCGCAGCGTTTTGATAGTGCAGTTACTATGCACGACGCGTTTGTGGCAGCCATTAGACGCAACGAGCCTGACCTTCACATCAGCTTAGATGCCTACGAGCGCGACACAGCTCCCTTTCTTCTCTATCCTGCGACTGCGACCCTCAGCACCGGCCGCTCGACGGCCTGGATATCTGGGACAGGCGATACGCGCGTCGCGGTCAAGCTTTGGGCGATTTCGGCGCCGCGTGAGCTGGCGACTAAGATAGAGCTAAGTCGCTTTTTGCAAACCGCGGATGACCTAAAGTCACGCCGTCCCGCGTGGACTCCTGAGGTCGTGGACTACGGCATCTGGAATAACAATCTCTATATAGCTACGCGGTTTGTCGCAGCTGAGTCATTGGAAGGTCGCTATTCGGAACTCATCGATGTCGACAACGCCTACGGCTTCTGTCTCGGTCTTATCAATGCGATTTCAGAATTGCATTCAGCTCGAGAAACTCATGGAGACGTATCGCCGTCGAACATTCTCGTTGAAAGGGATAGCGATGGGAATACGATGCCTCTTCTCATTGACATTCCCGATTACGCTGCTCCTGACGAAGGGGAGCTCACGACCTCAGCTTACGCTCCCCAAAGGTATGCGGATCCCTACACGAGAGATCGATACGGCCTCGCAAAGATCCTTTCAGAGGTATTGTCAGCGACGGGCGCCGAGGTAAGCGATGATACGCGCGAGTCGCGCCTCTTGTCAGCGGCGCTTCGCTGCACGGATGGCCAAGATGCCGGGCTTACGATTCGCCCCATGCTTGCCGCTATCGAAGAGAGTAAACGCAGAGAGAAAGTCCCATCCGCTGTAATGCGGGTAGGAGTGCGAAACCTAAACGACGAGCGTCAGTTTCTTGGAAACGATGGACTCTTTTCAGTAGTCCTCGATGAGTCGGCCGCAACTTTATACGTTGTGGGCCTCGATGAACAACTTGAGATTAGGGTTAGCCGTGACAAACTGGCACCAGTTTCGGTTATGGTGCGCCCCGCTTCTGTGGGAGCACTCAACTGGGCCGAGACCGAGAGAATCCTAACATTTGAGTCCATCGTTCGCCTTTATCCGGCGCTGCAAACAGACGCGGAGGATCTCGGCTGGCTCTGGGCGCGCCCCGAAATCGCAACCCAACTTTCCGCGCTACGGGCAGGGGCGGCCGCTGCGCCGATCGATGAGATCCATCACGTTCCGGTCCAGGAGCTTAAACCAGCTCCGTCATTGCAAACGGAGACCGCCAAGCCTGTCATAGACGTTTCGAAACTGTGGCTCGCGACGATCGAGGTCGAGGACGAAGAACTCGTGGAGATTCACGTCACCGGCCGGCCATCGTGGGACCCTGCGCACCGCGTTCATTTGGTTCCGTGCGATTTCTCTTCGACCGATCTCGACCTTGACGCCCGGCAGGCTACGTCGGTAGTGTTCAACGGCAGGATTATCGGTGACGTTGACGTTGATCTGATGACGTCGACCGAGCTACCGATTCGGGGCATGCGTGAGCACGTGCGCCTTTATGCTGGGGCTAAGCTTATGTTGCAGAGCCGTCAGGATTGGGACAATCTGTCGCGGCGCAGGCGAGCAGTGAAACGGGTGCTCGACAATGAGGCGGTAATCCATAGGCTTCTGGACTACTTCAAGCTTGACTCGGACATGGAGCCGTTGTCGTTTCCGGATGCAACGCCGACCGCGCGAGACTTGGATCGTTACGAGCTCAGCGCTACACAACGCGAGGCTTTCGAGAGACTTTGGTCGTTGGGTCCAGTGGGTTTGCTTCAAGGTCCACCAGGAACAGGTAAGACCCGATTCATTGCATCCTTCGTTCACTATGCGCTTACGGAGGGCGGCATGCACAACGCCCTACTACTAAGCCAGTCCCACGAGGCGGTCAACAACGCTGCGGAAAGTCTCCTCAAGATTTTTGGTGCCGACATCGAGCCGCTTTCGTTACTTCGAGTCGGTGGCCGGCGACAATTATCTTGGCCGGTTGACGACAACTATCTTGGCCGGTTGAGGGCCTAGGCCGGACGGCCCGGGGGACGGGCCGCGCGCCGCCGACGCAGGGTCGAAAGCGCGCGATATGCCCGGCAAAAGGATCACCGACCACCAAGTGCTCAAATACAAGGCTGAGCGCCGAACTCACAGTCAGGCCAGCGCTGCCGCGAAGGCGGGCATCAGCGAGCGCAGCGCCCGCCGACTCGACCCCCTAGAATCGCTCCCGTCTCAACGCCCTCAGCGTCAGTGGCGAACGCGCCCGGATCCACTCGCGGAGGTCTGGGAGCCCGAACTCTTGCCGCTGCTGCAGGCCAACCCGCAGCTCAACGCCGTGACGCTTCTGGAGGAACTGCAGCGGCGCCGTCCGGGTGAATACGGGCCGGCTACGCTTCGGACGCTTCAACGCCGAATTCGCCAGTGGCGCGCGGTCCACGGTCGCGAGCGTGAGGTCTTCTTCGCGCAGGAACATCCGCCGGGTCGCCAAGGGCTCTCAGATTTTACTGACGCCGGCGGCCTCGGCGTCACGATCGCGGGCGAGCCGTTCGCCCATCTGCTCTATCAGTTTGCACTCGCGCATTCCGGATGGCGGTCGAGCAGCGTCGTCGACGGCGGCGAGAGTTTTCAAGCGCTCTCGACCGGCCTGCAAAGCGCGCTCTGGAACTTGGGCGGAGCGCCTGAGGAGCATCGCACCGATAGTCTTTCTGCCGCGTTTAAGAATCTCGCTGACCCCGAGAAGCGCGAGTGGACCGAACGCTATTCGTCGCTATGCGCGCACTACGGAATGCGTCCCAGTCGAAACAATCCTGGTGAATCGCATGAGAACGGCAGCATCGAATCTCGCCACGGCTCACTCAAGACGGCACTGCGACAAGCGCTGCTCTTACGCGGCTATAGCGATTTCGATGACCGCTCCACGTACGAGGCGTTCGTGCAGATGATCGTACAGCGGCTCAACACGCGTGTGGAGAAGCGCCTCGCAGTCGAGCGAGCGATGCTGCGCCCGTTGCCGGCACGCCGGACCGCCGAGTTCCACGAGTTGCCCGCCCGTGTCAGTAGATACGGCGTTTTCACGGTCAAAGGCGCATTGTACACTGTGCCTAGCCGCCTTATCGGGCACCGAATAACGGTGCGCGAATATACCGACCATGTCGAATGCTGGCTCGGCGGCAAATGCGTGTTCGACTGTCCTCGAGCGCTTCGCCGCGCCGGCGAACACCGTGCACGCCGAATCGACTATCGGCACCTCGTCGAGGCACTCAAACGCAAGCCCGGAGCCTTTGCACGCTGGGTTTTCCGCGAAGACGCCGTGTGAACGTTGCCCTATCGCGAGCGATGGAGCGACTGGTTATTGTGGGAGCGGCGCGGTTCTTCGAGGCTGATTGGGCAGAAAATCCACTCTCCCAGGTGCTTAAGCACATGCGAAGTATGCCGGGCCTGGCATCCAGGATTCTTCCAGCAAAATCTGTCCAAGCCGAGTCACGTGTCGTCGGCACCGCCTAGTTCGGAGGCGGGACCACGATATGTGGACTGGCTCGCCCTTGGTTTGCCGGCGCGTCGCTTTCGTATTCGTGCGACCGTCGCCTACGATACGACTGTACCCCTTGTCACTGAATTCGTTTTGCGGCTCTTACGAATAGCAGGCGACTTGAGAGTTCGCACGTTGCAGGCATACTTTGGGTTCTCAAACCGGGAGACGCTCGTTCTCTTACGAGACCTAGTCGAAGATGGTCTTGCCGAATATCACGGTGACTACGTACAGCTTGGGCCGAAAGGGCGCGCGGCGTTCCAGCACGGCGAGTCGGACGATCCCAGGATCGTCGCCATCGAAGAAGTGGACCCGGTGGTGGCGTTTGATCGGGCGACCGCCTGTCCTCTGGAGCGCACGCCGTATGACCAAAAGGGAGCGCGAGCCCTACTCGTCCTTCCTACGAAAGATCGAGAACGAGCAGCTCGGTTGGCGAGCGAGGCCTCGAGGGCATTTCAAGTAAACTTTAAGGAACTCGTGGGTAGCCAAGTTCGGGTTCGAGGTGCCGCAGATCGGGCCTACCTCTACAGTGTCGATGAAGTGGCACCACGGCGGCCGTTCACCTTCGAACTGTCGCTACCCGTTGTTTTAGACTCGGACACGCAGGCTACATCGCGGATCGATTTTAGCGAACTCTATGACAAGGGCCTGAGAGGTTCTCGCGACGAGCTGATTTCGCTGATATCGGAATTCATGATTGGCCAGCTCGGATCCGCTTTGGATACGCAAGAAGCGCTGAAGATGATCAGTGCCTTCGATGGAGGGCTGCTGTCGAGATTTCAAACGCAACAAGGGGGGCAGTTTCGCCTGCGAGAGTGGGTGGCGCACGTTGATCACAGCCGCGCAGAGGATCCGCTCGTTCAGACATGTCGGCGCCGGGCTAAGGTGAACCCACCCCCACCGGGTTAAGGCGAACCCACCCCGCCGGGCTAAGGCGAACCCACCCCGCCGCGTTTAAGCCGTTCCCACCTCCGAGCCGGGCCGGACGCCCGGAAGCGTGGCGAGTCCCCCCAGGGAAGACCGTTGGTAACTACCCTCAATGGTCAACCTGGAGGGACTCGCATCGAACGTTCGGAGCGTTGGATGACTTTTCATATACTGCGTCAGCAGGGGCTGAGCATTCGCAAGATCGCCGCGTTGCAAGGCGTCAGCCGCAACGCCGTCCGTCGGGCTCTTCGGAGCTCGTCGCCGCCCACCGGGAAGCGCCGCCGGGAGAAGGGTTGCAAACTCAAGGCGTATGAAGCGCTGGTCCACGGTTGGCTGAAGGAACCGGTCAAGTCACAGTGGACCGCGCAGCGGATCTTCGAAGAGTTGCAAGCACGCGACTACCCCGGTGGCTGCACGGTCGTCAGAGACTTCGTGGCGCTTCACCGTCAGCGCCCCGTTGCCGTCGCGGAAGCGCGATTCTACGTCAAGCCTGGCCAGCAGCTGCAGGTCGACTGGGCCGAGATGGGCCTCACCCGTGTCGGCGGGATCGAACGCAAACTCTACGCGTTCATAGGTGTGCTGTCGTGGTCGCGTGCGATGTTCATTTGCTTCACCACTGACATGACGGTGCTGACGTGGCTGGACTGCCATCTGCAAGCGTTTCGCTTCTTTGGCGGCGTCGCCGAAGAAGTACTGATCGACAATCTCAAGACCGGCGTCGATTCGCGCGCTGGCGGTACGGTGAGGTGGCATCCCAAGTACGAAGAATTCGCCGTCGGGATGGGGTTTCGCCCGATCGCACACTTCCCAAGGCGGCCAAAGACAAAAGGCCGCGTCGAACGGATGGTTCGGTTCCTACGCCAAGCGTTCTTCGACGGCCGCGAGATCTCGACTCTTGAAGAACTCAATCTCGGCGCCATTGAGTGGCTCGTAGAGCGCGCAAATCGGCGAGTTCACCGAGTAACCAGAGAGCGGCCATGCGATCGTTTCACGATCGAACAAGCTGCGTTACATCCGGTCCGTGAGTACGACATCGTGCTCGAGGAAACACGCGTCTCCGACCCGTATGCGCTCGTCGCGATCGAGGGCGTACGCTATTCGATTCCGTCGTCGTATCCGCGTCGCAACGTAACCGTGCAGTTTCGCCCAAGCGGCTTGCGCTTCATCGTCGACGGCGCGATCGTTGCGGCTCACGATTACGCCAAGCCAGGCCAACGGCTGGTCCAAGATCCGATGCATCTTCCGCCGCCTCCACGTCCCAAACATCAGGCATTCACCGACCTGGCCGATGCAGTTGCAGAACGCTTCGGTGAAATAGGCCGATCTTACGCCGACGCAATCGAACGTGCGGCGCCCCACGCTCCGCTTGCGCTTCTGCGGGAAGTGCTCGAACGCGCCGGCGAGTATGGCGATCCGCTCGTGAGCGCTGCGCTCGAAACCTTGCTAAGCTTCACGATTCTCAAGCGCGGCATGCTCTCTCGACTCTGTGAGCGCTTCGGCGCTGTACCCGTCGTCGACGCCACGAATCTGGTTGCACTGCCCGACATCGATGTTGAGCACCGATCGTTGTCGGCCTATGATGAGGTGGCGGCATGAGTGAATTGCTGACCGCGCGCGTTATCGAAGCGCTAACAACATTGCGCCTGCACAGCGCGAAGGAAAATCTTGATCGCCATTTGCGAGAAGCATCAGAACGGGAGTTCTCAACACTCGAATTCCTTGACCACCTGCTGGCGGATGAACTTGCCGCTCGACAGGAAATTAGCATGCGTGTCCGCACGAAGCTCGCTCATTTCCCGACGATGAAAACACTCGACTCGTTCGACTTCGATGCCCAACCATCACTCGATCGCCGCGTGATCAACGAGTTGCAGACCCTGGCTTTCGTCGAGCGCGCGGAGACAATCGGGCTTTTAGGCCCACCAGGGGTCGGTAAGACGCATGTGGCTATTGGGATCGGCATGAAAGCGCTGCAAGCGGGTCATCGCGTTTACTTCATCACCGCACAAGACCTGCTCGATCAGATTCGCGTTGCACAACTCGATGGCATTCCGGGTCACAAGCAGCGGCATCTTAGCAATGTTCCCGTACTCATCATTGACGAAATCGGTTACTTAGAGTTTGACAAAGCTGCTGCCACATGGTTCTTCCAGCTACTCTGTCAACGCTACGAACGGCGCTCAACGATCATCACGAGCAACAAGAGCTTCGGTCAGTGGGGCGACATCTTCCCAGACACCACGCTCGCCGCGGCACTGCTCGACCGTCTCCTCCATCATAGCCACGTCCTCAGCTTCAAGGGCGAGAGCTATCGCCTGCGCGGCAAGGCCCGAGGAACCCCGGCCCCACCTCGCAAACCTCCCGCCCAGGAGGGTCCGTCTTAACGCGGCGGAACCGGGTCCGTCTTAACGCGGCGCCGACA
>JBKQHO010000043.1:0-27167 GCA_052267165.1 Vulcanimicrobiaceae bacterium | reverse complement strand
CAAGCCGCGGGCATCAACGAGGTCCACTACGCCATCGTCGCGGTGCTCGCGATGGGCGTCGGGCTCTTCTCGCCCCCACTCGGCGTCGGTTACTACGGTGCTTGCGCGATCGGCAAGGCAAATCCGGACGAGGCCGTTCGCCCAATGCTGCCCTACCTCGGCGCGCTCGTCCTAGCGCTGCTCGTCATCGCCTTCGTTCCGCGGATATCGCTTGGTTTTCTTCACCAAGCTGTCGGGCAATAAAGCCGGGGCGTCACCATCTGACTTCGCAGTCGAACCCTGCGCTCATGCTGGAGCCGGTCGCCGGGCCGCCGTCGTCGCGGCTAGCGCGCTATTCGCGTGGGGTTGAAGGCAGCGGGCGTTCTCTAACCGGATTTAAGAGCGTTCGCACCGTCAGGGTGATCGTGCGCGTCGTGCTTCCCGCTTTATTTACGGCTTGCACGACGTACGTGGTGCTTTCCGCCGGGCGGACGGTGCGGCAGGTCGTCCGAGTCGGTGATACGTCGCCTATTCCGACCACGTGAAGGTAGCCCGCGTGGACTGCAGAGACGCACAACGTCGCGCTTTGACGAGGCGCGATCTCCGCGGGCAGCAGCGATAACAGAACGATCCGCGGTTGCGGCCCTGCATGCTTTGCCGCGTGGTAGCGGTGCCGCGGCGCGGTGTGCGCAGGTACGGATTCCGCCGAGGTCTGCGCCGTGACGGCGGACGAACGCTCCGCGTTCGCAGCCGGCTCCAACGTCGGGCGTGGCGTGGGCGGCGGCGTGGGAGGCGGCGTCGGGCGCGGCGTGGGAGGCGGCGTCGGGCGCAGCGTGGGAGCCGGCGTCGGGCGTGGCGTGGGGACCGGCGTCGGGCGCGCTGTGGGAACCGGCGTCGGCGGCTGGGTGGGCTGAGGTGTCGGCGGTGGCGTGGGCTGAGGGGTCAGCGGCTGCGTGGGCTGAGGCGTCGGCGGAGGCGTGGGCTGAGGCGTCGGCGGCTGCGTCGGTAGTGGCGTCGGCGGCGGCTGCTGTGTCGGAGGCGGCGGAGGCGCGAGCGTGACGCTAACCGGACGCTGCGCCGGCGGCGTCGGCTCCGACGTCGGACGCACGCGTGACGGCGTGTACGGCGTCACCAGCACGAGCGGAGTTGGCGGGGCGTGCGGCGTTACGAGTACGACCGGACTTGCCACCGCGACAGGTGACGGCGCAGAGGCCGCGCCCGGCGTCATTCCTGCGGCACGCTGGGCGATGTCGAGGAAGGACTGCGTTCGATCGGGAGTGTGGCCGAGCGCAGCGCCCGCCTGAAGCCTGCGGGCCGCCGTGGCGGCGTCGCCATTTGCGAGCTCGAGCAATCCGGCAGCGAACTGCGCGGGTTGATACGCCGCATCGAGTGCGGCAGCTTGTTGCGCTTCGACCGTCGCGCGCGCCACGTCGTTGAGTCGCACGTCGACAAGCGCGAGGCTGGTGAGGATCTCTGGACGAGTCGACCGCTGCGCGGCAGCGACGAACAGCGCGCGGGCCGCAGGCAAATCGTCGTCCGCTTGGGCCGCCAATCCCTCCAGATAGGGAGCGCGCCACTCGGTGGGCTGCTTTTGACTCCCAGACGCGAAGGCCTCACGGGCGAGATGCGGGCGGCCCGCGGTTAGCGCGGCCGCTCCGTTCGACAGCAGCGCGTCGTACGAGCCGCGACGCCCCTCGTTGTCCTTGATCGCCCGCTCGACCGTCTGCGGATCCTGAGCGGGCCCTGCCGGCGAGAGCGCCTGCGTGAACGCGACTTCCCGGGAGAGGTCGAGGAGATAGCCCTTCGCGTTCTCGGTCATTGCGGGCGTGAGAACGAACGGCGTAGGAGCCGGCGTAGGAGCAGGCGACGCCGTCAGGACGACGGTCGGCGTTCGCTGCGGCGTCGGCACGGGGAAGTTCGGGACGGCCGGCTTCGGAGCCGACTTCTGCGCCGTCGTCGCGCCGAGTTTAGCCAGCACTTGGCTGCGAGCCCGCTGGGCCGGAACATACGTCGGATTGATCTGCAATTCGGCGTCGAGATTTTTCAGGGCAAGCTGATGTTGTTGCTGCGTCTCGAGCACTAGGGCGAGATAGTAATGGGCGTACGGCGTGCGCGGACTGAGCGCGACCAAGCGTTGCAGCTCGGCTTGCGCGGCCGGAAAGTCTCGCTTGAGAACCTCGAGATCCGCCGATGCGAAATAGTTGAGCGCGTACGTCGGATCGGCAGCTTCTCCCGCCTGATACTCACGCAGAGCATCGTCCGGACGGCCTGCGGTAGCCGCGTTGGCTCCGGCAACATAGTGCCGCATGGCCGCCGCTTTGTCGCCCGTTTGGGCGTTCAAAGGCACCCACGCGGCGACGGCGCAAAGTACCGCACCGGCCGCTAAGGCCGGCGCCCATCTTCCTCGACTCCTCTTCTCCATTTGCCGGGCCATTCGCGCCACAAGCAAGCTAGCCCCACAACGCTCGCGGAAATTAGGATGTGCCGGTAAGGCGACGCAGCCTCCGCAACCGTTCGGAGCCGGCCCGCCTCTTCCGACTCGTATGCTGACGGTCAAAGAAGTGCAGCGCCGCCCGTCTCCGGGCGCGAGGCCGCAACCACTCGCCTTTCATGGCGGCCGACTCTGGGTCGGGTCGTGGGACACTAACACGTTGTACGCGGTCGATCCGCGGACGTGGTCCGTCGCAGAACAGATCGCGGCGCCGGGTAGGCCCTACGGCATGGCCTCGTTCGACGGCAGTTTATCCGTCGTGGTCTCCGATGGAGACGACGATCGATACCTGTATCGATGCACGCCGGGCAAGGGGTTCGATCCGTCGAGCAAAACCGCATGCCCTGATTTCGCCGGCTCGCACCTCGCGACCGACGGCAAGACAATCTATCTTTGCCAGCAAGGAAATCGGCGTATCCTCGTGATCGACCCAGGCGCGAACGTCCAACGTGAGATAGCCCTGCCGACCCGCTGCGCCGGGTTCGGGTTCGGACCGAGCGGCGATTCGTTCATGATCTCCGGTGATGCCGAACTCGAGAACCTCGTGCTCGCACGGATCGATCTTCGCGAGAGCGCGCCCACCGCAACACGGATCGCGTCGATTCCGTTCGACGCTCGAGCGCTCACGTTCGACGGTGCGATGTGCTGGACGAGCCACCGTGACGCAAGCGAGATCGTCGCCTTCACAGCCTGAGCCGCGCGCCGGCCGACGAGGCCAAGCGGAAACTCTGGTTAGCATTTCATGGCCGGCGACGATGAAGCGTCGGCTATACCGAGGTGGTGGAGAGGGGGCGCTGACGCCCCCTCTCCCACCACGGCTAGCGCTGTCTGTCGTCTGCTGCGTGCGCTGGGGCAGCGTGAGCCGCCCGAGCGGCGCGGCCGGCCGGAGCAGCGCGAGCTGCAGGAGCATGATACGCCATCGGAACGGCGTGCACTGCCGGAGCATGATACGCCGGAGCGGCGTGCGCTACCGGAGCATGGTACGCCGGAGCAGCGTGCGCTACCGGAGCATGATACGCCGGAGCGGCGCGCGCTACCGGAGCATGGTACGCCGGAGCAGCGTGCGCTACCGGAGCACGATGCACCTCGGCCGCATGCGCTGCCGGAGCATGATGCGCCGCGGCCGCGTGCGCTGCCGGAGCACGATGCACCGCGGCCGCATGGGCTGCCGGAGCACGATGCACCGCGGCCGCGTGCACTGCCGGAGCATGACCTGCGGCTGCGTGTACTGCCGGAGCATGATGCGCTGCGGTCGCATGAGAGACGTTTGATTGCGAGCTCACCCGATCGCTCGGCCTCACCGCGGCGAAGCCCGCGGGACGATTGCTCGTAGTATACGGACGGGCGACAGCCGTCACCGCCGGGTGGTCATGATTGACCCTTGCAAGCATGGAGCGATCCTGCCCGGCAACTTGAACGTGCTGTCGTTGCGCGGCCGTCATCCCGAAGTGGTGCGATCTCCCAACGGCCAACTGCTGTTGGGTCGGCTGTGTCCGAAGTCCGTTCCGACCGCCGTTGTAGCCGACGCGCATCACCGCATTGTTGACGTATACGTTACGATCGATGTAAACGTTGCCTCTGAAACCGCCACGGACACGGGTCACGTAGCTGTTGTATCGGAAACTGTTGCCGGACCATCGGCCGCCATCGTACCCGTTACCGTAGTATCCGCAGCCGTAGTTCACGCCGCCGTAATAGCCAACTGATGTGCTCCAGTAGCCTTCATTCCAGCCGTAGTTGCCATCGTTCCAACCCCAGTATCCCGGAGTCCAAAGATACCCGGGCTGCGGCGCATAGGTCCACGTCCCGGGAACCCAAAAGTAACCATAATCACTCCACGCCCAGTAGCCGGGCATCCAAACATAGTTGGGGCCAGGAACGTACGGTTGCTGGTAGTAAGGGATCGCGGGCGGCGCATAGCCGACGCTGATCAACACTCCGACTGAGACTTGCGCCTTGGCCGGCAACGGGAAAACCGCGAAGATCATCGCGGCAAGGAACAAACGTAAGTAAAAACTCTTCATTTTCGTTCTAAGTCTTCTCCTCGAGGAGCGCCGGCTGCAACGCCTTGCCTATGCGCTCTGGGCCACCTCTCCTCACGTTATCAGGTCGTGCGAGCAAGCGTAACTGTGGAACCGGGGACGTGGAATTGGGGGATACGGCCTACAGCGTCCCCGATGGACCAGCCCCCGTTTCGACCGAACATGCGGCATAGCTTGAGAGCATCGGCGTAAGCCTACGCGTATGGCGACATGTCGAATACTCATCGGTTCGAGATGATCGCGTCGGTCGAACGCCGGCGACGATACTCCGTCGACGAGAAACTGCGCCTGATACGAGAGTCTCGCCGGCCAGGCATGTCGGTCTCGCACGTGGCGCGAGCTCAAGCGCCGCGTGCGCGAACGCGGTCTTGGTAAGAAGATGATGGAAGTGGATCCTCCGATCCTCTGTGTTGCGACGCCTTCGAGATCGGCTGCTGGAACGCGACCTCGTCCGCCAGTCTTCGCGCTCGACGCTTGCGATCGTGAGGTGATCTGCTGGGCCGCGACACCGGCGGAATCAATGGTGAGACGGTTCGCGATCTTGATGCTCGAGTCAATCGAGCCAACGGCAGCTGCTTCACCGCCTCGAAGCGATCGACTTTGCGATCCTCCTCGGCCTGCCGTGCTTCACGCCACTGCGAAGCCCAGAATCGAACGGGCTGGCCGATTCATTCGTGAAGACGTTCAAGCGCGACAATCTTCGTTCGAAACGTCCGGCTCGAAGCCGTCGGCGTTTTGCGCCAGCTTCCGTCCTGGTTTGAGGATTACCACGAATCGCTTCCCCACTCCGGGCTCGGCATGCGCTCGCCGCGCGAGTTCATCCGTTCCCGCTCACCACTCGCTACGTGACCGGGGCAAGTCCAAGCCACCGTAGAAGCACTAGGTATCTGGGGAGGATGGGTCGGCCGTCCGTACGGAAATTTCGGATCAGCGTAGCCACGATTGGAGAGAGACATGCTCGAAACGGATCTCGAAAAAAAAGGTGAGTGTCCCGTAGTGCACGGGACTCCAAAAGGTACACACATGCCCGCTGGGGACCTGACCAATCGAGACTGGTGGCCGAACCAGTTGAACCTGAAGGTCCTCCACCAGCATTCTTCCTTGTCCAATCCTATGGGCGAGGCGTTCAACTACGCTGAGGAATTCAAGAAACTCGACGTGGATGCCCTGAAAAAAGACGTCTTTGCACTGATGACGACGTCGCAGGACTGGTGGCCGGCCGACTACGGTCACTACGGTCCGCTCTTCATTCGAATGGCGTGGCACAGCGCGGGTACCTACCGCATTGGGGACGGCCGCGGCGGCGCATCCTCAGGCACGCAACGCTTCGCGCCTCTGAACAGTTGGCCTGACAATGCAAACCTCGACAAGGCGCGCAGGCTCCTCTGGCCGATCAAGCAGAAGTACGGCAACAAAATCTCGTGGGCCGACCTCATGGTATTCGCCGGCAACTGTGCCCTGGAGTCGATGGGATTCAAGACGTTCGGCTTCGCCGGTGGGCGCGTGGACGTCTGGGAGGCCGAAGAAGACATTCACTGGGGGATCGAGGACACCTGGCTCGGCGACAAGCGCTACTCCGGCGATCGGGAACTCGCTTACCCTCTCGCGGCCGTTCAGATGGGCCTGATCTACGTGAATCCGGAAGGGCCGAACGGCAAGCCGGATCCGGTCGCTTCAGCGAGGGACATTCGAGAAACGTTTGCTCGCATGGCCATGAACGACGAGGAGACGGTCGCACTCATCGCCGGCGGACACACGTTCGGTAAGGTCCATGGCGCCGCCGATGCCAAAAAATATGTAGGCCCCGAACCCGAGGGCGCAAGCATCGAAGAGCAAGGTCTCGGCTGGAAGAACAGTTTTGGGAGCGGTAACGGCGATGCTACGATCACCAGCGGACTGGAAGGCGCGTGGACGACCAACCCGGTGACGTGGGACAACAACTACTTCGACAACCTGTTCAAGTATGAATGGGAGTTGGTGAAGAGCCCCGCCGGTGCTTGGCAGTGGACACCCAAGGATCCATCTGCAACGGGCACCGTACCGGATGCGCACGATCCGTCGAAGCGACATGCCCCGATGATGCTTACGACCGACCTCGCGCTGCGGATGGACCCGATCTACGAACCGATTTCGAAGCGCTTCCATGAGAACCCGGCCGAGCTCGCTGACGCCTTCGCAAGGGCATGGTACAAGCTGACGCACCGCGACATGGGGCCTCGCTCGCGGTATCTCGGCCCGCTCGTCCCTGCGGAGGAGCTGCTCTGGCAAGATCCAGTCCCCGACGCTGCGCACGAACTGATTAACGAATCGGACATCGCCGCACTCAAGGGCAAGATCCTCGCATCGGGACTATCGATCTCCCAACTCGTCTCGACCGCTTGGGCTTCGGCGGCTACCTTCCGCGACTCCGACAAGCGCGGCGGTGCGAACGGGGCGCGCATCAGCCTCGCACCGCAGAAAGATTGGGAGGGCAATCAGCCTGGCCAATTGTCAACGGTGCTCGATGCGCTTGAGGGGATCCGAAAGGAGTTCAGTGGCGCTCAGTCAGGCGGGAAGGTCGTTTCACTCGCAGACCTGATCGTTCTGGGCGGCTGCGCAGCCGTCGAACAAGCGGCGAAGACTGCGGGACATGACCTTCAGGTTCCCTTCACGCCGGGCCGAACGGATGCGTCGCAGGATCAGACCGACGTCGCGTCCTTCGCGGTGCTCGAACCGACGGCGGACGGGTTCCGCAACTACCGCAAGGCCGAATCGGCCGTTTCGGCAGAAGAGTTGCTCGTCGATCGCGCTCAACTCATGACGTTGACCGCCCCTGAGATGACGGCTCTCGTCGGCGGGATGCGCGTACTGAATGCGAACTCCGGCCAGTCGCAGCACGGCGTCTTCACGAAACGCCCCGGGACGCTCACCAATGACTTCTTCGTGAATCTGCTTGACATGGGCACGAGTTGGAAGAGCGTCTCCGAAGCCGAGGACGAGTTCGAAGGACGCGATCGCGCGACGGGCGAGGTGAAGTGGACCGGCACCCGTGTCGACCTCATCTTCGGCTCGAACTCCCAGCTTCGGGCCCTCGCGGAAGTCTATGCGTGCGACGACTCGCAAAAGAAGTTCGTGCGTGACTTCGTAGCTGCGTGGAGCAAGGTGATGAACCTCGACCGTTTCGACCGAGCCTGATCCGGGCGGGAAGGCGTTCGGGCGCGGCTGAATCCAAGCTGCGCCCGAACGTTCGATCCCGGCGCAAACAAATTACTGTCGTGCGAGGCAATCCGGATGTGCTGCCGCTGCAGCGCCGTCAACCCCAGGTGGTGAGATCGGGCGATCGCCAGCTGCTGCCCAGTGGGGCGCGCTTGCAGCCCGAGCGGGCCGCCGTTGTAACTGATGCGCGTCACCGAATTGTTGACGTAAACGCTCGCGCGCGTCCGGCAAGCGACGACCGTTCCAGGGCTCGACGCCTCTTCGGTGCGACAGGCTTATGTCAACATTGACGGGTCGCTCATTCAAGAAAGCGCAGGATTCGACACCAAGGACGGGTCGATCAGCATGAGGGTCCGGCAACTACCCTACTACAACCTGGTGCGGTAGCCGAGCGGCGCAGCCCGCTCACGATCCCGGTCAACGCGATCGGCGGCGAGGGCAACGGGCCGGCTTGGGACCTCAGGTCAGGGCCATCGCCCCGAACGCGACGGTCGTGCTCGTCAAGAATTCCGGACACTGGCTGATGGAAGAGCAACCGCAAGCGACGATGGCCACGCTCACCAACTTTCTTTGAATCCAAAGCCCTCGTATCACAAAGGTCGGGAGACGCGCCGGTGGTTAGTTCTTTGCCCGGCTGAATATCTTGCGCAGGCCCGTCCGCGCGGATTCTATGCCGTGCTCCGTTTCCGCGTTCAGCTTGTTTTGCCCCACCAGCTCGTTCTTGGCACGGTTCGTGACCTTGAAGTCCTGCCATTTGCCCATGGCCTTGAGCTTGAGCTTTTCGCTATCGAGATCTGAGTCACTTGGCTTGATCCCGCGGTTCGGCGTGCCGTTCGTCGTAGGAAGCGGCGCGTTCGGATCCTTCTGCAGCACGGGCGTATCGCCATAATTGCCGATGACGATCTGGTCCGGGTTGCGCGGCGGCGGGCTGTTGAATTTGTTCGCGATGCGGTCTTTCAAGCGCCCCGCCGCGCTCTTCTGAGAAGTCTGGTCTCCTGGCATGGCTCAAGTCCTCTTCCGGCTGCAAAGCTTGTCCTTACAGTAACGGGCAGGGCCCGAGTTTGGCTCACCTTTCAGCACGCTTGGGTCTCGCGCCGCCGGTTCCAAAGCTAGCGTGGAAGAGCGCAGCGAACGAGTTGCGACGCGGGTTTGTGCCGGAGTTCTCGCTACGGGCCGCTTGGGCGGCTGACGAATCGCGGGTTGGGGCAGCCGGCTGGAAAGACGACGGTGATCGGCTGCGTGCCGCGCTCCCAGCTGCCGCCCTCCAGCGTGAAATAGGCCGTGTATTGCCCCTTCGTCTGCAGGTCGACGCGCGCGTGGGTGCCGCCCACGATTGCAGCGTCCATGATCATGCTCGCATCGAGTCCGGCTGCCTGCGGTAATTTGAGCGCGAGCGCCTCGACCGTTGCCAGGTCCGTCGGCGAACCGCAGAAAACGGTCGGCACCGGAGCAAGCGGCGGTGCGTGCTGGCGATAGTAGTACAGCATCTCCAGCGCCGAGACGTTCCAGCGATCGAGCGTATAGAACTCCGGCATGGCAACGCCGGGCCCTTCGCCGGCGGCATCGATCCAGGCGGCGAAGGCCTCGGGCCAGTCGCGCTGCTGCACGTAGAGATTGCCGAGCATCAGCGCGTAGAGGCTGCCCCGGTCCGCGTCGGCCAACTTTTCCTGGATTGCGCCTCGCACGTTGCCGGCGCGCACGTCGGCTAGCGCGTAGTTGAGATGCCGGTCCAATTTGTGTGCGTCCGCCATATCCGGCGTCCGAAAGACGGAGGAATCGTCGGCGACGTAGCCGGCAAACGATGCCGCGTACTGGGCATTCCAGAACGCTCGCTCTTCAGCCGCCGGCTTCCAGTTGCCCTCGACCTGCGTCAGAAAATTCCGCGCCGCAGCGTCGTCGCGCGCAGCGAGCAGCGCGTAGAAGTACGTCCGGTCGAAATCGATGCCGTGCGTGCCGTCGTATTGGAACGCCTTTGCGATCGTCGGCGCGATCGCCGCGAAGCCTGCGACCGCGGCCGCTGCTTGCCCGGCACACAGTTCGCGGCGCGCGCGCTGGTAGGCCAGCATCGTTGGATTCGGTGTCGACTCCGTGTCGCTTAGCAGGTCCGTCGCGCACCAAATGAGCGGCCGCGGCGCCGCCATCGCAGGGTCCTGGTGGCTGGCGGCCACGAACAGTCCCGAAATTGCCACGGTTGCGTGGAAGAACGTTCGAGCTCGCATGCACACGGTTTCCAGCCGCGCGTGCTCGCTTACTCCTCCGGCCGCCGCGCACCGCGACCGGTACAGTCCGCGCTAAGAGGCTCTCCGGCGACAGAGCCGCTTCGTTGGATTCGCGAAAGGCCCGGCGCGACGGGAGTACAGCGGCTTCACCAAGGATTAACTCGGAAGCCCCGTCCTCACAGGGCGGATGGAGGTGAAGCTAACTCGTCCTATCGAGGGCGCCGTTCGCTCGCCGGCGATCGACCGTAGGCCTTCAGGCGAAATCGTTCGCCCAGTTCGCGTGCCCAGCCGCGGCTGGAAACAAGCTTATCACTCACTACGCGATGGCTCAGCTGCCGTAGTAAGGCGCGGCACTCGATCTTCCCCGGAACGTCACGTGACTTTCACAAGGAAGGCCTAGCGGCGGCGTACGCTCGTGGGGCTATGCCCACCGCTAACGCTGCACCTCTATCACAGGCGGCGCCACCGCATGCGACCGGCCTCCACCGACTACCTTGGAAAGCGATGGTCCCGATCGCACTCGCGGTCGTGATCGCGCTCGTTCCGGCTCCTCGCGGGCTCGCAGAGGGGGCGTGGCTCTATTTCGCTCTGTTCGTCGGCGTGATCGCCGGCCTGATCCTGGAGCCGATCCCGGCGGCGGCGGTCGGTTTCATCGGCGTCAGCTTGGCAACCGCGCTGCAATTCGTCGGCGGCAGCCCCGCCGAAGCGCTCAAATGGGGCCTCTCCGGTTTTGCGGACAGTACGGTCTGGCTCATCTTCGCCGCCTACATGTTTGCGGAAGGGTACGAAAAGACGGGCCTGGGCCGGCGGATCGCGCTGGCGCTCGTGGGCGCGCTCGGCAAGAAAACGCTCGGTCTCGGCTACGCCGTCGCGCTTGCCGATCTCGTCCTGGCCCCGTTCACGCCGTCGAACACGGCGCGCAGCGGCGGCACCATTTACCCGATTGTGAAGAACATCCCGCCGCTCTACGGCTCATTGCCGGGCGAGAGCGCCCGCAAGATCGGCTCCTACCTACTCTACACGGCATTCGCCGCGACCTGCGTGACCAGCGCGATGTTCCTGACCGCGCTGGCGCCGAATCTGCTCGCCGTCGACATCATCGGCAAGGCGGCCGGCGTGCACATCACCTGGACCCGCTGGTTCATCGGCTTCCTCCCGGTGGGCATCATCTTATTTCTGTCCGTTCCGCTCGTGGTGTACTGGCTGTATCCTCCGGAGCTGAAAGAGGGAAGCGAAGTCTCAGACTGGGCGCGCAATGAGCTGGCGCAGATGGGCCGCATCTCGC
The DNA here is from genome assembly GCA_052267165.1 of Vulcanimicrobiaceae bacterium. Lineage (GTDB taxonomy): Bacteria > Vulcanimicrobiota > Vulcanimicrobiia > Vulcanimicrobiales > Vulcanimicrobiaceae > CAWICD01. The sequence continues at coordinate 15,956 of JBKQHO010000043.1, read as the reverse complement.
GCAAGGAAGGGCTGATGGCCGGCCTGGCCGTCGCCGCGCTCGTGCTGTGGATCTGCGGGTCGGCCTGGCTCAATGCCACCACCGTCGCGCTGCTGGTCGTCTCGGCGATGGTCGTCAGCGGGATCATCTCGTGGAACGAGCTGCTCGCGAACAAACAAGCCTGGAACGTCCTCGTCTGGTTCGCGACGCTGGTCGCGCTCGCCGACGGGCTGAGCAAGGTCGGATTTCTCCCCTGGTTCACGAAGGGCGCGACCGGTTACATCGCCGGCGTTTCCCCTGCCGTCATCGTCCTCGCGGTCGTGGCCCTCTTCTTCGTGATTCACTACCTGTTCGCGAGCTTGACCGCGCAAGCCACGGCGCTGCTGCCCGTCTTTGCCTCAGCGGTCGTCGCGCTGCCCGGGGTCAACGCGGCGGCAGTCTGCATGCTGCTTGCGTACACGCTCGGCCTGATGGGCGTCATCACTCCCTACGCGTGCGGCCCGGCGCCGATCTACTACGGCAGCGGCTACATCGCAAGTAAGGACTTCTGGCGGTTAGGCTCGATTCTTGGTGCAGTCTTCCTTGTCGTGCTCCTCGTCGTCGGCGTGCCCTACGTCATGACGATGCATCCGTAGCCCTGAGGACAAACCCGCGCCGGCTTTCCTTCATCGCTCAACGTTCATGTCGAGGGGCTGTATCGAAGTCAACACGCGACAGCTGAGATCGGTGAGAACGGGAGACGAGCGCGACGTTCTCCCTTCCGCCGATGGAGGCTGCCAGACGACGCCGACGTTCACGTACCCGTCTCCCCGAACCGATGCCTTTGCAAGCATCACCAGGCCGGCAGAAACGTAGCTGACGTGCGACCCATTCCACCGGCCGGCCTCGTTGCAGCGCATGCTCGACAGTCCGAAAACCCCGGCTGACGTCCGGCCCCGCAGAAGATACGCGATCGCCCTGCGAGCCATGTCGCGTTCGACCTTCCTCTTCGCCTGATCCGAGCTTTGGCGTGGGGCGACGAAGCCGAAGACCACGGCACCCATGCGCCGATTGTCCGCGGCGACGCCGTGCACGAGGGTGCCGGTTTCGTTTATCAACTCGTGCCAAGGCGGTGGAAGGTCAGGGTAACACATCGTCACCCCGACGTCCCAGAACGCGATCCCGGCGAGGTGCGGGCCGGCCTTCCCGCCGTCGATCTCCTTGCGCGCGACTCGTCGACCGTTGAGATAGAGGTCGAGCCGGTAACGGCCGTCGGAAGGCAGGCAATCCCCCACCGTTCCGTTCGTGTAAAAGTCACCGAAGCCGCCGCCATTGCGATAGAAATTGAGCGCGGAGGGATCGACCTCGTACGAGTCGTCGGGCAACACGTACCACGATCCCCACTCGGGATCTCTGCGATAGGCAACCGCGATCAACACGTTATGCGCGTCGATGCCGCTAAACGGCCGCCGCGAGCTCCACTCGATTCCTCCCGGAAAGATCTGAAAGTCGAGACCGTCGGACGATACGCTTCCGACCTCGGCAGAGACGGGCTTGGGCCACGCGGCAGCAATGATGCGGTCTTCGAGACCGTCGATGTCGCTTTGCAACGCATCGCAATACGCTTGTTCTTCGAGCTTCGGACAATCGACCCGGAGCAGCTCGAGGTCGGTAACGACGCCGCTGTACACCTCGTCGGAGGCGTTGTCGCTGTCGGCGATCGCCGACGCGTACGTTGCAAGCCCTTCCGGGCGCTTGCCGTCGGCAAGCAACGCCAAGCCGAGGTTGTATCGCACGAAGAGCCGGGTGTCATCGAGTGCGAGCGAACGGCGCGTCTTGTCGATGCTGCTCGCAAGCACGTTCTTGTCGCCGTTCTCGAGCGCGACCATGTAGTCATCGAACCCGCTGCTGGCGTACACCCCGGCTGAGCTGCTCAAGCCGCGGGCCTGCAACTCCTGCATCAGGGTTGCGTCTTGCTGCGCCATCTCTGGGAAGGCGCTCTTCGGATGAAGCGACGTGTACGAGCCTTGCAGTTGGCTCCCGCTCATAAGGGAGAATACCGTCGCCGCCCGGTACGCGGCAACCGCGAATTCCGGCCGCAGCGTCACGGTTGCCCGATAAAGGGTCAGCGCCTTCTGATAATCTTGGGGTAGGTAGGCCAGGTTGTACGCAAGTTCGGCAGCAGAATAGCACGTCGCAGTGGCGCCGGCAAGCGAGTCCGTCAGCGCTCCGTCACCCTGACAGGCGCTCGGAACGGCGACCTTGCCGTCGATGTTCGGCGGTTGCTGCGCTTTCGCCCAGGCGCCCAGTCCCGCTCCGAAGACCAGCAGCAGGCCGGCGAAGAACGTCAACACGTACGCTCCCGGCGTCTGTCCCATCCCGAGCGATTGCCCGAAGAGGTACAACGCGATCGCAAAGACCGTGAGCGCCGCGAGGACGAGGCTTGCCTTTTGCGACCATGCCGAGCTGAGCTCGTCTTGCGCATCCCAGAGCGCAAGCTCTCGAGCGGGCAGCTCGGTCGTGCGGGCATAGACCTCTCGGTCGGGAAAGTGCGCATCCTCGTATGGCCCCTGGTCGCTCTCGAATTGCTCCAGGATGACCTGCTCCGTCTGCTTGTTCTTGCTGGTCAGGAGATCGAGGGTCGATCCCCAGCGCGCGGCCTCCGCGTTCCAAAGGGCGTCGCCCCGGTCGGGGATCGCGCCCGTCCGGCTTTGCGCCTCGAGAAAGCTGGCAGCGTGTTCTCGCAACCGGCTCTCCGCTAACAGCAAGTCGTTCTGGAGAACGTAGTACGCCTCGATGTCAAGCCGCGACTTGTCCTTGATCATCAACGTTTGTTCTTGCAACGCTCTGGCCGCCGCGTCTGACGCGTACGCGCTCGAGCGAGCATAGCCGTATGCGCCCAGGGCGCTAAGCAAGGCGGAAAGCGCGATGAGACAGACGACGATCGCACCGAATCGATTGCGCACCGGCACGAAATGGATGTGCTTGCCGACGAAACCTTCGCGATCGAACTCGTGCAGCTCCGGCAGCTCCTCCTCGTCTTCGTGCGCCGGCGCTGCCGCGACCGCGGGTGACGCTCCGATCTTCAGGCGGCTGATGAAAGCCCACGCAGCCGCTCCGAGCCCGATGAAGCAGAGCACCGTGATCGCGAAGACCAACAGAAGCGAAGGGTCGACCACCAAAGCGTAAACGACGGCGATGACGCAGATCGCATAGGCGCAGACCTCGAGGATCAGGCGCCGCTTCTCCGGCACGACCTCCGACAACGTGAAGAACGACAGCGACAGAACGAAGATGACGACCGCCGCCGCGCTCTGCACGCTGCGGTCGCGAATGACGGCGATGTCGCCTTCCATCGCTTCGAGCAAGTCGGGATTCTTCGCCTGCGCGGCCGGAGCGGCAGCCGCACGCCGGGGGACGCAGCTTCCTAGAAGACCGAGATTCCGCGCGTCCTTTTCGGCGACGAGGTCCAGCGACTCTTCGAAGGGCTCGGTCCCGACGGTGTAGTTCAAGAAGGTCCGCGGATGGCGCAGCAGCCGCGCCGCCGCGTAGTTGAGTTGGGCATCCGTATCGAGAATGCCCGGGTCGAGCGCTTCGGGCGAACGGTGCAGCCGCGCCTGGGCTGCCTCGTCCCGTTGAAGACGCGCTAGGTTGACGTCCATGTTGTAGCGGTCGTCCAGCGTAAGCTTGACGAACGCCCGGTCGAGATACTCTTGCCGCTGTGCGAGCTCGTAGTTGCGCGACTCGTCGAACTTTCGCTCGCAGGTCGACCCGATGAGCTCGTCGCGGCTCGCGCTATATGCGGTCGCTGCGCCCAAGATCGCGACCAGAGCCATAGCCATAGCGACACGCGACCGCCTGTTAAAGCGGTGCGATGGCTCCTTCTGCTCCATAGGCAACCCCCTGCTATCTCGGTACGAGACGCCGCGAAGACCCGTAGCCGATTCTAGTCAGCGCTTGGCCTCGCCCGCAAGGCCCCACTGGTCGACCGCTTGCCTGTCGCGCGCGGGCGATTGAGGCGAAATCCCTACGATGCCTGGGAAGCCGCACTGGTCTCCGTCAACTACTCCGTATCTGAAGGCCGGAGCTTGTCGCTGGAATCATGCTACGCACAAATCTGCAATTATGGGCGCGTTGACAAGCGCCCGGGACCGGATATTCTTGGCTGCGTTAACGTCGGCGTTAGCGGCATGACCGTACTCGCCGCAAACGAACTCGGCTTGCGACTTGCGGTTGGCTTTTGCCTCGAATCCGCACGCGTTGCAGGCTCGCGTTGTACCGCGCGGGTCGACGATACGCAGATCGACGCCTGCCAGGATCGCCTTGTACGTCACGAAGGCGCGAAACTGGAAGAACGCCCAGCCGGACATCTTGGCTCGTTGCTGCTTGCGAAACCGGGTCCGCTCGCGGATGTACGTCAGCTCTTCGCCTGCGAGCCCGCGATCGGTGTCTCTAGCTTCTGCAACGAGTTGACGCTATGGAGATGACCCTCGTGCAGGAAGTCCAGGTGGTCGCCGTGCTGAACGCGCTTGTGGCCGCAGCCGGGCCCGTGCCCATGCGCGTGGTCGGTATGAATTTCGTGTGCCATTCTGCGATTGAACCGGCTGCGGCGCGGGCCGTCAACGGTCGATGAGGCGCCCCCTTAGATGCGCGGGTCAGCGCTGGTACCGACGTCCAGGACGGTGGAAGGCCCGGGCGTGTGCGGTACTCCCGAGAAGATCTCCGCGAGCCGGTGCGCGGCACGGTCGCGGCCGACGACTCGCGTGACCTCCTTCGTCGGCGCGTCGACCGAGGTTTGGACGTTCCAGCCGCCGCCGCGAAGCGCGCTGACGAGCGTGGCCCCGACGCTCGGAATTCCGGTCGCGTTCGCGACGAGCACCACCTCCTGCGGCGGATCGTCTTGCGAGCACACCAGCTGACCGACGATGCGCGCCCACCAGTCGTCGACGATCACCACGGACGCGTCCCGGACGAAAGTGGCGCGCCCCGGAAGCGTGAAGGCGCGGACGTTCTCGGGCGGCACGCTGTGGTACAGCTCGATGAGGGCTTGTAGCTGGGCGTCTGTCAGCGGCGTTTGAACGTCGTGCCGGGCCAAGGCGAGGAGGCGCGGCACCTTGGCCCAGTTCTGCGGCTGCCCGAGCTCGCGAACGATCTCGTGGAGCACTTCCTGCTGGCGCCGCATGCGTCCCCAGTCGGACTCGATGTCGCTGCGGAAGCGCATGTACTCCAAGACCTGGCCGCCGTTCAAGAACTGCTCGCCCTTCTTGAGATGGATATGGAGATTCCCGTAGTTATCGTCGTAGTCCATGTCGTGCTCGACCACGATGTTCAAACCGCCGATCGCGTCGACGAGCTGCTTCGCGCCTCCGGGATCGATGACGAGCGTCGAGTCGATGTGAGCGCCGGTTAAATCCCCGACGAGTTGCGCGGTCAACTTCGGTCCTCCGAATGCCAAAGCGGCATTCAGCTTCTGGTCGCCGTGACCGGGAATCGGCACCCACGTGTCGCGCGGGATCGAGACGAAGGTCGCCAGCTGCCGGTCGAGGTCGAGGTGCACGAGGATGATCGTATCCGAGGTCCCCTCGTCCTGCTGAGCCCCGAGCACGACGAAGTTCAGACGGTGCTTGTGAAATGCGGAGGTGACGCCCCGCTGGGCCAGATGCAGCGAAACGCTCTGCACGACCGTTTTCTGGAAGGGGCGGGACACGACGAATCCAAGAGCGACCGCCGCAGCAAACACGCCGGCAAAGAGGAGCGCGCGCTTCGCGATGAGGGAAGATGACATCGAGAGCTCCGTTCGATAACAAGCAACGAGGCCACGGCACGCTCAGGCCGGCGCCTGACGACGTGGGCTGGGATCGCTCTATATCGTGACGACGGGCGGCGCTCGTTCTCCGATGCGGCAAACGGGCGCCAACGCCTGAAGGCGCGTAGCCGTGCTGTGTGCCCGGGTGATGATCGGCTTGCGAACCCGCGACGCAAGCGCGACGAATGCGGCGACGAAGCGCACGATGCGCAGCGCGGTCTTCGCGAAGGCACGAATCGTGCCCGTGGCGGCAAACGTTATAGCGACGCAGAACGTGGCGTGAGCCGCTAGGCTGACGAGGACCGGACCTCCAAGCCAGAGAGCGCCCCCAAGGCAGTGGCCTGTGACGACCAGTTGCTCGGCGGTCTCCATCACGTACAGCACGCCGAGCTGCAAAGCGAAGGCAAACGGCAAGAGCCCGGCGACGCCTCGGGAATCGAGAGCGCGGGCCCATGCCGTGACGCTGTAACGCAACTGCTTCCGGGTTCGGGCGACGTACCAGCCCCGCGTCAGCAGATGGAGCAAGACGAAAACGAGCCCGCACAGGCTCGCCGGCAGCACGTCGGCGTTGCTGTGATCGGTGAAGTTGCCCGGGCCGAAAAGCCCGTGGTTCGAGGCCCACTCGAGCAACGGGTCAGCAGTCGCAAACCCGATGAATGCGACGGCGAGACAGAACCATAGTCGTACCCACGCGCGTTGCATGTTGCTCTTCCGCCGGAGGCTTCCGAAACAATTTGCCGAGTCCTGTGGCACCGGTGCAGATGATAGCGCGTTACAGGCATTGGCCGGCGACGGTCTAAGCTCGGCGCATGGGTTCACGCAGACAAGTCGGCCCCCTTGCAGTGGCCGCACTCGGCGTTGTCTTCGGGGACATCGGGACGAGCCCGCTCTATACGCTCCAGACGTGCTTTACGACGGCGCAGGCAAAGCCGACGCTCGAGAACGCCCTGGGCATCGTGTCGCTCCTGGTCTGGACGCTCTTCTTCGTCGTCTGCATCAAGTACGTCACCGTCCTGATGCGCGTCGACCACGACGGCGAGGGGGGCATTCTGGCACTGCTCGCCCGCGCCGAGCCGCCCAAGATTCTGGGGGGTGCCGATGCGGGCCAGTTGGCTCGTTTGGGTCGTGGTGATCGGCAGCGCGATGATCATCGGCGACGGAATGATCACGCCCGCGATCTCGGTCATCTCCGCCGTCGAGGGACTGAGTGTCGCGACGAAGGCGGCGCAACCGATGATCGTTCCGCTTCGGCGGGCATCCTGCTCGGGCTCTTCGCGGTTCAGTTTCGCGGAACGCAGAAGGTCGGCGCCGTCTTCGGGCCGGTGATGATCGCGTGGTTCGCCGCCATCGGCCTTGCCGGCCTGATCGCGATCGTCCGGCACCCCGCGATCCTCGCCGCCCTCAATCCGGGCCACGCCGTTTGGTTCGTCACCCACCACGGGGCCTTCGGCTTCCTGATTTTCGGTGCGATCATCTTGGGCATGACGGGCGCTGAAGCGCTCTACGCCGACATGTCGCACTTCGGCCGCAAGCCGATTACGATCGCCTGGTATGCGTTCGTCCTGCCCGCGCTCGTCTTGAACTACGTCGGGCAAGGCGCGACGATCGCCGCGCAGCCGCAAACGATGAACAATCCGTTCTACGCCTTGACCCCCGGCTGGACGCTGCTTCCGATGGTCGCACTCGCGACGGCTGCGACGGTCATCGCGTCGCAGGCGCTCATCTCGGGAGCCTTCACCTTGACCGAGCAAGCGATCGCGCTCAATCTGTTTCCCCGCATCCGGATCATCCACACCTCCCAGGACGAGCGGGGGCAAGTCTACGTCCCGCTGATCAACGCGATCCTGGCAATCGTCTGCCTCCTGCTGGTCGTCACGTTCCAGAGCAGCGCGCGTTTGGCGGCGATGTTCGGATTGGCGGTCTCGGCGACGATGTTGGCGACCGACGTCGTGTTCTTCGTGGTAGCCACGCGCGTGTTGCGCTGGAAGCTCGCGCAGATCGTTCCGTTCACGGCGGCTTTCGTCGTGCTCGATGCAACGTTCTTCCTCGCCGGATTGCCCAAGTTCTTGGACGGCGCGTGGGTCCCGCTCGTCGTTGCCGCGGTCATCTCGCTGCTCGCGATCACCTGGCTGACGGGACGTCGCGCCGTCGCCCGCAGCCTGGTGACGGGGCAGAAGCCTGTCGCCGCATTTTTGGCGGAATACGGCGACTCGACACACGAGCCACGCGGCACGATCGTGTTTCTTACCGGCGCCCCGGAAGGCGTCCCGTTCGTCGACAACCATCGTTGGCTGCGACCGCTCATCGCCGAGGAACAGCTCGTCTTGCTGACGGTTAAGCCTGTGCCCGTGCCCTACGTGGACGAGAAGTCACGCGTTCGCATCGAGCGAGTCACGAACCGGCTCGTCCGCGTGAGTGCAGGGTTCGGCTATATGGAGCGCCCGACGCTCGCACCCATCCTTCGAGAGTGCGAGGGAATGCGCCTCGACATCGACAACGAGGCGACGTCGTTCGTCTACGCCAATCCCGTCATCGTGCCCAATGCAAACGGCGCTCTGCCGCGCTGGCAGCGCGGCTTGTTCATCTGGCTGCAACGCAACGCGCGCACGCTGGTGACCGACCTCGAGATTCCGGCGAACCGCCGCGTGGAGTTAAGCGTTGAGGCGGCGGTCTGAGCGGACCGGCCGGAGCGACCGTGCCGAGCCGTCCGCCCCGAATTGGCGAATGGATCCGCGGCCCGCGGCCTTGGCCGCGTAGAGCGCGTTATCGGCTTTTTTGAGCAGCGTCAGTTGATCGCAGCCGTCGGCTGGAAAGACGCTGATACCGATGCCCACGGTTACGCATAGGCGCAGGCCCTCGATTTCGCAGGGTGCTTCGAGGGCGGTGCGTAATCTGGTTGCAAGGGCTCGCGAGCGGCTGCCGCTCATGCGTCCGGCACCAAGCACGACGAACTCGTCGCCCGCCAGGCGCGCCACGGTGTCGCTCGTGCGACACGCCTTGAGCAACCGTCTGGCGATGGTGCGCAGCACTTCGTCGCCGACGAGATGCCCGTGCGCGTCGTTGATAGACTTGAACTTGTCGACGTCGATGAAATACACCGCGATCTGTTCGCCGCACCGCTTCGCGACAGTAATATCCCGTTCGAACTGTTCGCTTAGCAAACGCCGGTTCGGCAATCCCGTCAGTGCGTCGTAGTGGGCCAGGCCTTGCAGGCGCTTCTCTTCGTCGAGGCGTTCGATATTTGCCGAGACGAGTTCCGCGGTCGAGCGCAAGAACTCACGCTCGAAGTCGCTGAGGGGCAGCACCTCCAGGTGGGTTGCGAAGCCGAGTACGCCGAGGCGCCGCGTTCCGACATCGAGCGGCAGGCCCACGAACGACCGAAAGAACCCGGGCGGGCCGTCGACTTCGAGCAGGCCGGAGGCCTCGATCGTATCTCGAAGGAGCTTGCGGACGACGGGATCCTTCGCGTCGACGAGCGGCTTGGAGCCGACATTGCGCTCGACCGTAAAATCATCATCCGCGGCGACGACAAAAGCCGACTCGAAGCCGAGCTCCTTCAGGCTAAAGCCAATCATGCTCTCGGCTTGCACGTTGGGGTCGGAGCCCGTCTCCATAAATTGCCGCTGTAGCCGCCGCATGCGGCGAGTAAGCAGGGCTAGCGCCTCTTGAAACTGCTTGCGATGGGTCACGTCGCGCGATATCAGAAAGGCGCCCTTGACTCGCTGGTTGAGAACGATCGGGACCGCGGTGCCCTCGATCGTGAGCCGACTTCCATCTCTGAGCTCGAGCGAACGCTCGTATCGAGCCGCGTTGCCCGTACGCAGGATCTCGGCGATGAGGTCTTCGCTGGTCCCGTGCTCGCGAGCCGGAAAGACTTCTCCGACGTGGCGCCCGAGGAGTTCCTCGGACCGATAGCCCGCCACGCGTTCGGCCGCGGCGTTGAGCCGTACGTACCGGCCGCCTGCGTCGACCATCGATATTGAATCGGGATGCTCTTCGAAGAGCGCGCGGAATTGCTCGCGGCTCGCGTCGCGGCTTGCTTCCGCCGCCCGCTGCGCCGTGATGTCGCGCCCGCTCCCGAAAACACCGACGACTTTTCCATCGACGAGCGCAGGAAACAGGCGCGCTGCGATATTGATCGGTTCACCGTCGCGACTCGTGAGCTGCGTCTCGAACTCGACCTGTTCGCCCGAGAGAGCCGCCTCGAAGTGTGCTTGCGCGCGCTTGAGTTCATCCCCGTCGATGTGCCGGCCCGAGTTGAAATCCGCGAGATCCTCGCGAATCACCGTTCGCGACGCCTCGTTTCCGGCGACGATCGTGCCGTCCCGACCGTAGAGCACCATAGGATCCCGGTTGAGCGCGAATAGGGAAGGAAGTCGATCGAGCGCGTGGACTAATTCGCGAAGCCCTTCTTCCTCCTCGGCCACCTGGGACGCCCTTCCTGCATAAGACTCTGATACGTATTGTCGGCTTTCTGCAACCGTGCTTGCAGGCCGACGCGACGTCCAGGATCACTTTCGAAACGAGTTGTCGGCCGATCGGGGCGCGTTGCAGGCTGGACCGTGGGATAGGGCAGGGGAGGCTCAGGGCTCACCGTGCTGCGAAGATTCGGCGAAACAACGGGGTCAGGCAAGGTGAACGCGCTTCATCTCGCACGTAAATCTGCAAGCTATTAGACAGCGGATCAGTCGGAAACGCGAATTCTTGTCCGGTCGAACGCCAGCCTCGCTGTGGCGACGTCTTCGATCGCGAGTCCGAGTGACTTGAAGATCGTCGTTTCGGCTATGGGGCTCGCCTTGGTCCCGGCGAACAGTTCGCCCGCTTCGGCATAAATCGTCGCCTTCGAGAGAATGACGTCGCCCGATTCCAGGAGCGCGGCTTCGCGCGAATCGACCACGAGCGTTTGCGCCATCGCCTCGTCGTCCAATTCGCGCCAGGTGGGCCTCGAGGCACCCACGGCATTGACGTGCGCGCCGGGCTTCAGCCATGCGCCGCGCAGGACCGGCTCCTGAGCGCTCGTGGCCGTTACGATGACGTCCGCGCCACGGACCGCCGATTCCGCATCCGTCGCTATCGCCCCGTGAGCGGCCGCGAAGCGCTTCGCGTGTTCGGCCGTGCGGCTCCAGACGCGAACTTCGTCAAACTGCCGCACGCGGCTCAGCGCCTCGAAGTGCGCGTGCGCCTGCACCCCGCTTCCCAGAAGTGCCAGCACGCGGCTCTCGGACGCGGCGAGACGCTTCGTCACTGCCGCCGAGACCGCCGCCGTGCGCATCTCGGTGATCAAGCGCCCGTCCATCACCGCGAGCGGTTCGCCCGTTTCAGGCTGAAATAGCAGCACCGTCGCCATGTGCGTCGGGATGTCCGTCCCCGCATTGACCGGGTAGAAGCTCACGAGCTTGAGGCCCATCGAATCGCGCGCTACCGCCGGCATCACGCCGAGATACCGTTTGCCTTCGTCGATGGTCAGCACGGTGCGAACTGGTTGCTGTACCTCGCCCGCAGAGAACGACGCGAGCGCGCGCTCCATCGCGGGAATCAGCTCTTCCCAGCGCAGCACCGCTCGAACGTCGTCTTCACCTAGGTGCAGGACCAGCTTCGTCGCCTCCACTTCCGTGACGACGCTCGAGTTTCAACTGCGACCGCCCTAATCCGTTTTCGGCGTTCAAACGAGTGGCGGCTGCTCCACGGCCTCATTTTTGCCCGACGCGGCTGAAATCACTGCTCGACCACAACCGGGCAGCACGATGACCGCGATTCGCTGGCGCCGGGCGGTCGGTTTGCCGGCGCCCTGACGGGTGGCGCGAAGTTCGGGGGTGGCGCTTGCGGCGGCGCTCCGGGCAGGCGCGACTTGCTTGCCTCTTACTGCTTGAGAGAGGAGATCGTTAGACGACTCTAACAATGGATCGCATCCGGCCTGTTAGATTCGTCTAACTCGCTGGCCAGCCGCTTGAAAGAGGTCGGATGGGCGTCAAATATGGGCTACGCATGTTCACTTTTGCTCTGGTCGGGCTTTTGGTGCCCGATTCAGCCGAAGCCATCCCGGTCTTCGCCCACCGCTACGGTCTCTCGTGTCAGGCTTGCCATACCGAGGTGCCGCACCTCAATCCGGCGGGCACCGCCTTCCTCGCCAACGGCTACCGCTTTCCGGGCGCGGCGACGCACGCCGTCTTTCCGGTGGCAGTCCGCGCTGAATTCACCTACGCCAGCGGCGGCGCCGCGGACCCCGACGACATCAGGGGGCCGCTGCCCAAGGCGATCGTCGACGAGGTCGAATTCCTCAGCGGCGGATCGGTCGGCTCGCGCGGCTCGTATTGGGCCGAGCAGTATCTCGTCGACGGCGGCTTTCCGGGCAGCACCCGCGACGTCTGGTACGCACAACGCCTGACCCCCGACGGTGCGCACCTGCCGCTGCTGCTGCGAGCGGGGCAGTTCACGCTGCCCCTGCCGCTCGATCCCGAGACGTTCCGCGAGACGACGCAGCCCTATGCGATTTGGAGCCAGACAGCCGGCAACAACCCCTTCAACTTCTTCGACACGAAGCTCGGCCTTCAGGCGTCGGTCGGCGATCCGGCGCGTTCGCTCTCCGGCACGTTTTCGCTCTTGCAAGGACACGATACGCAATCGGGCTTGCCGGCAGACGGCCTCGATTCGATGCTGACCCTCCGGCGCGATCTCGGCCCCGTTCGCCTGGGCCTCTACCGTTACGACGGAGAGCGCAACGTCGCGGGCTTCGGCTTCAATGACACGCAATTCTTCTCGGGCATTCCCGATCGCTTCTGGCGCGACGGCTACAGCGCCGGGTGGTCCAGCAACCGAACCGAGGTCGACGCCGTCTATCAAATCGGACACGACAGCGCGGCCGACGTGTACGGCGACTCGCTGATCGCGAGCGGCGGTTTTCTCCAGGTTCGCCAGAGCATCGGAGACCGCGCGTTCGGCATCGCGCGCTGGGACGCGACGCAGGGCGGCGCCTTCGCGCGAAGCCTGACCGCCGGGTTAGGCACGCGTTTCTCGCGCAACACGCGCTTCACGCTCTTCGACACGGCCGAACGCGACTATCTCGGCCGGCCCCTCAACGTCATCTCGTCGTCTTTCCTGGTGGCCTACTGATGAAATCGACGTGCATTGCGTTCGTCGCCCTGCTTGCGCTCACGTCGTGCGGAGGCGGCTCGTCAACGGGCGGAACGCCCGCAACCGCGCCTGCGGCGGCCGGCTTGCCGCCGGCACTTCCGACCCTGCCCGAGGTCGACAGCGTCAACGGCGTCGCCGAGCTGACGCTGCAAGCCAAGTTCGACGCGAACGACCGCCCCGCGTTCTTCTACCAGGGAGAGGAAGTCGCGCCGACGATCCGCGTCAATCCCGGCGATACGATCAAACTGCACTTTCAAAACCTGCTGCCGCAGTTCTGCGCCGTCGGCGTCACCTCGAACTCGAACATGCACTTCCACGGACTGACGAGCTCGCCTGATGCGCCGGCCGACGACGTCATCACCGTCAACGCGGCGCCCGGGCAATCGACCGATTACGTGGTGCCGATCAACACCGATCAGCCTCCGGGTCTGTACTGGTATCATCCGCATCCCCACGGCCTGTCGTCGTACGAGGTCGGAAACGGGATGGCCGGTGCCATCGTCGTCGAGGGCATCGCGAACGTCGTTCCGGCGACGCTCGGCCTGCGCGAGCGAATCATCATCCTGCAAGACGTGCCGATCGAGCCGACGTTCGCGGCCGGCGAAAGCTCCATCGCCCGCCGCAGCGAACGGGCCGCGCGACGACCGCAGGACGACGATGAAGGCGGCGGCAATGCCTGCGGTCCAGAGACCGACGCAACGCCCGAGATCAACGGTTTGGCGCAGGCTGCGATCGGCATCAAGCCGGGCGAGACCGAGCTGTTCCGCGTCTTGAACGCCTCGGGCCATCGACACTTCGACCTGTCCTTCGGGGGCATCCCGATGCAGATCGTAGCGCAGGACGGCGTGCCGATCGGGACCTATCCCGGCGCGCCGCAGACGATCGTCGTAAGCGATTGGGTCGTGCCGCCAGCCGGACGCGTCGAGTTCCTGATCACCGGTCCCAAGCTGCCGACGCCGATCACTTCGAACTGTTATCGCTCCGGGCCGGTGGGCGACCCCAATCCGCAAGTCCAGCTCGGCATGCTCGCCGACGACTCGACCTGGGCTGCGCCCGGACAGGCGCAGTTGACCGCACGCGTGCGTAAGAGCAGCGCGCCCATCCAGCCGAAATACTACCGCATCGCCCTGCCCCCGCCGGCCGCCGAACGGCTGATCCACTTCCAAGAGGATGCCAACGGGTTCTATATCGACGGCCAGGCGTACGCTGCGAACGGCGCGCCGCTGGTCGTCGCGCAATCAGGGACAGTCGAAGAATGGACCTTGGAAAACGACACGCAGGAGGTGCACTCGTTTCACATTCATCAGGTTCACTTCATCGTCGAAAGCATCAACGGCGTCGCGCAGCCTACTCCGCACTGGGCCGACACGTTCGACATTCCGCCCGAAGGCGTCGGCGTCTCGGGCGAGCTGCATCCCTCGCAGACCAAGATCCTGCTCGACTTCCGCGATCCGACGATTCGCGGCACCTTCGTCTTCCACTGCCATATTCTCGACCACGAAGATGCGGGCATGATGGCCAAGATCCAAGTCGAGTGAGCAAGACCTCAGAAGAGACCTTGGTTCGGCGCGTCATCAGCCTCTGACGGCTCGCCCTCATGCGTGGGCGCGGCTTGGAACGGGCCCGTATCGAAGTGTCCCACCGCGAGCGGGCGTTGAACGAATTGGTAGTAGTGCGAGACGGACCGCACGCTCCAACTGTACCCGGTCACTCGCCCTGCTGCGTCGGCGTAGAGACGAAAGAGACCCCGGCCGACACCCGTCCCGTGAGCGGCTCCTCGTACGTAACGAGTGTCGTCGAATCCGTGAAACGAGGCCGACGAGTCGATGACAGCCACTTCGTATTGCCTCGTCTGAGGCTCGACCGGCTTCGTTGCGGCGCGCGGCGCCGGCCGCGAGTCGACGATCATCACATGTCCGGTCGGCCGGCTTCCCGGCGGATACTCGATCGCGATGATGTCGCCTGGCTGCATTTCATCGACCCGCGATACCAGCGAGAAACCGCGTGCTGCGCTCAATGCGTCGTAATAGTCCTTTGCCTGCGGGTTTCTCGTTCCAAAGCGCTTTTCGAAATCCGCGCGCGTCAGACCGTAGGCGCGCATGAGGTCTCGCGAAACGAAGGAGCTGCACACGCTTCGGTTTCGCGCTACACGCTCACCGTCTTCCGCCCAAACGACGTAGGTGGGATGCGAGCCGTACCTGTTATCGCCGGGAGCGAGTTCGGAAACGAGCCGCTCAGCCCAGAGCAAATGAGGTGGAACCGCTGCACCGCGCGAGCCGGCTCGACACGGCAACGCGACCAGCGCCAACAGCATCACCGCGAACCAGCACCGGCGTATCGATGAGGCGCTTCCGCTACGCATGACGTGCTCCTTGCCCCGGGCGGGCTAAAGACGGTGGTGCGATCAGCCTGGAACGTCCGGCAGGCAGTAACCGATGAACGGCGTCACGGCTGAGGCTTCATTGAGTCGAATACCGAGAGAGCGGATTCTTCGTCCTGTAGGCTTCTTCCGCATCCTTAAGGAGCATCGCGGACGGATGGCAGCAGCTCCGCCGTATCCTGCCGGAATCCCGAGCTGGCTACAAATCTCGTGCACGATCCGGGTGCGCGGAGCGCGTCGAGGCCGATCGCTTTCGAGCCCGCACATCGGCGCGGCACGCCGCAAGACAAGCATACGCACGGGCTTCTGGTCGGCGGAGTACAGGCTCTCGAGGAGCTCTTCCCCGGTGTCTCGGAAGACTTCGAACGGGCCGGAGCGGCGCCTGTCCGCTTGGGCGTCGACGGTCGCTACGAGCGGCCAGGCTTCGATTCGTTCCGCAGCGCGATTTCGGGTTGCTGTCGTACGGCCTGAGCCGGCCACGTATCGAGCGAACCGTTCGGGCGTCACGGTCACCGGCGCAGGCGGCGTGGGGAAGACGCGGGTCGGTCTGCACGTTGCGTCCCTTCTGCTGGAGGCGCATCCGAGCGGTGTCTGGACGGTCGAACTCGCTCCGCTCGAAGATCCGGCGCTCGTCGCCGCCCGAATCGCCCGCACGCTGGAGATTGCGCCGCCGTCGAACGC
>JBKQHO010000042.1:0-5078 GCA_052267165.1 Vulcanimicrobiaceae bacterium | reverse complement strand
CCGACCGACGCTTCGCCCCCGGTCTCGCGACCGACGGCGCACGGCTTGGGGTCGATGTGGTTCGCTATACCTTGCATCGTCAGAGACTTTCACTCCGTATTCCTTGCCGGTTTCTCCGGCGCATCTGATCAGATCAAGGCATTCGCCCGCTTCGTCGACGAGGCGGGCCATACCGGCCCGCTGACGACGCGCATCACATTGGATTGGGTGCAAGGTCAGGCAAGACATGCGGCGGCATTCTCCTGGGCGCGACGGCTGGAAGTCCTTCGGCCATTCGCCAAGTATCTGACGCGGCTCGATCCAGCCACCGAGTTCCCGCAGACGGCAATCTTTGGTCGCGCCCATCGTCGCCTGGCGCCGCACATCTACTCGGAGCAGGAGATCTGCGATCTCCTCGTCGCCGCTCGGCACCTCGCCCCGCAGGGGGGATTGCGACCGATCACCTACGAGACGATTTTCGGATTGATCGCCGCCACCGGCCTGCGCCTTTCGGAAGCGCTTCACCTCCGATGTGGCGACGTCGATCTCGACCGGGCCGTCCTGACGGTCCGCGACACAAAGTTTCGTAAGTCCAGACAAGTATCCGTGCATGCGACCGTCGTAGCGGCATTGCATCGCTATCGGGCCGTACGGAGGCGTCACGGCGCCATCAACCGGGACTCGTTTCTATTCCTCTCGTCGTCAGGTGGGCCGCTGCCGACACGGACTGTCGATGGCGTGTTCCAAAAACTCAGAGCCCAGCTTGGTTGGACGGCGCGCGGCGCCTACGCCCGGACGCGCATCCACGACATGCGGCACACCTTCATCTGCCGCCGCGTCCAGCTTTGGCACCAACACGGGGCCGTTATCGACAATGCCATGGCGGCGCTCTCGACGTACGTCGGTCATGCGAAAGTGTCCGACACCTATTGGTATTTGACAGGCGTCCCTGATCTCATGGCGGTCACGGGCAGTCGTTTCGAGTCCTTCGCGACTGCCGTCGGAGAGGATCACCATGCCTGATCCGATTCACACGCCGTCCTTCTCCACCTTGCTCCAGCGCTTCTTCGTCGAGCATCTGGGCCGCCAGCGTGCTGTCAGCCCTCGCACGATCGCCGCTTACCGCGACACGTTCCGACTGTTGCTAAGCTTCGTCGAAGCGAAGATCAGCAAGTCGCCGACCGCATTGGCGTTGGTCGATCTCGATGCCAGTCTAATCCTGAGCTTCCTCGATCATCTTGAAAAAGAACGTAATAACGGCGCGCGCAGCCGCAACGCTCGTTTGGCGGCGCTTCGGTCCTTCCTAAAGTATGCCGCCCACCATGACCTTGCCGCTCTGCACGTAATCGAGCAGGTGCTGGCAATCCCGATGAAGAGGTTCGACAGACCCGTGCTCGGGTTTTTGTCGCGCCAAGAGATGAAGGCGATCCTGGAGGCGCCGGATCCTCGAACGTGGGCGGGCCAGCGGGATCGGACGCTCCTCAGTCTGATGTACAACACCGGGGCCCGCGTGTCGGAGGTTATCGGTCTACGCATCGGCGATGTCATCGTCAACGGCTCGGCGGCCGCGCACCTGAAAGGGAAGGGGCGCAAGGAACGTAGCGTGCCGCTTTGGCCGTCAACGACAGGGTTGATCCGCGGCTGGAAACGTCGACTGCACGACCTTGGCGACGATAACTTGCTGTTCCCGAACCGGTCTGGAGGAAGAATGGCGCGCTCGAACGTCACTCAGCGGCTCAAATTGGCCGTCTCCATAGCCGCCCAGAATTATCCGCAACTCACGCGCCGCTCGATATCGCCTCATACGATCCGCCACACGACGGCGATGCATCTCCTGCAGGCCGGCGTCGACATCGCCGTGATCGCCCTCTGGTTGGGCCACGAGAGCCCGGCCACGACACACATGTACCTTGAAGCCGACCTCTCAATGAAAGAGCGTGCGCTAAACCGGCTGCAACCGACCGGGGCCAGCCCCGGTGCCCGGCGACAACTATCCTGACCGCTCGGCGTCAACTATCGTGGCCGCTTGGGAGGAGGCAGCAGTATACGGCCCGGGCTTTCGGGTGAGGGCGGGATACCCTCCTGCTCGTCCTCTTTCTTTTCTGAAATCGTCGTAGCAGCAGTGCTGTGGGCAGGGTGGATGAGCCCCTTGCCTTCCGTAGCGCCTGGCTTGTGGAGCTCATCCACGCTGTCCACAGCGGCCGTGGGTTTATTTTTCGCGCGTGACTGACGTGTCTGCGTTTCCTGCGCGGCGCGCCGGCGATAGCTCTCCACGTTCATTTCCAGGATCGTCGCGTGGTGAACGAGTCTATCGATTGCGGCCAGGGTCATCGCAGGGTCGACAAAGACGTCGCCCCATTGCGAGAAGGGCGTGTTGGCCGTGATACCGATGCTCTTGCGCTCATATCGTTCAGCGATGAGTTCGAAGAGCACCGAGGTTTCGGCTTGATCGCGGCGCACGTAGCTAAGATCGTCCAGGATCAATAGGTCGAAGCGATCGAGCTTTGCGAGCTCTTGCGGCAAGCGAAGATCGCGCCGGGCCGCTTGAAGGCGTTGTACCAGGTCGCTGCATCGCGTGAAGAGTACGCGTCGGCCGGCATCGATTAGCGCATGGCCGATGCCGCAAAGCAGGTGACTCTTGCCGCTCCCGGGCGCGCCAAAGGCCAAGAGATTGACGCCGCGATCGAGCCATTCGTGGCCTTCCGTCAGCGCCATGATACGTGCTCGTGAAATCGTTGGTATGGCGGAAAAGTCGAAACTCGAGAGGCGCTTGGCGGAGCTTAAACCGGATGCAACCCGGTGTCGTTCGAAGCGCCGCACTTCGCGCTCAGTCATCTCGTGTTCTAAGAGCCGTTCGAGGAGCTGACGTGCGGGCCAGCCTTCGCGATCGGATTGATCGCAGACTTCGGCGGCAAATCGTTTGATCGTAGGGAGCCGCAACTCGGTCAGCATCAGGCCGAGCCGACCGTCGGCGTTGAGCTTTGCTGTAGCGCTCATGACGCCACCTCGATAAGCGCATCGTACGATGTCAGTTCCGGCAGCAGTATTGCAACCGTGGGGATGTCGCTTTGGCGTGGCGCGAGTTGCTGGGTAAGAGCCTCGAGATTCGGGAGCTGGTCGCTCGCGTGCAGTTGCTCTAGTTCGAGGGCGAGAGCTGCCTCGTGTCCGTCGGCCGCAAGCGCCAGCAGACCGACGATGATCTTGCACGCTTGGCGTTCCGGAAGCTGCGCGCTCAGGTTCTCCCAGGTCTGCCGATAGATCGCCCGCGGGAATGCCTCGTCGCGCAACACCCAGCGCGCAAAGGCTCCCGGCTTGCGTTTGAGGCCCTCCACGAGGTGCCGATAGTCAATCTGGCGTGCGTTGTGTTGGCCGTCGCGGCGAGTGGCTCGTGGGCACTCGAACACGCGTTGGCCGCCAAGCCAGCATTCGACATGCTCGGCATACTCGCGCACCGTCAATCGGTAGCCGATGAGCCGGCTTGGCGCGCTGTACTGCGAGCCCTTGACGGTGAAGATGCCGTACTTGCTGACACGTGTGGGTAGCTCATCGAACTCAGCGGTCCGGCGCACCGGCAAGGGGCGCAGCATCGTGCGTTCGACGGCGAGACGTTTC
This sequence comes from Vulcanimicrobiaceae bacterium, assembly GCA_052267165.1. Lineage (GTDB taxonomy): Bacteria > Vulcanimicrobiota > Vulcanimicrobiia > Vulcanimicrobiales > Vulcanimicrobiaceae > CAWICD01. The sequence continues at coordinate 1,487 of JBKQHO010000042.1, read as the reverse complement.
TCCACGCGCGCATTGAGCCGTTGCACGATGGTCTGCACGAACGCCTCGTACGCAGCGCGATCGTCAAAATTGCTGTAGCCACGTAAGAGCAGTGCTTGTCGCAGCGCCGTCTTGAGCGAACCATGACGAGATTCGATGCTGCCGTTTTCATGCGATTCGCCGGGATTGTTTCGAGTCGGGCGCATCCCGTAATGCACGCACAGTGAGGCATAGCGCTCGGTCCACTCGCGCTGCTCAAGGTCGCAAAGATTCTTGAACGCAGCTGAGAGGCTGTCGGTGCGGTGCTCCTCTGGTGCCCCACCCAGACGCCAGAGCGCGTCTTGCAGTCCCCCAGAGAGCGCCTGAAAGCTCTCGCCACCGTCGACGACGCAACTCGAGCGCCATCCCGAATGCGCGAGCGCAAACTGATAGAGCCGATGCGGGAACGGCTCGCCGGCGATCGTGACGCCAAGCTCGTTGGAGTCGGTGAAATCCGAGAGGCCTTGGCGACCCGGCGGATGCTCCTGCACGAAGAAGACCTCGCGTTCGCGGCCGTGAGCAGCGCGCCACTGCCGCATACGGCGTTGGAGCGTGCGAAGCGCACCTGGCCCGTATTCGCCTGGGCGCCGGCGTTGGAGCTCCTCCAAGAGCGTGACGGCGCTGAGCTGCGGGTTGGCCTGCAGCAACGGCAAAAGTCCGGCTTCCCAGACCTCCGCCAGCGGATCTGGGCGAGTACGCCACTGACGCGGCGGGCGTTGCGAGGGCAGCGATTCGAGGGCTTCGATTCGGCGGGCGCTTCGCTCGCTGATACCTGCCTTCGCGGCAGCCGCCGCCTGCGGGCGCGTTCGGCGGTGGGCTTTGTACTTGAGCACTTGGTGGTCAGTGATCCTTTTGCCGGGCATTCCGCATGCCTTCGACCTCAGTCGACAGCACGCGACCCACCCCCCAGGGACCCTTCCGGCTCAGGCCCTTCAACCGGCCAAGATAGTTGTCGTCAACCGGCCAAGATAATTGTCGCCGGCCACCCCGGCCGGTATCGGCCTCCTGACCAGCTGATGAAGTTCCTTCAGAGCCTCTGAAATTATGTGCAGCTCGTCGGCTGGTGATCGCCAGCGCGTCAACCGTTCTCCAGGCGCTTTCCGGCCACGGGCTGCGCATAAATACGAGCTGTGCATAATTCCGTTTATGAAAAGGTCTCCATAAACGCAAGAATTATTTATTCGCCGGCAGCGATGCCGGCGGTGAGCGAGCTGCGGCGATCTACAGCTTGGTGGGCACTGCCAAACTCAACGGCCACAACCCTGAAGCGTTTATCCGCGAGGTACTCGAACGCATCGCCGATCACCCGATCAACCGCATCAACGAACTCTTGCCCTGGAACCTGAAGCCGACCCACGGCACTGCGCTCACCGGTGACGGCGGGACGCCCAAACTCCCGCCGTAGAGCCTCGTCGACTTGGGGAGCGCGGGACTCTTCGCCGTCAAGACGGCCCTGGGCGGACGCTTAC
>JBKQHO010000041.1:0-25319 GCA_052267165.1 Vulcanimicrobiaceae bacterium | reverse complement strand
CGCCGTAACGACGGCAAGTATGAGGGGCGCGTCTCTCTTGGGTGCGACTCGGCCGGGAAGCGGCGGCAGTGTTCCGTCTACGGCAAGACGCGCGGCGAAGTCCTTGACAAGATGCACGAGCTGCGGGCGCAGGCTCGCAGCGGGATCGAACCGCCGAAGGTTGCGGCAGCATCCACATTCTTTGAAGGTTGGCTCGAATCGCTGCGTGGCCGGCGCGAGCCGTCGACGGTTGCAACGTACGAGCGCACCGTTCGGCTCTATCTCGCACCTTGGTTGCGAAAACGCCCGCTGACGTCCCTAAGGCCCGATGACGTCGAAGCGTTTCTACAGGAACTGGCGAAGCGCGGCGTCGGGCAGCGCACGATTGCGAAGGCTCACGCGACGCTTCGAGCCGCGTTGACGTACGCCCTGAAGACTGAGAAAGTCTCGCGCAACGTCGCCGCGATGATCGAGCCGCCAGCCTACGAGCCGAAGAAAAAGACCGTCTTCACCGTCGCCCAGGCGCGCACGTTCCTCACCGCGATTGAAGGCCATCCTGCCGAGGCTCTCCTTGGTCTGGCTCTTCTGACGCAGATCCGGGAAGGCGAGCTACTTGCGCTTCGGTGGAGCGACGTCGACCTCGAGGCGCACACGATCCTGGTGCAGCGAACGATGCAAGACGACGAGGCTGGGCGGCCGCGCATCGGCACTGCGCCCAAGACGCGGGCTGGCGTCCGACTCGTCCTTCTTCCTGCGGTCGCCGTGTCGATGCTTGCCAGGCACCGCGAGCGGACGAAGGGCACAGCCGGCGACCTCGTGTTCGCGACGCGATCCGGGAAGCCGCCCTCACGCCAAAACGTGCTCCAGAGATGGCTCCGCCCACTCGCCGACGACCGCTGCCGGTGCGGCCACGATCCGCATGAGGGTACGGCGTGCCGGTTTGAGGGTACGCCCTGCGGCTGCACCGCGTACGAAGCCCGAGTCCCCCGCGTGACCTTCCACGAGCTACGGCATAGCGGGGCCACCTTGCTCGGCGACGAGCACCTCAAGGCGCTCCAGCAGCGCCTCGGCCATTCATCCTCGAGCACGACGGCCGACATCTATCTGACGCTGCCAGTCGCCGCGCAAAAGCCGCTCGCAGACCGGCTCGACGCCCTCTTCGCCCGCCAGGAGCCAGCCTCGAATGAGGGTACGAATGAGGGTATTGAGTCCAAAAATACTGCATCGGCCAAGAAGTAAAAAACGCCCAATCCCTCACAGGACGGGCGTTTCCGAAGTGTGCCGAGAGCCAGAATCGAACTGGCGACACCAGGTTTTTCAGACCTGTGCTCTACCGACTGAGCTATCTCGGCCGACGGGACTTGCGGAGCTATGCCGAGACCCGCGACGCCTCCTGCACGCGTCCCTCGCGAGCGCATCGCGTGCCGCGTTCACTCCGAGAAACGGAGGACGCCTTCGAGCGCGCGCGGACGCGCCTCGGGCGGCTCAATCCCGGGCCGGCCGAGGTAGATGAAGGCGACAATCCGGTCGTCGGGCTCGAGGCCCAGGTGCTCGCGAATTTCGCGGCGGTAGGCCATCTCGCCCGTCCGCCAGATCGCGCCCAATCCGCCCGCGTGGGCGGCCAGCAACAGATTTTGAGCGGCGGCGGCGGTCGCGGCGAAATCTTCGGCGGCGACGACCGGGTCGGCATCGGTTCGCACGCTGACCGCGATGACGACCGGAGCCCGCAACGGCTTCGCCGCTTCCCGTTCAAGGAGCGTCGCCCGGCGCTCGCCCTCGAAGGGCGTCTCTTGCGCCAGCAGCACCGCCCAAGCGCGGCCGAGTCGCTCGCGCGCCGCGCCGCGCAGCACCGAGAAGCGCCAGGGCTCGGTCAACCGGTGGTTCGGCGCCCACAGCGCGGCCTCGACCAACGCACGGATCTCGTCACGCGAGACGTCGCCCGCGAGCTTGCCGATGCTGCGACGCGTGCGCAGCGCTTCCAACAGGTCCATCCTGCGCGTCTCCAAAGCTGAGCGCCGGCTCCTCGCGAAGACCGGCGCTCGATTGAATCTGGCGACGTTGAAGGGACTCGAACCCTCGACCTCCGCCGTGACAGGGCGGCGCTCTAACCAACTGAGCTACAACGCCAGGCGAGTGGTGGGCACGGTTGGGATTGAACCAACGACCCCCCGCGTGTGAAGCGGATGCTCTCCCACTGAGCTACGCGCCCATATTAGGTCGAGTGCCGTCCACCACCCAGCGAACACGGAGTATACCCGATGGGCTGCTCCGTGTCCATCCGCGCACCCGCGGTAGCGTCCGAGGTTGGCTCGTCGCGCGCGCGTTCCTCTTCCCCGAGAGCCGGCCGCCGGGACACTGCCGACGGCTCCTTTGCGCCTCGCGCAGCCCGGTCCCGCCGACGCGCGGGTCCCGCGCACGGCGAACAGCTGCTAGGAAGGAAGCCGGAGCCTCGCTGGATATGAACGACCTCGGATGCTCCAGCAATTCCGCATGGTCCAGCGCTTCCGCGTGCCGTTCGCCGACTGCGACATGCTGCGCCACGTCAACAACGCGGCCTACATCCTGTGGGCCGAGCACATCCGCTGCGAGTACTTCATCGACGTGCTCGAAGACGATTTCATGGGCGAGCGCGGGATGATCATGGCGCAGCTCGAGATCGTGTACGAGCGCCCGATCATCTACCGCGAGCGGGTCGCGATCGGCTGCCGCATCAGCCGGATCGGGAACAAGTCATTCGACTTCGTCTGCGAGATCTGGAGCGAAGACCAGGAAATCCGCTGCGCGCACCTCGTCTCCCGGATGGTAGCGATGAATTACCTCACCGACCAGACGATCCCGGTCCCTGACGCCTGGCGCGACCGGATCGCCGCCTTCGAGCTGCCCTCCGCCGGCGTCCCGTAGCATCCGGCACTGACCCCGTTCCCGCGAAAGGAGCGTCGATGCCCGAAGAGATCGTCCCGCTCATCAGCTCCAGCGTCGCAGGCCCGCTCGGCGTGCTGCACCTGCCGCGCCTCTGGCTCAAGATCTTGTTGCACGCCTGCGGGCGGCTGCCGGAGGACTACCGGCACGGCGCGGGCGGCTTCGACGAGCTGCTGACGACGAGCCTCGGCATCGACAACGCCGCGTTCGTTAGCTACATCGAGAACGAGAAGCCCGGCTACTTACAACTGGAGGCGTGGGTCAAGGCGCACGCTACGAAGCTGACGGTGGATGCGGTCGCCGCGTTCAACCATGCGATTCGCACGCGCGACATGCGGCCCGAGATGGCCGCCGAGCGGCGCGCGCGCTTCGGCATCGCCGACGCTTCGTTCGCCCATGGCGTCACGCTCAACGACCTCGACGATTGGGACCAGGCATACCGCCGGCTCACGGGGCCGGCTTCGGCCCCTCCCGCAAACTGAGCGAGGGTGCCGAAGCGAGCGCTTCAGCCGCGCTGCTGAACGTCGGGACGCGCCCGATGATGCCTACGATCTCGAGGATGCGCCGCGCGGTCCCGCGCTCTTGTACGACGAGGACCAAGCGCTGGCGGTTCGACTCCAGGCGCGCGCGGTAGGCCATCATGGCGTGGACCGCCAGGCTGTCGAAATAGGTCGACTCGGCGAGCGAGAGGATCACCACGCCGCGGTCGAGCCGTCCGGCGGCCTCAGCCGCCGCCTCGAAGCGCGCGACACTCAGGTGGTCGAGCTCTCCGCGGACGGTGACGCTGGGGAATGCGCCGTCGGTCTCGAGAGCGACGTCGCAGATGCTCTGTCTCATGAAGGCGGCGAAGGCCGGCAAAAAGTTCGGAATGGGCGCGAGGGGCCGGCCGGCAATGGGCAGCGCCGCCAAGAACGCAAGCGTCAGGAGGCCGGAAAGGACACCAGCAAGCGCCGCTGCACGGCTCCCGCATGTACTCCGGGGGACGGCTTGGCGGGCATCGACGGCGTGCGGCGCAGCACCCCATGAAGTACCATGTAATGTAAAGTATCGGCAAATTCGTCCCGAAGGTCAGCCGGGGCTCGCGCCGAAACAACAGCCCGTCACAGGGGCGCGTAGCTCAGGGGGAGAGCGCTACATTGACACTGTAGAGGTCATAGGTTCGAAACCTATCGTGCCCACCATTTAGCCCGCCCCCGCGGGCTTTTTCGTGCCGTCGCTTCGGCGGTGCCGGAGCATCCGGGTCTCGCCGTTGACGGTCTTCGCTCTGCCCGTCTGCGTGCGGCTGGACTAGCACACCGGCGTTCCCGGGGCGCTGGAGATCAGGCGACGGGCCGAGTTGCGGCCCACGACCGAGCCATCGCGGGCGAGAACCCGCTCGCGCTGCACGATGCAGCGTGAGGGCGCGCACAACGATCTATTGCCCCGCATCAAATCCGCTACTTGCTCGCGTAAGCCGCTGCAGACTCACGCTGTCAGGAACTTGCACGACGATTGCATACAAGGCGCCGGGAATCGGAAGATTCAGGGTCTCATAGCTGAATGTGCCGATCGAGGACTCTATTTTGCATCTGGTCGGTAAGAATGGGTCACTGATTTCGTACTCGTTCCACATCTTTCGGGTTTCGTTGTCGGCGATCAGCCGGTCGCGAAGTTGTTGCAGTGCTTTCAAGTACGGTCGCCGTCCGAGACCGGAGTGAAGCATCGCAACAATGGGTTCGATATGTGCCGAGAAATGCTCGCCGTGCATCTTTCGCGCCGCCGGTTCGAGAAATAATCGGTCGATCGCATTGAAAGGAATCTCGTTTTCTCCAACGCCCCAGACGCGGCGGAACGCCTCGTTACAGTCGACGATATCCCATGTGGCCGTGATGATGTAGCCTGGAAACACGATCGCCCGCATCGTTACGACGACCAGTGGGTCCGGCGTTTGCGGGTGCTCAGCCGTTCGCAATCGCTCGGCTAAAGCCACCAGGTATTGGCGTTCGGACTCTGAGAGCCGAAGCGCGCCTACGATTGCGAAGAGCGTCGACTCCGACACGCCGTCGGCGTCGCCGTTTTCGAGTGCCGTATACCAGGACACCCCGATCCCTGCGAGTGCGGCGACCTCTTCGCGGCGCAGGCCGCGGACGCGCCGGCGCGAGGTCGTCGGAAGACCGACGTCACCCGGGCGAATACGGGCTCGTCGGTCCTTAAGGAAGCGACGCAACTCTTCGCGCCGCTCATGTTCGCTCATCCTTACAGTCCCAACAGTACCATCGGCGAGTGGCTTTCTAAGCCGGACCGGTTCCCGTAACCTCGTCGAAGTGATGTCCATAGCCTCGACCCGCCCGGCTGCGCCGCCTGCTGCTGCAGCGCTGCTGCCGATCGTGGCGACGTCTCGATCGCCTCGCCCGGCCGGCGAGCCGCAGCTATCGGCCACCAACCTGCTCCTAGGCCGAGCGCGTTCGCTTGCGGGGAGAGAATCTCAACAGAGCATGAAAGCCACGATCTATCACGGCGCGCATGACGTCCGCCTCGAAAACGTTCCCGACCCGCGGGTCCACGATCCGCACGATGCAATCGTGCGCATCACGCGCGCCGCGATCTGCGGATCGGATCTCTGGTTCTATCGCGGGGTCACGCAACTGGACCCGGGAGCCCGCACCGGTCACGAATTCATCGGAATCGTGCAAGAGACCGGCAGCGAAGTGCACAGCGTTCGCTCGGGCGACCTTGTGATCGCGCCGTTTGCTTGGAGCGATGGAACGTGCGAATTCTGCCATGCCGGCCTCCAGACGTCGTGCACTCACGGGGGTTTCTTCGGGAGCGGAGAAAACGGCGGCCAGGCCGAGCTCGTCGCGGTGCCGTACGCCGACGGTACGCTCGTCAAAATGCCGGACGCGATCGCCCATGACGATCGGAAGCACAACGCCGGCGTGACGCTGAGCGACGTCATGGCCACCGGACATCACGGCGTAGTCAGCGCGCAAACACTGCCCGGTTCAACGGTCGTCGTCGGCGGCGATGGGGCCGTGGGCTTGTGCGGCGTTCTTTCGGCAGCCAAGGAGGTGCGCGCGGAACGGATCATCGCGGTCGGCCACAATCCCAAACGCCTGGAGATCGCAAAACACTTCGGCGCAACGCACACGTTCGATTCGCACGACGCGAACGTGCGGGAGGAAATTCTCGAGCTGACCCGCGGCGGGGCCCCGCACGTCGTGGAAGCGGTCGGCAATCAGGAGAGTTTGGATCTGGCCGTGAACGTAGCGCGGCCCGGCGGGACGGTGAGCTTTGTCGGTGCGCCGCACAACGTCAAGGCGCCGCCGATTTCGACTATTTTCCACAACAATCTTTCGCTGCGCGGCGCGCTCGCACCGGCGCGGGCGTATCTTCCGCAGCTCATCGCGAGCCTCGAAGCGGGACGCATCGATCCCTCGCCGGTCCTCGACCTGACGCTGCCGCTCGGCAGGGTCGCAGACGGTTACGCGGCGATGAACCAACGCCGCGCCGTCAAAGTACTGCTCACCGTTTCGTAAAGGAGCACCATGTCGGATCGACCTTCCAACGGACGCAAGGCGTTCGGCCATATCGCCCCTGCACTCGCCGAGTACACCGACGACGTCCTCTTCGGCAACGTCTGGGAGCGCCCGGGTCTCTCGACGCGCGATCGCAGTCTTATCACGGTCGCGAGCCTCGTCGCGCTCTATCGGACGAACGAGCTGCCCTTCGACCTCGAGAAGGCGCTCGAGAACGGCATCAGTCGAGACGAGCTGATCGAAGTGATCACGCATCTTGCCTTTTACTCCGGATGGCCGACGGCGAGCTCGGCCGTAACGATCGTACAACGCGTGTTTGACGAAGTCGGGGCCTGACGCATGCACGCCGGCGTTCTCGGCTCGGGCTTGAGGCGGCAAGCTCGGTGCGATTTTTGCGCGTGTCAAACGCACGGCCGCTGAGCTCATTCGCGACGCTGACTTTGGTAGAGAGGTTAGGCAGTGGAAATCAAACCCGTAGGTTCACGACCGTCCGCGCGAGGATCCGCAGAGTATTTCACGGGCACGGTTCGCGTCGATCCGCTTTTCGATCGAGATGATCCCGCACGCGCCGGTGGTGCGAGCGTTACGTTCGAGCCGTGCGCGCGGACCGCATGGCACACGCACCCGCTCGGGCAGACACTGATCGTGACGGCTGGTTGCGGTCGAGTGCAACGTTGGGGCGGCCCGATCGAGGATATTCGCCCGGGCGACGTCGTCTTGATTGCGCCTGGCGAGAAGCATTGGCATGGCGCCACGCCGATGACGGCGATGACGCATATCGCTATTCAGGAGAAGCTTGACGGCAAGAACGTCGACTGGATGGAGAAGGTCAGCGACGAGCAGTACGGAGCCTGAAGCGAAATGCAGAAACGTAAACTCGGAAACAGCGGCTTGGAAGTATCGGCCATAGGGCTCGGATGCATGGGCATGAGCTGGTCCTACGGCCCGCCCAAAGACAAGCCGGAGATGCTCTCCCTTCTCCGTGCAGCCGTGGAACGAGGCGTCACATTCTTCGATACGGCTGAAGTCTACGGCCCGTTCACGAACGAAGAGCTCGTGGGTGAAGCTCTCGCTCCGTTCCGCGGCCGGGTGGCGATCGCAACCAAGTTCGGCTGAGCTTCGTCGTGCCGGGGATTGGCGCGATCCACGGCTTCTTTGCAAGAAGCCCTCGCCTCGAAGAGAACCTCGGAGCGGCCGACGTCGAGCTTACGCCTAAAGATATCCGCGCGATAGAAAGCGCCTCTTCACAAATTAACGTGGAGGGGGCGCGGTATCCGGAATTTCACGAACGGTTGACGGGCCGGTGAACACACCGGGCAGTTGTTGAGGCGCTCTCGGACCACCGGCGTTGCGTGGGTTCACGTCAGCCACCGGAGAGCTCTTCGAATTCGCCCGGAGCGAGCCCGATCTGTGCGGCTGCCAGATTCTCGTCGAGATGCGCGAGCAACGACGTGCCGGGGATCGGGGTCATGACCGGCGAGCGGCGCAAGAGCCAGGCCAGCGCGATCTGATTTGGTGTCGCCTTGCGCTCGCGTGCGATCCGCGCGAGCGCGCCGCGCGGTTTTCCAAGCGCTCCCGCATCGAGCGGCGCCCAGGGCAGGAACGCGATGCCCTGCCGCTCGCAGGCCGCCAGCACCGGATCGCTCTCGCGGTCGGCGAGGTTATACCGGTTCTGCACCGAGACGACCGGCACGATGCGTTGGGCCGCGGCAAGTTGCTCCAGACTGACGTTCGACAGCCCGACGTGACGGATCTTGCCCGCGGCTTGCAGCTCGGCGAACACGCCGACCGACTCCTCGAACGGCACCTTGTCATCGGGCGTGTGGAATTGATAGAGCGCGATCGAGTCGACGCGCAAGCGCCGCAGGCTGCCTTCGCACGCGGTTTTGATCGATTCGGGCCGTCCGTCGGGATGCCAGCGCCCGGGGCCGGGCCGCGTAAAGCCGCCCTTAGTCGCGATCGTAAGCCCGGCGGGGTAGGGAAAGAGCGCTTCCGCGATTTGCTTCTCGTTCACGTCCGGCCCGTAGGCATTCGACGTGTCGATGAAGTCGACGCCGCGTTCAACGGCGTGTCGCAGCACGGCGAGCGCGCGGTCCCGGTCTTTGGGGTAGCCCCACACGCCCGGCCCACACAGGCGCATCGCGCCGAAGCCGAGCCGCTTCACCGTCAGATCTCCGCCGATCGTGATCGTCTGCACGGTGTCACCGAGATTTGTTGCCATCGTAGCCCCTCCAAGCAGCGTTGCTTCCGCCATGCCTCTCGTACCCTGGCGTCCGGCAAATTCGGTAGTCATCTCCGCAAGAGCACGACTCCGGCAATGAGCAGGCAGCTGCCCGCGATGCGCACGGGCGTGAGCTGCGTCGGCGTCAGGCCGAAGAGTCCGAACTGATCCATCGCCAGCGAGATTCCCATCTGCCCGGCGACGACCAAGGCAAACGTGACCGCCGCGCCCAACCGCGGGACGAGCACGATCACGCTGATCACGTACAGCGCGCCCAGCATCCCGCCGCTCCAGGCCCACGCCGGGCCGCGAGTCAGCGAGCTCAGCGCCGGCCATGGTGTGCGTACGGCGAGCGTTAGCAGCAGCAAGAAGAGCGAGCCGACGGTAAACTGCACGAACGAGGCGCGGATCGGATCGCCGATCAGGCGGCGCAGCTGGATGTTGATACCGGCTTGGACCGGCAGGCCGGCACCCGCAAGGATTGCCCACAGACCATATACGGCGTACGAGAGAAGTCTCATACGGGGCAAGAACGGCGAGCGTGCCCCGAGGGTTACGCGGAGGCGCGCCCTCGCCGGGCGGCCAACTCCGCGCTATGGTTTCAGCACCCGCGCAGCGTCACGACAGTCTGCCCCTCGACGCGTTGCGCCACACCGCCGCCCACGTGCTGGCGTACGCCGTGCAAGAGCTGTTTCCCGAAGCGAAGCCGACGATCGGCCCCTCGATCGAAAACGGCTTCTACTACGATTTCGACCGGGGCGAGCCGTTCACGCCGCAGGATCTCGAGCGGCTCGAAGCGCGCATGAAGGAGATCGTCGCGGCGAACTATCCGATGACCGGCGAGCGCGTCACGCGCGAGGCCGCCATCGAGCGCTTCGCCGGCAATCCCTACAAGATCGAGATCGCGAGCGAGATCCCGGAAGCGGAGCCGATCACGCTCTACACGATCGGCGAGTTCACCGACCTGTGCCGCGGTGGGCACGCGCACGCGACGGGCGAGATCGGCGCGGTCAAGCTGATGAGCGTCGCGGGCGCGTACTGGCGCGGCGACGAGGCGAAGCCGATGCTGCAGCGCATCTACGGCACGGCCTGGCACTCGCAAGCCGAGCTCGACGGGTATCTGCTCTTCCTCGAGGAGGCGCAGAAGCGCGACCACCGCAAGCTCGGCGCGGAGCTGGGGCTGTTCTCGATCGAGGAAGACGCCGGCGGCGGACTGATCTTCTGGCATCCCAAAGGCGCGATCGTGCGCGGCATCATCGAGGAATTCGTGCGCGAGGGATTGCGCGCGCGCGGCTATCTCGGCGTCGTGACGCCGCACATCGTCAACGAGAAACTCTACGAGACCTCGGGGCACCTCGAGAACTTCGCGCACGGCTTGTTCGGTGCGATCGAGGTCGAGGGTCAGCGCTTCCGGCTCAAGCCGATGAACTGTCCCGGGCACATCCTGATCTATCGCAGCGAGGGGCGTTCCTACCGCGACCTGCCGCTGCGCTATTCCGAGTTCGGAACCGTCTATCGCTTCGAGCGCAGCGGCACGCTGCACGGCCTCACGCGGGTGCGCGGCTTCACGCAGGACGACGCGCACCTCTTCTGCACGCCCGGGCAGTTGCAGTCCGAGTTCGAGCAGACCGCCGACGAGGCGATCCGCCTCATCGACGCGTTCGGCTTTCGCGACGTCGAGTATTTCCTCTCGACGCGCGAGGCAAACGTGCGCACCGAAACCGACGCGATCGCCGAAGACGCGATTCGCAAGGCGCTCGAATCGCGCGGCTTGCCCTTCAAAGTCGACGAAGGCGGCGGCGCGTTCTACGGACCCAAGCTCGACGTCAACGTCCACGACGCGATCGGCCGCACCTGGCAGCTCGGCACGGTGCAGGTCGACTTCGTGCTGCCGCAGCGCTTCGGGCTCACGTATCGCGGCAGCGACGGCGCCGACCACCAGCCGGTGATGATTCACCGCGCGCTGGCGGGTTCGCTCGAGCGCTTCTTCGGCGTGTTGATCGAGCACTACGGCGGCAACTTCCCGCTCTGGCTCGCGCCGGTCCAAGCCGTGATCGCACCCATCTCGGAGCACCAGATGGAATACGCGCGCTCGGTGCGCGACCGCCTGCGCACCGCCGGCTTCCGCGTCGAGCTCGACGAGTCCAACGAAAAGATCGGCTACAAGATCCGCCGTTGGAAGATGCAAAAGGTGCCGTACATCCTGGTCGTAGGCAAAGCCGAAGCCGCGGAAGGCTGGGTCGCGCCCAACGAGCGCGGCGTCGACGAGAAGCGCCAGCCACTGACGGTCGACGCCATGATCGCCGAGATGCGCGAACGGGTCGAACGCAAGACCTGACCCCGAGGAGCGCGGCGTCGTTCGCGCGCCGGTGAGCCAAAACGACATCTGGTTCGTCCATCTCACGTACCCTTTACCGCACCGCATGAGGTCGAACGATGCCCTTCTTCCGCAAACCCCAGGTCGACAACCCCGAGGCGAACGGCGTCAAGAACGTCGATCTCGGCAGCGGGAAGCCCTTGCCCCGCTACGTTCCGCACAACGAGCGCTTCCCGGTGCAGGCCACCGGTCAGACCGGCTGGGAAAACGGCCAGCGGTACGCCGGCACCCGTCAGAAGCCGCAGATGAACGTGCTCGGTGACACCCAGAAGCGTATCGTCGCGCAGAGTGCGCAGTCGGCCGAGAACCAAAACCTATCCAAAGTCGGGGATTCCGTCCACGAGAAAAAGCTCGACCAGCACCTCTGAGTCCCGTTCGCCGCGTAGAGCTTAATACACGCCCGGAATAAGGCGCGACGTGCGCGCCCGATAGGCATCGTACTCCGCGCCGAATTGCGAGCGCAGCAGCCGCTCTTCCGCGTTGATGCGCGCGATCAGCGGCGGAACGAGGAGCGCCGCCACCACGAGCCCAGGCCCGGAGTGAAAGCCGAGCGCCCAGCCGACGGCCGTTAGCAGCAGCCCGAGATAGCTCGGGTGCCGGATGATTCCGTATATGCCGTCGGTTACCAGCGCGTGCCCGCGCTGGATCGCGACCAGCCCGCTGAAGCGCTCGCCGAGCACGACGACCGGCCAGAGCCGCAGCGCCCCGCCGGCAGCGAAGATTGCGACGCCGGCCCAGCGCACGGCGTCGCCGTCGATCGTCCAGAACCCGATGCGATCCGTGTAGGCGGGCACGAAGCCGTCGAGGACTCCCAGCACGCTGAAAACCGCGAGCACCCAACGATTACTGCGGTCCTCGCGCTCGCCCGAGCTGAGGTTTCCGCCGACGAATTGCGCGGCGCCGGACATCGCGAACAGGACGATCGTCAGCGCGACAAGCGGCGCATGCGCGAAGAACGCGGCAGGGCCGCCCCACCCGAGGACGGCTAAGCCGAGATAGGCAACCGTGGTCCCCAAGACCAGTGCCGTTCTGCCGATTCCCGTCAGCATGTGACCGAGCAACGTTTCCGGCGAGCCGCTCCGTTTCCGGGTTAGCCGATTCACCGCTTCGTTGCTGCACTTCCGGCCTCGGCAGGGTCGTGCCGGCGCGCCCACGCGAACTTGCGCTCCCCGCATCGCCCCTGCATCCAGCCGTTTGCAATGGGAGCACGACGCTGCAGCGAAAGAAGCGGCGTGCTCATGCTGGGAATCGAGACGTCCTGCGACGACACCGCGACCGCCGTGGTGCGCGACGGGCGCGTCGTGCTCTCGAACGTCTCGACGAATCAAGACGCCTTTCACGCGAAGTTCGGCGGCATCGTGCCCGAGATCGCGAGCCGTCAGCACGTCACGCTGCTGAGCGCAGCCGTGCAAGACGGGCTCGAACGAGCCGGCGTCGCGATGTGCGATCTCGACGGGATCGCCGTGACCGTAGGCCCCGGGTTGATCGGCAGCCTGGTCGTCGGCGTCGCCTCGGCCAAAGCGCTCGCGTTCGCAACGGGCAAGCCGCTTTACGCCGTCAACCATCTGCACGGCCACATCTTCGCGCCGTTTCTCCAAAGCGGTGTCGAGCCGGACTATCCGTTTCTGGCCCTGCTGGTCTCGGGCGGCCACTCCCAGCTCGTGCACGTCGCGAGCCCGCTCGACCTGCGCGTGCTCGGGCGCACGCGCGACGACGCGGCGGGCGAGGCCTTCGACAAGACGGCCCGGCTGCTCGGGCTGCCCTTTCCGGGCGGTCCCGGCATCGACCGCTTGGCCCGCGAGGGAAATCCGAAGGCCTTCTCCTTCCCGCGCCACCGTGCCGAGGGCGACGCCCTCGACATGTCGTTTTCTGGGCTGAAGACCTCGGTGAAGTACTTCCTCGACAGTCCGGCCGGGCGCGAGGCGAACCGAGCCGACGTCGCCGCGTCGTTTCAGGCGGCGGTCGTCGACGTGCTGATCGACCGGCTCGACCGCGCAGCCCGGCGGGGACCGTACCGGGCCGCCGTGCTCTCGGGCGGCGTCGCAGCCAACTCGGCGCTGCAATCGGCCTTCGCGGCCTGGGGCCGGCGCACCGGCATGGCGGCGCTGATCCCCCACTTCCGCTTCTGTACCGACAACGCGGCCATGATCGCCGCCGCCGCGGACCGGCAGGGCGAGGCGCTCCGGGCGGACCCCTTACGGCTGAGCGCCGACCCGAATTTGCCCTTCGAGCCGAGTTGCGCGGCGGCCGCGCCTTAACCTCGGCTTAGGTTTATCGACCCATTCTCCACAGCAGAACGGTAACGGCGCTGTGGATGATGTGGACAAGGGCGATCGATTTACGGCCTTTCCCAGCACCAGCCCAGAAGCGCAGCCGGGAGAACCCGGTGTTCGAGGCCGTGCAGCCGAGCAAAGAGCGCCTCGCGTTCCTCGCCGGCCTCGAGCGGCAGGGGCGCTCGCGCCAGGACCTCGCCCCGGTCAACGGCCAGGCCGACGCGATGGACCGAGGCCCCGATCCAGCGCGCTCCGGCGGCCAACGCCTCGTCGACCGCGTGGGCCCCGCGAAAGGCGGCCTGGACGGTGCCATCCGGAAGCGTCACCGTGTTGCACGCGGGATCGAGCGGCAGGTATGCCGGATGGATGTTGAGCAGCTCGGGAAAGCGCTCGACGAAGGCCGCGGGCAGCACGTGCAGCCAGCCCAACAGCAGGACGAGCTCCGGCTCGCTTCGCGCGACGGCTTCGAGCACGCGCTCGTCGTATGTCGCGCGGCTCTCTTCACGGCGATTCCACGCGACCACGTCCCCGCGCACCCCGGCCTCCACCGCGCGCCCGAGCGCGAACGCTCCGGGACGGTTGACGACGAGCGTGCCGACGTCGAGCGGAAGCTCGCCCGCGGCGCAGCGGTCGAGGACGGCCTGAAAGTTGCTGCCGTTTCCCGAGGCGAGCACCGTGGTGCGCCAGCGCTGGCCCGGAGCCGTGCGCTCCACGCGCTCGACGACCTTCGCGTTCGCGTTCCGTTGCAGATACGCGATCAACTCGGGATCGTCCGCGACCGTCAGCAAGGCGCGCCGGTAGCCGCGCTCGCGCAACGAGAAAAGCGCCGCCCTCAGCAGCGCCGCGCCGATCCCTAAGCCGCGAGCGCGCTCGACGACGCCGAACGGGCCCAGCACCGCGACCGACGGATCCACTTGCCACGCGCGCAGCCAGCGAGAGCGCAGCCCGCGCGCGTCGAACGCCACGAACGCAACCGGTCCCTCCGCATCGGATGCGATCCAGACGCCGCCCGCGGCGGCTTGCACCGACCACGTTCCGCCGAAGGCGAAGTCGATCCAAGCCAGGACCGCATCGGACGTTTGGTGCTCGCGCAGCGGGCGAATTCCGCACTTGTCGAGCGCGCCGAGCGCGCGCATGACCTCGGCCTGCTTGAAGCGCGGATCGTCGAGCTCCGCGAGCAGGTTGACGTGCGTCGCTTCCAGCGCGAGCTCGTTACGCGTCACGCGCCGGATGCACGACGACGGCCGGCTCGTCGGGCTTACGCGCTTCGACCCACCCGAGGACCTGCGCGCCGGGGACGGCGGCGAGCGCTTTCGCCGCCTGCGCCAACGGAACGATCAGCGTCAAGCCGATGCCCATGTTCAAGGTGCGGTAGCGTTCCTCGAGGCTGAGGTTTCCGCGCCGCACCAGCTCCGCGAGCAGCGGCGGCACGCTCCAGCGCGACTGCTCGAAGATCGCTTTGCAGCCCTCCGGCAGCGTGCGCGGCACGTTCTCGAGGAGTCCCCCGCCGGTGATGTGGGCCATCGCCTTTACGTCGGCCACCGCTTGGATTGCGCGAACCGCGCGGTAGTACGATGGGTGCTCGGCGAGCAGCGCGTCGGCGTAGGTAAGGCCGGCGCCCGCAGCCGGAAAGGGCTCGCTCCACTCGTCCGCTTCGATCAGCGAACGCGCCAGCGAATAGCCGTTCGTGTGCAAGCCGATCGAGGGCAGCCCGAGGATCGCGTCGCCCGGCGTGACCCGCGACGGATCGGGGATCGCGTCCGCGTCGACCATGCCGACGATCGTGCCCGCGAGGTCGAAGTGCCCGGGTTGATAGAGACCCGGCATCTCCGCCGTCTCGCCGCCGAGCAGCGCGCAGTCGTGGGCGCGACAGGCGGACTGCACGCCTGCGACGATCTCGCCGGCGACGGCCGGGTCGAGCTTCCCCACCGCGAGATAGTCCAGGAAAAAGAGCGGCGTTGCGTTGACGACGAGGATATCGTTGACGCAGTGATTGACGAGATCGCTGCCGACCGAACCGTAGCGCTGCAGGTGCGCGGCGATGAGGATCTTCGTGCCCACACCGTCAGTCGAAGCGACCAAAATGCGCCGTTCGTCACCGGGAAGCTTGAAGAGCCCGCTAAAGCCGCCGATCGCGCCGATTTGATTGGGATGGCGCCAGCTCGCCGTCGTCTCGCGATAGCGAGCGACCGCAGCATTGCCCGCGGCGATGTCGACGCCCGCACGCGAGTACGCATCGCGCAGGGGCGCTTCTTCCGCCCGCAAAATCGGATTGGAGTCACTCATCGCAATCGCATCTCGTCCGTCAGCTTCGCTCGCTCGCCTTCCGTTCCACCTTCTGAAAGGTTCGTCATGCAAATTCACGTCTCACCGGGAACCGCAACGACGCTCGAAGCCGGAGCGCTCGTGGTCCCGGTTTTCGCGGACGGCCGTCTCGACGGGGCAAGCGAGGTCGTCGACGTCGAGCTGGGCGGCGCGATCGCGGACGTGCTCGAGGCCGGCGAGATCAAGGGCAAGCTGAGCGAGGTCGCGCTGCTGCGCGCCTCCAAGCTCAGCACGAAGCGCGTGCTCGTCATCGGCTTGGGCGAACGCAAGTCCTTCGAGCCGAACAGCCTCGCGAAGTACGCGGGGACGGCGGTCCGCTACCTCGGGAAGCGGAACGTCCACTCGATCGCGCTCGCGCTGCCGCTCGAAGCGCAGCATCACGCGCACGCGGCCTCGTACCTCGTCGAGGGCGCGCTGGCCGCGACGCTCGATACGACGACGTATCGTAGCGAGCCCGACAAGCCGATCGTGCTCGAAGAGCTGACGATCGTGAGCAACGCGGGGACGCACACCTTCGACGCCAAGGCGCTCGCAGCCGGAGTCGAGCGCGGCCGCATCTTGGGCGAAGCCATCAATTACGCGCGCACGCTGGCGCTGACGCCGGCCAACGAGATGACGCCGACGCACATGGCGCAGCGCGCCGAGGACGTCGCCAAGGCGCACGGCCTGGGCTATCACGTGCTCGAGGAAGACGAGATGCGCGCGAAGGGCATGGGCTCGATCCTGGGCGTCTCACAGGGCAGCGACCAGCCCGCCAAGATGATCGTGCTGACCTACGACGGCGACCCCGGCAGCAGCGAGAAGCTCGCGCTCGTCGGCAAGGGCATCACCTTCGACTCGGGCGGCATCTCGATCAAGCCTGCCGACCGCATGGAAGAGATGAAGTACGACATGTCCGGCGGCGCCGGCGTGATCGCCGCGATGGGCGCGATCGCGCAGTTGAAACCGCAGGTCAACATCATCGGCGTCGTTCCCTCGAGCGAGAATCTGCCCGGGCCACGCGCGGTCAAGCCCGGCGACATCCTGCGCGCGATGAACGGCAAGACGATCGAGGTCATCAACACCGACGCCGAAGGGCGGCTGATCCTGGCCGACGCGCTCTGCTACGCGCGCGAGCTCGGCGCGACCAAGATCGTCGACGCAGCAACCCTCACCGGCGCGATGGTCGTCGCGCTCGGCCACGCGGCGACCGGCGTCGTCTCGAACGACGATGCGTTCGCGCACCACTTTCTCGCCGTCGCCAAACCGACGGGCGAGCGCTATTGGCAGCTGCCGCTCTACGAAGAGTTCTCGAGCGCCGTCAAGAGCGAGATCGCCGATCTGCGCAACTCGACGGGACGCCCGGCGGGAAGCCTGACGGCGGCCGCGTTCCTCAAGGCGTTCGTGGGCGAGACGCCGTGGATTCACTTGGACATCGCGGGCACGGCCTATCTCGATAACGAGAGCTCGTTCTCCGCGAAAGGCCCGACCGGCGTGCCCGTGCGCGCCTTCGTCGCGCTCGCCGAAGATTTCGGGAAGTCCGGCGCGCAGGTGAAGGACGGGGAGGCCGTGGCCGCAGCCGGCCGCTAGCCTTTAGGTGACGTGCGGCTCGAAGAGCGCGGCAAGCGCTTCGAGCCGCGCCGTCGCGTCGCCGGCGATTCGCCGGACGATCGAACCCGCGTCGTCAAGCGCGCTGACCATGCCGGCGGACTGTCCTGCGTAGATGTTGGCGACGCGGTAATCCTGCGCGGTCTTGGCCGCGATGTAGTCGCGCTCGGCCGCGGGCGTGGCCAGCATCTCGTCTTCGTGGCCCTGCCAGCGTTCGATGAACTCGTTGCGCAGCGCGCGGCCGAGAAACTCGCCGGGCCACGGCTTGTGCTGGATACGGTCGAACACTTTGGTCAACACGGTCTGCGTCTCGTCGCTCTCGACGAGGCGCGCGCGCGCGGCGTCGTTGCTGCGCGCTTCGCTCGCGACCAGAAATGGCGTGCCGATCCAGGCGCCCGCCGCACCGGCGGCGAGGACTGCCGCGAGACCGCGCCCGGTTGCGATTCCCCCGGCTGCGACGACCGGAACGCCGACCGTGTCGAGCACGATCTGGAGCAGCGGCAGCGTTCCGACGGCGCCGGTGTGACCGCCGGCCTCGGTCCCCTGCGCCACGATGAAGTCGACGCCGCCGGCTTCCGCGACCGTTGCCGTCTGCCGCGACTGCACTTGCGCGCAGACGCGTATGCCGGCTGCGTGAAAGCGTGGGACGTACGGCGTGGGGTCGCCGAACGAAATGTTGACCAGTGCGGGCTTCGTTTCGAGCGCGAGCTCGACCAGATCGGGACGCGCGTCGATCACCCAGCGCACGAGCCCGATTCCGAAGGGACGCGCGAAGCCGTCGCGGCGCAGGATCGCCAGCTGCTCGCGCAGGCTTTCGAGCGACTCGCCCTCGTCGAAGCCGAACATCCCGAGCGCACCCGCTTCGCTCACCGCGCGCGCGAGCTCTCCGCCCGCTTGCGGCGTCATCGGCGCGCTCACGATCGGAATCTCGACGCCGAACAGCTCGCGCAACGCCGTGTTCACGTTTCGTCCTCCGGCTGCCGGCGCGGCACCGCGCGGCGCGCGGGATCGGTGTGGCGATGGGGAATGTTCGTCGGCATCGGTCCTTTGATGCGCCCGCCCTGCTGCTTCTGCTCCCAAGCATGGGATACCAGCCCGACCGTGCGCGACAGGATGAAGAGACCTCGGCCGAGCTCCGGCGCGAAACCGAGCTCGCAGAACACGATCGCCTGCACGCCGTCGATGTTCATCGGGACGACGCGCTTCTTATATTCCGATAGCGCGGTTTCGACGGCGCACCCGATGCCGATCCAGTGGCCCGACACGACGCCGGCCGCTTGCGCCGCGTGCAGGAGCTCGAGGAGCCGGACGGTTCGCGGGTCGCGCGGATGGAAACGATGGCCGAACCCGGGGACGATCTTGTCGCCCGCGTCGACGTGGCGCCGGATGACGGCGCCGGCAACCTTCACGAGGTCGGCGTTCTCTCCCGCCGCGGCGTCGATCTCCCGATAGAATTCCATGCACGGCTGCGCCGGGCCGCCATGGATGTCGTCGAGCACGTTCGTCGCCAACGCCAGCGCTGCGTTGACCGGCAGGCCGCACGTCAGCGCCATTCGCGCGATGGCGGCCGACGGTGCGTGCGGACCATGATCGACCGACGCGACCAACGCAGCTTCGAGTAGATCGGCCTGCGCCCGCTGCGGCAACTCGCCGCGCAGCATCAGCCAGATCATCTCGGGAAAGCGAACCCGGCCGATCGGTTCTTCGATCGGGTAGCCGCGCATCGCGATCTTGCCCGGGTGGATATCGACAATCCCGGTGGACCACCACGCGGAGGCGTCGTCGAGGAGTTCCTGCGGAGTCTTTGTTGGCATGAAGGGAAACCTCCGTCGTAAGAAAGGCCCAAGCGAGCTCGCCGTTCGCCTTGCTGGGCCTATCCGCTCTGCAATCCTTGCAAATGCCGTGACGCCTCGGGCCCGCTCTCGAAGATGTGCGGCGCGGCATCGCGCCGGCTGAGGGCGCTACCGAGCTTGAGGCGCATGAAGGCGCTGGTCGTGTAACGGGTCGCGTCGCTAAAGAAACGTTCGCTGACGGACCTCAACGCCTCAAGATACTTGTCGACCACGTCGAGGGAGACGGTGAAGTTATCGTAGTTGAAAACGGCACGAACCTTGTCGCCCACCGGCGCAAGTCGCGCTTCGATGATCTCGAGAATAGCGTCGATCTGCTCGGCTCGTTCGATATCCAGACCTTCGAAATTGACGAAGAACACCGCCGACGCGGGATCGTAGACGAGCCGTTCCTCTAACGGGACTTGCAGCAGATACTCCCGCAGATTCATCGGCTCGGGCGCAAAGATACGAGCGTCCATCAGCCGCGGCGGCTGCTTCATCACCGGCCGGAACTCCATCTGGCCGATGATGTCCCGTTCCACGTCGATGCCGGGCGCGACCTCGATCAACTCCAGCCCTTCCTGCGTAAGCTTGAACACGCAGCGTTCGGTGACGTAGAGAACCGGCTTGCCGTGCGCGGCCGCATGCGGACCGCTGAAGGTGCGCTCCTCAATCTCGGCGACGAATTTTCGGGACGCGCCCTCGCGCCGTATGTGCAGCTCGCCGTTCGCGACTTCGATATCCGGCTTGCCGGCGGTGAAGAGGCCCAGCAGGACGAGGCTCTTCGCGCTCTGGCTGATGTTGATGAATCCGCCCGCGCCGGCAAGCTTGACCCCGAACTTACTGACGTTGACGCTGCCCTGATGGTCGACTTGCGCCATGCCCAAGAAGGCTATGTCCAGTCCGCCCCCGTCGTAGAAATCGAACTGAGCGGGCATATCGATCACCGCACCGGCGTTGAAGGCTGCGCCGAAGCTGAGGCCTCCGGCCGGCAGGCCGCCGATCGCGCCGGCCTCGGTCGTCAACGTAAAAAAGTTGAGGACTTTCTCTTCGTTCGCTACGCTGGCCACGCCCTCGGGCACGCCGATTCCCAAGTTTACGACGCTGTTGGGCTTGAGCTCCATCGCGGCGCGGCGCGCGATCACTTTCCGTCCGTCCAACGGAAGCGGCGCTATCGACTGCAGCGGCACCTTGATCTCACCGCTGAACGACGGATTGTGACGCTCGCCGAAGGCTTGCCAACGATCGTCCGGGTCCGCCGGCACGATGCAGTCGACCAGCAAACCGGGGATCTCGGTATACTTCGGATTGAGGCTGCCTTCTTCGGCGACGCGTTCGACCTGAACCATCACGATGCCGCCAAAGTTGTGCGCGGCCGTGGCGCTGGCGAGGCCGTCGAGGAGCAGCGCCTCCTTCTCCATCGTCACGTTGCCGCCGGTGTCCGCCGTGGTGCCCCGCAGGATCGCCACGTTGACCGGAAGCGCTTTATAGAACAGATACTCTTGCCCGTGGATCTCGATCAGTTCGACCAGATCTTCGGTCGTAATGCTATTGATCTTACCCCCGCCGAAGCGCGGATCCACGAACGTCCCGAGCCCAATCGACGACAGCGTGCCGGGCTTGCGTGCCGCGATGTCGCGGAAGAGCTGCGCGATGACGCCCAAAGGCAGGTTATAGCCCTGCGCCTTATTCTCCATGACGAGTTGACCGAGCTTGGGTGCCCAGGCCCAGTGGCCGCCGATGACGCGCTCGACCAAGCCCTCGAGCGCGAGATGATTGAGTCCGCGCCCGCCGGCGCCCTGGCCCGCCCCGTAGAACAGCGTCAGATTTCTCGGCTTGCCGGTCGCCAAGAATTGGTCCCTGAGAGCTAACAGGATCGCTTCCGGAATTCCGGCGCCCCCGAAGCCGCCGAAGGCGATGGTGTCGCCGTCCTGGATGAGGCGTACCGCATCGGCTGCGGACACGACCTTGTCCCGCTTCCGCAACGTCGACGAGAGCAACGATTGGGCTGTCTGAGAATTCATGTGGAGCTACTGGACCCTCCGGAAGAGGTGACCGCGAACACGTTCGTGCGACGAGGACGGAGACGGAGGCCTAACGGCGTTTCAAGCCTCGTAAAGCCCGCCGTTCATGTTCAGCGTGTGGCCCGTGACGTAGGAACCCTCGACGGCCAGGAAGCGCACGCCGCGCGCGACTTCTCGTGGGCTGCATGCGCGGTGCATCGGAATCTTGTCGCAGATGCTCTCTTTGACGTTGTCGGGAAGCGCTTCCCAAATCTCGGTAGCCATCGCGCCGGGCGCGACGACGTTCACCGTGATGTTGCTGCGTGCCAGTTCCATTGCGAGAGCCTTGCTGAACCCGATCATTCCCGCCTTCACCGCCGCGTAGTTCGTCTGTCCCAGCGTGACGAACAATTGACCGGTCGTCGAAGAGATGTTGATGATCCGCCCCCAGCCGTTTCGGCGCAGCGCCGGCACCGCGAAATGACAGGTGTACATCAACGCGTTGAGGTTCGTGTCGATGACGTCACGCCATTCTTCGGCCGTCATCTTCTCGAAGCTGCGATCGCGCAAGATCGTCGCGTTGTTGACGAGAATGTCGAAACGGCCGCAGCGCTCCTTGATGCGGTCGAACATGCGCTCGACCTCGTCGTACACCGCGACGTTGCATTGCTCCGCGAAAGCCCTCCCGCCGGCCGCTTCGATTCGCTCCACGACGTTGGTAGCGGGGTCGGCGCCGTGCAGGTAATTGACGACCGTCGTCGCGCCGGCGGCGGCAAGCTCCCTCGCGATTGCGGCCCCGAGACCGCGTGAAGCGCCGGTGACGAGAGCGACGCGGCCCAGCAGAGGCTTGGGAGATCCCTCATCCGGTTGACTCGTTGGTGCGGTCGTTTCCATGCTCACCCTTCGTCGCGACGAAGGAGCATTTACAGGCATGCTGGAGCATTTCCCACCAGAGCAGCATCGCGTTCATAGCGAACCACGCGGGATGCTGGTATTCTTTCCGTCGTACTTTCAGCGCGAACGCGGTCCAGCGGGTGGAGACGTCATCGCCCAGGTACGAGGGCAAGGGCTCGTTCGCGCGGCGCTTCCCGCGTCCCCTCTTGAAGAAGACCCGCGAATAGAATCAAAGCATCTCGGCACCGGACGGGGTTTGGGGCGGATCAGGGCCCCGGTGTGCTGAAGGATTTGCAAGATGCCGGACGGTGGCCTTACCACGCATGAGCCACGGCTCGCGGAAAACCGACCGTCGAAGGTGAAGGGAGAACTGATGTTTCGGTGGACGACGGGCCAGTCGCACGGTCTGGGGCGTCAGGGCGTCGAACCGCGCGCCGTGACCCTCCCCACCTCACGTGCGGGTGCTCCGTGAAGGAACACATCACGCTCATCGGCTTCATGGCGGCGGGAAAGTCCACGATCGGCAGGTACCTTGCGCGCGAGCTGTCCCTCCCCTTCGTCGACACGGACTCGCTTATCGTGCAGCGTCACGGAGCGATCGATGAGATCTTCGCACGCGAAGGGGTTGAGAAGTTTCGCGGCTACGAGTTCGAAGCGATCCGCGACGTGCTCGACGGACCGCGCGCCGTCGTTGCGCTGGGCGGCGGTGCCGTAACGCACGAGCCGACGCGAGCGTTGATCGCGGAACGTGCGCTGCGCGTCTACCTCGAAGTCCCCGTGCCGTCATTGGTGGCGAGGTTACGCCACTCGTCCACGGTCCGACCGGTGCTCGGCGGGACCTTCACCACGGAGCGCGTCCGCGAACTGCTCGCGGCACGCGAGCCGCTCTATCGCGAGGCCGAACTGACGATCCACGGCGCGCGTCGCTCGAGGCGCGCGCTGGCACGCGAGCTCGCCGACCGGATCAACCTCTTTTTGCAAGGCGTTCCGGCCTGAGCGCACGGTTCCCTTAGCGAACGGAAAATCCGCCCGTGCCTGGGACCTGCGAGCGAAGGTCCCGGCGGGCTCACCCGCGCGTCGAGCTGAGCTCGGATGGGCGCTTGGGATAATCGTATAGCAGCGGACCGTTGTACGTCTCGGGATATTGGCCGGTGAAGCAGCCCAGACACATTTCGCCGCGTTTGCGCGCGGTCGCCTTGAGCAGTCCTTCTTTGCTCAAGAAGCCGAGCGAATCGGCGCCGATGCGGTCGCGGATCTGATCGACCGTGAGGTTCGCGGCGATCAGCTCTTCGTGCGTCGCCATGTCGACGCCGAGATAACACGGATGGATGATCGGCGGCGAAGTAATGCGCACGTGCACTTCGCGGGCACCCGCGTCGCGCACCAGCTTGACGATGCGCGGCGTCGTCGTACCGCGCACGATCGAATCGTCGACGACCACGACGCGCCGGCCGTTGAGGTTCTCGAAAATCGGATTGAACTTGAGCTGAACGCCGCGGTTACGCATGCCTTGATCGGGGCTGATGAACGTCCGCCCGATGTAGCGATTCTTGATCAGCCCCTCGACGTACGGAAGCTTGGCCTCTTCCGCAAAACCGATCCCGCCCGGAATCGCGGAGTCGGGGACGGCCATCACGACGTCGGCCTCGGCGGGATGCTCGGCCGCGAGCCGGCGCCCCATCTCCAAGCGCGCCATGTAGATCGACTTGCCGGCCATCACCGAGTCGGGCCGCGCGAAGTAGATGTACTCGAACATGCACAGCGCGTGCGGCTTGCGCTGGACCATCTTGTCGATGTGCAGGCCGTCGCCGTCGATCCATAGGATCTCGCCCGGCTCGAGCTCGCGCAAATATTGTGCGCCGACGGTCGCGAGCGCGCACGATTCGGAAGCGACGACGTATCCACCGCCGGGGAGGCGTCCGTAACACAGCGGCCGCACGCCCCACGGATCGCGAAACGCGTAGAGCGCGCTCTCGGTCGACATGACGATCGAATACGCGCCTTCGGCGCGGTCCATGACCCAGCGCACGCGCTCGATCAGATCTCTGCCCGGAGCTTGCACGATGAGCTTCGCCAGCACTTCGGAATCCGACGTCGCCTGCAGCACCGTCGCCGGCGCGAGCTTCTCGCGCAGGGCGTCGGTGTTCGTCAGGTTCCCGTTGTGAGCGAGCGACACGTCGCCGAAGTTGGCCCGCTCGAGCAAGGGCTGCGCGTTGACGACGACCGAGGAACCGGTCGTCGAATAGCGGGTGTGGCCGACCGCGATATAACCGGTTAACTTCCCGAGAATCTCTTCGTCGAAGATGCTGCCGATCAGGCCCATCTCGCGATGGCAGACGACCGTCGCGCCGTCGGAGACCGCGATCCCGGCCGACTCCTGGCCGCGGTGCTGCAACGCGTAGAGCGCGAAGTAGGCGACCCGAGCCACGTCGTGACCCGGGGCGTAGACGCCGACGACGCCGCACGCTTCGTGCAGGGTATCGCCCGCCGGCAGCGGTGCCTCGGCGTCAAACGAGCGCGCCATCCGGCCTCATTCTCCGACGCGTACGAAATCCCCTAACGCCCGCGACCTGGATCAATCGTCCCGGCTGCGCATTCCGAGAATCTGCAAGATGGCCAAGAAGATGTTGATCGAGTCGAGATAGATCGACGTCGCAAGCTCGATCGCCGTCGCGCCGCCGCCGCCCGCGCGGATGCGCGCGAAGTCGACCAGGACCAGCAGCGTGAACACCGCGAGCGTCAGCCACGCGTACACGCCGGGATGCAAGAAGTGCGTGAACGCCGAGATGAGGCCGACGAGCACCAGCGCGATCAGCGCGCCAAACGCAATCCCGGACAGGCGGCGATAGTCGAAGCTCGTCAGGTAGACGATGGCCGCGAGCGTCAGCATGCCCAGGCCCGTCGTCGAGGCAGCGTCGACCACGATGCCCGGACCGTCGAGCCGCGCGTAGGCGCCGATGACCGGACCGATCCCGATACCCTCGCACGCCGTAAAGGCGTAGAACATGAGCATCGACACCGCCGGGTTGCGCCGCGTCGCCGAGATCCCGATCAGGAACCCGAAGCCGACCAGCATCGCAATCAGCGAGAAGCCCGACGGGAGGCCCAACGACTGCGTGACGTACGCCGTGGCTGCCGTGATCAGGAAGCCGGCCCCGGTAATGCCCAGAACCCGGCCGAGTAAGGAAGCCGTCGATACGGCCGTCGCGGGTCCGAAGCGCGGCTGCTGCGTTTGATACATGGCGAACCTCACTACCCGCCAGGCCGGGGCGAGGTTTCGCCGCAGCCTTGACCTGCCGGATGCAGTCAAAGGGCGTAACCCCCTTCTGCAGGAGCGCAGTGTACCGTCTCCGACGTAGGTATACACCAAGCGAGAGCGATTTTTCGTCGCCGC
>JBKQHO010000040.1:0-46559 GCA_052267165.1 Vulcanimicrobiaceae bacterium | reverse complement strand
GGTTGAAGGACTCCAGCTTGACCAAGACCGTGCCCGCGATCCCCTTGTTGAGGCGCGGGATCTTGACCAGCGGCGTGTTGCCGAACGTGTCGGCCAGGTTGTCGTAAATGCGTGCCATGCGTGCTCCGTCAGCGGCTTGATGACGGCTACAACCATGCGCCGGCGGCGCACGTTGCGGTCGCCTGCCGGAGGCCGGCCCCGAGCCCGCATCGAACGTACGTTCCCCAGCGCATGTTCTCGCTGGCCGCCAACTCGCTCTACGTTTCCGCCCTCGACCTGTGGATCGACTCGTCGAGCTCGCGCGAGCGCTGCTACGTGTCGCACGGCCACGCCGACCACGCGCGCGTGCACGGCGTCGTGATCACCTCGACGAACAACGCCCGCGTCTGCGCCTTGCGCTTCGGAGCGCGCGGGGAAGCGATCGTCTACGAGACGCACGCCTTCAACGAACCGTGGGAGGTCGGCGACTACCGGCTCTCACTCTTCTCGGCCGGTCATGTGCTGGGCAGCTCGCAGCTGCTCATCGAAGGCGAGGCCGGCCGGTTCGTCTACACGGGCGACTTCAAGCTCGAGCCCTCGTACACGGCTGAGCCGCCCGAGGTGAAGCGCTGCGACCTGGTGCTGATGGAGTGCACGTACGGCCGGCCGCAGTACGTCTTCCCGCCCCGCGCGGAAGTCGCCGGCGCGATGGTCGAGTGGGCCCGCAAGGCCCTCGAAGGCGGTGCCGTCCCGATCTTCTACGCCTACTCGCTCGGGAAAGCGCAAGAGGCGCTGGCGATTTTGGGGCGGGCCGGCTTGCCGCTCACCGTCCACGGCGCGATCGCTTCGATGGCGCGCGTGTACGAACAAGCCGGCGTCGCGCTGCCCGCCCACGAGCGCTATGATGCCGCCGCCTTCGACGGTGCCCGGGTCATGCTTTGGCCGCCCTCAGGCCGCGCCTTGCCCAAGGCCGTGCGGGGCCGCCCCGTCCGAACCGCGGCGCTGACCGGTTGGGCGATCGCGAAAAGCGGGCAGTACCGGCACGGAACCGATACCGGGTTCCCGCTCTCGGATCACGCCGACTTTCCCGCGCTGCTGCGCTACATCGAGCTCGCCCAACCGCGCAAGGTTTTGCTGAACCACGGCTGGCGCGACTTCACGCAGCGCCTGTGCAAGCTTGGAATCGACGCCGAGTATTTGGAGAACAACGCGCAGCTCAGCCTGTTCGCGTGATCGGACGGGCCGCAGCATCCCGAACGTGGAGGCTGCGCGCGCGGCGTTTGTGCGAAGCTTCGGCCGGACGGTCGAACGGCTCTGGCGGCGCACGACGGGGGGTCGCTTCACTGAAAAGAAGAACTGGAGCCGAAACACTCAACTCGACGGAAGGGCGTACAAGCGTTGCGAGCTTTACAGATATATGACTTTGGCGCGCCGGCAGACACGCTCAAAGTTCGCGACGTCGCGCCGGCCGATTTGGGCCCGTCGCAAGTTCGCGTGAAGATCGAGGCTGCCGGCGTGAATCCGAGCGACGTGCTCAACGTGCGCGGCCGCTTCCCGGCGACCTCGCTGCCGCGTATCGTCGGTCGCGACTTCGCCGGCACGGTCTGCGAAGGTCCAAGCGATCTCATCGGGGCGAAAGTTTGGGGAACGGGCGGCGACCTCGGGTTCACCCGGGACGGAGCGCACGCTGAATACCTCGTGATCCCCGCCGGTGCCGTCGCTTTGCGACCGAACAATCTCAGCGCCGAAGAAGCGGCAGCCGTCGGTACGCCGTTCCTGACGGCGTGGTGCGCGATCGTCGAACTGGGACATCTCGACGCGGGCGAGTGGGTCATCGTCTCGGGCGCGGCCGGCGCGGTCGGCGCCGCGGCGATCCAGATCGCGACCGCGCGCGGCGCGCGCGTGATCGCGCTCGTCAAGGACGCGAGCGAACGCGCGCAACTCGATCAAGCCAAGGTGAGCGCCATCGCGCAGTCGGACCGCAACGATCTCGTCGACGTCGTCAACGAGGCGACCGGAGGCAAACGCGCCGCGCTCGCGCTCAACGGCGTCGGCGCGGCCATCGTGCAGCCGCTGCTCCAATCGCTGGCCGACGGGGGGCGTTCGGTCGTCTACAGCGTCAGCTTCGGCGGCAGCGAGGTGTCGCTCGACTTGTTCGCGCTCTACCGTCGCCGGCTCGCGCTCTTAGGTTTGAACACGGGGGCGATCGACGTTCTCAAGGGCGCCGAGGTCCTGCGCCGGCTGACGCCGCTGTTCGAGAACGGCTCGTTGAAAGCGCCGCACATCGACGCGACCTATGCGTTCGCGGATGCCGTCAGCGCATATCAGCGGGTCGAAGAAGGGAAGCCCGGCAAGGTCGTTCTCGTCCCGGCCTGACAGGGTTTTTTCGCACCCTGTTGAGCCCCGCGCTCATTCGCCGAGATCCCATATGAGGCCGAGATCGCGTTTCGAGAAGGCTCGGAACGCGGTCAAGGTCTCGGTTCGCACGATGCCGTCGAGACCGGCGACGTGCTCGGTGACGAGCGCGGCGAGGTCTTCGTGCCGGCGCACGCGCACGATCGCGACCAAGTCGAAGGGTCCGGCAACGCTGTAGACTTCGGCGACGCCCGGAACGTCGAGCAAGGATTCCGCGAGCGGTTTGACGCGGCCGGGTTGGACCGTCAGCATGATGAAGGCCGTGATCACGCCCGGCGTTCCATCAGAAATCCGAGTCCTTGAGGCCCGGATTGAGCTGCACGTTGCGGAACGTCTCGCTCTTGACGAGCGTGTCGCCTTCGTACTGCTCGCGCCGGGCCGGAAGGTGCGTCTCGTTCGAGATGTCGAGCACGTCCTTGGAGAGGTTCTTGTTCTTGGCTGGATCGGCGACGGCCAGCGAGACCGCGGTCGTCGTCACGCCCTCGATCGTCGGGCCCGGCACCTCGCTCATCGTTCCGGGCGTCTCCCAGAAGTGCTTGAGCTCGTAGCCGAACGAGGCGACGTCGATCGTGTCCCCGCGCAGCGAGGTCGCGCGCGCGTCGCCGATGGGAACGTTCATGTGCACCATGGAGAGAAAGCCGCCCTGGTGACCCTTCACGGCGTCGCCCCCGCGCCAGACCGCACCGCTGCCCCGGCCCGGGCCGCCGGTCACTTCGATGTGCGCGAAGCTCGGCTTCTTGAAACTGTAATCGTAGGTTCTATCTTGCGTCTTGTTCTGGTAGATCTCGTGGACGACGATCGTTTCGTGATAGTTGTCGACCGAGCTCCAGGCTTTGGCAAACGCAGCGAAAGCCGGCGTCGGAGCGTTGTCGGCCACGGCCGGACCGGCGCTTGCCAGCCCCAGAGCAAGCGTTATTCCGGCCTGCAAGCCGGCGACCGTCGTCTTCTTCATGCAAGCCTCACTCTATCGCGGACCGGGATAAGTTTCCTGGGCTCGCAAGCGGCGCACGCGGCGTGATCGCTTTCGCGCAGATTTGCGACGCGATCGCAGCGACCGGCGCCAAGTCCGCTAAGATCGAGCGGCTGGCGGAGTATTTTCGCGGGCTCGGCGAGGCCGATTTACGCGCGACCGCGCGCTTTCTTAGCGGCGATCCGCTGGCCGCGCACGACGACCGCAAGATCGCGATCGGCGGACGCACGATCTTGACTGCGGCGCGGCGCGCATGGGATGTCGACGAGCGCGCGCTACCGGCCGCGTACCGCCAAACCGGCGATCTCGGCGAGGCGCTCGGCCGCCTCTTTCGCGAGCCGCGCGACGTGCCGCTGTTCGGCGAGACGCTCGCCCCGTCAACGTTGGCGGAACTGCTCGACGAGGCCGCGTCCGCCGCGGGACCGTCGGCCGGACGCCTGCGCGAGCGAATCTGCGAACGGGCGCTGCGCGCCTGTCGCGAGCCGCGCGAGGCCGTCTACGTGATCAAGGTCCTGACCGGCGAATTGCGCATCGGTTTGCGCGAAGGCTTGCTCGTCGAGGCGCTGGCGGCCGCGTTCGAACGCGACGTGCAATCCGTGCGGCGGGCGGCGATGGCGGCCGGCGACGTCGGCGCGGTCGCGCTCGCCGCGCGCAGCGGCGAGCTCGAGGCGATCGCGGTGCACTACGGTGCCCCGATCGGTTTCATGCTGGCATCGCCAATCGCGTACGGCTCCTCCTACCGCGAGCTCGCCACGGGAACGTGGCAGGTTGAAGACAAGTACGACGGCGTCCGGGCGCAGGCGCACAAGCGCGGTGCCGACGTCCGCATCTTCTCGCGCACGTTCAACGAGCTCTCGCGCAGCTTTCCCGAGCTCGCCGCGGCGCTCGCGGCCTGCCGCGGCGACTTCATTCTCGACGGCGAGATCGTGGCGCAGCGCGAGGGCCGCGTCTTACCGTTCCGCTATCTGCAGCCGCGTTTGCAGCGCGTCGACCCGAGCCCCGAGCTGCGAGCCGACGTGCCCGCGGTGTTCGTCGTCTTCGACGTGCTGGCCGCGGGCGACCGCTTCCTGCTCGACGCGTCCCTGGCCGAACGGCGGCGCGCGCTCGAGGCGGAGGTCGTCGAGAGTCCCGGACTGCAGCTCGCCCCGTGGCAGCCGCTCGAAGAAGGCGCGAGCGCGGAGACCGTCGCGGCCGCATTCGAAGCGGCCCGCGCCCGTGGTCACGAAGGGCTCATGCTCAAACGCAGCGACGCCCCCTATGTTCCCGGGCGACGGGGAAAGTGGTGGCTGAAGCTCAAACGCGAGCTGTCGACGCTCGACGTCGTCGTCGTCGGAGTGGAGTGGGGCCACGGTAAACGCAAGAACGTGCTTTCGGATTACACCTTCGCCGTGCGCAAAGCGCCAGATGCCGGCGAGCTCTTGGTCATCGGCAAAGCGTATAGCGGCCTCACCGACGCCGAGATCGCCGAGCTCACCGCCTGGTTCCTCGAGCATCGCACGGGCATGCTCAGCTCGCACGCGTTCGCCGTCGCGCCGCAGATCGTGATCGAGGTTGCCTTCGACGTCATCCAAAAGAGCAGTCTGCACTCGAGCGGTTACGCGCTCCGCTTTCCGCGCATCGCGCGCCTGCGTCCGGACAAGCCCGCAAGCGAAATCGACACGCTGCACGAGGTCGAGCGCATCTATCGCGAGATGCTCGAGCGCGAGGGCGTCGCCGAATGAAGCTGGCCGACGCGACCCTCGTAGTCGACGAAGAGATCGCACTCCTTCCGCGGCGCGCCGCCGATGCCGACGAGCTCTTCGCGCTGGTCGACCGGCACCGCTCGGACCTGCGCAGCTGGCTCAGCTGGGTCGACGCGACGCGCTCGCGGGGCGACATGCGCCGCTTCGCGCAATTCGCCGCGGCGCAGTTCGAGCAGCTCGCGGGCTTCGACTATTCGATCTCGTATCGCGGCGCGCTCGCCGGTTCGATCGGACTGTATCATCTCGAGTGGCTCGTGCGCAGCGCCCACATCGGGTAT
This sequence comes from Vulcanimicrobiaceae bacterium, assembly GCA_052267165.1. Classification (GTDB taxonomy): domain Bacteria; phylum Vulcanimicrobiota; class Vulcanimicrobiia; order Vulcanimicrobiales; family Vulcanimicrobiaceae; genus CAWICD01. The sequence goes on along the minus strand of JBKQHO010000040.1, from coordinate 41,175 downwards.
TGGCTTTCGCCGGACGCGCGTGGGCACGGGGTCGTCACGCGCGCCGTCGGGCGGCTGACCGCGCACGCCTTCTCGCGGCTCGACATCCACCGCCTCGAGATCCGCGCCATCGTCGAGAACCGGCCGAGCCGGGCCGTCGCGGAGCGCGCCGGCTTTGCTTTCGAAGGGATCTTACGCGGTGCCGAGCTGCTGCACGGCAGCTATCACGATCTCGCGCTGTATGCGAAGCTCACGGGCGAGGACGCGGCGGCCTCTCCTCCACGCGCGTGACGAAGCGTGGATTCGCGACGGCGAGTTTTCGGCGCACGCTGTCGCGTGCGTAAACGAAGACCTCGTCTCGCGCCGGCCCGTCGTCGTAGTCGCCCGCACGGATGCGCTGTGCGAGGGTGCGGCGCCGTGCGCCGAGCGTACCCTCGCGCAGTCCGAGCGCTGCGAAGCGCGCGTGCTCGGCCGCATCGTCGGCGGGCCCGGCATCCAGCTCGCGCAAAGCGATCTGTACCACGTTGGCCGCGATCAAGGCGCGAAAGCGCGCGCGCCGGTCGGCAGCTGCCGCCGCGACCTCGTCGCTGATGTAGTCGCGCACCGCCTCGAGCAGTTCGCGCAGCGTCGGCCGGTCGTGCAGGCTCACGTCGTCGCACCGGACCGCGCTTCGCCCGCTTCGAGCAGACGCAACGCCTCGTATTCCATCTCGGCACAAAGACGGCCTAAGCTCGCAAGCTCGATGCTCGGCTCGGCGCCGCTGAGGTGGCGGCGCGCCTGCATCGAAGCGCCGACCGCCCACTTCACGTTGCCGAGCAGCTCCATGTACTCGACGCGCGCACGGTCGACGCGCTCGCCGCTGGCGCGCTCGTACTCGCGCAGCCACGTTTCGCGGTCGGTGATCCCGCCCGCCTCGAGCGCGTCGTTGCCGAAGCGCCAAGCCCGCACGCAGAACCAGCCGAGGTCTTCGTACGGGTCGCCGACGTGCGCGAACTCCCAATCGAGCACGGCGCGCAAACCGTCGTCCGCGACGAGCACGTTACCGATGCGAAAGTCGCCGTGGACGAGGGTGACGCGAGCCGGCCCGCTGGGCTCGTCGCGAACGAGCCGGCGCAGTGCGAGCTCGAGCACTGGGTGGGGCTCGTCGACTTCGTCGAGCTCGCGGTAGAGCCGGTCGAGCTCGACCGCGATCGCGCTTTGGCTCGGGCGGGGATGCTGCAAGCGCGACTCGACTCCGTTCGCACGGTAGTCGACGCGATGGATCGCGGCCAGCGCCTGAGCGAGCTGAGCGGGCAAAAGCTCGCGCGCTTTCGCTAGGGCGGGATCGGTGACGACGCGCCGCCCGACCGCCTCGCCGCTGACGCGCTGCATGAAGAACGCGGGTTTTCCCGCGATCGACCCGGGCTTGAAATAGGGGCGCGGCACCGGAACGCCCGCAGCGTAAGCCGCGGAGATGACCGCGAATTCCGTCGCGCGATCGAGCGTTACCAGTGTCAGCACGCCGCCCAGGTCGCGCCGTAGAACGAGCTGCAGCCGTTCGCCCGCGGTCGAGTCCGCGACGGCGGCGTCGACCGCGAGGTCGACGGCCCACGCCTCCTGCGACGCGCCGCCGGCGAGCAACTGCAAGCGTTCGACGCGCGCGGGCCGGCCCAGCTGCTCCGAAACGAACCGCTCGACGCCGTCACGGACGACGTCGAGCGGCGAACCGGCGTCAGCGATCAACGACGCGCCTGCGGACGCGGCACCTCCCGATCGACTTGGAGCGTTACCGTCGAGCCCTGCGGCACGGTGAAGTTCGTCTTGAGGTTGTTGCCGTAGGCGAAACCGCCGGCCGCCCCGGCCAAACCGCCCAGACCCGTGTGGAAGATCGACTTGCCGATGATGTTGCCGACGATCATGCCGGCGCCGGCACCCGCGGCCTGTTGCAGGACGGCGCTCTTCTGCTTCTGCTCGAGCTTGACGACGTGTCCGGTAAGCGGAGCGGAAGCGCCGTTGGGAAGCACGATGCTGTCGAAGGCGAGATCGATCTCGGCCTTGCGGCCCTGCGAAGCGCGCACCACGTTGCCGACGTGCCCGCGCACGTACGCACCCGCGTACGAGGCATCCCCGTTGGGATACGGGCGGATGACTTGCAGCGAGAAGCCGTCGCCGACGTTTACCTTCGACGTGTCGAGCGTCGTCGAGAGGATGCCGAAGATGTTCGTGCCCGCCGCGATCGGCGACGCGGCCATTGCCGGTCCTGCAGCCAGTCCGATGACTGCCGCGAGGACCAGCGCGATCCCGAGCAAGCTTTCACGGACGCCGGGCCGACGGCCAGAGCGTGGAGCGTTCATATATGGGAGTCTCCCTGATATCTGCTACGAAAAGCAAAGACTGCTACTGACCATAACGTTTCCCGTCGCCGGAACGTTCGATACTTCCGTTCGCCCGGCGAGCCGCTTGTTTGCGCAGCTCGAGCTTCGCGATCGATTCCCGGTGGACTTCGTCGGGACCGTCCGCGATCCGCAAGACGCGTTGTTCGGCCCACAGATGGGCCAATCCGAAGTCGCCGGTCACGCCGGCCCCGCCGTGGGCCTGAATCGCACGATCGATGACGCGCACGGCCACGTTCGGCGCGACGACCTTGATCATCGCGATCTCGGCCCGCGCGCCCTTACTGCCGACTTCGTCCATCATCGTCGCGGCGTGCAGCGTCAGGAGCCGGGCTTGATCGATCTCGATGCGTGAATCGGCGATCCACTCGCGAATCACGCCTTGCTCGGCGAGCGGCTTGCCGAAGGCGACGCGCTCCGTCACCCGCTCGCACATCGCCTCGAGCGCGCGCTCGGCGGCGCCGATCGAGCGCATGCAATGATGGATCCGGCCCGGTCCAAGACGTCCCTGCGCGATCTCGAAGCCGCGGCCTTCGCCCAACAGCAGATTCGCGCGCGGGACGCGCACGTCTTCGAAGTCGACCTCGCCGTGGCCGTGCGGCGCGCTGTCGTAGCCGAACACGCCCAGCGCCCGGACGATGCGCACGCCGGGCGTGTCCATCGGCACGAGAATCATCGACTGCTGCAGATGGCGCGGCCCACTCGGATCGGTCTTGCCCATCACGATGAGAATCTCACAGCGGGGATCCAGCGCTCCGGTCGTCCACCACTTGCGCCCGTTGACGACGTATTGGTCGCCGTCGGCGACGATCGAGGCTTCGATGTTCGTCGCGTCCGATGAAGCGACGCCCGGCTCGGTCATCGCGAAGGCCGAACGGATCGTGCCCTCGAGCAGCGGCCGCAGCCAACGTTCCTTCTGCGCTTGCGTCCCGTAGCGCACCAGCACTTCCATGTTCCCCGTGTCGGGAGCGCTGCAGTTGAAAACCTCGGGCGCGATCAGCGAACGCCCCATGATCTCGCAGAGGGGCGCGTACTCGCGATTGCTCAGGCCCGCGCCGTACTCGCTTTCGGGCAGGAACAGGTTCCACAGACCCCCGGCCCGCGCGCGCGCCTTCATCTCTTCCAGAACGGGCGGGACCGACCAGCGATCGGCCGCGGCGGCATGCTGTTCGCGATAGACTCGCTCGCCGGGCGCGACGACCTCGCGCACGAAAGTCCGCAGCCGCTCCTCGAGCTCGGCGACGTCGGGGCGGAGTTCGGTCGGCATAGGGAAAAGCCTCAGACGAAAAGTGGCTGGCAGCGAATTTCACGAGGCCTCGGCTTCTCCTGGCAAGAGGCTTAACTCGGTTCGGCTCGCCGGCGTCGCCGGCGCGGGCACGATGGGAACCGGCATCGCGCTCAGCTTTGCGAACGCCGGAATCGCGGTCGTCCTCGCGGATGCCTCGCGCGAGGCGCTGCAGCGGGCCGGGACGGTCCTGGCAAGCTACTTACGACGAATCGGTCGCGAAGGGCCGTTTGCACGCCGCCCAGGCCCGGCAACGCCGCGATTCGATCGTCTTGGCCGAGTCGCTCGAGGCGCTTGCTGGCTGCGAGATCGCGGTCGAAGCGGTCTTCGAAGAGCTCGCCCTCAAACGCCGAGTCTTCGCGGCTTTGGGGGACACGTTGCGAGCGGACGCGCTGCTGGCCACCAACACCTCGACGCTCGACGTCGACGCGATCGCCGCGGCGGCGCGCGCGAACGGACGCGGCGCGGCTCCGCGGTATGCCCTCGCCGACTTCTCGGACCGGCTGGTCGAACGGCGACGGCTGGGCCGCAAGAGCGGCGCCGGCTGGTACCGCTACGAGGCGCAGAGCCGACGCGGCCTGCCGGACGCCGCGCTCGACGAGATCGTGAGCGTCGAGCGCGTCCGGCTCGGTTTTACGCCGCGTCGGCTCGACGATGCCGAGATCGTCGAGCGCTGCGTGTACGCCCTCGTGAACGAGGGTTACCGACTTTTGGATGAGGGAATCGCTCGGTCAGCCGCCGATACGACACCGTGTGGATCTACGGTTACGGATTTCCCTGCGCTCGCGGCGGCCCGATGCGGTATGCCGAAAGCGTCGGGCTCGACGTGGTCCTGGCGGCGATCCGGCGCTTCGCCGAACGCGACCCCGCCTTCTGGCAACCCGCGCGCCTGCTCGAAGCACGCGCGGGTTCCCGTACGTTTTCCTAAGCAGCCGATAGAAACGGTAGAAATCGCTCCGTGACGTTACCAGCCAGCCTAGAAGGCCTTTCCGAACTCGCCCTCGACCTGCGCTGGTCGTGGAACCGCGCCGCCGCGAAGCTCTGGCGCAGGCTCAACTACGTGCTGTGGGAAGCGACCGGCAACGCTTGGCTGGTCCTCCAATCCGTCGACCGCCGCACACTCGACGTCCTCGCCGAGGACGTCGAGTTCAACGAGTTGCTGCAGCAGTGCCTGGTCGACCGCGCGGCCGCCCTTTCGCCGCCGAGCTGGTTCGAGAAGGCCCACCCCAAGAGCGCCATCCGCACCATCGCCTACTTCAGCATGGAATTCGGGTTGACCGAGGCCCTGCCGATCTATGCCGGCGGCCTCGGGGTGCTGGCGGGCGACCATCTCAAATCCGCGAGCGACCTCGGAATCCCGCTGGTCGGCATCGGCCTGCTCTACCAGCGTGGCTACTTCCGCCAGACGCTCGACGCGCAGGGGCGCCAGCTCGAGCTCTACCCCTCCACGCATCCGGCCGAGATTCCGATCACCCCGGTCTACGGGCGCGACGGCTCGCGCCTGCGCATTCCGATCGAAATGCCCGGGCGCACCGTTTACTTGCGTGCCTGGCGCGCGACCGTCGGCCGCGTATCGCTGTTGCTGCTCGACACGAACGTCCCCGAGAACACGCCCGCCGACCACGGCATCACGGCCGAGCTCTACGGCGGCGGTCCCGAAATCCGGCTCGAGCAAGAGATCGTGCTCGGCATCGGCGGCTGGCGGCTGCTGCGCGCGCTCGACATCCCAGTCGACGTCTGTCACCTCAACGAAGGCCACGCGGGGCTCGTCGTTCTCGAGCGCGCGCGCGACCTGATGGCCTCCGAGCGCATTCCCTTCGAAGCGGCGCTCAGCGCGACGCGCGGCGGCAACGTGTTCACCACGCACACGGCGGTGCAAGCCGGCCTCGACCGCTTCGTGCCCTCGCTGGTCGCGCAATACCTCGGCCCGTACGCCGACGAGCTCGGCATCGGGCTCGACGGTCTGCTCGCCCTGGGACGGGCCGGTTCCGCGCCCGACGAGCCGTTCACGATGCCGTATTTGGCGATTCGCGGAAGCGGAGCGGTCAACGGCGTGAGCATGCGTCACGGCGAGGTCAGCCGCGCGATCTTCCAATCGCTCTTCCCGCGCTGGCCGCAGGCCGAGGTGCCGATCGGCTACGTGACCAACGGCGTGCACACCCCTTCGTGGGACTCCGACGAAGCCGACCGCGTTTGGACGCAGGCCGCAGGGCGCGAGCGCTGGCGCGACGGCGTCGACCCGAGCGACGCGAACTTCGCGGCGGTCGACGACACTCAGCTCTGGGCGATGCGCACCGCGGGTCGCGCCAAGCTGGTCGAGTTCGTGCGCCGCAAGCTCGCGCAACAGCTTCGCGGCATGGCGGCGCCGGCCGAGAGCATCCACGCGGCCCGCATCGCGCTCGATCCCGACGTGCTGACGATCGGCTTCGCGCGCCGCTTCGCGCCGTACAAGCGCGCGACGCTGCTGCTCTCCGACACCGCGCGGCTGATCCGCATCCTGACCGACCACAAGCGGCCCGTCCAGTTGATCGTGGCGGGCAAATCGCACCCCCACGACACCGACGGCAAGGCTCTCATCAAGGCGTGGGTCGATTTCGCGCGCCGTCCCGAAGTGCGCGGTCGCGTCGTCTTCCTGGCCGACTACGACATCTCGCTCGCCAAGGAGCTCGTCCAAGGCGTTGACTTGTGGCTCAACAATCCGCGCCCGCCGTGGGAAGCCAGCGGCACGAGCGGCATGAAAGTGCTGGTCAACGGCGGCCTCAACCTCTCGCAGCTCGACGGCTGGTGGGTCGAAGGCTTTTCGCCCGAGGTGGGCTGGGCCATCGGCGACCCGACCGGCGCCGACACGGGCGACTGGGCCGACACGCAAGCGTACTACTCGTGCCTCGAAAACGAGATCGTGCCCGAGTTCTACGAGCGCGACGAGCGCGGAGTTCCGGTTGCCTGGGTCGCGAAGATGCGGCACAGCATGGCGACCCTCACGCCGCTCTATTCAGCCAATCGCATGGTGCGCGAGTACGTCGACCGCTACTATCTTCCGGCGGCGGCGGCATTCAAGGCACGCATCGATCAGCACTGCCGGCTCGCCAAGGAGCTGACCGCGTGGAGCCGTTCGCTCGACGCGCTGTGGCCGCAGGTCTCCTTCGGCCACGAGCGGGTCACGCTCGGGGACAAGGGCGCGGTCACGTTCGAGATACCGGTGCACGTCGGCATGCTCGACGCGAGCGACATCAAGGTCGAGTTGTACGCCGACGGGCCGGGCTACGAGCAGCCCGAAAATTACCCGCTTTCCCCGACGGGCAAGACGCTCGGTGACGGTTTTCTCGACTACGCCGCCACCGTCGACACGAAACGTCCGCTTGCGGAATTCACGGTCCGGGCCGTGCCTCACCATCCGCACGCAAGCGTACCGATCGAAGCGCACGTCATTCGCTGGCAGCAGTGAACGGCGCATAGCCCGCGCCCGAGGGCGAGGGCGACCCGTTCAACCGCGCAGGTGCGTGGCGAGGAAGGCTTGCACTTCAGGCCAGACGCTGCGCGAGCCCGCGTTCCCCTCTGGGCCCGCTCGGAAGAAGCCGTGGTCTTCTTCCTCGAAGACGCGCATGACGTAGGGTTTGCGGTTGTCGTCGAGGGCTTGGCGGATCACCGCGCGGTCCGCGGCCGGAATGTTCTCGTCCTTGCCGCCGAATGCGAAGAAGAGCGGCGCGTGTACCTGCGGCGCGAGCGTGATGAACCCCGGACCTCCGTCGCGCGCGCGGACCGTTTGCGCGCCGTAGAACGAGACGGCCGCGGCGACGTCGGGAAGGGTCGCCGAGAAGAACGCGACCGAGCCTCCGAAGCAGAATCCCCACGTGGCGATCTTGCCGTTGTGGTCGTCCCGCCGGCGCATCCACTCCATCGCGGACCCGAGGTCGTGTGAGAGCGATTCACGCGACGTCGCGGACGCCGCAGCCCGGCCCTTGGCGAAGCCCGCCTCATCGTGCGTCGCGTCGAAATACGGATCCACGCGATGGAAGACGGCCGGCGCGAGCGCGTCATAGCCGGCGGAGGCGACCAGTTCGGTGAGTTTGCGGATGTCCTCGTTCACGCCGAAGATCTCTTGGATCACGACGACCGCGCCGCGCTTTCCCTCGCCCTCGGGGACGGCGAGATAACTAGGCATGATCGAGCCTTCGACCGGGATCTCGACCCACGAGGTCGCAACGGACATGTCGTTCCTTTCGGCGCTCAGCTCGCGAGCGCGCTGGCCGTGGTATCGGCCAGCCGCTGCAGTTCATCCTTCGCCAGCGAGACGAACGCGTCGAACGCGGGCGAGTGCCACTTGTGCTTGTGCCAGGCGACGCGCACCGGCATCGAGACTTGCAAGCCCGCCACCTCCAGCGCCACGAGCGCACGGCTCTCGAGCTCGTGCTCGACGGTCAGCAGCGGAAGAAACGCGAGGCCAATCCCCGAGCGGACGCACTGTTTGATCGCCTCGTCGCTGTTGAACTCCAGCGTAAGGTCCATGCGCGTTCCGCTGCGCGCCAGCGTCTCTTCCAAGAATTCGCGATGCCCGCAACCGGGCTGGCCGACCAACAGGCGTTCGCCATCGAGCGCGCGCAACGGGATGCTGCCCTCGCTCGCCAAACGGTGATCGGCCGGGACCACCAGGGTAAGCGGCTCCGTCGCGAGCACTTCGTGCTCGAACTCGTCGGTCAACGAATACCGGTCGAAGATGAACGCCATGTCGATCGCGCCGCGCGAGAGCTTGGCGGGCAATTCACTGCAGTGCGTCGAGTCGATGGCGAGCTTGACCTGCGGAAAGCGCTTCCGGAACGCTTGCAGCACCGCGGGCAAACGATACGTGCAGAGCACCTCGCAGGCGCCGATCATCAGCGCGCCGCTCGGCTCGCCGCCCTCCGTCATCACGCTGCGCGCCTCGGCCGCAAGCTGCACGAGCCGTTCCGCATACGGCAGAAAGCGCGTGCCGGCGGCCGTCAACACGATCCGCCGCCCCAGCCGCTCGAACAGGGGGGTTCCGAATTCGTGTTCCAACGCCTGAATCTGCGAGGTGACGTTCGATTGTGAGTACGAGAGGTGCTCGGCGGCGCGCGTGAAGCTGAGCGTCTTCGCGACCGCCTGGAAGATCGTCAGCTGTCGCAGCTCCATTTGCCCCTCCCATCGGTAGAACCGTTCGACTTCATCGAAACAATCGTAAGCCATAATACATCAGCAGTGCTACGATCGTTTGCGGAAGGAGACGAACGATGATCGTGATGATGCTGGTGGCCGCGTTGGCCTCACTCTCCCTGCTGGCGGCGCGCTTCGGCGCGGACAGCCGCGACGTGGAACGGAGCGGCTGGATCGTCGAGCGTCCCCAGCGGGTGCGTTCCGGCGCGCGGGTACTGCAAACTGGTCCCTATGCGCCTGCCGCGCGTCGCTCGCGGCCGGCCGCACAACTTACGTAAGCTCGCTGCGCAGCCGGCGAAGCAGGCCGGCCCGCTCTTCCGCCGGCTCGTCAGCTAGCGGTGCGTGCCTCGGCTCGTTAGCGAGCCGTTCCATGCGGCCGCGCAGCAGCGCCGCAAGGTAGGCGTACATCGCGCGCACCGGAACGGGCCCGTCGTCAAGCTGCCAGTCCACGTCGATCGAGGTGCGGAGGTAATACCAGCCCTCCTCGAGGATGACGCTGAGGTCGGCGTCGGGAGCGGCAGCGAGCTTGTCGTGGGCAAGCTCGAGGCACAGCGCCGCCTCATTCTCGCCGTCCGAGAGCAGACCCAAGACGAAGGCGACGTCGCGTTTCCCCTGCAAGCCGTGCAGCGTGCGCTCGAAGTCGAACGACGGGTTCGGCGGAACGAAGGCGCGGATCGCGTCCTCGTAGAGCCGCTCGAGCGAGGCCCGCGGCTCGAGCTCAACGACCGCGCTCACGGCTCGAACGCGAACGAGAGCATGCTGAGCGCGCCGTTCTCGACGCCGCGCGTCAAGATCGAGGGCCGCTCGTCGCTGCGCTGGAGCGCGAGCGCGTAGAGCATCGGCAGATAATGGTCCGGCGTGGGGATCGAGAGCCGCGCGTCGTCGCCGTCGCGGGCGTACGCGATGAGCGGCCCGTGCTCGGGCTCGGCGAGCAGCGCGCAGACGCGTTCTTCGTAACGCTGCGCCCAATCGAAGGCTTTGGCCGTCGTTTCGCGGTCGCACAGCTCCAGATTGTGGACGACGTTGCCGCTGGCGAACACGAACACACCCTCATCGCGCAGCGGGGCGAGCTTTTGGGCGATCTTGTAGTGAAACGCGGGCGGTTCCGTCCGATCGATGCTAAGTTCCACGACCGGCACGCCCGCGTCCGGAAAGAGGTGGGCGAGCACCGACCAGGCGCCGTGATCGATTCCCCACGAGCGGTCGAGCGGGACGTCGAGGGGTGCCAGCAGCGCGCGAATGCGCTCGGCTAAGGGTGAGTCACCCGCTGCGGGATAGTCGAACTCGAAGAGCTCGCGCGGAAAGCCGCGGTTGAAGTCGTGGATGGTCGGCGGGCGCGCTTGCGCGAGCACGCGCGTTCCGGGCACGTACCAGTGCGCCGAGATGGCCAGAACCGCACGCGGCTTGGGGATCGAGCGGCCGAAGCGTTCCCACGCCTCGGTATGCCGGTTGCGGCGCAGCGCGTTGAGCGGCGTGCCGTGGCCGAAGAAGGCGAGCGGGGCCGGCGAAGAAATCACCGCGAAAGCTTTACGCTCGCGGGGACGCTAACCTGGCGCGGAGGGGAAGCCCGACGCCCTCGGAAAGCGAACGCGGATCACGCTTGCCCCCAGGCCGAACGGAGCTGCGCAATCGGATGAACACGATTCCCATCGTCGAGCGCTGGCTGCCCTCGCCGCAGCTGGTCGAGAACGCTAACGTCACGCGCTTTTTGGCGCGCTTCGGCGTCGCCGATTACCCGGCCGCGCTGGCCAAGGCCGCCGACGACTTGCCGGGCTTCTACGAGGTGCTGTTGGCCGAGCTCGGCTTGCGCTGGGACGCACCGTATTCGAAGCTCCTTGACCTTTCGCGCGGCAAGGCCTTCGCTCGCTTTTTTGTCGACGCGCGCTTCAACGTGCCCGGCAACTGCCTCGACCGCCACGTCGACGCCGGGCGCGGCGCGAGCACCGCGCTCGATTGGGAGGGCGAGGACGGGTCGGTTCGCAGCTTCACCTTCGCGGAGCTGCGCGACGAAGTTCGCAAACTCGCCGGGGCGCTGCGCGAGCGCGGCGTCGGCGCAGGCGACGCGGTCGGCATCTTCATGCCGATGGTGCCCGAAGCGGCGATTGCGTTGCTGGCGATCGGCTACATCGGCGGCGTCGCCGTACCAGCGTTCTCGGGCTACGGTCCCGACGCGCTCGCCCTGCGGCTGCACGACGCCGGCGCGAAAATGCTGCTGACCGCGGACGGCGTGAGCCGCCGCGGCAAGCCCGTTCCGATGAAGAACGTCGTCGACGAAGCGCTGCGCGCCGCTGCCTCGGTCACTTCGGTGCTGCTCTTCCGGCGCACGGGCCTCGAGGTGCCGATGCAGCCCGGCCGCGACCACGACTGGGCCGAAGCCGTCGCCGCGGCCACGCCCGTCGCAACCTACGAGCGCACCTCGGCCAACGATCCCTACCTGCTGCTCTTCACATCCGGCAGCACGGGAAAGCCCAAAGGCGCGCGCCACGTACACGCGGGCTTTCCGCTCAAGAACATGATCGATCAGCATCTGCTCTTCGACGTGAAGCCCGGCGACAAGATGCTCTGGTTCACCGACATGGGCTGGATGATGGGGCCCTTCATGATCTTCGGCGCGCTCGGCCTGGGCGCGTCCTGCATGCTCTACGAAGGGACGCCCGACTTTCCCACGCCGGACCGCTTGTGGGCCGTCTGCGCTCGACACAAGGTGACGCACTTGGGCATCGCGCCGACCGCGATCCGCGCGCTGATGGCGCACGGCACGGAGCCGCCCTACCGCCACGACCTCGCGGCGCTGCGCATCTTGGGCAGCTCGGGCGAGCCGTGGAACACCGAGGCGTGGGAATGGTACGCAACGCACGTCGGACGAGGCATCGCGCCGATCATCAACTACGCCGGCGGGACCGAGGTCGGCGGCGGGATCATCGGCTGTTTTCCCACGCTCCCGCTGGTCCCCAACTCGTTTCATGGACCCGTTCCCGGCATGGTCGCCGACGTGACCGACGCGGGCGGCAATCCCGTGCGCGGCGAGGTTGGGGAGCTCGTCGTGCGCGAGCCGTGGGTGGGCATGACGCAAAGCTTCTGGGGCGGCGATGCGTACACGACCGACGACGCGCGCTATCACGCAGTCTATTGGGAGCGCTTTCCCGACACCTGGGTGCACGGCGACTGGTGCAGCATCGACCGCATCGACGACTTCGACTACTGGTTCATTCACGGCCGCAGCGACGACACGATCAACATCGCAGGCAAACGCGTCGGGCCGGCCGAGTTCGAAGACGCGGCCGAGACGCATCGCGCAATCAAAGAAGCGGCTGCGATCGCGGTGCCCGACGCCGTCAAAGGCGACGTCGTCATCCTCTTGGTCGTCGCGCGCAACCCCTTGGAAGAATCCGAGAAATTGCGGCAAGAGCTGTTTGCCATCGCCGACCGCATGCTCGGTAAATCGCTCCGTCCCAAGAAGATCTTGTTCGTGGACGATCTTCCGAAGACGCGCAGTCAAAAGATCATGCGCCGCGTGGGCCGAGCGCGCTTCCTGGGCTTGGACCTCGGCGATCTTTCAGCGCTTGACAATCCCGATGCGCTCAGAGCGATCGATAACGCCCGCTGAAGTCAGCTACTTTAGTGTGAGGTTGCGCACAATCGCGCATTAAATTTGAGATAAAATAGCTTAAATCCGGCAACTCCACGCTTGGAATCGCCGGGCAAACGTTTTTCTGTGCGGCGCTCGATTCGGTGCGCTGGCATTTGCCTCACATACGTGTACAATGCAGGGGTCATGGATACCATCAAGTCCCGGCATGGATCGACGGCGCCGCGCGTGGCGCTCATCGCCCACGATACATGCAAGGACGATCTCACCGCCTGGGCGACATACAACAAAGGCACCCTCTCCCGCTGCGAGCTCTACGCGACCGGAACGACCGGCCAGCGAGTGTTCGAAGCGACCGGTCTGTCGATCGAGCGCTTGCTCTCCGGTCCCGCCGGCGGCGACGCACAAGTCGGCGCAATGCTCGCCGAAAAGCGGCTCGACTACGTCATCTTCTTCTGGGACCCGCTCACCAGCCAACCACACGACGTCGACGTCAAGGCGCTGTTGCGTCTGGCCGCGCTCTACAACGTGCCGACCGCCTGCAACCGCGCCACCGCCGACTTCCTGATCTCGTCACCGCTATTTTTTAACGCCGAGACGCTGCGCAAACGCCGCGGACTCCCGGAGCTCGCTTCCGTCTCGTAACCCGATCTTCATCCGGCTTCTTCACACCTACACGGTCGCACACACGACGAAAAACCCACACTCTCGACTGAACACCGCACTCACGCCGAAGCCCTCGCCGAATAGCGAGGGCTTCACTCATTCATTCGCCGGGCACGCCCGCGAGCGCGACCGCCACGGCGGTGGCGTTGAGCGTCAGCAGTTCGTACGCGGCCACGACCTCGTCGCGCTGATTGGTGAGCTCGACGTCCCAGCGCACCTCGCCGTACTCGGGCTTGCGCGCGGTCTTGCGCTTGACGGTGAGCCGCGCACGAATCGAATCGCCGGCGACGACGGGCTTGAAGAAGCGCAAGCTGTCGAGGCCGTAATTCGCGAGCACCGGGCCGGGGTCGGGATCCACGAACAGCCCGGCGGCGAACGAGAGCAGCAGATAGCCGTGGGCCACGCGGCCCGGAAAGAACGGATTGGCTTTCGCGGCCTGCTCGTCCATGTGCGCGTAAAACTTGTCGCCAGTGAATTCGGCGAACTGCTCGATGTCGTCGAGCGTCACCTCGCGCGTCTCGGTGCGAATCGTCTCGCCGACCGCGAGCTCCTCGAAACGGTGGCGGAAGGGGTGCGCGTGCTTGGCGACCTCGGCGGCGCCGCGCGTCCAGCTCTTCGTCAGCGCTGCCAGACGCGCGGGCGAGCCTTGCAGCGCCGTGCGCTGCAAGTAGTGGAAGACGCCACGCAGGCCGCCCAGTTCCTCCCCGCCGCCGGCACGCCCCGGGCCGCCGTGGACGAGCGGCGGCAGCGGCGAGCCGTGACCGGTCGACTCGCGCGCGCAATCGCGGTCGAGCAGCAAGATCCGGCCGTGGTAAGACGCGATGCCGAAGACCAGCGCCTCCGCGACCTCGGGATCGTGGGTCGCAACCGTGGCAACCAAACTGCCGCCGCCGCGCCGCACCAGCTCGACCGCTCGAGCGATGCCCTCGTAGGCCATCAGCGTGCAGACCGGACCAAACGCTTCGACCTCGTGCACCGCCCTCGCCTCGAGCGGGCGAACGCACGCGAGCAAGAGCGGTCCGATGAATGCGCCGCGCTCGGAGTCGGCACCGAGCGGCTCGCACCGCACCGGGTCGCCGAAGAGCAGCTTTGCTTCAGTCCTCAAGCGTGCTACGGCCGAGCGCACCTCGCTACGCTGGCCGAGCGTCGCGAGCGGCCCCATCGAGACCGCCTCGAGCCGCGGGTCGCCGACGACGACGTTCTTCAAGCGGTCGCACAGCGCGGTCGCAACCGCGGCCTCGACGGCGCGCGGCACGATCGCGCGGCGAATCGCCGTGCACTTCTGCCCGGTCTTCACCGTCATCTCGCGCACGACTTCGTCGATGAAGAGCTCGAACTCGGGCGTCCCCGGCGCAGCGTCCGGGCCCAGGACCGCGGCGTTGAGCGAGTCGCGTTCGGCAATGAAGCGCACCGCTTTGCGCGCGACGACGGGATGGTTGCGCAAGAGCAGCGAGGTCTCAAGCGAGCCTGTGAACGCGATCGCGTCTTGCCCGTCCAAGTGGTCGAGCAGGTCGCAGGTGCTTCCGACGACGAGCTGAACCGCGCCCTCGGGCAGGATGCCCGACTCGACGAGCAGTTCGAACAGCGCGTGCGCCACGTACGCCGTCGCGCTCGCGGGCTTGACGATTGCGGGCACCCCGGCCAACAGCGTGGGCGCGAGTTTCTCGAGCATGCCCCAGCACGGAAAGTTGAAAGCGTTGACGTGCAGGGCGACGCCCTGCAGCGGCGTGAGCACGTGCCGGCCGATGAAGCTGCCGCGCTTGGAGAGCGGCTCCTCGGGGCCGTCGAGCACGAAGCCCTCGTCCGGCAACTCGCGGCGCCCCTTCGAAGCGTACGAAAAGAGGTTCCCGATCCCGCCGTCGACGTCAAAGAACTGATCGCGCCGCGTCGCGCCCGTATCGAAGGAAAGCTCGTAGAGCCGCTCTTTGCGCGCGTCGAGATAGAGCGCGAGCGCTTTGAGCAACGCCGCGCGTTCCGCGAACGTCAGCGCGCGCAGGGCCGGCCCGCCGCGCTCGCGCGCGTATCGAACCACCGCGCCGAAATCGAGTCCTTCGCTCGAAACGAGCGCGACTTCCCGCCCGTCGACCGCGCTGTGCAGTTCGACGAAGCCGCCGCTCGCTTCGTACCAGTGCCCTTCGGCGTAGCTTCGCAGCTTCACGAGAGCCTCTCAACCGTACGAATACGAGTTCATGGGTACGACGAAGTGTATCCGTTGGCGGCGGCGGAGGTCAAGGCTGAAGCCCCGGGACACGCGGGAATACGGGTCACCTACGGCCACGTCTCACTGAAGCGCTCGTGGCGATTGGTTGGCGTGCGGTCATCTGCCTTTTACGCGGGTGTGCCGTCTCCGAACGCGCTCCAAACCTTGGGCGCTGTTTCGTCGCTGCGCGGAGCGTCGAGCGCAGGTTGACAGAGTCATTTTAGTAAGAAGCGACGCGGGCAGCGGCGAAAAAACGCCGAGCCGACCCTAAAGCCCTAACGCTTAGGTTTCGTGTCTTCTCTACGGCATGGCTCTTTTCGGTTGCAAGTCTTTCCGAACGACCACCCTCCGGCGCACGTTCATGTTTTTGCGCAAAAGGAGTGTGATTCGGTTTGCTCTGGAGCCTGATGGGGCGGCGCGATATCTCGACGTGGAAGGTCCCGTCTCGTCCAACATTCGGTGCGCCTAAAGCCAAGGGGACTCGGACTGCGAAGCGATCGAAGAAGATCTTGGCCAGCGCGATCAAGCAAAAGCGCTACGCCCTTCTTCCCCGAGAGGGTCTGACCGCCGCGGACAAAACGTGTGTTCACGGCTCACCGTAGTCGCGCCTAGTTCGCGTTAAGGGCTGGAGGTCATCGGATGCGCAAGATCTTGATTGCCGCGGCGCCGCTTTGGGCGTCGCTCCTCTGTACTGCGGCGTTCTTCAGCGTCTGCCCGAGCGCCGAGGCGCATTTGACGGTGTGCAACAGCACCGGCAAAGACCTTGCGATTGCGGAGGCGTATCCGACGCTCAAGCGCGAGTGGGACACGAACTCGGCGGTGCTCGTATCGAAGGCGCAGTGCGTCACCTTCGCCGATCAACCCGCTCCCGGGACGACGCTTTTCTATCTTCGCGTCTTAGCGCTGCGGCAAACTGGGCTACACTCGTTCGACACGGCAGAAGAGACGTATGCCGGCGGAACGAGATCATTCTGTCTCTCGACGGGTTCATTTTCGAGAAAAGCTGCGGGTATCACGACGATCGAAGGGGCCCAGAGTGAATCCACCTGCGACTATTACAAGGATCACGTCCACGACAGCGGACAGTCGATCGAGTGGATCAGATTCTTCCGTCATGCGCTGCCTCGCCCGACGACCCATCTCAACCTCGAATAGCGCGGGCACGCCTCGCGGCGAGACGCGAGCCGGCGCCGGCAGTCCCAAAATAAAAGCCGGCCGTGCGATGCACGGCCGGCTTCATCTTTCGCGAACGCGAGGGCCTAGGCGAGAGCCAAGGCCTTGCGGTCGAGGTCGAACTGTTCGTCCGTGAGGCCCATCGTGGTGGGACCGCCCGCGACGACTTCATGCGCGAACGCAGCCGCCCTCGGCAGGATGTGATCGGCGTAGTAGCGCGCCGTCGTCACCTTGGCGGCGTAGAACGGATCGTCGAGCTTCTTCTCGGCGATCAGGGCCGAACGCCCGAGCTGCCAGCCGCCTGCGACGTAGCCCCACAGCATGAGGTACGGAACCGCGGCTGCGAAGGTCTGGCGCAGATCGGCCTTAGCGTTGGCGCCGAGCCAGGTCGCGGCCGACGTGAGCTGCGCGACCGCCTTGCTTAGCTCCGCGCCGATCGCCTTGCTGTCGGCGTTCGAGCTCGCCTCGAGCTGCTTCGCCGTCGCCGTGATCTGCCCGATGAGCTTGATGGCCATCTTGCCGGAGTCGCGCAGGAACTTGCGTCCCATCAAGTCGTTGGCCTGGATGGCCGTCGTGCCTTCGTAGATCGAGCAGATGCGCACGTCGCGATAGTATTGCGCGGCGCCCGTCTCCTCGACATAGCCGCTGCCGCCGAAGACTTGTAGGGCGTCGGAGCAGAGCTGCGGCCCGATCTCGGTCGACCAGCCCTTGACGATCGGCGTGAAGAACTCGACGATCGCCGCGGCTTCGGCCTTCTTGTCCGCATCAGGATTGGCGAACGAATGATCCATCGCTTCGGCCGTGTAGAAGGCGAGCGCGCGTGCTGCCTCGACCTGCGACTTCACGTTGAGCAGCAGCCTGCGGATGTCGGGATGCGCGAGGATGGCGACCGGCGTCGGATCCTTGACGCCGACGTCCTTCGATTGCACGCGCTCCTTGGAATACTGCAGCGCCGCTTGGAACGCGCGGTCTGCCGCCGCATAGCCTTGCACGCCGACCGAGAACCGGGCCAAGTTCATCATGATGAACATGTACTTGAGCCCCTCGTTCTCTTCGCCGACGAGGTAGCCGATGGCGCCGCCGGTCTTCTCGCCGTAGTTGAGCGAGCACGTCGGTGAAGCGTTGATGCCGAGCTTGTGCTCGATGCCGCTGCACCACAGATCGTTGCGGGCGCCGAGCGAGCCGTCGGGATTGACGAGGAACTTCGGCGTGATGAAGAGCGAGATGCCCTTGATGCCCTCGGGCGCCGTCGGCGTGCGGGCCAGCGTCAGGTGGATGACGTTCTCGGTGATGTCGTGATCACCGTAGGTGATGAACACTTTCTGACCGTTGAGCAGGTAGTGGTCGCCGCTCGGGACGGCCTTGGTGCTCACGGCGGCAAGATCGGAGCCGGCGTTCGGCTCGGTGAGGTCCATCGTGCCGGCCCACTTGCCGGAGACGAGGTTGGGAACGTAGAGCTTCTTCTGCTCTTCCGTGCCGCACAGTAGGATCGCTTCGATCGCACCTTGATTCAGCAGCGGACACAAAGCGAAGCCCATGTTGGACGCGTTCCACATCTCGAGCGTCGCGGTCGACAAGAGCTGCGGCAAACCTTGGCCGCCGAAATCGGGTTCCGTGGCAAGCCCGACCCAGCCGGCGTCGGCGAACTTGTGATAGACTTCCTTGAAGCCTTTGGGGGTCGTGACCTCGCCGTCTACAAACTTGCAGCCCTGCTTGTCGCCGACGACGTTCAGCGGGTCGAGAGCGGAGCTCGCAAAGTTTCCGGCTTCCTCGAGGATGGCATCGGCGACGTCGGCGACTTCTTCATATCCCGGCAGTGTGCAGAGACTCTCGAAATCGACGAGCTCTTTGATGAGGAACTGAAAGTCGCGCAGTGGTGCTTGGTAGGCGCTCATATATCTGGAAACCCCTTGTTCTGCGTATTGACAGGGAGATAGAATTCGCCCGCTCGGTCACAATATCCGCCGCGAAAGTGCGGCGCCGTCGCCCCGGCGGCCCCCCTGGCGACTCGACAAAGCTAGGCGACCGGGCGGATCGGCATCCTTAGCCGCTTTTGGATCGCGTACAGCGCCTCGGAGGGCGGGAAACCGACCATGACCGTCGGCCCCCGGCCCACCTGCAGCCGCAGGAACTCGAAGACGTGTTCTTCTTACGCTCCGCCGACACGTCGACGCCCGGGATGCGCACCGGCCGGAAGGCGATCCGGTACGGAAAAGACGGGGTCGGGTCGATACCCTGCGGGCCGACGTCGACAAACATCGGCGGGCCGTACCAGCTCGCCTCGCCCAGCAGCACCGTGTCGACCCGGTAGCGGCCGACGGGCGCGGTGCCGCGGATCGCGTAGCGCTTGACCAGGCCGGCCCACCCCAAGAACCGCGCGTACCAGAAGAGCCCGACGAGGCCCGCGAATGCGGTCAGCGCCGCCGCGCTGGTGAGCGTGACGAGTGCGTGCATAACGCCGCCCGAGACTTCCAGTCCAGCCAGGCTCAGTCGAACCCGCCGATCGTCGTGCCGCCGTCGATCACCAGCGTTTGGCCGGTGACGAACGCGCCGGCGCGCGAGGCGAGGAAGACGGCCGCGCCCGCCACGTCCTCGACCTCGCCCAGACGGCCGAGCGGGTAGTGACGCACGGCCTCCTGATAGACCGCCGGATCCTCGTAGAGCGCCTTGGCGAACTCTGTCCGGATGACGCCCGGCGCCAGGCAGTTGGCCCGAACGTTTTTCGCGCCCCACTCGACGGCGAGGTTACGAGCCAGCTGTGCGTCGGCCGCCTTCGAGAGCGCGTAGACGCCGAGGTTGCGCGTTCCCTTGAGGCCGGCGATGCTCGACATCAGAATCACCGCGCCGCCGCCGCCGGCGGCCATCGCCGGCAGCGCCATGTTGCAGAGCCAAACGTTGGAACGCACGTTCGCGCCCATGACCTTTTCGTACGCCTCGTCGGGCAGCGTGGCGAGGCTGCCGTAATACGGATTGACGGCCGCGTTGCAGACCAGCACGTCGATCCGGCCCCAGCGCGCGAGCGTCGCGTCGACCAACGCCTGCAGTTCCTCCTTCCGGCTGATGTTGCACGGGGCGGCGAGCACGTCGCCGCCGTCCGCGACCAGCGCCGCGCGCGCCGCCTCACAAGCATCGGGTTTGCGGCTCGAGATCGCAACGCTTGCACCGTGGCGCACGAACTGCTGCGCGATCGCGTAGCCGATGCCGCGCGTCGAGCCCGTGATCAGCGCGACTTTCCCGCGTAGATCGAAGAGACCGGGGCCGCCCGCGGTCCCGGCGGCGGAGCTCATCGCGCGAACGCGGGCTTGCGCTTTTCGGCGAACGCGCGAATACCTTCCATCAAGTCTGGGCCGGCCGCTGCCTCGTCCTGAAGTTGCGCCTCTTCGTCGAGCCACGCGGCCAAATTCGGCAGCATGGAGCGGTTGAAAGCGCGCTTGGTCAGCGCCAGCGCCGCGGCCGAGATGTGAGTGAAGCTTTCCGCGTAGGCCACCGCTTCGTCGTGGAACGTCGGCGCGGTCACCACCCGGTTCACGATGCCGAGGCGGTGTGCTTCGTAGGCGTCGATCCGCTCGCTCGCCCAAGCAAGCTCCAACCCCCGCCCGAAACCCGCTAACAGCGGCAGAAAAAGGCAGGCGCCGCCGTCCGGTATCAGCCCGATCTTCGAAAAGCCCAGCGTGATGACGACGTCGTCACTCGCGACGCGCAGATCGCACGCCAGCGCAAGCGAGAGTCCGACGCCTGCCGAGACGCCGTTGAGCGCCGCGATCACCGGCTTCTCGAGCGTGCGGATCTTCATCACCGCCGGGTTGAAACCGCGGCGCAGGTGCTCCGCGACCGAGAACCGGCTCGAAGACGCTTTGAGCGCGGCGAACTCCTCGAGATCTTGCCCTGACGAGAAGCCGCGTCCGCTGCCGCGCAACATGACGACGCGCACGGCGCTCTCTCGCTCGGCGTATGCGAGCGCCTCATTGAGACCTGCCGTCAGCTCGACGGTGAAGGCGTTGAGTTTTTCGGGGCGGTTCAACGTCAGCGTCAAGACGCCGGCGTGCTCGGACCGCAACAAAACTGGCTCGCTCATGGTTTTGGCTTCGGCGACCCGGCGGCCGATGCATGCGTGTAAGCCGGCCCACTGCCGCGGTTGCGCGACGGGAGTACAATGGCGCCATGAACGGCCTCACACGACGCTCGCTTTTGGGTACCTTGGGTGCCCTGGCAGCCGCACTCGGACTCACAAACCGCTCGTCAGCCGCGACCGGCGGCAACTTCGAAATCGTACGCTCGGACGCTAAGTGGCGGGCCATGCTGCAGCCCCAGCAGTACGCCGTGCTGCGCGGGCACGGGACCGAGGCGCCGTTCTCGAGTCCGCTCGACCACGAGACGCGGGGCGGCACCTACGCCTGCGCGGGCTGCGACCTGCCGCTATTCGACTCGAAGACGAAGTTCGACAGCGGGACCGGCTGGCCAAGCTTCTACGCTCCCCTGCCGAACGCCGTCGCGACCACGCGAGACAGCTCGCTCTTCATGGTCCGCACCGAAGTCCATTGCCGCCGCTGCGGCAGCCATCTCGGGCACGTCTTCGACGACGGCCCCAAGCCCACGGGCCTGCGCTACTGCATGAACGGTGTCGCCCTCGACTTCCACCTCCGAACCGCATAACAGCGCCTGAGCCCGCCGCCGCAGGGGGTAGAAACGCGGCCGAGCGGGTAGAAACTCGAGCGATGCACGCTCCGACACCCCTATGACGAGCGACGCGCTCTGGTATAAAGACGCCGTCATCTACCAACTGCACGTCAAGGCCTTCTTCGATTCCGACGGCGACGGCACGGGCGACTTTCGAGGGCTCATCGAGAAGCTCGACTACATCGTGCACCTGGGCGCGAGCGCCGTCTGGCTGCTGCCGTTCTATCCCTCCCCCTTGCGCGATGACGGCTACGACGTGGCCGACTACCGCGGCGTCCACCGAGCCTACGGTACGCTCGCCGACGTGCGCTCGCTCGTGCACGCGGCGCATAAGCGCGGGCTGCGCGTCATCACCGAGCTGGCCGTCAATCATACGTCCGACCAGCATCCGTGGTTCCAGCGCGCGCGGCGGGCACGCAAGGGTTCGGTTCGGCGCGACTTTTACGTCTGGAGCGACAGCGACGAGCGCTATCGCGGCACGCGCATCATCTTCACCGACACCGAGACCTCGAACTGGACCTGGGACCCGATCGCCAAAGCCTATTTCTGGCACCGCTTCTTCAGCCATCAGCCCGATCTCAACTTCGACAACCCGCACGTTTTCGAAGCGGTCGCCAACGTGATGCGCTTCTGGTTCGACATGGGCATCGACGGGATGCGGCTCGACGCCGTGCCCTATCTGTGCGAACGCGAAGGGACGAGCAACGAGAACCTGCCGGAGACCCACGCGATCGTCAAACGCCTGCGCAAGATCGTCGACGACGAGTATCCGGGCCGCATGCTGCTGGCCGAGGCGAACCAATGGCCCGAAGACGTGCGTCCCTACTTCGGCGAGGGCGACGAGTGCCACATGGCGTTTCATTTCCCGCTGATGCCGCGCATGTTCATGTCGATCGCGCTAGAGGACCGCTATCCGATGTACGACATCATGCGCCAGACGCCGGCGATCCCCGAGAACGCGCAGTGGGCGATCTTCTTGCGCAACCACGACGAGATGACCCTCGAGATGGTGACCGACGCCGAGCGCGCCTTCTTGTACAGCGTGTACGCGGCGGACGCGCGCGCGCGGCTCAACGTCGGCATCCGACGGCGCCTCGCGCCGCTGCTCGACAACGACCGGCGCAAGATCGAGCTGATGACGAGCTTGCTGCTCACCATGCCGGGGACGCCGGTCATCTATTACGGCGACGAGATCGGGATGGGCGACAACATCTACCTGCGCGACCGCGACGGCGTGCGCACGCCGATGCAGTGGTCGCCCGACCGCAATGGCGGTTTCTCGAAGGCCGACGCGCAGCAGCTCTACCTTCCCGTCGTGCAGGATCCCGTCTACGGCTATGCTGCGGTCAACGTCGAGGCCCAGGTGCGCAGCCCTTCGTCGCTGCTCAACTGGATGCGGCGCACCATCGCCGTGCGCCAAGCGCACCGTGTCTTCGGGCGCGGCAAATTGAGCTTTCTCTATCCCGAGAACCGGCACGTGGCGGCATACCTGCGCGAATTCGAAGGTCAGAGCGCGTTGTGCGTCGCGAACCTCGCGCACAGCTCGCAAGCCGTCACGCTCGACCTCTCGCGTTTCGCGGGGCGAACGCCGGTCGAGATGTTCGACTGGAGCGCCTTCCAGCAGATCGGCGGCGAGCCGTACGTTTTGACGTTGCCGGGCTACGCGTTCTACTGGTTCCTGCTGACCGAACCGGCGGCGGTTCGGTCGGAGCCGCTCGCGCCGGCGCCGCCCGAGTTCGTCACGCTCGTCGTTCCGGCCGGAACGCGCGGCCTGCTCGAGCGCTCGGCGCGGAACACCCTCGAGCGCGACGTGCTGCCGCTGTATCTGCCCGCGCAAAGTTGGGCGGCGCACGGCGAGCAAACGCTCTCCTTAGCGAAGGTCGTCGACGCGGTGCCGCTCGGCAGCGAGCTCGACGCTCCGCTGCTTTCGCTGGTCGCGACTCGTACGCGCGACGGGGTCGAGGCGTGCTACGCACTTCCAGTGGGCCTCGCGTGGGAGACCTCGACTGAGTTGCCCGCGGCAATTCTGCGCGCGGCCTTCGCGCGCGCCCGCGCCGGACCGCGCAGCGGATACGCGTTCGACGCGACGGCCGGCGAGCGATTCTGGCTGCGCATGCTGGAAGCGCTGCGGGGCAGCGCGCGCCTCGAGGGCCAGCACGGAAGCTTCATCTGCAGCTCGACCTGGAGCTTCGACGCACTTGCGGTCGCGGAGCAGCCCCAGGTCCGGCGCGTTGAAGACCGCAACGACGAGCGGCGCGTGATCGGCAACGAGATCGGGCTGAAACTCTACCGGCACCTCGCGAGCGGCCCGCATCCCGAGATCGAGATGAGCCGCTATCTCCACGATGCGAACTTTCCGAGCACGCCGCCGCTGCTCGGCTGGATCGAGTATCGCCTGGACCGAGGTGAGAGCTTGGCGCTCGGCGTTGCGCATCGTTTCGTCGAAAGCCAAGGCGACTGTTGGAACGTCACGCTGCGCTATCTCGAGCGCTTCCTCGAGCGCCGGCGGCAGACGGCCGCGCCGGGCGTCGCGCCCGACGATTCCGGCGCCGACGACGTCGAGTTGTACGAGCGCTCGGCGCGCGTGCTGGGTGAAACGCTGGCCTCGCTGCACCGCACGCTGGCACGTCCCAGCGACGATCCGGCATTCGCCCCGGAGGAGTTCACCGCGGACGACGTCAGCAAGCTCGCCGAGCGGCTCCACGCGCAAACCGACGCGGCGCTCGAGTCGCTCGAGCGGGCGCTCGAAAGCAGCGTGCCCGCCGCCCAGCTCGCACGCGCGCGGGCGTTGATCGTGCAACGCGCCGCCCTGCACGAACGCATCGACGCGCTCACGCAAACCTCGACGCTCGGCCGCAAGACGCGCATTCACGGCCGCTTCCATCTCGGCAACGTCTTGGTGACCGCGACGCAGTTTCTCATCATCGGCTTCGAAGGCGACCCGCTCAAGCCGCTGGCCGAACGTCGCCTCAAGAGCTCGCCGCTCGACGACGTCGCCTTGCTGGTGCAGTCCTTCGACTACGCCGTCACGGCGACGCTCCTCGGCCTCACGGTCGACCGCACCGAGCATCTGCATCAATTCGAGCCCGAGGTCGAGCGTTGGCGCCGGCGCGCCGCGACCGCTTTTCTCGCGGCGTACTGGGAGGCAAGCGACGTCCCGCTGAGCGCGGAGCTGCTGGGACTGTACGTCATCGACAAGGCCCTCCGCTCGCTCATCTACGAGCTGACGAACCGTCCCTCGTGGATCGCGATCCCGCTCGATTCGCTCGAGCGCATCCTGGCCGCGGTGCACGCCGCACCGGCATGAGATACCGGCACCGTTTACCGTTCGGCGCGGAGCTCGTCGAAGGCGGCGTCCGTTTCCGGCTCTACGCCCCCGCGGCTTCGAGCGTCGAGTTGCGTTACGGCGACGCCGCGCTGGGGCGCCGGGCGCCGCTCGAGCCGTGCGGCGACGGGTTCTTCGAGCGCGTCGTCGCCGATGCCGCGGCCGGGACCCGTTACGCGTTCGCGTTCGAGAGCGACGCGCTGCTCGTGCCCGATCCCGCCTCGCGCTTTCAACCCGAGGGCGTCCACCGTCCCAGCGCCGTCGTCGATCCGTACGGCTTCGATTGGGCGCAGCCGGGCGCGCCCGAGATTCCCTGGCACGCACAGGTTCTTTACGAGCTTCACGTCGGCGCGTTCACGCCCGAGGGAACGTACCGCGCGGCCGCCGCGCGGCTCGACGATCTCGTTTCACTGGGCGTCACCACCCTCGAGATGATGCCGCTCGCGACGGCGCCGGGCGGGCGCAACTGGGGTTACGACGGCGTCTACCTCTACGCGCCGTCGCCCAACTATGGAACGCCGGACGAGCTCAAAGCGTTCGTCCAGGCGGCTCACGCCAAGGGTCTGCGCGTCCTGCTCGACGCCGTCTACAATCACTTCGGTCCCGAAGGAAACTACTTGGGCCGCTACGCACCCAACTTCTTTACCGAACGGCATCACACGCCGTGGGGCGCCGCAATCGACTTCGAGTCGCCGGGGAACGCTCCGGTTCGCGCGTTCTTCATCGAGAACGCGCTCTATTGGCTACTCGAGTACCGCTTCGACGGACTGCGCCTCGACGCCGTCGACCGCATCCACGACGAACCGGAGCGCGATTTTCTGCGCGAGCTGGCGGCGACCGTCGCAAGCCGCCTGGAGAGGCATCGTTCCGTCGAGCTCGTCCTCGAGAACGACTTCAACGAGGCGGCGCTGCTGCGCGCCGGCTATCGAGCGCAGTGGAACGACGATGTGCACCATGCCGCGCACGTCCTGTTGACGAAGCAGAGCGACGGCTACTATCGCGATTTCGCGACCGATCCCGCCGCGCTGCTCGGGCGCGCGCTGACCTCGGGCTTCGCGTATCAAGGCGAAGCTTCGGCTTTTCGCGACGGGCGCAAACGCGGCGAGCCCAGTGCGGACTTGCAGCTGAGCTCATTCGTCACGTTCTTGCAGAATCACGATCAGATCGGCAATCGCGCGCTGGGCGAGCGCATCGCGCAGCTGGCTCCGCACGAGGCGTTGCGCGCGGGGCTCGCGCTGCTGCTGCTCGCGCCGTCGCCTCCCTTGCTCTTCATGGGCGAAGAATGGGCCGCAAGCACGCCGTTCCTGTTCTTCTGCGACTTCGAACCGGAGCTCGCGGAGAAGGTTACGGAGGGACGAAGGGCCGAGTTCGTCTCGTTTCCGCAATTCGCGGACCCCTCGACGCGCGACGCAATCCCCGATCCTTCCGAGCCTGCGACGTTTGTCAGAAGCAAGCTGAACTGGGGCGAACGCGAGGCGCCGCCGCACCGCCTCTGGCTCGAGTACTATCGCGCGCTGCTGCACCTGCGAACGACGGAGATCGCGCCGCGCCTCGCGGGCCTCCGCGGCAGCGACGCCGAATTCGAACGCACCGGCGTAAGCGGGCTGCGAGCTCGCTGGCGGCTCGCCGGCGCAACGCAGCTGCGGCTCGCGGCCAACCTCGGCCCGGAACCGGGCGACGCCCTCCCAACCCTGCCGCAACACGCGAAGCTGATCTTCGCGACCCACGATTTCCGGCCGCACGAGCGCGCGCCGGATTGGAGCGTGCGATGGTCGATCGAATGACCCGTTCGGGGCCTTTGACGGCACCGACCCCCGCCGACGTGGCGCAACCCCGTGTCGACGGCGCGCCGCGCGTTTCGGCGGTGCCGACGGCGACCTACCGGCTCCAATTCTCGCCGCGTTTTCGCTTCACCGACGCGACGGCGCTCGTGCCGTATCTGGCAGCGCTCGGCATCAGCCACCTCTACGCCTCGCCCTACCTGCGCGCGCGCCCCGGCAGCGAGCACGGCTACGACGTCATCGATCCCAATTCGCTCAACCCTGAAATCGGCACGCCGCAAGAGCACGCCGCGCTCATCGAGGCCTCGCAGCGCGCCGGGCTCGGGCACATTCTCGACTTCGTGCCCAACCACATGGGCGTGACCGGAAACCCATGGTGGTACGACGTGCTCGAGTGGGGCGAAGACTCGCCGTTCGCCGAGTACTTCGACATCGACTGGCGTCCGCTGCGGCGCGAGCTGCACGGCAAGGTGCTGCTGCCGTTCCTCGGCGACCACTATGGCGCGGTGCTCGAACGCGGCGAGCTGGTGGTCGCCTTCGCGGCCGACAGCGGCGCGTTCGAGATCGTCTATTTCGAGCGGCGCTTTCCGCTGGCGACCTCTTCTTACAAGGCGTTGCTCTCGCTCGCCGCCGAGAAGCGCGGCGCCGAAGCCTGGCCGCTGCGAGCGCTCGCGGCCGAGTTCCCCCGCGCGTCGCGCGAGCGCGCGGCCGAGCTCAAGAGCGAGCTGGCGACGGTCGCGCGTGAGCCGGCCAACGTGGTCGCCATCGAAGCCGCCCTGGCCCACTACCGGGTCGGACACGACCCGGATGCCGCGGACCGGCTCGACGCGCTGCTCGCCGGCCAGCATTACCGGCTCGCCTTCTGGCGCGTCTCGGTCGACGAGATCAACTACCGCCGCTTCTTCGACATCAACGACCTCGCGGCCGTGCGCGTCGAGGACGCCGCAGTGCTCGCGCAGACGCACCGTTTCGCGTTCGAGCTCATCGGCGAAGGCCGCATTCAGGGCTTGCGCATCGACCACGTCGACGGCCTCTACAATCCGGAGAGCTACTGCAATCTGCTCGGCGACCGGGCCGCGGCGCTCGGGCATCCACAATTCTTGGTCGTCGAAAAGGTGCTGGCACATTTCGAGCACTTGCGCCCGAGCTGGCGCATCGCGGGAACGACCGGCTACGATTTCCTCAACCTCGTGAACGGGCTGTTCGTCGACGGGCGCAGCGAGCTCGCCTTCGACCGGCTCTATCGCCGCTTCGCGGGCGTCACCGGAGACTTCGACCAATTCGCCTATCGCGCCAAGAAGGACATCATGCGCACCTCGCTCGCGAGCGAGCTCGGCGTGCTCGCAACGATGCTCGACCGCATCGCCGAATCGGACCGGCGTTCCAACGACTACACCTACAACGTGTTGCGCGACGCGTTAGTCGAGGTCATCGCCTCGTTCCCGGTCTACCGCACCTACGTGACGAGCGAAGAGCTCGAAGACGAGGACAAGCGCTTCATCGAGTGGGCCGTCGGCGTCGCTCGCAAACGCAGCCAGCTCGGCGACGACCGCGTCTTCGACTTCATCGAAAGCGTGCTCAAGGTCAGCGCGCCGAAGATCTCGCCGAATTACGAGCGCCGCGCGGTCCTGCGCTTCGCGATGAAGTTTCAGCAATACACGAGCCCGGTGACGGCAAAGGGCGTCGAGGACACGGCCTTCTACCGCTACGTCCGGCTGCTCTCGCTCAACGAAGTCGGGGGCGACCCGCGCCGTTTCGGCACGTCGGTTACCGCCTTCCACCGCGAAAATGCGCAGCGGGCCGAGCGCCATCCGCACGGCATGCTGGCGACGGCGACGCACGATCACAAGCGCGGCGAGGACGTGCGCACGCGCCTCGACGCGCTGACCGAGATGCCCGGGCTGTGGGACCGCACGATCCGGCGCTGGAGCCGGCTCAACGCGCGCAAGAAAGCATTCGTCGACGGCAGCTCCGCACCGACGGAAAACGACGAGTACGCCCTCTACCAGACGCTGCTGGGAACGTGGCCCGCCGCTTGGCTCGAGCAGGACTCGCTCGCCTCCGACGAGCGCAAAGCGTACGTCGTGCGCATCCAGACCTACATGCGCAAGGCGATCCGCGAAGCGAAGTTCCGCTCGAGCTGGACCAACCCGAACCTCGCTTACGAAGAGGCGGCGCTGGTTTTCGCGGAGCGTATCCTCGCGCCCAAAGGCAGCGGCGCCTTCCTGCGCGAGCTGGCCGGCTTCGCTCGCGAATGCGCGACGCTCGGCATGTTCTCGAGCTTGGCGCAGACCACGCTCAAGCTGACTGCGCCCGGCGTCCCCGATCTCTACCAGGGAACGGAGCTTTGGGACCTTTCGCTCGTCGACCCCGACAACCGGCGCACGATCGACTACGCCGCGCGCGGCGCGATGCTGGCGCAGTTCGAGGCGGCCTGGCAGCGCGAAGCGCCGCTCGAGCTTTGCGACGAGCTGTTGCGCAGCTGGCCCGACGGCCGCATAAAGGCATACGTCGCCTGGCGCCTGCTGCACTTGCGGCGAGAGCTCGCCGCACTCTTCCTGCAAGGAAACTACGTCGCGCTCGAGACCAGCGGCACGCGCGGCGAGCACCTCGTCGCGTTCGCGCGCGAAGGGGTCGTGACGCTCGCGCCGCGGCTCGTCCGGCGGCTCCTGGTCCGCGACGAGCGAGCCGTGCGCCTCGCCTTCGACGACGAGCGCGTGCGCCTGCCGCGCGAGGCGCCGCGTTCTTTCCGCGACGTGTTCACCGGAAAGGCCTACACGGCGAGCGAGGACGGCGAACTCGTCGTCGCCGAGATCCTGGGACGCTTTCCGGTCGCCGTCCTCGTTCCGCAAAGGTAAGCCGCGCGGCGCCGACGCATCTCTGGCGCGGAGGTGGGAATGAACTCGCGCATCGCCGCTTTTGTGCTGGCTGGTCTCGTCACGTTGTCGTCGTCCCGCTGGGCGGGCGCAGCCCCGAAGGGCGAACCGGTGCTCATCGGGGCGATCCTCTCGACGACCGGCGCCTTTGCACCGCTGGGCGAGCCCGAGCGCAACGCACTCTTACTCGCCGAGCAGCGGATCAACGCTGCCGGCGGCATCGGCGGCCGGCCGTTGAAGATCGAGATCGTCGATGACGAAGGCAAGCCCGACGTCGCGGCTCAGCTCGCGACCTCGCTCGTCGGCGAACACGCGATCGCCATCATCGGCGGCACGTTGACGGCGCCGACTTCGGCGATCCTGCGCGTAACCCAAGCAGCCGGCACCCCGCAGATCTTCATGAATCCGAGCGCGGAGATTTGGGACACGCGAATCGGCGTGGTGAAGAACCTCTTCGAGACGACGCCGCGCAACGAGACCGAAGGCGCGGCCCTGCTCCAGTACGCCAAGGCGAAGCTCGGAACCAAGAAGCTGGCCATCCTGCACGACGAGAACGCGTACGGCGTCGCCGGCAGCGCGGTGCTCGCCGCCGAGGCCGCCAAAATCGGAATCGACGTCGTCGCCAATGAGGACTATCCCACCACGGCGACGGACGTGACGGCGCAGCTGCTCAAGGCGCGGGACGGCGGCGCGGACACCATCGCCATCTGGGGAGCCTCGACGGCGTGTCCGCTGATCGTCCGCCAAATTCGCGCGCTCGGTCTCAAGGTCAACGTGTTCGGAACGACCGGCCTGCTCTCCGACAACTTCTTACGGGTCGCAGGCAAAGACGGCGACGGCGTCTACTCCGACAGCGACATCGACTTCACGTACCCCAGCCCCGCGCAGCGCACATTTCTCGACGCCTATCGCGCCGCTTACCACGTCCGCCCGGCAAACTTCGGCGGGTTCGCATGGGACGCGGCTTTCATCCTCGCGGGAGCCGTCCGCGACGCCGGCGGCAAAACCGACGGCCCCGCCTTGATCGATGCGCTCGAGCACATGAAGCCCTACGCCGGCGCCACCGGGACAATCCGCTTCACCCCCACCGACCACAACGGCATCGCCCTCAACGACGTCCATTTAGCAGTAGACCGCAACGCGGTTTGGTTTACGTTAAAGTAGGCGCGGCGCAGTTGCGCCCGCGTCGGGCCGACGTGGCATCGTTCAAATCCTGAGAGACCAGTCCCGGCGCCCCGCCCGCGGCAAAAGCACGAAGATCGCTCTCGCAAGACATCCCGCGAGAGCGAAAGCCCCGAGCCAAGACGAAAGAGCACGGGGGTTGGCGGCGCCCGTGCTCTTCGCTCTCGATTGAGACTTGTGGGCCGTCAGTGGGCGGCGGGCTGGAACTGCTCCTCTTCGGTCGAGCCGTGCAGTGCCGTCGTCGAGGCCTTGCCCTCGGAGACGACCGTCGTGACGTCGTCGAAGTAACCCGCGCCGACTTCGTGCTGGTGACGCGTGCAGGTGTAGCCGAACTCTTCCGAAGCGAACTCCGCTTGCTGTAGCTCGGAGTAGGCGGCCATGCCGCGCGTCTTGTAGCCGCGTGCCAACTCGAAGAACGAGTAGTTGAGCGCGTGGAAACCGGCCAGCGTGATGAACTGGAAGCGGTAGCCCATCGCCGCGAGCTGCTGCTGGAAGGTGTCGATGTCGCTCTGCGAGAGGTTGGTCTTCCAGTTGAAGGACGGCGAGCAGTTGTACGCGAGCAGCTTGCCGGGGTACTTCGCGTGGATGCCTTGGGCGAAGCGCTTGGCTTCGGCCAGGTCGGGATGCGACGTCTCGCACCAGATCATGTCCGCGTACGGAGCGTAGGCGAGGCCGCGCGCGATCGCCGCCTCGACGCCATAGTTGACGCGGAAGAAGCCTTCGTCGGTGCGCTCGCCGGTGAGGAAGGGCTTGTCGGCCGGATCGACGTCGGTCGTGAGCAGCTGCGCTGCTTCGGCGTCGGTCCGCGCGACGAGGATCGTCGGCACGCCCATCAGGTCGGCCGCGAGCCGCGCCGAGATGAGGTTGCGGACGGCCTGCTTGGTGGGAATGAGCACCTTGCCGCCCAGATGTCCGCACTTCTTTTCGGCGGCCAGCTGATCTTCGAAGTGGACGCCCGCAGCGCCGGCTTCGATGAACGACTTCATGATCTCGTGGACGTTGAGCGCGCCGCCGAAGCCGGCCTCACCGTCGGCCACGATCGGGGCATAGAAGTAGAGCTCGCCGTTGGCTTCCTTGGTCTGGATCTGGTCGGCGCGCTGCAACGCGTTGTTGATGCGCTTGACCAGCGCCGGAGCCGAGTTCGCCGGGTAGAGGCTCTGGTCGGGGTAGGTCTGGGCGGCCTGATTGTTGTCGCCCGCGACCTGCCAACCGGAGAGGTAGATCGCCTTCAAACCGGCTTTGACGGCCTGAACGGCCTGCATTCCGGTCAGCGTGCCGAGGGCCGCGACGAACGGCTCACCCGCAAGAAGTTTCCAAAGTCGCTCTGCACCTAGGCGAGCGAGAGTATGCTCGATATGGACGGAACCGCGCAAGCGCACGACGTCCGCGCCGGTATACGGCCGCTTGATCCCCGCCCATCGGGGGTCCGTTTGCCACATGAGTTCGATTTGCTTGGCATCGCTGAAATCGGGCACGACGATTCAGTCCTCTTTAGCTCGGGGAGGTGTAAGGCAGAGAATTATTTCGCAGCGAGGCAGCCAGACGGGCGGTTCCCCGCATTGAGCGGACTGAAGGCGTTCCGCACTTATTGCGCGTTTCCCGCCACCGTTCGTATCGCCTAATGAAATTTTTCGCCGCGGCGGCAGAGCAAGCTCAGTCGGCGAGCAGCTCCCGATAGCGGTCGCGCAGATCGCGCTTGAGGAACTTACCCACGCCGGTTCGGGGGATGGCGTCGGCGAAGACGATCCGGTCCGGGATCATCCATTTCGCGACCCTCTCCGCCAGCCAAGCGCGCAGCGTCTCCTCGTCGATCGCTTCCCCTTCGCGGCCCACCACGACGGCGACCGGCCGTTCGCCCCATTTGCTGTGCGGAACGCCGATGACGGCCGCCTCGCGCACCGAGGGATGACCCATCAGCGTGTTCTCGAGATCGACGCTCGAGATCCACTCGCCGCCCGACTTCACCATGTCCTTCGAGCGATCGACGATGTGCATGTAGCCGTAGGCGTCGACCGTGCAGACGTCGCCGGTGTGGAAATAGCCGTCGCGGAACGCCGTCGCCGCGTCGTCGCCGACGCGATAGTATGAGGCGGTGACCGCTTGACCGCGGACCCACAGGTTGCCGGGGCTCTTGCCGTCGTGGGGGACGTCCTTGAAGTCGTCGTCGAGCAGCTTCCACGCGACGATCGGCGTGAAGCGGCCTTGCTTGACGAGCACGTCGTGCTGTTGCTCCGCGGGCGCCTCCGCGAGCTCCGCGACCAGGCGGGAGACCGTGCCGATCGGGCTCATCTCGGTCATGCCCCAGGCGTGCACGACCTCGATCCGGCGCTTCGCGAAATCGTCGAAGAGCGAGGGCGGGCAGGCCGAGCCGCCGATGATCAAGGTCTTGAGCGACGGCAGATAGGCGTCGCGTTTCTCGAGTTCGTCACGCAGCGCGAGCCACACCGTCGGAACGCCGAGCGAGATGCTGACCGCTTCGCCCTCGATGATCTCGATGAGGCTCTCGGGATCGAGCTTGCCGCCCGGCATGACGAGCTTCGCGCCGGCCATCGGGCCGGAGAACGGCGTGCCCCAGGCGTTGACGTGGAACATCGGGACGACCGGCATCAGCGCGTCGCTCTGGTGGATGCCGAGCGTGTCGGGAAGGCTCGAGGCGAGCGCGTGCAACACCGTCGAACGGTGCGTGAACAGCACGCCCTTGGGATCGCCGGTCGTGGCCGAGGTGTAGCACAGAATCGCGCCGGAGCGCTCGTCGAGCTCGGGCCAGTCGAAGGTCGCCGGCTGCCGTTCGAGCAGCGCGTCGTAGTCGCAGTGCTCGCCCGAAATCGCGATCTGAGCCGGCCCCATCACGACGAGCGGGAGCTTGCGTTCCGGCGTCGTCTCCAGCGCGCGCACGACCGCGGGCGCGAGCGAGCCGTCGACGAACACGACCTTGTCGCCGGCATGTTCGAACATCCAGGCGACTTGATCGGGGAATAACCGAATGTTCGTCGTGTGCAGCACGGCGCCGATCATCGGCACGGCATAGTACAGCTCGAGATGCCGGTGCGTGTTCCACGCGAAGCTGGCGACGCGGTCGCCGGGCTTGACGCCGAGCTCCACCAACGCGTTCGCGAGCTGCGCCACCCGCTTGGCAAAGCCGATGTAATCGTAGCGGAAGAGCGCGCCCTCATCGCTGCGCGAGACGATCTCGCGCCTGGGGTTATTGCGAACGGCGTGTTCGAAAACCCAGCGGATCGTCAACGGTACGTCCATCATCGTTCCGCTGATCGCAGTGGACGGGTCGAGGCGCGTGTTGGTGGTCTGCACGAATTCGCATCCTTCTCACGAGGCCGCTACGCGGCACGTTAACGTTGCGGGCCGTTCGGCACCTTCCGAGCGGGCACCCGCTTCCCTTCGGCGCGGACGCCGCGCAACTTCCAGATAGCTGCGATAAGCAGATGGGCGGCGGGGAAACCCCGCCGCCCACCCAAGTTGGTTTGCTACCGGAGGAAGCTAGAGCGCGACGTACGTCACCGAGCTCGTGTCCGTGGTAGCGTGACCGGAAGCGTCACGTGTGCCCGCGAGCAGCTTCTTCATGTCGATCACCCCGACGTACGAGGAGTTCGCGTCGAGCACGATTCCGTACGGGTTGCCCCCGATCGAGATGGTGAACGTCGCGATCCCGTGCGGGTCGCCGACGAGCGCGAACGGCACCGAGTCCGGCGTGTTGGGCATCGTGATGAACGACCAGTCGGAGACCGTCGGGCTCGAGGTCTTCGCCGTCGGTAGGACGGCGACGCCGACGTGAGGTCCGAACTCGCCGCCTAGGAAAGCCAGGTGCGAGTTGGTGTCGATCGCCGAGTCGTCGGCGATCAGGTCGTCCGCGATGCTGTAGGTCGAGGTGAGCGTCACCGACGTGTTCGGCGCGCTGAACGTGCCGAGCGTCTTGGCGCTGCCCGAAACGAACGAGCCGGCGTCCGCGAGGTCGACCACGTAGAGCTGGCCCGACCCGAACTCGTTCGGCGCGATGGCGATGTTCGTGGCCGTGTCGACGGCACCCGAGTCCGGATCGGCCGGCGGCGGATCACCCGACGCCAGGGTCAGCGCGTAGGCCAGGTTGGTCGGGACGTCGATGAGGTCGAGGCCCGGAACGAGGCCGCCGATGCCGCTGTACTGCGGCCCCCAGATCTGATCGGTGACCGAGTTGTAGCCGAAGTTCTCGGCCGGCGAAGCGAAGGCCGTCTTGATGAACGCGTTGTTCGAGGCGCCGTACAGCTCGTAGCCGTTGGCGGTCGTGATGATGACCGCGTTGTCCGTGCTGTCGTAGACGATGCCGCAGATCGTGCAGCTGCCGCCGCTGAAGCTGACCGCGCCCGGCGCGTCGGTGAGGTAGGAGGTCGGCGTGCCGGCCGTGCCCGAGGACGCGTTGACGTCGACCACGCCGATGTGCGGATCGCTGTAGCTTATGCAATAGAGGAACACGTCGGTCGAGGTCTGCTTGAACGTGCACTCGTCAGGCTGCGTCGAGAAGCCCGGGAAGGTGATCACCGGCGACTTGATCGCGAGCCGGCTGCGGGCTTCATTTTGCGCCGCCTGGAAGCGATTCGAGTTGCGGGCGGCCGTGAAGCGCGCCGCTGCGCTGATCGGCATGCGCCGGATCGCGGCGAACGAGCTTCGCTGCGTCGATGCCAGGGTGCTGCCCGTCGCGATCTTCACCTCGGCGATGCCGGTGCCGGCGGCGACGAAGGCGTAGGTGCTGCCGCCGAAGGAGGCGACGGCGATCGCTTCCGAGCCGCCAGAGGTCACCGTCGTGGGAGGCGGCGTGGGCTTCGAGGTGGGGATTGGAGTCGGGGTCGAAGTCGGGGCCGCGGTGGCCTTCGGCAACGGCTCGGAACCGCCGCTGCCTCCGCAGCCTCCGACGAGCAGGCTGCCGACGGCGGAAAATAGCAAAATCACCGTTCGTTTCATGAACAATAGACGAACCTCCGTACAAAAGCGAACGCGCTACGCGATCGTAGGCCGCATGAGGAGTTGGACCGAGCAAGCCCCGAGCGTGCCGGAGGGCATACGGCTATCCTGGGAACAAACCTGCCTAGTCGAGGAATTTTTGCCGTTCGCCTTGGCGAGCGGCCGGCTCAGTCCTCGGCCTCGTGTAGGTGGAGGTGGGTGCCGTCCTCAGTCTCGTCCAGAACTTCGCGCGCCTCGGCGAGCACGGACGCCGAAAGCTCGGCGCTGCCGGCGACCGTGCCGTCGCCCCCCAGGAAGTCGGTCTCGCCCCAGTCTTCCCACGTCTCGAGCGGCTCGCCCTCGACTTCCGCGGGAAAACGAACGCAGAAGCCTTGCTCGAGGTGCAGCCCGGCGACCATGACGCGCGTGCCCCGCGGGAAGTAGGTCCCGTCCTTCCAGAGCGTGCCGTACGTCGTCTGATAGTGGTCGCCGATTCGTAGCGCGTCGATCGTCTCGGGCTCCTTTCAACGAAGCTTTGCCGCCCGGCGCCTTGAGTCTTTGCAGCCGGGCGTAGTACCCTCGTACCCGTGACGAAGGGCGCAAGCGGTGGTTGGCGGGTCGTCGATTCGGAGGTCGTGATCGAGACCCCGTATCTGCGGCTGCGGCGCGACAACATCGAACTTCCCGACGGGCGGATCGTCGAGAATTACTTCGTGCGGGAGTCGCGCGGTTTTAGCGTGATCTTCGCGCTGACCGAAGACGAGCGCGTGGTGCTCGTGCGGCAGTACAAGCACGGTATCGCCCGGAGCGTGCTCGAGCTGCCCGCGGGAGCGATCGACGCGGGCGAGTCCCCGGCGGACTGCGCGCGCCGGGAGCTCGCCGAGGAGACCGGATACGAGGGTAGGCCGCCA
The DNA here is from genome assembly GCA_052267165.1 of Vulcanimicrobiaceae bacterium. Lineage (GTDB taxonomy): Bacteria > Vulcanimicrobiota > Vulcanimicrobiia > Vulcanimicrobiales > Vulcanimicrobiaceae > CAWICD01. The sequence continues at coordinate 5,061 of JBKQHO010000040.1, read as the reverse complement.
CAGCCCGAGCATCTGGCCACCTTCATTTACGATCCGACCAGCTCGAACACGTACTTTCACCTCTATCTCGTGCGCAATGCCAAGGCCGTGCTGACACAGAGTTTCGACCCGACCGAAGCGATCGACGTTGAACTGGCCACCCTGGAGCAGCTGCGAAGGTACGTCCGCGACGGCACGATCTCGGTCGGCACGCACGTGGCCGTCATCTACTACGTGCTCGACCGGCTCGGCAAGCTTTAGCAATCTGCTAACGGGTCGCGGTTCGAGCGTGCGGCTCAGTCGTAAGGGCGCAGGCGGCGGCGTACGAAACGCTGCGGCTTCGCACGCGGCGGCGCGCTGCGTAGCGCGTCGCGCAGCGCCGCTAGGCTTCCGAAAGGATAGACGCGCTCGCTCGTGACGGCGACGACGTGCGGTTCCCCGCGGGGCGCCGACCAGCCGTCGAGCGCGGTTGCGAACTCGAGCGAGAGCACGTCGAGCCCGGACGAGTACGGCGTGAGCGCGGGGAGCACCACGAGGCGCTCGGCGGCGACGAACGCCGGCACGCTCGCGCGCGCCTCCAAACGCAAGCTCGGGTGAAGGTGGCCGATGATCGAGCGCAACGTCGCATTCCCCCGCGCCGCGCGCAGCGCCGGACGGTCTCCATGCACCAGCAGCCAGCCGTCGCGCTCGACCGCGTCGGCGGTCGCACCGAGGACGGCGAACGCCCGCGAGCGGCCTTCGTGATTGCCCGCGACCAGGGTCACGTCGGCTTCGGCGCGCAGCGTCTCGAGCGCGGCTGCGACGGTCCGCATCGCGCCCTCGCTCATCCGCGCGCCGTGTACGACATCGCCGAGGAAGACGATCTCGCGCGCCGCCCAGCGGCGCGCGGCGAGGACCAACATCCCGACCTGTTCCGCCGTGCTCCACAGCGGCAACGCACCGCCGATGACGTCTTCGTACGCGAAGTGCGCGTCGGCTGCAACCAGCGTCCTCGCCGCCGGCAACCACCCCAGCCCCGGCGCGAGCGCGATCACGCCGCCGGCGAGCTCGAACGACTCGGCGGCGGCGGCGGGCAGCCTCAGGTCGCGCTCCGTTCGAACAACGGTCCGGCGGAGGGAGGCGGCGATGCTCCCTCGCCGAGCAGCGCCAGGACGCGCTCGTGCAATGCTTCGACCATGCCGGCGCGGTCGTCCATCACCACCGAGTCGCCGAAGCCCGAGGTGATGATGCCGAACGTGAAGGGTGAAGCCGCGGGTGGATGGAGCACGCGGGTCTCGGCCGGCAACGCTTCGAGATAGGCGCGCGCCGCGGCCGCGTCGAGCAGGTCGGTCGTCACGTAACGAATCGTCTCCCGCAGCAGCGGAAAGCTCGGATCGGCTTCCAGCAGCCGCTCGAAGATCTTCTCGGCATTCCATTGCAACCCGCTGCGGCGCAGCGTCCGCCCACCGGCACGCCGCAGAACGAGCAGTCCCGTCGTCGCCACGTGCCGGAAGTGCACGCGCAGCAAGTGCGAGCCGCGCAAACCCTCGAAGAGGTCGCGCTCGAAGTCGCGCGCGTGCAGCAGCCCGGCCCAAACGGCGTCGGGCAAGCCGCGCCGCTCGGGCAACGCGACCATGAAGCCGTTGTCGTCGGTCGTGATCTGCGTGTTGACGCGCAGCTCGCGAAAGAGCCGCGCCGCGACCACGCGCGCGAGCGCCTCGTTGGCGCGCCGTCCGGCGCAAGTGTGGAAGACCACGCACTGCTTGCGGTCCATGCGATAGATCTCGATCAAGGCTTCCCGGGCTTGCGGCACGGCCGAAACGGCGGCTTGTTGTGCGATATAGCGCACCGCGTGCGCCGCAGCGGTCCCCTCCAACGCGTAGCGGTGGGCGAGCCAGCCGAGCGCCGCGGCGGCTCCGCCGTCACGCAAACGCTGTGCGATGCCCGCGCGCAAGGCCGCGATCTCGCATGCCAGCAGGCTCGGTACGCCTTTGATGTGCGAGCTCCATACCGGCACGGTGGGCCGCGCGGCGAACGCTTCAACCTCGATGCTGCCGCCGCGCACCTCGCGCACGCGATAGGTGCGCCCGCCCAAGAGCAACACGTCGCCCGGCGAAAGTCCGACAACGAAGCTTTCCTCGAGTTTACCGACCGCGCCCCCGCCGCGGGCGACGACCGCGACCTGTGACTCGTCGGGAATCGTGCCGACGTTTTCGAAAAAGGCCGCGCAGGCTTCGCGCCCCAACCCGTAGACCGCGCTCTCGTCGGCACCGAGCCGGCGCACGTGCGCCTCATGCGGTCCGACGCCGCGACCCGAAAGATACGCGACGACCGACCGGAGATCGCCTTCGGCGAGGGCCTGATAGGGCGCGCTGCGGCGTGCCAGCGCAAGCGCCTCGGAAAGCGGCAGCCGGCGGTCGTAGCACACGCTCATGACCAGCCACTGCGCGAGCACGTCGAGCGGCGCGTCGGGCACGACGATCTCCTCGATCAGGCCGTCGGCGATGCAGCGTTTGGTCGCCGCCGCCTCGAGCACGTCGTCGCGGTCCTGCGCGACGACCACGCCGTCGGCGACTGCGCCCGGCCGGTGCCCCGCCCTCCCGACCCGTTGCAACGTCGGCGTCATGCCGCGCGCGCCCCCCACGACGCAAACGCGGTCGATGTAGCCGATGTCGACCCCAAGCTCGAGGCTCGAGCTGCAGACCACCGTGTGCAGTTCGCCCGCGCGAAGCTGTGCCTCGACGCGGTGGCGCACGCTGCGCTCGAGAGCGCTGTGATGGATGCCGATCTTCGCGTCGCTGCGCGGGCGGGGCGTCGCATCGGGCCCGACCTCTTCCGCGCGCTCGCCGTCGAGCGTCATCTCGTGTGCGAGCCGTTCGGCCTGACTGCGCACGTTGGTGAACACCAGCTGGGTGCGAACGTCTTGGCCCAGTTCGACACAGCGCCGCGCCACGGTCTCCAGCGGCGCCATCGCGCCGCCGAACGGCGCATCGACCGTCAACCTGATCGAGCGCAGATGCCGGTTGTCGACGATCTCGCACTCGCGCTCCGCCCCGACCAGAAAGCGCGCGACCCGCGCGAGCGGTGCGACGGTCGCCGAGAGCCCCACTCGCACGAGCGGTTCGGTCGTCAGCTCTTCGAGCGACTCGAGACACAGGGCAAGATACGAGCCGCGTTTGTTGCCGGCGAGTGCGTGCACTTCGTCGACGATCACCGTCTCGACGTAGCGCAGGTGCTTGCGATAGGATTCCATTCCGAGCATCAATGCGAGCGATTCGGGCGTCGTCAAAAGGATGTGAGGCGGACGAGACAGCATGAGGCGGCGTTCCTCAGTCGGCGTATCGCCCGTGCGAACGCCGGTGCGTACGAATCGTTCACGAATCCGCCCACGGCGCAACACCGCACGCTCGGAGTTGGGCCGCTCAAGCAACCCCATCTCCCGCAACGGACGGCGAACGTTGTGCTCGACGTCGTAGCCGAGCGCCCGCAGCGGCGAGACGTAGAGGGTGTACGGCCGCGGAAAGAGCTCGTCGCGGTCGCGCCGTTCGGCCAGGCGGCTGATGACCGGCAGGAACGCCGCGAGCGTCTTTCCCGTGCCCGTCGGCGAGCAGACCAGGAGGTTCCTCCCTCTTAGGCCAAGCGGTATGGAGTCACGTTGCGGCGGCGTTGCGACGCCGAGCGACTCGTCACACCACTCGGCGACCGATGGGTGCAGCCGCGCGAACGCTTCATCCACGAAGGGAGCCTTCGCCGGCGATTCGTCACCCGACTCTACGCCGGGTGAGCGTCGCTTTGGGGACGCACAAGACCAGCGTGAGATCCACAGGGGCCGCCTTAGAGCGCCTCAAAAGGAGCTACCCGTGTCGACATTGCTGGCCGAAATGCTCAAGAAGAGCACGCGTGTCTACAACGAGCGCTTCGTCGCACAGACGAAAGACGAGTTCAAGACGACGCCGCGGCCCGAGACCGTCGAACAGCACCATCGCTATTGGGAAGCGATCGTTCGAGCGGTCGAGACGTCGGAATTCGACCAGCTCATGTCGTTCGCGCGCGACGCCGGCCGCTTTCAGTCGGGCAAGGGCTACGATCTCTCGGACGCGATCGGCCGCACGATGGAAGCCACCAACATGATCGAGCTGGCCTTGCTCGAGGCCAACGACGGTCTGGTCCCGCCGGTCGAGATCATCAACGAGGTCGCCGAGCTTCGCTCGATGATCGCGATGGCGGTCGCCGAAGGCTACAAGTTCGACCAAGAAGAGCGCAACCACGTCGTCTCGCACGAGCACGCCTCGAAGGAACAGCTGCGCGGCGTGATGCTGCGCAAGGCCTCGACGTTGCGGGTGACGGTGCTCAACGGCGGCGACGAGATCCCGCCGCTCTACGAAGGCGGAATGCAGTTCCACTTCGTCGATTACGGCAAGCTGCGGCTCTACAATCTGCTGCCCAACGGCCGCTGCATCACGATCTCGATCCTCGGCCCGGGCGACGTCTTCCTCCAGTGGCGCACCGAGTCGCAGAGCCTCTCGTGCCTGTGCGCCGAGGCCATGCACCCGTCGCGCGTGATCAGCGCGAGCGAACAGGATATGGCCGACGTCGTCTCTTTGCAGCCGGCCGCCGCGATCGACGTGATCACCTCGTTCGCGCGACGCCTGACCGAGTCGCAAGTCCTCATCGAGGACCTGATGAACAACAGCGTCAACCTGCGGCTCTACCGCACCCTACTCGAGCTTTCGAAGCAATTCGGCAAGCCGGAGGGGCTGCTGAGCGTCATCGACTACCCGCTGACGCACCAGCGGCTCGCCGACATGATCGGCTCGAATCGCGTGACCGTCACGCGAAAGCTTCACGAGCTCCAGGAGCGCGGCATAATCGAGACGCGCAAGAATGCAACGATCGTTCTGCGTGACGCAAACGCTCTTGTGAAGCTGGCCGACTCCGGCGCCTCGGAGTAGCTCGAAAGACCGGCTCCGGGCCCCGGATCGCGGTAGGGACGGGCATTGCTGCCTGCCCCCCGCACGGATCCCGGCGAGCGCAATTAACGCACCGGGCTCTTACCTTGAGTGATTGACGATGAAACGCTGTGTCGGCCACGGATGAATTACG
>JBKQHO010000039.1:0-448487 GCA_052267165.1 Vulcanimicrobiaceae bacterium | reverse complement strand
TCGCTTCCGCGAACGCACAATCCAACACTGCGAGCCCGGCAAATGTCACGACAACGCTCAAGCCTAGCCCGGAGACACACACGGCGTTCGCCTCACTGAAGCAGATCAATGCCGGCCTCCTCGATATTGGATACGCTGAAGCCGGACCTACCGATGGTCCTGTCGTTATTCTGCTGCACGGCTGGCCCTACGACATTCACAGCTATGTCGACGTTGCTCCCTTGCTGGCATCGGCCGGCTACCGGGTGATCGTGCCCTACGTGCGTGGCTGCGGCTCGACGCGCTTCCTTTCGAGTGAGACGCTGCGGAATGGTCAGCAAACGGCGGTCGCTCTCGATACCGTCGCGATGATGGATGCTCTGAAGATCGAGAAGGCGGTCTTCGGTGGTTATGACTGGGGGGCGCACGGCCGACATCATTGCGTCGCTCTGGCCGGAGCGCTGCAAGGCCTTGGTCTCCGTGAGCGGTTATCTGATGGAAACGGGACGATAGTTTTGAACCCGTAGCGGGATCGAAGATTTGAACCCCTGAGTGCAAAAAGCAGGACGCTCCTCTCGAAGGGACCGGAACACTACGGCCGGTTCCACGAGAGGGGCGCCCACAGGGGTGATTCGTTTGAAAACTTGGGAGTCCATCCGCCTTCGCTGTCGGCGCGACGGCGAGAAGATCAAGGTCGTAGCGCGCGACCTTAGCCTTGCACCCAACACGGTCCGCAAGTACGCGCGCAGCGAAGAGCCGCCGCGACGTAAGCCGCGCCCTCGAGCGCACTTACTGGATCGCTATCAGTCGCACATCGACGAGCTGATCCGCGCTACGCCTCGGATCACGGCGGTGCGTATCGGCACGTACTTGCGCGCAAACGTCGACGGTGAGTTATCGATCGAGGAGAGCACGTTGCGCAAGTACGTCGCCTGGCGACGTCGCGTCTTGGTGCCGAAGGAGGCGTTCGTTCGCGCGAGCTATTCAGCCGCCGACGAGGCGCAGTTCGACTTCTCGCCGGTCGAGGTGAGATTAGCCGGGGTGCTGGTCGTCGTGCAGCTCTTCGCCGTTCGCTTGAGTTACAGCGGCCGGTACTTCGCGCGAGCCTCCTTGCGCTGCGACCAGGTCTCGCTGTTCGCGGGGCTGCTAACGGCGTTCATGGCCTTCGACGGTCTGCCGTTACGTGCGATCTTCGACAATGCCAAGACCGCCGTCACGCGAGTCTTGCGCGGCCGCAATCGGATCGAGAATGCGGCGTTCCGAGAGTTCTGCGGGGCGCTGCCCCTTGAGGTCAACTTCGCGGCGCCGGTTAAGGGCAATGAGAAGGGCGGCGTCGAGGGGATCATCGGCTATCTGCAGGACAATTTCTTCCGACCGGTTCCGAGTTTCGAGACGCTCGATGAACTCAATGCGGCGCTGGCCGCCTTCTGCGAGCGCGATGCCCAGCGCGAGCACACGACCCACAAAGAGACGATCGCGGCGCGCTTCGTTCGCGAGCAAGCCGCATTGCGACCGCTGCCGCCGGTGCTGCCGCGCAGCTGCGTCACGCGGTACGCACGAGTCAATAAGTTCGCCGAAGTGATCCTCGATCGCGATGTCTACTCGGTTCCCAGCCGCTACGCCCATCGCGACGTCACGATCGAAGTCTATGAAAGCAAGCTCCGGATCGTGCTCGAGAATGAGGCGATTGCTGAGCCGCAGCGCGGTTTTGGGCGCGGAGAGCGCTTCCTGGATCCCCGTCATTACCTGGAGCTCCTGCGTCATAAGCATCGAGCCGCCGAGCACGCACTGGTCCTCGCCGACGGCCGCATTCCGGCAGCCTTGCACGACCTTCTTCGACGCTACCAAGACGACGGTCGCGCAAGCGCCACCAAACGCTGGACCGAGGTCCTCTCGTTGCTGGCCGAGCACGCTGCCGATGAAGTCGGCGATGCCGTTGGTCACGCGCTTGCGCGCGGGACCTGTGATCCCGCTGCGATCGCCTTACTGCTGCGTCAACGCGCAGCGCCCATCCCGCCGGCGTTGCTCGACACCGGCAGTCTGCCCGAAGGGGCGCGCATCGGTGTTTTCACCGTCAACTTGAATCGCTACTCGCTGACCGAACTTGCGGAGGGAGCATGAACGAGTCGCCGCTCTTAGACTTGCACCTCCGCACGCTGCATCTCCCTGCAATCTTGGCGAATTATCGTCGCCTGCTCGGAGAGCATTCGGAACCGCTGCCGTACCTCGCCGATCTGGTCGCACTCGAAATCGGAAAACGTAACGAAAACGGTGTGCGCGCACGCATCGCCGCGGCTCACTTCCCGACAACCAAAACCATCGAGTCGTTCGACTTCAGCTTGCATCCGAAGCTGCCCAAGGCCAAGTTACTTGAGCACTTTAACGGTGCATTCGTCGAGGCGCACCGCAATCTCGTGTTTTGCGGTTCGCCAGGTACGGGTAAGTCGCACATGCTTAGCGCACTCGGACTCGCGATGTGCATGCGCGGCTACCGCGTGCTCTTCACAACGGCAGCAGCACTGCTCATGCGGCTCATGGACGCGAAGCGTGCCGGAACGCTCGAACGGCAGCATCGCACGCTTGATCGCATCGACGTCCTGTTAATCGATGAGCTGGGATATATTCCATTCGAACGAGAAGCAACCGACTTGCTGTTTAATCTGATCTCGGCTCGCTACGAGCGACGAAGTATCGCACTTACTACCAACCTCGAATTCGAACGCTGGACCCAGATCTTTCCCGACGAGATGGCCGCAAACGCGGTGATCGATCGGCTCGTTCACCACGGCTCCGTTTTCGTCTTCACCGGCGAGAGCTATCGCCTCCGTGGCCGCTCCCCGGGAAAACCCTCCAAGCCTGACTAATACCCCCGAGGGTTCAATTTGAGAATCCCGCTACGGGTGCAATTTGAACGTCCCGTTACCATCTGATCAGCACCCCGGAAGGCAACGAGCAGCCGTTGCCTCCAAAGGGTGAGTACCAGTGGTGGTACCAATATTATTTTGCCACAGAACGCGGCGTGCTCGGCTACGACAAATACCGGCACGATTTTGCCAAACTCATTTGGCAGATCGCTTCGCCGAAGTGGGACTTCGATGATGCTACGTTCGATCGCAGCGCAGAGTCGTTCAACAACCCGGACTACGTCGCCATCGTCATTCACAATTACCGCTGGCGGCTCGACCTAGCGAAGGCGAGTCGAAATACGACGACCCGGAAAAGCGGCTTGCCGAAGGTCCGGTCATTACCGTCCCGACGATCACCCTCGAAGCTGATGCCAATGGTGCACCACACGCGGACGCCCTCGCCTATCGCAACAGATTCTCGGGCAAATACGAGCACCGGCTCATCGAAGGCGGCACCGGGCGAAATCTTCCCCAGGAGGCCCCGCAGGCCTTTGCCCAAGCCGTGGTCGACGTCGCCGGCTTTGCATCATGAAGCCGGCATCCTCCGCAGCCGGTCTCGGCGGCAGAGCTACTTGATAAGGCGCAAAGCGTGTGCTACGGGGAGTCTTCGATTCGCCGGAGCGTCAAGTTGATGCGGCCCGTCTTCGCCAGGCCGACGTTACCCAACAGGTGCGAACTGCCGAGACGGATTCGCTCGACGCCGTGATGGATGAGGCGCGATGGGCCGCCGAACCATACCAGGTCTCCGCGGCGCAAGTTGAACCGGCGAACGGGGTCCTTTCGTGACTGACCGCCGAGTACGAACGTCGCGTCATCGCCGAGCGAAATGGAGACCACGGGCCCGTCGTTCGTGGTCCTAACGAGAAGCGGCGCGGCCGCACAGCGTCGTGAGCGACCGTTCGGCGGCGGTGTCGGGATTTTGGGATATCGACTTGTTGTAACGCGCCGAATACGCCGTCGTTCCGAAGACGGCAATGATGACTTCCGAGGTGACCGGTAACCCGGTCGGCGACGTGTATGTGTAGGACAGATATTTCGCCGGATGGTTTCCGCAGAGTGTTGTGTCTGTCGGTGCGTAGCCGAACTGGTCGGGAAGGCCGGCGATGTAGGATACTTCAGCTCTCAACAGGGCGTCGAGCGAATCGAATCCGTCTTTCGCTTCAACGGTGATGTTCTGCGAATAATCCGTATCGCCGGGCCGCAACCAACTTCCGAGGCCGTCGCTCGTGCCTTGCACGTGATGCCAGCCCGGCGGGCCGACGAAGACGAGCGCCGCAACGCTCTTCGGCGGTTTCGGAGAAGGGCTCGCGCCGCTCGACGCCGGCGACCCGAAAAGCCCTAGAGTCGCCGCCGCCAGCACGACCACGCCGACGGACCGCCGTCTCGAGAACGAACCGAATTCGAGTCCTAGCATGTCTCTCAATCAACCAGCCCTGCCCACGGCTCCTGCGACGGGTGCTGTTTCTCTAAGAACTGTCGCCTGCGAGTACGCCCTGCCAGCGCTGAGCGAAGGTGTATGTGCCGCCGCCCCACTGAAGCAACCACACGGCGTCGAACGCACCTTCGGGCCACGCCGCGGGCGCAGCATCTGTCAACTCCGCAGCGATCAGCGGGATGTGCTTGTGCTCCCAAGCAATCAGTACCGTTCCTTGCGAGCCGCGAATCGCCGTGGCGAGATCCGCTTCTTGACCAACCGCCCAATCGGTAACGATGTTCAAGGTCAACGCTGCAGCAACCGGCGTCACGGTTTGCTGAGGGCGCAGACTCTTCGCAACGCCATCGTCGTCGACAATAATGGGTTGCGCGCGCACTCGAGACGCGTAAATCGATGTTGGGGTTACGATACCATCCACATGTGGTGAACGGAAGGATTGGGCGAGAGCGCCCGCGCGCTGTCAGCCGCGCACACGTAGAGAATGTTTGTCCTCAACACCGTCCGCGTTCACGCCATAGGGCGGCGGAACGACCTGCTTCTCACTTGGCTCAGTATTTATCAACCGCGGGATCACCCCGTCGGTGCATACGCTGAGGAAGTGAGCTGCCATCCTCTCCGCGCTAGTCCTGAGCGCTATCGACGGTTGCGCTAATGACGTGTTCGGTGCGCTGCGCTTCGGGTTCCGAAGGCGGAAGGGATATGCGGGAACGGAACGGAGCCAACGGAAGAACGAACAACAGCACATCGGCCGGCCTGATTTCAGCTAAGTCGCGGATCATGACGAGCCGCTGGTCGCGCCAAACGCACAAGGGCGTGCATCCATCGGTGGCAATGCCCTGCGGAAGGTCGCCTGCGGCGAACTGGCCGACCGTAAAGGCTTCGCCGGCATAGGTAACGCCGCCGCGCGTGCCCGGGAACCTGGACAAACCCGCAAACTCAGGCGCTACGAGGGCTGCCGGCGAGAACGTGGAGATGCCGAAGAGCCTGGCAGCAGCGCGCGCGAAGGTATCACTCTCCATTCGCACCACGAGAGGCACGTCCGCCGAGCGAGCACGCGCGCCGAGTGCTATCTCCAGGTTTGCCGTATCCCTGTTGGTGAGTGCGAGAACCGCTGACGCGTTGGGAATATCGCAGAGGTCGAGCGTGTCATCGCGCGTCGCATCTCCGGTCAAGAGATCGACGTCCGGGTCGCGGGCGCGCCGCACAAGCGACGTGTTCGGTTGAGGTTCGACGACCACGACCCGCTTATCCAGCGAGGTCAGCAGGTCGATGACCGTCGATCCGATGTTCCCTCCGCCACACACGACGACGTGATCGCGGGCTCGGATGCGACGCAAACCCTGCAGCGCAATCCACTGGGCCCGTGTCAGCGCGGAACTGACATAACCTATGAAGATGCTCGTCAGGGTGATACCGCCGAGCATCGCGACGATCGCACCGGCTGTGACGACGATCCCGCGTCGCGTGACGTTCGTCTCGCCGAAGCCGACGTTCGTCATCGTTTCCACGACGTAGAACGCGGAGGCTGTCCACGTCTTACCGAGGACGAAGTGAAAGAAACTCATGGAGAAGGTGAGGAAGATTGCGGCTGCGATGACGAGGGTCCGCACGATCGGATTGAGGCGCCATAACGCTGAGGCTAGCGCGCCGACGCTGAATATTCGATGCCATGGGACCTTTGGCGGTGAATGCGCTAAGGTCGCTGTACGCTGCCGAATTCCAGGTCGGCGTTCCGCAACTGGACCGAAGGTGACCACGACGTCGTCTGCTTGAATCACGGCTCCGCCGAGCAGATCGGTACGGTCGTTCAACGCCATGACGCGCACGCCGTGTCGTTGCTCGCACTCGCTAATCGTCGAGCCTGATACGCCCCGGTCTGCAGCAATGGCTCGTCCGAAGCCGACGAGCGGTCCGGTCGTGCGCGGAAAACGGAGTGCGAAAAAGCACGATTGATCGAGAGCCGCACCGGCGTACGTCGCAGCGGAAAGTGCGGATGTGGGGACGACCGTGCAATCGGCGAGGTTCTGCTCGATCTTTCTGCCTAAGGTGACATTGAATTGCCTCAAGACGACGCGCACGTTCGGGTTGAGCATGCGCGCGCGCAATGCGACCGCGAGATTGAGCCCGTCGTCCTTGGACAGCAACAGGATCGAGGCGGCCTCGTGGATCCCCGCGGCGACCAGCGACTGGTCCGTATCCGGGGCGAGCGGAATGACCGAAGAGCCTTCGTGCGTAAAGGCTGAGCGGCGTTCCGGTTCGAGCGGCCAAAGAACGCGAACGGCGTGCCCCGTCGTCAGCGTCAGTTCCGCGCAAACGCGCTCGGCCAGGGCTCCGCCGCCGACCAGAATGATCAGCGGGCCAGATTCCATGTTGGGTACTTCTGCAAGCTCCCGCTCGGCGCCCGGTCGCCCGGACTCTGGAATGCTCGGCTCGACTGTGAGACCCGTCATTATTCGCCTCTTGGTAACCTTGCTAAGTAAGAATGGTGTTCTAATCGTCGCCGGAAGGCGGCTCGGAGCTACGCGAACCACTTTGCCCCCTGCTGCCGCGGAGGACGGGAACGCATGGCTATTGTTGAAACATCCGCCGTCGCGGTAACGATGGAAACGCGTGGGTGGCGCTGTTGGCGAACCAGCTGGCAAGGCAGTCGGATCGGAGGGCGAGCACGTGAAGCGAAGACTTCCGCTCATTGCCGGAGTCCTGGCTCTATCGCTGGCGCTCGCGGCACCGGCCCGTGCGGTAATCCCATTTACGGACGTCCCGACGAATAGCTGGGCGTACGGCGCGATCAACGAGCTTTGGGCCGACGGCATCATCAAAGGCTACCCCGATGAGACCTTCAGGGGCAATCGCCAGTCAAGGCCATCGAATGCGACTTCGCCGCCAACCCGCCACAGGGCGTCGGGGCGACAGCCGACCGGTGCCGGTCGGAGGCGGCGCAGCGCGCACTGACGACGATGCATATGTATTGCCCTCAATCGAAGGTCGACGGACGCAGCTACACCAGATCGATGATCGAGGCGACCATGGGATCGCCGAACTCGTACTTGTGGTGGAAGCCCAGACGTTTACAAACGTCGAGCATCGACTGATTGCGGGCGAGGATGTAGCCGACGATCCGGCCGACGCGCTCTCTGCGGCCGATCTCGACGAGCCTGCGCAGGAGTTCACTGCCCAAACCTTTGCCTTGGAACGAGTCGGAGATGACCAGGGCAAACTCGGCTTCGTTGCGCTCGTGCTCCATGATGAGGCGTCCGATTCCGACGATCTGTTCGCCCATGGAATCCGTTCGCAACGCGACCAGCGCCATCTCGTGCGCGTAGTCGATGAAGCACACGCGGGCGAGCTTCTCGTGCGCGATGCGGTCGGCAAGGGGAACCGCGTGCGTGTACCGCTGGTACACGCTCTGCTCGGAGAGCCCGGCGTGGAAGGGCCGCATCAAGGGCTCGTCCTCCGGGCGAAGTGGCCGAATCGCAAGCTCCGTCCCGTCCTGCGCGATCCAGCTTCCCTCGTACTGAGACGGGTACGGCCGGATCGTCGTGCGCGGCAGGGCTTCCTCGGGAATGTCGGCCGAGTGCAGAATCACGTGGGCGTCGAGCGCAAGGACTCGCTCCGGCGTCGCGAGCAACGGATTGATGTCGATCTCCGCGATGCGCGGTAGATCGACGATGAGCTCGCTGAACCGAACCAGGCACCGCGCGAGCGCGCCGAGATCGATCGGCCTGCGGCCGCGCACGCCTGCAAGTGCCTTCGAAATGCGTGTCTTCTCGATCATGCGGCGCGCCAGCGTCTCGGTCAGCGGCGGAAGCCCGAGCGCCCGGTCGCAGTACACCTCGACGAGCTGGCCGCCGTGGCCGAAGAGCAAAACGGGTCCGAATTGCGGATCGACGCTGCTGCCGACAATCAGCTCGTATCCGTCCTCCGCGTCGATCATTGGCTGGACCGTTACGCCTCCGAACGCATCAGGACCGACCTTGATCGTGACCTCCGCGGCGATCCGTTCGAAAGCGCGCCGCACCCCCTGCGCGTCTCCGATGCGCAAGAGCACACCTCCGACGTCGGTCTTGTGCCGAATTGCAGCGGAGTGCACTTTAACGGCGACCGGATAGCCGAGCGACTCGGCCGCCGCGACGGCCGCGTCCGCGCTCGATGCGACCCTGCCTGGGACGGTCGAGATGTCGTAAGCCGCGAGCAGCAGCTTCGACTCTGCCTCCGTCAGCTGCGTTCGCCCTTGGGCGAGCACGACGGAGATGAGCGCCCGCGCGATCGCACGGTTGGGCGCCGCCTCGTCGGCTGCGAGTGACGGCGTCTCCATGAGGGCCCGCAAGTTGTCGTCGTAACGCCACATCAAGTTGAAGATGCGAGCGGCGTCGTCGGGATACGCAAAGGTCGGGATGCCTGCTCGTTCGAGAATCTCGACGCCGGCCTCGACGTCCGAGCCGCCCATCCAACTCGCGAGAAGCGGCTTGCCGCGCAGTTTGCCGAGTTTCGCGACCCGCTCGGCGACTTCGGCCGCGGTCGTGAGTCCCTGCGGCGCGTAGGTGACGAGCAGGCCGTCGTTGTTCGGATCCGCCGCGACGATTTCGATCGTCTTCGCATAGCGTTCGGCCGTCGCGTTGCCCAGCATGTCGATCGGGTCGCTATGGCTCCAATGGGGAGGCAACAGCGCGTCGAGCGCGGCGAGGGTCGGCTCGCCGAGAGCCGCTGTTTCGCCTCCGCCTTCGACGAGCGCGTCGGTCGCAAGGACGCCGGGTCCCCCGGCGTTGGTCACGATCGCCAGCCGCCTTCCCGCAGGCCGCGGCTGTTTGGCGAGCACCGCGGCCATCGAGAACAGCTCTTCGATCGAGTCGACTCGCAAGAGGCCGCTGCGCTCGAAGGCCGCATCGAGCACGTCGTCCGATCCGGTGATCGAGCCCGTATGCGAAGCCGCCGCCTTCGCTGCCGCGCTCGTGCGGCCGGCCTTGATCAGGATGATCGGCTTGATCAGCGCAACCTCGCGTGCCGCCGATAAGAAGGAGCGAGCATCGCCGACCGACTCGACGTACAAGAGGATGCTCTTGGTGCGCGAATCGTCGCCCAAATAGTACACGACGTCGCCCCAGCCGACGTCGACCATCGCTCCCATCGAGATGAAGGCGGAGAAACCGAATTGCTGTGCCAGGCTCCAATCGAGAATCGAAGTGCACAGCGCCCCGCTCTGACTCGCGAAGCCGACCGTCCCCGGCCGCGCGACGGCGCTCGCCAAGCTCGCGTTGAAACCCCCTGCCGGGCGGATGACGCCCAGAGAATTGGGCCCGAGCACGCGCAACCGGCCTTCACGTGCGCGCCTGAGCACTTCGAGCGCCAGCACCGTGCCGGCGGGTCCGCTCTCCTTGAAGCCGGAGGAGAAGACGATCGCGCCCCTGACGCCTTTTCTGACACACGCAGAGATCACGTCGGGCACCGTTTGCTCGGGGGTCGCGATGAGCGCCAAGTCGACCCGCCCCGGGACGGCTTCAATCGTTGCGAACGAAGTCAACCCCAGAACCTTTTCGTACTTGGGGTTTACGGGATAGACCGTTCCCCCGAGCGTGCTGTTCAGGAGGTTGACGAGCAGGGTCCGGCCGGCGCTTGCCTGCCGCTCGGTCGCGCCGATCACGGCCACGCTGCTCGGCTTGAAGAACACGTCGACCGGAGTGGACACCAAACCCATGCCGAACGGCGAGTCTTCGAGGACCGGGATCGAACGCCCGAACCTGTCGGTCAACAACTGCTCCGATTCTGAATGCGCGCGTGCCGGTCGTATTCACGGTCAAGTGGTTAAGGACCGCTCGACGGAGCGTTTCGACGGAAGTCGGCTGGGACACTGTGTCTGGGGTGGACTTCCGCGGACGCCATCGCCCTCGCTCGCCAGGCTTCATGGAAGTCAAATGCTTCGGCCCGGCCGATCGGCTAACGCCCGTTGAATGTCGCAATGAGGGCTCGAGCGGCAGGAGATCGAGGAAGCACGAGCACGCCCCTTCGATGATCCTGACGTCCGTGATCTCGTCGAAGGAAGTCGATCTGCGCAGAGCCCGAACGGCCCACCGCAAATGCGCTGGACACGTCACACGCCGCGCTGACTCAGATCGCCTCGTCCTTAAGATATGCTCTAGCCTAGCGTACTTCGGCATCGTCGAACTCCTCGTGTTTCGCTGCGATTGACGCTTATTTCAGGAAAGCGATCTGAGCCGCTTCTTTCCGAGCGGCAGCCAGCCTGCGACAAGATTAACTCCTCACCAGCGCTGACACGACGTGCCGTTCGCGACAGCTGACCGGTGGACGCCGACCAGTCGAGGGTACAACCTCGAGAGGCAGCCGCTGATCATCTCGGGGCTGCCGCGGTGGGCGCGCGAGAGCGATGTCGTCTTCGAAAAGTGCCGCCATCGCCGCCAGCGAAACGCCCCAGAGTTCCAGGTGTTCCATCATCCCGTGCCGCCGGTACCATTCCGCCGCTTCTCGACCGTACGCTCTCGCTTGCAAAAAAATTGCGTCCGTCGAGTTCGACCAGGCTCGATGCGATCAACGCGCGACCGTACCAAATCGATTCGGGAAGCGCCCGGCTGAGCTCGAGCATCTCCGCGAGGGGAGCACGGCGTTCGTTGATATCGCCGTCGACCAGGGTCCATGAGACGACCTTGCGTGCGATCACCGGAAGCGCGCAAATGCGCGGCTCGCTCGAATTCGGCGGGAAGGTTCGCGCCCGCTGGTCGCCTGAGGATGCCGCGCGCGCGGGCATCGCGCACTTTCCGGAAAGCCGCGGGACCCTCGGGCTGTTCAGCGTTCTGGAGAATCTCGAGCTGGGCGCCTATCTGGAGCGCTCCCGGCAGGCGGCAAAGAGCCGGCTCGAGCGGATCCTCGAGTATTTTCCGCAGCTCGCTTCGCGCGGAAACCAGGCTGCCGGGACCCTGAGCGGCGGCGAGCAGCAGATGCTCGCGATCGCGCGAGGGTTGATGATGGCGCCGCGGCTGATGCTGCTCGACGAGCCGTCGCGAGGTTTAGCGCCTCTGATCGTGCGTTTGCTCTTCGCGCTGCTGCGCGAGATCAACGCGCGAGACGGCGTCGCGATCCTGGTCGCGGAGCAGAATGCCGCCGTCGCGCTCGAGGCCGCGTCACGTGCCCTCGTCTTAGAGACCGGCCGAATCGCCGCCTCGGGGCCCTCTGAGGCTCTGGCCGCCGACGACCAAATTCGCGAGTTGTACCTGGGGTTCTGAAATCGGACCGGCTCGCTGCCTTCTCGATTGGGCTCGTGCCGGGCATTGCCCGGGGATTAACCCGTTGTTGCCCATGTCTGGTGAAAACCATAGGGCAGGGAACGGATTGCCACTGCGACGGCTTTATGCTCGTTCTTGACCGCAACCGTTTGACGCGATGACGGCACAGAGCGTATCGCGACCGCGACCGTTTGTGTGAGTTCTGTCGTCGCAGCGTGGGTTCGAAGCGACGCGGACAGGCAACGTAGTGCGACTGCGACGGTTCCATACAACCCCTTCAGCGTCGCGTCGGCTCGAGGCGACGAGGGTAGGGAGGGTAGGGAGGGGATCGCGACGGACGCCGAGAGCGTCCCGGCTAGACCGATCGTCATTGCGGGGTCTCCTTGGTAGGGCTTGCGAATGAGATTCAATATTATTCTTAGTACATTCGCCAGCATAGCGGAGGAGCGAATATTCATCAATCAAATACTATCTATATGTTTCATTCATGCCGTCTATGAACCTGAGAGACCTCGAGTACGCCCTGAGCCTCGAACGGCGGCGCAGCTTCAGCCGGGCCGCTGAGGAATGCGGTGCAGCGCAACCGACCCTGAGCGCGCAAATCCGCAAGCTCGAAGACGAGCTGGGCGTGGAGCTCTTCGAGCGTGACGGCCGCACGATTCGCGTCACCACCGCGGGCGAACTGATCCTCGAGCAGGCCCGCGTGGCGCTCGATGCGGTCCGCCGCATCTCCGAGCTCGCGCAAAGCCACATGGACCCGATGGTCGGGGCGATCCGGCTCGGCATCATCTCGACCCTTGCGCCGTATCTCTTGCCCCGCGCGCTCCCAGTTCTCCAAGCGGCGCTCCCCCACGCCCCGTTAATCGTCGTCGAAGACCTAACGCACCGGTTGATCGAGGGCATCCTAGCCGGCAAGCTCGATGCCGCGATCGTGGCGACCGACCATCGCGACGTCAATCTCGCGGAGATTCCGCTTTTTGACGAGCCTTTCAACCTCGCGTTACCTTCTTCGGATCCGCTCGCAGCCCGCAGGCGCATCGTGCCCGCGGACCTCGATCCGTCTTCGCTCATCCTGCTTGCCGAAGGGCACTGTTTGAGCGATCAAGCGATGGCACTCTGCGGCGATCAACGGATGCGGCCCGGGCGCGGCAGCGATTTGCGCGCGACGAGCCTCGACACCGTCCTCAATCTCGTCGAAGCGGGATTGGGTACGACGATCGTACCCGCGCTGGCACGCACGCACATGGAGCGGTATTTTCCGCACATTGCCTACCGTCCGTTGGCGGGGCCAGGCGCTTCGCGCCGCATTCGCATCGTCCACAGGCCGTTCGTGGCGCGAATTCCGACGATTCGCACGATCGCGGAGAGCATCGTCTCGTGCCTACCCGCGAAGACGGTCACTCCGTGCAAAACGAGCCGCAACAAGCCCCACTGAGATCTGGCGCGCGATAACCCACAATCCCGAGTTCGGTGCTGAATTCTTGCTGTCGAGGCACCGGCCCGAGCGTCCCGACGCGTACGCAGCGGCGACCGAGCTCTCAACAAGGACGACCGGCGCGTGGTGTGACGGATGCAAGGTGTGGTGCTCCCGAGCCGAACAACTACCCCCTAAGAGCTGGACTGTAATCGCACTCTGCTGGACGTGACGGACGATGGTGACGGGGCAGGTTGGAATCTTCTCGCTCGGCGATGCGGCGCACGGCTTCTTCGAGTTCACCTTGCGCGAGGGCGCGGATCCGGAGCAGCTCGTTCGTGCGGTCGCGGACCTGCGCCCGCCGCACACGACCGTCGGCGGCGTGAACCTGGTCGTCGGCTTTTGCCCGGAGTTGTGGCGCCGCGTCGTTCCCGGCGGCGCACCGGCCGAAGTGCATGGCTTCAACGAACCGCTCCGCGGCGCCGACGGGTACGTCATGCCGGCGACGCAGGCCGATCTTTTCGTCTGGTACGCGGCCTCCGCGTACGATATCGTCTTCGATCTCGGTTCCGGAACGCTCGCGGCGCTCGCACCGCTGGCAACGCTTTCACGCGAGATGACCGGCTGGTCGTACCGTCATAGCCGGGATTTGACCGGATTCGAGGACGGGACCGAAAACCCGAGTCTCTACGAAGCGCCCGGCATCGCGTTGATCGAAGACGGCGCACCGGGAGCCGGCGGCAGCGTGTTGCTCTTCCAGCGATGGCGGCACGACGGCGCAGCCTTCCTCGCACTCTCGGAACCGACCCAAGAGGCGGTAATCGGACGAACGAAGGCGGACAGCGTCGAGCTGGAAGGTGCTGCGATGCCCCGCGACTCCCACGTGTCGCGAACGAAGGTCCTCGAGGATGGTAGCGAGCTTCACATCTTCCGCCGGAACGTGCCTTACGGCATGGTCAGCGAGCACGGCACGCTCTTCGTCGGCTTTAGCGCCGACCAGGGTCGAATGCACCGGATGCTGGAACAGATGGCCGGCATCGACGGCCCCCGAGACGCCCTCACCCGCTACACCACGCCGCTGACCGGCGCGTATTACTTCGTTCCGTCGGTTCAAGCACTGGCGAGTTTCACGACACCCGACGACGACTGAGCGTCTTCATCACCTCGAGCGATTCCCGGGTACGCAGCGCTGAGACGCGCGCCGCTCAACCGGTCGTTGGGCGGAAGGCCGCCTGCTAAAGCGCCACAAATAGCCCGGCGATGACCCCCCATTTGGCGATCGTTGCGGTGCTCCTCGCCTTCGGTCTTGCCCGCATTGGCAGCATCGCGCAAGCCGTGGAGCAGCGCGACTCGCCCGCTAAGGTCGTCGCGCCCTTGCGCTTCGTCGTCACGCCGGGCGGCACTGCCGTCAATCGGTACTTCTCGACCGGCTCACTCGACGGAGAGCCGGACGCGGAGCGGGCCATCATCGTCGTGCACGGGTTGTCGCGAAATGCCGACGCGTACGAGGCGACCGGCGAGGCCGCGGTTCGGGCGGGCGGCGCGGCGGCGGCCCACACCATCGTGGTGACGCCGCAGTTCTTGGACGACGTCGACGTCGCCGTACACCGCTTGCCTGGCGACACGCTGCGTTGGAGCCATGGGACGTGGCTCGATGGCCAGCCGGCACTCGGCCCGGTGCCGCTGAGCGCCTTTGACGTGCTCGACGCCCTGCTCGCGCGTTTGAGCGACCGCAAGCGTTTCCCCGCGATGAAAGAGATCGTCGTCGCGGGCCATTCGGCGGGCGGACAACTGGTACAACGGTATGCCGTCGCCGGTCGTGCGCCGTCTGGCGACGTGGCCGTGCGGTACGTCGTCGCGAACCCGTCGTCGTACGTCTATTTCACCCCGGACCGTCCTGTAGCCGGCGCGGACGATTGTCCGCGCTACAACTACTGGAAGTACGGGCTCGGGGACCCGCCGCCGTACGTGCGAAACACGGCCGGCCTCGAAGCAGCCTACGTGAATCGCCCCGTGACGTATTTGCTCGGCCTGCTCGACACGGATCCGCACCATCCCCTCTTGGACCGTTCCTGCGCCGGCGAGCTCGAGGGCGCGTACCGGCTCGTCCGCGGCCGCAACTACGTGAAGTACCTCCACGAGCGTCACCCCGGCGGAACGAATCAGCAGGAAGTCGACGTTCCGGGCGTCGACCACGACGGCCAGGGAATGTTCACGTCGCCGTGCGGGTCCGCAGTCCTCTTCGGAGCGCCATTGAAGACCTGCGCGGTAACGAAGGTCTAAATCAAGCCCACCGGTTTCATACTTGCGGTCGGCGCTATGGAGACGGCAGGCGGAGCGTCACTCGAACATGACGGGCGTGCCGAGTTCCTTCAGGTGGAAGAGACGGAAGGCGCGTTCGCCGTTGAAGTCGAGAACCCGCAGGTCGTCCGATTGGTGGAGATCCTGCATCGCGATGTCAAAATGCCCAGCGTAGCGTTGCTTCACCAAGTCGAACGGTAGTTCGTAGGCCACGAACTTATCGATTCCCTTGGCGTCGAGCTTTTCGAGAAGGCGGGAATCCGTGAAGGAGGTGTACGAGGTCGCGATCACGAGCGGACCGCCCGCGGTGAAGAGCAAAGCAATCTTCATGGAGTGTCACCTCTGATGACTCTTAGCATACCCGTATCGCGCCCTCTTGTCAGCTCCTTAATGAAACGAAGCCGAAAGTAGCGATCCTTCGAGTTCGGCTCACATGGCCAGAGTTATCGGCTTCCGAGCAGTCGCGAGCGCCGCGACGACGGCGAACGCGCGACTCAACCCGTTTTTTGCGCTTCCGCTCGGACCGGGAGCTTCCAGTCGGGGCGGATGAAATGGCAGGTGTAGCCAGACGGATAGCGTTGCAGGTAGTCCTGATGTTCCGGCTCCGCCTCCCAGAAGTCGCCGGCGAGGGCGACTTCCGTGACGGCCTTGCCGGGCCAGAGCCCTGACGCATCGACGTCGGCGATGGTGTCCTCGGCGACCCGCTTCTGTTCGTCGTTCGTGTAGAAGATGGCGGAACGATAGCTGAGCCCCCGGTCGTTGCCCTGACGGTTCAGGGTCGTCGGATCGTGAATTTGGAAGAAGAACTCCAGCAGCTTCCGGTAGCTGATCTTCCTGGGGTCGAAGATGATCTCGACGGCTTCGGCGTGGGTTCCGTGATTGCGATAGGTCGCGTTCGGCACGTCGCCGCCCGAATAACCGACCCGTGTCGACAACACGCCCGGATAACGGCGCAGCAGATCCTGCACGCCCCAAAAGCAGCCGCCGGCGAGGATCGCTCGTTCGGTCGAATCGGACATGTCGTTGCTCCTTCTGGGTGGCTGATGGTCGCGGTGGGCGGCCTGGCCGCGACAAAGATCGGAAGTTCGCTTCGTTCGACGCGCTGGTCAGAACAGTACTGCAAGCTCGAAGGTGCGGCCAAGCTAAGGCTGCATGAGGTCCCGGCGGCAGCCTCGGACGTCGCGCGCCGCCGAGCGCAACACCTGAGTCACCAGTTCAGGCCAAGCGATCGGAAGTTCGTTGTGGACCCTGTATTCGAGGAGCCCGGTGGGGGCCAGCTTCCTCGGTCTCGAAGTCCCCAGACACGGCTGCACTGCGCCGCCTCAAGCGATGTGCGTGCAGCGCGAAAGGCGGTTTTGAATGTTTGGTGTCGTCCGCCACTACAAGGCCGATCCAAAGCAAATCGAGCAGATCGTCCGCACCATCCGCGACCGGTTCATGCATCCGATCAGCAAGGCTTGGAACTTCGTCTCCTGGACCTTGATCGATGCGGGCCCCGGCGGCGTCGTTACGGCAAGCGTCTTCGAAGACGAGCTGGGCGCCGAACTCGCCGCGGGTTGGGTCAGGGAGAACCAAGCTGCCGTGGCTCTCGGTCACCCGAGGGTCACGCAGGGACCGATTACCTTTCGCGACGTGAACGAGCACGTCGAGACCGGCTATGGCTTCGTTTGGCGCTACGAAAGCAAACCCGGCGCCGATCAGCCGATCGCGAAGCGCATTCGCGACGGCTTCGTGCCGCTGATGCGGGGCATGCCCGGTTATGCGGCCTCAGGCGCGCTCGACGCCGGCCGCGGCGTCGCGGAGTGGCTGCTGGTCTTCGCCGATGAGGAGTCGGCGAACGCCGGCCGAGAACGAACGCTGGCCTGGACCGGCGAGAACATCGGCGATCAGCTCGTGCGTCCGCCCGACGTCGTCTTCGGCGAAATCAAGCTTCGCATACCGGCACAGGCGACCGTCACGGTCTAGTGTCCCGTCCCTCTGGGGCGGGATCTAAGACGTCGTCGCCCCTGCGTGGTTTGAAGCGGCAAGCGTTGCGAGTACGAACTGCCACTCGACCATTTCCATCGGCGCGGTGCCGCTTTCGACGAGCCTGAAGCCGGCGCGCAGACGGGCTACGTCGACCAGCTGCTGACGATAACGTCGCTCGCTCCCCATCGCCAGGAACGCGACGAACAGATCGTAGTAGGAAGGCACGTGGAGAACGCGGCCGGTCGTCCTCAGCCGATCGTCATCGCGGGTCGCCATGGTATGTACTCTCCGTCATCGAGCATCGCGTCGCGCTGCGCCAGCGCGCGACCGCCGCAAGCTCCCGTTCGGGACGCTCCGTCGTCGTCTGCAGAATTCCGGGATAGATCGCACCGTCGTTGCCGTCCAGCGACAGGGGATCGCCTTCCGCGAACGTTCGGCCGCCGATCGTGCACAGGCGCCGCTCGAGGTCGATCGTCACATCGGGGCAGGCGACCAAACACACTTTCCCGAGCTGGCGCGCCACGACCGCCGCGTGCGACGTACGCGCGCCGCGTGCGGTGAGGAGACCCTGCGCCTTGGCGATGCCGGCGACGTCGCTTGCAGCGGTTTCCGTCCGCACCAGCACAACGCTGCCGGCGGTCTCCGTCAGGCGTTCGACGGCGCCTGCATCGAGCGCGATGGCACCGCTTGCGACGCCCACGCCGGCGACGCTCGCACGGGCGAGCGGGTGCGGAAGCGGCGGAGCGAAGCGCGTGCGCACGAGCGCTTCGAGCTCGATGCCGCCGAGCTGGGACAACGCTTCCGCCGGCGACAGGAGGCCTTCCTCGACCATGTCGGCGGCGATCCGCAAGGCCGCCCACGGCGTACGTTTCGCGGCGCGCGTTTGGAGCAGGAAGAGCCGACCGTCTTGCACCGTGAACTCGAAATCTTGCGCGTCGCCGAACAAGATTTCGAGCGATCGGCCCGCATCCTCGAGCCGCTGCCACACGGCCGGCAACACGCGGCGGAGGCGCTCGGTGTCGCTCGGCATCCGGCGGCCGGCTACGATGTCCTCGCCTTGACCGTTGAAGCGAAAATCAAGGTAGAGCTCGCGCTCCCCGGTTGCGGGGTTGCGGGTGAAGCCGACGCCGGCGCCTGAGGCGCCGCCGGCATTTCCGTAGACCATCGTCTGCACCGTAACGGCCGTTCCAGCGTCGTCTCGGATCTCGTTGAGGCGCCGGTAGGTGGCGGCCTTGGGCGCGTCCCAGGATCGAAAGACGGCGCGCGCCGCCGCGAGCAGTTGTTCGAGCGGATCCGTCGGAAACGGCTCGCCGCGCAGCGCATGATAGCGCTCCAGCAACGCCGCCGTCAACGTGCGCAGGCGCCGGTGGTCGAGCTCATCCTCGTCCGACGCTTCCGCGTCCGCGAGCGCCTGTTGCACCAACGAATCGAACGGCTCGGTGGGCAACTCGGCCACGACTTCGGCATAGCCTTGGATGAGCCGCCGAAAGCTGTCCCAAGCCAAACGCGGATTGCCGGTCATCCGAATCAAGCCGGCCACGCTCTCCAGATTCAGTCCGACGTCAAGCACGGTCTCCAACATCCCCGGCATCGAGACCGCCGCACCGGAGCGCACCGATACCAGCAGCGGACGGCGCGGCGAGCCAAACCTCAGGTCGCTCGCCGCTTCGAGGCGCGCGATCCCGCTTTGCAGCGTCTGCCTGAGGGCGGCTTCGTCGGCATGGCCTTCCCGCAATCGGCGACACCAGCCGGTCGAGAGCACGAATCCAGATGGGACCGGTAAATCCGCGCCCAGCATGCGCATCAAATTCCACGCTTTGTTCCCGACCTCGGTTGCGCCCTCGTTCGGTAAACTCGCGCCGGGGAGGATGGAATAGGTCGCTGGGAGGGCGTCGGGTTCAAGCACCGAGCACGTCGCCGAGCAGGTGGTCGCGCAACATCAGGGCTGCGTGTTTGAGAACGTCGGTCGCCTCCTCGAGCGCATAGCCGATTCTCGAATACACGTGCAGCTGCCTGAAGTCGTTCGCGTGTTCGACCGCTTCCTCGGTCAACGCGCGTTCGGCGTCGTCCGCTTCCTGTTCGAGCGCGGCGATGCGGTCGATAGCGGTGAGGAAGTCGTCCGTGTCGTCGTAGGCCCGCGATACACGGATGTGCGTGGCCTTGACCCATTCCTGCGCGCTGCCGACGACGAGGTCGGCGAGGACCCGGAGCCCCTCGGGGGCCCGGTCCCTGCGCACTCCGGGCGGCAACGTGAGCAAAAAGGCGACGTCCTCGAGCTCGTCGGCGGCGTCGTCGGCGGATTCGAGCAACCGTTGGAACACGCCGTACTCCGGGCGGCGCCGAACGGCTTCCCGCCCCGCGATGACCAGCTGGTCAGCATCGTGCTCGAAGCCGCGTGCACGCTTCGCGAGCTTCCCGAAATTCGCGGCTTCGCCGGCGACCGCCGACGACAGCCCCTCGCGCACCAGGCTCGCGATCTCGAAGATCAGCCCGGCGTGATCGGCCGCCAGGGCCAAGAGCCGCAGTTCCTCGTTGCTGAAATGCGTTTGCAGTTCGGCTCGAATCCGGTCCCGCAGCAACGCGTGCGACTGTTTCGCCAATATCCCCTCGCTGGCGATCTGCAAAACGAACTTTACAAATGTCGTCGCCTCCTCATCGCCCAAGACGTCGCATAAGCGGTCGCCGAAGTGCATGGCCGACCCGGCGGCCGCCTCGATCGCCCGATTGATGGTGCGCGCGCCGCCGAGTTCCAGAAAGCCTCGGTGGCCTACTTCCGCCTCGGCAGCCCAGCGCAAGACTTCGATCCGCAGCTCTGCCCGTAAGAAGCTGCGCAGCTCCTTGCGGGCACGGTTCCAATCGATCAAGAACACGATGCGGG
The DNA here is from genome assembly GCA_052267165.1 of Vulcanimicrobiaceae bacterium. Lineage (GTDB taxonomy): Bacteria > Vulcanimicrobiota > Vulcanimicrobiia > Vulcanimicrobiales > Vulcanimicrobiaceae > CAWICD01. The sequence continues at coordinate 428,374 of JBKQHO010000039.1, read as the reverse complement.
AGCCGAGCCATTCGAGATACGTGCGGCACTCAGCCTCGTCGCGGGCCGCAAAGCGTGCGGTCGCGAGGTAGAACGGTTCGCCTGCGGCGAGCGTGGCAACTCGGCTGGCGTGCACGCTCTCCCACGCGACCTCGAATCGCGCGAGCATCTCTTGAAAGAATTCCAGGCGTTCGGGATGGACGTCTGCGTACGTGAGCGTGACGCTCAGCCCATCCACGTGGATGACGATGACGTGCGCGTCCGTCGTGCCGATGTCGTTTTGAATGACGAGGCGCTCGCCGGTGTGGGTCGCCATGGTGCCCAAACCGGGGTGGCCGAACTTCAGCTTCGCGGTTCGGTTCACGCCCGTCATGAAGGCCGCGACGAACGGCCGGTCGGCTTCGGCGAGGCCGTAACAGCGGGCGCCGTCCAGCACCTGCTCGGCAAGCTCGCCTGCGAGCGTGTTAAGCTCTTTGTGGAGGTCGATCACCAACTCGTGCAGACTGCCTGGGACGGCTCGCGACGTGTCGTCGCGAGGCCACACGTTCGTCATGGCGGCGACGACGCGGCCGTCGATGAGATCGTCGCTGATCGCCGGAAGCGCTGCGAGGAGAAGCTCGATGCGCTCGCGATAGGCGAGCTGTCGATCCACCGAGGCGAGGATGGGCGCAGCCATCGTCCGCACGTCGCGAGCGATCGCGGCGACGATCCCGGCGCATTCAGGAACCTGGTAGCCCGTGGCCTCTCTGCGGGCATTTCGAACGACCGTATCGAGCGTCTGATCGTCGACGCCGCACGCGATACGCTCGCGTCTCAGCGTGGGCGGCAACGGTTCCGCTCGGTCGGCTTGGCTGACGGCGCTTTGCAGAAGAGAAAAGTAGTACTTGATGCGATCGTTGGCAGCCAGCGCCGCGTTGAGCTGCGCGGTCGGCTGAAAATCCGTCTCGCCGATCGCTGCTAGCACCTGTGTCTTCATGGATGCCTACATCCTTGTCGACCGTTGGCCGGCATAGGCGCGCATTCGACGCGGGCTGACGTCTTCCAGCCCGCGCGAATTCGGAATTCGTTCTCGCGGTCAGCCGGAGCGCGGCAGCACGCTGGGCGTACCGGCGCGGGCAACCGTCACGGCTTCGCCGGCGCCGGCGCCGTTACTAGTGCCTCATCCTCATGAGTCGTATGCTACGACGCATACCGGCGTGCTCATCCGGCCCAGGTGGCCGAATTGCGAATAGCCCTGAACTTCGATACACTCGCGCGTTCCCACGGGATACCGGCCGGTTTGAAACATGGAGCCGTTGTTGAACGCATCGAGTTGGAAGCCTGTATCGCCTACCAGCGAGAATGGGCCTGTCGGAGAATTGCTTTGGTAAAGGCGATACCCTTGCACGACGTTCGTCCAGTTCACGAGATATCCGCCCGGCAGAAGATAGTCGCGAGGGCGTGCGGTCAGCGAGCCGATAAATCCGTCGTCATCCGGTATCGCTAATGCGACGACGTTCGAAGTGGGCATGAGCGTGGTCGTTCCGTTGCGGTAGCCTTGCACCTCAAAATAGTAGCTGTGCCCGGGTAAGAAGGGCGTGCTGTAGAAGTCGGGCTATCACGCTAATGAGTACACATTAGTTCGTAAGCGATTAGCGGCTCCCGAAGCGGGGATGCAGAGCAACGCACTAATCTCAAACTCTGAATCGACCGTCGTGTCTGCGCGCGGCGATGAGCCCGGCCGGTAAAGGTTCAGCAAGGGGAGCTTATCATGCCGACGGTGGCATGCAGAGGAGAAACTCGAGGGGTCCTTTTTCGTCCTAGCGATCGCTGAGTTCCGGCGCGCGGGCGCAAAGGGGCGGCTAGGCGATTAGCTCCAGCCTAGGATCTTCGCGATCATCTCGGAGCGGTTCTCGGTACCGGTTTTTAGCAGGAGACTCTTGATGTGGTCCTGCACCGTCGAGTTTGCGATGTGCAGTCGTTCGGCGATACCGTCGAGCTGCGCGCCGTCGAGCAGCAGGGCCAGCACTTGGACTTCGCGCGGCGAGATTCGAAATCGGGCAGCGGCGGCGGTTAGTGAGTGCGCGGGCTTGAAACGCTCGATGGAAACCCCGATGAACAAACCGATCGGGCCGGCCATCGGGCGCGTGCCCAACACGAGAAACGGCACCGGACGGATGGTCCCCGGCTGCCGGGTTGCCGGGTCGGCGGTCCAGGCAGCGGTCAGCGAGCGCACCGCCTCCTCGAGAACCTGAGGCAGACGGTTCTGGAGGCGCGCGTGCAGCGGGGTCATCGAGACGCGCCGCTCGTTCTCCGAAGTCCACGCAAGGACGATCTGCAACTCGTCGTTCAGGATGTACTGCGCGACGTCGTCGCTGACGGCTTCTCGGACCGAATCGGCCGCGCCCGAATGCTCCAAGCGAAACTCCGTGAGGCCTTCGTCTTCAGACTCCATCAGACGAAGCTCGGAGAAACGATCCGAGGCCGCATCGAGCGCGAACGTCAGCGTTCGGATCTCGCTCGAGGTAAACGGCCCCAGTTCCATGGTTCGCAGCAGCGTCAGGATACCGAATCTCGCGCTGCTGTCCGCGAAGACGAGGGTCAAACCGCTGCTGTATCGGCCAAGCGAGCCGTGGGTAGCGCCGATCACGGGCCCGGTCCTGCTCCGCTGAGTCTCGAAGGCCAGCTCCTCTTGCGCTCGGCGAGACTCCTCGCCGTCGTGCCCCGATGCCGACTGCTGATCGTCCTCGCCGGTTCGCTTGAAACGCGAGAAACTCCAATTCGACACCGGAACAAGCTCGAGGATCGTGCCGACGATCGCGCGCGCCGGATCTCCTGCTGGGAACCTCGCGAGCGCCGATGCACTGTCCTTGGAGTCCTTGTCCGGCGGGGGCACGCTCATTCTCCTGTCTTTTGGGAGGTAGGCTTATCCCCCGCTTGCAGGTCCCCCTCGTTCCACGCTTACCGGTGTCCAGAAACCCTGGTACCGTGAGAGCATGCAAAATCTCTGGAAAGGCCTCGTCGTAGGCTCTGTTCTGGTCGCGGCGAGTGTCGTCGCTCGGCCGCTGCCTGCCTCCGCGGACACGACCACCGACGTGGCAATCGCCGCGGCCGCGATCGTCGGCGCGCTGCTGATCGATGCGAACAACCGGCCCTACTACGTCGAGGACGACCGTCGATACTACGTCACTGCGGACGAAGCCAAGTACTATCGGGCGCACCATCACGTGGTCCGACGCCAAGCTTGGGTCCCTGAGAGCGAGTATCCCGTTCAACGCAACGCCGGGTATGCGGTCTCTGGGCGTCCGCAGATGCGTCAGGCGCCCAATACGCAAATTCAGTTCGGTCAGGACGACGGCAATCGGCATAACGGCGTTCAAAGCGGCGGTCGCGGACAGTAGGACTTCGCCGGAATAACTCACCGGGAAAAGCGACCTTGCGAGAACGCGAGGATTTTCTGTTGTGCTCGGTGCGCCTCGACGAGGCAGTAAAGGGCTATCCCGGTTTTTACATCCCCTCGCTCCACGCTAGTCACGGCTTCGAGGGGCTGCTATCGTAAGCAGATGCGGTTAGCACGCTCGTATCTCGCCGGAAACCAGTCCGCGAGCATCTCGTTGCTCACGGCTTCGTTGCTCTCGTCGGGTTTCGAGGCACCGGTTGTCGCGGAGCGAATTAGCGTGACCGAGCTTGGGCTGGTTGCGCCGCACATCGTGGTCCTCGATATCGACAATCTCGACATCGATCCGCTCGAGCTGCTCCGCATGATTCGCTTTGTGTTGCCGGGGTGCGTCATCGCCGTCTACAGCGGAACGTTGGAGCAAGACTGGGCACTGGCATGTCATCTCGCGGGCGCAAACTGCGTTCTTTCCAAAGGCAGCGATGAGGCGCACATCAGTGCCGGCCTGCGCCAGGCAACGGCAATCGGCTGCTTCACCGATCCACGCTTTGTAGCAATCCGAGCCGCTAAGGTAACCCAATGATTTTCTCGCCTGTCATCGTCGTGTCGTTCCTCGTCGTGCTCTTCCTCAGCTACTCCATAAAGATCTTGCGGGAGTACGAGAGGGCCGTCATCTTCAAACTCGGTCGCTTTCAGAGCGTCGGCGGCCCCGGGCTCATTTTCCTCGTCCCATTCATCCAGCAGATGGTGCGCGTGGACTTGCGAACCGTCGTGATGGAAGTACCCAGCCAGGATCTGATCTCGCGCGACAACGTCTCGGTCAAGGTCGACGCGGTGCTTTACTTCCGCGTCGTCGATCCTGAAAAGTCGATCATCCAAGTCCAGAACTTCCTGGCCGCGACCGGCATGCTGGCTCAGACGACCTTACGGTCCGTCTTGGGGCAGCACGAGCTCGATGAGCTCCTCTCCAAACGCAAGACGTTGAACGTCGATATTCAGGACATCCTCGATGCACAGACCGAAGCCTGGGGCATCAAAGTGACCAACGTCGAGATCCGCGACGTCAACCTCAGCGAGAATATGATCCGTGCGATCGCCAAGCAGGCCGAAGCCGAACGGGATCGGCGTGCCAAGATCATCCATGCGGAGGCCGAGTTCCAAGCTGCGCAAACGCTCGTGAACGCGGCCGAGATCCTCTCGACGTCGCCCGCCGCGATGCAGCTTCGCTATCTTCAAACGCTCAGCGAAGTCGGCGCCGAGCATAACACAACGACCATATTCCCGATGCCCATCGATATCATCAAGCCGTTCCTGCAGATTCTGGAAAAGAAATCAAACGGGACGGCGATTAACGGAGTGCTGACTACCTAATGAGACGTCTTTCATCGCTTTGCCTCGCGGCCACGGTCGCCGGCGCAGCGTTTCTCCCGATCGCCGCCCAAGCGGGGGGCCGAAGCGCGGACTTCACCGGGATCGTGAGCCACGTTTCGTCGGACAACATCAAGGTGACCGACGCGGCAAGTCACCGTACGCTCGGCTTCTTGATCGTACCGAAATTCGACCAGGTCTTCTCTGCCGACGGCAAGACGACGTATCAAATGAAGGCCATCAAGCCAGGTCAGTACGTGAAGGTCTACTACGACCAGAAATTGCTCGGAAGCCGCCACGCCGATCGAATCCTGCTGCTCCGACAGAACAACGCGATCAAACGCACGGAATGATAACCCCCCTGGCTCCACGCTTTCGAGTAGTCCAGGAACCTGCTAGCATCGATCCATGACACCAAGAGGAGCAACCAGATGAGCGTACATTCACAAGACGCACCGGCCGGCGCGAACGCCGCGACGACAAAGATTCGCGAACTGCTCGAGCAATATCGGCTACCCGGCGTCGATCTCGATGGATTCATTGCGGCCCGTCAATCCGATATCGAGGCGATTTCGAAAGCGACGGCCGCCGCTTTTGCCGGGGCGCAGACGATTACTGAGAAGCAGGCTGACCTCTGGAAGGCTGCTCTCGACGAGTTGAAAGACGCGCTGACTCCCCCCGCCGCCGGGGCAGACAAAGGCACCGCCTTCGAAGACGCCGTCCGGAAGCAGAGCGAGCTCGTGCAAAGCGCGCTCGGTCGCACCCTCGACTCCATGAAGGAGATGGCCGAGGCCGCCCAGCGGGCGCAAATCGAGGTCTTCAACCTCGCGGTAGAGCGCGTGCACGGCAACGCAGAGGAACTCCGCACGCTCTTTACCACGCAGAACACGCACAAGAAGTAGCGCCGGGCTCGAGCCGCCTCAGGCAGCCGTCGTCGACGGGCTGATGAGGCGGTCGGCGTCGGCCTTTACGGACGAAGGCCGCCTGCTTCGGAGCAGATCCTTTGCATGAATCAAGTTCGAGAGGTACGTATCCTTGAAGCAGTTCTCGCGCAGATTCGCCGACTTGCAGGTTGAGTGCATCGGTCCGCTGTGCGTTCTCAACGTCATGGGCGAAGTCGACGTCGCCAGCAGCACCGCGGACCTATCGTGCTGTCGTTCGTCGACTGCACGTTCGTGGATTCCTCATAGCTGCCGCTGAATCTCACCAGCCCGAGCTTCGGGCCGGCGCTGCAAGGCGGGTTCGATTACCAGGTCGGCCCGCACAACTTCGTCAACGTCGACGTCAAGAAGATCTGGTTGCAGTCCCACGTCCTCGCGGCGGGACGCAGGTCAGCACCGTCCACGTCGATCCGGTTCTGATCGGCATTAGGTTACGGAATTCGTTTCAAGTGAGCGCGACGGTGCGCCGCGCGACCGGCGCCCGGAAGGTGACTGCAGCGAGGTTGCGCGCAACGTGACGAACGTGCGCGCGACCTCACTGCGTCCATTCCGTCATCTCGCGATGGCAACGCGACCTGAACTCGGGTCAGTCCGAACCAAGCTCCGCCGTTCGCTGCCGAAACGGTTACGGCAGCGTCCGACCCAGGAAATGCAGGCAATTCCCACGTAGGGTCGCGCATGTACTCGATCAGTTTCCGCGAGCAGCGACTCGCTCGCGCGTTGCGGGCGGCCTACGTGGGCCCCGAGTCGACGGCCCGATGACTCTCCTGGCCGAACCGATCCGCCACGACTGGACCGTCGACGAGCTGCTCGCCGTCTACGAGTCGCCGCTGCTCGAGCTCGTGTATCGCGCGGGGACCGTGCACCGGCGCTATCACGATCCGGCGAACATTCAGCGCGCGGCGCTGTTAAGCGTGAAGACCGGGGGCTGTTCGGAAGATTGCAAGTATTGTCCGCAGTCAGCCCGCTATAAAACGGGCGTGAAGCCCGAACCGCTGCTCGAGATCGAGCGCGTCCTCGAAGCGGCGCGCGCCGCGAAGGCGGCTGGCGCGACGCGCTTCTGCATGGGCGCGGCATGGCGCGAAGTGCGCGAAGGCCCCGATTTCGACGCGGTCGTGGAGATGGTGCGCGGCGTCCGTGCGCTCGACATGGAGGCCTGCGTGACGCTCGGCATGCTGAAGCCGGCTCAGGCGAGGCGGCTCGCCGAGGCCGGCTTGACCGCCTACAACCACAACCTCGACACCGGAGCCGACTATTACGGCGAGATCATCACCACGCGCACCTACGAAGACCGCCTCGCAACGCTCGACGCCGTCGAGTCGGCGGGGATCTCCGTCTGTTGCGGCGGCATTCTCGGCATGGGCGAGTCGCGCCGCGACCGCGCCGCGCTGCTCGCGACCCTCGCCGCCCGAGATCCTCATCCCGAGAGCGTCCCCATCAACGCGTTGGTCCGCGTCCCGGGAACGCCGTTCGCGCAGGGCGAGAGCATCGACGGCCTCGAGTTCGTGCGCATGGTCGCAACGGCCCGGATCGCCATGCCGCTGGCCAGGGTTCGCATCTCCGCCGGGCGGCGGGAGCTCGGGCGCTCGACGCAGGTCCTCGCGTTCCTGGCCGGCGCAAACTCGATCTTCTTCGGCGAGAAGCTGCTGACCACGCCCAACGCGGAGGCCGACGACGACGCCGAGTTGTTCGCCGCCCTCGGCGGCCGGTAGCCAACTCCGAACCGGTTCCGGTAGTGGGCCGCCCGGCGGCTGTCCGGCCGCTGAATAGCCCGGAGCGCCCTCGCCTCCGGCAGGCTGACGTGCTACACTACGTTCTGCGCAGGTCCCGCGTCCACCGCGGATCGACCCAGAGCGACGGGGCGGAGAGAGCATGAGCGATATCTTTGACAACGTGAAGACTTTCGTGCGAGGCCGGGTCGAGGGCCGAGCGCACGCGGTCGGTTCGCGTTTCCTGCGGCTGGCCGATGCGTTGCGCTCGACCGTCCGCGACGAGCAGTCGAAGGAGACGGCCATGGCCGACAACGCCGGGGAGACGATTGCCGACCGGCTCGAGCGCGCGGGCCGATATCTCAGCGAGGTCAGCATCGAACGCGCCGTCACCGATCTGGAGTCGACGGCCAGGCGCGCGCCGCTGACCTTCACGGCCGCGAGCTTCGGTCTTGCTTTTACCGCAACGCGGTTTTTCAAGTCTTCACGCTCATCGTAACGGTTGCGCTCGATTTCCGAAGGAGAGGCGATGGAAGAGGTTAGCGTCGGCGAGCGGTTCGCACAGGCGACGGAGGGCTCGCACACCGACGCGCTCGGGACCGGAACGGCGCTGTCGGACGACCCCGGCATTTTCGGCCGCATCCGCGATCTCGCCGCCGCGCATCCGCTGCGCTTGGGCGTGGTCGCCGTCGCGCTGGGGGTCGTGCTGGCAGTGGTCATTCCGACGACCCGCTTCGAGAATGAGCGGCTGGGCGAGGGCGCGGACGTCGCCAAGGAACGGATCAGCGCGCGGGCGCGCGATCTCTGGCAACGCGCCAAGTCCGCCGCGCAGCGCGCGAGCGAAGCCGCGGTTGCGGCCGCGCTCGAGGAGTTCCGCCGGGAAAACTAGTCTCGGGAGATTAGCTCGTCACCCCGTCGGGGCGCTTGCGCTGTTCGAGGGCGTCGATCGCTTCGCGCAGCGTCGCGCTGACGCGCTCCGACTCGGCGTCGCTCATGGTCGACAGGTCGAGATAGAGGTCGACCCCGCTTGCGTGCTCCTGGAAGATGCGCTTGGTCGCGCCGTTCTCGTCGAGCAGTCCCTCGATCACGTAGGGAACGACCTCCCGGCTGATGCCTTTCATCGTGATCGCCGGCAAGGGGCGCGCCGAGGCGATGTCGCGTACGAGCACGTAGCTCTCGTAGCTCGTGACGATCGTGTTCGCCTCCGCGATCGACTGCAGGCGCGCGGCTAAGTTCGCCTCGCCGCCGATGATCGTATACTCCATGCGGTCGTTGCTGCCGAAGTTGCCGACGTCGCAATAGCCGGTGTTGATGCCCATCCTGGCGCGCAGCGGAGCCTCGATCCCGCGGCTGCGCCAGCCGACGTTGAGCTTGGCCAGTTGCTGCTGCATCTCGACGGCCATCCGCAAACACGCCTGCGCGTCGGCGGCGACGCCGCGCGTCTCGGGATCGCCGAAGAAGACGAGCAGCGCGTCGCCGATGAACTTGTCGACGGTCCCGCCGTGCTTGAGCGCAATCTGCGACATGTCGGTGAAGTACTCGTTGAGGATCGCGGTCAGCTCCTCGGGCTGCAAGCGCTCGGTCATCAGGGTGAAGTCTTTGAGATCCGAGAAGAAGATCGTCAGCACTTTGCGTTTGGTGTGAATCGTGCCCTCGGTCTGTCCGCTGAAGATGCTTTGATAGACTTGCGGCGAGAGGTAGCGCGAGATCTTCGTCGAGACCGACGCCAGCATCGAGTTCGTGCCTTCGAGCGTGCGATTCATGCTGCGGATCATTGCCGTCTGGCGCCGCTGGAACGCGATGAAGCCTGCCCCCAGAGCGGCCGCGCACCCGAAGAACAGCAGCAGATACTTGAACGAGAAGATGTTGGTGACGATCGGCTGCGTGATGCTCAGCTCTTGAATACCGCGGACGTCGCCGACTTTCCAGTCGCGCTTGGGGCTGTCGGGGTGCGTGTTGTGACAGGCCACGCAGGTCGAGCCCATGATGATCGGCGTGATGTAGCGGACTCGGCTGTCCAGCCCGTGCCACGAGACTTGCGTGAGCGTTTGGTGCGGCTGTTTGCGCAACGCCGCCAGCGCCTGGATCTCGAAGGCATCGAGATGGTGCTTCGGGCGGTTCTTGAATGGGAAGTCGGAGACGAACCGGTACTGGATGTTGGCCTGCGATTCGTTGATGACGTGGCCGAGCTGAAGCGAAAACGTGGCGGGAATGGGAATCGCGCCGGGGATCCTTTGGAAATCGTCAGTGACCATGGTGTGCCCGTCCCCGTGAAGCACGCGCGCGACAACGTCGTCGGCGTAGAACGAGCGGATGCCGCTGACGACCGAGCTCAGGTTCGTCGCCTGGCTCTCCATCGTCGAGGCGGCGATGCTGCGCAGGTCGAGCCAGACCGCCAGCGGCAGGCCGATGAGCAAGATGACGACGAGGAGCGCGAGAACGCGCAGGTTCGACTCGGTCTCTTTCGTGCTATTCACGTAATCCGCGCGAGGGCGAGCGCCGCAGGAACTGCCAGCGGCCTTTGCGTTTGACCGGGCGCCGTGCCGGTTCGGCCGGCCGCGCGAGCAAAGCGAGATTTTGCCGCAAGGCTTCGACCTTCGGGTGCTGCGTGCCGAACCGTTCTTGGTCGATCTCGAGCGCGCGCTCGAGGCACGAGGTCGCTTCGGACACGCGGTCCATCGCGTAGAGCAGGCCCGCCAAGTTGTTCAAGTCGCGCGCGACGTTGGGGTGCCGCTCGCCGTAGCTCGCTTCGTCGATGGCCAGCGCCCGGCGGTAGAGCGCTTCGGCTTCCGTCTGCCGGTTGGTGTCGGCCATCAGCTCCGCGAGGTTGTTGAAATGCGCGGCGACGATCGGATGTTCCGGGCCGTAACTCGCCTCGCAGATCGCGAGCGCGCGGCGGCAGAACCGCTCGGCGTCAGCGAACCGGCCGCCGTCGTGCAGTAGCACGCCGAGGTCGCTCAGCGCGAAGGCGAAGCTGGGATGTTCGGTGCCATAGCTTCGTTCGCGAATCTCGAGAGCGCGCTGCAACAGGGGCTCGGCCTCGCCCAGGCGGTTCGTGGCCGAGAGCAGCCAGGCCAGGTTGCAGAGATCCGTCGCTACGGCTGGGTGTTCGGAACCGTAACTCGCCTCGTCGATCGCGAGCGCCCGGCGGAACATCGGCTCGGCCCCTTCGAGCCGGTTCGTTTCTTGCAGAAGCAGCGCAAGATTGTTCAACCTAATCGCCACGGTCGGATGGTCGGCTCCGAAGTGCGCCTCGTCGATCTCGAGCGCCCGGCGGAAGAGCGGCTCGGTCTCGGTCAGGCGGCCCGCGTAATGAAGCAGGATCGCGAGGTCGTTGAGGATCTTCGCGACGTGCGGGTGCGCGGGCCCTTGCGCCGCTTCGCAGATCGCGAGCGCGCGGCGGTAGAGCGGCTCGGCCGCGCCGTGACGGTTGGTGTCGCGCAGCAGACCGGCGAGCGTGTCGAGACAACTCCCCGTTTCCGGATCGTCGGGGCCGAAACTCGCCTCGGCGATCTCTAAGCCGCTCGCGAGCAAGGCTTCGGCTTCGGTGAAGGCGGCGCGTTTGCGCAGGTAATCCCCGAAGCGGTTGGAGAGTCGTGCGGCCGGCGCGAACCGAGTGCCGCCGAGCGCGTCGAGCGCGGCGTGCGCGTGCGGCGCGAGACGCTGGCACTCCGTCCAGTTGGCGAAATCCGCCGCGGGAAACGCAGCTTCGACGGCAGCGACCGCGCTGCGCGCCCAGGCGGCGTCGTCGTCGCCGAGCAGCCGGCGCGCGGCAGACTGCACCAAGCGATGCAGCGTGTAGGTCCGGTTCTCGGAGAACCCGAGCAGCGAGAAGCGATGCAGCGCCCCGAGCCCCTCGTCGACCGAATCCTCGTGGGCGACCGTCGAACGCAAATCCGCCGCGCCGGGCAGCACCGCGCGCAGCTCCTCCCCGTACACCTCCGGGTTCTGATGGAAAAGCTCTTCGGGGATCGCGTCCGGCGCGAAGAACGCGGCGAGCCGCAGCAGCGACGCGGCTCCGGGCGCCTCCTCTTCGGCTTTGACGATCCCTTCGGCGAACGTCGCGAAGACGGCGCGGTCGTATTCGGCGCCCTTGGGCGCCTTGGCGAGATGATCGTTGATCCGCTCGAGGTAGCGCCGCGCCGTGACCGTCCGTGTGTCGCGCAGGTAGGCTGCCGCGTGCGCGAACGCCAGCGGCAAGCCACCCAGCGCCTGCGCCATTGCGCGCGCGTCGGCCTCGCTCAGATCGGCGCGCCCGCTCTCGCGCCGCAGATAGTTCGCCGCCTCTGTTTCTTCCCACGTGTCGAGTCTGATCGCCTTGACGTCGCCGCTCCAAGCGGCGTGCCGCGAGGTGACCAGCGTATGCGCCATCGCTTGCGGACGCCAGTTGCGCAGGAGCCGCTCGTGCTCGAGGTTGTCGAACACGAGCAGGATCGGCTTCGAAAATCCTCCGAGCACGTTCGAGACGACGTTCTCGGCCGCGCTGCGCCGGTCGTGCGCCTTCTCGAGGTTGGGAACGAGCGTCGAGCCCAGCTGCACGAGCCCCTCGATGAGCTCGGGCTCAGTCTGCGCCCGCAGCCACCAGACGAGCGCGTAGCGGTCGCGGCTGCGCCGGGCATACTCGCGCGCGAGGGCCGACTTGCCGATGCCGCCCATGCCGTAGATCGCCGCGGTCGTGCTCTCGCCTGCGAACGCCTCGTCGAGCGCCGCAAGCTCCTGCTCTCGGCCGGTGAAGCTGGGCGTGGCCCGGATCGCTTCGAGATTGCTGATGGCACGCGAGGAGACCGTGGCGGAGCCGTTGCCCTCGGCGGCGCCGTTGGCGGCTGCGGCCGGCGCGGTCGCGCTGGGTGCCGGCGGGGGGACCGGAATCTCCACCTGCGCGGTCGCGAGCCGCTCGCTGAGCGCCGTCGTCTCGGGCATCGGCGCGACGCCGAGTTCTTCGTTGAGGCGCTTGGCGAAGTCGCGATAGGTTTGCATCGCGCCCGCTCGGTCGCCGGCCGCGTGGCGCAGCGCGATCAGCGCACGCACGGCATCCTCCCGCCACGGGTCGATCGCCAGCAGTTGCTTCGCGTACGCGATCCCCGCGGCCAAGTCGTTGCGCGTCTTGCTCTCGGCGATCAGCGCGAGCAGCAACGCGATCTGACGCTCGCGCATGCGTTCGCGCGGCGCCTCGAGCCACTCGTCGTCGACGCCGAGCAACAGATCGCCGCTGTAGAGTCCCGCGGCTTCCGCCGCGCGCGCCGGGTTCGCGCTCAGGCGCTCGAATTCGTTGACGTCGCACCAGGCCGGTGCGATCGGGTTCCACTGGATCGTGCGCTTGTCGGCGAGCACCCACGGCCCTTCGGGCGAGGTCGGGAACACGTCGTTGAGCAGATAGAACAGGTGCCGGCGCAGGTTCGACCGCGCGTCCGACTCGCCGTCGTCGGGCCAGAGCGCGAAGGCGACGGAGTCTCGGCTGAGGGGCGCCGCCCGATGGAGCAAGAGGTACGCCAGCAGGGACAGCGCCCGCGGTGGGGCGTTGAATTTCAGCGGGCCCGTCTCGTAGCTGAGATGCGCCCTTCCGAATAAGTGGATTCTGATCGTTTGCACGCTCTGAAGCATCGCGTACAGGGTCCCTTGCTGTAGGGCGCGCGGAGGTGAGTGTCGGCCGTTCCTTCCGGCCGCTTGCGCGTCCTCCATCTCCCCGAGCAACGTCCACCCAAGCGAGGCGCCACTTGGCAGTTGCCGTTCCGGTGGGAGCCGCCATTTCGGGCCGGCGACCCCAAAGCTAGACGATCCCCTGACGGAAACTAGACGGCCGGTAGACGTTCGGGCCGATATGCTGCGTCGTGTCAGGCAGCCACCGCCGCCGTTATCACGACTCGAAAGGGCCGCGCCACATGTTCGAAAGCATTACCGACCACCAACTCGCCCCCGCTCCCGCTCCCGCTCCCGCTCCCGCATCCGTCTTGCGCCATCAGGGTTCGCACTCGGCACGGTCCCACGCGGCTGCGGCTCCCGGCCTGCCCTCCCTCAACGAGACCCGCGACGAGGCGCTGCTCGAAGACGAGGCGCTTCTCGAAGCGGTAGCGCACTGGAGCGATCACGCCGCCTTCGAAGCGATCTACGTGCGGTACTCCGGCGCCGTCAAGGCCACGGCCAAGCAGGTCTGCCGCAACCGGGCCGCCGTCGAAGAGATCGCGCAGCACACCTTCCTGGCCCTCTGGCAACGCGCCGACCGGCTCGCTGCCAAATCGGTCCGGCTGCGCCCGTGGCTCGTGACGGTCGCGCGCAACGCCGCGATCGATTACGTCCGCTCCGGTCACACGACGACCTTACCGCTGAGCGAGGCCGCCGATCAGCCTTCTCTCGAAGTTTGCCCCGAGCAGGCCCTGCTGCAAAGCGAAGCGCGCGATGCGCTCCACGCCGCACTGGCCGCGCTCTCTCCGCGGCAGCGCGACGTCGTCGAGCTCGTGTACTTCCAGGGTCTGACGTATCAAGCCGTCGCCGACGCGACGGGCGAACCGCTGGGGACCGTGAAGTCGCGCGTCCGGCTCGCGCTCAAGCACCTGCGCGCGTTCCTCGGCGCCGCGCCCTAAAAGCCCGGCCTTCCCTCGACGCCGTGATGGATCTTTCCGGGACTGCAGCTCCGGCAACGGACGGTAAGATCCATCACGGCCTGCCCCCGGTTCGGCCTGACGCGCTGATGACCACGCAGATCCTCGAAAGGGAATCGCGCTCCAGGTCAGACCGGGCGATGTGGTGCGCTCGGGTGCTCTTGCAGCGCGAAACCGAATTCGTCATCAAGCTACCTCCGCGAGCGCTGCGCGCCGGCGACGTGATCATCCTTCCCGCGCGTGCGCGCTGCGCGAGTGAGCCAAACCGACCGGTCGTCCGTCACTTGTAGCGAGCCACGCGTAGCGACGGTGAAGAAGATTGATCGAATGGGTCAAGCGGCTTCGGTTCCGCAAGCACCGCACGGAGCCGCAGGGCGCACGCGAGCAGCCGATCGAAGGCAAGACGCGAGACGCCGACGGCAAGCAGATCGCGCAGAAGGCGGAGGTCGCCGGAGCGCGCGCCGACGTCTTTGCGCAGACGGTGAAGTATCCGTATGTTGAATACCCCTCCCGCGCCGTCCGACAACGCTCCTTACGACGGCGGCGTTAACGTCCACGTTGACGCGCTGCGCACGGGGCGGCTCAAGCGCCGGATCGCGACGCTGCGCGACCGCTCCCAAACGGCGGCCCAGCGTGCGCTCGCGGGCGCGTTTCTCGCCGCGGAACTGAGCTCGAGTCAAACCGTCGATGACGGTCCGGTGAGCAAACCGGATGCGTCGCAGCGCATGTTCGAGTACGGCGTCTTCCACGAGCGCGCGCTGCCGTGGGACGGTCGCGGCCCCCGTTCGGGAACGATCACCTACGTGGCCTCCGATCGCGTCGAGCAGTACGTCGGCCAACAGGTGTGGATAGCGTACGCGGGCGGCGAGCTGAACGATTTCACCCCGGAATTGGGCGATCAGGTGCGCGTCGTAAGGCGTGCCGACCGGGTCGAAGCCGAACGCATTGCGGCGAACCGGCTCGAGGGCGGCGCGGCGGATCGCGAAGCTCGCTCGGGTATGACGCTGTTCTTCGCGTGCGAGCTCGATCCAAGCGAGACTCAGTCTACGGCGCAGGCGGTGGCCGAACGCTACGCATCGACTGCGAGCGCCGTCGAGAACGGTTTCGTCCTGGAGTCGAAGGGAGCGGCTCGGCTGGAAGTGAGGCCGCTCGAGCCCGCCTCGTCGTCCGCCGCGTCGCATGCGGCACACGTCCTCCAACTGCCGCCGGCTGGCGCCGTGCGTCTCGAGGTCGCGGTACGTTCGAATCGTGCCGACGCCGCGCTCGAGGCCGAACGCGCGCTGATGTTGAGCGCGGCCCTGCTGACCGCCGATCAACAGGCGGTCGGGGTCGACGACACGGGCGCCGTCTTCGCGGCCGAAGACCTGTACGTGCTCGGCTCAGAGAACCAAACGCGTGCGGACAGTTTCGCGTTTGTGGCCGCTGCCGCGAGCAGCATCTGGCCTGCTGCTCCCGGCGTCCGGTCGCCGAGCGAAGGCGCGTGCGACGAACTGATCGTCTTCTGGGACTCGCAGTGGCGGGCGGATTTCGCGCTTTCCTTCTTACGACGCGCGCTGGACGAACTGGCCGAAGGCGCCGAGCGCAGCGGCGATCCGGTCGTTCCCGTCGAGGGTGAGATCTGCGGCGACGACGAGCGTGGCGAAAGCGGGACGTTCCAGCCGCTCCTGCGCCTCTTCTACGAGACCGTGGCGATCGAGGCGGCCTTCGTCGCCGTTTCGGCGCAGGCCGGCGAGCTCGCCGCGCCGCTCGGCGCACGGGCCGACGTCGAGGCGCTGCTCGGCCGTCCGGTCCGCTCCGCGCTCGTCTTCAGCCTGCGCCCCCGCGGCGAAGACGCCGAGTCGGAAACGTTCGGTCTCGACCTGCGCCGCGCCGACGCGTTCGTCACCGGACTCGCGGCGATCTGCGCGCGCCGCGCGGACTGCATCGCATCCGACGCCGCCGCGACCCTGTACGACGTCGACGAGCTGCTCGCTTTAGCACTGCACCGCCGCGGCAAAGCGTCCTCGTGGAGGGCGCGCGTTGCGCAAGCGCTTGGCGAGGCACGCGACTAGGAAACGTGGTTCGCGCGGTGAGCCATCCGCCGGGCTCGCACGTCAGGGTGCGGAACTAGGGCGTCCGAGCGCGGCCGCCGCGCAAGATGATTTGCGGGAGATCGACCATGCCTAATCCGCCCGAGGAAAATGACATTGATGAACTGGACGAGCTGATCCAGGAGCTCAACCGCACCCGGAAACAGCGGCACCAAGAGAGGAAGAAACCCGAGGTCCGCGGCTCGAGCGGCACCGGAGTCAAAGGCAAAAGCGAAGGCCCCCTCGATGGGCCGCCCAAGCTCGAAGAGCCGGGCAGCGAACTGCAGATTAAGCCCAAGAGGCTTCGCCTCGCGTACACGCGCAGCGGTGCGTCGGACTCCGCGGGCTGCTGGAAAGCCAAGAAGGTGTCGCGCGACGACTGGCGCTTGCGCAACGGGGACGACGTGGCGCGCGACGTCTGGCGCCACAGCAACGGGGACAACGTGGTCCACGACCACGGCGACCGTATCACCGGAACGACCGGAAGCGCGGAAGAGGCTCAAAAGATGTTCGAGATGGGCGTCATCAAGCGCTGGAATCCGATGCTCTTCAGCGGCGATGCCGATTTCAAACGCCAGGTCATGAAGACGGCGCTGGAGCACGGGTTCGAAGTCAAGACGCAATCGAAAGCCGACCACGAGCTGTTCGAGCAGGTCGAGAAAAAGTTCAAGAAAAGAAGCAACAACTCGTCAAGTAGCGAGCCGCGGCGACTTTGCCCCGTTTTCGCTTTTGGGCCGTCCAGGTTGTCTGACGAACTATGCTTTCCGAAAGGTTCAACATGCCGCAAATGAGACCAGATCCGAAGTCCGGTCAAGCCAAGTCTTACGTCACGACGGTCAAGCGCAGTGGCCGGCCGCTGCCTCCGACCCCGAGCTCCTTGCAAGGCGTCGAAAGCCCGTATGCCAATATCCCGCGCAGCAACCGGCCGCTGCCTCCGACGCCCGATCCCGTGCAAGGCGTCGAGTGTCCCTACGCCAACATCCCGCGCAGCGGTCGCGCGCTGCCCCCTACGCCGGGGAGCACCGCCGCTCAAAAGGTCGAGGACGGCACGGTCGTCGGTCCGATCGTCGCAGGCGCAGCCAACGAGCGCACCTTCTCCAACCGAGTCGATTTCTGGATTCAGCGTGGCGCGGACGGCGAGCTCAAGCACCACGCGGCCGACAAGTTCGACGCCTCCGCCCAAAGCCTGATCAATGAGTCGATGCAGAACGGGAACAACGTGCGAGTCTCGCCGGCCAATGGCAGCAAGCTGAGCATCGGGCGGCTGGAAGAGCCCGCCGTAGCGCTCAAGCGGAACATCAAGAAGTACTAAAGCTCGCGAGCCGCGCCTGCCAGCAGCAAACCAGTCCGAAAAGAGCCCTTCGCGGGCTCTTTTCCTTTTTCGCCATAACGACGAAAACGCAAACCAGACGGTATGCGAACGCTGGTCAGACCGCGCGTAGACGTTGCGTGCGGTACCGTATGCGAGGTCGGACGCAGCGTTGCCGGTTCGCGCTAAGCGCAATGCAACGGGAAGTGAGCCAAAAGCGCTTCGTTCGCGTCTAGCCTGTAGCACTGAAGCACGGAGCAAGATGTCATGTCGAGCCAGTCATTTTCGAGCCGGACGTACCGCCAAGAAGATCCCCTTGGCGGCTGGATGCGAGCCATCGGGCTTGCGTTCATGCTCGCGTTCGGGGCATTGTGGCTGGCTACCGAGTACGTCGCTTCGCGTTTCGGTTTTCAACGCGCGCTCGGCGCGCCGCTTTTCCGGCACGTGTACGGTCCGTTCGATGCGCTGACCTGGGAGCGTCGCTTTCGCAGCGTCGCTGATCCGCGAGTCCACGCGGTGCTGACGCAGTTCTGGTACCTGGCCGGCGGCGGCATCCTGCTTTCACTCGGGCTGGCCGTCGTCATCGGCGCGCGGTTCGCGTCGTCGTCGCGGCGCGGCACCGACGCGCACGGCTCCGCCCATTGGGCGAACGGCAAAGAGATCGAAGCGACCGGCCTCATCGGCAAAGGCCAAGGCGTCTACGTCGGCGCGTGGCAAGACCCTCACGGAAAGCTTCACTACCTGCGCGACGACGGCCCGGCGCACGTGCTCGCCTTCGCGCCGACGCGTTCGGGCAAAGGCGTGGGCCTGGTGCTTCCGACGCTGCTCTCGTGGCCGCACTCCGTCGTCGTGCACGACATCAAGGGTGAGAACTACGCGCTGACCGCCGGCTGGCGGGCGCGCGACTTGCGCAGCCGCATCCTCAAGTTCGAGGCGACCTCGGTCGACGGCAGCTCGGCGCGCTTCAACCCGCTGCTCGAGGTCCGGCTGCGCACGCCGTATGAAGTGCAGGACGTTCAGAACATCGTCAACATGCTCGTCGATCCCGACGGCAAAGGTGCCGAGGGCGACGACGCGCACTGGATCGTCAGCGCCTCGGCGATGCTCTGCGGCATCGTGCTGCATGTCCTGTACGCGGAAGCGAATCCGTCGCTGGCGACCGTCGCGGCCATGATCTCGAGCCCGCTCTTCGAGTCGACCGAGCAGATGTTCCAGTACATGCTCAACGCCACGCACGATCCCGACGGCACGTGCGGCTGGACCGACCCCTCCGGCGCTCCGACCACGACGCATCCGCTGGTCGCGGCGGCGGCGCGCGACATGCTCAACAAGGCCGCAGAAGAAGGCGGCAGCATCCTCTCGACGGCGATCCGCTTCCTGACGCTCTTCCGCGATCCGATCGTCGCGCACAACATCTCGGGCAGCGACTTCAAAGTGCGCGACCTAATGCACGACGAGCAGCCGCTGAGCCTCTACCTCGTCATCCCTCCCTCCGACTTGGACCGGCTCAAGCCGCTCACGCGCTTGATCTTCAATCAGATTCTGCGCGCGCTGACCTCGGAGATGAAGTTCGAGGACGGACGCAGCGTGGCTTCCTACAAGCACCGCCTCCTCCTGATGATCGACGAGCTGCCCTCGCTCGGCCGACTCGAGATCCTCCAGACGGCGCTGGCCTACATGGCCGGCTACGGCATCAAGAGCTACCTCATCACGCAGGACGTCGCACAGCTGCAAGCAGCCTACGGCGGCGCGAACACGACGGAGACGATCATGGCCAACTGCCACGTGCAAGTCGCCTACGCGCCCAACAAGCTCGAAACGATGGAGCTGCTCTCGAAGCTCGCGGGCCAAACGACGGTTCGCACCGAGCAGCGCAGCTACTCCGGCGGGCGCCTCGGGATTCGCGGCAACGTGCAGGTCAGCGTGAGCGAGACCGAGCGTCCGCTGCTGACGCCCGATGAAGCGCGCCGCCTGCCGCCCGACGATGCGCTCGTGTTCGTCGCCGGGCACGCGCCGATCTACGGCCGCAAGATCAAGTACTACGAGGATCCGACCTTCTCCGAGCGCTCCAAGATCGCGCTGCCGGCTCCCGCGGGAGAAGCGGCATGACCGGGATCGCCGCGGTGCAAGCCGCGCCCCTCAACCTGGCCGAGCAACGCCGCGCGCTGATGCGCGAGAAGCTCGTCCGCGAGCTCGGGCCGACGATCATCCGCGCGCTCGAAGATCCCAAAGTCGTCGAGATCATGCTCAACCCCGACGGCGTCGTCTGGCTCGACGTCCTCGGCGAGGGGATGCGCGACAGCGGCGAACGGATGAAGCCGGCGCGCGCCGAGAACCTGCTCGGCACGATCGCGGCGATGCTCGAGACCACGATCGACCGCACGCACCCGACGCTGCAGGGCGAGCTCCCGCTCGACGGCAGCCGCGTGCAAGGCGTGATCCCGCCGATGGCTTCCGCGCCGCTGTTCACGATTCGCAAGCGCGCCGCCATGGTCTTCACCCTCGACGAGTACGTGAAGAACGGCATCCTCGACGCGCGGCACGCGGAGGAGCTCCGCCGCGCAGTGCGCTGGCGCGAGAACATCCTGATCGTGGGCTCGACGGGTTCGGGCAAAACGACGCTGGCCAACGCGCTGCTCGACGAGATCTCGAAGCTCGCCGGCGCCGACCAGCGCGTCGTCATCATCGAGGACACCTTCGAACTGCAGTGCGCGGCGCCCAACACGGTCGCGCTGCACACCACCGACGAGATCGACATGACCGGCTGCCTGCGCGTGACCATGCGCCTGCGGCCCGACCGGATCGTGGTCGGCGAAGTTCGCGACCACGCCGCGCTCGCGCTGCTCAAGGCTTGGAACACCGGTCACCCCGGCGGCCTCTCGACGGTCCACGCGAACAGTGCGCACGCGGGCCTCGCGCGGCTCGAGCAGCTGATGGCCGAGCACCGTGACACGCAACCGCAGCCCGCGCTCATCGCGGAAGCCGTCAACCTCTTGGTTTTCATCACGCGCACGCCTTCGGGCCGGCGCGTCCGGGAAGTCGTGCGCATGCGCGGTTTCCACAACGACGCGTACGAGCTCGAGTCCGTCCCCGGCGACGACGGTGTCGCTCGCGGGCCCATGCTCCAACCCACCGCACTCCAAGCTCCCACCGATCCTGAAAGGACACTCTCATGAAGACCCGTCTGAACTACCGCAACCTCGTCTCCGCTTCGATCCCTGTTCTCAGCTCCGTTCTCGTGCTCGCGATCAGCTCGGCCGCGATGGCCTCGACCACCGGCGGTGGCGGCAGCACCGGCGGCGGCACGCTTCCGTGGGACGGCCCGCTCGGCCAGCTCTCCGGCTTCCTGACGGGCAGCGTCGCCAAGTACATCTCGATCATCGCCATCTTCGTCGCGGGCCTCGCGCTCGTGTTCGGCGAGGACCTCGGCGCCTTCGCCAAGCGTCTCCTGATGATCGTCATCGCGATCGCCTTCCTGGTCGGCGCCGGCTCGTTCGCCAGCACCTTCATCGGCACCGCGTCAGGAGCCGTGCTGTAACATGTCAGGCCCGGCACGGAGCCCCATTCGACAGTCCCTGCTCCGGCCGCAGTTGGTTCTCGGCGGCGAGCGTACGCTCGTGCTCAGTTCGGGGATGATTGCAGCGGTCCTGATCTTCTCGCTCGGCAGCGTGACGATCGGAGCCATCGGCGTCGCCTTCTGGCTGGTCTCGCTGGCAGTCTTCCAGCGCATGGCCAAGCACGATCCCGAGCTGTCACGCGTGTACGTTCGCCACGTGAACAAGCGCATCTACTACGTCGCGCACCCGCACATCAGCGCACCCGATCCCGAAATCAAGAGAAACCAGAAGGGTTGACGTCAATGGTTCTGCTCACAGTCCTCGGAATCTTCGCCTGCTTCGCGCTGCTCTTCTTCGGGCTGCGCGGGCAGAGCCTGACGACGGTTCGCGAGTTCCGCACCAAGCTCAAAGGCTACTCGGACGTTCTCGTCTATGCCGCGCTGGTCGACGACGGCATCGTCCTCAACAAGGACGGCGCGTTGCTGGCGGGCTGGGAATACCGCGGCAACGACCTCGACTCCGTGAGCGCGGCGGAACTCGACACCCTCTCCGAACGGGTCAACGCGGCGCTGTGCCGCCGCGGCACGGGTTGGATGATGCACGTCGACGCAATCCGCTTTCCGGTCATGCAGTACGCGGAAGGCGGTCACTTCGGCGACCGCACGACCGCGCTCATCGACGAAGAGCGCCGCCTGCAGAGCCAAGCGGAAGGCGCGCACTTCGCGACCCGCTACGTCCTGGTGCTCACCTACCTTCCGCCGTCCGACCGCGAGGACAAGCTGACCGACTTCCTCGTCGAGGGCGACAAGCCCAAGGGCGACGGCTCGACGGACCGCGCGCTCCAAACGTTTCGCAAGACGCTGCAGGACATCGAGGACAACCTGTTCACCTCGCTGCGCCTGCGCCGTCTGCGCTCCCACGTCGAGCGCGACACAAACGGCCACGAGTACACGATCGACGATCTGCTGACGCACCTCAACGTCTGCGTCACCGACGCCGATCACCCGCTGCGCCGGCCCAACGTCCCGTTCTATCTCGATGCGCTCATCGGCGGCGTGGACTTCTTCGGCGGCCTCAAGCCGCGCGTCGGGGCCCGCCACCTGCGCACGATCGCGATCACGGGTTTCCCGAACGAGAGCTATCCCGGCATCCTCGAAGCGCTCAACCGCCTGGCGATGCCCTATCGCTGGTCGAACCGCTTCGTCTTTCTGGACACCTTCGAAGCTCGCAAGCGGCTCGAGACCTATCGCAAGAAATGGTTCGCCGGCCGCCAGTCGTTGCGTTCGCTGGTCGGCGCGCCGGGCGGAAGCGCTCCTGCGGAAAACAACGAGGCCCTGCGCATGGCCGAAGACGCGCAGGCGGCCATCGACGACCTCGCGGCCGACGTCGTGCGTTTCGGCTACTACACCAGCACGATCGTCGTCTCGGATATCGACCCGGCCGTCGCCGACGAGCGGGCCCGGGAGGTCGTCAAGCTGCTCTTCAACCTCGGTTTCAACGCGCGCATCGAAGACGTCAACGCGGTCGAAGCGTTCCTCGGAACGCACCCCGGCAACGGTTACTCCAACGTGCGCAAGCCGCTCGTGCACACCAAAAACGTCGCCGACTTCCTGCCGCTCTCGGCGGTCTGGGCCGGGCTCGAGCGCAATCCCTGTCCGTTCTATCCGCAGAATAGCCCGCCCCTCGCGTTCGCGGCGACCAGCGGCGCGACGCCGTTCCGGCTCAACCTGCACGTCGGCGACGTCGGCCACACGCTGGTGCTGGGCCCGACCGGCGCCGGCAAGTCGACCCTGCTGTGCTTCCTCGCCGCCTCGCAGTTCCGCTACGAGAACGCGCAAGTGTTCTTCTTCGACAAGGGCTACTCGGCGTATCCACTGGTGCGCGCCGCCGGCGGCCAGCACTACGACATCATGGGGGCGCTCGAGACGCTGAGCTTCTGCCCGCTGCAGCACGTCGACGACGAATCGGAGCGCGCCTGGGCCAACGAATGGCTCGAAACGCTCGTCGAGCTGCAAGGCATCCGCGTCACGCCGAGTCACCGCCGCGCGCTGCACCACGCGCTGGGACTGCTGGCCGAGAGTGAAAGCCGCACGCTGACCGACCTGCTGAGCGGACCGCTGCAGCACGAAGAGCTGCGCAGCGCCTTGAGCCGCTACACGCTCGACGGCCCGCTCGGATCGCTCCTGGACTCGCGCGTCGACCATCTGCGCGACGACGCCTTCCAGGTCTTCGAGCTCGAGCACCTCATGGACGGCGCGAACGCCGCCCGCAACGTCGCACCCGTGCTGCTCTATCTGTTCCATCGCCTCGAGCAGCGGCTCGATGGGCGGCCCACGCTGATCGTCCTCGACGAAGCCTGGACGCTGATCGACAATCCGCTCTTCGCCGAGAAGATTCGCGACTGGCTCAAGACGCTCCGCAAGAAGAACGCGGCCGTCATCTTCGCGACCCAGAGCGTCAGCGACGTGCTCGACAAGCCGATCACGGCCGCGATCCTCGAATCGTGCCCGACCAAGATCTTCTTGCCGAATCCCGAGGCGCGCAGCGAGAATGCGAGCGCCGCGTACAAGAAGATCGGACTGACCGAACGGCAGATCCAAATTCTCGCGGGCGCCGTCCCGAAGCGGCAATACTACTACACGAGCCCGCTCGGCCAGCGGCTCTTCGACCTCGGCCTGGGGCCGATCGCGCTCAGCTTCTTGGGCGCGAGCGGCAAGGAAGATCTCGCAGCGATCCGCTCGTTCGCCGAGACCTACGGCCCGTACGACTGGCCGGCCGAGTGGCTCTGGCAGCGCAACCTCAAAGTCGCCGCCGCGCACTGGATCGATCCCAACGAACCGCAGCGCGCTTACGATACGATGGCCCGCCATCGCGAGACGTGGCCGGCCGAATGGATGCGCTTGAACGGCCGGGACGCCGAAGCGGAGCGCTGGCTCGAGCGGCACGCGCTGCGCGTGGCCGCCGGCGAGGCACGTCTGCTCGAAGCGGCGGGCGTGCGATGAAGCACCGCGTCAATCTCGGCTTCGTCGTGCTCGGCGTGCTGGCGATCGCCGCGGCCGCAGCCGCGCCGAGCGTCGCGCTCGCAGCCGGACCGGCCGGAACGATCCCGAGTCTCAACCCCGCGTCGGCGGCGCTGCCCGATCCCGGGTCGCTCTTCAACTCGCTCGGATCGCAGGCAGCGACCATTGAGAGCACGATCAGCGGCTACGCGACGGACCTCTTCGCATTGCTGGTCGTGATCGACATCGCTTGGACGGTGATCCAGGCGCTGCTGAACGGCCGCAGCGATCTCGCCGAGCTATTCGTGCAGATGACGCAGAAGACCATCGTCTTCAGCCTGGTCTACTGGGTCTTCGTCGTCAACGGCTTCGGCATCGCGACCACGATCATCGGCTCCTTCGTGCAAATCGGAACAACGGCCGGTAGCGCGGTCGCCGGCACGACGATCGCGACCGACCCGTTCAGCATCTTGACCGAGGGCCTGAAGAATGCCGCGCCCTCCATCACCTTAGCCGGTACACTTGGAGCGGTCCCCGACGAGTTCTTCGCGACCGGATTCTCCAATCTGTTGACCGGCCTCATCGACCTCGAGGCCATGACCGCGGTCATCACGGTCAGCGCCTACGCCTTCCTCGCCGGAACGCTCGCCCTAGCGATCGTCGAGGCGTACATCGTGACGGCGGCCGGCATCATCGTGACGGGTGCGCTCGGCTCGCGCTGGACGGCCGGTATCGGCGAAAAGTACTACAGCTACGCGGTCAGCGTCGGCGTCAAGCTCATGATGGTCTACATCTGCATCGGCTTGATCGAGCCGCTCGACTCGACGGTGCAGGCGTACAACGCCATTCCGTTACTCGGCGGGTTCGTCGCGCTGGTCGCTTCGATCATCGCCTACTCCGCGCCGCAGTTCGCCGCCTCGATCATCAGTGGCTCGTCGAACAGCTCGTTCGGTCAATTCGCCGGACAGTTCGCGGGGCTCGCGGGCGCCGGCCTCAAAGCTGCCGGCGGCGCCGTCTCGGCGGCCGGCGCTGCAGGCCTGACGGCGCGAAACAACCGAATCGCCGGACGCGGCTCGAGCGGCAAAGGCTCCGGCGGCGATGGGAACGACTCCGAAGACGGCGGCTCCGAAGGCAACAGCTCCATCAGCCTGCAGAGCGGAACGCGCTCGCAGGGCGACGAGGTCAAAGAAGCGCCCACGACTCCGCTCGGCAGCGAGAAGCTCACGCCGACCGGCGGCCCTTCCTCCGACTCGAACGGCAACGTCGGTTCTCCGGCGAGCCGGACGCCCGAGAGCCCTTCGCCGAATAGTCCGTTCTTCAACTCGGCGGCCGAGATCGCACGCATGGATGCGAGCCAGCTCAAGGCCAACGTCACGCCCGAAGCGATCCGCAAGCTCGGAAAGGGCGACCTCGAGAGCCTCGTCCGCAACCCGAACTTCTCGAAGCTTTCTCGGCTAACTCGTTTGCAGAGCGTCGCTGCGCTCTCGAACAAGCAGCAGGAGAGCCCACTCGGGAAGGCGATCGAGAAGGCCGCGCGCAGCCCGTTCGACACCGGCGCTCGGCTGGCGGCGGATATCGGCAAGACGATTCCGTCGCAGGATCACGGTTCGACCGGCGCGGTCTCGATTCGGGTGAACGTCTGATGCGCCGCCTTCTTGCATCGGGCATGGGAGCCGTCCTCGCCTGCGCGCTCGCAACGGCGAGCGCGCAGGCGGCGGACGGAAACGCCTGCGGCAGCGGTCCGCATGCGATCCTCGGACGCTTCACCGGCCTTTCGCTGGGCGAGGCCGCGCGGCTCGGCGTGCTCCCCGACACGCCGGTCGGCGAGCGTTATCTCGGGCAGCTGCGCACGCTGCTCGCTGCGCGCCGCTCGCCCGGCGAAGCGCTCGCGCTCGTCGCGCACGGCACCGACTTCGCTTCTACGGCGAGCTCGGCACTGGCTTCGATGCGCCGCGCACCGGTCGCGTCCGACGGCAGCTTCCGCTGCGGCGGGTTGAGCCCGGGCCGCTATCTCACGGTCGCATTCGTCTCGCAAAGCGCGGGCGCACAGCAGTCCGCTTTGGACCCGCGCAGCTTGCAAATCTACGCCGCCTCGGCGACGGTCGGGGCTACCTATGACGCCGCAATCGTCGGCTGGACTAATCTTGGAGGAACTCCGTGAACTCGCACAAGCTCTACTCTGCTCTCGCCGGCGTCGCAATGGTCGCCGGCATCGCCGGCGGTCTGGCGCCTTCGGGCGCCTCCGCCGCTACGTCGGCGCCCTCGCAAATCGTCAACGCCACGCCGACTCCGAGCATCGTCACCGCGACCCCGCCCTCGCCTGCCCCGACGCAGCCGCCCCAGGCGCTGAGCTGCACTTCCAATCAAAATTTTAGCGCCTCCGTCTACGGTATGTTCCCGATCTCGAGTTCGTCCCCTACGCAGGCCAGCACGACGATCCAGGTGATTCCGAATTCCACCGACGGGCGCTCGTATCTCGCCTTCGAAGAGCAGCAAGTCCTCCGGCAACAGGCACTCCAAGCGGCCCAACGGGCGAATAAGAACGGCGTCCCCGGCGGCGCCCCCTCGGCGCCGCCGTCGAATTTCTTTCAAGTTCAAAACGACTCCCAAAATTTCGCGGCACTCGCGCAGCGTCTGGCGCCGTACATCGAGACGACTACGACCGACTCGTCGGGCAATTGGGCCTGTGCGGACCTGACGTACGACGCGCCGTATCTGCTCTTCGCCACGCTGACGATCAACAAGACAACGACGACGCCCGTTCCCGCCGCGATCGCGGCACTGACAAGCACGAAGACCACGACCAGCACGCAGACGACGCAAGTCTACTACGCTGCGAAAGCCGTCGTTAATTTCGACAGCAAGAACCTGCATAACCGGCTCTTCCCCGCGCTCAAGCTCCCGTTCGGGCGGTTTACGAAAATCGCCGAGCTCGACCCCAGCTGACGCCGCACCAGGAGATATCGACATGAAGCTCTTTCGATCCAACCGCTCGGCGTCCGCGCTGCTCGACGGAAGCGGAACCGGAAACGCCTACACCGACGCCTCGACCGTGTGGTTCGAGCGCTACGGCTCGCACCTGCAGTCCGCCTACAACTGGCGCCTCGTCGCGATCCTGGAAGCGATCGCGATCATCGTCGCGATCATGGCCCTGGGCTACGTCGCGGCGCAGACGAAATTCGTCCCCTACGTCGTCGCGGTCGACAAGATCGGGTTGCCGATCGGCGTGCATGTCGCCGATCGCGCCGAGCCGGTCGATCAGCGCGTCGTGCGCGCCGAGATCGCGAACTGGCTGACGAACGCGCGCAGCGTCGTCACCGACCGCGTCGTCGAGAAGCAGAACCTCGACCAAGTGTACGGCGAGGTCGCCGACGGCTCGGCCGCGCGCGGATACCTGGACAACTGGTACGTCAGCGGTCATTCGCCCTTCGACGAGGCGCGCAACGGGACCGTAACGATCAACGTCGATTCGCTCCTGCCGATCAGCCCGACGACGTGGCAGGTACAATGGACGGAGACGCTGCGCGACCTGCACGGGCAGACCACGGGAACCCAGGAGTGGGTCGGCAACATCGGGATCACGATCCACCAGCCGACCGACGAGGCCACGCTGCTGCGCAATCCGCTGGGCGTCTACGTGACCACGCTCGACTGGACGAAGAAGCTATGAGCCGCGCAGTTCGCCTGGCAGGCGTGGCACTGGCAGCCGCGCTGGCCTTCACCCGGCCGTTCGCCGCCGACGCGGCGGTTCCGATCGTCACCCATACGGCTGCGGACGGCACGGTGCAGTATCCCTTCCCGGGCGCGGCGCCGCAGCTCGCATGCGCTCCGCTCACGGTCTGCACGGTCACGCTGCAGCCGGGCGAGGCGATCAGCACCCTCGCGACCGGAGACTCCGCGCGCTGGATCATCTCGAGCGCGCCCAGCGGACCGAGCGGCGCGACGCCGCTGGTGCTGATCAAGCCCAAAGAAACCGGCCTGAGCACGAATCTCGTCATCGCCACGACGCGTCACCTCTACTACGTCGATCTGATCTCGTCGAACTCGTGGACGAACCCGCGCATCGGCTTCTATTACCCCGCCGAGGAAGAAGCGGCCCGAGCCGCGGCGGCGCAGGCCGCGGCCGAGGTGGAGGCGCGGCGCAAGGCCGACGCGCAGACGCAACTGCCGCTCGTGGCCGAGGACAAGCTCGACACGCACTACCGCGTGTCAGGCGCCAAAGAGATTCTTCCGCAGCGCGTGTACAACGACGGCGTGCATACCTACGTCGAGTTCGACAAGCTGCCGTCCGACCTGCCGATTCTCGTCGCGCTGGCACCCGACGGCGTCAACCAGATCGTCAACTACCGCGTGAGCGATTCCGTCTACGTCGTCGACGGCGTCCCGTCCGGTCTCGAGCTCATCAGCAACGCGGGGACGGGCAAGCACGGCAGCGGCGAGCGACTCGTCGAGATCCATCATGTTTAAGCGAGGAACGTCCATGCCTAGCACCAACGCACCGCTCCCCACGCCGCCTTCCTCGCCCGACTCGCTCGACAAGGGGCTGCGCGGCAAGATCACCGGCGTCACCCGCATCGGCCCGCGCGCCGCGGGTCTCGGCGCGATCGTCCTCTTCCTCGTGTTCGCGCTGATTCTGGTCGGTGCGAACCGGCCGAGCAAACCGCGCGCCGGCGCGGCAGGCGACTCGAACGTCGCGTTCGCCGCGCCCGCGCCGCAAGACACGGGGCACTTCGGCGCAAACGTGCCGATCGTCGATCCCGCCTCGCACACGACGCAAAGCGCGCCCGAAACCGGCAAGAAAGGACCGGACGTGCCGGCCGGCCTCGTGCTCACGACTCCGCCGGACGCGAACGACGCGGCCGCGCAGAACGGCGTGACGAACGGCGCTCCGAATGCCGTCCCGAACATCGCGACCGGAGCGGCTTCGAACGCCGCGCAGCCCGCGCAGTTGCAAGTCGCAGCCGCGCCCGTCGATCCCGTAGCCGAGGCGAAGCTCGAGCGGGCTCGCGCCGCCGAACAGGCGCGAGCGGAAAAGGCTGCCGAGCGCGCGCAGGAGCTCGAGCTCGCCAATCAAGCCCCGGCCGTGATCAGCGCCGGCGACGGCGGCGCGCATCCTGCCGCTCCTTCCAACGTGGTCGCGCAGGACGCGAACGTGGGAAGCGTCGTCAATGCGGCCGCCGCAAACAGCCCGATGGTCCCTTCGGCGTCCGCGCCGGCTGCCGGTGCCGCAGCGCCGGGTGCCGGTGGAAACGCGGCCGGCGCTAATTCCAACGCGTTCCTGTCCGGGCCGTTCGGCCAGTATGCGCACGGTGCTTCGCTGCAGCAGGGTGGAACGGCCAATGCGAGCGACTACCTCGACGCGCAACGCTACGCGGCCCGCAGCAAGTTCGAGATCGTCGCCAGCTCGGTTATTCCGGCCGAGCTCATCACCGGTATCGATTCCGAGCAGCCGGGCCTCATCTCGGCGCAGGTGCGTCAAGACGTCTTCGACTCGCGCACGGGCCGCTATCTACTGGTCCCCAAGGGTTCGCGCTTGATCGGCGTTTACAAGAACGACGTGCAGCCCGGCCAGAGCCGGATCCTGGTCGCCTGGGAACGCTTGATCTTCCCCGACACGTCGAGCATCGATCTGCACGAACAGGTCGGCGCGGATACTGAAGGCTACTCCGGCCTCGGCGGCAAGACCGACGATCACTTCGCCAGCGTGTTCACGACCGCGCTGCTCTCGAGCATCCTCTCCGCGGGGCTCCAGCTGAGCCAGCCGCAGACGGGAACGACGGTCGCCGGAACGGTCGTACCTTCGGCTGGACAACTCTTGGCGGGCGCGGCCGGCCAGCAGATCGCCCAAGTCGGCGCGCAGATCGCGCAAAAGCAGCTCAGTCTGCCGCCCGTCATCCACGTGCCGCGGGGCTATCCGTTCCTCGTCGTCGTCGACCACGACATGGTATTCCCAGGGCCTTATCAGGGAGCGGCGCAATGAGCGTCGCTGCCCTGGCGCTCACGCAACTGCTCGCGTCCTGTGCGCCGAGCGTCGGCGTGCGCACGATGTCTTCGATCGTCACGGTGGAAAGCGGGGGTAATCCGCTGGCCATCCACGACAACAGCGACGGCCGCAGCTACCTGCCTTCCTCGCGCGAGGCGGCGGTAGCGCTGGCCTCGGGGCTGATCGCGCGCGGCCACTCGGTCGATCTCGGCCTCGCGCAGATCAACAGCGCGAACGTCGCTGCGCTGGGCTTGACGGTGCAACAAGTCTTCGACCCGTGCACGAACGTGCGCGCGGGTGCGCAGATCCTGGCGGCCGACTATGCGCGCGCGTCTGCCGCGTACGGTTCCGGCCAGCTGGCGCTGCGCCGCGCGATCGGCGCCTACAACACCGGGCAGCTCACCCAAGGCGACGGCTACATCAGCGCCGTCGTGGGAGCCGCGCGGCGGCTCAGCGACGCGCCCGTCGTCCTGGCGGAGGCACCCACCGCGGTTCCGTCGCTCGCACCGAAGGTTGCTATGGTTCGTCGCATCCGCATTCTGCCCGCCGCGGTGAAGGCGAAGGGCAACGTGCAGGCGCCGCTCAAGCCGGCCGACGCTCCGATCCTCGTTCGGCTCGGGCCTTCGTCGGAGCTCGGGCAGGGCGTCGCGGCGATCAATTGACGATGCGAGCGTCGAGCGTTGGCGCGGGACGCGCCCGCCGCGGGCTGACGCTGCTCCTGACGGGCGCGCTCATCGCGGTCGCGGTCGCGGTCGTCGCTTCGCTGCACCTGACGTTCAATCTCACGACGAGCATGCCGCTCGGGTTCTACCGGAAGCTGCCAGTCGACCGGGCGCCCGCGCGCGGCGACGTCGTGCTGCTCTGTCCGCCGGCGGCGCTCGCGCGCTTCGGCGCGCAGCGCGGGATTCTGCCCCCCGGCGATTGTCCCGAAAAGACGGCTCCGCTGCTCAAGCACGTCGCGGCCGTCGCGGGCGACGTGGTCGACGTACGCGCGAGCGGGATCGCCGTCAACGGCATCGCGCTTCCCGACAGCGCGCCGCGGGCGACCGATTCGAAAGGACGTCCGCTGCGGCACGTGGCTCCCGGGCGTTACGTAATGCGCTCCGGCGAGCTCTGGCTCTGGTCGCCGTCCGCGGTCGGCTGGGACTCGCGCTACTACGGTCCGCTCGCGGCGCGCGACGTCAAGGCCTTCGTGCTGCCCTTCGCGGTGCTGCCGCAGCGCTGAGCGGCGCCGCGAAATCGGTCGATCGGTTAGGCGGAGGTCGGTGCCTCGTCGGCCCAGCCGCGCCGGAACGTGACCGAACAGTTCCCGCCGCGCGCCTTGGCGCGATACATCGCAAGGTCGGCGTCGGCCAGCGCGGCCGAACTCGAGGCGTACATGCCGTCGTCGACGACGATGCCGACGCTCAAGCTGGGGCGCAGCGAGCTGCCGGCGAGCGAGACGGGTTCGGCGAACTCGCGGCTCATGCGCAGGACGATCCGGTCGACGTCGGCGGCGCTCGACAAGCTGTCGAGCAGGATTGCGAATTCGTCGCCGCCGTAGCGTGCGACGATGTCGCCCGCCCGAACGCAGGAACTCAGGCGCTGCGCGATGATGCGCAGGTAGTCGTCGCCGGCGGCATGCCCGCGCGAGTCGTTGACGGTTTTGAAGTCGTCGACGTCGACGAAGAGCAGCGCGAAACGCACGCCGCCGCGCTTGCGCTCGAGCGCACGCTGCAGCGCCGCGGTGACGAAGCTGCGGTTCGGCAACCCGGTCATCGTGTCGTGCGTGGCCTGATGGTGCAGCTGCCGCTCGCGGTTCGTCCGTTCGGTGATGTCCTGCAGCATCACCGTGCAGTACGACGGCCCGCCGTCGGCGCCGCGCACGCTCGAGACGATCGCGTGATACCAGGCGCGTCCGCCGCGACCGAAGATCGGAAAATCCGCGGTCCGAACGCCGCTGCTGCCCGAGCGCAGCGTCTCGAAGATCGCATCCAGTTCGGCAGGCGCGTCGAAGGCAAGCGGGTCGAGCAGCCGGCGTCCCGTGGGCGAATCGTCGGCGCTTACGAGCAGGGCGTAGGCCTCGTTGCACTCGCTGACGATTCCCGCTAGATCGGTGATCGCCATGGGCAGGGGCGAAGCGGCGAAGATGCTGCGGAAGCGCTCCTCGTTGATGTGCAGGGCGTCTTCCGCTTCCTTGCGCGCGAGCTCCGCTTGCAGCAGCGCGGCTCGCGCCTCGGCTTGCGAAAGCTGGCTGCGGTCGCGCCGGGCGATCGTCGCGGTGATCGCCAGGACGATCGCGATCGAGAGCGCGATCGCCGCGGTCGCGATGGCCAAGATCGTGCCGCGACGCTCTTCGAGCACGCCGAGCTTCTGCTCGAGGATGTCTTGGAGCTCGCTCGTGGAGACGGAGAACAGTGCGTTGAGGGCGGAGACCGCCGCGTGCATCGGCCGGGTCCGTTCGTCGATCAAGGTCGCCCCGCGCCCGCTGCGGTCGGCGTGCTCCCAGCGTTCGAGCGCAGCAAGGTACGTTTGGGTGGAAGACTCGGCGCGTTGCAGCGGCGCGTCCAGGCGGGCCCGATAGGGCGGGTACTCCGCAACCGCAGCGTTGAGATCGTCGAACCCGAAGTGGAGGCGGTCTTCGGCTGAAGCCGCGAAGCGTTCCGACTCCAGCGGCTCGCTGCTCGTCGCGGCGAGCGAAAAGCGCATCGACGCCCCAGGGAGCCGATAGACCACCGCGTCGGCGAGATCCGCGATCGCGCGGTAGGGTTCGTAGCTCAGGTTGGTCTCGACGGAGACGACCTGTAGGTACTCGACGATCTGGTTCTCGAGACCCGGAAGCTGACTCGCATCGCGGCGCGCCGCCGGCCACGCGCTGCGAATCCGCGACCACGCCTTCGGTCCCAGCACGCAATCGGCACCTTCGACGCTCGCGAAGCTGCGTTCGACGCTGAGGGCCGCGACGGAACTCGGCGTCACACGGTAGGTTTCAAGCGCGAGCAGGTTCGAGTAGACGACCGGGAAGCAGGCCGCTCCGCGCATCTCGACGTGAACCACTCGTTGTGTCTGAGCGTTGTCCGCCAAGGTGAAAGCAATCGCTGCCGAGACCGGCACGACGAAAGCGCACGCAAGAGCGGCCACCCTGGCCACGAACGGGATGCGAATCAAGTTGTTCCGAGCAACTCCTCTCTTGGTAACATCGGCGGCAGGTCGCTAAAAAGGATGTCGCGACGCCGCGTCCTGCGCGCGCTGCGCGAGAGATCGAAAGTGTGAGCGACGACACACCCGACGCGACGGTGGGCTCGAACGGACGTGCCGCGCTGCTGCGGGAACTGCGCGAAGCGCGCGAAGAGTCGGGGATCGAAGGGCTCGTGCCGGCGCAGCGCGGGATCTACGACGTGGACGTGCACCGCATCCCCGCGCGGGCGAACGAGCCGGCGCACCTGCATTACGACGTGCGCTTCGCCTTCTACGTTCCCGACGACGCCGAGCCGCGTGCGAGTGACGAATCGCACGCGGTCGCTTGGCTGGCGCTCGACGAACTCGAGCGTTATGGCGTCGACGATTCGGTGCGCCGCCTCGCTGCAAAGACGGCGCGACTGAAGTGCCCCCGCCCGGCCTGAAATTGCTGGCGCGAAGATCGATTACCTCTTGCGCAAATTGCGGCTGCGTCCGGGCGAGTCGCTGCTCGACATCGGCTGTGGTTTTAGAGGAACGCGCCACGGTCGAATTGCTCGATTACCGCGATCTCGCCCCAGGCGCCTTCGACAAGATCGTCAGCGGGGGAATGGCCGAGCACGTCGGGCGCGACCGGCTGGGCCAGTACTTTTCGATCGCGTTCCGAGCCCTGCGCCCGGGCGGCCTGTTCCTCAACCACGCGATCGGCCAACCCGATCGCGGCCGCAGCTACCGGGTCGCGGGCTTCATCGCGCGCTACATCTTTCCCGGCGGCGAGCTCGTGTCGATTGCCGACATGCTGGCTCACGCCGAGAGCGTGGGCTTCGAGGTTCGCGACGTCTACGAGCGCGATGGCCCCGCCGCGAGGCGCGACGCCGGCTAAGCGCGTCCGTCCGGGCCGATGCGCTCGAATCCGGCGAAGGGCGCGAGCGCGCGCGGAATGCGCAAGCCGCCGTCGGCCTCTTGGCAGTTTTCCAGGATCGCGGCCAGCGTGCGCCCGACGGCCAGCCCCGAACCATTGAGCGTGTGCACCAGTTCCGGCTTCGCTTTCGGCTCGCGGCGGAAACGGATCTGCGTGCGCCGGGCTTGGAAATCGGTGCAGTTCGAGCACGAGCTGATCTCACGGTACGCGTTTTGTCCGGGCAGCCAGACCTCGAGATCGTAGGTCTTGGCCGAGTTGAAGCCGATGTCGGCGCTGCATAGTGCCAGCACGCGATAGGGTAGCTCGAGCTCGCTCAGCAGCGCTTCGGCGTCGGCGGTCAGGCGCTCGAGCGCGGCGAACGACTCCTCGGGCCGCGTCAGCCAGACCAGCTCGACCTTCTCGAACTGGTGCTGACGGATCAAGCCGCGCGTGTCCTTGCCGGCGGCACCCGCCTCTTTGCGAAAGCATGGCGTGTAGGCGGTGTATTGCAGCGGGAGTTCGTCGGCGGACAGGATCTCGCCCGAGCGCAAAGCGGTCAGCGGGACCTCGGCCGTGGGGATCAGGTAGAGCCCGGCTTCTTGATCGACGAACATCGCGTCGGCGAACTTGGTGAGCTGACCGGTCGACCACATCGTGTCGCGCGTCACTAGGAGCGGCGGCCCGATCTCGACATAGCCGCGCCGGCGCGCGCGGTCGAGGAAGAAGTTGGCGATTGCGCGCGAGAGCTGCGCGCCGGGTCCGCGCAGGATCGAGAAGCGGCTTCCGGAGAGCTTCGCGGCGCGCTCGAAATCGAGGATGTCGAGTGCTTCGCCCAACTCCCAGTGCGCTTTGGGCACGAAGTCGAAGGCCGGCGGCGCTCCCGAGTCGCGAACGACGACGTTGTCGGCCTCGCCGCTGCCGTCGGGGACCGAGTCGTCGAGCAGGTTGGGGACGTCGGCCACGATCCCCTCGAGGGCCGCCTCGAGCGGCGGAAGGGCGTCGGCGGCGGCGGCGATCTGCTGGTCGAGGGCCGCGATCTGGGGGCGCAGGCGCTGTGCTTCTGCGGCCCGGTCGCCGGATTTCGAGATCCGGGACGTCAGCGCGTTCTTCTCGGCCTTGAGCGTCTCGACGCGGGTGCGGGCCGCGCGCAGCTCGGCATCGAGGGAGAGGACTTCGGCGACGAAGGCGGCACCGGCCCCGCGGCGCGCAGCCGAGCGACGCACGCGTTCGGGCTCGCGCCGCACGAGCGCAAGGTCTAGCATTGCTCC
Organism: Vulcanimicrobiaceae bacterium; assembly: GCA_052267165.1. Taxonomy (GTDB): domain Bacteria; phylum Vulcanimicrobiota; class Vulcanimicrobiia; order Vulcanimicrobiales; family Vulcanimicrobiaceae; genus CAWICD01. The sequence continues at coordinate 393,163 of JBKQHO010000039.1, read as the reverse complement.
CTGTCTATACGGGGATATCGAAGAGAAGCCCCCGCAGGGGGCGCGTTCGAGGATTCAACGAAACGACGCTCGCAATTATGCAGGACTCAAGCGTGATCCCGCGCTCGAAAGGGGAGCTTGCGGCTGAGGGCTTCTTCAGCGACGAGCTGCTCGCGCCCGAGCAAGCGGTGCGGCTGTTCTTGGCACGCACGCAGCTGGGACCGCCCGGCGCGGAGCGCGTGCCGCTCGACGACGCGGCCGGCCGCATCCTGGCCGAGGACGCGGTTGCGCGCGAGGATCACCCGATGGGCGCGCGCTCGACGATGGACGGGTTCGCCGTGGCCAGCGCCGCGGGGGTCGCGGCGCGCGAGCTGGCGGGCGAGATCCTGATGGGGCGTCTTCCGGCCGTGCCGCTGCTGCCCGGGCAGGCGATGCGTATTCCGACCGGCGGCGTGCTGCCGCAGGGGGCCGATAGCGTCGTCCCGATCGAGGACGCCGAGCTGGCCGACGGCCGGATGCGGCCGCGCGGGGAAGTGCATCCGGGCGAGTTCCTCACCCAGCGGGCCGACGACATCCGCGCGGGCGAGGCGGTGCTGCACGCGGGGCGGCGCATCGGCGGTCCCGAGCAGGGCGTGCTCGCGACGCTCGGCATCACGAGCGTCCCGGTGTTCGTGCGGCCGCGCTTCGGCATCGTCTCGAGCGGCGACGAGCTCGTGCCCGCGGATCGCGCGCTCGAGCCTGGGCTCGTGCGCGACTCGAACCGGTTCGCGCTGGCCGCCGCGCTGCGCGCGCTCGGCTGCGCTGCGGTGCACCTGGAGTGCGCCGAGGACACGCCCGATGCGTTGCGCACGATTCTGCGTGGAGCACTCGAGCGCTGCGACGGCATCATCGTCAGCGGCGGCTCGTCGGTCGGCGTGCGCGACTTCACGCCGCGGGTCGTCGCCGAGCTCGGCCGGCCCGGCCCGATCGTCCACGGGCTGCGCGTCAAGCCCGGGAAGCCGACGATGTTCGCGGCGGTCGGTTCGAAGCCGATCCTGGGCTTACCGGGCAGCCCGGCGTCGTCGCTGATGATTCTGGAAGCGGTTGCGCGGCCGATCGTCGCCGCCTGCACCGGCGAGCGCGGCGCGCGCCCGGTCAGGCTCGAAGCGACGGCCGCCGCGCCGTTCGCGGGGCGGCAGGGGTGGACGACCTACGTGCCCGCGCGCCTGTCCGACGAGGGCGCGCGGCTCGCGGCCGAGCCGCTGGTGCTGCGCTCGGCGCATACGAGCTTGCTGGCGCGCGCCGCGGGATTCGTCGTGCTCGGGGAAACGAATCCTCGGGTCGAGGCGGGCGCTTCGGTCGCGGTCACGCTGTTTTCGTCAGGCGGTGCGCCGGTGGAGGGACGTTCGTGAAGCGCTTCATGTTCGCGTTGCTGGCTGCGGGCGCGCTCGCCGGCTGCACGGAGCAGCACATGGAGGACACGGCCCACTCGATCGCGAGCGCCGCGCCCGGCTTCGCCGACGACGCGGCGATCGTCGCGCAAGTCGAAGCGAAGCTGGTGACGCTCGACCCGAGCTCGGCGTTGCACGTGGCGGTCGAATCGCACGGCGGCGACGTCAGCCTGAGCGGCAAAGTGCGCTCGGGCGAGAGCGCGACGCGTTTCGAGAAGGCAGCCGCGGCGATCTCCGGTGTGCATCACGTCGCGGCGCGGCTAACCGTCGACGCGTCGTTGCCGAACGCCGCCGACCAGGCGCGCAATCTTGTGCTCGAGGCGGCCGTGCGCGCCAACTTGGCGGCGCAAGCCGGGCTCATCGGCCTGCAAGTCGGCGTCAGCGCGCGCGACGGAGCCGTCACGTTGAGCGGCCCGGTGAAGAGCGAGGCGCTGCGCTCGACGATCCTCACGGCGGCGAAGCAGACGTCGGGGGTGAAGAGGGTCGTCGACAAGCTCGAGGTCCGTTCTTGATGCGTTCGCTCGACCCAACGCTGCCGTTGCCTGCGCCGGCGATCGCCGCGTTGCCGCTGAGCACGCCGTTCGTCGCGCCCGAAGAGTTGGCGCGTCGCGCCGGCCACGCCGAGCTGCTGCGCTTGGGCGCGAACGAAAGCCCCTTCGGGCCGCCGCCGCGCGCGATCGAGGCGATGCGGGCGGAGCTAGACCGGACGAGCTGGTACGGCGATCCCGAGTCTATGGAATTGCGCGTCGCGTTGGCGGCGCGGCACGCGTGCGGCGTCGAGAACATCACGGTCGCCTCCGGAATCGACGACCTGCTCGGCCTCTGCGTGCGCGGCTATCTTGCACCGGGCGACGTCACGGTCGCGACGCTGGGCAGTTACCCGACGTACGTGTATCACGTCGCCGGCTTCGGCGCGCGTCTCGAGGGCGTGCCGTACGAACGCGACGGTTCGATCGCGCTCGAGCGGCTCGCCGAGCGGGCGCGCGCCACCGGCGCGCGTCTGGTGTATCTCGCCAATCCCGACAATCCCAGCGGGTCGTTTGCGCCGCGGGCCGCCGTCGAGGCGCTGGTCGAGGCGCTGCCCGAGGGCGCGGCGCTCGTGCTCGACGAGGCGTACGCCGATTTCGTCGAGCCGTGCGAACTGCTGCCCGCACCGATCGACCCGCGCGTGATCCGGCTGCGCACGTTCTCGAAGGCGTACGGCTTGGCGGGCGCGCGCATCGGCTATTGTTTGGCCGCGCCCTCGGTCGTGCAGACGTTTCAAAAGATCCGCCATCACTACGGGGTCAACCGCACGGCGCAGATCGGCGCGCTCGCGGCGCTGGGCGAACGGCGTTTCGTCGAGGACGCGATTGCCGAGATCGTTCGCGGCCGCGAGGACTATCGCGTGCTCGGCGAGCGCTTGGGGCTGGCCACGCTTCCGTCTCGCACGAACTTCGTCTGTTTCGATCTCGGCTCGCGCGCGCGCGCCGAGGCTATGGTCGAAGAGCTGCTGCGCCTCGGTGTGTTCGTGCGCAAACCGGGCGCGGCGCCGCTGGACGGCCACATCCGCGTCGCTGTCGGTTCGGCGTCGGAGCGCGGACGGTTCGCGCTCGCGTTTGCCGCCGCGCTGCAGACACTCGAGAAACCAGAGCTCGCGTGAGATACGCGATCGTGTCGGACGTGCACGCGAACCTCGAGTCGCTATCGGCGGTCTTGGAGCGAATCGCCGAAGACGACGAGGTACTGTGCCTGGGCGACTTGATCGGCTACGGGCCGAATCCCAATGAGTGCACCGACATGGTGCGCAAACGCGTCTCGGCTTGCGTGCTCGGGAACCACGACGTCGCCGCGATCGACAACTTCGGTCTCGAGTACATGAACCCGGTCGCGCGCGAGGCGATCGTTTGGACCCAAAGCGTTCTGGGAGCCGAACAGGCCGAGTGGCTCGACGGGCTCGGCTACGAGGTGCGCACCGACGACTTTCTGCTCGTCCACGGCGCGCCGGTCAACTACTTCACGTACATCTTGGACAAGACCGCGGCGGCTCAAGCCTTCTCGTCGACCGACGCGCCGCTGGTGTTCGTCGGACACACGCACATCGCCGACTACTACTCGCTCGACGCGGAGGGCACGCTCGAGCACGCGCACCGGCAGCAGGGCGGAACGCTCGAGCTCGAGCCCGACAAGCGCTACATCGTCAACGTGGGAAGCGTCGGCCAGCCGCGCGATCTCAACCCGGAGGCGTCGTTCGTCTTTTACGATCCCGAGGCGCGCAGCGTCGTTTGGGAGCGCGTCGCCTACCCGATCGCGCGCGTCCAGGAGAAGATCCTCGAGGCGGGACTCCCCGAGTACCTGGCGGCGCGCCTCGCGGCCGGGCGATAGTGTAACATGGGCGCGGGTTCGCGGTACGCGAACGCGAAGGTCTGCGCTTCCCTCGCTTCCACTTGGTTCGGTTATAGTCGTATGTTCGAATTGCTCGGCAGACACGATGGTCTGCGCGCTGCGCGCGCAGTTAGGCTCGTTGCGTGAAGCAGCTCGCCGATCCGCTCGACGACGGGCACTGCTTCGGTTGCGGGCGGCATTCGAAGATCGGCCTGAAGATGCGTTTCGACGAGCTGGAAGACGGCTCGGTCGAGTGCCGTCTCGTGCTCGCGGCGCCGTATCAAGGTTGGCAGGGCGCCGCGCACGGCGGCATCGTGGCGTTACTGCTCGACGAGGGCATGGCGTACGCGGCCAAGGCGCGCGGTCACCGCGGCGTGACTGCCGAGCTCAAGCTGCGCTTTCGGAAGTCCGTGCCGATCGGCGCGTCGCTGGTCGTGCGCGGCCGCGTGCTTTGGCAGCGGCGCGACGTGCTCGGCATCGAGGCCAGCGTGCGCGACGAGCAAGGCGTCCTGCTCGCCTCGGGTCAGGGCAGTTTCGTCAGCCGCGGGCGGTTCGCGCCGGGCGAGCCGCTCGGGGAAGCCGGCGTTGGCGGGTAAGTCGAAGTCTGCCTCGCCCGCGGTCAAGAAGCCGACGCCCGCGCCGACGATCGAGAACCGGCGGGCGCGCTTCGAATACGAGTTCCTCGAGCATTTCGAGGCTGGGATCGTGCTGACCGGGACCGAGATCAAGAGCATTCGCACCGGCCACATCAGCCTCAACGAAGGCTACGCCCGCGTGCGCGACGGCGAACTCTGGCTGCTCGGCATGCGGATCCCGCCGTATAAGGAGGGCAGTTTCTCCAACGTCGACCCCGACCGGCCGCGCAAACTGCTGCTGCACCGTAAGGAGATCGACCGGCTCTCGGGGATGCTGCAGGAGAAGGGCCTCACGCTGGTCCCGACGCGGCTCTTCTTCACGCGCGGCCGCGTGAAGGTCGCCTTGGCGCTGGCGCGCGGCAAGAAGCTCTGGGACAAGCGCCGGACCGAGCGCGACCGCGACGTGCAGCGAGAGATCGCGCGTGCCGTCCGAGGCCAGATCTGATGCGCGGCGCGCATCCCGAGCGCGCGCTCGAACGCGGCGTCGCGGCCTTCGTCGACGCCCGGCCCGACGAGGTGCTGCTGGTCGCGACCTCGGGCGGACCGGACAGTGCGGCGCTGGCGGCGCTGCTCGAGCGGGCCGCCGCGGAGCGCGGTTCGCGGCTCGTGCTCGGCCACGTCAACCACGGCGTGCGGCAGTCGGCGTGGCAAGACGAGGCGGTCGTGCTCGCGCTGGGCAGCGCGCTCGGCGCACGAGTCGTCAGCGCGAGCCTCGAGCCGGGGCCGCCCGGGGAAGCGCGCTTGCGAGCCGGCCGCTACTCGCTCCTGGCCGAAATGGCGCGCCGCAGCGGCGCGCGTCGCGTGTTCACAGCCCACCATGCCGAGGACCAAACCGAAACTGTGTTGCTCTCGCTCTTCCGCGGGGCCGGCCCCGCAGGACTCTCCGGAATGCCGGCTATTCGGGCGCTCGGCGAGCTCGAACTCGTTCGGCCCCTGCTCGGGGTCGAGCGCGCCGCGCTTACAACCTATTGCCGTCAACGCCACCTGCCCTACGCGCTCGACCCGAGCAACGCCGACCCCGGCTACCGGCGCAACGCCTTGCGCCGGGCGCTCGCGGAACTGCGGCCGAGCTTTCCCGGGCTCGATGCGGCGGTGGCGCGCTGCGCCGCCATTTTGCGCGAGGAGGCGGACGGGACGCCGCGCTCCCGGCTTCGCCGCCGGCTTCGTTCGGCGGTCGCCGGCGCCACGGGCGACGCCCGCGACCTGACCTTCGAACGGCTCGAAGCGGCGGCGCGAGCGGTCGAAGGCGGCCGCCCGGGGCGCCATTTCCTGCGTCGCGGCGTCGAAATCGTCGTCTCGGAGGGCCGCTCATGACCCTCGAGCGCCGCGCCTGCCCGGGGATCGGGGCGGTGGTGGCCGGTGAGGCCGAACTGGCCGCGACCGTAGCCCGGCTCGCTCGGGCGGTCGCCCACGACTTAGCCGGTGAACCGATTCTCTTGCTCGGTGTGTTGAAGGGGGCGTTGTTCTTCACCGCGGACCTGGCTCGCCAGATGCCCCCCGACGCGGACGTCCGGATCGATTTCCTGGCCGTCTCCAGCTACGGGAACTCGCATCAGTCGAGCGGGGAAGTGCGATTGCTCAAGGATACGAGCGAAAGCGTCGAGGGAAAGAACGTGGTCATCGTGGAGGACATCGTCGACAACGGACTCACGCTGAACTATCTGCTGGACATGCTTGGCCGCCGCAAACCGGCCTCGCTGCGCTCGTGTGTCCTGCTAGACAAGCCGTACCGGCGCCTCGTGAATGTAAAGATAGATTATGCCGGGCTGGTCCCGCCCGACGACTTCATCGTAGGGTACGGATTGGACTACCAAGAAAAATACCGGAATCTCCCCTATCTCGCAAAGCTCGAACCGTGGGTTCTCGAGGGATAGGGGAAACGTATCTCCGGGGGCATGTCGCCCGTTCGAACGGCACCCGGCGAGGATAGGATAAGCACTTTTGGGCAAGCACGTCAGATCGATCCTCATCGTCGTCGCGATCTTCATCGCGGTCATCTTCATCGTGGATCGTCTGGTCCTCAACCAGGCGACGGCGACGAAGCTGACCTATTCGCAATTCTACGGTTACGTCGAAGACGGCAACGTCTCGAAGGTGACGATCGCGGGCCATGACGTGTCGGGCGAACTCAAGCGCCCCATGGGTCCCAACGGCGACACCAAGTTCACCACCAGCATCGGCGATACGCAAGACATCGTGCGCGAGCTGCAGAAGCACGGCGCCGACGTTCAGTTCGACAACCCGCAGACGACGCCGTTCGTCGGTATGCTGTTCCAGATGCTCCCGCTGGCGCTGGTCGCGCTCTTGCTTCTGTTCATTTTGCGCCAAGCGCAGAGCGGCGGCAGTCAAGCGCTTTCCTTTGGCCGGTCGCGGGCGAAACTGCTTAGCGAGAACCGTCCCAAGGTGACGTTCAACGACGTCGCCGGCATCGAGGAAGCGAAACAGGAGCTGGGCGAGGTCGTCGAGTTCCTCAAGTTTCCCAAGAAGTTCCAAGCGCTCGGCGCGCGCATTCCGAAAGGCGTGCTGCTGCTGGGGCCGCCCGGCTCCGGTAAGACGCTGCTGGCGCGAGCGATCGCGGGCGAGGCGGGCGTTCCGTTCTTCTCGATCTCCGGCTCGGATTTCGTCGAGATGTTCGTCGGCGTCGGCGCGAGCCGTGTGCGCGACCTCTTCGAGCAGGCCAAGAAGAGCGCACCCTGCATCGTGTTCATCGACGAGATCGACGCGGTCGGCCGCCAGCGCGGCGCCGGCTTGGGCGGCGGTCACGACGAGCGCGAGCAGACCCTCAACCAGTTGCTCGTCGAGATGGACGGCTTCGATCAAAACACCGGCGTCATCCTGATCGCCGCGACCAATCGTCCCGACGTGCTCGATCCGGCTCTGCTGCGGCCGGGCCGCTTCGACCGCCAGATCGTGGTCGACCGGGCCGACGTCAAGGGGCGTCAAGCGATTCTGGGCGTTCATGCCAAGAACAAGCCGCTCTCCAAAGAGATCTCGCTCGAGACGCTGGCCAAGCGCACCCCGGGCTTCTCCGGCGCCGATCTGGAGAACTTGCTCAACGAGGCCGCCTTGCTCGCGGCTCGTAAGAACAAATCGATCATCGAGATGAACGATTGCGAGGAAGCGATCGACCGTGTCGTCGCGGGCCCGGAGCGCAAGTCGCTCGTGATGTCGCAAAAGGAAAAAGAGAACACCGCCTATCACGAGTCGGGCCACGCGATCTGCGGCGGCATGCTGCCCAACGCGGACCCGGTTCACAAGGTCACGATCATCCCGCGCGGGATGGCGCTGGGGATCACCTGGTCGCTGCCCGACGAAGACCGGCACTCGCGCACCAAGAACGAGCTGCTCGCGCAGATCACGATGGCGCTCTCTGGCCGCATCTCGGAAGAGATCAAGTTCGGCGACGTCACGACGGGCGCGTCGAACGACTTCGAGAAAGCGACCGAGCTGGCGCGCCGCATGGTCACGCAGTATGGCATGAGCGACAAGCTCGGCCCGATCCAGTACGGCCGCGGCAACCACCAAGTCTTCCTCGGCCGCGACTTCGGCGAGGACCGCAACTACTCCGAAGAGATCGCCGGCAAGATCGACGCCGAAGTGCGCAAGATCATCGACGACTGCTACGGCCATGCCAAGACGATCTTGCAGAGCAATTGGCACAAGGTCGAGCGCATGGTGAATTCGCTGCTCGAGCGCGAGACGGTCGATACCGAGGAAGTGCTCGCGATCCTCAACGACCGGCCGTATCCGCTGCCCGAGAACAAGCAGCCGCCGGACTTCCCGCGAGCCGCGTCGACGCCGCTCGAACCCGAGCCGCAGCGCATCGAGAAACCCAAGCGCTTGCCGCCGGGGATCTCGCCGGAGCCTGCGTGATCGAAAACGGAGCTCGCCTGACCGCGGCATCGTGAGGACCGCTCTTCGAACGGTCGCTGCTCTCGTCGCTCTGACCGCCTTGACCGTCCCGGCTGCCGCTGCGCCCGGGGCTCTTCCTAACCTCGGACCCGACGTCACCGTCGGGCGGCTCGCCGCGGGCGGCACCTGCATCGTGCGCCCGACCAGCGGGCCGCCGGTCGCCGCCATCGAGCTCTGGTACCGCGCGCCGTCGACGGGCTTCGGTACGACGCCGACGACCGGGTTGGCGCGGCTGGCCGCGCAAGTCGTGGCCGCTTCGAAGCCGATCGTGGGCAACTCGCTCGGCAAGACGATCGCCGATCTCGGCGGCCGGCTCGCGATCACCGTCTATAGCGACTCGCTCTCGATCGCGGCGACGGTCCCCGCCGCGCAAGCACGCGGCGTGCTCAAGACGATGACCACCGCCTACTTCGCGCCCGTCGTCACCGACGACGGCTTCCGCTTCGCGCAGCGCGACGTGGCCCAAGAAGCTTTCATCGCAAGCTTCGATCCCGAGACCGTCGCGCGCGACGCGCTCTTCTCGGAGTTGTTCTCGAGCGGCCCGCAGCACTATCCGGCGCTCGGCCCCGCGAAGGACGTCTCGAACATCACCCAGGCCGACGTGCGCTCGTTCGCAACGCGCGCCTTCCGTTCCCAGAACGCGGTCCTGGTGATCAGCGGCGCGGTCGACCCGTCGATCGGCGCTGCCGCGGTCGCGGGCCGGGCCACGAGCGACGATCGGGCAGAAGCGCCCGCGATTCCCGTGCTGGCCGTCTCGCACGCGCCGGTCACCAAGTCTTTCTCGCAGCCGGCGCAGGGCTACGGCTGGGTCGGGCCCTCGATCGGCGACGAACGTGAGGCGACCGCGATGGACTTCATCGCGGACTATCTCTTCCGCCCCGACGCCGGATACGTCAGCCGGCAGATCGGCGACAGCTATCCCGACGCGCTCGTCTCGGGGCAGTTCATCACGTTGCACGATCCCGGCGTCATGTTCGTCGTGTATTCGGGCAAAGAGACGGAAGCGCTCAAACGGATCGTCGACGGCGGCATCGCCAAAGTGCAGCAGCCGCTGTCGGCGGCGTCGTTCGCAGCCGCGCTCGAAGCGTTCAAATACCATCTGCTGAGCGATTTGCAAACGCCTGCGCAGATGGCCGATAACTTCGGCTGGTACAGCGTCGAGGGGAACCCCGAGTACGCTCCGGGAGCGAACGGGCTCAACGGCCCTTATTTCAAAGCGGCCAATTCGCTGACGCCCGAGTTCGTGGCCGCGACCGCGCTGAAATATTTGGGCAAAGCGCCGGCGATCGCGTCCCTCGCGCCCGGCAAAGACAAGGCGGTACAGCCGTGAACCTTCCCGCAGCCGGCCCCGTGCGCGGCGCAGCGCTCGGCCTCGTCGCGTTGCTCGGCTTGTGTGGCGCGGTGCCGACGCAGGCGCCTCGCTTCCCGCAGGCGTCGATCACCGATCTGGGCAGTGCGAAGCTCATCGGTGAGAGCGACGCCGGCGCCATGATCAGCGGCGTGCAAGTCTTTCTGGCCGCGGGACTCGATCGTGAACCGGCCAACGCGAACGGCGTCGCGGGGCTGGTGGCGGAGTGCGTGCTGCGCACGCCCGTGACCAGCTCGAGCGGTGAGAGCGTCCCGCTGCGCGACGCGATTGCGGCGCAAGGCGGTTCGGTCACGTACACCGTCGACGGCCGGTCGACGCACTACTACGTCGAGGGCCGGCCCGAGAACGTCGCAGCGCTAGTCTCGCTTTTCGGTCACGCGCTGGCCGCTCCCGACTTCTCGCCCGAGACGATTCGGGCGGCGCGGGCTTCGCTGACGGCGCGCATCAACGACTTGGAGTCGAGCCCGCTCTCGTCGGCGATCGAGATGTTCAAGCGCTCGTACTACGCGACCGGCGCCGGTAAGCCGGCGCTCGGGACGGCGGCTTCGGTCGCCAATTTGTCGACCAAAGATCTGAGGGGCTTCTACCAGAGCACGTACCGCCGCTCGGGGCTGAGCGCCAGCGCCGTGGGCGGGCTTTCGCCCGAGCTGAACAACGCCGTCAAAGCGCTGGCGACCGCGTTGCCCGACGGTCCGATCGAAAACGTGGTCGAGCGCGCCAAACCGATTCCCGCCGAGGCGCCGCGCGTGGTCGCTCACCGCGACATCGGCGCGCCCTGGGTGGTCGTCGGTTTCGCCGCGCCGTCGCCCGCGAGCCGTGATTTCGGAGCGATGCTGGTGCTGGAGTCGTTGCTCTCGGACGCCTTCGAGCGCTCGAGCGCGACGACGCTCGGGTTCGTCGAGAAGTCGGTCGGCGCGTTCTACTTGTACGACTCGACGCCCGCAAGTCTGATCGTCTACGTCAACGGCACGGAGGTCGATCCGACGCTCGCGCTGCGCGAGTTGCTGGTCGTCTCGCGCTCGCTCGCGCAGCGCCCGCTGACGGGCCCGACGCTGAGCCGCTTCAAGACGACGGCCGAGGGCCAGTTCCTGACCGACTCGGTCAGCCTGTCCGACCGCTCGTATTTGCTCGGCGCGTTCGCGTCGTGGGGCTTGGGCTCGGATTCGATGAACGCGGCGCTCGACGCGCTCGAGCAAACGACGCCGGCCGACGTGCAGCGCGTCGCCAAGCAGTACCTGCAGCGCTACATCGTGACCCTGGTCTTGCCCCGGGAAGCGCCCGGCGGATCCTAGTATGCCGACCGGTAAATAGCGTGACACAAAGCGAGATCGATTTTTCGGCGTGGCAAGGAGCGAACAGCGAAGAATGGCAGCGCCATTTGCCTGTCCCCGAAGCGCAGCGGAGGGGGAGCGATGAGCGACACAGCCACGGCGGAAAAGCGCCGAGCGACTGTCACGCCATTTACCGGTCGGCACACTAACCGGTCGGTGAGGCTAGAAGTCGCGAAGAGCGCTCTCGTTCACGACTACCTGAACCAGCTCGGCGGGGGTGAGCGCGTGTTTCGGCATATCGCCGACGCGTTTCCCGACGCGCCGGTCTACACGTCGCTGCTCGAACCCGAGGTCGCGCGCTCGGTCGTCGATCCGGAGCGCGTGCACACCTCCGCCTTGCAGATGCTGCCGTTCTCGCAGCGCTACTTCCGGCTCCTCGCGCCGCTCTATCCGCTCGCCTTCGAATCGTTCGACCTCTCCGAGTACGATCTCGTGATCAGCTCGACGACGGCCTGGGCGAAGGGCGTCCACGTTCGGCCGGGCGCGACGCACGTGTGCTATATCAACACGGTCAGCCGCTTCACGTTCGCGTACGACAGCTACGTCGGTGGTTTTTTCGGGGCGAAGCTGGCGCGGCCCGCGATCGCGCGGCTGGTCGCGTGGGACCGAAGCGCCGCCCGGCGGCCCACGGCCTTCGTGGCCAACTCGCGCAACGTCGCCGAGCGCGTCGAACGGTACTACGGTCGTAAAGCATACGTGCTGCATTGTCCGGTCGACGTCGAACGGTTCAGCGTCGGGGACGGCTCGGGCGGCTACTATCTGGTCGTCTCGCGCCTGCTGCCGTACAAGCGCGTCGAGCGCGCCATCCAAGCCTGCGCGCTCGCCGCCGCGCCGCTGAAGATCGTCGGAAGCGGACCGGCCGCAAGCGCTCTGCAGGCCGCGGCTTCCGGGACGCGCACCGAGTTCTTGGGCGCACTCTCGGATGCGGACCTGCGCGAGGTGATGGGCCGGGCGCGCGCCGTCATTTTGCCGGGAGAGGAAGACTACGGTCTGGTGCCGCTCGAGGCGAACGCGGCTGGCCGGCCGGCGATCGCGTACGGGCGCGGCGGCGCGCTCGAGACGATCGAGCCGGGCGTCACCGGCGAACACTTCGCGGAGCCGACCGCCGTCTCGCTGGCCCTCCTGCTGCGCGGCTTCGACGCCGCCCGCTACGACCCGGCGGTGCTGCGTGCGCACGCGGAGCGTTTCGGGCCCGAGCGCTTCAAAGCGGGCTTGCGGGGCATCGCTGAGGCTGTTCTTGCGGGGGCAAGCTCGCCGAGAGTGCGCGGGCCGACGGCCGTTTCGTCCTAGCGTCGTCTCGGTCGAGAGGTTGCGCCGGCTCGCGGGGCGCGACATCGCTTGCGGGGACGGCCAGCGTCTCCCCACCCTGGGGAAACGCGGGCCTCGACTTGTTCCTCGCTCCGGCCTCTGGCCTGCGCTCGTCACAAACGCCCCACTGCGCAGACATCGTGCCCCGCGAGCCGGCGTACCTCTTAGCTGGAAACTAGCAGGTGGCGCGGGGCTGGTCGGCTGTGCTCGACGGGCCCGCCTTCGCTAGGTCGCGCAGGAGTGCGAGCAGTTCGCGCGCGCCGCGGCCCCGGTCGCAGCCCGCGAAGGCCGCGAGCGCGCGGCTTCGCAACTGCGCGGCTTGGGCCGCGTCGTCGAAAAGCGCGCGGATTGCCCGCGCCCAGGCTTCGGCGTCGCGCGGGTCGAGCAGTTGCGCGGCACCCATGGCCGCTTCGGGGAGCGCGGTCGCGTCGGCGGCCAGCACTGGGGCGCCGCAGGCTAGCGCCTCGGAAGCGACTAGCCCGAAACCCTCGGCCAGCGACGGGACGGCCACTGCGCTCGCGTTGCGGTAGAGGGCGCGCAGCGTTTCGTCGCTGGCCGGCACGACCTCGCCTGCGGGGACGTCGAGAGCGAGGGCTAGGTCACGGTCCGTGGGGTTGAGGTCGCCGACCACGACGAGCGCCTCTTCCGGCGCGCACAGCGCGCGCGCACACGCGCGCACGAGCAGGCTGGCGTTCTTGCGCGGCTCGCGCGCGCCGACCAGCAACACGTAGCGGCGTTGCCCGAGGCCGGCCGGAAGCCGATCGTCACGGGCGGGGAACCAAAACGCGTCGGGGACGGGCCGCACGACCGAGATTCGCGCCGGCTGGACGTCGAACACGCGCATCAGCTCGCCGCGGCTCCACTCTGAGTCGGTGCAGATGCGCGCGGCCGAACGCAGCGCGCGCCGGATCGGGCGCTGCTCGCGCCAGCGGGCGATCCGTTCGGGATGCGGCTCGGTGAAGGCGAACAGGTCGTGCACCGTGACCAGCGCGGGCGCGTCCGCGTCGAACGGCGTGCCGTTGAACGGGTACCACACGACGTCGTAGGTTGCGCGCCGCCGGGCGCTCGCCGCGCGGCGCACGCGCGTTTGCGGGAACTCCGCTTGCAGCGCGCGCACGTCGCCGGCGCGCGCGCTGAGCAGCGTTACGTCGAAATGCGGATCGGTCAGCGCCGCGTGCAAGATGGTGCGCGTGACGCGCCCCATCCCGCGGCGGTCGCGCGGCAAGTTGGAGGCGTCGATCCCCAAGCGAACCGGCGGGTCGCCGTCGGCGGTCAGGTCGCTAACGGGTGCGGACACTTAGCTCGCGTGAAAGAAGAAGATCGCGATGACGCTGATCGCGTTGAACGTGCCGTGCGTGATGACGTTGGACCAATAGCAGCGATTCGAGGCATACACGTAGGCGAGCACGACGCCGCCCAGCGCGAGCGGAAGGCCCACCGTCGCAATTTGATCGGGGCTGCCCAGAGCGTGGACCAAGCCGAAGACGACGCCGCTGAGCGCCGCTGCCCACCACACCTCGACGTAACGCGTGAACGCGTTGAAGATGAAGACGCGAAAGCCGAGCTCTTCCACCATCGGCGCGAACACGACGGCGACCGCGGCAAAGACGAGCTTTTGACCCGGCGTCTTCATCTGCTGCAAGAGCGCGACGGCGGCTTCGGTGTCGTGCCGATGCGTGAGCGCGGCCACCAACGTCCCGCTGATTCCGACCACCAGCCACATCATGCCGGCGCCGACCAGGCCGCCCTCGATCTCGTGCCGGCCGGGACTGCGGAAGCCGAGCTCCGCGAGCGGCACGTGCGCGAGCGCGGGCGTCACGAGCAGCAGGTAAATAGCGAGCGGAAGATAGCAGACGACCTGTGCGACCAGGAATTGGGTCGGCGGCAAGTGGGCCACGGTAAAGGCGCCGAGACGAATTCCGACTGCCAAATAGAGGATGCCGGGAGCGTATGCCAGGACCAGCGCTCCGAGCGCCGCCGCCACGGTCAGCGGCACGTTCCAGGCGTCAGGAGGCCAGTTCGTCGGCGAGAGCCGCGAGAGCCCCCAGGTCGAGTTGTTCCGCACGGATCTCCGAATCGAGTTGTTGCTTCGCCAGCGCCGCCTGGACGCGTGCGCGCTGGATGCCGAGCGCGAGCGCTATGCTGTTGGCGAACGTCTTGCGGCGGTACGCGAACGCGGCGCGCACGACCTGCCAAAAGAATTGCGGGTCGCGCACGCCGACGGCCGGTTCGCTGCGACGTTCCAACACCACAACCGCGCTGTCGACGCGCGGACGCGGGTAAAATGCGCCGGGGCCCAGCACGAACGCCCGGCGAGCCAGCGCGTAATAGCGCACCAGCAGCGAAAGGCTTCCGTACGCCGCCGAGCCGGGTTTTGCGATGAAGCGGTCCGCGACGTCGCGCTGCACCATGACGACGATGCGCTGCGGCGCGGGCGGCTTGGTCAGCCAGCCCACGACGAGCGGCGTCGCGACGTTGTACGGCAGGTTGCCCGCCGCGCACCACGCCCCGCCGCCGACCGCGCCGGCATAGTCGAACTCCAGCCCGTCGGCGCAGACGATGCGTGCCGCCGCAAGCCCGGCTTGCGAGCGCAGGAGGCTCACCAGCTCGGGGTCGATCTCGACGGCGGTGACGCGCGCGCCGGCCGCGAGCAGGGCGCGCGTCAGGCCGCCGGTTCCCGCGCCGATCTCGACGACCTCGCAGAGCCCGTCGAGCGTGCAGAGCGAGGCGATGTGTTTGGCCGCGCCCGCGTCCATGAGAAAGTGTTGCCCGAGGTGCTTCTTCGGGCGCAGCCCGTGCGCGGCGAGCAGCCCACGCGGGTGGGCTGCCGATCGATGTTCGGGAGTGTCTATCGCAAGACGTACACGGTGATTTGGCGCCGACCGAAACGCATGGCCTCACCGATCGAGTTGAATCCGAGGTCGATGCGATGGCCGTGAATCGCGCCGCCGGTATCGCCCGCGACCGCGCGACCGTAGCCCGGAACGTAGAGCTTCGTGCCCAGCGGAATGAGGGACGGATCGACGGCGACGACGCCGTGCCCCGCGGCCACGCCGGTGGCGGTGACGCCGCTGCAGCCGTAGCAGCCCGCAGTGTAGGCGGTCGCGATCACGTGCAGCGCCGCGCCCGCAAAGTGGACGGCGCTTTGAAAGCCTTGTTCCGCGTACGAGGCGAGCGTTGCGTATTCGCTGACGCCTTGCGCGATGACGCGCACGCGCGGTTCGCGGAGGATGCGCGACGCCAAGACCGTGCGCACCGGCGCCGACTTGTCGCGCTGCGTGAAGCGGACTCGAACGACGCGCTCGCCGGCTTCACCGGGCTGCAGCGTCCGCGTGCGGCCGGCCGCGAGATTGATGTCGAAGCGGCGTTTCACCGGCGCTGCGACCGACTCGTGGAGCTCTTGCGTCCACGTGCTGACGTGCACGATGCGCACGCCTTCGTCGGGCAGCGGCTGCTCGTCGAGCGCCGGCGTCACTTCGTCGTTCGGCCCGAGCGTAATATTTTGGCTCTGAAGCAAATCGGTCACGGTCGCGGCCGTCGTGCGCACCGTGCGCTTGACGCCGTCGAGCATGAGCGGGACGTCGACGGCCGGCCGGTAGACGATGCGCATGCCGTCGACGAGCGTCTCGTTCTTCCCTGCGGAAAGATAATCGTCGGCCGCGAGCTGGATGTTTTGTTCCTCAAGGAACTCGGCGACGGTGTGGGCTCGGGTCAGGAAGGTCGACTCGAGTCCGTCGCGGACGATCGAAACGGAGAGGCCGGCCGCGCTCGAGGCGCCGGCGGCAAGTTGGCCGGTGCCGGAAGGCTCAGCGGCCGCCACTTGTGGGACGGCCAATGAAAAGCCCAGCGCTAGTGCACCGGTTGCGACAAAGGTCGCGAAATTTCCAGCATTTACGATCAACGCGGCTCCTTTCGGGACGTGCGCCTCATTCTGCCGGGCGAAGGGCGACCGCGTCGGGCGTCCACCAAGCAAGGGCACGGGGGTCTGCGAAGTAGCGGGTTGACGCGCTTCCGAAGAAGGGCTACCACCAAAGGCTCAGCGTCCGAGCTGGAGCCTGAACCCGGCCACGATACCACACGCCACGACTCTTAGTCAATTCGGAAAGGAATGGCTGCGACGTATGTAGGCGTTCGGTGATGGGTAGGAAAAACCTCAAACTGTGGGTCTTTTGCACGTTGGTCTCTTTACTGAATGTTATCGTCCGATCCAGAACGGAATCGTTGCCTCGGTCGATGCGCTCGCGGGCGCGCTGCGCGCGCGGGGGCACGCGGTCGTTTGCGTCGCACCTCGCATGCCGGGCTACACCGAGCTGCGCGACGACTTGATTCGCGTGCCGTCTTTGCCGTTGCCGACGCGGACGGCTTACCGCTTGACGTTACCGCTCCTCGACGAACGGCGCGCGCGCGCGCTCTCCGAATTATCGATCGTGCACACTCATTCTCCTTTCGTCACCGGCTGGATGGGCGTGCGTTGTGCTCGCCGCCTGCGCGTGCCGCTAGTATTCACCTATCACACGCAATTGGAGGAATACGCGCACTACGTTCCGTTCGATCTGCGCGCCACGCGCAACGCCGCGGGGCGCCTGACGCGCGCGTACGCGAACGCATGCGACGCGGTGATCGTGCCGACGGCCGCGATGGAACTGCGCTTGCGTGAATTAGGCGTGCGCGCGCGCATCGAGGTCGTGCCGAGCGGCATCGACGTGGCCCAATTCGCAAGCGGGCGACGGCGCGAGGACCTGCGCGCGCGCCTAGGCGTGGGCCCGCACGACAAGATGCTGCTCTCCGTCGGCCGCTTGGGACGGGAGAAGAATCTCGAGCTTGCGCTCGAGGCGTTCGCGCGCCTCGGCGATCCGGCGACGCGCCTCGTCGTCGTCGGCGACGGCGTGCACCGCGAGGCGCTCGAGCGCGAAGCCGCGCGCCTGGGCGTGGCGCGGCGGATCACCTTCGCGCGCGAGTTTCCGCGCGAGGCGCTGCCCGATGCGTACGCCTCGGCCGACGCCTTCATCTTTACGAGCCGGAGCGAGACCCAGGGCCTGGTCCTGGTCGAGGCGCTGGCCGGCGGGCTCGGCGTGGTGGCGGTCGACACGCCGCAGACGCGCGACGTGCTCGGGGGTGCCGGCCGGGTGGTCCCGGCCGATCCGCTGGCGCTGGCGGCAGCGTTGCGGGCCGTCCTGGACGGCGACGAGCGCGGCGGCCGGGCGCGCGGGGCGCAGGTCGCGCTGCGTTACGACGGGGCCCGCTTGGCCGAGCGTGTGCTGGCGCTCTACGCCGCGCTGCGCAGCGAGGGGAACGTCGTGGCAGCCAGCGCCTGAAGCTTGACTCGAACGTATGTTCGAGTTATGATGGTCAGGAGGCGTACGATGAACCAGCAGCGAGAGAGCAGACAGCTAGCCCTGGTGACCGTCGGATTCGCGGCTGACGCGGATGGCGCCGGAGTCGCCTACGCGGTCCTTCACCGGTCGGCCGAGAGCGGCGGCCGCGGATCCCTCGTCAGGGTGGGGTTCACGTGCCGGCCGCTTCCGTCGCTGCGCGGCCGGGATGTGGCGTATGCCGCGCTCGACGCGGTCGCTGCGGCGCTGCTCGAGCGTGGCATCCGGCGTGTCGAGTTGGTCCTCGACGACGAGCGCTTGCCGCTCGACTTGGCCGAGCGGCGTTCGCTGCCCGGCGCGTTGATCGTACCCTACGTGGCCCTGCGCTGCCGGCTCAACCGGTTCGGGTTCGTTCAGGTGAAGGCGGCTTGCGACGGCGTCGCACGCGACTTGACCGCCTGGGCCCGGGCGGAGGTCTCTCTGCACGTCGCCGCTTGAGGCTGCGCCGGCTGCGACGGGCGGAGCTGCCGGCAGAGACGGTTGCGCTCGCGCGGTGCTTGATCGGCACGCTCATCGTTCACGATACCGAAGCGGGCCGGCTTGCCGCGCGGATCGTTGAAACGGAAGCGTACGTCCCCGGCGATGCGAGCTCGCACGCCTACCGCGGCAGGACCGAGCGCAACGGCTCGATGTTCTTGCGCCGCGGGCATGCCTACGTCTACTTCATTTACGGTACGTCGTATTGTCTCAACGTTTCGAGCGAGCGCGCCGGGACGGGTGCGGCCGTTCTCGTCCGCGCGGCCGAGCCGGTCGCCGGGCTCGCCGAGATCGAGCGGGGCCGCGGAAACGCGCCGCTGCGCGACCTGCTGCGCGGACCGGGCAGGCTCGCCGCGGGTTTGGGAATCGATCGCAGCTACGACGGGTGCGACCTCTGCGCTCCCGGTGTGCTCTGGCTCGCGGCAGCGAGCGCAACGCGGTGCGAGGTCGGGGAGAGCGTTCGCATCGGTTTGAGCCGTGAGGCGCATCGCGTCTTGCGCTTCTACGAGCGCGCAAGTCCTTTCGTGAGCGGTCCGAGACGTCTCAACGGATAGGGCCTTTCGCCGCTCCCGGCGGAAGCGGTCGGCATGTTAGGTTATTAGAGACGGGTGCCGTTTTATAAGCAGGCCGTCATCTGCATTTCTTTCGCGCCCACACTTCGTTCCATCAGGCCCAGAAAAGAAGTCCGCTCATTTCGCCGTCGCCAACGCCTTCGCAGGATCTCCTGAGCGCCGACCGCCTCGAGATTCTCTCCAAGCCCGAGCTCACCGAGCTGGCCAAGATACTCTTGGTTCAGGTGCCAGCCCGCTGCCGCAAGGACGAGTTGATCGCCTTGATCCTGGATGCGCAGGCGCGGCGCATGGGCGTCGAGCGAGTCCAGGGAGCGCTCGACGTGCACACCGACGGCTTCGGGTTCTTGCGGCGCGCGGGCGAGAGCGGCGCCGAAGGGATTTACGTCAGTCCCTCCCAGATTCGCCGTTTCGAACTGCGCCGCGGCGACCTGGTCGTCGGCTTGTCGCGACCTCCCAAGGACAACGAACGCTATCACGGTTTGATCAAGATCGAAAGCGTGAACGGCTGCGAACCGGATACGTTGCTGGGACGCCCGCTCTTCGAGCGGCGGACAGCCGTGCGGCCCGTCGAGCGGCTGACGTTAGGCGACGCGGCTGCGCCGTTCGTGTTGCGTGAGATCGATCTGTTCGCACCCTTGGGATACGGACAGCGTGCGGTCGTCATCGGGACGCAGAACGGCAACGGATTGAGTTTGCTCGTCGACATCGCCAATTCGCTCGGGCGCAATTACCCGACCGTCGCGGTCCTCCCGCTGCTCGTCGATGCACGCCCCGAAGACGTGACCGAGGCGCGGCGCTCGTTCTCCGTCGAGATCGCGGCCGGTACCCTGGGCGACCCGCCCGATCAGCAGGCGCACTTGGCCGATTTGACGCTCGACCGCGCCAAGCGGATCGCCGAGCTCGGCGGCCACGCGGTGCTGCTCGTCGATTCGCTGGGCGGCCTCGTGCGCGCCTACGAAGCGCGTTACCGCGCGAAACGTCTGTTGGCCGCGGCCCGCCGCCTCGAAGAGGGCGGCTCGCTGACCATCGTGGTCGCCGCCGCGGCGCCTTCGGACGGCCAGAACTCGCTCGGGGAATTCGTCGAGTCGGCCAACTCGACGGTCGCGCTGGCGCCGGCCGAGCGCCTTGAGAGTCCGCTGCTCGAACTCGACCTGACGCGCTCGCGAACGGGACACGCGGAGCAACTCTTGAGCGAGGCGGAGCTGCGCGTGGCCGAGCGCGGGCGGCGTACGTCGGCCGCGGCAGGCAGCACCACGCTCTGCGAGCCGCTGCGCCGGCAATTGCGCGACGCGAAGTCGGCCGGCGAATTCATGCGGATGGCGGACGACTCGGCCTGACGGCCGAAACCTCGTCGGCGTGCGATTGCAGAAATACCTCGCGCATGCGGGCGTCGCGTCGCGCCGCCGCGCGGAGGAGCTGATCGAGGCGGGTGGAGTCCGGGTCAACGGCCGCGTCGTGCGCGAGCTGGGGACGAGCGTCGCGCCGGGCGACCGCGTCGAGGTCGCGGGCCGCGCCGTCGCCCCCCCGGCGCAAAGCCGCTACCTCGTCCTGCACAAGCCGGCCAAGATCATGACGACCATGCGCGACCCGGAAGGGCGGCGGACGGTGGCCGGTCTCGTACCGCAGGACGGCGGGCGGCTCGTGCCGGTCGGCCGGCTCGACTACGACACGTCCGGCGTCTTGCTGATGACCGACGACGGCGACCTGGCCCACGTCCTGACCCACCCCCGGTTCGGCGTCGAGAAGACGTACCGCGCGGTCGTGCGGGGCCGGCTCGGTCCCGAGGACGTCGAACGGGTGCTGGCCGGCGTGCGGCTCGACGAAGGCGGCGCCGCTCCGGCCAAACTGCGGGTCGTGCGCACGGGTCCAGCGCTCTCGGAGGTCGATCTGACGATTCACGAAGGGCGCAACCGGCAAGTCCGGCGCATGTTCGAGACCCTCGGGCATCCGGTCGTCGCGCTCGTGCGCCTGCGCTTCGGCCCGCTTTCGCTCGGCGATCTTCCGGTCGGACACTGGCGCGAAGCGAGCACCAAGGAGCGCGCGTCGCTGAACAAGGTGCGTCAAGAAGCGGAGCGCGAGGGCGGCCGAGAACGGGCCGAGGCCGGCATCGGCGAAGGACGGGATTAAGATGATGCTACGAGGGATCCGCGGGGCGACGACGGTCGAGCGGGACGATGCGGGGGTCATTCTCGAGGCGACCGAGGAGCTGGTGCGCGAGATCGTCGCGTCCAACGATCTGCGGCCCGAGGACGTCGCCTCGGCGCTGTTCACGGTCACGCCCGATCTGCGCGCCGAGTTTCCCGCGGCCGCCGCGCGCCGGATGGGCTGGAGGATGGTCCCGCTGCTGAATTTCACGGAGATCGGCGTTCCGGGCCGGCTCGAGCGCTGCATACGCGTGCTGGTGCACGTCAATACCGAACGCGCGCAGCACGAGATGGTTCACGTCTATTTGCGCGAAGCGGTCTCGCTTCGTCCCGACCTCGTTCCCCGGAGTACGACCCCACAATGATCATCGTCATGCGTCCGCACTCGTCGGATGCCGAACTCGACGCCGTCACCGCGCTGATCGCTTCGTTGAAGCTGGCCGCTCACGTCAGCCGAGGGCAGGAGCGCACCGTGGTCGGCGTGGTCGGCGCGGCCGACGACAAGGAGACGCTGCTCGCGCAGTTCTCGCAGCTCGATGGGGTCGAGTCGGTCGTTCCGATCTCGCGCAGCTACAAGCTGGTCAGCATGGAAGGCCGGCAAGAACGCAGCGTCGTGCGCATCCGCGACGGGATCACCTTCGGCGGAGCGACGCTCGCCATCTGCGCGGGGCCGTGCAGCGTCGAGTCGCGCGAACAGCTCGAGACGGCCGGGGCGGGCGTGGCGCGCGCCGGCGCCAACCTGCTGCGCGGCGGCGCCTTCAAACCGCGCACGTCGCCCTATGCGTTCCAAGGGCTCGGCGAGGACGGCCTCAAGCTGCTGCGCGAATCCGCCGACCGCAACGCCCTCGCGGCCGTCACCGAGGTACTCGACCCCCGCGACGTGGAGCTCGTCGCGCGCTACGCGGACATGCTGCAGATCGGCGCGCGCAACATGCAGAATTTTACGCTGCTGCGCGAGGTCGGCCAAGCGCAGCATCCGGTGCTGCTCAAGCGCGGCATCGCGGCGACGATCGAAGAGTGGCTGATGGCCGCCGAATACGTCTACGCCGCCGGCAATCACGAGGTGGTGTTGTGCGAGCGCGGCATCCGGTCGTACGACACGCACACCCGCAACCTGCTCGACATCTCGGCCGTGCCGGTGCTGCGTTCGCTGACGCACCTGCCCGTCATCGTCGATCCCTCGCACGGGACGGGAATTCGGGCCCTGGTGCTTCCGATGAGCTTGGCGGCGGTCGCCGCCGGCGCCGACGGGCTGCTCGTCGAGGTCCACCCCAACCCCGCGACGGCGCGCTCCGACGGCCCGCAGTCGCTGACGGTCCCCAACTTCGCTGACCTCATGGCCCGCCTGGCGCCGGTCGCCGCCGCCGTCGCGCGCTCGTTGCCGACTCCGGCGCTTGCCGTCAGCTAAGCACGTTCGCGTCGGCGTCGTCGGTACGGGGCTGATCGGCGCGTCGGTCGCGTTGAGCGCCCGGGCGACCGGCATGCGCGTGACGGGCTACGATGCCGAGGCCGAGCGCGCCCGGCGCGCCCTCGCGAGGGGCGCGCTCGACGCGGTCGCTTCAGGCCTCGATGAGCTGGCGGAGGCGGACGTCCTGGTTCTGGCCGTGCCGCTCGAGGTCACGCTGGCCACGCTCGCGAGCCTCGTCCTCGACCCGCCGGCGGCCGAGCTGATCGTCGACGTCGCGTCGCTCAAGGCGCCTGTGCGCCTTGCGGGGGCGGGGTTGCCGAACTTCGTGCCCACCCATCCGATCGCGGGCTCCGAACGAAGCGGCCCGGACGCCGCTCGAGCCGACCTCTTCCGCGGGAAAGCGTGGACCTACGAGCCTGCCGCCGCGCCGCAAGCGGTCGAGCGAGCTCGAGCATTCATCGCGGCGCTTGGGGCGAGGCCCGTTCCGGTCGATTCGTACGAGCACGACCGGATCGTCGCGTTGACCTCGGATCTGCCCCAGTTGGTCGCGGTCGCGCTAGGCGCACTGCTCGCGCCGCGCTTGGCGGAGCCCGTCGTCGGCGAGCTTTGCGGCTCGGGGATGCGGGGGGCGATCCGGTTGGGGGCCTCGCCCTGGAGCATGTGGCACTCGATCTTGCGGGCCAACGGCGCCCCGGTGGCGCAAGAGGTGCGTGCCCTCTCGGCGCTGCTCGGCGAGTTCGCTGAGGCACTCGAGGCGGGCGAGCCCGACCAGCTGGCTCCGCGATTTTCGGTCGCGGCCGCTACGGTTGCCCTGCTCCTGGGAAACAACGAAGGGACGCAGCACGTTCACATCTGCGAAGAGGACCGTTCGAGGCGAGGTAGAGGTTAGGGATGCACCCACGAATCTGGCTGACGGCGGGGGTTTGCGCCATTGCGCTGGCTGCGCCCGGGTTGGCTTCGGCCCAAGAGGCCGGCAGCTATCAGCCGCCCAAGCTGCTCAGGCAGGGCACGGCGACATCGGCAGTCGGCGGTCCCGGGACCGTCAAGGTGAAGGTTGAAGTCGACGCCGCCGGCCACCCGACGGTCTCCGGCATCATCAGCTCGACCAATCATTCCGACGAGCAGGCCGCCATCGAGATCGCCAAGACCTCGAGTTACCGGCCGGCGCTCAAGGATGGGAAGCCGATCCTGGCCTACTACGATTTCGAGTTGAAGTTCAACGGGACGAGCGTCGCGCTCGGAGGCGGCCCCAGCGGTTCGCTTGCGTCCTACGAGATGATGACGCGGGCCGGCAACTACAAGGGAGCTCGGAGCGGTCTGCAAAGCTACGTCGGCCAGCATCCGGCCGACGAACGCGCCCAACTCGACCTGGCGATCGCAGAAACGTATCTCAACCGTTACGGCGACGCCGCCGCGGCGTTCGACAAGTCGGGGACGGTCCCCGACAACACGAAGGCGATCGCCGCGAAGGCGTACTCCGAGGACTCGCTCGCCCACTACAAGGCCAAGTCGTTCGACACGGGGATCGCCGAGGCGAAACGCGCGGCCGATCTCGCGCCGAGCTACGCCACCTACAATGCGCTTGGCTTCGGCGAGTTCTCCAAGGGCGACTTCACGTCGGCGATCGCCGACCTCGAGAAGGCGCGCGCGCAAGCGGCGAGCCAAAGGGCCGCTGCGCACGAGCGTGCCGTGATCGACGACAATCTCGCCTCAGCCTACGCCGAGAGCGGGAACGTCGACGCCGCCAAGCCGGTCGCAGCCGAGGCCGCGGCGCTCGCGCCCGGCGACACCCAAGGCCAGATCGCCATCGCGAACTCGTACGTGAAGAAAGCACAGGCGTTAGCTCAATCGGGCAAGCATGCGGACGCCGCAGCGGTCTTCGAACAGGCCGCGCAGCAAGTGCCGTCGCAGGCGGCGGCGCTCTACGCACAAGCCGCGGTCGCGTATCTCAATGCGCAACCGAGTCCGCTCAACGACAAGGCCAAAGCCGACGCCGACAAGGCGTTGGCCGTCGATCCGGACAGCGCCGTCGCGAACTATGCGGCCGGCGTTGCACTCGGCAATCAAGCGGGCCATGAGAAAGATGCGCTCGTCTATCTCCAGAAGGCCGACGCTTCGGCGAAGAAGGCCGGCGACACGAATCTTTCAAGCTCGATCGAGAAAGCGATTGCGCAACTTAACGGTACGCACTAGCGAACACCGAGGAAATCCGAGTGACCGAGGAAAATAGGCTCCGGTCACGACGGGCCTCGGCGTCCCTTCGCCCTGCTCGGTTGGGCATCAACACCGGTTTTTCGGAGGCGCCGTAGCAAGCGTGGATCTTTTTAGCGGGTTCTTTGATTTTCTTCAGCGGGGCGGCCCGGCGATGTGGGCGCTGTTGGTCTGCTCGATCGTCGCGGTGGCCATCGTGATCGAGCGGCTGTATTTCTTCGCGCAGCAATACGGTGACAGTAAGGACCTCCTGCGGCAAATCGGCCAGCTGATCGCTGTCGACGACCTGCCGGGCGCGATTCGCGTCTGCGACGAGAACAAGGGCATGCTGCCGAAGATTCTCAAGTTCGGTTTGCAACGCGGCACCAAGAACCGGGCCGACATCACGGATGCGCTTTCCATCGCGCTCATGGAGCATTTGAACTCGCTGGAGCGCAACTTGGGCGTCATCGGCACGATCGCGGTCATCGCGCCGTTCGTCGGTCTGTTCGGAACGGTGCTCGGTATCATCCGGGCCTTCCAAGACATCGCGTTGAAGGGCAACTCGACCCCGGCCGTCGTTGCGGCGGGCGTCTCCGAGGCGCTGATCACGACGGCCGCCGGCCTGTTCGTGGCGGTTATCGCGGTCATCTTCTTCAACTACTTCAAGACCCGGATCAAGACGTACAATCAGGAGATGATCGTCGCGGCCAACCAGCTCGCCGAGATACTCCATTTCCACAATGTCGGCGAGCCGATTCCGACCGAGCTCTACCAGCCCTCGGGCGGGTCGCCCGCGCCCGCGGCAGCCGGCGCCAAGTAGCAGCCCCCTAAATGTCGCTGCTGTCGGCGAAGCAGGAAGACGACGTGATGGCGGAGATCAACATCACGCCGTTCACGGACGTGTTGCTCGTGCTGCTGATCATCTTCATGATCTTGGCGGCGCTCATCACGCCCCCCGGCTTCCAAAAGGAACTGCCCAACAATAACAATCCGAGCAGCGCCCAGAACAATCCCAAGAAAGAGATCGACATCGAGGTCAACGACAAGGGCGTCATCTTCGTCGACGGGACGCGCGCCGACGAGCGGAGCGTCTACGGTGTGATCGCCGCCGACACGCGCAAGCGCGGCCGGCTGCACGTCGCGATCACCGCCGACGCGAAAGCGCCCTACGGTACGATCATTCGCATCCTCGACGCCGCCAAGGAATCGAACCTCGACGACGTCGGTTTCGTGACCTCTTAGTGGTACGCTAAATGGCCGTTTCGACGAGCTCCGGCGAAGAGGAGGTGATGTCCACGATCAACATCACCCCCTTCACGGACGTGCTGTTGGTCCTGTTGATCATCTTCATCATCCTCGCATCGGTTACCAAAGAGCCGCGGCTGCCTGACGCCCACAACCGGGACAAGGTCAAGGAGTCGCAGATCATCGTTTACGTCGACGACAAGAACAAGATCCAGATCGGCTCGCAGGTCGTCGACATCCAGGGAGCCGCCGACGCCTTCCACCGGTTGCAGAACCAGACCAACCACGTGTACAACAGCGTGATCATCAAAGCCGATCCCCGTGCGAGTTACGGCACGATCCTGCAAGTAATGGACGCGGCGAAGCGCGAGAACCTGACGAATTTCGGCCTGGCGAACCATATCGAGGGGCAAAAGGTTTAGTGACGGCCGCACTCTCTGTGACGGGACACTAGTGTACCGTCTCTCCGACGTAGCTATACAGTCGCGCGGCGCTTTTCCGCCGCCGCGTCGCTCGTCGCTCCCCCTCCGCTTCGCTTCGGGGACAGGCAAATGGCGCTGCCATTCTTCGCTCCTCGCTCCTTGCGGCGACGAAAAATCGCTCTCGCTTGGTGTATACCTACGTCGGAGACGGTACACTAGATGAGCTCTCAGCAGCCGATGCTGCCGGTGCCGCTGCCGCCGGCCGAGAAGGTGCGCTCTTTTCTGGGCTGGGCTTTTGTCATCTCGGTCGGGCTGCACTTGCTCCTCGGCCCGATCCTGGGGCTCTACAAGCCGCCGCGCGAGGACAAGGCGGAAGTCGAGAAAGTCTCGGTGACACACAAGATCAAGGTCATCGTTCCGACGCCGCCGCCGCCGACGCCGCCGCCCACGCCGCCGCCGCCCAAGCAGACGCCCCCGCCGGTGCATTCGACCAATCCGCCGCCGCAGCCCAAGATCAAGCTCAACGTCGTGCACACCACCTCGAAGTCGACGACCGGCTCATCCGAGCACCGCTACGTCGCCCCGGCCGCCGGCTCCGAGAACGGCGTTCCGCAGGGAACCGCCGCGACCGGCCCGGTCAGCACCGCGCCCCCGGCGACCGCGCCGCCGGCAACCCCGGCCCCGACGCCGAAGCCCGCCTGCGCGAACCCGCATGTCGACGCCACGGTGACCCGTCCCGTCGAGCCCGACTATCCCGACATCGCGCGTCAGCAAGGCGCGACCGGCACGGTCCAGGTAAAGGTCACGTTGACGGCAAGCGGCAGCGTCGCCGGAGCTTCGGTCTACAAGTCGTCCGGCAACGTTGCGCTGGACGGCGCCGCGGTCAAAGCTGCGCAGGAGAGCTCATATGCCGCCGAGGTCGACGAATGTCAGCCGACCGCGGGCTCGTACCTCTTTCGCGCCGACTTCACCGGCCAGTAGCGCGCGAACGATTCGAGTCTGAGGGATGACCTTCTTCCAAGCGATGCTGCTTGCGGTGCTGCAGGGTGTAAGCGAGCTCTTCCCCGTTTCCAGCCTAGGGCACACGGTGCTCGTTCCCGCGCTGCTGCACTGGCACATCGATCGCAGCGATCCGACCTTTCTCGCCTTCGTCGTCGTCCTGCACTTGGGAACGGCGCTTGCGCTCGTGGTGTTCTACTGGTCGGATTGGGTCCGCATCGTGCGCGCGCTCGCCGTGAGCATCGCGCGCGGCAGATTCAGCGACGACCGCGACGAGCGCATCGGCTGGTTGCTGATCGCCGGCACGATCCCGCTGGCGCTGGTGGGCGTGTTTCTGGAGAAGCCGGTGCGCCAGCTCTTCGGCTCGCCCGCGCTCGTCTCGATCTTCCTGATTCTCAACGCCTTCGTCATGTTCGCGGGCGAGCGTCTGCGGCGCGCGTCGCGCGAGCCCGGCGGAAAGGCGACGCGCAGCTTGTGGTCGCTCTCGCTCGGCGACGGCGTGAAAGTCGGGCTCTCGCAGTCGGCCGCGCTCTTGCCGGGCATTTCACGTTCGGGAGCGTCGATCGTGGCGGGGCTGCTCGAAGGGCTCGACCACGACGATGCGGCGCGTTTCTCGTTCTTGCTCGCGACGCCCGCGATCGGCGCCGCCTCGGTGCTTGAGATCCCCGAACTGTTCGCTCCGGGCGCCGGCGCCGTGCTCGCGCAGTCACTCGCCGGCGGCGTGGTCGCCGGAATCACCGCTTACGCGTCCGTCGTTTTCTTGACGCGCTACTTTCACACGAATGATTTGCGTCCGTTCGGCTGGTATTGCCTCGTGTTCGGAACGCTTTGCTTGCTCCTCGCTCTGACGAAGGTCATCGCATGAAGGCACTTGCCATCGCCCTAGCCGCCATCTTTTTCGTCGTTGCATTCTTGTACTTGTTCGGTGTACTGCAGTTCGCCGTATCCAGTCCGGGCGGTCGGCACCTCTCGCATTTCGCCTTGTTCTTCGTACTCGGGCTTTTGTCGCTCGTATGGCTGCGGTTCCAGTCGAGGGGCGCTTCCGCGCCGAGCCGCCGATAGCCAAGCCGACTCACATCCGCCCCGACGGCGGCTTGGTGATGGTCGACGTCGGCAAGAAGCCCGCGACCGAACGGTTCGCGCACGCGCGCGCCTTCGTGCGCATGCTGGCGGAGACGGAAGATGCCTTGCGCGCCGCGACGCTGGCGAAGGGCGACGCGTTCACGGCCGCGCAGCTGGCCGGAATCATGGCCGCGAAGCAGACCGCCGCACTGATTCCGCTCGCGCATCCCCTTCCGCTCACGCGCGTCGACGTGACGTTCGCGTGGGCCGAGCGCGGCTTGCTGCAGATCGACGCGACGGCAGCGACCACCGCGCAAACGGGTGTCGAGATGGAAGCGATGACCGCCGTTTCGGTCGCGGCGCTGACGATCTACGACATGGCCAAGGCGCTCGAGAAGGGGATCGCCATCGAGTCGATCCGTTTGGTCGAGAAGCGCGGCGGCAAGAGCGGGACCTGGCGCACGCCGTGAGCTACGCGACCGCGCTGATCGTGCTCTCCGACCGTGCGGCTTCGGGCGCACGGGCCGATGCGTGCCTGCCGGTCATCAAGGAGACGTTGGGCGACGCGTTCGCGGTCGTGAGCGAACGGATCTTTCCGGACGACGCGGCGCTGCTGCAAGCCGAACTGATCGACCTCGCCGACCGCCGGCGGGTCGCGCTCGTGCTCACGAGCGGCGGAACCGGGCTCGCCCCACGCGACCGGACGCCGCAAGCCACCTCGGCCGTACTCGACTACGAGATCCCCGGGATCGCCGAAGCAATGCGTGCGGCCTCGCTGCTGGTCGTCAAGACGGCGATGCTCTCACGGGCCGTCGCCGGCGTCCGCGGCTCGACGCTGATCCTCAACCTGCCGGGCAGTCCCAAGGCCGTCCGCGAGACCCTCGAAGTCGTCCTTCCCGCGCTGCCGCACGCCCTCGACTTGCTCGCCGGCACCGTAGCCGACGGTTGAAGGCGGCCGCTCGTGACGCTGCGCGGGGCCGCATCGGTTTGGGCGGCAGCCGCGTTCTCATACAGCAGATGACATTCCGAGAGGCGTCGACCTACCTGTTGGGGGCGATCAACGAGACCGTCTCGCGGCGCAATCCGGGCCGGCTGGAGCGGATGGAAGCGTTCTTGCGCCATCTCGGCGACCCGCATCTGCGCTACCGGACGATCCACGTGGGCGGAACGAGCGGGAAAGGCTCGACCGCGACCATGCTCGCGACCACGCTGACGACCGCTGGCAAGAAAGTCGGCTTGCACACGAAGCCGCACCTCAGCTCGATGACCGAACGGGCGCGCATCGACGGCTGCGCCATCACCGAAGAGCGCTTCGCCGCGATCCTCACCGAGATGTTTCCCGCCATTGAAGCGACCATGCTCGAGCACGGGCGCCCCTCCTATTACGAGACGCTGCTCGCGCTGGCGCTGACGCACTTCGCGCAAGAGAACGTCGATCTCGCCGTGATCGAAGTCGGCGTCGGCGGCGCGCTCGACGGCACGAATCTGATCCACCCCGAAGTCTCGATCATCACCAACGTCGGACTCGATCACACCGACGTGCTCGGCGATACGCTCGAGTTGATCGCGCGCGACAAGGCCGGGATCGCGAAGCCCGGCGTTCCGCTTGTGTCGGCCGCCGCTCCCGGGCCGCGGGCGGTGATTCAGGAAGCGTGCGCCGTCGCCGGGGCGCCCTTCTTCGCCGTCTCGGACGGCGCGCGCGTCGAGCCGCGCAAGAGCGAGCCGTACGGGCAATCGTTCGCGGTGACGACGGAGCGCGGGACGTACGAGCTCGAGCTGCCCGTCCTCGGCAGCTTCCAACAGCGCAACGCGGCGACGGCGCTCGTCGCACTCGAACGGTTGAGCGCGGACCTGCGTCCCTCGATCGAGGTCGTGGAACGCGCGTTCGCGCAGCTCGTCATCCCCGGCCGAATGGAGTTCTTTCCCGGCTTCCCCAGCGTCTTGTTCGACGTGGCGCACAATCCCGACAAGGCGCAGAGTCTCGCCGACGCGCTCGCCGAGACGTTTCCGGGCCGGCGCTTCGCCTTCATCGTCGCGATCACCGAAACCAAGGACGCAGCCGGAATCTTGCGGCCGTGGTTCGACCTGCCGGCGTCGTTCATCTTCACCTCGTTCGAGACGGCAGGGCGCACCGCGGCGCGTCCGCTGCGGCTCGTCAACATCGCGCAACTCGCCGGGGTCAGCGCGCGCGCGATCTCCGATCCGACCGAAGCGCTCTCCATCGCGCGGCGCAACGCCGACGCGTCGCATATCGTGGTCGTGACGGGCTCGACGTTCGTCGCGGGCCTCTTGCGAGACTGGTGGTTCGAGAATGTCGGCGAACGCTCGCGTAACTAACGCCGAGCGCGGAGCGCTCACCGCCCGTGGCCGGCGCTTCGCGTGGGGCGCCCGCACATATCTTATGGGCATCGTCAACGCGACGCCCGACTCGTTCTCGGGCGACGGCCGGCCCGACCCCGAGGGCGCGATCGCGCGCGCGCTCGAGCTCGAGGCGCTGGGCGCCGACATCATCGACGTCGGCGCGGAGTCCACGCGACCCGGACACGCTCCGATCGACGCGTTCGAAGAGCGGCGCCGGCTCATTCCGGTCGTGCAAGGCGTGCGAGCGCGCTTGCCCCAGGCAGTCGTCTCGATCGACACCTTCAAGCCCGACGTCTTCGCGGCGGCCCACCGCGCCGGCGGCGACATGCTCAACTCGATCTGGGGCTTGGACGACGAGCTCTTGGCGACGGCGCTCGAGTGCGACGTGCCGGTCGTCGTCATGCACAACAAACGCGTGCCGATCTACGAGCGCGCGATCGTCGACGAGGTCCTCGCGTATCTCGAGCGCCAAGCGCTGCGAGCGGTGAGCGCCGGGCTCGCGCGCGACCAGGTCATTCTCGATCCGGGGATCGGCTTCGGAAAGCTCGCCGAGCACAATCTGGCGATCCTGGGCGCGCTCGAGCGCATCGTCGCCCTCGGCTTTCCGACCCTGCTCGGGACGTCGCGCAAATCGACGCTCGGCAAGCTGACGGGGCGCGCGGTCAACGAACGCGGCTACGGCACGGCTGCCACGATCGCGCTCGCGGTCGCGGCCGGCATCGACGTCGTCCGCGTGCACGACGTTGCAGAGATGCGCGACGTCACGCAGGTCGCCGACGCCATCGTGCGCGGAACGCGCCCCGCGGGTTGGTCGGAGCAGCTGTGAACGCCGGCCGGGACCGCATCGCCGTGCGCGGCATCCGCGCGTACGGCAGGCACGGCGCGCTCGCCGGCGAGCGAGACCAAGCGCAGCCGTTCGACCTCGAGCTCGAGCTCGAGCTCGACCTGACCCAGGCACGAACCAGCGACCGGCTGACGGACACGCTCGACTACGCGGCCGTTCATGCGCGGGTCTTGGCGATCGTGCAAGAGCACTCGTACGCGCTGCTCGAGCGCCTGGGCGACGAGATCTTGCGTTCGCTGCTGGCCGACCAGCGGGTCGTCGCCGCTAGCGTGAGCATCGGCAAGCCGGCGCTCCTGGGTGGTGCGACGCCGTCGGTGACCCTGCATGCGTCGCGCGAGGGCGGAGTCTCGGCGGCCCGGGGATGAGCGGGCGGAGGGAGCCGGCATGGCGATAGCTCGCATCGGAATCGGCTCCAACGTCGGTGATGCGGCCGACACCGTCGAGAACGCTCTGGCTGCCCTCACCTCGCTCGGCACGGTCGTGTCGCGCTCGTCGCTTTACCGCTCCACGCCGTGGGGCGTTGCCCGCCAGGCCGACTTCGTCAATGCGGCGGCCCTGCTCGACACCTGGCTCGAACCGCGGGAGCTACTGGTCAAGCTCAAGGGGATCGAGGTCGAGCTCGGACGAGTCGCGACCTACCGCTGGGGTCCGCGCGTGATCGACCTCGACATCCTGGCCTACGACGACTTGGTGGTAGACGAGCCGGACCTCGTCATCCCGCACGCCCGGCTGCTGGAGCGGGCCTTCGCGCTCGGCCCGCTGGCTGAGATCGAGCCGGCCTTCGAGGCCGCCTACCTCTTGCTGCCCGAGTCGGAGCGCGCCTCGATCGAGCGGATAGGTCCTGCACCGGCTCGAAGCCCTGGGGTTGTGGATTGGGACCAAACGCTCGAGCGCGTTCGAGGAGCTGCCGCCTTCTGCGCATCCAGCGGGCTCGTTCGCTTCCGCCTCGAGGAGGACGAACTCGAGATCGACGTGCGTCGCGGACCGCGTGCGGAGCAGCCGGCCGCGCCGCTCGAGTTCGCGCCGACCCGTGCGCTCGGCGTAGGCGGCATCAGCAACGGCGTGGTGCCCCAGGAGGGTGGTCCGGCGACGAGCTTGTTGAAGGCAGAGTTCGTCGGTATCGTGCGTTTGTCGCGCCCGACCGTGAGCGAAGGGGCGCTGGTCGACGAGGACCGGGCGCTGGCCTACGTGGAGTCGCTGGGCATCCGCAACCCGATTCGAACCGCGGGGCCCGGACGGGTCGCGCGGGTCTTCATCAGCGACGGTCAGCCGGTCGAGTACGGACAGCCGCTGTTCGCGATCGAAGAAGCGTAGACTCCCGGACGCCGACATGTTTCGCAAGATTCTGATTGCCAACCGCGGCGAGATCGCGCTGCGAGTCAACCGCGCCGCGCACGAGCTCGGGCTCGAGACGGTCGCCATCTTCTCCGAGCCCGACCGCAGCTCGCTGCACGTCCGCAACGCCGACGCAAGCTTTTGCGTGGGGCCGGGGCCGGTCGCCCGTTCGTATCTGAACATCCCCAACATCATCTCGGCCGCGCTCATCTCGGGCGCCGACGCCATCCATCCGGGCTACGGGTTCTTGGCGGAGAACGCGCGCTTCGCGGAGATCTGCGCCGACCACGGCCTGGCCTTCATCGGCCCGACGCCCGAGGTGATTGCGAAGATGGGCGACAAGGCGACGGCCAAGGCGCTGATGCGCGAAGCGAAGGTGCCGACGACCCCGGGGACCGCCATCCTGGCTTCGCCGGCGGAGGCGTTGGCGGCGGCCGACGAGCTCGGCTATCCGGTCATGCTCAAGGCGACGGCCGGCGGCGGCGGCAAGGGCATGCGCGCCGTTACAACGCCCGAAGAGCTCGAGCACGCCTTCGGGACCGCGCAAGCCGAGGCCGAGGCAAACTTCAAAGACGGCCGCCTCTACATGGAAAAGCTGATCGCGCGCCCGCGCCACGTCGAGGTTCAAATCATCGGTGACACGTTCGGCAACGTGGTCCACGTGGGCGAGCGCGACTGTTCGGTGCAGAAGCCTTCCCACCAAAAGCTGATCGAGGAAGCCCCGGCTCCATTGCTTTCAGACCGGACGCGAACGCGTTTGCACGAAGCCGCGCTCGAGGCGGCGCGGGCGGTGCGCTATTCGAGCGCCGGCACGCTGGAGTTCTTGGTCGACGGCGACGACGTGTATTTCATGGAAATGAACACGCGCATCCAGGTCGAGCATCCCGTCAGCGAGCTGCTCTTCCGGGTCGACTTGGTCAAAGAGCAGATCCGCGTGGCGGCCGGCTACCATCTGACCTTCGAGCAAGCGAAGCTGCAGGCGCGCGGGCACGCCATCGAGTGCCGGATCAACGCGGAGGAAGGCTCGAACGGCTTCGCGCCGGCGGCCGGCCAGCTCAGCGAGGTCGTGCTCCCCGGCGGCCCCGGGATCCGGGTCGACTCGCACGCGTACGCCGGCCTCGACATTCCGCCGTTCTACGACTCGCTGCTCGCCAAGATCGTCGCGCACGGCGCGACCCGCGACGAAGCGCTGCGGCGCATGTCGTGCGCCTTGGCCGACACGCACATCGGCGGGATCAACACGACGCTCGGCATCTGCCGCGAGGTGCTCGAGGACGAGCGATTCCAGGCGGGCGGCGTCTCGATCGACTACTTGCCGTCGTTTGCGGCGGCCTCGACGGCGGATCGATGACGCGCCGCTTCGCGCGCGAGCTGGCCTTGCAGACGCTCTTCAGCGTCGAGGTCGGCAAACACGATCCGGCCGAGGCGCTCGGTCAGACGCTCGACCGCACGGACGTCGACGACCAGCGCAGCTTCGTCAAGGAATTGGTGCTGGGCACGCTCGAGCACGTTGCGCAGAGCGACGCGCTCATCGCGCCGCTGCTCGTGGGCTGGACCCTCGAGCGCCTCCCGACGGTCGACCGGCTGGTGCTGCGCATGGGCGTCTACGAGATGCGCTACCGTCCCGAAACACCGCGCGCGGTCGTCATCAACGAGGCCGTCGAGCTCGCCAAGAAGTTCTCGACGGAGGAGTCGGGACGCTTCGTCAACGGCGTGCTGGCGAGCGCGAGCGAGGTCGCGTGACCACGATTGCCGCGCGGCGCCGCCGCCGGCGCCAACTCGGCGTGCTCGGGCGCATCGTCTCGACGGTGCTGACGCTCGCGTTCCTGATCGTCCTGTTCGCCGTGGGAACGTTTGCGGGCATCGTCTACGCGTACTCGCGCAACCTGCCCGACATCAGCAAGATGGCCGACTTCCAGCCTTCGCGCACGACGCGCGTCTACGCGCGCGACGGCTCGGTCATCGCCTCGCTCTACACCGAGAACCGCATCTGGGTGCCGATCTCAAAGGTCCCGCTGATGGTGCGCCACGCGTTCGTCGCGACGGAGGACCGCAATTTCTACACGCATCACGGCGTCGATTTCTACGGCATCGCGCGCGCGGCGCTGGCCGACTATCAGCACCAAGGCTTCCAGGGCGCTTCGACGATCACGCAGCAGCTGGCGCGCGCGCTCTTCCTTTCCAACCAAGTCTCGTTCTCGCGCAAGATCCAAGAAGCGCTGCTCGCAATGGAGATCGAGCGCTACTACACCAAGGACGAGATCCTCGAACGCTATCTCAATTTGATCTATTTCGGCGCCGGCGCTTACGGAATCGAAGCGGCCTCGCACACCTATTTCGGAACCGACGTCGGACGCTTGTCGATCGCGCAGGCCGCGATGCTGGCCGGCTTGCCCGCGGCACCGTCGGCCTATTCGCCGTACGTCAATCTCGGGAGAGCGAGGGAACGCCAGGATCACGTGCTCGCGCGCATGGCCGCGGCCGGCTACATCACGCCCGCGCAGAGGCGCGAGGCCGAGAACGCGCCGCTCCAGCTCATCGGCGAACGGCCGACGGGTTTGCAATCGTATCGCTATCCGTATTTCACGACCTACGTCAACCACGTGCTCAATCAAACCTTCGGAGAGAAGGCCGTGCTCGAGGGCGGCCTCGACGTCGATACGACCCTCGATCCGCACCTTCAGGACCTGGCCCAAGAGGCGGTGCGCTGGGGCGTGAACCACGCGGAGGCTGAAGGGATCGGCGCGCACCAAGCGGCGCTCGTCGCAATCCGGCCGACGACCGGCGAGATCGTTGCGCTGGTCGGCGGCTCGGGCTTCTCGCTGGACAATCAGTTCAACCGCGCCTGGCAGGCCATGCGTCAGCCGGGTTCATCCTTCAAAGTCTTCGTCTACACGGCGGCGATCGACAGCGGCATGACGCCGAGCGCGGTCGTCGACGACGGGCCGATCAGCTATCCCAACGGCGACGGAACGGCGTGGCATCCGACCGACGACGACGGACGCTATTTTGGCCCGATCACGCTGCGCTACGCGCTGGCGCAATCGCGCAACGTGGTCGCCGTCAAGCTCGCCGATCAGCTCGGGATCGACCGCGTGATCGCCTACGCGCACCGCATGGGCGTCACCGCGCCGCTCGAGCCCAACCTCTCGCTCGCGCTCGGCAGCTCCGTCGTCTCGCCGCTGGACATGGCCAGCGGCTACGCCACGCTCGCCGACGAAGGCGTGCACGTCGATCCGACGCCGATCCGCTTGGTCAAAGACGCGTTCGGCGCCACCATTCTCGACGATCGCTTCCCGCAGGAGACCGAAGTCGTCTCCGCGGGCACGGCCTACGTCATGACCTCGATGCTCGAAAGCGTCATCAACGAGGGGACCGGCTATCCCAACGCGCAGATCGGGCGACCCGCGGCGGGCAAGACCGGAACCACCTCCGATTATCGCGATGCGTGGTTCGTCGGCTACACGCCCGATTTGGTCGCGGCGGTGTGGCTGGGTAACGACGACTACACGCGCATGAACGAGTCGTACGGCGGCAACATCCCGGCGCGCACCTGGGCACGCTTCATGAAAGCGGCCTTGCTGCACGTCGCCAAGCACGACTTCGCCTTGCCGGTCACCGAAGTCCACAAGCTCGCCTTGTGCCGCACCTCGAAGAAGGCCGAGTACTACGTCACCGGAACCGAACCGAGCGGATCGTGCGCGAACGGGACGGGGATCTGGCAGCCTTCGTACAGCGCCACCGCCGCGCCGGACAAAGCACCGGCTGCCCTCAGCACCGTCGCCCCGGTCGCCGCGGCACCGCGCGTGCAAGCGCCGCCCAGACGCGTGAAAGCCGCAGCGGCCCCGCCGGCCGCCGAGCGTGCCGGGCTCTCGTCCGTCGACCTCGAGACGCCCGAGGCGGCCGCGGCGGAAAAGGGCGGCCATTGAGCCAGCCGGTGCCGACGCCCAAGGTTTGGGGCGTGTTGGAGCTGGTCAACTACGTGCGGCGCAGCCTCTTGAAGGATCCGCGCCTGCTGGACCTCGGCGTGCGCGGCGAGCTTACCGAGTTGTCGCGCCGCTCGACCATCGGACATGTGTATTTCGGTCTCAAGGAACCCAGCGGCGCCGTCCTCAAGTGCTTCGTGCGCAGCGCTTTCGCACCCGATCTTCCGCCCCTGGAGAACGGCCTCGAGGCGACGGCGTTCGGTTCGCTCGGCCTCTATGAAGGCCGCAGTCAATACCAGCTCAACGTGACCAGCGTTCAGCTCGTCGGCGCCGGCCGTTTGGCCGCCGCTTACGAGCGGATGAAGCGCAAGCTCGAAGCCGAAGGGCTCTTCGACGGCGTGCGCAAGCGGCCGATTACGCGCTATCCGTTCCGGATCGCGCTGGTCTCGTCGCGCGAGGCTGAAGGCGCGCGCGACTTTCTCGCGATCCTGCGCGCCAAGGCGCCGCACGTCGACGTGCGCTTCGTGCCGACCGCGGTGCAAGGGCAGAACGCGGCGGAATCGATCGCGCGCGCGCTGGCGCAGGCGGGGCGGCTCGACATCGACGTCGTCGTGCTGGCGCGCGGCGGCGGCTCCGACGAAGATCGCCTGCCCTTCAACGACGAGAGCGTGGCGCGGGCGATCGCCGCGTCGCGGGTGCCCGTCGTGACGGCGATCGGCCATCAGGGCGACCATCACATCGCCGACGACGTCGCGGACCGAGAAGCGGCGACGCCGACGGCCGCCGGCGAATCGCTCGTCGCCGGCTTCGCGGCGTTCCCGCAGCTGTTGCGCGACACGCGCGCGCGTTTGCGTGCCTCGCTGCAGCATCGCATCGACGAGCGCCGCTCTCGGCTGCGGCGCGCCGCCGACTCGGCCTATCTGCAGCGCTTCGAACGCGTCAGCGACGTGCTCGAAGAACGCGTCGACCGGCTGTTGACCGGCGTCGTGAGCGCCGAGCGCGAGATCATCCGCCGCAACGACCTGTACTTGCGCGACCTCGAACGGCGTCTGGCGCAGCACGATCCGCGGGCTCAGTTGGCCGCGCGCGCGGCGCGCGTCACCGGCTTGCGCGAAGCGCTGGGCGCGCGCATCGCGACCCGCCTGACGACCGCGCGGCGCGATGCGGACGACGCCGCTCGCAAGCTCGATGGCACGACGGCCGCTCGTCTGCAAAGCGCAGCTCACCGGCTCGCCCTCTGGACTGCGCGCCTGGAAGGCAAGAACCCCGAAACGATCCTGCAACAGGGATACGCTATCGTACGCCACAACGGCCGGGTCGTCGCCGACGCCGCGGACGTCGCACCCGGCGAGCTGGTCGAAGCGCAGGTTTCACGCGGTAGGTTGACCGCCAGGGTCGAAGCAACGACGCAAGATGGCTGAAAAGAGATCGGGCGAGTTCGAGCAGGCGCTGGAGCGGCTCGAAGCGATCGTCAAGGAGCTCGAGGGCGGGGGCGTCGGCCTCGACGACTCGGTGCGCCTCTTTCGCGAGGGCCGCGAGCTCGCACGCAAATGCGAAGAGCTTCTCAAGAGCGCGCAGTCGGCGGTCGACGCGGCCTCCGGCAACGGCGCGCAGGCCGTCGCGCCGTCCGATCAGCTTTCGTTCTGAGATGCCGTCCGGTCAGCGCCTCGACGAGGTCGTCGCCGAACAGGCCGGGGTAACGCGCTCGCGCGCGCGCTCGCTGATCATCGCCGGACGCGTGCGGGTCGACGGACGGCCGCTGACCAAGCCGGGCACGACCGTTCGCCCGAGCGCTGTGCTCGACGTCGCACGTGCCCGGCCCTACGTCAGCCGCGGGGGCGAGAAGCTGGAAGCGGCCCTGCGCGACTTCGCTCTGAACGTGAGCGGCGCGCGTGCGCTCGACGTCGGCGCCTCGACCGGCGGCTTTACCGACGCTCTGCTCGCGCACGGCGCCGCGCACGTGACGGCGCTCGACGTCGGTTACGGGCAAATCGCTCTCGCGTTGCGCGACGACCCGCGCGTCACGGTCGTCGAGCGCACGAATTTTCGGTTGCTGCCGGACGACGCGTTCGGGCCTCAGTTCGACGTCGTGAGCATCGACGCGTCGTTCATCTCGGTCGTGACCCTGATCGCCCGTGCCCGAGCTTTCCTGGCGGCCGGCGGCGCGTTGGTCGCGCTGGTCAAGCCCCAATTCGAGGCCGGCCGCGCGCGCTTGGGGAGCAACGGCGTTGTGCGCGACCCGGCGGTGCACCGGGCGATCTTGGCCGAGACGCGCGCGGCGCTGGCGGCGCTCGACCTCGTTCCGGTCGCCGTGACGCGCTCGCCCTTGCGTGGGCCCGCCGGGAACGTCGAGTTCTTCATGCTCGTGCGCCGCGCCGGCGCGGCCTTCGACGACGCGGCGCTCGAGCGCGCCGTGGTGGCCGACTGATGGCCGTCGTCGTCCGTCCGCAGACCGGCACGGTCGCGCTCTACGTCGATCTGATGCGCGAGCATGCGCGCCAAACCGCAGTCACGGTCGCGCGGACGCTGCGCGCCGCGGGTTTCGACGTCGCGTTCTGTGACGATCAAGAGCGCGCGCTCGGCATCTCCTCGGAAGGCGCGAGCTTCCAAAACGCGATCTTGCTGATCACGATCGGCGGCGACGGCACGCTGTTGCGCGCGGCGCGGATCGCAGCGCCGCTGAGCATTCCGCTTTTCGGCATCAACACCGGGCGGCTGGGCTTCCTCACCGAGATGGACGGTGCGCCCGATCAGCTCGACCGGCTGCCGGAGATCGTTCGCGCCGGCTTCACGATCGACGAGCGCACTGCGCTGCGCGCCGAAGTGCACGGCAAACAGCACTTCGCGCTCAACGACATCGTCGTCCGCCGCACGACGCCGCACATGATGCCGTTCGGATTGTTCATCAATGGCAAGGAGGCGGCGTTCGTGCCGGCCGACGGCATCGCGGTCGCGACGCCGACCGGCTCGACGGCCTATTCGCTATCGGCCGGAGGCCCGATCCTCGCGCCGGACGTCGCCGCGCTCGGCGTCGTCGCGCTGCTGCCCCACACGCTCTTCTCGCGTCCCCTCGTCGTTCCCGACACCGCGCACATCGAGCTCGTCTTCGACGCCGAGTCGCACGTGGTCGACCTCGAAGCCGACGGAATGAAAGTCGACGACCTCTATCCGGGCGATCGCGTCGTCGTCACCCGCTATCCGCTGCAGGTCTTGTTCGCGCGCCGCGCGCCGCTCGATTTCTTCACGCTGTTGGAGTGGAAGCTGCGCTGGAACGCGCCGCTCAAAGACCGCTCGACGACGTGATTGCACGTTAATGCAGGCGCCGCGGCTCGTTCGGCTCTCGATCGACGACTTCGGGCTGATCGCGCATGCGGAACTGACGTTCGCGGACGGCTTCACGGCCTGCACCGGCGAGACGGGATCGGGCAAGACGATGCTGCTCGGCGCGCTCGCCTTTGCGCTCGGCGAACGGTCGTCGGCCGACGTCGTGCGGCAAGGCGCGGCCCGCGCTCGGGCCACGCTCGAGCTCGAGCCCGACGAGGCGCTGCGCGCACAGTTCGCAGCCGACGGCTTTGAGCTCGACGAGGGCGAGCTCGCGATCGTCGCGCGCGAGATCGCACCCTCCGGTAAATCGTCGGCGCGCATCAACGGGCGCCCCGCCGGCGCGGCGCAGCTCCGCGCGCTCGGCGACCTGCTGGTCGATCGCATCGGGCAGGACGAACAGCAGCGTTTGCTCACGCCGGCCTATCAACTCGACCTGCTCGACCGCTTCGCCGGCCCGCAGGCGCTGCGGCGCCGCGCGGCCGTCGCCGAGCGGCATGCCGAGGTGGCGGCGCTCGCGAACGAGGTGCGAGCGGCGAGCGAGCGTGCCGGCCGTGCGTTGGCAGAGCTCGAGTTCGCGCGCTTCGCCCTGCGCGAGATGGACGAGGCGGCGCCGCAACCCGGCGAAGACGCGCGGCTGCGCGAGCGGCGCGACTTTCTGGCGAACGCCGAACGGATCGCCGCCGCGTTGAGCGCGGCGCACGGCGCGCTCGCGGAGGGAGAGACGGCCGCGGTCGATGCGCTCGGCGCGGCCGCCTGGGCGCTTGCGGGCTTGGCACGCTACGGCAGCGAGCTGCAAGCGCTCGGCGAACGGGTCGCCGCCGTGCAGAGCGACGCCGTCGATTTGGCGGCCGAGGTCGCGCGCGCGCTCGACCGAACCGAGTTCGATCCCGCCGAGCTCGAAATGCTCGGGGCGCGGCTCGATCTGATCGAGCGCTTGAAGAAGAAGTACGGCGGGACGCTCGACGAGGTGCTCGCCGCGCGCGCCGGCTTCGCGCTGACGCTCGAGCTCGACGAGACCCGCGACGAGCGCCGCGCGCAGCTCGCGGCCCAGCTCGAGCGGGCCCGCGCGGAACTGGCGTCCGAAGCCCGCGCGCTGACGGCGCTGCGGGTCGAAGCCGCCGGACGGCTCGAGGCGCGCGTCGCCGCTGAGCTAGGCGCGCTTGCGATGCCGGCCGCGCGCTTCGCGGCGTTGCTCGAGCCGCTCGAAGAGATCGGACCGAGCGGCGCCGAGCGCGTCGAGTTCGCGCTTTCGCCGAATCCGGGCGAACCGGTTCGAACCCTCGCCAAAGCGGCTTCCGGCGGCGAGCGCTCGCGCGTCCTGCTCGCACTCGTCGTCGTCGTGACCGGCCGGCGCGAACGGACGGCGCTCGTCTTCGACGAGATCGACGCGGGCATCGGCGGTGCGACGGCTAATGCCGTCGGAGTACGGTTGGGCGCGCTGGCCCGCACGACGCAGGTCGTGTGCGTGACGCACCTCGCGCAGATCGCGGCTTGGGCCGACCTGCACTATTCACTGCGCAAACGCGAAGCGGAGGGAAACACGGTGATCGAACTGGTGCCGCTCGACGAGCAACGGGCGGTCCCCGAAGAGATCGCGCGGATGCTCTCGGGAAGCGCGGCCGCGGTCGCGCTCGAGCACGCCTCGACGCTCATCGGCGAAGTGCGTTCGCACAAAGCCTCGAGCCGGGCGCAAGCGTGAAGCGCACCAACGTGCTCGTACTCGTCTCGCCGCAGGGCGAGGCGATGGCGCGGGACGTGCAGCAACTTTGCATCGGCTTGGGCGAAGACTACCAAATTGAAGTGCTCGCGGCGAAGGCGTGGCAGCCGCTGTTCGCGCCGCTGGGGCTTCGGCTCCACGTTTGGGAGCCGCTCGGGATCCTGCGCATGGCGCTGGCGTTGCGGAATCTGCGTGAGGCCGTCGAGCGTTTCCGTCCGGACGTCGTGCACGTGCACGGCTTTGCCGCAGCCGCTGCGGCGCTGGGAACCTTCCCGCAGGAATACGCCTCGCGCACGATCACCTCGTTCCACGATCCGTTGCGCGAGCACGAGGTTCCGCGCAAGATGCTCGAGCTGCGCTTTCCGCAGTACGCGCAACGCGCCGCGCGGCTCACCGCAGCCTATCCGGCGCTCGCGCGCTCGCTCGAGAAGCGCTTCGCGCTCGACGAAGACTCGGTCGCCGTCATCCCGCACAGCGTTGCGGCCCCGCCGCTCGACAGCCGCGAGGTGGGCCGGCCGCCCGGCCGGGCGGGCCCGGTCTTGGGCTGGATCGGCAAGCTCGCCGGCGTTGAACGCGCCTGGCGGACGGCGATCGAGGCGCTCGCGATCGTGCGCCGCGACGCGCCCGACGCGCGCTTGGAGATCGCCGGAAGCGGGCCCGCGCGGCAGTTCGTCAGCGCGCATGCGCGCTTCGAGAAAGTCCCCGAGGTGGTCAAGCTGTGCGGCGACGTCGCGCCGGCCGCGATGTTCGCCGGGATCGACCTGCTGCTGGTGCCCGCGTCGCGCAACGCCGAGCCGCAGCCGTTGCTCGAAGCGTTGGTCTGGGGCGTGCCGGTGATCGCCGCCAACGCCGGCGCGCTGGCCGACACGCTGCGCGAGTTCGAGACCGGCTGGCTCGTGCCCAACGACCCGCAAGGCTTCGCCGACGGAATCCAGGCCGCATGGTCCGACATCGACGCGGCTTGGAGCGGTGCGATGAGCCAGCGTGAGGCCGCCCGGCAACGTTACGACCGCGAGGTCGTCGTCGCGCGCTACTGCGAGCTCTACGACCGAATCGTGGGCACCCCGGCCGAGGCCCTGGTGTAGCACCGAGGCGCTTCACCCGGCCTTCCGATGCACGCGCTATACTGATGGGTGGAGCGCGCCTCCGGGAAGTGTGGCTAGATGTTCCAACCTCTGCGCCGGCGTTTCCAGGATCGTCGCGCGGCGGGCAAGGAGCTTGCGCAGCGGCTGCGCGAGCTTCCGCTCGAGAGCGCGGATGCGGTCGTGCTGGCCCTGCCGCGAGGCGGCGTTCCGGTCGGCTACGAAGTCGCGCTAGCGCTCGGGGTCCGTTTG
Organism: Vulcanimicrobiaceae bacterium; assembly: GCA_052267165.1. GTDB lineage: Bacteria > Vulcanimicrobiota > Vulcanimicrobiia > Vulcanimicrobiales > Vulcanimicrobiaceae > CAWICD01. Next base: position 350,100 of record JBKQHO010000039.1, on the reverse strand, counting down.
GACGTGTTCACGGTCCGCAAGCTCGGCGTGCCGGGGCACGAGGAGCTTGCGATGGGCGCGATCGCGAGCGGGGGCTTCACCGTGTTCGACCGGCGAATCGTCGAACGGTTACGCATCACGCCTGAGTGCGTCGAGGCCGCGATCGCGCGCGAGCGAGTCGAGCTCGAGCGGCGCGAACAGCTCTACCGCGACGATCGTTCTTTTCCGAGCGTGCGCAGCAAGACGGTCGTGCTCGTCGACGACGGTTTGGCAACGGGCTCGAGCATGCTGGCCGCCTTGACCGCCCTGCGCGAACAGGGACCGAAGCGGATCGTGGTCGCCGTCCCCGTCGCTCCGCCCGAGACCTGCGCCGCGATCGAGCGCCACGCCGACGCGGTGGTGACGGTCGAAACGCCTTCGCTGCTCGACGGCGTCGGGAGCTGGTACGACGATTTCAGCCAGGTCGGCGACGACGAAGTGCGCCGTCTCTTGGGAGCGGCCCGCGCTCAGCGCGGATAGCTGATCTTCTCGAGCGCGTGGCTGCCGCGCGCGACCCGGTAGGTCACGCCGGCAGCCACGCCGCCGCCGAGCGTCGGGGGCTCGCCCGGCTCCGGCGTTCGCAGGAAGTCGATCGTGTGTCCCTCGGATCGGAGCGCACCTCCACCGAACGCAGCACGGATCGCCGCCGCGTTGAGCGCGGCGCACGGCGCGCTCGCGGAGGGAGAGACGGCTGCGGTCGATGCGCTCGGCGCGGCCGCCTGGGCGCTTGCGGGCTCGGCACGCTACGGGAGCGAGCTGCAAGCGCTCGGCGAACGGGTCGCAGCCGTGCAGAGCGACGCCGTCGATGTGGCGGCCGGGCTCGCAGTGAGAATTCCCGCCAAGATGATCGCGGAACTTGCAGCCGCGACTCCTTCTCAGATTCGCGCGGTCCGGCTGACGCCAGATGGCGGGACACTCGAACAGCGCGAGCTTCACGTCGATATCTCAGTTCCGGGGCTCTTACGTGATTTGCTTGGGTTCGACGCGCAGAGCCGCGGTGGAAAGGCACGATCGGCGGCAAAGGTTGCCGCTGCCCGCGCGAACGGTGCGAAAGGCGGACGACCGAAGAAAGTGCTCGCGTAGGACCGCAACTTAGGAGGCGAGCGGCATGTGGCGAGGTTGCATGGCTCGCGCCCAGGCGGGGTTCGCCGTCAGCGTGCCGCAGGCCGGAGTGCGCGCCGGACCTCCTCAGCCGAGCTCGTGGCGATCGGCCGGTTCGCGCTCGAGGTCGAGGTCCGCAAGCGCCGCGAGCTCGGCTCAGCCTCCGGCAAAAGTGTTACGGCGCGCGACATCGCCGCAACAATCACGTGACGGTTCGCGAAATACAAGGGAGGTTCGGCTATTGAATTTGGTGGATCTTGACTAGGTTTGTGACGTTTCCGCCGATCGGCATGCCCGAGGTGAACACGATCGTGTCGCCGCTCTTGGCCAAGTTCTCCCGAATCATGCGCGCTTCGGAGATGTCGATCAGCGTCTCGAAGTAGCTGTAGCGCTCGACGATGAAGGCCTCGACGCCCCAGACCAGCGTCATGCGCCGAGCGATCTCGGGGTTGGCGGTCATCGTGATGATGCGCGCGCGCGGCCGGAACGAGGCGACGTGGCGCGGCGCGATGCCGGTCGAGGTGCCGGTTACGATGAAGCCTAAGCCCAGCTCCTCGGACATGCGGACTGCCGAGGCGGCGATCGACGTCGGAACCGTGTAACCGTTGAGGTGGATGCGCCGCGCGTGCAGCTCCTCGTGCGGGTACGCTCGTTCGATCTCGCGGGCGATCGTGGACATGATGCTGACGGCTTCGACGGGATAGGCGCCGCGCGCCGTTTCGGCTGAGAGCATGATCGCGTCGGTCCCGTCGAGGATCGCGTTGGCGATGTCGGCTGCTTCAGCGCGCGTCGGACGCGGGCTCGCGATCATCGACTCGAGCATCTGCGTCGCCGTGATGATCGGCTTGGAGGCGCGGTTGGCGCGTGCGATCAAATCCTTCTGCACCAGGGGCACGCGCTCGAGCGGGATCTCGATGCCGAGGTCGCCGCGCGCGACCATGATCCCGTCGGCGACCTCGATGATCCCGTCGAGGTTCTCAAGGGCTTGCTGGCGCTCGATCTTGGCGATCACGGGCACGTTCTTGCCGTGCTCGGCGATGAACGCTTTGACGCGCGAGATGTCGTCGGGTCCGCGCACGAACGAGACGGCGACCCAGTCGACGTCGCACTCGAGCCCGAAGGCGAGATGCTCGAAATCGCGTTCGGTCATCGCCGCGATCCCAAGCTTGCCGTCGGGATAGCTGACGCCTTGCGCCGCGCGCAGATCGCCGCCGACTTCCACGCGCGTCTGGATCGTCTCGACGCTGGTCGCCAGCACGCGTAACGCGATCGCGCCGTCCGCTAAATAGATGCGCTTGCCGGCCTCGACGTCGCGGCCCAGATCGGCGTAGGTGACGCTGACGCCGGCGTCGGTGCCGACGACCGGATGCGTCGAGAGCGTGAAGTGCGAGCCCGTCTCGAGCCGCACGGCGGAGATGCCGTGACCCAGCGGCCCGGTGCGAACCTTCGGACCGGGCAAATCTTGCAGCACGCCGATCTGCACGTCGAGCTCGCGCGCGATCTTGCGGATGTCGGTGATGACGGCCCGATGCTCTTCGTGCGTGCCGTGCGAGAAATTGAGCCGCGCGACGTTGAGCCCGGCGCACACGAGCGCGCGCAAGGTCTGCGGGTCGTGCGACGCGGGCCCGATCGTCGCTACGATCTTCGTACGTTTGCGCACAATCTCGCTCATAGGCTCACCCGCGTTCGCATGCAGTGCGTTCAGCTCCCTGCGCGAATGGCCCAACCGTGCTGCAGTCTCACCGGCGCAAGGAAGCGGGGATGCGCCGGCGCCTGAGCGTCGCGTATATCATTTCCATTGCCGTCCATCTGCTCGTGGCGCTTTTCTTCGGGGTGCGGCTGATCGTGCCGCTGTCGGGCGGCGCGGGCTCGTCCTCATCCGAGGAGAACTTCGCGGTCAGCACCGAGCAGGTGCCGAGCGCAGCGCGCACGCGCTCCAACGCAAGCCCCACCCCCGTTGCTCCGCCGGTTCGACGAGAACCTCGCCGGCAGCCGCCCCGGCGGCCGGCGAGGGTCGCGCCGGCGATTTTAAGGCCGCCGGTCCCGGCGCGTCCTCGGGTCGCCCGGAGCGCGCCGCGTCGGCCGGAGCTCTCCAAGCCGGGCCCGCACGGATTGCCGATGCCGCCGCGGGTCGCTGCGCTGGCCCCGCTGCAAACGGAGCAGCCGAGGTTCGAGCCGAGCCCGCTGGCCGCCGCGACCTTGCTCCCGACGCCGGCCCCGGCTCCGGTGGTCGCGCCGACGGTCGAGGTCAGCCTTCCGCCGACCGCCGCTCCGACCGTGCTGCCGACCGTTCGTCCGACGGTCGCGCCGACCGTCCCGCCGACGGCGATGCCGACCCTGCGGCTGACGCCGGTTCCGACCGCGCTGCCGACTGCCGTTCCGACCGAAGCTCCGACGGCACGCCCGACGCTCGCTCCCACCACGCCGCCGACCGCACCGCCCCCGGAACGCCCGACGGCGCGTCCGACGGAAGCGCCGACCGCGCCGCCGCCGGCGGCGCGTGCGACGCCCGCCCCAAGCGCCGTACCAACGGCGCGTCCTCGGGTCGTGCTTGTGACGCCGGTGCCGCTCGCGCGCCCTGTGCCGGTGACGCCTGCCCCGCTGGCGCGTCCGAGCGCCGAGCCCACCCGGGCCGCAACGCTTGCGCCGGTCGCCGCGGCGACCGTCCGTCCCGCACCGCCCGCGACCGCCCGGCCCGCGCCGCCCGCGACTGCCCGTCCCGCGCCGCCCGCGACCGCTGGGCCGGCACCGGCAGCGACGGCACCGGTCGCGACGTCGGCGACGCGGGCCGCCCCGGCTGCCGGCAGTGCGACGCCCGGGCCCGTGCGCTCGGCCGCGAGGCCCGGGCCGGTGCGTAGCGCCCGGCCGGGAGAACCGGGACCCCTCGTCACCCCGGCGCACGGCGCTTCACCGGTCGCCCTCGCCGCGCCGCGGGCCGTCCCGCCGCCCCGCGCGGGTCCGACGCCGGCACCGACCAGCAACGCGGACGTGACCGACCTCAACGCGCGGCTGCGTTCCCAACTGCCCCGGGGCGGCCCGGTCGCCTATTCGCAAAAAGCCTACGTGAACGATCTGCAACAAGCCGTCGACGAGGCCAAAGCCCAGTATTTCAAGGCCGCCGCCCCGCCCCCGGAGATCCTGGCCAAGGCGCTCTACGTCGTGCGCCAGCGGGGAACGTTGCTCGGACCGCCGAGCATCCTGTACGTCATCAAGAAGCGGCGCATCTTCGGTTTCGAGATTTGTACCGGTTGGCTCGTGCAGCAAGCCGCAGGCGGGGGACCGCCCCAGGGCGGCTATACGATCGGCCCCTGCAGCGGAGAGGAATTCTCGCCAAGCGGCGGCCTGCCGACGCTGCCGCCGCACCCATCGCCGGCTCCGTCTTAATCTGCGCGAGCGCAGCTAGCGGCGCCGAGCACCGGTTGCGGTCGCCCGCGCCACGTGGTACAGTGGTTGACGGTGATCGTTTGGTAAGCGTGGGTTGCGTCCCGCGCTTCGTTGTTGTCAGGGGCCCTTCGATGGATGGAGACGGGCGCCGCTCGTTGGAAGCCGCCTTCGAGCGCGCTGCACTCGGGTTGCCGCACGAGGCGGGGTTCCGCGATGTCGAGCTCGTGGCGCACCGCGCGCAGCGGCATGGCCGCACGACGGAGTTGATGTTAACGGTCGACCGCGCGGGCGGCGTCGATTTGGCGCTGTGCGAGCGGATCGCCGCTCGCCTCAACGCGCTCTTGCAGGCCGAGCCCGAGCCCTATACGCTTGAAGTCGAGTCGCCCGGCCTCGACCGGCGCCTCGCGCGTCCAGCCGACTTCGAGCGCTTCCGGGGCGAGAACGTCCGCGTCCTGACGACGCTGCCGATCGAGAGCCGGCGCACGCACCGCGGCAAGCTGCTGGGGGTGCGGGGCAACGCGGTGATCCTCGAGACTCCCCAGGGCGAGTTTCCGATCCCGCTCGAAATGCTCAAATCCGCCAATATCGAGTACGACTGCCGCGCCGACCTGCGCCGAGAAAAACAAGAGAGACGAGAGAAACGCTGATGGCCACCAAGACCGCCAAGACCGCACCCGACGAGCCGACCCTCCGCGAGTCGCTGCGCGCGCTGCAGGGCGAGCGTGCCATTCCGTTCGACATGCTGCTCGAGGCCCTCGAGGCGGCGCTGATCTCGGCCTACAAGCGAAACTTCGGCGGTGAAGCGAATGCCATCGTCTCGATCGATCGCGACACCGGCGAGTACAAGGTGTATCACCGCCGCGTCGTGGTCGACGGTCCGGTGACCGATGCGAAGCTCGAGATCTCGCGCAAGGAAGCCGGCTCGAAGTACGAGCCGGGCGACTATTACGACGAAGAGGTCGCGCCCAAAGCCTTCGGCCGCATCGCCGCGCAGACGGCCAAACAGGTGATCGTGCAGCGCATCCGCGAGGCCGAGCGAGACACGATCTTCAACGAATACAGCCAAAAGCTGCACGACCTCGTCAACGGCACCGTGCAGCGTTACGAGCAGCGCAACATGTTCGTCGACCTTGGGAAGACCGAAGCGCTGCTGCCGCTCTCCGAGCAGGTTCCGCGCGAGAACTTCCGGATCAACGACCGCATCTTGGCCTACGTGCTCGACGTGCGCAAGACCAACAAGGGCCCGCAGATCATCCTGTCGCGCGCGGCCGAGGGTCTGGTCCAGCGCCTGCTCGAGCGTGAGGTCCCCGAGATCAACGACAACATCGTCGAGATCATGGCGATCGCGCGCGAGCCGGGCAGCCGCTCGAAGGTCGCGGTGCACTCAAACCGCGCCGACGTCGACGCGGTCGGCGCGTGCCTGGGCCCCAAGTCGAGCCGCATCGCGGCCGTCTCGGACGAGCTGCGCGGCGAGAAGATCGACATCATTCGCTGGTCGCCCGACGCGGTCACGTTCATCAACAACGCGTTGGCGCCGGCCAAGGTGCTCTCGGTCGAGCTCTTCGAGGACGAAGGGGTCGGGCTGGTGGTCGTGCCGGACTACCAGCTCTCGCTTGCGATCGGGCGCGAGGGTCAGAACGTGCGGCTCGCGGCGCGCCTGACGGGCTGGCGGCTCGACATCACGAGCGAAGCCGACGCCGACGAGACGCGCTCGCGCTATCTGGCCGAACGCGAAGAGCGGCTGCACGCGACCGCACCGGAGGCCGCGGAAGAAGAGCAGGAGACCGTGGTCGAAGAAGACGGCTCCGTGCCGGCGATCGATCCGGAGCTTATCCGTAAGCTCGAAGAGTTCAAGCGTACGATGTTCGACCCGGCCCACCGGGACGAAGCGGGGCCGTCAAACGAGTAGCGTTCGATGCGGTCCGAGCCCTCGCGGCAGCCGGTTCGCACCTGCGTCGGCTGCCGGCAACGCTTTGCGCAGGCGGCGCTGGTGCGTTTCGTTCGGCGCGGCGAGCGCTGGGAACGCGACGCCGCCCGGGTCCGCGCGGCGGGCCGGGGCGCCTACCTCTGCTCGGAGCGATGCGCGGCGCAGGTCGCGAAGAACCGCCGATATGCCGGCCTCGCGCCGGCAACCGAAGGCATCGATTGGAAAGGACGGCCTGCACTTTGCGAGTCCGTGCAGGCCGTGTATGATAGTCGGGTTCCCCCCAAAGTGGAGCGACTTTCATGAAATAAATGGATTCACCGGACGCAGCTTTTCGGGCAGCGTACGGGTTACGAGAAGGACTATATGTCAAGCGGGAAAGTGCGCATTTTCGAGCTCGCTAAGGAGCTGGGTCTGTCTTCTAAAGAACTGATCGGGCTCTTCGAGCGCCTCGGATTGGAAGCCAAGAACCAACTTAGCGTCGTCGACGGCCCCATCGCCGATCTGGTGCGAGGCGTGTTGCTGGGCGGAGCCGCGGGCAAGCAGGGTGGTGCGGTCGCGAAACCGCCCGCACGAGCCGCTACAGCGCCGCCGCCCGAAGCAGCGCCGCCCGCCGTGGAGCCCGCGCCCGTGGCCGAGGCACCCGCGCCGGTCGAGAAACCGGTCCCCGCGGCCGCGCCGAAGCCCGCTGCGGTCGTCGTCGAAGAGCCGCCGGTGCCGTCCCTCAAACCGGTCGGGGCGCAGCCGAAGCGCACCCCGGCGCCCGCCAAGCCCGTCAAACCGGTCGTCGCGGCCGAACCTGCGCCCGTGGAGGTGCCGGCCGCCGCTGCTCCGATCGAAGTGATCGCACCCGCCGAACTGATCGCGCCCGCCGCCGAGGTGAAGATGCCGGCTCCGCGCGTCCCGCGGGTCGCCGCCGCCAAGGCGTCGCCCGCGCCGCGTCCCGCCGGGCCCGCTCCGCGCGTGGTCGGACCGCCGGTCCAGCAGCGCCCCACAGCGACCGCGGCGCCGATGCCGCCCAAACCGCGTCCACCCGCGCCCGTCGACAACGCGCCGATCCCGCAGCTGCGGCCCGTCCCGGCCGGCCGCTCGTCGATCGTCGCGCCGCGTCCGGCGCAGGCTGCGCCCGCGCCCCCGCCGACCGGCGTGGCGGCTTCGGCCGCACCGGGCCCCACCACCGGCATCCCCGGGCGGCCCGGCGTCGCGCCGCGCCCCGGCCAGCCCGGCGTGCCCGGTCAAGGGTATCGTCCTCCACAGGCGGGGGGAGCGGTCGCGCCCCGTCCGGGTCAGCCCGGTGCGCCGGCTCGCCGACCCGCCGGCAACGGCCCGTTCCGTCCACTCACGCCGCCCGGCGGCCCGACCGGGCCGCGTCCCTTCACGCCGCGCCTGCCGCAACCCGGCGGAGCGCCGCCGCTCACGCAGTCGCCGACGCCGAGCTCAGGCGGCCCTCGCGGCCCGCAGGGCCCGCGCGGGCGCGACCGTGAGGATGCCGCCGCCAAGAAGGATCGCGAGAAAGAGCTGCTGCTGGAGAAGGAGCGTCAGCGCAAGAAGCGCGGCTCGCTCGACGCCGCACCCGCGGTCGCACCAACGGTTCTCGAGACCATCGAGATTCCGGACGTTCTGACGGTCCAAGAGCTGGCGACCTCGATGATCATCCCCGCTAAAGACGTGATCAAAGAGCTCATCAAGATGGGCCATATGGCGACGATCAACCAGAATATTCCGGCGACGGTCGCGCAGAGCGTCGCGCGGAAGTTCGGCTTCAACGCGGTCATCAAGGAGGCCGGCGAAGAAGTCGTCGTCGAGCAAGAAGAAGATAAGCCCGAGCTGTTGACGGCGCGTCCGCCGGTCGTCACCGTGCTCGGTCACGTCGACCACGGCAAGACGTCGTTGCTCGACAAGATCCGCGCGGCGAACGTCGCCGGCGGCGAGGCCGGCGGCATCACGCAGCGCATCGGTGCCTACACCGTCGACAAGAACAACCGCAAGATTACGTTCATCGACACGCCTGGTCACGAAGCGTTCACCGCGATGCGCGCTCGCGGCGCGAAGGTCACCGACGTCGCGATCTTGGTGGTCGCGGCCGACGACGGCGTGATGCCGCAAACGATCGAGGCGATCTCGCACGTCCGCGCCGCCGGTGTGCCGATCGTCGTGGCCATCAACAAGATGGACAAGGAAGACGCACAGCCCGATCGGGTCAAGTCGCAGCTCGCCGAGCAGGGTCTTCAGCCGGTCGAGTGGGGCGGCAAGACCGAGATGGTGCCCGTCTCAGCGCGCAGCGGAATGGGCATCGATAAGCTGCTCGAGACGGTGCTCCTCGAAGCCGACATCCGCGACCTGCGGGCCAACAAGACCCGTCGCGCGCAGGGCGTCGTCATCGAGTCGGCGCTCTCGAAGGGCCGCGGCGCGGTCGCGACCGTGCTCGTGCAAAACGGGACGCTGCGCGTCGGCGACATCGTCGTCGTGGGCAGCGCCTTCGGCAAGATTCGCGCGTTGCTCGACGACAAGGGAAAGCAAGTGAAAAAGGCCGGACCGTCGATTCCGGTCGAGATCATGGGCCTTTCCGACGTTCCAAGCGCGGGCGACACGTTGATGGTCGTCTCGGACGAGCGCGTGGCGCGCGAGGCCGCGGCCAAACGCTCGACACGGCGTCAGGAAGTGCGGATCGCGGCGAGCTCGGGTCCGCGGGTCTCGCTCGAGAGCTTCATGGCGATGCCGGCCGACGGCGGGAAGAAGACGCTCAACCTCATCCTCAAGGCCGACGGCCAAGGCGCGGTCGAGGCGTTGCGCTCGCGCGTCGAGTCGCTCTCGACGGTCGAAGTCGACATCCGCGTCATCTTCGCGGGCGTCGGCGGGATCACGCCCAACGACGTCAACCTTGCGAGCGCCTCGAACGCCGTGCTCATCGGGTTCAACATCCGGCCTGACGAGACGGTCAAGCGGCTCGCCGAGAACGAACAGGTCGACATCCGCTTCTACAACGTCATCTACGACGTCGAGAACGATCTCAAGAAGGCGATGCTCGGCATGCTCGCGCCGAAGTTCCGCGAGGTCGTGCTCGGTCGCGCGGAAGTTCGCGAAGTCTTCAAGGTCTCGAAGGTCGGCACGATCGCGGGTTGCTACGTGCAGAGCGGCAAGCTCCAGCGCAATGCCAAGGTTCGCATCTTGCGCGATAGCGCCGTAATCTTCGAGTCCGAGCTCGAGTCGCTGCGGCGCTTCAAGGACGACGTACGCGAAGTCGCCGATGGGTACGAGTGCGGCGTGCAAGTCGCCAGGTTCCAAGACCTCAAGGTCGGGGATGTCATCGAGGCCTTCACGTCAGAGCTCGTTGCTCCGGAGCCGGTTCCGGCTTAGAGCGTAGTTTCTGCCGGGAGCCGGACGGCGTTTGGAGGAAGGAACGGGGCTTTAGCGGTCCTCGCTGCTGGCCGCGGCCTCGATGCCGTCCCCGAAGGGAAGGGAGTGGCTGGTGGCGCGTGGATGGGCGTTTCGCGGTGGGGCGTGGATTTGCGCTGACTCGGGGATGGCGCGCCATGCGGGCCCCGCGTGAGTGGCCTCAAAAGAGGCTCCGCGGTATCTCGAAGCGATCCGGCGCGGGCGTTCGGCAAACTCGGACCGGGGGCTCTGCGGCCGGCGTTTGGGGTGTTGGGGCAGGTTAAGAGTTGGTGGATGCGGGGGGTGCTGGGCGGGGCGGTGCGGGGTGGGGTGTTGCGCGGTGTGGAATGAGAGGGCGTTACGTGAAAAAAGAGAGAGAGAACGAACGTAATGGAGCGAGTTGGACGGGCGGCCGGAAGGGCGCGCGAACTGGCGCTGGCGGCGGTTATGGCGCTGGCGGGAGCGGTGGTTTTGGATAAGACGGGAGCGCCGGGGGGCGAGTTTTTCGTAGGAGTGCTGTTCGGACTAGGCGTGGGGCTGGGCGTGTTTTCACTCGCGGCGCGACGGCGGGAGCGCGCTTGCTGAGGCGCGAGCGCTCGCGGGCCGGTTCGAGGTATTCCGCTTGAAACGCGAGCGGATGGCGCGCATCGATCACGAGCTACAGCGGGAGCTTGCTCGGCTGATTTCGACGGAGTTGAAAGATCCGCGCTTAGGCTTCGTCACCGTGACGCGCGTCGAGATCACGTCGGACATGAAGTTCGCCAAAGTGTTCGTCTCGATCATTGGGGACCGGCATGTCGCAGGGCAGAGCATGCAAGCACTGACCGCGGCGAAGGGGTTCTTGCGCGGCGGACTGGGCCGGGCGATCGACTTGCGCTATACGCCCGAGCTCGTTTTTGTCGAAGACCGAACTACGGAGAAGGCGATCGCGCTCAATAAAATCTTGAATTCGGCCGAGCGGCCGCCGTCCGAGGAGGGATCCGATGCTGCGAAGTGACGTCTGCGCCACCACCACCGAGGAAGTCGCCGCCGAACTGCGGCGGCGGCCGGCGTTCGTGATGGTGAGCCACGTCAAACCGGACGGCGACACGTTGGGAGCGGGCCTGGCCCTCGGCATCGCCTTGCGCGCGCTGGGCAAGCGAGTCCACTATTTTCAGCAGGATCCGGTGCCGCGCAATTTGCGCTTCTTGCCTGACTCCGATGAGGTGAGCCGCGAAATTCCGGCCGATCTGCCCAAGGACACGTTGTGGGTCTTCTGCGACATGAGCGACAGCTCGCGCGCGGGTGAGTTCCTGCCCTCGATCGAGCGGCAGAATATCCTCAACATCGATCACCACTTGGCGAACTCACGCTTCGGCGCGCTCAACTATATCTTAGAGACGGAATGTTCGACGGGCGCGGTCGTCTTGAAGCTGTTGAACGCGCTCGACGCTCCGGTCACGGCGCCGATTGCGACCGCGCTCTTGACGACGATCATGACCGACACCGGCGGATTCGTGCACTCCAACACGACGGCCGACGTGCTGCGCCTCTCCGCGCAGCTGATCGATGCGGGCGCGAACAAAGAAGAGATAACGAACGAGATCTTCGCGAACAAGCGGTTCGCGGCGATTCGCTTGCTGGGGATGACGCTCTCCGCGGCCCGCCTCGAGGAGGACGGGCGCTTCTGCTGGGCCGTCGTCGACGACGCGATGCTCGCCGAGTGCGGCGCCGACGGCGAGGACACCGAGGAAATCGTGCAACACCTGCGTTCGGTCGAAGGCGTCGAGATCGCCGCGCTCTTCAAGGCCTACGACGGCGAAGTGCGCGCGAGCCTGCGCAGCAATGGGCACGTCAACGCGCAGGCCGCGGCCGGCCGGCTCGGCGGCGGCGGCCACCTCCGTGCTTCGGGCTTCACCTACGTCGGCACGCTCGACGCAGCGATCGCCGCCGCGCGCGAAGCTTTGCGTGCGGAAGGGCTCTAACTCGAAGGCTCGCACTCCTCGCAGGCGAAGTGGTCGCCCGTCTCGCTGATGCTCGGGTTTGTCAACGTCTTCAAGCCGTCCGGTCCGACTTCGACGCAGGTCGGCGCACGTGTGCGCCGGCTCTTCTCCGCACTCGGCGCACCGCGCTTGCCCGTCGGGCATCTCGGAACGCTCGATCCGATCGCCGCAGGCGTGTTGCCTCTGGCGCTTGGCAAAGCGACGCGGCTCATCCCGCTCATCGAAGACCGGCGCAAAGCCTACGCCTTCACGCTCGTCTTGGGGAGCGCGACCGCGACGGCCGACGCGACCGGCGAGGTCATCCGGGAGACGCCCGTCCCGACCGACGTCCAGCAGCTGCTGCGCAACGTGCTGCCGCGTTTCATCGGGCGCATCGAGCAGGTACCGCCGATGTTCAGCGCGCTGCACGTCGCCGGCGAGCGTTTGTACGATCTCGCGCGTCGCGGGGTGAGCGTCGCGCGCGCGCCCCGCAAGGTGACGATCTACGGCCTCGAACTCCTCGGAATGGAGGAAGGCACCGCGCGCATGAGCGTCGCTTGCTCCGAGGGCACCTACGTGCGCACGCTGTGCGAAGATCTGGGCGCCGCGATCGGCTGCGCGGCGCACATGGGCGCGCTGTTGCGTGAGGCCTCAGGGCCCTTCATTTTGTACGAGAGCCGCACGCTCGAGGAGATCGCAGCCTCGCCGTCCGAGTCGCTGATCTCGCCCGAGCGCGTCATCCCGTTTCCGACGATCGTGCTCGACGGCCGCGGTGCCGCCGAGTTTTGCGCAGGACGCTTGGTCCCGCTGCCGCAAGGCGCGGCCGCCAAGCACGTCTTCGTGCGCGACTCCGCGCGCACGCTGGTCGGCGTCGGTGAAGCCGTCGGCGCCTTGCTGGCGCCGCGCAAGGTTTTCGTTTGAAGATCCATCACGGTCTCGTCCCGTCGGCCGACGGCGCCCGCCCGCTGGTGCTGGCGATCGGCTTTTTCGACGGCTTTCACCGCGGCCACCGCGGGCTCGTGCGCGCGCTCTTGCGCCTGCGGCGCCCGGGCTATCGCGCTGCCGTGATGACCTTCCGCAACCATCCCGCGAGCTTTCTGCGGCCCGGCTTCGAGCCGCCCTTGATCTCGACGTTGGAGGAACGCATCGATCTGCTCGCCTCGTCGGGGACCGACGAGCTCTATCTGTCCACCTTCGACGCGCAGACCGCGCACACCGAGGCCCGTGTCTTTCTGCTGCACTCGCTGTACGAGCAATTGCGCGTGCGAGCCCTGGTGGTCGGCCAGAACTTTCGCTTCGGGCAGAATCGTGCCGGCGACGCGGGCGGCGCGCGCGAAGTTCTGGGGCCGCTCGGCGTCGAGGTCGTGGCAGTTCCGCCGTTGCTCGACGAGGATGAGCCGATCTCGAGCACGCGCGTGCGCGCCGCCATCGGGCGCGGCGATTTGGACACGGCGAACCGGTTGCTCGGCGAGCCGTGGACCCTGCGCGGACGGGTCGAGCTGGGGGCCGGGCGCGGTCACGACCTCGGGTTTCCGACGGCGAACCTCGCAATTCCGCCGGAGAAGATGCTGCCCGTCGACGGCGTCTACGCCGCCGTCGCGCGCCACGACGGAGGCGATCATCGCGCGCTCGTCTCGATCGGCACCAACCCGACCTTCGACGGCCGCAAGCGAACCGTCGAGGCGTGGCTGGTCGACTTCCAGCGGACGATTTACGGCGAGGAACTGTCGCTGCGCGATTTCCACTTCGTTCGAGAGCAGCGCCGGTTCGCCGGCGTCGACGAACTGCTGGCGCAAATGCGCGAGGATGCGACGCACGTGCGTTTTCCGACGTTCAGCTTGACGTAGCATGAGCAACTCGCGCGAGAGGAGGCCGTTCCCCAGGCATGTCGCCGGCGCGTTCCTGTTCGCAGCGGCCCTCGTCACTGCGCCGGCCATGGCGTTCAGCGTGCCGCACGCCGGGGACGCGGCGCCCGCTTTCAATCTGCCGCGGCTGCGCGGCGGAGCGGTGTCGCTCGCGTCGCTGCACGGCAAACCGGTCTACATCAACTTCTTCGCGTCGTGGTGCGCCCCGTGCAACGCCGAGGCTCCCTCGATCGCGCAACTCGACCGCAAGTACCGTTCGAAGGGGCTGGTGACGCTTGGCGTCGACGAAGAAGAGAGCGCGGCGAGGGCCGACGGCTTTGCCAAGAAGTACGCGTTGCCGTATAGCGTCGCGCTCGACGACGACGGAACGATGGGACAGAACTACGGCGCGGTCGGCCTGCCGGTCCACGTGTTCGTGGACCGTTCCGGAAAGGTCTCGACGTATCGTTTGGGCGAGATGAGCCCGGCCGAGATCGAAGACGCCATCAAGAAGATCGTCGCGTTGCATTAACCGGCTGAAAGAAGCGTCGAGCGGAGCGGATTTCAAGCGAGGTGCCGCCGGCGATGTCGTTTTTTACCGAAGCGCAAGCGCCAGCCGATGCATTTAAGGGCTATCAACGATAGCCTACAAGTCCCAAGTGAACGTTAATATCGATTAAGGCTTGTGGCCGCAGGCCTTGCCCTAGAGGTGGTAAAAGGGACAGCGACTAGGCGGTCGCGGCGCTCTCGCGACGCATAAAGGAGAAGTGCCCGTTGAATACCACAGACACGTCTCATGCTAGTAATGCCCTTGCCGCCGCGCTCGCGGGCGGCCTTGGGCTCTTCGCGATGCTCGTCGTCTTCGCGGTGCTGATCTTCAGCTTTTACATCTACTGGCGAATCGCAGCCAAGGCCGGGTACAACGGTGCCGTGTCGCTGCTGCTGCTCGTGCCGTTGGTCAACGTCGTCGCGGTCATCTATTTTGCCTTTTCTGAATGGCCCATCGAGACCGAGCTCGCGCGTTTGCGCTCCGGCTGGCGGCCGGAACCGGGCTTGCCTTCGACCGGCACCTCCATCACCGCACCCTGACGAAGGAAACCGAGGCAGCGCATGAACCAGTACGTCCACCCTAAAGAGAAGCTGTATTACACGATTTCGCTCGTCGTGAGCATCTTGATCTACGTCGCCCTGCTTGTTTCGATCGTCGGAATTCTCTATGGGCTGATCATCGGATGTGCGGCGCTCGTCTTGCAGGGGATCTTCGTCGGACGCTTGCGCGGCAACGGCGTGCGCGTCACCGAGCGCCAATTCCCGATGCTGCAGGCGATGGCGGTGAAAGTCGCCGCGCGACTCGAGCTCCCGGCGGTCCCCGAGATCTACGTGCTGCAAGAAGGCGGCGCGCTGAACGCGTTCGCCACGAGCTTCGTGAGCCGCAATTTCGTCGTCGTCTACTCCGACATTCTCGAGCTCGCCTACGAACAGGGCGAGGCCGAGCTGGCCTTCGTGCTCGCGCACGAGCTCGCTCACGTCAAGCTCGGGCACGTCAAGAAGAAGCTGTGGCTCTTCCCGGCCAGAATCATTCCGTTCCTGAGCCAAGCGTACTCGCGGGCCTGCGAGTACTCGTGCGACGCGATCGGCGCCGCCCTCGAGCCCGAGGGCGCGCTCGGCGGCATCCTCGTGCTCGCTTCGGGCAAGCGCCTCTATCGCGAGATGGACTTGGCGGCGTTCGTCGAGCAAGCGCGTCAGCCCACGGACTTTTGGATGTGGCTGGCCGAGCATCTCGCGACGCATCCAAACCTCCCCAAACGCGTCGACGCGATCGGCATGGCCCTACACGCCGCGCCGGCAAACGCCGGCACGAGCGTCGTCGCGACGGCCTAGCTGCTAGCCGGGGCGTGGAAGGGTCGCGTCGCGATGGTGCGCGGCGGCGGCCCTGTTAGACGCTCAGCAGCGGCGCGACCGTTTGGGCGGATTCCGTCGCGGTCGCACCGGACTTGACGACGGAGCCGCGTTGCATCACGTAGTAGCGGTCGGCGATCGACCATGCGAAATCGAGGTGCTGCTCGACAAGCAGGAGCGCCACGCCCAATTCGCGCCGCACCGCGCCCAGGACGCGCTCGATCTCGGATACGATCGAGGGCTGGATGCCTTCCGTCGGTTCGTCGAGCAGCAGCAGCCGCGGCTTGCCGATGAGCGCCCGCGCGAGCGCGAGCTGCTGTTGCTCGCCGCCGCTCAACACGCCGCCCTTGCGGTCGCGTAGCCGCGCGAGCACCGGGAAGAGATCGTAGAGCGGCGCGACGTCGGCCGCCGCGTGCGGCTTGCGTCCGTCGAGCGCCGACGAGCCGACCGCCAGATTCTCGCCCACGGTCAGCTGCGGAAAGATGCCGCGGCCCTGCGGGACGTAGCCGATCCCCAGGCGCGCGCGGCGGTGGGCCGGCAGCCCGGCGATCGCAGCGTCGCGGAACGTGATCCGGCCCGCGCTGGCCGGGTGCAGCCCGACGATGGTGCGCAGCAGCGTCGTCTTGCCGACGCCGTTGCGGCCGAGCAACGCGACCGCCTCGCCTGCGCCCACGCTCAGGGCGATCCCGCTGAGGACTTGGCTCATGCCGTACGCGGCGGCGACGCCCTCAAGCGCTAGCAACGGCGCTCTCGTCTCGCGGGCGTCCGAGGTAGACCGCCTCGACCTCGGGATTGCGCCGGATCTCGTCGACCGTGCCGCGCGCGAGCATGCGGCCCATGTGCAGCACGCTGACCGGCGCGGAGAGTTGTTCCACGAAATCCATGTCGTGATCGATCACGATGAAGGCGTGCCGTTCGGAGAGCGAACGGATGAGGCGCGCGGTGGCCTCGGCCTCCTGATGCGTCATGCCGGCCGCGGGCTCGTCGAGCAGCAGCACGTCGGCGTCGGAGGCGACGACCATGCCGATCTCGAGCCACTGCTTCATGCCGTGCGCTAACTCGCCGGCAAGGCTCTCGCGCCGGTCTCCCAGGCCGATGATCCCGAGCACATGGTCGACGCGAGCGCGCTCCTCGGCCGTCGGCCCCGCGCTCAACGCATGCCACGCGCTGCGATTGCGCGCCGCCGCGACCCGCAAATTGTCTTCGATGGAAAGCATGTCGAGCACGCCCGGCGTCTGAAATTTGCGGCAGATGCCGCGCCGCACGATCGCATATTCGGGCACATGCGCGAGATCCGCGCCCTTGAAGAGAATCCTTCCCGAGACGGGCCGAACGCGGCCGATGATCGCGTCGAGCAGGGTCGACTTGCCGGCGCCGTTGGGGCCGACCAGCACCTGCACGGAGCGCGGCGCGAGCGCGAAGCTCAAATCATCGAGCGCCGTGTAGCCGGAGAAGCGCACGGTGACGCCTTCGACCGAGAGGATCGGTTCCGTCACGGCGCTCGCGCTCATTCGACCAGCGCCGGCGGAGCGGAAGGCTGCAATCGCGGACGGCCGATGAGCTTCGTCAAGCCGAGCAGCCCCTGCGGGGCGACCGTCACGACCAAGACGAAGACCGCGCCGACGACGTACAACCACAGGTCGGGAAACGCGCTGCTGATCCAGTCTTTTCCGAAGTTCACGACCAGCGTGCCGAGAATCGCGCCGAGCAGGCTGTAGCGGCCGCCCAGAGCCACCCAGATCACCATTTCGATCGAGGGCACGACGCCGAACATAGCCGGCGAGATAACGCCCAGATCGAGCGTGACGAGCGCACCGGAGATGCCGGCCAAGACGCCGGCGACGGCGAACGCGATGACCTTGAACGGCAGCGGGTCGTAGCCGAGAAAACGAACGCGGTTCTCGCCATCTCGGATCGCCAGCAGTACCTTTCCGAATGCCGACTGTTGCAGCGCGCGCGTAGCGACGAACGCGACGGCAAGGGCCGCGAGGGTGATCCAGTACAGGCCGACTTGCGTGTGCGGATCGCCGAGTGAGAACCCGAACGCATCGGTGAAGCCGGTCAGACCGTTGAAGCCGCCGGTGAACTGCTGCTGGCTGATGATGAACGTCGTGGCCGCCAGCGCGAGGGCTTGAGTGATGATCGCAAAATACGGTCCCGACACGCGGCGGCGGAAGACGAGATAGGCGAGCGCCGCGGCGGCGAGCCCCGGCACGATGAAGACCGCCGCTATGGCGACCACCGGGTTGTGGAACGGTGCCCACCACCACGGCAACGCGTCGAGGCCGCTCCACTGCATGAAATCGGGAATCGTGCCGTGCTCCAACCCCGCCAGCTTCAAGTGCATGGCGAGCGCGTAGCCGCCCAGGCCGAAGAAGACCCCCTGCCCCAGGCTGAGGATCCCGCCGGTTCCCCAGATCAGCGAGATTCCGAGCGCGAGAACGGCCAGCGCGAGAAAGCGCCCGAGCAGCGAGAGCTCGTAGGCCGGCAGGTAGAGCGGCGCGCAGGCGCCGGCGAGCAGCAGTAAGCCGAAACCGATTTCCTTGCGCATCACGTCTCGTCCAGCGCTCGCGAGCCTTGCGCGACGATTCCGCGGGGCCGAAATTGCATGAACGCGATCACGCAGACCAGCAGCAACACGTCGGCGACGCTGACGCTGGTGAAGATCTGGGCCGTCGCCGAAAAGAGACCGACCAGGACCGCTGCGGCCAGCGTGCCCGTGAGGCTGCCCAGCCCGCCGACGATGACGACCAGAAACGCGTAGACGATATAACTCTGCCCGACGGTCGGCGTCACCGGCGAGATCAGCGACAAAGCCGAGCCCGCCAGCCCCGCGACGCCCGTGCCGAGCGCGAAGACCGCGAGATCGACCAAGCGCGTGTTCGCGCCGAGCGCTTCGGCGATCGGACGATTCTGGTGCACCGCCCGCACCAGCAGGCCGAGGCGCGTGCGCGCGATGAGCAACGCGACCCCGCCGAGCACCAAAGCGGCGAGCACGATGATGAAGACGCGCACTGCCGGGATCGAGAAGCCCGTCATCACCGTGCCGCCGAGCGAGAGGGTCCCGCTCAGCCATGCCGGCGCGTTGACCGCGACGCCGACCGGGCCGAAGATGCTGCGGGCCGCCTGCTGCAAGATGAGGCTGACGCCCCAGGTCGCGAGCAGCGTGTCGAGCGGGCGTCCGTAGAGCCGGCGAATCAGCGTCACCTCCAGCAGCGCGCCGAAGAGCGCGGTGCCCAGAAACGCGACGACCATCCCGACCGCGAAGCCGGTTTCGCGGCCGAAGACCGAGACCGAGAGATAGGTGAGATAGCCGCCCATCATCAGCATCTCACCGTGCGCCATGTTGATCACGCGCATGAGCCCGAAGCTCAAGGCGAGACCGAGCGCCGCTAGGAGCAAGATCGAAGCGACGCTGATCCCGTTGAAGAGCTGCCCGGCGACCAGCGTCGATTCGGTCATGCGCGTGTTTCCTTCCGCTCCTTACAGAACGCAGGTCTTTCCGGGGAACGAGAGCGGGTCGTAGGGCACGGGCAGGATCGGGCCCTTGGACTGCCAGAGGATCTTGAACTGGCCCGAGGGTTCCAACTCGCCGACGTACGCCGTTTGCGCGAGGCTTTGATCGTTGACGAACTTCGTCTCGCCGAGAGCCGAGGGCGAATAGACGAGCGTCGTGGCGGCTTTACGGACCTTGTCGGGATCGAACGAGCCGGCTTTCTTGACGGCGGCCGCCCATGCGTAGACGTCGAGATAGCCGTGCGCCATCGGGTCGTCGACCGGAGAGCCCGGATACTTGGCTTGATAGGCCGCCACGAACTTCTTGTTGAGCGGACTCGGAATCGACTCGAAGTAGTTCCAGGCCGCGTAACTTCCCTCGAGCAGCGAGGGTCCGATCGCCTTGGCTTCTTGCTCGGCGATGCTGAACGACATGACCGGCAGTTTCGCCGAGGGCAGCCCGGCGGCGGCCATCTGCTTGAAGAACGAGACGTTGCTGTCGCCGTTGAGCGTGCTGAAGACGATGTCGGGCTTCGCGAGCTTGATCTTGTTGATCACGGCGCTGAAATCGCTGCCGCCGAGCGGGACGTACTCCTCGCCGGCGATCGTCTTTCCGTCGTTCGTGATGTGCTTCTTCAAGATGAGGTTCGCGGTCCGCGGAAAGACATAGTCCGAGCCGAGCAGGAAGACGTTCTTATAGCCCTTTTGCTCGGCCCATTGCAGCGCCGGTAAGATCTGCTGATTGGGTTGCGCGCCAGAGTACATGATGTCGGGCGAGCACTCGTTGCCTTCGAACTGCACCGGATACCACAACAGCCCGTGAAAGCGCTCGAAGACCGGCAGCATCGCCTTGCGGCTGGCCGACGTCCACCCGCCGAAAACGGTGACGACCTTGTCCTGCTGCACGAGCTTCTGCGCCTTTTGGGCGAACATCGAGGGATCGGAGGCGCCGTCCTCGATCACCGGGTCGATCTTCTTTCCGAGCACTCCGCCGGAAGCGTTGATCTCGTCGATCGCCAAAAGCGTCGCGTTCTTAACGGTGACCTCGCTGATCGCCATGGTGCCGGTCAACGAATGCAGGACGCCTACTTGAACGGTGTCCGAGGCAGCGAGCGAAGGTGAGGTGCCGATCGGCGCGACGAGCGCGACGGCGAGACTACAATAGAGCGCGCGACGAAATAAGCTTCGATGTTCCAAAGCAATCCTCGATATGACATGAGTGATTTCCCTCTCCGTGGAGTCGTGCGCTTTCGTGTCGCCTCGCCCAATTCGCTTGTCCACGTGTTACGCTCACGGCGGGCCTCGTTGGCGAAAGGTCGGACGTAAAGCAGTGAACGGACGAGAACCGAATTGCAGCGGCCTAAGCAGGATGGTTGCGCGCGATCACTCAAACGGTGGTGGATGCATCTTACTGACGTCGAGCGCGACAAGCTGCTGTTGAGTTACGCGGCCGAATTGGCTTGGCGGCGCCGAAAGCGCGGGCTCAAGCTCAACCATCCTGAGAGCATCGCCGTCATCGCGTCGTTCGTTCTCGAAGGTGCGCGCGACGGCCGAAGCGTCGCCGACTTGATGCAAGCCGGCCGAGAAGTGTTGACGCGCGACGACGTTATGGAAGGCGTGCCCGAGATGATCGAAGCGGTGCAGGTCGAAGCGACCTTTCCCGACGGGACGAAGCTCGTCACCGTTCACGAGCCGATCCTGTGACGCCGGGCGAAGTCTTCGTGACGCCGGGCGAGGTCGAGTTGAAGCCGGGGCGCCGGCGCGTGACGGTCACGGTCGCAAACACCGGCGACCGCCCGATCCAGGTGGGCTCGCACGCGCATTTCTTCGACGTCAACGAGGCGCTCGCGTTCGACCGCGCGGCGGCGCGCGGCATGCTGCTCGACGTTCCCGCGGGCACGGCGGTGCGTTTCGAACCCGGCATCGAGCGGCCCGTCGGTTTGGTCGAGGCCGGCGGCGAACGGCGCTTCGCATGAAGATCTCGCGCGAGCAGTATGCGCGGCTCTACGGCCCTACGGCCGGCGATCGCATGCGCTTGGCCGATACGGAACTGGTGGTCGAGATCGAGCGCGATCTGACCGGATACGGCGACGAGCTCAGCTTCGGCGGCGGCAAGGTCATTCGCGACGCGATGGGCCAGCATCCGACGATCTCGCGCGCGGAAGGCGCGCTCGACACGGTGATCACCAACGCGATCGTGATCGACCATACGGGCATCTTCAAGGCCGACATCGGCATTCGCGACGGCCGCATCGCCGGCATCGGCAAAGCCGGTAACCCGTACATCATGGACGGCATCACCCCGGGCATGATCGTCGGCGCGTCGACGGAAGCGATCGCGGGCGAGAACATGATCGTGACGGCGGGCGCGATCGACACGCACATCCACTTCATTTCGCCGCAGCAGGTCACGGTCGCGATCGGCAGCGGCGTCACGACGATGATCGGCGGCGGAACGGGACCCGCCTCGGGGACCAACGCCACGACCTGCACGCCGGGGCGCTGGCATCTCGATCAGATGTTCCTCGCCAGCGAGTCGCTGCCGGTCAACGTCGGCTTCCTTGGAAAAGGAAACGCGACCGGGCTCGAGCCGCTGCGCGAGCAGGTCGACGCCGGCGCGCTCGGTCTGAAGCTGCATGAAGACTGGGGCTCGACGCCGAGCGCCATCGACGCGGCCCTGAGGGTCGCCGACGAGACCGACGTGCAAGTCGCGATCCATACGGACACGCTCAACGAGATGGGCTTCCTCGAGACGACGATCCGCGCGATCGCCGGCCGCACGATCCACACCTATCATACGGAAGGCGCCGGCGGAGGGCATGCTCCCGACATCATCCGCATCGCGGGCGAATCGTACGTTCTTCCGTCGTCGACGAACCCCACGCGGCCATACACCGTCAACACGCTGGCCGAGCATCTCGACATGCTGATGGTCTGCCATCACCTGGATCCGTCGATTCCCGAAGACGTCGCCTTCGCTGACTCGCGCATCCGCGGAGAAACGATCGCCGCCGAAGACGTCCTGCACGACCTGGGTGCCATCAGCATGATGTCGTCCGACTCGCAAGCGATGGGGCGCGTCGGCGAGGTGATCACGCGAACGTGGCAAACCGGGCACAAGATGCGCGTCCAGCGCGGGCCGCTCGAGCGCGAGAAAGCCGGCTCGGACAACCTGCGCGTGAAGCGCTACATCGCAAAGTACACGATCAATCCGGCGATCGCGCACGGCATCGCGCCGCACGTCGGCTCGGTCGAGGTGGGGAAGCTCGCCGACCTCGTCGTGTGGAAGCCGGCGTTCTTCGGCTTTCGTCCGGAGCTCGTCCTCAAGAGCGGAACGATCGCCTACGCGAACATGGGCGATGCCGCCGCCTCCATCCCCACGCCGCAGCCCGAACGCATGTTGCCGATGTGGGGCGCGTTCGGGGCCGCGCCGACCTCCGGTTCCGTCACCTTCGTCTCGCGGCGCGGGCTCGAGTGCGGCTTGACCGATCGTGTCTCGACCCGGCGCGCCTTCGTTCCGGTCGCCAACTGCCGCGCCATCGGGAAGCGGGACATGCTCCACAACGACGCGTTGCCGCACATCGAGGTCGATCCGAAGACGTATGCGGTGCGCGCCGACGGCGTGCTGATGAGCTGCGAGCCGGCCCCGGTCCTGCCGCTGGCCCAGCGCTATGCGCTCTTCTGATATGTTCGTTTGATATGTTCGTTCGGATCGAGCGGACGCTTGGAAACCTGCGCGACTTCGCGCTCGGGGAGCGCGAGCTCGAACGCGTCGCCGTTCCGAGCTCGGCGATGACGCGGCGTCTCTTGCGCTTGAGCTCGAGCATCGGCGACCTCGGCATCGCTTTCGAGGGCGAACAGCGCTTGCACGACGGCGACGTGCTGGTCGCTGACGCGTCGCGGGTGATCGCCGTCGAAGTGGAACCGGACGACGTGCTGATCGCCTATCCACGTTCGATCGGCGAAGCGGTCGAGATCGCGCACGCGCTCGGCAACCGGCACGTTCCCGTGCAGCGCGAGGGCGACGCGATCGTCGTCGGATTCGCCCCCGCGCTCGAAGCATTGCTCGAGAAGAGCGGCATCCGCTACGAACGCGCGTCGCGCGTGCTCGAGCAGCCGTTCGTGCACGCTCACGCGCCGCACGAGCACGCATGATCGATCCGCGCTTGTTGCAGCTGTGCGACAGCGCTTTTCCGAGCGGCGCCTTTTCACAGTCGTTCGGGCTGGAGACGGCGATCCTCGAATGCGGCCTGAGCGCTGCGGCCGGCGTCCGGCGCTGGATCGAGTCGTACTTGCGTCACAGCGTCGCCACCCAGGACGCGTGCGCGATCGTGCTCGGTATGCGCGGACAAGCGACGTTCTCGCAGCTTGACGCCGCGTTGTCCGCGAGCACGTTCGCGACGGACGTGCGTGTCGCGAACCGGCGGCTCGCGCGGGCCACGCTCGACGCTTACGTGTCCATGGGGTTGGACGAGCCGGCGATCGCGGCGTATCGCGGCGCGATCGCGGCCGGAGCGGCGGACGGTTTTCACGCGGTCGCGTGCATGCTCGGTTATCGCGCCATCGGCGTGGACGTGGTGGACGCCGTCTGCGCGCACCTGAGCTCGACGGCCGCGGCGCTGGCGGCGGTCGCGGCGCGCGCGGTGCCGCTGGGTCAACGCGACGTCGGTGCGCTTCTGTGGCAGCTGCGCCCGCTGCTCGCGGCGCTGTCGAAGGAAGCCGAGACGACGGGCGGCATCGACGACTTCACATCGAGCGCGATCGAGTGCGAGATCGACGCCATGCGGCACGCCGCCCTCGACGCGCGTCTGTTCGCCTCGTGAGCGCGGTGCGGATCGGCGTCGGCGGACCGGTCGGCGCGGGCAAGACGGCGCTGGTCGAGCGATTGGCGCGCGCCCTCTATCCGGCCTACGACGTCGCGGTGGTCACCAACGACATCTACACGCGCGAGGACGCGCTGATCCTCACGCGCAGCGGCTGTCTGCCCCCCGAGCGGATCGTCGGTGTTGAGACGGGCGGCTGTCCGCACACGGCGATCCGCGAGGACGCGTCGATGAATCTCGAAGCGATCGCGGAGCTCGAGTCGCGCTTCCCGAATCTGCGGCTGGTCATCGTGGAAAGCGGCGGGGACAATCTGGCCGCGACCTTCAGCCCCGATTTAGCGGACGTGACGATCTACGTCATCGACGTTGCGGGCGGCGACAAGATTCCGGCCAAGGGCGGTCCGGGAATCACGAATGCCGACCTGCTCGTGATCAACAAGATCGACCTCGCGCCGCACGTCGGCGCCGACCTCGAGCGCATGCGCCGCGACGCCGCCGCGGCGCGCGGCGCGCGCCCGTTCCTGTTCACCGATCTGCGACACGGAAGCGGCGTCGAAGAGCTGGTCGCGTTCGTCACGAAGGCCGCGTTGCTCGACGGCGCGGCGTGAGCGCGACCGGCAGCGTCGACGTCGTCTGCGGCCTGCGGGGCGATCGTTCGCGCTTGACGTCGCTACGCTCGAGCGGGCTGTCTCGAACGAGCCGCGCGTTCGCCGAACGCGGCGGTGCCGTGCGCGTCGTTTTGGGAACGCTTGGTCCCGGCGTGCTCGCAGGCGACCGGTTCGCTCTGACCGGGCGGATCCTCGCGCGCGCCGCGCTCGTCGTGCGCGGACAGATGGCGACGCCGGTCTTCGCCGGTCAAACGCCGTCGCGGGCGTGGGCAACCTGGGCGGTCGGCGACGGCGGGCTGCTCGACGCGGTGAACGAGCCGCTGGTGCTCGAAGCCGGCAGCGAGCATGCCGCGCGCACGCAGGTCGACGTCGAGGGCAGCGGCGTCGCGATTCTTGCCGAGACGGTCGGCTTCCGCGGCCCGGCGCGCCTCGCGGTTCGTACGAGCGTCTCGCTCGACGGCGCGCTGGTTTTCCGTGACGCGCTGGCGCTGGAGGGCTCGCCCGCCGCGGGAGCGCTCGGAACCGTCGTGGTCGTGGCGCGCGACGGTGCCTTGCGCGCCGCGATCGCAGAGCAGGCTCGCACCCTGTGCGCGAGTTTCTCCGGCGAGGGACGCGCGGGCCTCGGCGAGACGGCCGCCGCCGTCGTGGTGCGGCTCGCCCGCTTTTCGGTGTGGAACGCGCACCAGCTCTCGCGCATCCTCGCTGAGAGCGCGTGCGCGTTAGCGCGACGCCGCTGAGCGCAGGCGCCTAGCTAGGCGGCTATCACTTCGATGGTGTCGGCGTCGCTGAGCTCGACGCGCGCGCGGCCGCCTTCTTTGATCTCGCCGCGCAAGATCGCGCTCGAGAGGGGGTTGGTGACGAAGCGCGCGATCGTGCGCGCGACGTAACGAGCGCCGCTGCCCGCGTTGAGACTCTCTGTGGCGAGGAAGCGCTTCGCTTTGTCGGAGAGCGCGATCGTGATGCGCAGGTCGCCCAAACGCGCCGCGACGTCGTGCATCTGCAAGTCGACGATCGTCTCGATCTCGCGCTCGCCCAGCTCGTTGAACTGCACGACGTCGTCGATGCGGTTGAGCAGCTCGGGCCGCAAATAGATCTCGAGCTCGTGCGGATCGGCGTTGCTGGTCAGGATGACGATCGCGTGGCGGAAGTCGACGGTGCGCCCCTTCGAGTCGGTGACGCGGCCGTCGTCGAGGATCTGCAACAAGATGGCGGCGACGTCGGCGTGGGCCTTCTCGAACTCGTCGAAGAGGACGACGCAGTAGGGACGCCGGCGTACCGGCTCGGTCAACTGTCCCGGTTCATCGTAGCCGACGTATCCGGGCGGCGCTCCGAGCAGGCGCGAGACGGTGTGCGCCTCGGTGTATTCCGTCAGATCGATACGAACCAGCGCGTCCTCGGTGCCGAACAGCTCGCCGGCGAGCGCTTTGGCTAGCTCCGTTTTGCCGACGCCGCTGGGGCCGATGAAGAGGAAGCCGCCGACCGGTTTTTTCGGATCCTTCAGCCCGGCCCGACCGCGCCGGATCGCCTGTGAAACGAGCGAGATCGCTCGTTCCTGACCGACGATGCGCTTGCCAAGCGAGCTCTCGAGCGCGAGCAGGCTGCGCGATTGCTCTTCGGTCAGCGCACCTTGCGGAATGCCCGTCCATTTCGAGACGATCGCCGCCACATCGGCCTCGTTGACGACGAACTCGCCGCGCAGCGAGACCGACGCCGACGCTTCGTCCATCAGGTCGATCGCTTTATCGGGCAGGAAGCGGTCGGCGATGTAGCGCGCCGAGAGCGCGGCCGCCGCCTCGATCGCGTCCTCGCCGATCGAGACGCCGTGATGCTCCGCGTAGCGCGAACGCAGCCCGCGCAAGATCTCGACGGTCTGCTCGATCGTCGGCTCCGCGACCATCACGGGTTGGAAGCGCCGTTCGAGGGCCGCGTCGGATTCGATGTGCTTGCGGTACTCGTCGAACGTGGTCGCTCCGATGCACTGCAGCTCGCCGCGCGCGAGCTCGGGTTTGATCATCGAGGAGAGATCGAGCGAACCTTCGGCTGCGCCGGCGCCGACGAGGGTGTGCAGCTCGTCGATGAACAGGATTACCTCGCGCGCCGACTTGCGGACTTCGTCCAAGATCCGCTTGACGCGGCCTTCGAACTCGCCGCGGTATTTGGTGCCGGCGACCAGCGGTCCGAGCGCCAGTGAGAGCACGCGCTTTTCGCGCAAAGCGTTCGGCACCGAGCCCTGCGCGATGCGCTGGGCGAGCCCCTCGACGACGGCAGTCTTGCCTACGCCAGGCTCGCCGACTAGAACGGGGTTGTTCTTGCTGCGGCGGGAGAGGATGGCGATGACGCGCTCGACCTCGTCCGCTCGTCCGATCACGGGATCGAGCTCGCCGCCCTTCGCCGCGGCGGTCAGGTCGCGCGAGTAGGCGGCTAGCGTCGGCGTGGCGCCGGGCCGCAAACGCTTGGCCCACTCGCGCGGATCGTTCGTCGCGGACTGGTCCCGGTCGCGTTCGGCACTGGCGCGAATGATTCGGTCGATCGTGTAGGTCGTTCCGATCGCCAGCGCCACGGCGGCAAGTCCCGAGCCGAGCATCGGCAGGACCGCTCGGCGCCGGCGCGCGCACAGCTCGCAGACGTCGGCTTCGATCCAGGCACCGCCGCGCAGCAGGAAGTCGCGCACGGTCGCGGGCCGCACGCCGCAACTCACGCAAAGCGTCGTCATCGGGAGATCACCATGGCACTATCGATCGGCAGACGGGAACGGTCGTCACTCGCACGCGTTCTGGTTCGCGGTCAGCGGTGCCGTCGCATGCAGCGGGTGCGGGCCCCGGCCAAAGTCGTAGCCGCAGGCACTTGACGCAGCCGGCCGCTTCAGTTACAAGGACGATTGCGGCGGTGCCCCCAATACGGACTGCTGATTCTCGCGCTGAAAGGGTCCCTTTCCGAAGTCATGCCTTACATCATCACCGAACCTTGCATCGGCACGAAAGACAAGTCGTGCGTCGACGTCTGTCCGGTTGATTGCATCCATGGGTCCGATGAGGACAAGCAGCTCTTCATCGACCCGGAGGTCTGCATCGACTGCGGGGCTTGCGTTTCGGCATGCCCCGTCGAGGCGATCTACGCGGATACCGACGTTCCCGAGAAGTGGAAGAACTACGTCGAGATCAACGCTGAGTACTACAAGGCCCATCAGACCTGATTAGCGGCTTGCTGATCTAGCCGGTCCCAGCGGGCCGCAAGCATGCGGCCCGCTGCTTTATGCGTGCAAGCGGGACTTCACGCTGCGAGGTGAACCGAACGCCATGCAATTTCGGTTGGAGGCGGTCGGGCCGGTAACGCGACGGATCTGCGCCGAAGAGCTAATGGACGATCCAGCTGTGGAGGAGGCCGAGCTCGAGGCCAACTTTGCCGAGATCGAGTTCGCTAATCGCTATTTCGGCGGCATCGGCCCGGTCGTGCGCGAGGTGTTCGCCCGCGGCGGCGAGCGCTTGCTCGACGTCGGCTGCGGAAGCGCCGACATCCCGCGGGCCTTGTTGCGCCGCGCCGACCGCTGCGGGCGGCCGCTGACGATCGTCGCGCTGGACCGCAGCGAGACGGCGCTCGCCATCGCGCGCCGCCGCGCCGGAGAGGATTCGCGGCTGCGCTTCGTTCGGGGCGACGGGGAGCGGCTGCCGTTCCCCGACGGTTCGTTCGACCTCGTGACCTGCAATCTCGCGCTCCACCACTTCGAGCCCGCGCAGGCAATCGAGCTCCTGCGCGAGTTGCGCCGCGTGGCGCGTGAAAGCGTGCTGATCTGCGATCTGCGCCGGTCGCTTGCGGCCTACGCGGCGGCGCGGGCCTACGTCGCGCTGCTCTGCCGGAACCGCCTCACCAAGCACGACGCGCCGCTCTCGGTGCGCCGGGCCTACACGCCGGAGGAGGCGCTCGAGTTAGCGCGGCGTGCCGGCTGGGCGAATCCCCGGGCCGGGCGGCGTCCCTTCTTCCGGATGATGCTGTGCGATGGCTGAACGAGCCGACGTGATCGTGGTCGGCGGCGGCCCTGCCGGCGCGTCGTGCGCGCTGGGCTTGGCCTGCCGCGGAATCGCCGTGACCGTCGTCGAGCGGGCCCGCTTTCCGCGTCGCAAGCCCTGCGGCGAGTACCTCAGCGGCGGGGCAGTGGCGGCGCTCGATCAGCTCGGTCTGGGTCGCGAGCTGCGTCTGGTCGCGCGGCCGTTGCACGGCGTCCGGCTCGTCCCGCCCGGCGCTCCGGCGCTCGAGCTGCCGTTCGCGAGCGAAGCGCTTTCGTTGGACCGGGCCGTCCTCGACACGATGCTGCTCGGGCACGCGGTGGCGGCGGGCGCGCTACTCGTGCAGGGACGGGCCGAAGATCTGCGCTTCGAGCGCGGCCGGGCCGCCGGCGTCGTCGTCAGGGACGAGGCCGGCGAACGCGTCGAGCTGGCCGCGCGCTTCGTGGTCGGTGCTGATGGGAACGGCTCGGTCGTCGCGCGCAAGCTGGACTTGGCGCGACCGCTGCGCGGGAAGCGGCGGTTCGCGGTCGGGGGCCATTACCGCGGGCTCGGCGATTTCGGCGGATTCGTCGAGATGTACGTTGGCTCGGGCGCCTATTTCGCGCTCAATCCGCTCGATTCGGAGCGAACCAATGTCATGCTCGTGGTGCGCGACCGCGCGCTGGCCGAGTGGTCGGGCGCGGTCGACGAGAACATGCGTGGCAAAGCCGCCGAGCTCGGGCGCGGACAGCGCTCGTTCGAGGGTGCCGAGCGCATCGGGTCGCGCGTCGCCGTCGGACCGTTGGCTTTTGACGTTCGGGCGGCGGTCGGGCCGGGCGCCCTGCTCGTCGGCGACGCCGCGGGCGTCCTCAACCCGTTCACCGGCCAGGGCGTCTTGTTGGCCCTGCGCGGGGGAATCGATGCGGCGGCGGCGCTGGCAGGCGCCCTCGCCGAACCGCGGCGCGAGGCCGAACGCCTGGCGGCGTACGGGTTACGGCGCGGGCGCGACTTCGCGGCTCGCCGCAGGCTTTCGAAGCTCGTCGACGTGCTGGTCGACGTACCGCTGCTGACGCGCCGGGCAGCCGCGAACCTGCGCCGCTCGCCGCCCGCGGCGCAAGCGCTCATGGCCGCGCTCGGCGGGACCCTGGCGCCCGAACGGGCTCTGGCCGCACCCATCCTGGGACGCTTGCTGTTATGAACCGGATCGAGAACGCGGTGGTCGTGGCCGCGCCGCCGGAGCGGATCTACCGGCTGGCGTCGGCGACGGAACGCTGGCCCGAATATCTGCCGCACTACCGCTTCGTGCGCGTCCTCGAGGAGCGCGCCGGTTCTCGGCTCGTCGAAATGGCCGCCAGCCGCGATTGGATTCCGATTCGCTGGGTAGCGGAACAGTTCAATGATCCCGAGCGTCCCACAATCCGGTTTCTTCACGTGCGCGGGTGGACGCGAGGGATGGAAGTTCAATGGCGCTTCGAGCCGGTGGAAGGGGGTACGCGCGTGACGATCGAGCACCGGCTCAAATTCCGTTTTCCCGTGGCCGCCGATTGGCTGGGCGAGCACGTGGTCTGCAAGTTCTTCGTCGACGACGTCGCGCGCAAGACGCTGGCCCGCATCAAAGCGCTCGCGGAAGCCGCCGCATGAACGGCAACGGAGCCTACCCGCACCGCGTCGCGGTCACCGGGATCGGCATCGTGTCGCCGATCGGGACCGGCGTGCGCGCCTTTTGGGAGGGCACCCTCGCGGGAAAGATCGGCGTCGGCGCGCTCACGCGCTTCGATGCGACGGGTTTCGGCTCGCGCGTCGCCGCTCAAATCGACGAGTTCGATCCGGCCTGCTTTCTGCCGGGCAAGCGGCTGCGCCGGACCGACCGCTACGCGCAGTTCTCGATCGCGGCGTCGCGGCTCGCCTTGGAAGACGCCGGCCTGCACGTCAACGGCAACGGCGACGAGATCGGCGTCTGGATCGGTTCGGCGCTCGGAGGCCTTGCGTTCGCCGAGGAGCAGCACAGCAGCTATCACGAGCGCGGTGCCAAGGTGGTGCGCCCGCTGCTCGCGATCTCGGTCTTCGTCGGCGCCGGAACGAGCAACGTCGCGCTCGAGTTCGGTCTGCGCGGGCCGAACGTCGCCAATGCCAACTCGTGCGCCGCGGGCACGGTAGCGCTCGGCGAGGCCTTTCGCGCGGTGGCCCGCGGCGACGTTCGCGCGGCGCTCGCCGGCGGCGCGGAGGCGCCGCTTTCGCCGCTCGTCTTCGGCTCGTTCGCGGTCATTCACGCGATGTCGACGCGCAACGACGATCCGGTGCACGCCAGCCGGCCGTTCGACTCCGACCGGGACGGCTTCGTGATGTCGGAGGGCGCGGGCATTCTGGTGCTCGAGCGCTACGAGGACGCGCTGGCCCGCGACGCGCGCATCTACGGCGAGATCGCCGGCTTCGGATTGACGGGCGACGCGTATCACATGACCTCGCCGCTGCCCGAGGGGACGAGCGCGGCGCGCGCGATGACCGACGCGTTGCGCGAGGCCCGCGTCGCGCCGGAAGAAGTCGAGCTCTACAACGCGCACGGCTCCTCGAGTCAGCTCAACGACGTGACCGAGACGCGCTCGATGAAGCGTGCCTTCGGTGCGGCGGCCGCCGGCATTCCGGTGAGCGCGACGAAAGGCCAGACGGGCCACGCGCTGGGCGCGAGCGGCGCCTGGGAGACCGCGGTCACGCTGCTCGCGATGCACCAGCGGCGCGTGCCGCGAATCGTCAATCTCGAGAACGTCGATCCCGCCTGCGATCTCGACTTCGTGCGCGAGGAGCGGGCGCTCGCGCCGCGCGTCGTGCTGAAGAACTCGACCGGCTTCGGCGGAATCAACGCCGCGCTCGTGCTGCGCAGCGCCGAGGCTCGATGAGTTTTGAGGTTCTGGCTGATGCCGCGGGCCGGACGGAACGCGGTGACGCGGGCGTTCCGGTCCGCGTCGTGGCGGCGAGCAGAGTCTACGAAAGCCGCGGCGCGGAGCCCGTGAACGCACTCGACGGCGTCTCGCTGACGGTTCGCTCGGGCGAGATCGTGGCGCTGATGGGGCCAAGCGGCTGCGGGAAGAGCACGCTGCTGAATCTGGTCGGGTGCGTCGACCTGCCGACGAGCGGCGCGGTCTACGTCGATGGCCGCGAGACGACCTCGCTCGACGACGACGCGCTCACGGCGCTGCGGCGCGAGCGCGTCGGAACTGTCTTCCAGTTCTTCAACCTGTTGCCGGCGTTGACGCTGGCCGAGAACGTCGCGCTGCCGCTCGTGCTGCAACACGTCGAGCGCGCGGAGATCGAACTGCGCGTGCGTTTGGCCTTGGCGGCCGTGGGCATCGCGGAGCGCGCGCACGCCTATCCGGCGCAAGCCTCGGGCGGCCAACTCCAGCGGGCGGCGCTGGCGCGTGCGACGATCCATCGGCCGGCGATCGTGCTCGCCGACGAGCCGACCGGTAACCTCGACTCGCACAGCGGCGCGACGGTCCTGCGCCTGTTGCGTGAGTTTGCCGCGAACGGGCAGGCGATCTTGATGGCAACCCACGCCGCCGAGGCCGCGGCGATCTGCGACCGCAGGATTCGCATGCAGGACGGACACGTCATCGATTGAAGGCGCTTTGGCGGGCACTGGTCTCCGGACACTTCCGGACGAACCGGTTGCGTTCGCTCGTCACGCTGGCGGCGGTCGGGCTCGGTGTAGCGATCTCGCTCGCCATCGACCTGGCCAACGCGACGGCGGTCGACTCGTTCGCGTCGAGCGTCAACGTGGTGGCGAACCGCGTCAACCTGCAGATTCTCGGCGTCGGGCGGGGTTTCGACGAGCGCACGCTGTTGCGCGTGCAAGATTTCGACGGCGTGCAGTATGCGAGCCCGACGATCGAGGACTCGGTCGTCGTCGGTGCGCACGCGGGCGATCCGTTCTCCGGCGAGATCCTGCGCGTGCTCGGAGTCGATCTCTTACGGCCGCTGTCGCGTGCCGGCGTTCAGCAGGTCGACGTTCCGAGCGCCTTCCGAAGCGCGACGGCCGATCCGTACGAGCTCGTCGGGGAACGCGGCGCAGTCGTCTCACAGCGCATCGCGCAGCGCCACGGTCTGCACGTCGGCGGCGCGCTCGACGCGCTCGCCGGGGACCGGCCCGTCCGCTTGCGTGTCAGCGCGATCCTTCCGGCGCAGCTGGCCGGGGTCGATTCGAGCGTGGTGTTCGTCGACGTCGCGACGGCGCAGGAGGCGTTCAACAAAGTCGGACGGCTCGACCGCATCGACCTGATCGTCGACCCGAGCCGGCTCGCGCAGGTCCAAGCCGCCCTTGCGCGCGTTCTGCCGCACGGAACGCGCGCCGTCGAGCCGAAGGTGCGGACGGGCGAGATCCGACGCATGCTGCGTAGCTTCCAGCTCAATCTGGCCGCGCTTTCGTATATCGCGATGCTCGTCGGCATGTACCTGATCTACAATACGGTCGCGATCTCGGTGGTGCAGCGGCGTCCGGAGATCGGGACGCTGCGCGCGCTCGGCGTGACGCGGCGCCAGATCTTTGCGACGTTCTTGGCGGAAGGCGCGCTCTTCGGCGCGGCCGGCTCGCTGCTGGGTTTGGCGCTCGGCAGCGCGCTCGCCCAATTCTCGGTCGGCGCGGTGGCGCGGACGGTCGACGCGCTCTACGTCGGCACGCATGCCGACCGGGTCGTCTACGATCCGCTCGTGCTGGCCAAAGCGTTCGTCGTCGGGCTTTTGTTCGCGATGCTGGCGGCGTTCTTTCCGGCGCACGAGGCTGCGGCGACGCCGCCGGCACTCGCGATGCGCCAGCAGAGCGCCGAACCTCGCGTCGCGCGGCCCGGCGTCGGCCTCGCACTGGCCGGCCTCGCGCTGCTGTCACTCGCGTATCTCGCGACGCTCGCGCCGGCGCTCGACGGCATTCCGGTCTTCGGCTATCTGGCCGGGCTGCTCATCATCTTCGGCGCTTCTTTGTGCGTGCCGTTGACGATCGCGGGTGCCGCCGCCGCAGGCAGCACGCTCGCTTCGCGCCGATCGCCCGCGGGCCGGCTCGGTGCGCTCAATCTCGGCTCGTCGCTGCGACGCAACAGCGTCGCCGTCGCCTCGCTGATGGTCGCGATCGGCATGATGGTCAGCGTCGCCATCTTGATCGGCTCGTTTCGCACGACGGTCGTCGCTTGGGCCGACGAGACGCTGCGTGCCGATCTCTTCGTGCGCCCGCTCGGCCTCGCCGACGCCTCGTACGACGCGCACTTCTCGCCGGCGGTCGCGGCGCGGGTCCGGCGCGTTGCGGGCGTCGCAGCGGTCGACACGTTTCGCGCGATCTCGATCCCGTTTCGCGGCTCGCTCACGACGCTCGGCGCGGCCGACTTCGCAAGCTTGAGTCAACGCAACAAGCTGCGCTTCCTCGGCGGCGCCGACGTCGCCGCGCTCGCCCGCGAGCTTCCGAACAGCGAGCAGGTCGTGGTCAGCGAGCCGTTCGCGACGCGCTTCGGCGTGAAGGCCGGCGACGTGCTGCCGCTCGACACGCCGTCAGGCCTCGTTCGTTTTCGCATCGCCGCGATCTACAACGACTATTCCAGCGACGCCGGCGTCATGATTGCCGATTCCCGCACCTACGCTCGTCTCTATCACGACGACAGCGTCGACTCGCTGGCCGTCTACGCGGCGCCGGGCGCCGACCTCGGCGACCTGCGCAGCCGCATCATCCGCATCGTCCTTCCGCTGCGCATCGACGTCGAGACCACGCGCGAGCTGCGTGGCCTGGTCATCGCGATCTTCAATCGCACCTTCGCGATCACGTACGCCCTCTACGTCATCTCGATCGCGATCGCCATCCTCGGGGTGGTCACGACCTTGTTCGCGCTCGTGCTGGAGCGCCGCCGCGAGATCGGCCTGCTGCGCTATCTCGGCCTCACCACGCGCGACGTGCGCCGCATGGTCCTCTACGAGGCCGCCTACATCGGCGGACTCGGCGGTCTCACCGGCGTCGCAACCGGCATTTTGCTCGCGTTTCTGCTCATCTACGTCATCAACCGGCAAGCCTTCGGGTGGCTCATCGAGTTGCACATGCCGTGGGACTTTCTGCTCGAAGCGTTCTTCCTCGTCGTCGTCACTGCTCTGCTCGCGGGGGTGTATCCGGCGCGGGTTGCGGCTCGCATTCGGACGGCTGAGGCGGTTCGGGCGGAGTGAGTGCGTTTGCCTTTGGCGCGTGGATGGGCCGGCGGTTGGGCGGCGCTACAGGGAGCTGCGGGGGCGCCCGCGATTCCGAATTGTGCGGAGCTGCTCGAGCACTTTCGCGCTCTCGCCAGTCTTTGCTGGTGTGGGCGGTTGCGTTTGCGCTGACGCTACATTCGTTGCCTTCAGGTGCGAGCAACGGTGGGTCGGCGAACCTGGTCGTGCGGGTCGCGGGC
Source organism: Vulcanimicrobiaceae bacterium (assembly GCA_052267165.1). GTDB lineage: Bacteria > Vulcanimicrobiota > Vulcanimicrobiia > Vulcanimicrobiales > Vulcanimicrobiaceae > CAWICD01. Next base: position 315,281 of record JBKQHO010000039.1, on the reverse strand, counting down.
GGAGCGCGTAATGATGGTATCCGACACGCGGCCAGAGAGCCGGCCAATCCACGCGAGACGACGAGCGACGGCTTCACGATCGCAACGGCACCTTATGAATACCGGTGGCCTCGCGATCAGGCGGCGCATCCGGGGTATCAGACGGAGTGGTGGTATTACACGGGGCATTTGAGGGCGAAGGGGCGGCGGTTTGGGTTCGAGCTGACGTTCTTTCGGATCGGGCTGAGGCCGGGCGATCCGCGGCCGGCGGCGGGGCAGAGCCGGTGGCGCGGGCACGAGTTGTACCCGGCGCACTTCGCGATCACGGACGAGCAGGGGCAGACGTTCTTTCACGAGGAGCGTGTCGCGCGCGAGGCGCTGGGCATGGGCAGCGCCTCGACGCAGGGGCTCGACGTGAAGTCGGGTGCGTGGTACGTGCGGGGTGCGCCGTTGCCGGGGCGCCCGGATTTGGAGCGGATGACGCTGCATGCCAGCGCGTCGACGGAGCGCGGGACCGATGCGCTCGAGCTCGTCGCGGTGCCGTTGAAGCGGCCGGCGGTTCATGGCGAGCGGGGCGTCTCGCGCAAGGCCGCCTGCCCCTCGTGCGCGTCGCACTACTATTCGTACACGCGTCTGCAGGCGAACGGGACGCTGGTCTTCGACGGGGTGCGTTACCCGGTCGAGGGTATGGCGTGGATGGATCATGAGTTCGGTTCGGGCGAACTGCAGCCGGACCAGGCCGGCTGGGATTGGTTTTCGATCCAACTCGACGACGGGCGCGAGCTGATGCTCTACCAGCTGCGCGAGAAGGACGGCAGCGTCACGCCGCAGTCGAGCGGAAGCCTCGTGGCGCGCGACGGATCCGTGCGGCATCTGCCGCTCGCGGGGTTTACGATCGAGGCAGTCGGTCGATGGACGAGCCCGCACACGAGCGCCGAGTATCCGAGTGCCTGGCACGTGCGGGTGCCGAGCGCGGGCATCGATCTCGCGCTGCGGCCGGCCGTAGCCGATCAAGAGCTCGCCGAAACGTCGGGCACGTCGTATTGGGAGGGGGCCGTCGGCGTGTTCGACGCAGCGCGCCCCGCAGTTCGGCTCGGGAGCGGCTACGTCGAGCTGACGGGCTATGCGTCGCCGATATCGTTGTGACTCTTTGCCCAGCGCGGAGGGAGGGCCAACGCCGGCGGAAGAACGCGCGAAGATGGATTTCTGGCCGAAGGAGCTGACCGCCCCGAGCGACGCAGCGTTGCGCGAGCAGTATCGCGAGATCGAAGCGAATCTGAACGACGATTCCTCGGTTGCGGCTTGGCAAGCCGGCTTCGACCGTTGGGACGCGCAGCGGCGTACCTGGAAAACCTGGGCGAACGCGACCCGGTTGCGCTATTCGCAAGACACGCGGCGCGACGAGTTTCGCGAGGCGCAAAGCGAGCTCGACCGGCGCTCGCCGCAAATCACGGCGCTCGACTCGTCGATCAAACGGCGCTTTCTGGGCAGCCCACTGCGACCGGCTTTGGAGACGGAACTGGGTCCGCAGGCGTTCGCGTTGTGGAACGCCGATCTCGGCGCGTTCGACGAAGCGATCGCCGGCGATCTGGTTCGCGAATCGGAGTTGGCAAGAGAATACACGGAGCTGCTCGCAAACGCGACGGTCTGGTTTGACGGTCGCGAACAGACGCTCTCGGCGCTCGGCGTGTCGCTGCAAGATTCGAACCGCGAAACGCGGCATGCTGCCGAGCACGCGCGCTGGAGCATCTTCGAGGCGCGTCGCGAGCGGCTCGACGGAATCTTCGACGAGCTGGTGCGGTTACGCGATGGGATGGCGCGCAAGCTTGGGTACGAGAATTATCTTGCACTGGGCTACCGGCGCATGCGCCGCGTCGACTACGGTCCGGCCGACGTGGCGCGCTATCGCGACGAGGTCGGGCGAGTCGTGGTTCCGTTCGCGCACGAGCTCGTGCGGCGGATCGGCGGCGAGGACGGCTTGGAGCGCGTCTACTTCTGGGACGAGGGAACCTTAGGCGTCGAGAAGCGGGTCGTGCCGTTGGGCGACCGGGCATGGATCCTGGCCCAAGCCCGCGAGGCGCTCAAGGCGATCGATCCGGGTCTGGGCGAGTTCGTCGAGGTGATGCTGGAAGGCAACCTGCTCGACGTGGAGGCGCGTCCGGGCAAAGCGTTCGGTGCGTACTGCACGAGCTTCCCTACGCGCCGCGTTCCGTTCGTGTTCGCCAACTTCAACGGCAGCCGCGCCGACGTGCGCACGCTGATGCACGAGCTCGGCCATGCCTTTCAGAACTGGAGCAGCCGTCAAAAGCGCGCCATCGACTATCTCGTGCCGACCTACGAATCGGCCGAGATCCACTCGATGTCGCTCGAGTATCTCTCGTGGCCGCAGATGGAGCGCTTTTTCGGAAGCGACGCCGAGGCGTACCGGCGCGAGCACTTGCTCGACGCGATGCTGTTTCTGCCGTACGGGGTCGCGGTCGACCACTTCCAGCACCTCGTCTACGAAAACCCGTCGGCCTCGCCGGCCGAGCGGCACGCGATGTGGCAGGAGCTCGAGCGGCGCTATCTGCCCTGGCGCGACTACGGCGACCTAGCATATCCCGCCGGCGGGGCGCTCTGGCAAGAGAAGCGCCACATCTTCGTTCTGCCGTTCTATTACATCGACTACACGCTCGCGCTGTGCTGCGCCCTGCAGTTCTGGACGCAGGCGAATACGGACCGGGACGAAGCGCTGGCACGCTACGTCGCGCTGTGCGGGCGGGGCGGCGAGGCGCCGTTTCGGGAGCTCGTGCGTTCGGCCGGGCTGCGGCAACCCTTCGACGAGGGGACGCTCGAGGACGTCGTCAGGGTCGCGGCCGCGTCGTTCTAGCCGAGCTCAGGCGGCCTTGACGAAATCGGGCAGGGCTTCGCGAGCGAAGTCGGCCAGCTCGCGCTCGAGCGCGCAGTTGGTGCAAACGACCAAGAGCGCGTAGACGGCGTCGGCCGGGTCGTCGTGGATCTCGTTACAGTCCGGGCAGTGGTACAGCGTGTTGAGCATCGGTTGCGTCCCTCCGACCTCAGCCTGCGCTTCGAGAGTGCCACCAGTGTGGCACAGCTAAAGCTAAAATCTCTTCACCATTGATTCGCCTCGCTCGGCATTCCGCCGGATGGACGATCGCTTTCGCGCCGCGGGCGAAGAGACTCGGAGCGGTTAGCGCGCCGCGCGCACGGAGCGTGCTCGCGAAGAGACCGGCACGGCTTCGCGGGCCGACCCTTCCGGCAGTTGGAAGCTCAGGATTCGGGTCTTGAAGAGCATCGCGACGCCGAAGCCCGCGAAGAGCCAGGCGATCAGCCCGGAGACGATTTGCAGAATGAGCACCCTGTAGATATCGGCTTGATTGCGTCGTTCATGAAGCCGGCCGGGTTCGTGTGAGACGGCCGTCACGGAAACCGCTGCACGGAGTTATTGAGCGAGTTGTTCGAGTTACCTCCGAGCAGGTGAAGACTGGCGACCGCCACGAGCGCAACGACGAGAAGAATCAGCGCGTACTCAACCAGCATTTGCGCCTTTTCTTCCGAGAACAATAGCCGAAGAACCATGGTTGATAAACGCTCCATGACCGATGACCCGTTTGGTTTGACGGGGTTGCTACGGAGAGGCTGCCTGCGGGACCTGCAGCGGTGGGAAAGATGCGACCGGCACCACATTACGGCCCTCGACTAGTGTCCGAGCGAGGCGCGCTCGGGCAAAGTGCGCGCGGCGGACGGCAGCGGCGAGGCGCGGAGTAGTTCGCTGCCCTCCCGCACGACGATCGAGGCCAAGATAAGCGCGCCGCCCGCGATCTGCAGCAGCGTGAACCGGTCGTGCAAAACAAGCATCGCCAGCAGTACCGTCACCAGCGGCTCGAGGGTCCCGATGAGCGCCGCCCGGCTCGAGCCGATCTCGGGCATTCCGTTGATCTGGGCGAGAATCGGGATGACCGTGGAAAAAAGGACGATGCCGCCAATTACTAGGACGGTCGCATTGCCCGCCGGGGGCGGCGCGTCATGCCGCACCAGCGCCGCGAGGATGAAGCAGAGCGCCGTCGAGCTGAGCAGGCTTGCGGTCGAGGCGGTCGCCGGCAATCCGCGCAGGACCCGGCTTCCGACCAAGATGTAGCCGCCGTAGAAGAGCGCCGCGAGCAGGCCGAAGGCGATGCCGGCGGGAGCCAAGGCCTGCACCGGTGCCGCGATGACGAACGCCGTGCCGAGCAAGGCGGCGATCACGGTGGCCGCGCGGAGCAACGTCACGCGCTCCCCCAAGAAGTGGTCCGCAATCGTCACGAACGCGGGAAACGTGAACAGCAGCAGCGAGGTCAGCGAGGCCGGGATCGACTCCAGCGCGGTGAAGTACGCCGCGGTCTGCAGCGCCCAGAAGACGCCGAGCGCGGCCACGACAGGCACCTTCGTCTTCGGCACCATCTCCTTTCGTAACGCAAAGACCGCGCCCCAGAGAAAGAGCGCTGCGAAGCCGAAGCGCAGCGCGAGCAGGGTCGTCACGGGGATGCCCAGCCCGTAGGCGAGCTTCCCGAAGATGGCGACGGACCCGTAACTGATTCCCGAGGTTGCGACGAGGAGGGTTCCGCGGTTCATGGCCGCTCTGCCCTCCGTTCCCGCGGCGGGCAACCCCTGCCGCCGGTGCGCCGTTTCTTAAGGCGACCTTTACCCCCGCGTCGTACGGTGTGAGACGATGCTTCACGTACGTTCTGCGGCGCGTTCGCTCGCGGCCGCCTTTCTGCTTTCGCCGTTGCTGTGCGGATCGTCCGTGGGAGCGGCGACGGCCGTGTTGCCCGATGGCCGCGGGCTCTCGCCGGCCGGCTTCACAATTCCGGTCGAAGGCTTCGCTTCGGCGCTGGCCCTCTCGCCCGACGAGCGCTGGCTCGCTGTGCTGGGCGCAGGCTCGGGCGCGATCGACGTCCTTTCGATCGACGACGAACGTCCGGGCCTGGTCACTCGCCTCGTGCTTCCGTCGGCGACGGGCCTCACCTGGACGAGCGACGGCCTCTACGTGAGTTGCGGCTACAGCGGACGGATCGCGCGCTACGCCTACGATGCGGCGGCTTCCAAGGCGGAGCCCGCGCTGAGCAAACGCCTCGACGTTCAGACCGGCGAAGGGGGGCTGCTGGGCGGGATCGCCGAGGATCCGGCGACGCACCGGGTCGCCGTGGCCCGCAGCGCCGACCGGGAGGTCCTCGTGCTCGACGACGCTGCGGGCTCGCTCGTCGCGCGGCTGGCCGCGACGGGTCAACCTTTCGGAGTGGCGTTCGCCGGCGACGCGGTCGCGGCGACGCTCTACGACGGCGACTCGGTCGATGTCTGGCGAGCCGGAAAGGGCGATGCCGTCCGGGTTCGGACCGGTCCGCACCCGACGGCGCTGCTGGCCGACGGCCCGCGCCTCTTCGTCTCCGATGCCGACGGCCACGACGTCGCGGCCGTCGATGTCACGTCGCTCGCAGTCACCGCGCGCTACGAGCTCGGCGTCGAGCCGAACCAGCCGCCGGGACAGACGCCCGCGGGGATGGCGCTCTCCGACGACCGGCGCACGCTCTTCGTGGCCGAGTCGGGGTTCAACGACGTGGCGGTCGTCGATCTCGCGAGCGCGCGGGTGGTCGCCCGCATCCCCACCGGCTGGTATCCGACGGACCTCTCCTTCGTCGATCGGCCGACGATCGACAAGGACCCGCGCAACAAGGCGCAGCTCTGGATAGCGAGCGCGAAAGGCCTCGGCTCGCAACCGGACCCCGGCGGCGAATGGGACGGCTCGTACACCGGGATAGTCCAGCACGTCGTGGTCGAGCCGAATCGCTTCAGGCAATGGTCGGCACGCGTGGCGAGCAACGACCGCTTCGGGCCGGTGCCGCCGCGCCGAGCGCTGCCGCCGATCGAGCACGTCGTGTTCATCGTTCGCGAGAACAAGCACTTCGACGAGGTCTTCGGCGACGAGCCGCGCGCCGACGCCGACCCGACGCTGCTGCTCTACGGACGAGCGTTCACGCCCAACGCGCACGCGCTGGCCGAGCGCTTCACGCTCTTCGACGACTTCATGGGGAACGGCGAGTCGAGCATTTACGGCCACGCCTGGACCACGCAAGGCTTCGCCAACGACTATCAGGAGCGCAACGCGCGCTCGCGCGACGAGTCGACGCCGGGCGTTAGCGCGCGTGTGGCCTACTCGATCTGGCCCGATCCCGTCGCCGGCGACGACAGCCTGCCGCCCGCCGAGATGAATGACGACTGGTACCGCGATCTGTCGGACCTGCCGGCTGGTCCCCGCGTCAACGTCAGCGGCGTCTTCGGTCCGCGCGGCGAGCTGATCGACGCGCTGGCGCGCCACGGCGTCAGCTTTCGCGTCTATGGCGAACAGATGACGATGCTCGGCGACGGGCGCATCGCTCCCGGTTTGGCGGCGCACGCCGCACGGCGCTATCCGGGCGACCACATCGACTTCGGGGTGCTCGACACGGAACGCGCGCGCATCTTTCTCGACGACGTCCGAGCGCACGGGCTCGCGCGCTATTCCTATCTCACGCTGCCGACCGATCACACGGCGGGGACGAAGGCCGGCTTCTACACGCCCGCCTCCTATGTCGCGAACAACGACCTCGCGCTCGGGACGATCGTCGCGGCGCTCTCGCGCCGTCCCGACTGGCGCAGCACGGTCGTCTTCGTCACCGAAGACGACCCGCAGGGGACCGGCGATCACGTCGATGCGCATCGCATGCCTGCGTTCGCGATCGGGCCGTACGTGCGCCGTAGCTTCGTCGATCACACGCGCTACTCGTTGCCGTCGTTTCTGCGGACGGTCGAACTGCTCGACGGGCTCGAGCCGCTCTCCATAGAGGACGCCGCGGCGACGCCGATGCTCCACGTCTTCGCGCGCACGCCCGACCTGCGGCCGTACGCCGCGCTGGCCCTCCCGGTACCGATGCGGAAGAATCCCGGCAAGGCCGAGAGCGGCAGCTCGTCGTTCGTCCTCGACGGGCCCGACTCGGAGCGTATTCCCGCGCAGGAATGGAGCTCGTTGCACGGCGCGCGTTCGCTGGCGGCGCATCTGGCGCGGCTCCGGGCGCTGCGCGGAACCCTGGTGCGCAAGGATTAGCAAGCGCCTGCGCGGCGCCAGGCCGAAGGTCGAAGCGGTTCGGACGGAGCCGCGCCCCGCTGCGTCGAACGCGAGGCTCTCCTTTATGAGCACACGTCCGATTCGCAAACTCCTGGTCGCCAATCGCGGCGAGATCGCCATTCGCGTGCTGCGCGCCGCCACCGAGCTCGGTTTGGAGACCGTGGCCGTCTTCTCGCAGGAAGACCGCTTCGCGCTGCATCGCTTCAAGGCGGATGAAAGTTACCTGGTCGGGCGCGGCAAACCGCCCGTGCAGGCCTACCTCGACGTTGCGGATATCGTGCGCATCGCGCTCGAGGCGCACGTCGACGCGATCCATCCGGGCTACGGCTTTCTCTCCGAGAATCCGGAGTTCGCCGAGGCGGTGCGCGCCTCAGGGATCTGCTTCGTCGGGCCGGCGGCCGCGACCATGCGCCGCCTCGGCAACAAGGTCTCGGCGCGCGAGCTGGCCGTCGCTGCGGGCGTCCCCGTTATTCCCGCGAGCGGCGCATTGCCGAGCGATCCCGGCGAATGCCGCGCGATCGCGCAGAAGATCGGGCTTCCGCTGATGCTCAAGGCCAGCTGGGGCGGCGGCGGACGCGGCATGCGCGTCATTCGCGAGCTCTCAGCGGTCGAGGAGTCGGTCGAGCTGGCGCGGCGCGAAGCGGCTAGCGCCTTCGGCAACGACGAGCTATATTTCGAGAAATACGCGGAGCAGGCCCGGCACATCGAGGTCCAGATCCTCGGCGACGCGCACGGAACGGTCGTGCAGCTCGGCGAGCGCGACTGCTCGCTGCAGCGCCGTCATCAGAAGATGCTCGAAGAGTGTCCGGCACGCCGGCTCGATCCGGCGTTGCGCGCGGCGCTGGCCGAGGCCGCACTGACGCTGGCGCACAGCGTCGACTACGAGAACGCGGGAACGGTCGAGTTTCTGGTCGACGTCGCGGCGGGACGCTTCTATTTCATCGAGGTCAATCCGCGAATCCAGGTCGAGCACACCGTCACCGAGATGGTCACCGGCATCGATCTCGTGAAGGCGCAGATCCGCATCGCTGAAGGCGCCGCGATCGGCACGCCTGCAAGCGGCGTGCCGCCGCAAGAGGAGATCCGCGTCAGCGGTCACGCGCTGCAGTGCCGCGTCACCACCGAGGATCCGGAGAACGGCTTCACGCCGACGTACGGACAGATCACGGCATACCGCCCGGCGACCGGTTTCGGCGTGCGGCTCGACGGCGGCACGGCTTACAGCGGCGCGATCGTCACGCCTTTCTACGACTCGCTGCTCGAGAAGATCACCGTCTGGGCGCCGACCTTCGAGGAGGCGCGCCAACGCATGCTGCGCGCGCTGCGCGAGGTGCGCGTGCGCGGCGTGACGACCAACGTGTCGTTCCTCGACGCGCTGCTCTCGCACCACGACTTCGTTTCGGGCACCGTCACGACGCGCTTCATCGACGAGTCGGCCTCGCTCTTGCAGATGCCGCACCGGCGCGACCGGGCGACCCGGCTGCTGCGCTTCATCGGCGACACGATCGTCAACGGCAATCCCGAGGTGCAGGGGCGTCCCGGCGCGCCGGCCGGCGCGGAACCGGCGGTTCCGCCCTCGCGCGCCGGCGACGTCAGCCGCGGGACGCGCGACCGCCTGCTCGCGCTCGGGCCGCAACGCTTCGCGAAGTGGATGCTCGACGAGCGCCGGGTGCTCGTCACCGACACGACCTTTCGCGACGCGCATCAATCGCTGTTGGCGACGCGCATGCGGACGCGCGACATCGTAAGAATCGCGCACGCGTACGCGGAGAATCTGCCCGAGCTGTTCTCGCTCGAGTGCTGGGGCGGCGCCACGTTCGACGTGGCGATGCGCTTTCTCAAAGAGGATCCCTGGCAACGGCTGCAAGCGATCCACGAGCGCGTCCCCAACATTCTGCTGCAGATGCTCCTGCGCGGAGCGAACGCGGTCGGTTACACGAGCTATCCCGACAACGTCGTGCGCCACTTCGTCGCGCAGGCCGCCGACGCGGGGATCGATCTGTTCCGTATCTTCGACTCGCTCAACTGGGTCGAGAACATGCGCGTCTCGATCGACGCGGTCCTCGAGAGCGGCAAGCTGTGCGAAGCCGCGATGTGCTACACCGGCGACATCCTCGATCCGGCGCGCCCCAAATACGACTTGAAGTATTACGTGTCGCTGGCCAAGGCGCTCGAAGCGACCGGCGCCCACATCTTGGGAATCAAGGACATGGCGGGGCTGCTCAAGCCCGAGGCCGCGCGGCGGCTGATCAACGCGCTCAAGCAGGAAGTCGGCATTCCGATTCACTTTCACACCCACGACACGAGCGGAAACTCGGGCGCGAGCGTGCTGGCCGCGGTCGAAGCCGGCGTGGACGCCGTCGACGGTGCGATCGACGCGATGAGCGGGCTCACTTCGCAACCGAATTTGGGGACGATCGTCGAAGCGCTGCGCCACACCGTGCGCGACACGGGCCTGCGCGGCGAACCGATCCGCGAGCTGTCGACCTATTGGGAGTCGGTTCGCGCGTTCTACCGCCCGTTCGAGAGCGAGATGCGCGCCGGCTCGTCCGACGTCTATCTCCACGAGATGCCGGGCGGCCAGTACACGAATCTGCGCGAGCAGGCGCAGTCGATGGGGCTGGGTCCGCGTTGGCACGAGATCACCAAGACCTATGCCGCGGTCAACCACATGTTCGGCGACATCGTCAAGGTCACGCCGACGTCGAAGGTCGTCGGCGATCTAACGCTGTTCATGGTCGCGAGCGATCTGAGCGAGGCGCAGATCCTCGACCCGCACGCCGACATCTCGTTTCCGCATTCGGTCGTCGAGTATTTCCACGGCGATCTCGGCCAGCCGCCGGGAGGCTTCCCCGAGGCGTTGCAGCGCAAGGTGCTCAAGGGCGGCCAGGCGTTGACGGAGCGGCCCGGCGCGACCCTGCCCGCGCGCGACTTAACGGAAGCGCGCGCGGAAGCGGAGCGGCTCGTCGGGCGCGCGATCACCGAGCGCGAGTTGGCCTCGTTCCTGATGTATCCGGCCGTCTTCGTCGAGTTCGCCAAACATCAATCGCACTTCGGCGACGTCGACAACCTCGAGACGCAGGTCTTTTTTTACGGCATGCAGGTCGCACAGGAGACGTCGGTCGAGATCGAGCGCGGCAAGACGCTGGTCGTGCGCTACGCGGCGCTCGGGGAGCCCGACGAGACCGGTCATCGCACGGTCTATTTCGAGCTCAACGGCCACCCGCGCACGGTGAGCGTGTTGGACCGTCACGCCAAAGCGGTCCGGCCGGCCGCGCGCAAAGCCGATCCGGGCGACCCGCTCCACGTCGGCTCGCCGATGCCGGGCCAAATCGTCAAGGTGAGCGTGACCGAGGGCCTCGACGTGCGTCGCGGCGACCCGCTATTGACGATCGAGGCGATGAAGATGCAGACGCTCGTCGTCGCGCCGGCCGACGGTCACGTCACCTCCGTGCTCTCGCCGGTCGGCGCACGGGTCGCGGCCGGTGACTTGCTCGTGGAGCTGTCGCCGCCGGTTCTCGAGGTCGCCGTCGCAGGCTAACCTAATCGTGAAAAAGTCTTGCAAAATGCAGCTTCGCAGGCCGCGCTTCGAAGAGGGGATACACGCTTCAATCGCGGAGTTTAGCGACGCCCCAGGTGACGACCGCTCGAGGAGTTCGAGCGCGACTGGTCCAGAATTGGTACCGTAGTGGAGAACCCTCGCATCGGAGCCGGAAATTTCTTGAATGGGCGCGGCGCCGAAGCCGCGAGCCACAACGGAATCTCCATGGTCTCGCGCAATGCGCACGATGCGATCGCGTTTGAGCCGAAGCTCATGCAGTTCTTGCGCGTGTCGTCGACTGAGTCGTCGGACCTCCTAAGCTCGCAGCTCATCTTTCGCGAGCTGGTCAACCACGTCGTGACGCACGCGTGCGGCGCGATCTACGCCGGCTTCGCTTGGCAAGCGGACGGAAGCGCGCGTTTGACGGTCGAGGATCTAGGCCCCGGCGAAGCCCGGCGCGAGGCGCGCGGTCAAGCGCGTCCCGGGCGCGGCCGCGGAACGTCGCCGTTCGCGCGCATGCGGCCCGAGCTGCGCCTGCGCCGCCCGACGCTGCTGGGTACGATCGCCGAGGCCAACCTGCCGCTCACGCGCAGCGGTTCGTCAACCTCGCTGCAAGCCGCGGAATCGTCGCAGGCGTCGGTTCCGTTCGCGATCTTCCGCCGGATGGAGTTGGGCCGCTGGATCGAGCGGCACGCCGGCGTGCTCGGCGGTGAGGCGCGTGGCGACCTGACGGCTGAGGGCGTTCCGCTTCCACCGCACGACGCGGCCGGCCCGGGTCGTTCCGAAGTTCAGATGGTCTCCGACATCGGTCGCGCCATTTATTTCAATACCGTACCGTTGTGGCTGAGCGACTTGCGCTGGATCTGCCAAGTCACCGCCGCGCGCGGCATTCCGGCGCAGCGCTTGAAGAAAGAGTGGCAGGCACTCTTCCGCGTGATCAGCATCCGGCTACCGTTCGCCGACACCGGCATCCTCGCGCAGATGCGCGACGCCGTCACCCACAGCTTCGCGTCGTTGGCCGACGAGCGCATCGTGAACGAAGGCACGCCCGCGGCGGCGTTCCTGGCCTCGTTCGGCACGCAAGAAGGGCCGCTCGCGGAATACGCGCGGCTGCGCGCGCAGGGCTTGGCCGAGGAAGAGATCTTTTGTGACGTCCTGACGCCGGCCCAACTCGAGAGCGGGCGCCAGTGGCAGCTCGGCCGCATGAGCGTCGCCGAGGAGCATCGGCGGACGGCGGTCGTGCGCGAATTGATCGCCCGCGCCCGCGAAGGCGCGCGCACTCCGGCGCAGAGCGGCTTCTGCGTCGTCGCCGCTTGCGCTCCGCACGAACGTCACGACGTCGGCCTCGAGATGGTGACCACGCTGCTGCGCTCGCGCGGCGTGCGGGTGGAGTATCTCGGTGCCGCGGTCCTACCCGAGGAAATCTTGCTGGCCGCGATGCTGTACGAGGCGCGAGCCGTGCTGCTCTCGGCCACGATGAGCTCGAGCGTCTACGAGCTGATCGGGCTCGTCGATCTCCTCAAGCAGGACGAACGGACGGCGCACATCCCGGTTGCGCTCGGCGGACGGCCGTTCGGCGAGATTCCCGAGCTGTACGCCACCGTCGGCGGCGACGTGACGCTGCGCGACGCGCGCCAGGCGGTGCACTTCTGCGAGCGGCTGCGCGAGCGGGCGGAGCCCCTCTCGGACTCAGCCTAAGCGGAAGCGCCGCCGTTTCAGAGCTGTTCGACCCGCTCGATTTCCGGGCAATGCCGGCGCACCGTCTCCTCGACCGCGAACTTGAGCGTCGCGTTCGACATGGGGCAGCCGCCGCAGGCGCCGACGAGCTGGACGTAGGCGACCCGCTCCTCGATCTTGATCAGCCAAACGTCGCCGCCGTCGGCGACGATGCCGGGACGGACGTCGTCGAGCGCGGCCTTGACGCGCTCGGCGAGCGCGGTCTGGGTATCCACGTGCCGTTCAACCGCCGCGTGACGGACCTTCGTTGCGACCGCCGCATACCCGGCCAGCGCGAAGAAGCTGACGCAGAAGAAGAACGCGACGCCGCGCGCCGCCAGCGCCGGGTCGTCGCGGCCGTCGCGGCGCCTCGAGACGGCGCCCCACAGGTCGACCGCCAGCGGCAGCGAGAGCAGTTCGAGCAGGGCTAAGCTCGGCGGCGCGCCGGCCAGCAGCGCGCCGCCGAGTGCGGCGTACACGGCCGCGACCGCGGCGTAGGCCGGCGCTTTCGCGCCGCGCTCGCCTAGGCGCACGATCAGGTTGCGCTTCCCGCTGGCGGCGTCCGCGGCCGCGTCGGGATACTCCACCGCCAGCATCATCGCGAACATCGCGGCGGCCCCGGGCAGCGTGCTCCACAGCGCGCGCGGGTCGAGTGGGCGACCTTGCGCGGCGAAGGCGCAGAGCGGCACGAGCACGGCCACGACGAGCGCCGTGTTCAGCTCTCCGAGCCCGCGGCTCGACAGCCGCATCGGCGGCGCCGAGTACGACCAGGCCAGGGCGCAGATCAGGACCGCCAGCAGCGCCGCCGTGACGAGGCCGCGGCCGGCCAGCAGGGCCGTCGACAGCGCGCCGGCCCCTAGGCAGGCGAGGGCGGCGGCGAGACCGACGCCGCCCGGAAGCGAACCGTCGACCAGCACGCCGCTGCCGCCCGAGAACTCGGTGCGGACCGTCAGCGCGTCGCCGTCCCGGTCGAAGAAGTCGTTCGCATAGTGCGTCATGAGGTGGAACGACGTGATCGCCAGCTGGGCCAGCGCGTAGCCGCCCCAGTCGACGGTGCCGCCGCGCTCGTAGGCCGCGATCGCCGTTCCCAGCCCGCCGCCGACGAAGCCGCCGGCGAGGAACGCCGGGCGCGTGAGGCGCGCGAAGGAGCGGATGCGCCGCAGCACCGCGGGCTCTTCGGGCAGCGAAGGAAGGCCCCTCCGCCATGCTCGAAAACATCTTTCACAACGTAAAAATGACGAACGCTGCTACGAAAACGCCCCGCGAGCGCCGCACGACCGGTTCGGGTCGCCCGAAAGTTCAATCGGTCGACCGAACGCTCGACGTGCTCGAGTCGCTCGCCTCGCGCCGGGGAGCGACGGGAATCAGCGAGCTCGCGCAGCTCGTCGGCTTGCACGTGAGCACGGTCCACCGGTTGCTGGCGACCCTGGTCGATCGCGGCTACGTCCGTCAAGATCCCGAAAGCTCGCGCTATCATCTCGGCTCGCGCATCTTCATGCTCGCCAGCGCCGCCGATCTGCACCTCGATCTGCGGCTGGTGGCGCGTCCGTATCTCGAGCGGCTCATGCGCAACTCCGGCGAGACCGCAAATCTGGTGACGATAAGCGAGCGCGAGGTCGTCTATCTCGACCAAGTCGCGAGCATGCACCTCGTCAAGATGTTCACGGCGCCGGGCATGCGCGCTCCGCTTTACTGCACCGCGACCGGGAAGCTGATGCTCGCGTACAAGCCGGCGCCCTTCATCGAGTCGGTGCTGACCGCTCCGATGAAGCGCTACACGGCGAAGACGATCGTCTCGCGAACTGCCCTCGAGAACGAGCTCACCGTCATTCGCAAGAACGGCTTCGCGGTCGACGACGAAGAGATGGAAGAGGGCGTGCGCTGTTTGGCGGTCCCGATCTTCGATCGCCGCCGGCAATGCGTCGGCGCGCTTTCGGTCTCCGGCCCGACGACCCGGCTCACGGTCGAACGCGTCAACAAACTAGCGTCCACCGCGCGCGCGGTCGCCGACGAGCTTTCACGCCAGCTCGGATTCGACATCGAGCCGCCGCCCGCGCCTTAGATTAGATCAGCGCCGCGCCTTGATGCGCAGCGCGAGGCTGGCCGCGAGGATGAACGACGCGACCAGATCCAACCAGCCCGGGCCGACGTCGTGATGCACGAACAGCAAGACTAAACCGATGACGAACACGACCGCGGTCAGTGCCACGCCGAGATAGATTCGGGTCATCGGAGCGCCCCGCAATGGCGCGGTGCAAGCGCGAACGCTGGTTCGAGGCCGAGCAGCCGAGCACTGCCTGCGCGGCCCGCGGCGAAGCCGCGCGAACGATACGCTGTTTCATCTGTCGAAAGGGGCCGCTCGCCGGGCCCGCGTACGCAGTCAGCGCCATGCTGCTCGGCGCGATCGACGTGGGCACCAACTCGATCCATCTCATCGTCGTCGAGCTGGACCCGCGCTTTGGAACCTCCCGAACGATCCTCAAGGCGCGCGAGATGGTGCGGTTGGGCGGCGGCGCGGCGCTGACCCGAGGCCAGCTCAGCAAGAAGGCCGTGCAGCGCGGCGTTGCCGCGATTGCCAAGTTCGCCGCCGCGGCGCGCGCGGCGGGGGCTTCGGATATCCGGGCGGTGGCGACGTCTGCGGTGCGTGAGGCCTCCAATCGTGAGGAGTTCTTGGCCGCGGCGCGGGCGGCCGGCGGCGTCAGCGTCGAGGTGCTGGGCGAGACCGAAGAGGCGCGCCTCATCCATCTCGGCGTCAGCCGCGGATTTCCGCTGGGCGACCGCGTCGCCTGCATTTTCGACATCGGCGGAGGCTCGACCGAGTTCATCGTCGCCGACGAAGAGCGTCCGTTCTTTTTGCACAGCGTGCGCTTGGGCAGCCTGCGCCTCTACGAGCAGTACCTGCGCGACGAG
The DNA here is from genome assembly GCA_052267165.1 of Vulcanimicrobiaceae bacterium. Classification (GTDB taxonomy): domain Bacteria; phylum Vulcanimicrobiota; class Vulcanimicrobiia; order Vulcanimicrobiales; family Vulcanimicrobiaceae; genus CAWICD01. The sequence goes on along the minus strand of JBKQHO010000039.1, from coordinate 299,997 downwards.
GACGCGCGCTCGCCGCGCTACGGCGCTATGCAGAAGCACATCCGCTCCATGCTTCATCCGCTGGCGGAGCGGATGAAGGACTATCGCTTCGACACGCTGATCGGCACGTCGGGGACGGTCATGGGCTTGGCCGCGCTCGATCGAGCGCGCTCGGGCGGTCCAGCGCAGCGCGTTCACGGCTACGTGTTGCGCCGCGAACGGCTGCGCGAGCTGCAGTCGATCATGCTGCCGCTCTCCGACGCCGAGCGCCGCAAGCTGCCGGGGATGAATCCGCGCCGCAGCGACATCATCGTCGCCGGCAACGCGATCGTGCTGGCGGTGATGGATGCGCTCGAGCGCGACGAGCTCGTGGTCAGCGAGCGCGCGCTGCGCGAAGGGCTGGTCGTCGACTACCTCGAGCGCAACATCGCGGTCGCGCGGCGTTTGGGCGACGAGCAGACCCGCCGTTTCGACGCCGCGCACACGCTGGCCAAACGCTTCGGCGAAGGCGGCGCGCACGAGAATCACGTGGCCGCGCTCGCGCTCTTGCTCTTCGACCGGCTCTCCACGCTGCACCGCTTCGAGCCCGCCGACCGCGACGTGTTGTTCGCGGCCGCGCTGCTGCACGACGTCGGGCGCGCGATCGCGGCCAGCGCTCATCACAAGCACGGTGCGTACATCGTGCGCAATGCGGGCTTGCCGGGCTGGCGCGCCGACGAGCTCGAACTTATCGCCACGCTGGTGCGCTATCATCGCAAGTCGCTGCCCAAGCCGACGCATCCCGAGTGGGCCGACGCCTCGAGCGCGGTGCGCACGAAGATCATGCTGCTGGGCGGCATCCTGCGACTCGTCGACGGTCTCGACGTGCGACGCCTGGCGGTCGTGAACGAATTCGAGCTCGCGCTCGCGCCGGGCCGCGTCGATTTCGCGTTGCGCGCGTCGCAAGACGTCACGCCGGAACTCGAGAGCGGGCGCTTCAAGGCCGACATGCTCGCACGCGCGCTGGAGGTCACGGTCGGGATCGAAGGGCCGAGCCCGGCTTCCTACGACGCCGAGTTTTCGGAGAGCGAGCCGAGCGAGGCGAGCGAAGCGGAGACCGAGCCGGTCAGTCTCTCGGGGTAGGTGCGCTCGCCTGTAAGCCAGCGGTGGCGCAGCGTGTCGAGCGCCCGCACCCGCTCGCGACGCGCCGTCGTCAGGCGCGCGCACAGGCCGGCGGTGCGGGGATCGTCGTCACCGATCTCGTCGAGCAGGTCGCGGTAATAGCGCTCGAAGGCGTCGAGGTCGGCGATCGTTCCCAACCGCTCTTGCAGATGGGCCAGCAGCGAAACCGCGTCGGCGCTGGCCGGCGCGAGCGCTTGGCGGAAGAACTCGAGATTGTAGCGCAGGTGCTTCCCTTCGATGCGCAGCGCGTGCAGGTCGGCCGCGCCGCCGCTCGCAAGCGCGACCCCGGCTTTGCGCAGCAGCCGGTGCAGGCGTTTGCGCAGGATCGCCGGGACGAGTTCACGCACCGGCTCGTCCGCGCTCGTGTCGGTGGCGCCGATCAGTTCGGCCAGTTCGGCGCGGTCGAACTGCGAGAGCTCGATCGCGAACGCGGCGAGTGCCTCGCGACGCACGGCGGCCAGGCTCTCGAGCGCGTGGGCGATCCCGGCGTGCTCGTCGCTGGTGGCGCTTCCCAGGGCCGTGCGCAGGGCAGCCAGGTGGACGTCGGCGTCTCGCACCTCGCCGAGCCTGCGGCCGATTCGCCTCGTCGCGCGGAGCTGCTCCTTCAGCCGCTTCTTCGGATAGCAGTCGCGGAAGGTCGCCAGAGCCACGCGCAGCCGCCTCAGCGCGACCCGCATGTTGTGAGTCGCTTCGACGTCGTCGCCCCGCAGGACCGCCGGCGCCTCGTCCAGGACGGCCGCGAACAGGGGCTCCAGCACGGCACGTGCGGCGTCCCCGAGACTCGTATCGGGTCCGAGCCCCTCGTAGCGCGGCGCCTTGGCCAAACCTTCCTCCTTGCCTCCCTCTCCCGTTTCACGCTATCTTGTCGGCGTGCCCGTTGCGGACATGCGACGCGGGAGACGTTATGGTGGCCTCGGGCCAACAGAGCAAGAAGATCCTCATCGTCGACGACGAGTCGGCGATCCTTCAAACGCTTCGCTTCAACTTGGAGCGGAACGGCTATTCCGTCGCGACGGCGGGGGACGGGCGGTCAGCGATCGCCTTGGCGGCCAGCGAGCGGCCCGACCTGATCATCATGGATATCATGCTTCCGGTCCTCGACGGGATCGAAGCGTGCAAGGAGATCCGCCGCTCCAGCGGCGTGCCGATCATCATGCTGACCGCGCGCGACCAGGAGATCGACAAGGTCCTGGCGCTCGAGCTCGGCGCCGACGACTACGTGACCAAGCCGTTCTCCCTCCACGAGTTCCTGGCGCGCATCAAGGCCCGGCTGCGCCGTCAGAACGGCAACGGCGACGCTGCGCAGGGCGAAGCAATCTCTGCCGGCGAGATCGTGCTGGATCCCTCGCGGCAGTCGCTCACGGTGCAGGGGCGGCCGGTCTCGCTCGCGCCCAAGGAATTCGGGCTGCTGCACGTCCTGATGGAGAATCGCGGACGGGTCGTTACGCGACAGTCGCTGTTGGATAAGGTCTGGGGCTACGATTTCGAGGGCGAGCACCAGACGATCAGCGTCCACGTGCGCTGGCTGCGCGAAAAAGTCGAGCTCGACCCCAACAACCCGCAACACATCATCACCGTGCGCAGCCGCGGCTACATGTTCAAAGAGTAACAGGTTTGCCGCTCGTCGAGATGCTGCTCGCGCAGCTGACCGCGGCGCTCGGCGCCGGCGTGCTGCTCGGGCATTTCCTCTGGCCGAGGCGGCCGCAGGAGCGGATCGTGGAGCTGCCCGCGGCAGCGAAGCCCGACGGCGACTCGCGTTTCGAGCAGCTGCTGAGCTCGCTGACGGTCGCGATCATCACCCTCGACGGCCGCGGCCACATCGACTCGATCAACGCGGCTGCCGCGGCGATCTTCGATTTCGGTTCGCGGCCGGTGCGCGGGCGGGCCATCATCGAGGTGGTCCCCTCGTTCGATCTCGACCGGCGCGTGCGCGAGGCGCTGGCCGGCCACCCCTCGCGCGGCCGCATCCCGCTGACGTTCTCGGGCGCGGCCCGCATGCTCGCGGTCACCACGATTCCGCTCGACGGCTCGGACGGAGTGCTCGTGATCGCGAACGACGAGACCCGACTGCACGAGCTCGAACAGACGCGGCGCGACTTCGTTTCGAGCGTTTCGCACGAACTGCGCACGCCGCTCTCCTCGATCAACCTGATGATCGAGACGATCCTCTCGACGGCCGACGATCAAGAAGCGATCGACCTGTTCCTGCCGCAAATCAAACGCGAGGTCGATCGCATGGTGCAGCTCGTGCAAGACCTGCTCGACATCGCTCGAGCCGAATCCGGCCGGATGCGGCTGCGGCGCGAAGACGTCGATCTGGCCAGCGTCGCGAGCAACATCCTCAAGACGTTCGAGCCGCGCGCGGCGCAACTCGGCGTCACGCTGAAGTTCAACGGCGAGCCCTCGCGCATCGACGGCGACCCGGACCGGCTCGCGCAAGTCGTCGTCAACCTGATCGACAACGCGCTGCGCCACACCCCGGCCGGCGGCTCGGTCACCACCGAGGTCAGCCAGAGCGAGGTGGCCTCGACGCTGGTAGTGCGCGACACCGGCGTCGGCATCCCGTACAACGACCTGCCCCATATCTTCGAACGCTTCTACGTGGTCGACCGCTCGCGGGCACGCGAATCGACCGGGACGGGGCTTGGACTGTCCATCGTCAAGCAGATCGTCGAAGCGCACGGCGGCAGCGTGAAGGTCAGCTCGGAGTTTGGCCTGGGAGCGACCTTCACGTGCGTCTTTCCGACCGCGCGCTCGCGCGCGCAAGGCGCGGGCTAACGAGGGACCAGCGGAAGGCGAACGGCTGCGGCTTGCCCGTCCCGAGCAACGGCCGTTCGAAGAAGTACGTCAACGCGGTCGCGCTCGCCACGCTGGCGAGCGTGCCGAGCGCAATGAAGGCCGGTCTCCAATGCACGTCGTCGTGGGCGAGCGGGGTCGAGGCCGCGGGGATATGATGCTGCAGCAGCCAGAGCATGACCAGCGTGTGCCACAGGTACAGGTTATACGAAACGAGCGCGAGGAAGAGCAGCAGCGGGTTGGCGATGAGCCTGCGCCACCAGCGGTGCGCGAAGCACGAGGCCACGATCAGTCCGCCGGCGGCCGCGCCGAAGAGCGTGCGGCCCGCCAGGTCCCAGCGCTCGCGGCCCTGCGGCAGGTATTGCACCGCGTTGGCGGATTGGATCAGCGCGAAGCCGGCCCACGCGAGCGCCAGCGCACCCAGCGTGAACCAGAGCCGCTGCCCGGCGACGCGCGGATGCTCCCGCCCCAGCCAGACGAAGAGATACGCGGCCAGCATGCCGCAGGCGAACAGGTCCAGATAGGCCGGCAGCGCCCGCATGACCACTTCGTTCTCGAGGCAGCAGCGGGCGTAGACGCCGCGATAGCTCATGGCGCACGCGACCATCAGCCCGGCGACCACTAGTGGGGCCCGCAAGAAGGCCCACGCGAGCAGCGGGAAGACCGCGTAGAACTGAACTTCGACGGCGAGGCTCCAGAGCACCGAGTTGTGTTGACCGAAGACGTCCGTGAATGCGTTGTTGATGAACAGCAAGTGGTTCGCGAGCGGCCACGCCAGGTCGGCGGGCGCGTGGAACAGCGACGCCGCGACGGCCGCCGTCGCCGCCAGCGCCACGACGTACGAGGGCACGATCTTGATGAAGCGCCGGTAGGCGAACTCGCGCAACGTGATCTCGCGCGCGCCTTCCAGCCGGGCGCGCGCATGCGGCAAGAAGAGACAAAAACCGCTGATCAGGAAGAAGAGGTCGACGCCGAGATAGCCCGTGCGCGCAAACGCGTCGAGCGATAGCGGAAGGGCGAAGAGGCTGGCCGGCGGAGTGTACCAGGAGAAGAGCCAGGTGTGGTACGCGAGCACGAGCAGGATCGCGAGCCCGCGCAAACCGTCGACCACCTCAGTTCCGCTTCCGGCATGCTGACGCATCAGGCGAGCCGCACGGTTTGGAACGCGGGAACCTTAACCGGTTGATAATCTTGGGTTAAGCTCGAACCGCGATACTCCGCTATGTGCGGCCGGAAATGCGAACCTTTGCCTCGCCGGCCGCGTTGGTTCGGTGTGCCCGGGTTGCTCGAACGTGTGCAGAGGTTTGGGATCATTAAGGAGACCTTAACCTAATGTTAAACGCGGCTTATGCTCCGGCTGCCACCATGAATGGTGTCCTTGTCATACTTGCTTACTAACCTAGGAGGTTTCGTTATGCCCAGGTCCGCACTCGCAGCCCTCATCCTTGGAGCGACGTTGCTGGCGCCGAACGCGGCCTTCGCCGACGTTTCGATTTCGGCCGCCGGTTCGACTGCACTTCTACCGCTCGTCAAGTCGGCCGCCGACGCGTATCAGACCAAGCACCCCGAGGTCAAGATCAGCGTCACCGGCGGCGGCTCCCGCGTGGGCATCACGCAGGTCGCGGCCAAGGCCGTCGATCTCGGTGACTCGGATATCCTTGCGAGCAAGGCCGACTTCCCGACGTTGGTCGACCACAAGGTCGCCGTCACCGGCTTCGCGGTCGTCGCCAACCCCGACAGCGGCCTCAAAGGTCTCAGCAAAAAGCAGATCCAGGACGTTTTCTCCGGAAAAGTGACCAACTGGAAAGACGTCGGCGGCAAGGATCAGAAGATCATCGTGATCAACCGGCCGCGCAGTTCCGGCACGCGGGCCGTCTTCACGCAGGTCATCATGGGCGACGTTCCCGTAAATGAGACTGGACTGACCGAGGATGCGACGGGGACCGTTATCTCGGCGGTGAAGACCACGCCGGGTGCCGTCTCGTACGCGTCCTTCTCGGGAACGCACAATCAGAGCGGCATCGTCGAGTTCGCCGTCGACGGCGTGGCGGCGACTGACGCCAACGTCCAGAGCGGCAAGTATCCGATCTGGTCGTACGAGCACATCTTCACCAACGGCGCTCCGTCGAAGGACGTATCGGACTTCATCGACTTCATCGCGGGCAACAAGCAGCTCGTCAACCAGCTGGGATATATCGTCACCAGCGACATGAAGGTCGCAGAGACCGACCGTTAGACGCGAGTCAAGCAGGAAGCGGGAGGAGCGGCGGCAGAGTCGCTCCTCTCTCGTTTGCGCCAGCGACCACACCCGGGAGAACCTGACCCACCGATGCTAGCCGCCAAAGCGAACCGGGCCCACCGCGACGAAGCGATCGCCTTGTGGATACTGAAGGCGGCGAGCACCTTCTTCATTTTGTCGATCGCGCTGCTCATCGGGTATCTCGCGGTCGAGGGCACGAAGCTTTTCACGGTCGACCACAAGTCGGTCTTCGAGTTTCTGTTCTCGCCGACGTTCAGCCCGGAGCAGGGCAAGGTCGGAGCCTTGCCGTTCATCTTAGGCTCGCTCTTCGTAACCGGTTTCGCGATTCTGGTAGGTGGCCCGTTCGGCGTTGCCGTGGGCGTGTTCTTCTCGGAGCTCGCGCCGCCGAAGGTCGCTTCGGCGCTCAAGCCCGCGATCGAAGTGCTCGTAGGCATTCCGTCGGTCGTCTACGGCTGGCTCGGTCTCACGTTGCTCGTGCCGCTGATTCGACAGCTCACGGGGACGTCGGGCTTCGGGCTGCTGGCGGCCGGCATCGTGCTCTCGCTCATGATCCTGCCGACAGTCATATCGCTTTCCGAAGATGCGCTGCGCGTCGTTCCGAATTCGCTTCGGGAGGGTTCGCTGGCGCTGGGCGCCACGCGTTGGGAAACGATTCATCTCGTGCTGCTGCCGTCCGCCAAGAGCGGTCTTGCGGTCGCCGTGATCCTCGGAGTAGCTCGGGCGATCGGCGAGACGCTGGCAATCCAACTCGTCTTGGGCAACGCCCCGGTCATGCCGAGCGGGCTGCTGAATTCGGCGTCGGCACTGACCTCAGAGATCGTGATGGACATGGGTGGCGCGTCGCAAGGGTCTCTTTTGCAGCACTCGCTGTTCTCGATGGCCTTCCTCCTGTTGCTGATCGCTATGGGACTGATCGTGTTGATCAAGGTCGCGCTTCGGAGGTCTTCGTGACGTGGCTCGCGCGTTGGCGGTGAGCGAGGCTCCGGCGATCAAGTCGAACGGTAACGCACGCCGCCGGGTCATCGACCAGCTCGCGACGGTTTGCCTGTGGGCCGCCGCGCTGTTCATAGTCTTCTTGCTGGCGCTCTTCATCATCTACATGTTCTACTTGGGCGCCGGGTCGATCTCGTGGCATTTTCTGTTCGGCCTGCCGAGCGAGATGACCGCCGGAGGCGGCGTCGGGCCCGAGATCTATAACTCGTTTTACATCTTGATCCTCACGCTGATCATGACGGTGCCGATCTCGCTCGCCGCAGGCATCTATTTGCAGGAGTACGCCGCGACCGGACGCTTCCGCGAAGCGGTGCAGTTCAGCGCGGAGTCGCTGGCCACGGTTCCCTCGATCGTCATGGGGCTGTTCGGGCTGCTCGTGTTCGTGCAGACGCTGCGCTGGGGATTCTCGGCGCTGGCCGGCGCGGTCACGCTCACGTTGTTGAACCTGCCCGCCTTGATGCGCGTAACGCAAGAGGCGTTGGCCAGCGTGCCGGATACCTATCGCGAGGCGTCGATGGGCTTGGGCGGCACGAAGTGGCAGACGATCGTGCGCGTCGTCCTGCCGAGCGCGATCGGGCCGCTGACGACCGGCATCGTGCTCGTCTCGGGCCGCATCTTCGGCGAGACCGCGGCACTGATCTACACGGCGGGCACGAGCGTCGCGCACGGCATGGGCGCGTACGACTTGAATCCGTTCCGCTCGGCTGAAACGTTGGCCGTGCACCTCTGGTATACGCACTCGGAGGCGCTCATTCCCGACGTCGACCGCATCGGCAACGGCTCCGCATTAGTGCTTCTGTGCATGGTCCTGATCTTCAACGTGCTCGCGCGGGTCGTCGGCCGCGCGCTGACCGTTCGCTTCACCGGAAAGGCATGATGATCGACACGCCGGATCTCCGTCGGGACAATTCCACGGCCGAGAAGATGAACGTCGAGAACATGGATGTTTACTACGGCAGCTTCCAGGCGATCAAGCACGCTGACCTCAAGGTTCCGGACCGCCACGTGATGGCCCTGATCGGGCCCTCGGGGTGCGGGAAGTCGACCTTCCTGCGCGCGCTCAACCGCATGCACGACCTTACCCCCGGCGCGCGCGTGACCGGCAAGGTGACGCTCGACGGCACCGACATCTACGGGCCGAGCGTCGATCCGGTCTCGGTCCGCCATCGCATCGGCATGGTCTTCCAGCGTCCCAATCCGTTTCCCAAGTCGATCTTCGAGAACGTCGTCTACGGTCCCAAGATCCACGGCGAGCGCAATCGCGCCAAGCTGTTGGAGATCTGCGAACGCGGCTTGCGTTCAGCGGCGATTTGGGACGAAGTCAAGGACCGTCTGCACAGATCCGCGCTCGACCTCTCGGGCGGTCAGCAGCAGCGGCTGTGTATCGCGCGGGTCCTCGCCGTCGAGCCCGAGGTAATCCTGATGGACGAGCCGGCCTCCGCGCTCGACCCGATCGCGACCTCGAAGATCGAAGACCTCATCGGCGAGCTGAAGAAAGACTACACGGTCATCATCGTGACGCACTCGATGCAGCAAGCCGCGCGCATCTCCGACTTCACGACCTTCTTTCTACTGGGCGAGCTGATCGAAGTCGGCACCACCTCCGACATCTTCACGCGCCCCAAGGACAAGCGAACCGAAGACTACATCACCGGACGCTACGGGTAAGGCGTGCGTGGCGCCCGAGCCACAGCTCGAGGCGCAGCTTCACGCCCGGCCAGTCGGGCGCGATCACGCTGTACGCCGCGCTGTCGCGCGAGAAGTTGTTGCGTTCGCGCGCGCGGTGCAGGCGCAGCGTCCCTTCATAGGTCGCACCGAGGCGCACGAGGGCGGAGCGCGACCGGCCGTTCTCCGCGTCGGTGAAGAAGGCCACACGCAATACGCCCAGCGTCTCGAACGCGTGCCGCAAGAGGAGAAACTTCGTCTCGCGGTTCAGCCCGGTTCGCTGGACGGAGGGCGTGAGCCACGTCCACCCGATCTCTCTGGCGCGCTCCTGTGGCCGGATGTCGAGATAGCGCGTCGAGCCGACCGCGCGGCCCGTGCGCAGGTCGATCACGGCGAACGGTTGCTCCTTGCCCGCGGCCTCGGCTTGTTCGGCCTCGGCGATCCACGCTTCGACTGCGCCGAGCGACTCGAAACCGGTAATCGGCAGGTAGCGCCAGATCTCCGGTTCACGCCCGGCCTCGAAGAGATCCGCGGCGTGCTCGGGGCGGAGCGGAGTCAACTCGACCAGCGATCCTATCAGCATCTCGCGCTTGTTCGCGAACGGTGGCCGTACACTTTCGAGCGAAGGGGTCGCGCGTGAACGTCGCCTTCGAACGACAACTGGCCGCCGAGCTCGATGCGCTCAAGAAGGCCGGGACGTACAAACGACTGCGCCACCTGACCGGACCGATGGCCGCTCATACCCACATCGAGGAAGCGGGCGATGTCATCGTGCTCTCGAGCAACAACTATTTGGGGTTGGCCGCTCATCCCGAGGTGGTCGCCGCCGGCATCGCCGCCCTCACCAAGTATGGCGCCGGGACCGCCTCGGTGCGCTTCATCTGCGGCACGTTCGACGTGCACCGCGCGCTCGAGCAGAAGCTGGCCTCCTTTTTGGGCTTCGAAGCGGCGCTGAGTTACGTCTCGTGCTGGACTGCAAACGAAGGCTTGCTTCCATGTATTGGAACACAAGGGAACACGCTGATCTCCGACGAGCTCAACCACGCCTCGATCGTCGACGCTTGCCGCTTAGCCGGCGCCAAGCGTCTGCGCTACAAGCATGCCGACATGGCAGACCTCGAGGCCAAGCTGCGCGAGGCGGAGGGGACGGCCTTCATCGTGACCGACGGCGTGTTCTCGATGGAGGGCAGCATCGCAAAGCTGCCCGAGATCGTGGCGCTGGCCGAACGCTACGGTGCCGTAACGATCGTCGACGACAGCCATGGGACAGGGGTCATGGGGCGAACGGGACGCGGGACGATCGAGCACTTCGGCTTGGAGGGCCGCGTCGACATCGTGACCGGCACGCTCGGCAAAGCGCTCGGCGGGGCCGCAGGCGGTTTCGTTGCCGGCAGCCGAGCGTTGATCGACACGCTCGTTCAGCGTTCGCGCACGCAGCTGTTCTCGAATGCGCTCCCGCCGACGGTCGCGGCGAGCGCCTTGCGGGCGATCGAGCTGCTCGATGCTTCGCCGGCACTCGTCGACCGTTTGCGCGAGCGCACCGGCTATTTCCGCGCGGGCCTGGCTTCGCTCGGCTTTCGCCCGCTCGAAGGCCCCAGTGCGATCGTCCCGATCGTCGTCGGGCCGACGGTGCTCGCCATCGCGATGAGCGAGCGGCTTTTGCGCGAGGGCGTCTTCGTCACCGGGTTCGGCTTTCCGGTGGTTCCCGAGGGGACGGCGCGCATTCGCGCGCAGATGAGCGCCGCGCTCGCACGCGAAGATCTCGACCGCGCGCTCGAAGCGTTCGCGAACGTGGGGCGCGAGCTCCAGCCGAACGCGCCCGGAGCGCCGAGCGCGCCCCCGCCGAGTTACTGAGAATGATCTGCCCGCAGGCTGGACAGGTGCGGTATACTGTGCGACATGAAGCTTGCGACCGTTAGAGCAGCCGCTTTTTTGACATTCGGAGTTTGGACCGTTCCTGGGCTCGTCGCGGCGGCGGAAACGCCGTTCAGCGGACCGGCCGATTGGAGTCATTCTGGGCCTTCCGTCTCAACGGACGGGAGCAGGACGGTGAACCAGTGGCATCTGCCCGGCGACGTGCAAAGCATCACCTACATCCGGGACGGAAGCCCTTCGTACGCAACTGCGCTCACCACGATCCAGCAGAATTTTGCGGCTCAGCGCATCAAGGCCACGGTCGACAAAGACCTGCAGTGCGACGGCAAGACCGGGCACGAGGTGGAATTCGCCACCGGACCCGACGGACATCGCGTCGCCATCAACCGGATCCTCGTTCCCGACGGCAGCGGCGTCATCACGCTGACCTACACCCGCGAGGACGGCTCGCCGTTCGACGACGAGGTGAAGAAGGCCGAGACGAGCTACTGCGGCACCTCGCCGAATTAGCGGAGCGGCTACTTCACAGCTGACGTCGAACCCAAGCGCATGCAAGGTGTGCGTCTTCCGCCGAACCCGATCCAGTGGCTCGACGCCGCTCGGTCGGCGCGCGCCGGTTCCCGCGGCAGCGCGGAGCAGCGCAAGATCCTGGCGCGCTTGGAAGGCGAGATGCGCGCCTGCCTGGAGGCGCGCGGCGGCGAGGTCTCGGCCCGCACGCGGGCTGCGCAACTCGGTCGAGACTACGCGCAACTCGACGAAGCCGGGCGCGAGGTTTTCTTTCGAACGCTCAGCGGCTTCGCGCTCGCGCCCGCGCCGCCCGAAGAACTGCTCGAGCGCTACCGCTCCGCGCCGGACGCGCGCGAGCGGCACCGCCTCGCGCGGGAGCTGCGCGCGGCGCTCAAGGCCCCTTGGATTCGGCTATTCACGCAGTTCAACAGCCTTGAGGGCGGCGTCAAGTTTCTGGTCGATCTGCGCGCGGATCTGCTCTCGATGCTGGGCCGCGAACCGCTCTTCGAAGCGCTCGACGCCGACCTGCGCGACATCCTCGCGACCTGGTTCGACATCGGCTTCCTGGAGCTGCGCCGCGTTACGTGGGAGGCGCCCGCGTCGCTCTTGGAGCGGCTGGCGAACTACGAAGCGGTGCACGAGGTGCGCAGCTGGCTCGATCTCAAGAACCGGCTCGACGTCGACCGGCGCTGTTTCGCCTACCACCACCCGGCGATGCCCGACGAGCCGCTCATCTTCGTCGAGGTCGCGCTCACCGGCGACCTCTCCGCCAAGATCGCGCCGCTGCTCGACCGGCGCGCGCCGGTCTCCAAAGCGGCGGACGCGGCCTGCGCGATCTTTTACTCGATCTCCAATTGCCAGCGCGGCCTGCAGGGCATCAGTTTCGGCAACGCGCTGATCAAGCGCGTCGTGCACGAGCTCTCGCGCGAGTTGCCCAAGCTGCGCACCTTTGCAACGCTGTCGCCGCTCCCCGGCTTCGCCGCGTGGCTGAGCGCGCAGGCGGCGGAGCGTCCCGAGGGGGTGGAAGCGCGCACGCTCGAGCTGACGCGCGCCGGCTGGCACCGCGACGCCGCGGCGGCCGAAGCGCTGCGCCTGCCGCTGATGCGGCTATGCGCGCGCTACCTGCTGCAGGAGAAGCGCGGCGCGCGCGCCGCGCGTGACGCGGTCGAGCATTTCCATCTCGGCAACGGCGCGCGCCTGGAGCGGATCAATTGGCTCGCCGACACCTCGTCGAAGGGTCTGCGTGAGTCGTTCTCGCTCATGGTGAACTACGTCTACACGATCGAGCAGATCGACGAGAACCACGAGAAGTACGCCGCCGAGGGAAGGATCGTCACTTCCGGTGCGGTCCGCGACTTGGCCAAAGCGCGCGCCTAGCGCAACCAAGAAAAAAAGCGGTCCGGCGAGTTTCCTCGCAGGACCGCAGTTGGTTGCGGGGCCTGGATTTGAACCAGGGACCTTCGGGTTATGAGCCCGACGAGCTACCGGACTGCTCCACCCCGCGATGGGCGAACCTCACTATACCGCCGCCACCGGTCGCTGTCAACGACGACCGGCGCGTTGCGTGCCCCAGGTGCGCGCTTTCGGCGAAAGTCGACCGCTATCTGAGCCCTGAGCGCATCCTGCGCGCGCGCACACGCCCGCATCCAGCGGGCAGGTGCGGGGCGGGAGGGAGCGGAGCGGTTCGGAAGAGGAGCGGCATGCCGGTCTCGGACTTCGTGCGCGCGCTGCCCAAAGTGCAGCTCCATTGCCACCTGGAAGGAACGGTCCGCGCGACGACCTTTCGTGAGCTGGCGGCTCGCTACGAGCTCGAAAGCGAGCGCGCGCGGGGACCGCTTGAGCGGACCTACGCGTTCGCGACCTTCCGCGAGTTCTTGCTGACCTTCGCCGAGGTCTGCAAAGCGTTGCGCAACCCGGACGACTTCGCGCGGGTCGCTGCCGACTACGCCGCCGACGCCGCGGATCAGGGCGTGCGCTACGCCGAGGTCTTCATCTCGCCGTCGGTCTGGACGTACTTCCATCACGAGCTCGACGTTCGCGCCTGCGTGGCGGCGATGCGCGAGGTCTTCGAGCAAGAGCGGGAGCGGCTTGGCCTCGAGGTGGCGTTCATGTGCGACCTGACCCGCAACTTCGGCGTCGAGCGGGCGCTGGCGACGGCGCGGGTCGCGGTCCAGCTGGCCGAAGCCGGCCTGGGCGTGGTCGGCATCGGATTGGGCGGCGACGAGGCGAATTTTCCACCGGCTCCCTACCTGCCCGCCTACCAGTACGCGCGCGCCGCGGGCCTGCACGCGGTGGCGCACGCGGGCGAGGCTGCGGGACCCGAAAGCGTGCGCGACGCGCTCGACGTGTTAGGGGCGGAGCGGATCGGGCATGGCGTGCGCGCCCTGGAAGATGCTCGGTTGGTTGAGGAACTAGCGCGACGAGGCGTGGCGCTCGAGATTTGCCCCACCTCGAACCGGCTCACCGGCGCCGTTCCCGCTGGCCGGCCGCATCCGATCGCGGCGTTCGACCGGCGCGGCGTGATTTGCGTCATCGACACCGACGATCCGGCGTTGTTCTCGACGTCGCTGTGCGCGGAATACGCGCTGGTCGGCGAGTGGCTCGGTGAGGCACGGCTCTTGCACTTCGCTAGAAACGCCATTGAGGCGAGTTTCGCCTCGGCTCAACGGAAGTCTGACCTAATTACCGAACTTGACCAATTTAGCGTGGGAAATGCGCGCGAACGTCGAACGGGATAGTTCAAATGGCCGGACATACACATTTCGCTGAATCAACAGAAGAATATCTCGAAGCGATCTACCGTCTGGAACGGGAAGGGCCGGGCGTCTCGACGTCGGCGCTTGCTACGGCTCTCGGTGTCGCACCCGCATCCGTTTCGGGGATGCTCAAGAAGCTTGCGGCCGACGGCTACGTCGATCATCGCGCGCGCGGCGAAGCCAAACTCACGCGTCGCGGCCTCGAGATCGCGGTGCGCGTACTGCGCCGTCACCGACTCGCGGAGTGTTTTCTCACGCAAATCTTGGGACTGTCGTGGGATGAAGTGCACTCTGAAGCGTGCCGTCTCGAGCACGCGATCTCCGAGCGCGTCGAGGAGCGCCTCGTCGCGCTTTTGGGCGATCCCAAAGTGTGTCCGCACGGGCATCCCATTCCGCCTATGGATTTGAGCGAGCCCGAACGTCTGGGCGTTCCGCTCGCGCAACTCGGCGACGAAGAGACGGCGGTCGTCTTCGGCGTCACCGAAGAAGTGCCGGAGATCTTGCGCTACCTCGGCGACGTCGGACTGCGTCCAGGCGCCACCGTGGAAGTCGTCGAGAAAGCTCCCCTCGGCGGACCGGTCACCGTCAGCATCGAAGGCAAACGCTATGCGATCTCGCTCGAACTGGCGCGCATGGTGATAGTGCTGCCCGAGAAGCCGCAAGACGTCGAGACGGAACCCGCCGAGACGGTCGCGGCCGCGGCCGAATAGCCCCTGACGCTAACCAACTTCCTCATCCTGCTCAACGTCTGCGCCTTCGTCTGGGAGCTGGCGACGGGTGGCTTGACGAGCGACAGCGCGTTGATTCGGGATGGGGCACTGGTCGGAACCTTGGTTCGTCAGGGCCAATGGTGGCGCATCGTCACCGGTGCGTTCCTGCACGGCGGCTATCTGCACATCGGCCTCAACATGTTCGCGCTCTATCAAGTCGGCACGTTCGTCGAATACGTCACCGGTCCGGCGCGCATGCTCTCGATCTATCTCGTCGCGATGCTCGGCTCGGGCCTGGCCGTCACGTTCTTCCAACCGGGCGTCCCGACGGTCGGAGCGAGCGGCGCCATCTTCGGGCTGTTCGGCGCCCTGGTCGCGATCGGACTGCGCATGGGAGCGCGCGGCCGCGCCTTGATCGGGCAGACGCTGCCGATCATCGTGCTCAACTTGATCTTCGGTTTCTCGGTCCCAAACATCTCGAACGCGGGACACATCGGCGGCCTCATCAGCGGATTCCTCGCCGGCTTGATCCTCTACATCATGGAGCGGCCCACCCCCCAGCCGGTCGTCGTCGACGCTTCGACGGGCGAGACGGCGGAAGCGGAGTACTTGCCGCCAGAGGAGCCCGCGCACCCTTCGTGAGCCGCCGATGAGCGCGCCCCCGCGAACCTCGATCGAGGCGCTCTTCGCTGCGCGGGGCCCGCTCGCGGGTGCGCTGTCCGGCTTCGAGGCCCGCCCTGGACAAGTCCAGATGTCGAAGATGATCGAGCGCGGGTTTCTCGAGAACGCGCACACGCTGGTCGAAGCGGGGACCGGCGTCGGCAAGTCGCTCGCTTATCTCGTGCCCGCGCTGCGCAGCGGCAAGAAGGTCGTCATTTCGACGGCGACCATCGCGCTGCAAGAGCAGCTGGTCGGCAAAGACATTCCGTTGGTGCTCAAAGCTCTCGGGGTTCCGGCTCGCGTCGAACTGCTCAAGGGCCGCAGTCACTATCTGTGCCGCGCCAAGCTGGACCGGCTGCGCGCCGAACGCCTGATCGCGCAGAGCGCGAGCATGGAGAAGCTGTGGGCGTGGGGCGACCGCACGCAGACCGGTGACCGCGCCGAGCTTTCCTTTGCGACGGCTCCGCTCGAATGGGAAGCGCTCGACGCCGACGCCGACGACTGCGTCGGAGAATTCTGCGAGCGCTTTCGCGACTGCTTTTTCTTCGCCCGGCGTGACGCGGCCAAGTACGCCGACCTCGTCGTGGTCAACCACGCGCTGTTCTTCCTCGACATGGCGATGGGCGGAACGCTGCTCCCGCCCTACGACTACGCGATCTTGGACGAGGCGCATCAGTGCGAGCGCTGGGCTTCGGCGGCGCTCACCGCTTCGCTTTCACAACCGAGCGTCGATCGCCTGATGCGACGGCTGCACCGCAATTACGCCTTGCCGGCCGCCCACGACGTCGAGCTCGACGAGGCGATGCGCGGGCTCGCCCAAGAGCTGGCGCGGGTCCCGGGCGAACGCTACCGGCTCGACGCCAACGAGGGCGCGCGCGAAGAGCTGAGCGCGGTGCGCCACGCGCTCTACCGGCTCGAGAACTGGCTGGCGGCGAACTGGCAGGCCGGGCTCAAGCGCCCGCCCGACAACATGGCCGAAGCGGAACGCCGCCGCGACTTGGTCTTGCGCGGAATCCTGGCGCACATCGCGACGATCGATCGCACGGAGCTGCCCGCCGACGAAGCGATCAGCTGGGTCGAGCGCGCCGACGCCGAAGGCCGCTACGAAGTGAACTCGGCCCCCTTCGACGTTGCGGGCTACCTGCGCAGCGCGCTCTTCGAGCGCACGCGGAGCGTCGTGCTCACCAGCGCAACGCTCGCGACCGGCGCGTCGTTCGCGTTTCTGAAGAACACGCTCGGACTGGACGAAGCGCAGGAATACGTCGCGCCCTCGCCGTTCGATTTTCGCCGGCAGGCGCGTCTCTACGTCGCGCCGCGCGAGTGCAATCCCAAAGACCCGCGCTTCCCGTCGCGCGTCGCGCCGCTGGTCGAGGAGATCCTCGATCTGAGCAGCGGACGCGCCTTCGTCCTCTTCACCTCGTACGCGCGGCTGCGCGAGGTCTACGCGCTCGTGCGCGAGCGGATCCCGTTTCCCGTCAAGCTGCAGGGCGAGCTTCCGCGGGTCGCGCTGCTCGATTGGTTCCGGCGCACCAAGAACGCGGTGCTGTTCGCGACCGGCACGTTCTGGGAAGGGATCGACGTGGTCGGCGAACAGCTTTCGTGCGTCGTCATCGACCGCTTGCCGTTCCCGTCCCCGTACGATCCGCTGGTCGCGGCGCGCCTAGCCGCCATCGAAGCGGCGGGCCGGTCGAGTTTCGAAGAATACATGATTCCGGCGGCGATCGTTCGCCTCAAGCAGGGCTTCGGGCGGCTCATCCGCTCGAAGGCCGATCGCGGTCTGGTGGCCCTGCTCGACGGGCGCGCGACGTCGATGCGTTACGGTGAGGCGATCGTCTCGGCACTCCCGCCTGCGACGCGGATTCACGAGCTGGCTTCGCTTCGAGGGTTTTTCGAAGCCTGAGACCGCGCTCGTCTCGCTAAGCTGAGCAAACTGGCGGAACGCTGTGTAATTAGGGCGAATCCGGCGCGTTAAGAAAACTTATCTTTAAGGACTCCGGGGCGCAACGATAGGAGGTCGAGCCGTCATCGCAGTTGGTTGGCGGTCGTCCGCGTTCGACAGGCCGCAGCTATCGTGCTCACACGATGGCGGGACATCCCCATGACGCGCCCGATCGTTCGTACGCGCTTACGCAAGATCCTGGACGCGTCGCTGCGGCGCGGAGCGATGCTGATCGTCGCACCCGAAGGCTACGGAAAGTCGCACGTTCTCGAAGATTACGCGGGCCGCCGGCCCGTATCACGCGTTGCCATCGCGCCGGGAACGTCGTTTGCCCGTTTTACGGGCGAGCTGGTGAGAGCGCTCGCGCCGTATGCGCCCGGAATGCTGCATACGCTCAGCGGGGCCTACGAGCGAGCACTGGAAAAGCAGGACGCCGCCGGAGCGCTCGCCGCTTGGTTCGTCCGGCACCTCGCGGGCGTCACGTGCACGATCGCGCTCGACGACTTGCACAACGCGTCCGACCCGCGCGTCGCGCCGTTCGTGGTCGACGCGATCGAACGCTCCCCGCGGAACGTGCGCTGGATCGTCGCTTCACAAACGCTCGACGCGCTGCCGGTCGCCTCGTGGCTTGCCCACGGCATCGCGGCGCTTCCGCTCGATGACGACGCGCTCCGGCTCGATCCCCTCGAGGCTCGGGGGATCGCCGAACGCTTCAATCCCGGCCTCGAGGCCGACTTGGTCGAGCGCCTGCGCTTGATCAGCGAAGGCGTGATCGGCGACTTCGTATTTCTGATGCGGCTGCCGAGTTGGGCGCGCGAGCTCGAGGCGAAGAGTCGCGACCGTCATACGCCGCTCGTCGAGCGCGTCTTCGCCGCTCTCGAGCCGCCCGAACGCGAGTTCGTTCTCAGCACGGCGCAACTGCCCGTGCTCGACGCGCTCGGCGTGGCTTTGATCGCGGGCCAATCCGGCCCGCAGGAGTTGGCGCGCTTGCTCAACAGCGCGGCCCACCTGTTCGAACCAGACGGCCGGCACTATCAGAGCCGTTTTGCCGCCTTCCTGCGTACCATGCTTGCGTCTTCGGCGCACGGCCGCGAGATCGCGGCCCGCACGGCCGACGCGCTCGAAAGCCTCGGCGACGCCGCGGAGGCGCTGCGTTTGCTGGTCTCGATCGGCGACGAGCAGGGGATTCTCGACGTCCTCGAGCGGCACGGCTTCGCCTTTCTGGAGGGCGACTGCGCCTATGTGCTGCACGACGCGATCGACGTCCTCAGCCCGCATTCGCGGGCGGCCAACCCCGCTGTCCTGGCGCTGTTGGCCATCGCCTCGGCGCTCGGCGGGCGCGGCGACATGAGCGAGTCGTACTTCCAGAACGCGCTCAAGGTCTGCTCGACGCCCAGCCAGCGCACGCAAATTCGCCTCTGGTACGGTTACGAGCTGGTGCGCCGCGGACGGCCCGATGCGATCGACGTGCTCAGCCCCGATCCGGCCTCGCTGCAGTCGCCGCTCGCGTTGCGCGTGGCGATGATGTCCGGCTTGGCGGCGGCCTACGCGTCCTTCGGCTCGATGGAACGCGCGCGGCGGCTCATCGGGCGAGCGCTGCGCGCGCTCGAGCGCGTCGACGACGCACTCACCAGGTCCCGCGTTTTTCACCAGGCGTCGTTCATCGCGTTGTCGTCGTCGCAGTTCCCTCGCGCCAAGGAGTTAGCGACGCGAGGGCTCGAGCTTGCGGTGCGCATCGGGGCGTACGAAGTGGCAGCCGGCGCGCTCAGCGTGCTCTACAACGTGGCCGCCGACGCCGAGGAGAACTTTGCGCAAGCGGCCGAATACCTTCGGCAAATGGCCGTCTGCGGGTCGAAGTGCGGCAGCGTCGACAAGCAGCTCTACGCGCTGGTCGCCGCCTATGAGATCGAAGCCGAACGCGGCGACGCGGAAGCGATGCGCGCGATCGAGCGAGACCTCTCCGATTTCGACGTGCACTACAGCCAGTGGCTCGCTAACGAGAACCTGCTGCCGGCGCAGATGCTGCAACTCGCTTGGCGCGGTGAGTTCACGCGCGCCAACCGGATCTTGGGCGCGAGCGCGGACCAGCAACTCGACGCGGAGCGACGAGCCTTGCGCTGGGCCGAGATCAGCATCTATGCCGCGGCGGGGGGAAGCCCGGTCGCGGCGGGCGAGGCGCTGCTGACGGCGCTACGCACTTTGAAAAGCGCCTCGCGCGACGGGAACAACGTCTGGCGGACGCGTTTGTACTGCGGGTTGACCTTCGTGCTCTTGGGACGGGTGCGCAGCGGAGCGCGCATCGCCGCCGGCGTGGCGCGCGAGCTCCCGGCGCATGCCCGGCGTCTCCGCTCGCTGGCCACGGCGGTCGGCGACTTGGCGCGCTGGCGCGCCGGCGAAATCGACGAAGCGGAACTGCTGTTCTCGCTCGACGGTTTGCGCCGCCACGATTTCGGCGGGTTGGCACGCATGCTCGAAGCGTTGCCGCCGCAGTGCAGCGAGCCGCTCGAGATGAGCGAGTCGCGACGGGCGCGATCGGCATGAGCACCGATCAGTTCACGCGCCCCGAAGCCTTCGTCGAAGCTCGCGAGGACCTGACCGCGATCGCGATGTCGAGCGTACCGCCCGCGGAGCGCTCGCTGATCGTTCAGTTGCTCGCGCGCAGCTTCGTGCAGGCCTACGCGCGGGCGCTGCTCGAGTCGCAGCCGGGCCCACTGGCCGATTGGGTCGACCGGATGTGCGACGCGCACGCCGACGTCGCCGCCGTCCCTCGGCTCTTCGAGGGCGCCTGCCATTCGCTCGAAGCCTTCATGGAGCGGCACGGCATCAGCGAAGCGCAGCGCGAGCAGCTGCGCGACATCGAGCGGATGGTGCACCAGATCGTGCATCGGCCGCGCGTGCGGTTGCCGGCTTCGTCCGAGTCGCTCGACGAGACCGATGCAGCCATCAATGCGCTGGTGATGCGCCTCGAGCGGGCGGATCCGTTAACCGCCGAACATTCGCGCGCGGTCGCCGCCTGGTGCGCGCGGCTGGCGCGGCGCCTCTCGCTCTCCGAGCACGAAGCGCTGCACGTCGCGCGTTGCGGAATGCTGCACGACGTCGGCAAGATCGCCACGCCGCCCGATATCTTGCGCGCGCCGCGCAACTTGACGAGCGGGGAGTGGGTGATCATGCGCGAGCACACGGTCGCGGGCGAGCAGCTCGTCCTCGATTCCCCGCTTACGCTCGACTACACCGCGGCGGTTCGCTCGCATCACGAGCGTTTGGACGGGCGAGGCTACCCAGACGGCGTCGAAGAATCGCAGATTCCGCTCGCGGTGCGCATCGTGACCGTGGCGGATTCGTTCAACGCGATGATCGGACGGCGTCCGTATCGCTCGGCGATGCCGCCTGCGCTCGCTCTCGAAGAGCTCGACAACCACAGCGGCACGCAGTTCGATCCCGAGATCGTTAAGGCCATGCGCGACATCGTAAGAAAGCGTTAAGGAAGCCGGGCTGTCGGGACGCCAGACCCCGGCAAAGGGTGCCCTGCGTCACTGCGTCGAGCCGCAGTCGCGGCCGATATGATAGGTGACATCACTTTTTGCTGGAGAAATATTATGCGCATTCCGTTCTTGGCCGGCGCTTGTGCCCTTGCGATCGTCGCCCAAACCGGCTGCTCCTCCGGATCCCCTTCCGGTACGTTGCCTCTCGTCACCACGCAAAGTGCGGGCGAACTCGCGACGGCGTCCAATCCCCCCTTAACCGTTCGTCCCATCCCGGTCGTGAAAGTCCGCATTCCTTAAACTCCTTAAACTCCTCGAAAAAAAACGACGCGCCGCGCATGAGCGCGACGCGTCGGAAGCAGCGGAGCTGCGAGCGCCTAAGTGGACTAGTCTTCCTTGCCGGCCTCGGCCTGGGCGCGCTGCTGCAAATCGTGCACGACGTTGGAATCGGCCAGCGTCGTCGTGTCGCCCAGCATGCGGCCCTCCGCGATGTCGCGCAGCAGGCGGCGCATGATCTTGCCGCTGCGCGTCTTGGGCAGTTCCTGGGTGAACGTCAGGAACTTCGGGATCGTGAACTTACCGAGCTTGGAGCCGACGTGCTTGCGCAACTCGTCACCGAGCTCCGCCGAGCCTTCGTAGCCGGCTTTGACGGTGACGAAGCAGCACACGGCTTGACCGGTCACGTCGTCGTTCTTCCCGACGACGGCCGCTTCGGCGACCGCGGGATGATCGACCAGCGCGCTCTCGACTTCCGTCGTCGAGATGCGATGACCGCTGACGTTCATGACGTCGTCGATGCGGCCCATGAACCAGAAGTAGCCCTCCTCGTCGCGGCCGCAGCCGTCGCCGGCGAGGTACATGTGCTTGAAGCGCGCCCAGTAGGTCTTGGCGTAGCGTTCGTCGTCGCCCCAGATGCCGCGCAGCATCGCAGGCCACGGACGGCGCAAGACGATGTAGCCGCCGCCGACCGGGACGCTCTCGCCGTTCTCGTTCACGACGTCGGCGAGGATGCCGGGGAAACTCTTGGTCGCGCTGCCGGGCTTGAGCACCGTCACGCCGGGAAGCGGCGTGATCAGAATCGAGCCAGTCTCCGTCTGCCACCAGGTGTCGACGACCGGACACCGTCCGCCGCCGATGTGCTCGTGATACCACATCCATGCTTCAGGATTGATGGGCTCGCCGACGCTGCCCAACAGACGCAACGACGAGAGGTCGTGCTTGTCGGGATATTCCGTCCCCCACTTCATGAAGGTGCGGATGGCTGTCGGTGCCGTGTACAAGATCGTCGCCTTGTAATGCTCGACGACGTCCCAGAAGCGATCCTTGTCCGGAAAGTCGGGCGTGCCTTCGTACAACACGCTCGTCGCGCCGAGCGAGAGCGGGCCGTACACGATGTACGAATGCCCGGTGACCCAGCCGATGTCGGCCGTGCACCAGAAGATATCGGTCTCTTCCTTAATGTCGAAGACGAGCTTGGTGGTCGCGGTCACGCCCGCCAGATAGCCCGCGGTCGTGTGCTTGATGCCCTTGGGCTTCGCCGTCGTACCGCTGGTATAGAGCAGGAAGAGCAGGTCTTCCGAGTCCATCACCTCGGGCTCGGCGGTGTCGGGCAGGTCGGCGACCAGCTCCTCCCACCAGACGTCGCGGCCGGCTTGCATGTTGACCGGATCGCCGCCGCGCTTGGCGACGATGCAATGCTTGATCGAGGGCGTGTGCTCGAGCGCCGTGTCGACGACGTCTTTGAGCGGGATCTTCTTGCCGCGCCGCCAGGCTTGGTCGCCGGTAATGATGGCGACGCAGCTCGCGTCGTTGACGCGGTCGATGATCGAGTCGGGCGAGAAGCCGCCGAAGATGACCGAATGCGCGGCTCCGATGCGCGCGCAGGCGAGCAGCGCGGCAGGAAGCTGGGGCGTCATGCCCATGTAGATCGCGACGCGGTCGCCCTTCTTGATGCCGAGCTTGCGCAGTCCGTTGGCAAGCTTGCAAACGTCTTTGAGCAACTGCTCGTAGCTGACCGTCCAGCGGTCGCCGGGCTCGCCTTCGAAATAATAAGCGATCCGCGAGCCTAAACCGGCTTTCACGTGCCGGTCGAGTGCGTTCACGGATGCGTTGAGCTTCCCGTCGACGAACCATTTCGCAAACGGTTCGTTCCATTCGAGCACTTGTTTGTAAGGCTCGAACCAGGTGAGCTTATCGGCCCACGAAGCCCAGAAACGCTCGTAGTCGCGTTCGGCCTCTTCGTAGATACCGGGTTGAGCGTTTGCCTTCGCGGCAAATTCTGGCGGCGGCGGAAAGCGCCGCTGCTCATGGAAAAGGGCTTCAATGGCCTCAGTAGACTGCGTTGGCGTCGTCATGGCCGCCGATTTTGTCGCAGCTTGCTCGGTCCCTGCTGAAAACTGCACCGATTTCGCACGTGTTGCATAGCGAAAACTTATGCATGCAAATCGCCTCTTTGTGGTTCTAATCGCGCTGGCGGCGCTCAGCGTCGCCGCAAGTCCTTCAGCAGCCAAGCATCGTGCGCTCACCTCGACCGGTTTGCGCGCCGTCGCATACGGTAAAGTACCGCCCGATTTTCGTTTCGACGCAGGCAACGGTTCCCAGCGACTGCGCGAACTGACGGGCAAACCGGTGGTGCTGAACTTTTGGGCGAGTTGGTGCGGGCCGTGCCGCGCCGAGATGTCCGCCCTGACGCAATTGCAGGCCACCTACGGCGACGCGGTCAGGCTGATCACGCTTTCGGACGAGCCGGGCGGCGCCGCTCGCAAGTTCCTCTCCGCGCAGGATCTGGATCTGCCGCTGGTCGAGGATCCGCAGCGCACCATCTTTTCGGCCTACTCGATCGAGGCGGTGCCGGTCACGCTCGTGCTGGGCAAGGACGGTACGGTGCTGCACGTCTCGGTCGGGCAGCTCGACTGGGCCGAACTGCACGATGCGGTAGAGCGAGCGCTTGCCGGACGGGGCGCTTCGACTTGACCCGCCCCCGTGCTTTTGCTAGCGTAGGGGTAATGTTGGCACTCCCCAGCCGTGACTGCTAAGAACCCCCGCCCAGACCCCGCGCGTCTCGACAAGCGGAAAGCCTTTATTCTCGCCACGGTCGTTTACGAGTACGTCGCGACCGCCGAGCCGGTCGGTTCCCACACGCTGACGCAGAAGTATAACTTCGGGGTCAGTTCGGCCACGATCCGCAACGAAATGGCCGAATTGGAGGCCGGCGGATACTTGGTTCAGCCTCACACCTCGGCGGGGCGGGTTCCCTCCGACGCCGGCTACCGGACCTACGTCGACCAACTCATGCGGCCCGAGCCGCTGCCCAGCGAAGAGCAGCGGCGCATCGCCGCGGAGTTCCGGGCGGCGAGCCGGGAGCTCGACGAGGTCATCGAGCAAACGACGCGGCTCCTGGGCCAGCTCTCGAAGAACGTAGCCTTCGTCGTGGCCCCGCTGCGCGAGTCGCAGACCTTCCGGCACATCCAGCTGATCTGGCTTTCGGAACGCTCGGGCCTGGCGATCGTCGTCACCTCGCTCGGGGTGGCGCTCCAACGCCCTTTCGAGCACGACCCCGAGGTGGAGGCCGACGACCTCACGCGGCTCTCGAACGTGCTCAACGCCCGGCTCAACGGGAAGTCCCTGCGCGAGATCGCTGCGCTCGACTTCGGTGCGCTCGTCGGCGAGGCGGACGTGCCCGCCGGGATCGCGAGCGCGGTCGAGAGCGCCTTCCGGGACGCAGCCGGCTCCGAGGACGCGCCGGAAGTCGTCTCGAGCGGCGCGCAGCACCTGCTCGACCAGCCCGAGTTTCAGGACCTGCGCAAGCTGCGCTCGATCCTGCGGATCATCGAGGAACAAAAGTCGCTTTACGAGCTGGTCGCCGACGCAATGCCGGGCGAGGGGCCGGCGATCAAGATCGGCCACGAGCTCGGTTCGGACGACATCACGGAATGCAGCGTGGTGACGGTTCCTTACCGCTTCGGAGAGGGAATGGTCGGTCTCTTGGCGATCCTCGGACCGCGACGCATGCCGTACGCGCGACTGCTGGCGTTAGCCACAGGGACGGCTCAGTCGCTCAACCGTCACTTGACGGATGCCGAGATAAGATAGAAGAACCGTGCCCACCGATTATTATACCGTCCTCGGCGTCGGCCGCGAGGCGAGCGAGGCCGACATCAAGCGCGCTTACCGCGGGCTTGCGCGCAAGTACCATCCCGACGTCGCCCAAGACAAGGCGGCGGCGGAGGCGCATTTCAAAGAGATCAACGAGGCCTACGAGGTCCTCTCCGACCCGACGAAGCGCCAGCAGTACGATCGCTTCGGCCACGTCGGCTCGAACGGCGCGGGTTTCGGCGGGGGCGGCTTCGGCGGCTCCGGCGGAGTCGGCGGCGAGGGCTTCACCGACATCTTCGACATGTTTTTCGGCGGCCGCCCGGCGACGGGCCAGCGGCCGACCGGGCCTCAGCGTGGCGCGGACTTGCGCTACGACCTCCAGATCACCCTCGAGGAAGCGTTCCGCGGGGCGGAGCGGGAGATCTCGTTCGCGCATCTGGCGGGCTGCGAGACCTGTAAGGGCAGCGGTGCGCGCCCGGGAACGAGCGCCTCGCGCTGCGACCGGTGCGCCGGCTCGGGCGTCATGCGCTCGGCCCGGCAGACGCCGCTCGGCCAGTTCGTCACCCAGACCACCTGCACCAAGTGCGGCGGCGAAGGCCATCTGATCGCGACCCCTTGCGAGACGTGCCGCGGGCGGGGCCGCGTGGAGCGCTCGCGCACCCTGACCGTCCGTATTCCGCCCGGCGTCGACGACGGCAGCCGCATCCGCATCGCCGGCAGCGGCGAGGCCGGTACGCGCGGCGGTCCGGTGGGCGACCTCTACGTGTACCTGAGCATCACGCCGCATCCGCGCTTTCGGCGCGACGGCCTCGACCTGTTCGTCGACGTTCCGATCGCGTTCACGCAAGCCGCGCTCGGTTCGACCGTCGAGGTTCCCTCCCTCGACTCGCCGCTGCCGCTGCAAGTCGCGGCCGGCACGCAGAACGGCTCGACGTATCGCTTGCGCGGTCACGGGATGCCGTCGGTCCGCGGCGGGAGCCGCGGCGACTTGCTGGTCACGGTGCACGTCGTCGTGCCGACGAAGCTTTCGCGCAAAGAGCGCGAGCTGCTCGAAGACTTCTCGCGCCTCGGCGGCGACCGCATCGACGAACGTTCGTTCTTCGAACGGGTCAAAGACGCGTTTAGCCCGTAAACGGACGTCGAGTGTCGCGTGCCCGCTGAGCGGTTCTTCGTCGAAGGCGTGTACGAAGTCGGAGACGTCGTGGAGCTCGCGGGCGCAGACGCCCGCAAGATCGTCGTCGTGTTGCGCAAGTCGTCGGGCGATGCGGTCGTCGTCACCGATTCGGCGGGGCGCGCCTATGCGGCTTCGCTCGCGCTCGAAGGCGAGCGCGTTCGCGCGCGGCTCGACGCGCTCGTCGAGGGCATCGCGCCGCCGTCGCTCGCAATCACGCTGGCCCAAGGCATTCCCAAGGGTCACAAGATGGATTTCGTCGTCGAGAAAGCCACCGAGATCGGCGTCGCCCGCATCGTGCCGTTCAGCAGCGAGCGTACCGTTGGTGAGGGCGATCGCGCCGGCAAAGTCGAACGCTGGCGGCGCCTCGCGCGCAGCGCTGCGCAGCAGTGCGGGCGCAGCGACATCCCCGTCGTCGAAGCGCCGGTCGCGTGGCCGGCGCTCGTCGCCCGATTGGGCGAGGCCGACCGCGCACTGGTTCCGTGGGAGATCGCGGAGCGCATTCCGTTGCGCGAACGGCTCGGCCCATTGCTCCAGGGGGCGAATAGCGTGCTGCTCGTGATCGGACCCGAAGGCGGCCTCTCGCACGCGGAGGCCTTTGCCGCGCAAACCGCGGGCGCCACGCTGATATCGCTCGGCAGCCGTATCTTGCGCACGGAGACGGCGGGCTTGGTCGCGTGCAGCGCGCTGCTCTACGCCAGCGGCAACCTTTAACAGGTAACAGGGCGCTGAAAAACCCCCGCACCAGTCGCGGCGCGCCTTTTCAGCCGGCTCTTCGTCGCCGCCTCGGTTACAATGCGCCCCGGCATTGCGCGCCCTCGGCGGCTCTCGCCTCCGCGGAAGGAGGCATGCCCGCGCAGCGCACGATGCGCGTTGGCGCGGCCTCGATCCACCGGAGAATCCGCACCGCTTTGTGGCACGGGGATTTTTCAGCGCCCTGCTAAACGCGCGCGAACGAGGGACCTCTGCCGTTGCGCGAGCATGAGACCGCTCGACGGCCGCCGTATAGCATAGGGTTATGACAGTGCACAAGCGGGCCCGAACCGCGCGGACCCGCATCGAGCGTATCCGTCAGAGCTGGATTGCGCAGCGCGTTCCCACGCCGTGAAGTTCTCGATCGTGATTCCAACGTACAACGAGGCGGGCGGAATCGAGCGTCTCGTTACGACGCTGGACCAGATCTTTCGCTCGGGCGGCCTCGACGGTGAGATCGTCGTGGTCGACGACAACTCCCCCGACGGCACGGGGGCGATGGTCGACGGGCTCGCCGGCCGCTTCCCGGTTCGTTGCTTGCATCGTCCCGGGAAGCTCGGGCTTTCCAGCGGAGTGATCGAGGGCTGGCAGTTCGCGCGACCCGAGTCGGAAGCGGTCGGCGCGATGGACGCAGATTTCAGCCACGATCCGTCGATTCTGCCGCAGATGGTTGCCGCGCTCGAGAGCGGAGCCTACGGGTTAGCGATCGGCAGCCGGTACGTTCGCGGCGGCGGCATCCGCGATTGGCCGCTCAAACGCAAGATCACTTCTCTGGTCGCGATCGCCCTGGCCAAACCCCTGACGCCGGTGCTCGATATCACCAGCGGCTACTTCCTCGTCAAGAGAAGCGCGCTGCAAGGGGTCGAGCTCGACCCGATCGGCTTCAAGATCGGCCTCGAAGTGATCGCCAAGGCCCACTACGGGAAGGCCGTCGAAATTCCGTACGTCTTCACGGACCGCACGTCGGGGACGTCGAAGCTCAACGGCGGAGAGATCACCAACTACCTGCGCCAGCTGCGGCGGATCTATGCGATGAAGCTTTCCGGTGGGTTGGACGGCCGCGGGTCGGGGGAGACCAACGGCAGTACGGAAGCCAAGGGCAAGACGGCCTGATGCCGATCCCGGAGTGGCTGCGCTCGCTGCGCGAAAAAACCGTCCCCGCCGAGGATGCGGCGCTGTGGGTCCGCTGCCCGTCGTGCGGCGAGATGCTCTATCGCAAGGACCTCGAGCCCAACGGCTCGGTCTGCATGAAGTGCGGCTACCATTTCCGCATGCACGCCTACGATCGCATCAACGCGCTGGTCGACGGCGACTTCGTCGAGATCGGCGCCGAGATGTTGCCGGGCGATCCGCTCGAGTGGACCGACAAACGCCCCTATCCGCAGAAGCTCGAGCGGGATCGCGAGAAGTCGCAGCTCAGCGAAGCGGTCGTGACCGGATTTGCGACGCTCGACGGGTTTCCGATCGCGCTTGGCGTCATGGATTTCGGCTTCCGCGGCGGAACGATGGGGACCGTCGTCGGCGAGCGATTGACGCATCTGCTCGAAGAGGCGCGGCGTCGCAGGCTGCCATGCATCATCTTCACGGCCAGCGGCGGCGCGCGGATGGAAGAAGGCATGCTGGCGCTGATGCAGATGGCGAAGACGACGCAAGCCGTCGAGCGCTTCATGAGCGACGGCAACCTCTACGTGACCGTGCTGACCGATCCGACGACCGGCGGGGTCTCGGCCTCGTTCGCGTTCCAAGCCGACGTCGTGATCGCCGAAGCGCGTGCCAAGATCGGCTTCGCCGGGCGCCGCGTGATCGAGCAGACGATCCGTCAGAAGCTGCCCGACAACTTTCAAACCGCGGAGTTCTTGCTGGAGAAGGGGCACGTCGACATGGTCGTGCCGCGCAGCGCGATGCGCGCCACGCTCGTGCGCGTGCTCGACTACGCCGTCGACCGCAAGCGCATCGCTCCGACCCTCAAAGCCGTCCCGGAGTTCGCGGTCTAGTGCGCCGCCTATGAACGTCATCGTCGAACGCGAGAAGAGCTTGCACGCGCTCGAGGAGCGTATCGCAGCCCTGCGCGCGCGCGACGGGGGCGAGTCGAACGAGGAAGTCCGCCACCTCGAGGCCAGCTACAACGACCTGCTACGCGAGATCTTCGGAAACCTTACGCCGTGGGAGCGCGTCAACATGGCGCGCCACCCCAAACGGCCGATCGCCGGGGATTATCTGGCCGCGCTCGATCAATTCGACGAACTGCACGGCGACCGTCACTTTCGCGACGATCCGGCGCTCATCGCGGGCTTTGCCAAGCTGCGCGGGCGGCGCGTGGTCGTGCTCGCGCAACAGAAGGGGCGCGACACGAAGGAGAACATTCGCCGCAACTTCGGCATGGTTTCGCCCGAGGGGTATCGCAAGGCGAGCCGTCTGATGGAGCTGGCCGCGCGTTTCGGCTTGCCGATCGTCTCGTTCGTCGACACGTCGGGAGCCGATCCAGGGCTTGGCTCGGAAGAGCGCGCTCAAGCCGAGGCGATCGCGCACTGCTTGATCACCTTGTCGAAAGTCCGCGTTCCGACCGTCGCGACCATCGTCGGCGAGGGGGGGTCGGGCGGCGCGCTCGCGCTGGCGCTCGCGGATCGCGTCCTCATGGCCGAGAACGCGGTCTATTCGGTGGCGTCGCCGGAAGGCTGCGCGGCGATTCTGTGGGGCGACTCGGCACGCGCGCCGGAAGCGGCCGAACACCTCAAGCTCACGAGCAGCGATCTGTTGGGTTTCGGCATCATCGACGAGATCATCCCCGAACCGCTCGGCGGTGCACAGCGCGACGCGACCGGCTTCGTGGCGCGCGTGCTCGACGCGGTCGACGCCGCGCTCGAGCAGCTGCTGGAGCGCTCGCCCGACGATCTGCGCGAGGAGCGTTATCAGAAGTATCGCCGCATCGGGTCGTGGCAGGGCTCGGTCCACTCGCAAATGGCGGGCGCGCTTTCGTGAGGGTCATCCGGCTGGGCGGACGGGTCGCGCTGGCGGTCGTCGCACTGGCCGTTCTCGCGGTAATCTGCCTGCAGTTCGCACGCGTCGGCGCGCGCAATCTCGCCGTCTGGCGCGACCTTTCATCCGAGCGGGCGGAGGTCGCGGATCTGCGCGAGCGCGAGCGTCGCCAAGAGCTGACCATCCGCCGTTTGTCCGATCGGCGCGGAGCCATTCCGGAAATCCACGAGAAGCTGCAGCTCGTCGGGCCCCATGAAGAGCTGATCTTCGTGCGCCACGCGGCGAGCGGCCAAAGCGAAGAGAGCGCCCGCTGACCTCCGTTCGCGGGACCGTGATCAACATTCACCGGCTCGGCGCGACGGTTCGGCTCGAGGACGGCTCGCTGGCCAGCGTCACTGCCACGGAGCTGGCCGCGCATCGAGCGACCTTTACCGCAAGCCTCGAGCAGCGCGCCGTGCTGGGCCTCGCCGTCATGGGCCGGGGACGGTACCCGACGGTCGTGCTCGCGCCGAACCACGAGCCCATTGCGACGTCCTCGGCGCCGCTTTTGTCGGATCGCGCCTTCGAAGAGCGACTTACGGCGTATCTCAAGGAGACGGAAGCGTGGGCCCCGGCCGATCGTCCGCCCCCGGCCGAGCGGCATTTCATCCGCAAGAAACGGCGGGCGGCGCTTTTCGAGGCTCGCAGCAAGCCAACGTAGAAAACACATAGCTGTGAAGACGTCATCCGACGGCACCCGCATCGAGCCGGTAAGCGTTCCCGGCTGCTTCATTCGCATCGAAGGGACGTACAGTTCGCTCCGCACCGCCGAGCAGCGCGTAGCCGACTTCATCCTCAAACATGCGGAGGAACTGATCTACCTGACCGTCACGGAACTCGCGGAGCGCACGCAGACGAGTGAGTCCACGGTCGTGCGGCTCTGTCAGAAGATCGGTTACAAGGGCTATCAGGAGTTCAAGATCATGCTGGCCCGAGATCTCGTCGGGCCCGCTGAGACCGTCTACGAGCAGATCGCTCCCAGCGATTCGCTCGAGGCGCTCAAGACGAAGATCTTCCAAGCCAACGCTCAGGCACTCAAGGACACGATCGAGGTGCTGGGCGACGACGAGCTGCAAAGAGCGGTCGAGGCGCTCCTGAAGGCGCGCAAGGTCGAGATCTACGGCATCGGCGGCAGTGCGCCGCTGGCCTTCGACGCGTATCACAAGTTCATGAAGCTCGGCGTCCCCGCGACCTGGCTCAACGACTCGGACCTGATGGCGATGTCCTCTTCGCTGCTGGGCCCCGCGGACGTCGCTCTGGGCATCAGCCATACCGGCGCGGCCCGCGACGTCTGCGACGCGATGGAAAATGCGACCAAGGGCGGCGCGACGACGATCTGCATCACCCATCGGGCGACCTCGCCGATCACCAAGTTCGCGAAGATCAAGCTCTTCACGGCCGCCAAGGAAACGGCGTTCGGGTCCGACGCGACCTCGAGCCGGATCGCGCAACTCTCGATCATCGACACGCTCTACGCCGGCATCGCCAACGCCGACTACGAGACCGCCTTCGCCCGCGTCCAAAAAGTGCGGGAAGCCTCGGCCAGCAAGCGCTACTAGTGCCCTCTTACGGCCGGATCGGAAGTGAGATCGCGAAGGATTTTCGTTTGGATCGAAGATCGATGAGGGAGCAACGCTGTAGCGTTGTGACCGAAGAGAGACGATGAGCCGAGCGAAAAGACGAGCGAGAGCGCTTTCGATGCGGCCGTAACAGGCCACTCAAAGGATCTCGGCGGGCCTCCGCGTGAGCGCTCCGGCGGCGCGGGCGGTCATCTCGCTCGGCACCAACACGATCCGCCTGCTGCTGGTGCGCGATCTGCCGGGCGGCGGCGTCGAGCAGCTCGAGCACGGGGCGATCGGCACGCGCTTGGGCGAGGGCCTGCGCGAACGCGGCAGGCTACTGCCGGCCGCCGCCGAGCGGACGCTGACCGCGGTCGCTACGTTCTACGAACGGGTCCGCGCCTACGGTGCCGAACTGGAGACGATCGCCACGAGCGCGATGCGCCGCGCCGACGACGCCCCGGCGTTCGCTGCCGCCATGGCGGCCCTCACCGGGGTCCCGCTCCAGGTGCTTGACGGCGACGAGGAAGCCGCGGCCAGCTTTCGAGGCGCGCTCTCCAGCGCGCCCCGCGACGGTGCCCGGCGAGGCGTTCTCGACGTAGGCGGGGGCAGCACCGAGTGCGCCGCCGGCCGCGACGGGGTGCTGGAAGCGGCCCGTTCGGTCGAGATCGGCTCGGTTCGCGTCACCGAACGCTTTCCCAAGCTCGCCGGCGCCGAGCCGGGAGCGGCAGCTCGCCGCGAAGCCGACGCGGCTCGCGAGGCGATCGCCGCCGAGCTGGCGTGGCTGGTCGACTTTCGGCCGCTCACCGAGCTGCGTGCCGTGGCCGGGACCCCGCTGACCCTCGGAGCGGTCGCCTTCGGCTCGGACGTCGAGCGCGTCTCGGGCCGCGAGCTGACGCGAGCGCAGCTCGACGCGCTGCTGCTTCGGCTCCTCGAGCTGACGCTGCCCGAGCGCAAAGCCTTGCCCGGCATGCTCGCGCAGCGCGCCGACGTCGTCGTCGGCGGCGGCTTGATCGTTTCGGAGGCGCTGCGCCTCCTAGACCTGGAGAGCGCGCGGCTGGAGTCCGACGATCTGCTGCTGGGATTCCTGCTCGCGCGGCGCGCCGCCAGGGATCCCAGCGGGCAGTGAGCCGTACGCATTGAGCGAAGCAAGCGCCCAAGGGATGATGGTGGAATCGGTAGACACAGCAGACTTAAAATCTGCAGCTCGTGAGAGCGTCCGAGTTCGAGTCTCGGTCATCCCAATCGAGGTCCGCAGCCGCGCCTGCTAAGAGCTGAGCTGCCAGAGCGCGTAGCCGAGTGCGCCGTAGAACAGCCCGATCAGCACGAGGGCGAGGGCGTCGACGGCCGTCCAGCGGTCGGCCTCGAACCGCCGGGCGCCTTCGGCGCGGCGCTCGTCGACGATCTTGCCGACGAACGTGGACGCCGGGCGCACGACGATCCACAAGCCGTGCCGCTCGTCGCGCAAGACGTCGGGTGCGAGCCATGACGACGACGCGCGGTTCACGGGAAGCGCGCCGAGCTGGCCTGAGCGGCGGCGACTCGACTCTGAAGCACGGTCTTCCTTTCGATTCGACCCTCTCGTTCCCAAATCTTGGGCCCGAGTCACATGTTGCCCCCGGGGGGGTCTGCGCGCTCAAGTCGGCGCCAGCACAAGACGACTATCCGAGCGTGGCACAACGAAGGCTGGCTATGCCCGACCGGCAGTCTCCCGATCTCGAATTCTCCTCCGGCTCGCAGCGGCGCAGGAGCTTCGGAGAGCTGCTCGTCATCGCCGCGGGGTTCGCGCTGGCGATGCTGGGAGCGGTCGAGGTCATGCAACAACAATCCGGGACGGGCACGGCAACCGCGCAGACGCCGGTAGCGGCGAGCCGCCCGCACCGCTGAGCGAGGGGTTTCCCCCGGCACCCACGCTTGGGCAGTTAACCAATCTAAAGTTGAGCGTCAGCTCAGACGATGATCGAGATGTGATGGGTTCGACCGACACGCTTCTTACAGAGAATGCGGGCTTGCGATTTCTGCGTGATGAGCGCGGAGCCGCGCTGGTCGACTACGCGCTGATCGCCGCGCTGTTCTCGCTCGCGATGGTCGCCGGCCTGCAACTGGTCTCCCATCAGCTCGGCAACAACCTCAACGACACCGGCAACAGCTTCACCAACATGGCGACCCATCCGTAACGTGAGCACGATGAACCCGAAGCCTCCAAAACGTGGGCGCGGCAACGCCCTCCCCGAGACGATGCTGGTCATGTCGCTGCTGCTGATGCTGCTCTTCGGCGCGCTGAACCTGACCTTGATCGGCTACAGCCAGATCCAAGCGGACGGTGCCGCGTTCGTCGCGGCGCGGGCGGCGGCCCTGGCGAGCCCCTCGGCCGCGCCCTCGGCGGCCGTCGCCCAGGTCGCCGCCGCCTTCCCGCACGTCAAGCCCAGCCAACTGAGCGTGACCATCGCCGCCGGGTCCAGTTACACGACGTCCGCCTTGGTCTCGATGAGCGCTCCCGGGCTGCCCCTGCTCTTCGGGAAGAGGTCGGGAGCCGTCAACATCACGTCTCATTTCGCCGAGCTCGACTCCAGCGTCGGCCTAGCGCCCGTTTCCGGGATATCGTACGGCATCTCGTCCGCGACGTTGAAGAACTACGTCAACCCGACGACGGGCGTCGCCGATCCGACGCATCAGGCAAAACTCGCGCAACAAATCAATACGACGTGCTACTACTTGTCGGACGGTACGCACAACGGAGTCCCGACGGCCAGCAATCCCTGCTGGGAAGGCTATATGGCCTTCGACGATCAGTGCGCGCACGACGCGACGTACGACTCGATCGCGTCGAGCTTCGGCGGGCACAGCTATTCGAGCGCGCGAACGGACTACCTCAACGGCGTGAACAGCAGCTACGCTTCGCCGCTCTCGACGCGAAGCAGCAATCAGGAGAACGACATCGTCGCGTGGGACAACGGCACCGCTCCGTCGACGACCGGTGCCTGTGCGAGTTTTCCCGGCGGTGGGCTGACGCCCAACCAGCTCTACGTGACGCCGGATCACTAACCCGATGCTAGGACATACGCGCATGCGACGAAACGGCGAACGCGGTCAACTCCTTCCCGTGTGGACGCTCGGCGTCATCACGCTACTCGCGATGTCGCTCTTCATCGTCAACTACGCGAACATCATGCGCTGGCAGGTTCGCGGGCAGAACGCCGCCGACGCGGCGGCCGCCGCTTCGATGTCGCCGATCGCCGACGGGTGGAACGAGATCGAACTGCAGCTCTACGCGTCGACGATCGAAGAGATGCGCATCCGCTATCTCAACCAGGCGATTCTCAACACGCTCGCGCAGCAGGGCTGCACCTCGACGGCGGCCTGCACCGCCGACTACAACGCGCTCAACACACAACTCCAGTCCGCCGTCAACAATTACGACACCAACACCCTGTTCGTCCAGAACCTGGGGTCGATGGTCAACGACCGCTATCTCGACCCGTCCAACGGCGCGTTCGAGACGATCACCGGCGGGCCGCCGGCCATCAGCGGCTGGCCCGACGACACGACGTGCGATAAGGTCCAGGGCGGCAACGGCTACAACATCTACAGCGGAGGCTGGGCAGGCCCGCCGAGCGCCCAGCCGACGCCCGGCGGAAGCTGGGTCGGCTGGAGCAGCACCGGCTGCACGAGCCAAAGCGACGTTGCCTTTAAGTACACGCCGGTCGACGTCGACAGCGGCGACATCGGGTACGGCACGCCGAACCTCGCGGAGGTCGTCGCCTGCAAGAACGTCTCGCTCATCGGGGCCAAGCTCCTGGGACTGGGCAACACAGCGACCTTCAAAGACGTCGCCGTCTCGGCATACACCGTCAGTCCGATCCCCGAAGCCTTTAACCCGGGAGTGACGATCAATCCGTCGACCGGCAACGCGTACCAGCCGACGGAAACGTACACGTCCGACCCCAGTCAAGGCTCGTTGTACACCGTCGACTACGGCGGTCTGACCGTCAACGTGAACTTCTATCTGCCGGTCCCGACCCCGGCGTACAAGACCTTCAACCCGTTCGGCACCGACACGACCTATCCGTTCAGCGCCCCGCAGGTGTGCGGATGAAGAACGCGCGGCGCGGCCAGGCGATCCTCGAGACGGTGCTCTTCCTCCCGATCATGTTGTTGCTGCTCTTCTCGATCATTTATTTGAGCCAAGCCGGCGTCGCTCAGGAGCGGGGCCAAGTCGCGGTCCGCTACGGCAGCATGGTCTCTCCGATCCAGGACTACACCGTCGAGGCGATGTATCGCGCCTACGCCGCGGGGTTGCATTCGCCCGCTCCTTACACCAATCCGACGTCGTGCCCGGGCACGTCGATCGCCGACACGACCGCAGCCGTCAATCAGGCGCAGTCGCTGCCGTCGTCGGCGCCGACTTCTTATCCGACGACGCAGCCGTTTTGGCGCGTGCCCAGTCCCTCAGCGGGTTGCACGATGGGCGAGCGCGAGGTCAGCCAAGGCGCCTATCCGGGTCTGGCGGTTGGCTTCATCGAAACGCAGACGGAGACGGTTACCGCCAACACGATCGTTCCGAGATACCTTTCGGCCGTCTTGCCGAATGCGGTCGCGGTCAACGCGAAGATGACGGTCTACTTGCCGCTGACGGTAGGCGACCTGCTCTACTGCTCGCCCGGATTCGAAGGCACGATCGTCGGACCGGGAGCGCAGGGACCGTGGTACGGGCCGAGCGGTTCGCCGATCCCCAATCCGATTCCGAGCGAGCTCGATCCCAACCGGACGCTCTTCCCAGGTTTGACGGTCCCCGCGCCGACGCAGTGGACGAACTCGAACGACAACAGCTTCAACTTTCAGGCGCAAGAGGGCATGGGCAGCGCACCGCGGGGCTGCGAGAACTACTGAGCGACGAAGCTCGCACACGACTTTCGACGGAATGAAGCCGCGGCAGGGACTCGGTCGGCAGGCGGGCAAACGCATCGAGTTTGCCCATAGCACGACCTGGAGGCTGATCTCCCGTGAAGATCGTCGTCACCGTCAAGCTCGTGCCGGACACGAACGCCGATAAGCGGATCGACCCGGCGACGAAGCGTCTCGTCCGTTCGGGAGTCGAGACCGTCCTCAACCCCTTCGATGAATACGCGATCGAAGCAGCATTGCAGATCAAAGAGAAAGTCGGAGGCGACTCGACCGTCACGGTCGTCGCCATGGCGCCCGAAAGCGGCAAGGAAGTCGTTCGCAAGGCGCTCGCGATGGGAGCCGACAGCGCCATCATGCTCGCCGACGCCGGCTTCGGCGGATCGGACGTGCTCGGCACGGCGTACGCGCTCGCCCAAGCCATCAAGAAGCACGGCTTCGACCTCGTATTGAGCGGCAATCAGTCGACCGACGCGAGCACCGGCGAAGTGCCCGGCGCGTTGGCGGAATTTCTCGGCGTCCCCGGTTTGACATACGTTCGCAAGCTCGAGCTCGACGGAACGACCGTGAAGGCCGAGCGAGAGACGGACGTCGGCTACACCAAAATCTCCGCAAGCCTGCCGCTGCTGATCAGCGTTTCCAAAGGCATCAACGAACCGCGCTACCCCTCGCTCAAGGGCATCATGGGCGCGAAGAAAAAACCGATCGCGATCCAGACGCTGGCCGATTTCGGCCTCGAGCACGCCGTCGGTTCCGACGGCGCGAAGACGGAGCTCGTCGCCGTCTCGGAGCCTCCCACGCGCGGCAAAGGCCGTGTCGCCGAGGCCGCCGACGGCGCGGACGGTGCACGCATCATCATTGAGTTCCTGCGGGAGAAGAAGCTGATATAATGCGCGACGTCATCGTTTTCATCGAGCATGCCGGCGGTCAGCCGCGGCGCGCCGCGTTCGAGATCGCGACCAAAGCCAAGGAGCTCGGGGGCGCTCTCGGCGGCAAAGTTCACGCCGTCGTCCTGGGCAAGGGGGCGCAAGCCGCGGTCGAGCAGCTCAAACCGTTTCCGGTCGACACGTTCCATGTCAGCGAAGATCCGGACGTCGACCGCTTCCTGATCGATCCGCAGGTCGACTACCTCGCGGCGGTCGCCCAGGCGGCCGGTCCGGCCCTCATCCTGGTCCCCTTCTCGATGGTCGGCCGCGACGTCGGAAGCCGGTTGGCAGCGCGTCTAGGCGCCGGCCAGACGGCCGACGTCACGGATATCTCGGTCACCGACGGAAAGATCGGCTGCGTCTCGCCCAAACTGGGCGGGACGACGATCACCACCTGCGTGCTGCTGGGCGACTACGGGATCGCCGCCGTTCGGCCGAACTCGTTCAAGGCCGTCCAGGGCGCCGGCGCAGGCGAGGTCGTCCAACTCGACAAGCCGGCGGGCAAGACCTACGCGCTGGCGATCGAGGAAGACGTCATCGAGGCGGCCGGCGAGCTCGGCGTTGAAGAGGCCTCGGTGGTCATCTCGGGCGGACGCGGCCTGGGCGGTCCCGAGCCGTTCAAGACGATCCTCAAGGATCTGGCCGATGCGCTCGGCGGTGCCGTGGGCGCCTCGCGCGCCGCGGTCGACGCGGGCTGGATCTCGCACGGCCACCAGGTCGGGCAGACCGGTAAGACGATCAGCCCATCGCTCTACTTCGCGGTTGGAATTTCCGGCGCGATTCAGCACAAGGTTGGAATGCGGACCAGCAGCACTATCGTTGCAATCAACAAGGACGGCAGCGTCCCGATCGGCGAGTTCGCCGATCTGCTGGTGGTGGGCGACCTCTTCGAGATCGTCCCCGAACTAACCAAACAAATCCGCGCGAACGCAGGCGTTCACGCATGATCGGAAGTTGACTCCTTGAGGAATGAAGCCCGAACCATTGCCGCGTTGACGCTCGTGGCCGCACTCTTCGGAGTCGGCTCGAGCGCGCTCGGTGCCCCCAAGAAGGCCGCCGCCTCGCCCGGTCCATCCGCTTCGGCGGCGGCCTCGCCGGGCACCGCGGCCTCCCCGACGGCGACCCCCGAGCCGCCGGAGGTCGCGATTCCCCGGCTCGAAGCCAAGCTGAAGGCCAATCCAAACGACAAGCCCACGCTCGGCGAGCTCGCAGGGTACTATCTCGGCGTCGGAAAGGCGGATCAGGCTCTCACCCTCACGCAGCGGCTTCTCTCGCTCGGCGACAAGAGCGCCCAGACCTACTATCTCGACGGTATCGCCAACCAGTCGGTCGGCCACATCAAGGAAGCGACCAGCGACTTCGAGCAAGCCTCGAACCTCGAGCCGACCAACTCCCAGGTCCTCTTGACGCTCACCAACCTCTACCTGCAGACGAACCGTCCGGCCGACGCGGAGCGCGTCGCCAAGCGGGCCATTACCTTCAATCCCAACGACAAGCGCGTCTTCGAGAACTATGGCCTCGTGCTGGCGCAGACCAAGAAGTTCGACGAGGCGCGGACCCAGTTCGAGAGCGCGGCCAAGCTCGATCCGAAGGATCCGCTGCCGGTCGTCCTCGAGGCGCGCTCCTACGTCGATCAAAAGGCGTATAGTCTCGCCCTTCAGGATTTCGATCGGGCGCTGTCGATCGATCCGAACTTCGGCGACGCCTTGCTCGGGAAAGCGCGGCTCCTCGCCTCGGAACACAACGTCAAGGACGCGATCGCGGCCTACGAGCAGCTCCTGGCCGGCTCGCCGACGGACGACATGAAGGCCGCGATCCTGCTCGAGGAATATCAGGTCTACCGCGACGAGAAGCAGATGGACCAAGCGCTTGCAACGCTCAAGCGCGCCGTCGCGAGTTATCCAAAAGTCGCGGCAGTGCACTTGGCCTACGGCGATTACTATGCCGGTATAGCGCACGACCTCAACTCGGCCGAGAGTGAATGGAAAACGGCCTTGGGGCCCAATCGCGACAATCCCGACGCCCTCCAGCGGCTCGGCGACTTGGCCCTTTCGCGCAACAAACCGAACGACGCGGCCGACGACTACAAGCGCATCACGCAACTACTGCCGGGCGATCCCGGTCCCTACGTAGAACTAGCGCAAGTCTACGCGATCCAAAAGCAGTATCAGGCGGCCAAAGACGCGTATAGCCACTCCTTCCAAATCGCCCGGACGCCCGCGGCACTGGCCGGGGTCGGCGCAAGCGACTTCCAGCTCAGGAACTTCAAAGAGTGCGGCCAGATCTTCGACGCGATCGACAAGAATGCCGGAGACTTCCTCAAGGGCAATCCGCAGCTCTATTACGTAATGGGCCGGTGCTACGTCGGGAACGGCGACAAGGACAAGGCGAAGTCGGCGTTCACGCGCTTCAAGACGTTCGTGAAACCGGGCACGCCCCTGGCGGCGGAAGTCAACAGGCAGCTCAGCGATTTGAACGGTTCCAAGAGCACGCCGAGACCGGCCCCCAAGCCGGCAGGCTCACCTGCGCATCACTAGTGCACCGTCTCCGGCGTAGCTATAGAGTCGCTCGGCGCTTTTCCGCCGCTTCGCTTCGGGGACAGGCAGATGGCGCTGCCATTCTTCGCTGCTCGCTCCTTGCGGCGACGAAAGATCGCTCTCGCTCGGTGTATGCCTACGTCGGAGACGGTACACTAGTGTCTCGACGCGGGGATAGCGGGGCAGTCATCCGGCGCTCTTGCGGGGCCGCGCCCGGGCGGCACGCCGACCCGTGATCGTCGTCTACGATGAGCTTTACACGCAGCATCTGCGCGACGTAGGCCACCCGGAGTCGCCGGACCGTGTCGCCCGCGTCGCCTCTCACCTTCAGGCGCAAGGCCTGTTCGGCGAACGCGAGACCGCGCGCGACGCGACGGACGAGGAGTTGCTGCGCGTCCACCCTGCGACCTACCTCGAACGCGTCAAGCGCGACGTCGCCAACGTCGGGAAGCACGCGGGTTATCTGTCGACGGGCGACACCGTCATCGACGGCACCTCGCTCGACGTCGCGCGGCGTTCGTCGGGCGGCGCGATCCGCGCGATGGAACGCGCGGTCGAGAGCAACCGCGCGGCGTTCGCGTTGATCCGTCCGCCCGGACACCACGCCGAGCCGATCTGCGGCATGGGCTTTTGCATCTTCAGCAACGCGGCGATCGCGGCGGCCGCGTTCGTCCATCAGACCGGCGGCCGCGCGCTCATCGTCGACTTCGACTACCATCACGGCAACGGCACGCAGGCCGCGGTCGGCAACGGCGTCTCGTTCGTCTCGACCCACGCGTACCCGGCGTATCCCGGGACGGGCGGCCCGCGCGAACAGCGCGCCGATCCCAACAGCGCGATCTTCAACGTGCCGCTGCCGCCGCACGAGTACGGCACCGAACCGTTCGTAGCCACCTGGCAGCGTCTGCTGCCGCGCGTGGCCGAGTTGATCCGCCCCGATCTGATCGTGGTCAGCGCCGGGTACGACTTCGCGGCGGGCGATCCCGTCGGCGACTTGGGCGTGCACGCGTCGATTGCGGCGCCTGCCCTCGCGTTGCTGATCCGCGAAGTCGCCGAGACGTACACGAAGGGACGCGTCATCTACTGTCTCGAGGGCGGTTACGACAGCGCCACGCTGGCGCGCGCGGTCGCCGAAACGGTGCGCGTTCACGACGCCCCGGTGCCGTCGCCGGACCGCGCCGACCAGCGCGCTATCCCCGAAGCGCAGCGTTCGCTGGTCGACCGTATATTGGCGTGGGATACCTAGTCTTTGCGCTGCGCCTGTTCTTAGGCGCGCTGCTGCTCGTCGCGGGCGTCCTCAAGGCGCACGACGGCCCCTCGCTCAGCGCCAGCTCGATCGCCGCCTACCGGCTGTTGCCGCCGGTCGTCATCGCGCCGCTCGGTACGTTTCTTCCGTACTTCGAAATCTTCGTAGGCGGCTATCTGGTCGTCGGCTTGTTCACGCGCATCGCGGCGAGCGTGGCCGCCGCGCAGTTCGCGCTGTTCGCGGCCGCGGTCGCATCGTTGGTCGTCCGCGGGCTACCGGCCGACTGCGGCTGTTTCGGCTCGGGCGTGAACACGCCGCCGTCGTGGCTGCACGTCGCGGCCGACCTGCTGCTCGCCGTTCTCGCAGGCCTAGTCGCGTGGCGCGCGCCGGGTTTCGCAGCGCTCGACCAGCGCTTGGGAACGAGCGGTTCTTTCGAACCACGGCACGAAGTGTGAGCCCATGAATCGTGCCGAACGCCGTCCCGGCAGTGGACCCTCGCGAGCCGAGCTGGAGGCGCAAGCGAAGCGCCGCCGGACGATGCTCTACGCCTCGCTAGGCGTGCTCGCCATCGTTCTTTTGATCGCCGTCGGGTTGGCCTCGCGTGTTCCCAAGGCGGCCTCCGACGCTCCGACCTACGCGCAGATCAAGGCCGGCGACAAAGCTCCGACCTTCGTCGTCTCGACCACCGGCGGTCCCTTCGATTTAGCCAGCGCCGGCGGGAAGCCGACGTTACTCGAGGTCTACGCGACCTGGTGCCCGCACTGTCAGCACGAGACGGCCGCGCTCAACCAGCTGTACGACGCCTATCACGGCAAGGTCAACATCGTCGCGGTTTCGGGAAGCCCCTACGGCATCGACGAGAGCTCGCCCGAGACGCAAGCCGACGTCGTCGCATTCGGAGAGAAATTCGCCGTCCGCTATCCGCTTGCGTTCGATCCGAGCCTGGACGTCGCCAAGAAGTACTTGCAGGGCGGGTTCCCGACGCTCGTGCTCATCAGCAAGGACGGGATCGTTCAAGGCACACGCGACGGCGAGATCCCCGGCGCCGATCTGAGCAAAGCGTTCGACGCGTCGCTGGCCGGCAAACCGGTCGATCCGCACTTAGGCGCAAAATAGCCCCGAGCGTCGGAGTCCGCGTCGAACGGCCTTAGGGGACGACGCTCTTTGCGATGTCGACCAGCTCGGCGAGGAGCTGGTCTCCGACGAGCGCGAAGTGAAGATCGTGCTCGTTCCACGTCAGGAGGGTCGTCGGGCCGTCCTCGACGTACTGCGCGCGGTGCCCTTCGAAGGCGGTTTCCTTCGGGCGCAGCGCTCCGAAATCGGCGGCGGCTCCGGTCGCGTTCTCGAAGAGCGAGATGGAGCGCAGACCGTCGGAGTAGAGCAGATGTTGCGTCTTTACGCCGCCCACGTCCGAGACGTCGCCGCTGACCAACTGAAAGCCTTGCGGCAGAGCGCGCGGCGTGTACGGTGAAAAGCCCGCGTCCCGAATGACGCGGGCGATATCGGACGACGGCGCGACCGCAACGCGTCCTTGAACTTCGGTGAAACCGTTGGGTTTTTCGGTCGAGAAGACGTCGTCGGGAATCCTGTTCGTATAGCGCAGATCTTCGAAGCGGACTTCGGCGGCGACGGAGCCGTTGGCGTGATACTCTTCCTTCTTGAGGACGAGGTGCGTCTGCTCGTCGATCCAAACTCGCAACGCGCGTTCGCCCGTGTATTTGTTGAGCAGCACGATCGAGACGGCGGGCCGACCCGCCAAGATGTCTTGGCCGTCGAAGATCGCCCGGTAGTTCGCCAAGACGCGGTCCAGGTTGCCTTCGGTCGCGACGATGTCGTCGAGCTCCGGATTGCGTGAGACCGTGATTTGCTCGCGCTTGGTGTCGAACTCAAAGGTTTCGATCCCGCGGGTGATCGTGTAGTCGCCGTAAAGGGATTCCGGCGCCAGATACCAGCGCCGGGTGAGTGAGGGCGCGCGATGTTCGATCCGCACGATCGTTGCATTGGCGCGATTCGAACTGAAGCGGACCGTCTGAAGCTGGCCGACGTAGGAGACGGCTTGGGGCGCTTGCGCGCTTTCCCGCAAGATCGCGTCCGGGTCGGCCGGCGGCGTAGCCGCGCTCGCACTCGCACTCGCGCTCAAAGCAAAGCTGAGGGCGAAGAGGCTGCCGGCTCTCAAGCTCTGCAATCGTTAGCCGGTCAGCGCACGACGCCCAGCAGCGTTGGGCCCTCGAACCCCGACGCATACCGGTCCGCCAGGCTGGTGGGGGCGCCTTGGCCTTCGAGCATCGAGCTTTCGATCGCCGAAGCACCCGAGGTGTGCTCGGAAAACGGATTATCGGCTTCCTGAGCGGCGTGCGCCTCGAAGTAGTACATCGCGTCGACGGTCGGATGCGGCGCCGGGTGGCTCAGCGGCGAAGCCAGGAAAGCGCCCACGGCCAGCACGGCCGTGCCGGCGAGCACCGCCGCCGGCCGGAGGAACGCTCGCAAGCGCTCGAGGGGCGCAGGCGTCGTCGCGCGCACGCGTTGGCGCACGCGCGCCAGGATCGCCGGAGGCATCTCGACTTCCTCGTCGCGAGCGGCGCTGCGCAACGTCTCGGTCAGCCAGACCTCGGCGCGGTACTCGCGCCGGCAGTCGGCGCACTCGGCCAAATGCGCGTAGAGCAGCGCATCGTCCTCGGGCGCGAGCTCGCGATGGATGTAGTCGATGAGAAGGTCGGTTGTGACGTGCGGGCTGTTCATGCAAGCGTGCCGGAAGGTCCGGCCGGTCCTTTAGTGCTGTTGGCGTTGCGCTCGTTCGACGAGGCGGCGGAGGAGGGCCCTGGCGCGATGGAGTCGGGAGCGTACCGTTCCGATCGAGCATCCCATGATATCGGCAATTTCCTGATAACTGTACTCTTCAAGGTCTGCGAGGACGATCACTTGACGTTGCTCGGTGGAGAGCTGAGCGAGGGCTCGCGATAGAGGTTCGCCAAGTTGGCGCTCAACGTACTCCTCAATCGGTGTAACGGCAAGCGGCCGCTGGCCGGAGAACTCCTGGGGTGCGTTGTCCTCGGGGATCTCCTCATAGAAACGTCCTTTTCGCCTGCGAAGTTCGTCTCGATGCAGATTCGTGACGATTCGGTAGACCCACGACAAAAAGGAGGTCCCTGGCTGAAACGAACGCCACGCCCGGTAGACGCGAATGAACGCCTCCTGCGTGAGGTCGCTTGCGTCGGCCTCATTGGCGGTCAGCCGGTAGGCGAAATTGTAGGTCGCCTTGCCGTACTGCTGCATCGCCCGCTCGAGGAAGGCCGACTGCTCGGGAGTCGGCCCCTCGACGGGCTCTCGGCGTACTCCCATCGGATAACGAACATTAGCCTCCAGAAAAGAGGCGGCCTCTCGGCCCAGCCAGCGGCGGGGCTTTACGAAGCGACCGAGAATGAGCGTCCCGGCCTGAGAATTAGACGGCTCTAACGATTTTTCAGAGGATAGCCTAAAACGGTCAGAAACGAAGCGCCCGCACCCGCAACCGCCGCCTCCCCCGTCGTCGAGCCTGCGTTCGTCCGAGGCTCCCGGCGCCGGTGGCTGTTCCGTCTGCTCGCCGTCATCGGGCCGGGAACCATCGTCGCGTTCGCCGACACCGAGGCGGGCAGCATCACGACGGCAGCCGCCTCCGGCGCGCAGTTCGGCATGAAGCTCGTCTTGCTTCAGGTGCTGCTGATCGTGCCGCTCTATCTCATTCAGGAGATGACGGTCCGGCTGGGAACGGCCACGGGGAAGGGCCACGCCCAGCTCATCCGCGAGAACTACGGCTTGGCCTGGTGCTGGGTCTCGCTCGGAACGATGCTGGTCACCAACATCGCGGCACTGGTGACCGAGTTCATCGGAATGGCCGGCGCGGCGCTGATCTTCGGCGTCAACCCGGCGCTGATGGTCGTCGGCGGGGCGCTGATCTTGGTCGCGGTCTCGCTGACCGGCACCTACAAGCGCGCCG
Organism: Vulcanimicrobiaceae bacterium; assembly: GCA_052267165.1. GTDB lineage: Bacteria > Vulcanimicrobiota > Vulcanimicrobiia > Vulcanimicrobiales > Vulcanimicrobiaceae > CAWICD01. The sequence goes on along the minus strand of JBKQHO010000039.1, from coordinate 255,037 downwards.
AGGTGCTCGCGCTCGCGCTTTGCATGATCGAGCTGCTGTTCATCCCGGCCGCCTTCGCCGCGCATCCTTCGCCCTCGGCCGTTATCAGGGAAGGTCTCTTTGGCTCGCAGCCGCTCGGCGACCGCGACTACCTGCTCCTGGTCGCGAGCAACATCGGCGCGGTCATCATGCCCTGGATGATCTTCTACCAGCAAAGCGCGACGGTTGATAAGGGCCTGAAGCTTCCCGATCTGCCGTTCGCGCGAATCGATACCGCAGTCGGAGCAGTCTTCACCCAGATCATCATGATCGCGGTCGTCGTCACCACCGCGGCTACGCTCTACGTGCGCCACATCTCGGTCAGCGACGCGGCCCACGCGGCGCTCGCCCTCATCCCGCTGACCGGGCACTTCGCGGGGATCATTTTCGGTGCGGCCCTGGTCGGGGCGTCGATGTTGGGCGCGTTCGTCGTCTCGCTGGCGACCGCGTGGGCATTCGGCGAAGCGTTCAGGTGGCCGTGCTCGCTAAACTATCACTGCCTCGAGGCGAAGCGCTTTTACGGCTTGTACACGTTCTGCGTCGCACTGGCCGCCGGGATCGTCTTGATCCCGAACTTGCCGTTGGTCAGAATCACGCTGTACGTCGAGGCCTTCAACGCATTGGTGCTGCCGATCGTGCTGGGCTTCTTGCTGGTCTTGGCCAACGACCGCGGCATCCTGGGGGCGCGACGCAACTCCGCGCTCGGCAACATCGTGACGATCGGCATTTCGGCCGTCTGCGTCTGCCTCGGCCTCTGGTACGGCTTCTTGACGATCATCGGCCAAGCCGGGTGATGCGCCACTAACCATGTCCCACACCGCTACGTGCGACGCCGTCGATCACGTTCACGCGGTAGAAGATGCGCCGCCGCCGCCGGTTCGATGCGATGCGCGCGCGCCGTCCGTCGAGCGGAACGACCTCCTGGGGGTCGCGTTGGTCGCGCTCGCCGCGGCGCTCGTGTGGTTCCACGTTTGGAGACCGGCCGGCCGGCTCGACCCGCTCGGGATCGCGGCCACGCTGCTCGGCGGTTATCCGATCTTCAAAGAAGCGCTCGAGAATCTGCTCGAGCGGCGCATGACGATGGAGCTCTCGATGACGCTTGCGATCGGCGCGGCTCTGGGGATCGGCGAAACCTTCACGGCGCTGATCATCACGCTCTTCGTGCGCGTCGCGGAGATCCTCGAGGGACTGACGGTCGCGCGCGGACGCGTCGCGATCGCGTCGCTCCTTGACGTGTTGCCGCGGGTTTCGACGGTACGCCGCGACGGCGCCATCGTCGAGGTCGCGACCGACTCGCTGGGTTTCGGCGACGCCGTCCTGATCGCGCCGGGAGCGCAGATTCCGGTCGACGGCAGCGTGCTCGCGGGTCATTCGTTCGTCGATCAAGCGCGCATCACGGGCGAGTCGCTCCCCGTCGAGAAGACGCCAGGCAGTGCCGTTTTCGCGGGCACGATCAACCAGTCGGGCGCGCTCGAGCTGCGCACCGAGCGCGTCGGACCCGATACGAGCTTCGGAAAGATCGTCGCGGCGGTCGAGACGGCCGAGCGTTCCCGGGCACCGGTGCAAAAACTCGCCGACCGGCTGGCGGGCTATCTCGTCTACTTCGCACTGAGCGCCGCGGCGCTCACCTTCGCCGTGACGCGCGACGCGCGCTCGACGATCGCGGTCGTCATCGTCGCGGGTGCCTGCGGAATCGCCGCCGGCACGCCGCTCGCGCTGCTCGGCGCGATGGGACGAGCCGCCCGCGCCGGCGCGATCGTGAAAGGCGGCCGTTCGCTCGAGGCGTTGGCGAACGTCGACACGGTCGCCTTCGACAAGACGGGAACGCTGACGCTCGGCGTCCCCGAGATCGTCGCCCTCGAGCCGGCGCCCGGGATCGCGCCCGAAGAGCTGCTGCGGGTCGCGGCGTTGGCCGAGCGGCGCTCGGAGCATCCGCTCGGGAAAGCGATCGTCCGCCGTGCCGGCGCGCTGGGCCTCGCGCTCGCCGAGCCCGACGACTTCGTCTACGAACCGGGGCGAGGAGTCGTCGCGCACGCCGGCGGCGCCGAGCTGGTCGCCGGCAGCGCGCGGCACTGCGCGGCTCGCGGCATCGAGCTCCCCTGCGAGGATGGCGACGGCGCGACGGCGACGGTCGTCGTCGTGCGTGACGGCGCGTACCTCGGCGGGATCCGCGTGGCCGACACGCTGCGACCCGAGGCCGCTCGGGCGGTCGAGGAACTCCACGCGCTCGGCGTGCGCACGTTGCTGTTGAGCGGCGACGCTCGCGCGGTCGCGCAAGCGGCGGCGCAAGAGCTCGGCATCGACGAAGTCGTGGCCGAGCTGCTGCCGGTCGAGAAAGCGGCGAAGGTCGCGGCGCTCGTCGCGCAAGGCCGCGTCGTTGCGATGGTCGGCGACGGGGTCAACGACGCGCCCGCGCTGGCGGCCGCCAGCGTCGGGATCGCGATGGGCTCGGGGACCGACGTGGCTCAGGAAAGCGCGGGCATCGTGCTGCTCGGCAACGATCTCGTGCGCTTTGTCGAGACGCTGCGCATCGCGCGGCGGACCAAGGCGATCGTCATGCAGAACTTCGCCGGAACGTTGGCGGTCGACGCGGTCGGCATCGCACTGGCGGCGTTCGGCTTCCTGAGCCCGCTGTTCGCCGCAGGCGTGCACGTCACGTCGGAGCTGGCCTTCATTCTGAACTCGACGCGCATGCTGCCGCCCGGCATGCGCCGCTAGGCGGTCACCCGCTTAGAACGGCTCGGTCAGGCGGAACGAGGCCTTGAAGCCCGGGCCCCATTGGGTGGTGTTGAAGCCGTTGCTGACCTTGAGCAGATAGACCGTATTGGTGAAGTTCTCGAAATCGGCGGCGAAGCCGAGCGAGCGGTGCGGCCCGCGCTGCGGATCGCGGCCGACCGATGCGTCGAAGGTGAGGTGAGGCGGGAGACGGCCGGAGCCGTTTTGGAACTGGACCGGATAGCCGGTTCCATACTGCGGCGAGAGCGAAGCGAAGAACGAGCGATCTCGTCCGAGGCGCTTCGTGTAGCCGACCGTCGTACTGAAGGTCTGGTCGTGGTCCTCGGGGCTCAGGGTCACGTCGCTCGCATTGACGCCGGAGCTGGGCGGAAACAAGAACGTGCTGCCCGAGATCCCGCCGGCGAGCGAACTCGAGAGCTGGGTCGAGACGAAGAGCGTGTCGCCGTTCTGCCAGTGGGCGTCGACCCGCCCCTCGACGCCCTTGGCGATCCCGATCGTATTGTTGAAGACGGCGAAGATCGGCGTGTTGGCGAGCTGCGTCGTGTCGAGCACGTTGCGCACGTCGCGCTTCCAGAAGTTGAGGGTCGCGCGCGCGCCGGGCGCCAGCGTGTGCGCCAAGCCGAACTCGTAGTACTGGTCGTGTTCCGGCTGCAGGTCGTAGACCGGCAACGTGCTCGGTGCGCCGCCCGCCAGGACGACGGCGGCGCGCCGCGTGTCCTCGAGGAACGGCGCGGCGTAGAGCGAGCCGTAGTAGAAGTGCAGGATGTCCTGCGGGTCGACTTGGCCGTTAATCTCGAACCGCGGGCTGAGCTGCGCGCCCGAAACGTAGCCGGTCGAATGGTCGTAGCGCAAGCCGCCCTGGATCGACAAGTAGTGCGTCGGCGTCCACTTGTCTTCGATGTAGGCGCCGAACTGGGTCCCGCGCTGGGCCGAGTTGTCGGTGAAGAAGGACGGGGTCGCCGCGAACGAGCCGTCCGGGTTCTGGGCGAAGTACGCGATCTCTTCGTTGCCCGCGAAGTTCTCGATCGACCCGTCGACGCCCAACTTGACCGCGTTGTCGCCGAACACGTGGAAGTGGTTGATGCGCAGCCCTTCGAACTCCGAATGGCGGTCCTGGCGCAGACCGGTGCCGGGGGTCGCCGGCGGCGGCACGTTGAGGGTGTAGCCGAGCAGATCGTTCGGAAGGTCGCCGCCGTAGACGACGCGGTCGTAGTGGTACCAGGGCGAGACCTGCGTGTACGAGTTGCCGTCGGCGGCATTGTGCGTGTAGACGAGGTTGAGAAAGCGGTCGTATTCGTCTTGGACGTCGTCGGTGGACGGCGGGACGATTTGCGGATCGTTCGGGTTGAACGTCGGGTTGATCGGAATCTGGAAGGCCGCGAAGTTGTTCGAAGCGTCGAAGGCCAACGTGTCGCGTGACCCGAGGTTGGTGATCGTGCGCAAGAACTGGTTGGATTGGCTCGACGTGTCGTGGATCGGGTCGAAGGTCGGCGAATCGATCCCGCGGTTGGTCCGCTCGAGGTTGGTGTCGAGGAAGACGCGCGTGCTCCCCAGCCGGAACGAATCGGCGAGCGACGTCTCCGCGCTGCCGTAGGTGCCGAGGCCGGCCGTGAGCGTGCCCTCCTCGGGCCCGTTGAGGTCCGCGCTGCGGTGGCTGATGATGTTGACGACCGCGCCCTGACGCGAGCCGCCGTACTCGGCCGGAAACGCCCCGGTGAAGACTTCGAGCGAGTCGATCGTGCGAGGGTCGATGATCTCGGAGAAGTTCGAGGTGGTCCCCTGCGGCAGCGGCACGCCGTCGAGCTCGTAGGTTAGGCCGTGAAAGCCGTGGGCCACCGGCTCATTATAGGAGAAGCGCACCACTCCGGGGAGCGTCTCGACGATCCGGTCGAGACTTTGATTTTGGGGCAGCGCGGCGATCTGCGAACGGTCGAGCGAGTTGACCGAGAGCGGCGAGGCGCCGACGCTGCGCGCGCTGGCGATGAAATCGGCTCGCGTGTGGCCGATCTCTTCGAGGCCCAGCTCGACCGCGAGCGAGACGACGGCGTCGCTCTCCACGTCAATGCTCCGGCGCACGTCCGGTGAACCCTCTTTGCGGAAGACCAGCGCATAGCGGCCGAACTGCACGCGGCTGAACGTGAAGCCGCCTTTGGCGTCGGTGAGCGTTTGCGACGAGCTGCCCTCGCCGCTAAGCGTCACGCTTACACCGGCAGCCGGCTTCCCCCCGAGCGTGACCGTGCCGTGCACCAAGCCGCTCGTGTCGGCCGCGGCCGACTGCGCGCAGAGAAAGATGGAAGCGGCGAACAATGCCGCTGCGAACCGTCGCATCGATGCTCCTGACGTCGAAAACGTTTAAAGAACGGCGCCCGAAGGCGCTACGGATTCAGCGCAGGTCGAACGGGGGAGCGCGGCCGCGGCGGACGCCGCCGGCAAAGGTGCGCGGTGCGTGGACGGCTTGGAGCGGGCGCAGCCGCACGACCCCGCGCCCGCAGAGGAGTCCGGTCTGGCCGACGAGCGCTGCGAGCTCGCTGCCGAGCTCGCTGAGCCATCGCCCGAGGAGCCGCGAGCCGAACGCCACGAGCGCAGCGGCCGACCCGAGATAGAGGGCGAGCAAGGGCCCGAGCTCGGGCGCGTGGCCCTCGAGGGCCTCGATGCCGCAGAAGGCCGCGAAACCGCCAAGCGAGAGCGCTATGATCGAGGCGGGCTGGCTTCTCCGGCTGCTTCGGGCGAGCGCGACCTGATGACCGCCCGGGCCTAGGGCGCCGGCGAAGAGAGCACCGAGGCCGAGCAGGGCCAACATACCCCACAGCGCCTGCAAGAGGGCGGCTCCTTGAGCGCCGCCCAACAGGTGCGACGACCCGAAGTCCGCCGTGTGGGCAAGGACCGCCACGAGGAAAGCAAGCGATCCCGCCTTGGCGGCCCGGTGCAAGGACATAGGTGGTCCCCATAAACCGCCTTTGGCCGACTTTCCTTCCCGCGTTCGAGCGTGAAGACTCCTCCAAGGGGACTCGGCCGCCGCTGCGAACCTCAGCCCGGCCAAGTGTAAGGACACAGGAGCCCCCTTTCTCGACCATCCAGTGAGGCATATGCGAACCACCAGGAGCCGAACCGCGAGCCAGTCTTCCGACGCCGTCGGCTTGATCGTTGCGCTGTTGGTGCGGTTCCCTGAGATCGCGACGATCGTCTCGCATCCGACCGAGGGAACGCTGACGCTCTCGTTCGCGCTTGGGACGCGGCTCGACCGCGCGTCGGAACGCGAGGTGCGCGACTCGGTCGCGGAACATCTGGGCGCGCTGACCCAAGCGACCGGCGAGCCGCTCGAAACGCTCGCGGTCGACTGCGAGCACGATGCGCGCGTGACCTTCGTGCGCGTGACCCGCGACGCGCGCAGCTTCACCCGCGAGGAGCTGCAGTTACTGACCGCGCTGCTCGCCGGCCGTTTCGGCGAGGCGCTCATCAAGAGCCCGGCCGGCGAGGACGAAGTCCTCGAAGACGAGATGGAGGCTGCTGACGATTTGGTCGAGTTTGCGCTCGAGGCGTTGCGCGATCCCACCCAGCAGAGGAGTCTGGTGGGCTTCCGCGAGGAGAAGCGGGTCTTGGTGTACTTCGTCAAGTCGAGGAAGAAGGCCAAAGCGCGAGCGCGGTCGTAGCGCGGCGCGTGATCGTTGATTTTCACTCTCACACGTCGGCCAGCGACGGGACGCTCGAGCCTGCGCAGCTAGCGGACGCGATGAAGGCTCGGGGCGTCGCGATCTTCTCGGTCACCGACCACGACTCGCTCGCCGCCTACGCGCAGCTCGACGGCCGGCTCGAGTTCGCCAAGCTGATCGTCGGCGTCGAGATCAACTCGACGTATCGCGGCAACGAAGTCCATATCTTGGGCTACGGGTTTCCGGCCGACTCGCAGCCCGTGCGCGAGTTGCTCGAAGCGAACCGGGGCGAACGCGAGGCGCGCTCCCACCGCATGGTCGAGCAGCTGCAACGCGTCGGTCTCGAGATAACGCCCGAGAACGTGCGGGCCGAAGCGGGAAGCGCCGAATCAGCGCTCGGCCGGCCCCACGTGGCTAAGGCTCTCGTTCGGGCCGGCTTTGCGCCGGATATCGAGAGCGCCTTCCGGCAGTATCTGGTTCGCGGTAAACCGGGCTACGTTCCGCAGCTCTACATTCGCCCGCAAGATGCCGTGCGTGCGATCGCGCGCGCGGGCGGCGTTCCGGTCCTCGCGCACCCGGGCCGGCTCGACGACGACCGCGACATCATCGAGGAGCTGGTGGCGGCGGGCTTGGTCGGCATCGAAGTGTTCTATCCGACGCACGCGCCCGCACAAGTTGCGCGCTATCGCAGCATCGCGGCCGAGCACGGCTTGGTCATGACGGCCGGCTCGGATTTCCACGACATCCGCTGGAACACGCGCGGCGTGGGCATGGACGTCGAGCGCGAAGATATCACGGCCTTCCTCGAACTGGTCGGCTAGTGCGAGACTCCGTTCGCAGCACGCTGCGCCCGCGCTCGCGTGCCGTCAAGCGGTGACGAATCCGCCGGGATAGGCGGGCCACCGGCGGAGGGCCTCAGCCAGCAGCGCGACATGCGCCGTCTCGACGCCGAGGATCGAGGCTGCCGTCGCGGTCAGGTCGCGGCTGGCATACTGCGCGACCGCTCCCAAGTACGACGCGGCGATCTGACGCTCGAGCGTATAGGCCATAGCGAGCACGTCGGCTTCGGCGTGGAGTTCAGGAAGCGTGAGCGGAGCGACATCGTCCGTAGCCGGCACGCCGGCTTTGGCGAGTTCGGCGATCAACGTATCGCGGTGCGCGCTGTGATCGGCCACGAACGACGTCAGCACGGCTGAGACCGGCGCAGAGAGCAAGCCGTTCGTCGCGATCGCGTTGCCGTAGGCTTTGATCTCGGCGCGTTCGAGCGCGAGCGCCGCCGCAAGCAGCTTTAGGTCGTTGGGATCGGTCTTGGGAGCGGCGAGCGCGAGCCGCGGTGCGAGGAGGGGCGCAGCCAGCGTCAGCGCGCCGGCCGAGCCAAGCACGCGTGCGCGCGAGAGCGTGAACATGGTGACGGGGTACCTCTATTCCTGATCGTCCTAGCCCTCTTCCGATCGGCTCGGGGTCCGACCCGGGGGACGGACTACCGGCTGCCGGGTACCGAGAAGACCCGAACGCTTCCCTGGGAGGTGACCGCCGCCAGCAGCGTATCCCTGCACAGCCAAGCGAGTTCGCACGCGGCCGAGTCGAGACGGTGCGCGGCGACCGGAAGGGCGCTGCGAGGCGGATCCCAAACCGGGACCAGGCCCGCTTCGTCTGCCGCCGCCAGCAACGTGCCGCCCTGCTGAAAGCACAGGGCCGTCAAAGACGCCTCGCCGCCGTCGAGCCGGCCGGGGGGCCGCGAGCGCCGGCAGGCCGGCGCAGTTCCAGACGGTCGCCGACCGGTCGTCCGACGTCGCAAGATAGCGCCCGCGGCTGTCACATGAGAGCTGGGTGACCGGAGCGCGATAACCCGCGAACTGCGAATCGGCTCCGCTGCACAGGTCGCAGACGTGCACGGTCGCATCAGCGTGACCGGTCGCGACGTACCGCCCGACGGGGTTGATGGCCATGCTCAGCACCGGAGCCGTAAGGCGCCGCCGCGCTCCCCGAGCGCGTCAGCCACCTGTCGATCCGGTCGCTGGCCGCGGCGACCAGCTCGTCGGATTCCGGCCTCCAGGCCAAAGCCGAGAGCGCCGGGGCTCCCCGTTTGAATTCTTTGACGAGCTTGCCGGTGCCGTCCCAAGCTGGACGTGACGGCTGGCTCTCGTACGAGACTCGCCCGGCAGTCGGTAAGGGCGGACCGCAGGTGTACGAGTTCAGCCACGAAACGACCGTGTACTTCGCCGACCGTAAAGGCTCGTGCGCGGATACGGCGACGGAGACGACCCCGCGGAAAAGCCGGCAAAAGGAATTCGGAGACTATCGCTCATGATTCGTAAGCTGCTTTGTTTCGTCGCCATGGCGTCGGCTTTCGCGCCGAGCGCCGGCGTTGCCGCGACACTTGCGATCGTCAACGCGTGGTCGCGGCCTGCGACCGGGAGCGGCGTGGTCTACGCGACGATCGTTAATCGCGGTGCGCGGTCCGACCGGCTGCTCGGCGGCTCGTCTCCGCTCGCCGCGCGTCTCGAGATGCACCGGACGACGACCTCCAACGCTTCGGGCAGCATGGCCGGCAGGGGGAACATGCCGGCCCGGATGACCACCATGCTGCCGGTCCCCTCCGTCTCCATCCCCGCCGGCGGCCAGACGGTCTTCGCGCCCGGCGGCTACCACATCATGCTGATCGGCCTACGGCACGACCTCAAGGCCGGCGAACGCGTGCCGGTGCGACTGCACTTCGCCGCGGCCGGCTGGCTCGGAACGTCCGCCCTCGTCCGTCCGTTCTAACAGGGTGCGGAAAAACGCCCGCACCAGTCGCGACGTGGCTTTCCCGCCGGCTCTTCGTCGCCGCCTCGGTTACAATGCGCCCCGGCATTGCGCCCTCGGCGGCTCTCGCCTCCACGGAAGGAGACATGCCGCGCAGCGCAGGATGCGCGCTAGGCGCGGCCTCGATCCGGCGGAAAACCCACGCCGCTTTGTGGCACGGGCGTTTTTACGCACCCTGGTAAGCGATACGGACCCCGCCGTCCGGAAGGAGAGCTCTCATCGCATTAGGGGACTGTAGCCCGACCATACCGCGTGGTAAAGCGCTAAAGCAGTTGGCTGCGATCCCGCTCGGCGCCCTCGCCGTGGCGGCTTCGCTATCCGCGGCCCCGGCAGCCGATCCGCGAACGCAGTTCAAGTATCAGACGCATCCCGGCAAAAACGGACAGCAGTGCTCGGGTTGCCTCCTCTTCAAACCCGGAAAGGACGCCGCCTCGAACGGTTCGTGCCAGATCGTCCCGGGTTCGATCAGCCCCCACGGCTGGTGCGTCAACTTCGCGCCGAAGCCGAAGTAGATTCTCGCAGCGTCTTTTTGTTGACGACGGGCCGCCCTCGGGGGGCCCGTTCACGCGAACCGCGCGTCTTAGCAGCAGGGCGCAGTCCCACGCCTTCGAGCAGCTCGTGCTTTAGCTGCAACGCGCGCAGCGTCCGTAAAACTCGATGGAATGATCGTCGAGAACGAACGACTGCTGCTTGAGCAATGCGTTCTTGAAATCGTCCATCGCGCCGCAGTCGACCTCATCGACGTGGCCGCAGATTTTGCAGATGGCGTGATGATGATGCTCTTCGGTGCAGTACACGTAGCTGGCCTCGCCCGACGGCTCGGTGCGGCTCGAAACGCTCCCCTGGTCCGCGAGAAATTCGAGGGTGCGGTAAACGGTCGAAAGCGCAAGCTTCGGATTCTCGCCCTTCAACAGCCGGAAGATCGAGCTGGCGGTCAGGTAGCGGCGCTCGCTCTTGAGGAGCTCGATGATGGCTCGGCGGGTCGAGGTTGCGTAAAGGCTCCGCACGTTCAGTGTTTTCCCTCATCGGAGGCCCGCTCCGCCCGTCGGGCGTGCAATACCGCGTGGCTAGGCGTCCCGTGGCGGGCTTTCAGGCTGCCGGGCGGCCTTGGCCGGACTTGGCAAGCGATGCCCGCCCAGCCGGTCGCGGAAAAATGCAAAGTACAAGCATATTCCCGCAATAGCCCTTGACTTGTCCGGCTTTGGTTCTCATACTTGCTAGTGAATTGCAAATCAGATGGTCCGAGACCTGCCCGTCCGGCCGGAAAGTGCTCGATGTTTCAGAGGTGCAGATCAATTTCCGGGTTCCTCCTGATGGCATTGGCCATGGGGGCACTCGGCCTCGGCACTCCGACGGCGGCGTTCGCTCAAGCGAGCTATCTCTCGGGCGTCGTCGTCGTCGGTGCCAAGCCAGTCCCGGCTGCCGACGTCTCGCTCTCCGGAAACAACGTCACGCTGCACGCGAAGTGCGACGGGCAGGGGCATTTCTCGTTCAGCGCTCTGCCGGTTGGTTCGTACGATGTCAGGGCGACCGCAAGCGACGGCCGCACCGGGACGGCTCGCATCGAGTTGGGCAGCGCCGGCGGCTCGGTGACGGTTTCGATCCTCGACCTCAAGGAGATCGGCCACACCGGCGTTACCGTGCGCGCGCCCGTCGCCCGTCGCTCGGGAACGGACGTTATGATCAGCGGCCAGACGCTTTCGCGGTCGCCCGCAGGCGGCAGCTTCTCGGAGATACTGCTGCAAGTGCCCGGCGCCGCGCGCGGCGCGAACGGCGTCGTGCACATCAACGGCGATCACTCCGACGTCAACTACGTGATCAACGGTGTCGCACTTCCGCAAGAGCTCAACCGTGTGATCGGCAGCGAGGTCGACACCGCCGACGTTGCCTTCGCCGAAGTGCTCGAGGGCGCGTATCCCGCGCAGTACGGCGAGAAATTCGCCGCGATCGTCAACATCGCGACCCGCAGCGGCTCGGGGCCGGCCGGCTACTCGCTGGATACGACGGCCGGCTCGTACGCCGGGTTCGATTCCACCTTGGCATATCACAGCCCGGTCGGCGCGGGGTCGCTGCTCGTCGCGCTTCGCAACGAGCGCAGCGACCGTGCACTCGATCCGCCCAACCTGTCCTCTCCCCACGACGCCGGCAGCGACACGAATCAGTTCTTCCGCTACAGCGTGCCGAACAAGAACGACGTCGTCGACCTGACGTTCACCCACTCTCGGCAGACCTACCAGATTCCGCCGTCCATCGCCGGCGGCGCGCCCGCCGCACAGAACGACAACGAGACGCAGGACGACTACTACGGCCAGATCCAATACCGCCGCGCGATCGGCGACCACGGTTCGCTCTCCTTCGGACCCAGCGTCAAGCACTCGCAGATCGCCGACTTTCCCGACTATGCGAACGACATCGCTTACGGGCTTGCGAACGCCCCCGCGCCGGACTGCTCCACCAACCCGCAGGACTGCTCCAACTCCGTCTATGCAAACCGGGGTTCGACCGATTACCGCTTCAATGCCGACTACGCGTTGCGCAGCCCGCACCACGAAATCCGGGCCGGCACGGTCTACGATCTCACGACCGTCTCGAAGGACTACGCGATCACGCTTCAGCCTGACAACCCGTACGGCCCGACGCCGTATACGATCTCGGATCAGGCGCCCAACGTGGGGCACACCTACGAAGCCTACCTTCAGGACACGTGGAAGATGGGCAACGACTACCAGCTTGACTACGGCTTGCGCTACGACACGTTCCAACTGTTCTCGACGCAGTTCCTGACCGGTTCGGCGCAGTTCAGCCCGCGCCTGAAGCTGACGCGGCTCTTCGGGCCGCGAGCCAGCCTCTACGCCTACTACGGCCGCTTCTTCACGCCCTATTCGTTCGAGAACGTCTCACCCGCCGCCGCCGCGCTGCTCTATCCCGGCGAGAGCGGAAACTTCGACCTCTTGCCGCAGCGAGATTCGGTCTACGAGCTCGGCGGCCACTTACCGCTGGGCAGCGGCGACCTCGGGCTGCGGATCATGCAAAAGAACGCAACCGACTTGATCGACGACACGCAAGTCGGCTTTACGAACCTGCACCAAGACATCAACTACAAGCTGGGCCGGATCGCGGCGCAGTCGCTGGTTTACCAGCTTCCGCTGCAACGGCAGGTGAGTCTCTCGTTCTCCGCCACGCACACCTACGCCGACGTGAAGGAATGCGAGACGCAACTCTTGGCACCGTGCTTCTCGGGGCCGCAACCCGACTGGGGACCCGCCGATCACGATCAGAATTGGGACCTCAACGGAAGCGTGCTGCTCAACGACCGGCACGGCGGCTGGTGGGCGTTCGACGGCGAGTACGGCAGCGGTCTGACCTCGTCGTATTGCCAGCCGCTCAACGACAACTGCAAGGTTCCACCGCACACCACATTCGACGGTGCCAAAGGCTTCGCGCTCGGCCCCAACCTTACGCTGACCGTGCGCGTGCGCAACATCTTCAACGACACGTACCGGGTCACGTACCTCAACGCCCAAGGCAATCACTACTCGCTGCCCCGTTCGCTCGACGTCGGTTTCCGCCTCAACGGCCGCTAGTGTGCCGACCGGTAGGTGGAGTGACACAAAACGCGAGCGCCGGTCGGCACACCAGTATCCGGTTCTTCGGGGAACGGGCTGCGAAGCCGGGCTACGCTCTGCTTCGCTCGAAGAGCCGATCGGTGCCGGCGCGCTGCCGTTGGTCGGAGCAAGGCAATCCTGCTCGAACTCTTCCGGAGTTCGGCTAAGCGTAGGCTCGTTGCCGGGACGCGTTGGGGGCAAAAGCAGCTTGGGGAGCGTACCTCGGCCGGCATGAGCGATTCACCCCTCCGGCCGGCCTCGGCGGCGCCGATGCGACTCGAGGGGGGCCGACGCATGGTTGAAGCGGACCGATGAGCGGCTCCCGGCAGCGCAGCGTTCGCGCGCGAATCGCACTGCTGGCGAGCTGGACGCCGCGCGGACAACTCGGGCTCCTGATGCGCTTGGGGATCGCGCTCTGCGCGGTAAGCGCGGTCGTTTCGCTCGTGCCGGCGCTGGTCGTCTACGATCTCGCGCTGTTTCTGCTCACGCCCGGAATGGCGGGGAACGTGGTCCAGCCGACCTTTGCCGCGATCGCGTCGGTCGAGGTCCGGCTCGCGCTGCTCGCGTTCGGCCGCGTCAACGCGGCGATCGGCGCCGTCTCGACCGCCAACGGGCTGCGCACGAAGCTGGCCGCGAAGATCGCGACGTTGCCGCTTGGAGAGGTCGTCGAGCGCGATTCGAGCGTTTTCAAGACGCTCGTCATCGACGACGTCGGGGCCGTCGAGCTGTTGCTGCGCGAGCGTCTCCCCGAGACGGCCGGTGCGCTCGCGGCGCTCGTCGTGGCGGCGCTCGTGTTGTTTGCGTTCGATTGGCGCTTGGCGCTGATCGCCGTGGGGGCGGCGCTGGTCGCATCGCTGTTCGCGCGTCCGGTCGTCAGCACGGACAAGAACGATCGAGCCGTGCGCCGCGCTGCCGACGAGCTGGCCGCGGGAGTGCTCGAGGCGATGCGCACGCTGTCGCTCGAGAAGTCGCTTCCGCCGCAGCTACCCTCCGGATTTTCGGTCGAGTCGGTCGCCGCGGAATACCGGCGCGCGACGCGACTGCAATCGGAGCGCAGGGCGACGGCGCAGGCCTTGCGGCGCGCGCTTGCGCTCGGCGTGACCGGCGCGACCGTGCTCGCCGGCGCGGCTTTCTACGGAAGCGGCTCGCTCCGCTTACCCGTGCTCGTTCTGTTCGCGGTGCTCGGGCTGCGCACGGTCGAATCGCTGGTGCGGCTGTTGCGAGGCGCCGAATTCGTGCGCACGGCGTTCGCCGGCGTCGACCGCATCGCCGACTTTCTCGAGCGCCCCGGCATGCCCGAAGGAACGGCCGAGCCGAGCGCTTCGGGTGAGCTCGCGTTCTACGGCGTCAGCTTCGGCTACGGTGGACCGCGGGCCGGCCGGGCAGTGCTGAGCGACGTCACGTTTCGAGCCGAGCGTGGCAAAGTGACCGCGCTGGTGGGGCCTTCGGGCTGCGGCAAGACGACGGTGACGCGGCTGGCGGCTCGCTTCTGGGACGTCGACGCGGGGCGAGTGGAAGTGGGCGGCGCCGACGTGCGCTCGGTGCCGCTCGACGCGCTCATGCGGCGCCTCTCGTTCGTCTTTCAGGACGTCTCGCTGCTCGACGACTCGGTTGCGGCCAACATTCGGTTAGGGCTGCCCGAAGCAAGCGACGAGCAGGTCATCGCCCCGGCGCGCGCGGCGCGAGCCCACGAGTTCATCGTCGCCTTGCCCGACGGCTACGCGACCCTCGTCGGCGAGCGCGGCCTGAGCCTCTCGCGCGGCGAACGGCAACGCATCCAAATCGCGCGCGCCCTGCTCAAGGATGCGCCGATCGTGATCCTCGACGAGCCGACCGCCTCGATGGATCCGCAAAACGAGCTGCTCGTGCAAGAGGCGCTCGCCCCGCTCTTCAGCGGGAAGACGGTGCTGGTTGTGGCCCACCGGCTCTCGACGGTCGTCGCCGCCGACAAGATCGTCGTTTTCTCGGAGGACGGCTGCGTCGTGGCGGAGGGCACGCACGAGCAGCTGCTGCGCGACTGCCCCGAGTATGCGCGGATGTGGTTCGACTACACGCATCCCCAGGCGTGGTCGCTCGCGGAGAACGTCGGATGATGAGCGGGCTCAAGCTGCTGGTGGAACTGCGCGACCGCTCGCTGCGCTGGGGGCTGGTGCTCGCATGCCTGGAATCGGTCGCCGGCACCGTGCCGCTGATCGTCGTCGTGCTGGCCCTCGCGGCCGCGTTCGGGGGCCGCGTCGAGGGCAGCGCGCTGGCGGGCTTGGCAACGCTGTTGGTGGTTTCGCTCGCGCTCGAGATCGTGGCCGGCACGGCCGCCGGAAGGCTCGTACGCGGCGCGCTCGCCGCGCGAGGCGAAGCGGTGCGCATCGAATCGGTCGCGCGCTTGCGCGCGGCGCCGATGCGCGACATCGCGCGCATCGACCCGGGCCGAGCGGTGGCACTGCTCACCCAGACGCTCGACGACGCATCCGAAGTGGCCGCGAGCGCGCTCGAAGCCTCGACGGGCGGCGTGTTCGCCGCGCTCTGCGCGCTGCTGTTGCTTTTCGCGATCGAGTGGCCGCTGGCGATCCTTTCCTTCATCCTGTTCCCGTGTATCGTGCCCGTCTTTTGGCTCTCGCGTAAATCGGCGTCGATCGCTGGTCCGCGCCTCTCGCAAGCCTGGGCCGAGGGCACCGCGCGCATCCTCGAGTACATCGACGCGCTGGCGGTCTTGCGCGCGTTCGGATGCACCGGCGAACGCGCCCGGCGTTTGAGCCTGGCGATCGCCGCGCTCCAACGGCGCACGTTCCAAGTGGTCCTCGCGCCGACCGCGCTCGCCATCTTGGCGCTCTTCTGGGTGGAGTTCGGGTTCGCCGTCGTGCTGCCGACGGGCGGACGCCTCGTGCTGCACCATTTCTTGACGACGATGCGCTACGTCCTCGCGATCGTCGTGACGCTGCGCTTCTATCAAGTGCTCTTCGAGGCGCTGGACGCGTACTTGCGCTTGCGCAACGTCTCGGCCGATTTGGGCCAGCTGGAGGAAGTGCTCGCCTTGCCGGCGCGCGCGTCCGTCCGGGCGGCGACGCCTCCGCCAGGCGTGGGCGTGAGGCTCGAGCACGTCTGGTTCGCCTTCGACTCGACCGAGGTGCTCAGGGACGTCTCGTGCACGATCCCGGCCCGTGGCGTGACGGCGATCGTCGGCAGCTCGGGTGCTGGAAAGACGGCGCTGGCCGGCGTGATCGCCGGGCTCTGGGAGCCGACGCGCGGGAGCGTCGCGACCAGCGGCGACGTCGCTCTCGTCTTCCAGGACACCTATCTCTTTGAAGATACGGTACTGAACAACATCCGCGCGGGGCGCCCCGGCGCGACCGATTCGGAGATTCGCTGGGCGGCCACCGGCGCCAACTGCGACGACTTCGTGGAGCGCCTGCCGCGCGGCTACGACACGCGGCTCGCCGCGGGCGGCGGAGACCTCTCGCTCGGTCAGCGCCAGCGCATCGCGATCGCGCGCGCGCTGCTCTCCGCCGCGCCGATCGTGGTGCTCGACGAGTCGACCGCGAGCGTCGACCCGAAGACCGAGAGCGCGGTGCTGGGCGCGATCAAGAGTCTTTCCGCGCGCAAGGCAGTCGTGCTCGTGACACACCGTCTTTCGACGGTCCGCAACGTCGCTGCGATCGTGGTCGTCGCCGACGGCGGGGTTGCCGCGACCGGCTCGCACGAAGCGCTGCTGGCGAGTTGTCCGGCGTATGCCGCCATGTGGGAGGCCTACGAACGGGCCGGGAGCTGGATGATCAGCAGCGCCTGAGCGCGCGACGCGTTGCGCTTGCCGCTAGAGGCTCTGCATGTCCAGCCTGACGTCGGCGTTCTGCCAGGCGCGCTCGAAGCGGGCTTGCAGCGCGGCGGGCTCGTCGCTTCGGCCCGCGCGTTCGAGCGTGCGCGCCAGTCCGAAGAGCGAGCGGGGATTCTCGGGATCTCGCGAGAGGTCGTCGCGAAACGCTCGCTCGGCCTCGGCGTAGCGGCCCGCGCGATAGTAGGCGCCGCCGAGCGTCTCCCGCACCGGATACCAGAAGGAAGGCGGTTCGGAATAGCCGTCGGCGTCCTGCAGCGCGACGGCTTTGGCGTACGCTGCGAGCGCGACGGCGTCGTTTCCCTGTGCTTCGGCGAGCCGCCCTTGCAGCAGCTCGGCGTCGACGTGCGGGTCGCCTGCGTTCTTCTCGCGCATGCGCGCGAGCGCGGCCGCCGCATCGGTGAGGCGACCTCGGGCGACGGCCAGCATGCCTTGGGCAAAGTCGCTAAGCGACGGCAGCACAGCGAGGTCGTCCCAGCGTCCGAAGCGCATCGCCACGATCGCGGGGAGCGGATAGGCGTCGTCGTGCGCTCGGCAAGCGTCGGCCAGCGTGGCGGCACGCGGGCGCTCGCCGGACATTCCGAAGGCGTCGACGCCGAACAGACAGTCGTGCAAGAAGTAGTCTTCGTGGCCGGCGTGTTCGCCGCTCAGATAGGTCGCGTAGTCGGCCTCGGCAAGTTGGTTGGCCGCGCCCGCCTCGTGGTAGAGTCCGGTGCGCATGAAGATGTGCGAGGGCATGTGGGTGAGGTGCTCGGCGGCGGGCTCGAAGCGCAAAGCCGCGAGTCTGCGCGCCGCGGGCAGCGCGTCCTCCGGACGCGGCGACTCCTCGACGGCGTGGAGCAAGAAGTGCATCGCGCCGATGTGGCCCGGATCGCGCACGAGCACGCGTTGCAGGCGAGCCACGATCGTTTGCGTACCCGGCTTGGGCCGCCCATCGGGCGTCCAGTAATCCCAAAGCTGGACGTCCATGCCGCTCTCGGCAGCCAGGGCTTGCACGTCGTCGTCGGTGGGGAAGGCGTCGGCCGCGGCTTCCATCGCGTCGCGATAGTCGCGCACGGCGCGCGCGCCCGCGTCCTTGCCGGTGGGCGCAAACCGCTTGACGACCGCCGCGATCAGCGCGCGCTCGAGCGGCGTCGCGCCGGATTCCAGCGCGACCGCCTTGGCTGCCGCGGCGCGGCCGTCCGTTGCTTCGCCGGTGACGTAACCGAGATTGATGTTCCCGCCGTGGCTCATGGCGATGCCCCACCAAGCCATTGCGAGCGCGGGGTCCGCCGCTGCCGCGCGCTCGAAGGCCCGCCTGGCTTCTTCAGGATTGAAGGCGTATAGCAGCGTCAGACCTTCATCGAAGTCGGCCTGCGCTTGCGGGTTCGCCGTCGAAACCGCGTGATGCGCGAGGGCGAATTGGGCGGGCGCTGCCGGCGCACGTGACGCTAGCGCGACGACGAGCGTCCATGCGACGACCATGCCGCAGAGGAATGTCACGAACGGCTGCGAGCCGCGAAACCGAAGGGCGCGGTGTGGCCTCAGGCGCGGTGGCGCTTGATTCGGGCGGCCGGCTTGGCTTTGGCCCGCGCGCACTGGGCGCACGTTCCGCGGACCGTGACGTCGTGGCCTTCGATCCGATATCCGCGCGGCACCGACGTCCGCTTGGGCTGGTCGCAGCCCTCGAGGTCGAAGACGCGTCCGCACTGGCTGCAACGGAAATGGTGGTGATGCGCCTTTCCGGCGATTTCGTAACGGGACGGCTCGCCGGGCAGGTCGACCGGAGCGAGCCAGCCGTCGGCCAGGAGCGAGCGGATCGAGCGATAGACGGTGGCGATCCCGACTCCGTCGCTGCGAGCTTGCGCAGCTTCAAGGGCCTCGTTCGCGCTGAGCGGACGCCCTTCGGCCGCGAACGCGTCGCGGATCGCACGCTTCTGGCGTGTGTCGCGCGATGCCGGCGCCGAGTTCGAGCTGACCTTTAGCTTTGACATGGCCACGTTGCGAGGCTCATACGACCTCCTCGTGAGTATCTCCCGTGAAGAGCGCCAACCTGCCCAATTTGGACCACCTCACGACCGGTTCAGGAAAGACCGGGCGTGCAACCCTCTCGTTGCCGCGAGTATGGAATGGAGCTCGACCCGTGACGGAGCCTACCGTTTCCGCATTATGTTTTCGATACGTTGTGGTGGGTACACCGTCGGGTGGGTACCGTGAATGCGTTAGGTCTGGGACGGGACGGACAGGACTTCCGTGAGAGATTCGTTGGATGCGTGCCTTCGTTCGCTCGAAGAAATCGAACGGAGGCCGACCTCAGGTACGCTGGCCGGCTCGGCTGGTTTCGAGGCCTTTTTCGGGGCATGGCTTGCCTTTTGCGAAGCCTCCTCGCTAGCTCTGAACGCTCCGGGAAGCTTGCGCCGCGCGCGGCCTGCCTGGCTTCGGCGCGACGTCGGCCTGCTAGCGCGGATCAAGCGCGCGGCCACGAAGCGGCAATGGCTCGAGCAGACGGCAAGCGAGCCGCGGCTCGTCGTGCTTTCGAATCCCCGTCGTGAGTTGGTCGACGACGTCGAGTACCTCAACGCCGCGCCGCTGGCACGGTTCATGCTGGCGCTCTTCGCAGTGTTTTCGCGCCCCTCACGGCGCGTGGGCTAGCCGCGGCCGGAGGTCTCGCCCGGCGCTGCGTGAAGACGGCAACGTGTCCCTCGATTGGTTGGTCTTGTTCTTGCGTTCCTGTCCTTTCATCGAGGGCGATCGGACCTTCAGCCTCATCTATGGGAGCGTGACCGGCTTGACGCGCTTGGTACTGGCCGTCCCGATCTTGTGGTGGCGTTTCTCCGACGCGCATCGCACCTGGCTCTTCTCGAAGCGTATCGATCCGCGGCAGCACCTGCAATACGCGTACGGCTCGTGCTGCATGACGATGGCCTGGACGGATTTCGGTTGCCGCGCCATCGCGCACCCGTTCCTCCCCTTCGTCTTTGCGCTGGGCCTCGGGCCCACGGTCGTTCGGCGCGCGCTGCTCCGTCCGCGTGCGGAGGTCGGCGTACGGAAGGCGGCGTGAGAGCCCGGCTGCTTCTCGTCGCGGCGCTCGTGGTCGCGATGGGCATTTCGCTGGCCGCTTCGCTCTACGCGTTCCTGTGGAGCCGCGACCGCGCGCCCGACTTCATGCTGGTCGATCAGCAGCAACGTCCGTTCACGCTCTCGGACCAGCGCGGTCGCGTCGTGCTGCTCTTCTTCGGATACACACACTGCCCCGACGTTTGCCCGGCCACGATGGCGAACCTCGAGCACGCGATCGCACGTCTGGGAGCGGCCGGCAAGGACGTCGAGGTGGCGTTCGTGACGGTCGACGCCAAGCGCGACACGCCGCCGGTTCTCAAGCGCTATGCCGAACTGTTTGGGCCCAACGTCGTGGGCTTGACGGGAAGCGATGCCGCTCTGGAGCGCGTCTACGCCGCATACCATGTCTTCCATCAGGATCTGCCGCGGCAGAAGGGGGAGAGCACGTATTACGTCGCGCACACTTCGGCCGTCTATTACATCGACCGCAACGGGCGGATGAGCGGGCTTGGGGATTGGACCGAAAGCCCCGCGGCGATCGTCCGCCGGCTGCGTTCGCTGACCGCTTAGAAACCGGCCGGAGCCTGTTGCTAACGAACCTTCGTAATTATTAAGAAGGGTCGGAGCGAGCGCGCCGGAGCGAGGAGAAGATGAGCGTAGCGGCTCGAAAGGTGCCGCGCGCGATGTCCGCCATGCAAGGCGCGCCCGAGCCGCCGACGATCTTGGGCCGACGAAATCGATCTCGAAGCCGAAACGAGCGCGCTGGCGCTGGAGATCGTCGCCGAGACACTCTTCGGGAGCGACCTCAGCGATGCGACCGCCGAGATCGGCGACGCGTTCGACGAGGTGATGAAAACGCTGCCGGACGCGATGCTGCCGGCTGAACTGCGCTACGAGCTGCCCGCGAACGCGAGCGCATTTCGCACCTGCGCGGCGAGGGCGTCGCGTTCGCTCTCGAGCGCGCGCAGCGCGAGCTCTTGGCGCTCGACCAGCGCGGGGTCGCGCAGGTAGCGATGGTTGACCCGAACGTTGTAGGCGCTCGCCTCGACGGCGACTGCCGCGAAGGCGGCAGCGCAGCCGACGTCGCTCGCCAGGTGCGGGTTCTCCAGCGCGAGCGCCGCCTGGCTGAGCCGCAGCACCTCGAGCGCCAGCCCGGCGGCGTGGAGCGGCGCCGCCGCCGCGCCGGCGAGCGCTGCCTGCAGCCGCGCCGTCCGCTCGGCCTTCGCTTCCTCGCTTCCGTGCGGCAGGGCTGTCGCCGCAACGACCTGGCCGTAGGCTTCCTCGTCCGTCTGCCGGGCGGCCGTCAGCGCCCGCCGCAGGGCCTCGGCCCGCTCGGCCAGCCTCTGCGCCTCGGGCGCGCGGGATGCGCATTTCGGGTTAGCCCCGGTGATCCGCGCGACCATGGCGACCAAAGCCGCCCCGGCTGCTCCGACAATGGTCGCAGCACTGCCGCCCCCCGGCGTCGGAGCGGCCGATGCAAGCGCGTCGAGGTAGTCGTCAAGTGTTTCCACGAGCCCCTTTTCCGTCTCGAGGCCGCGGGCGCTTGCCGGCGTGGGGTATGTGGACTGCCGATGGCGAAGAAGAGCCTTACGCCACGGCTTTAGGTTGTTTCAAAGATCAGCGTGAGCAGCACCTCTACTTCAATATGCCGGCGAGCAGGCTCGCCGGCCGGAGGAGACTTTGCAACTCATCGATCGACCGCTGGGGGACGTTAAGGACCGCAGCTTAGCTGATCAAGGCCGCTCGCGCATCGAGTGGGCCGCATCGTTCATGCCCGTGCTCGCGCAGATTCGCGAGCGCTTCGCCAAGGAGAAGCCGTTGGCCGGCGTTCGCGTCGGCGCGTGCCTTCACGTGACCACTGAGACCGCCAACCTGATGCTCGCGCTGCAGGCCGGCGGGGCCGAGATCGCGCTCTGCGCCTCAAATCCGCTCTCGACCCAGGACGACGTCGCGGCTGCGCTCTCGGAGCACTACAAGATCCCGACCTTCGCGATCAAGGGCGAGGACAACCAAACCTATTACAACCACATCGAAGCCGTGATCGCCGCCAAGCCGCACATGTCGATGGACGACGGCTGCGACTTGGTCACGACGATCTACACCAAGCACAACCATCTGCTGGCCGAGATGATCGGCGGTTGCGAAGAGACGACGACCGGCGTCATCCGTCTCCACGCGATGGAGAAGGACGGCGTGCTGCCCTACCCGGTCATCGCGGTCAACGACGCGCTGACCAAGCACATGTTCGACAACCGCTACGGGACGGGGCAGTCGACGCTCGACGGCGTCATCCGCGCGACCAACGTGCTGCTCGCCGGCCACACGGTCGTCGTCGTCGGCTATGGCTGGTGCGGCCGCGGCGTCGCGTCGCGCGCCAAGGGTATGGGCTCGCACGTCGTCGTCACCGAGATCGATCCGCGCAAGGCGCTCGAAGCGGCGATGGACGGCTTCACCGTTCTGCCGATGAGCGAAGCTGCCAAGGTCGGCGACATCTTCATCACCGTGACGGGCAACTATCACGTCATCCGCGGCGAGCACTTCGAAGCGATGAAAGACGGCGCGATCGTCTGTAACTCAGGGCACTTCAACGACGAGCTCGACCTCGAATCGCTCGAGGCGCAGTCGCTCTCGAAGGACAAGCCGCGTCAGTTCGTCGACGCCTACAAGCTGAAGAACGGCCGCACCGTGCGCGTGCTCGGCGAAGGGCGGCTCATCAACCTGGCGGCGGCCGAAGGCCATCCGGCCGCGGTCATGGACATGTCGTTCGCGAATCAGGCGCTGGCCGCCGGCTACCTGGCCCAGAACTACAAGTCGCTGGAAAAGAAAGTCTACTCGGTTCCCGACGATATCGACGAGGAAGTCGCGCGCCTCAAGCTCGCGGCCCTCAACATCTCGATCGACGTTCTGACGCTTGAGCAGGTGAAGTACATGGCGTCTTGGTCTGAAGGCACGTAAGGCCCGGCTTGGCGGCATCGTCCGCAGGGACGCTGCGGGGGCGACCGCGATTTCGCCTCCGTGCGAAACGCTACTCGTGCACTTTTCGCTCGGTCGCGTCGAAGCGGCCGCCGTCCGTGGCCGCTTCGACAGGCTCGCCTCCGGCTCGCACCCGGGGCTCCGCGAAAAGCTGCACGCCCCGCCGTATCCCGCGGAACGCCGAACGCAAGCCTACCGACTGCTAAGATTTGACGCAATATACTTTTTGAGAGTGAGTTTTTGAGAAATGGCTTATCGTAGACTCTTTACGTCGGAGTCGGTTACTGAGGGGCATCCGGACAAGCTGGCGGATCAGATCTCGGATGCGGTGCTTGACGCGATTCTAAAGGACGATCCGTTTGGGCGCGTGGCTTGCGAGACGTTTGCGATCACGGGGCAGATCCATATCGCGGGCGAGATAACCACCACGACCTACGTCGACATTCCGAAGATCGTTCGGCAGACGATCGCGGACGTCGGATATACGCGCTCGCACGTGGGTTTCGACGCGGAGACGTGCGGCGTCAGCGTCTCGATCGACGAACAGTCCCCCGACATCGCGATGGGCGTCGACAAGTCGCTCGAGTACAAGGCAGGGAAGCACGACGACTTCGAGCTGACCGGTGCCGGCGACCAGGGCATGATGTTCGGCTTCGCCTGCCGCGAGACGCCCGAGCTCATGCCGCTGCCGATCGTGCTCGCGCACGATCTGACGCGCCGGCTCGCGCACGAACGCAAGAATGGTAATCTGCCCTGGCTGCGGCCCGACGGCAAATCGCAGGTCACGATCGAGTACGACGGGCACACGCCGTTGCGCGTCGACGCGGTCGTCATCTCGACGCAGCACGAGCCCGACATCGAGCTCGACGAGATCCGGGCGCTCGTGCGTCAGCACATCATCGATCCGGTGATTCCGGCGGCGCTGCGCGACGGGCAAACCCGCATCTTCGTCAATCCGACGGGACGCTTCGTCATTGGCGGACCGAAGGGCGACGCGGGCCTGACCGGCCGCAAGATCATCGCCGACACCTACGGCGGAATGGCGCGGCACGGCGGCGGCGCGTTCTCCGGCAAGGACCCGACCAAGGTCGATCGCTCGGGGGCGTACGCCGCGCGCCACGTTGCGAAGAACATTGTCGCGGCCGGCCTGGCCGACCGTTGCGAAGTCCAAGTCGCCTACGCGATCGGCGTGGCGCGACCGGTCAGCGTGCTGGTCGAGACCTTCGGGACGGGACGGCTTTCCGAACCGGAGATCGCGCAGCTCGTGCAGGAGCACTTCGATCTGCGTCCGGCCGCGATCATCCACAACCTCGACCTGCGCCGCCCGATCTACCAGCAGACCGCGTCGTACGGCCACTTCGGCCGTCCCGATCTCGACCTGCCCTGGGAACGGCTGGACAAGAAGGACGAGCTGCGCGCCGCCGCCGGGATCAAACCGAGCGACGACCACCAACTCTCGGCACCGCTGCTGCGGCGCTGAAGTAGACGTTTGCCTGAACAGGACGAAGCGGCCGGTAGCGTACCGGCCGCTTCTTTCGCATCAGCTGCGCTCGTAGTAGCGGCACAGTTCGTCGACGGCGCGCGCCGCACCCGGCCCGCGCGCGAGCCAGCCGCTGCCCGCGTTTGCCGCGCCGGGTTCGTCCTCGGCCGCGAGCCAGCGGAAGGAGCCTTCGTACAGCTCGTCCTCGTCGTGCACGAGCGCGCTTGCGAGCAACGGCTCGAGCACGCTCCACTCGACGCCGTCCTCGCGCAGCGCCGCGCAGCCGCCGGGCGGCTCGCGGTCGCTGAAGATGCGAACGCGAACGCCGCGCCGCGCCAGCTCGACGAGCCGCTGCCGGGTCGCGTCGGCGAGGCCGCGCTCGTCGAGCGGGCTGACGATGAGCAGACGCTCGGCGGCGTTCGTCAATGCGTTCTCGAACAGCGCGCGATGGTCGGCCGGCGTGTCGACGGCCGCGAGCTCGACGTCCGCCCCGTAAAACGACGTGGGCAGGCCGGCGAGCCGGTTCGCCGGGTTCGCCAGAAGATGCTTCGCGAGGACGGCGCTCGGAGAACCGGGCGGCCGGTGCGCGAGGCGGCTCGCGTCGCCGAAGAATAGGAAGTGGTCGGTCGCCGTCCAGAGCGCGAGGCTCAAGAGGTTCGGCCGCGCGTCCACCAGGGCGCACTCGTCCCCCGGCCCCAGGACGTGCGAGTAGAGCACGACCGGCACGGGCGCATGCAACGCGAACGGCGTTCCGATGGCAAGGTCGGGCTCGGCGCGCATGCGACACGCGCGCAGCGCATCCGCCAGGCGTTCGGCGATGTATGCCGCCTGGGCGGCGAACGGGCTGAGAATGGCGACCACGTCGGCCAGGCACTTCGCCTCGAGAGCGGTGCGCAGCAACTCTTCGCGCCGCTCGATCACGAATTGGACGAGGTTACGTGCTTCGGGCTCGTTGACGAGGCTCGCGCCGCGTTGCTCGCAGCGGCCCCGGATCTGCGCGTAGCCCAGCGCCGGCCAGTTGCCTCGCAGCGGCGTCTGTCTGACCGCGCGCAAGCCGTGATAAGCCAGCTCGTCGCAACAGGCGACGATCTCCGGCGCGCAGTTGCGCTCGCCGGTCAGCTCGACGCGAGCCGGCGGCGCTTGCAGCAGAGCTCCCGGACAGCGGTCGTACGAGATGAACCCGCGTTCCACGAAGTGCGGCCACGCCGTGAACTCGCCCAGTCGAGCCTCGAAGTGTGCGCGTGAACGGGCCTCCGAGAGCTGGATCGAGGGCGCGCGTCCGAACGGGTCGCCGAGCGCGATCAGGCGTTTCGCCGGCGGCAGCACCGCGGCGCCACGCATCACGTCGACGCGTTCCGCGTCGACCACGACGAGCGCGTCGAGCGCGCCGTACAGCGGCGCGTCCTCGCCGTCCGGCGCATAAAATGACGCGAGCGCGGGCAGCGTCGCAACCGCAACCGGATAGAGCATCGCCACCGAGCGCAGTTCGGCGACGGCGCGCTCGGTCTGCGCGGCGGCGCCCGGCGCGGTTTGCGGCTGGGTGAGCTCGCGCAGGCGCCGGCCTTCCCAATAACGTGCGGCGCAGCGAAACGCTTCGCGACGGTGCACGCGGTCGAAGAGCTCGTCGGGCGCTTCGCCGTTCGCGCTCCAGCGCGCGGCATCGACGCCGAGCGAGGCGGCTACGTCGCCGATCGCGTCCCATTGTTTCGCGCTTTCGTCGAAGGCGTGGAGCACGCTCGCGCGTTCGGCGTTGGCGGCTTCCAAGCGCCGCGCGACGGCGTCGCGGTCGGCGAGCGCACGAATGGCGCGCGCGCTCTCGACCGCTTTGCATTCTTCGGCCCACGCGCGCAGCGACTCGACGCTCTTGCGGTCGGCCGGCGGCGCGGCGCCGAGCGCGGCGCAGAAGCGTTGCTGGCGGCGCTGCGCAACCCTTGCGAGCCACGCGAACGAGCTCTCGTACCACGTTTTGGGTTGCAGGGCGACGACTGCCGCGTGCAAGCGTTCCAGTAGGTCCGCGCCCTGCTGATGTTCTTGCGCGCGGGCCTCGTCGAGCGCGGCGAGCTCCGCGGCCGCCGCATCGGCGGCGGCGTCGAGCGGGGCCGCGACGCGCGCCCGGATCGCCCTCCGGTCGACGCCCGTCGCGACGGCTTCGGCCGTGCCTTCGCGAGCTCGCGAGTCGGCTGCGAGGCGCGCCGTCCAAGCGCGCGTCGCCGCATGGAGGTAGGCGATCGCGTCGTCGAGCGACGGAGCGACGCGCCCGTACGCCCGCGCAAACGTCTCGAGATAGGCCTGCTCGAGCTCGGCCGCGTGCGCCAGCGGCGGCGTCGCCGAGCTTTCCCATCCGCGCGCGTTGCCGTGCAGCGTCGGATACCCGCGATCGGCGGACGAGCCGGCTCGCTCGCCGGCCGCGAGCGCGATCGCGTAGCCGTCGGTCTGCGCGACCCAGCGCCGGCCGCTTGGCGTCGGGTCGTCGTCGCTTGGAAACGCGTCGAGCCAGGTCGCAGCGGTCTCGTTCGCGGGCACGGCGACGACGACGAGCGGCGGAGACGCGTCGAACGGTCCCGCCGCGCCGGCGACGGCGTCCACGACGAGCGAGGCGACCAGCGAGCGCACGAGCGCGATCGTTCCGGCGCCGGGCGGGCCTGCGATGCCGAGCGAGTCGCCTTCGCGCAGCCCGAGCGCGCGACGCAGGGCGAAGCGCTGATCGTCGGAGAGGGGCTGGTCGGCGGCATGACCGTGTTGCTGCGCGCTCGACTCCGTCTCGGAGGCGGTGCCGGCGATCCATCGCTCGAGCAATGGAAAGCGGCCTCCGGCCGCGAGCCGTTCGCGCGCCCGGCCGAGCGAGGCGAGCTCCGCGCGAGCGTGGCCGGTCTGCCAAGCCACGACGCGCGCGACCGGCTCGAAGCGCCACGCGGCCGGGACATAGTGCGCGAGCGGTTCTTTGGCCACGGCTTCCCACAGCGCCATGGCCCACTCCCACTGCTCGCTCCACGAAGCGAACGCGGCCGGCGCGCGGGCGCAGAACTCGGCCGCATCCTCGAGCCTCCCGATCGAAACGGCCGCGCCGGTCGGCGCGAGGACCGCGCGCGCCAAGAACGGCGCGCGGCCCTCCTCGCCGGCGCGCAGTTCGCCGTTGCGCTCGAGCTGCGCGGGAAGCCACAGCGGCACGACCGCCTCGGAGCGGTTGGATGCGGCCGCACGCCTTCGGGACGCGAGCCGGCCGACCGCGACGAGCACCGAAAGCGCTTCGGAGGCGCCCTGCCCGAACAGCTCGTTTGCTACCGGCTCTGGAACGTGCCCAGCGGCGAGCGCCGCAAGGTCGACGTCGGGCAACGCGGCAGTACGTTCGCCCGCGGCGAGCGTTTCGGCCTCTTCGGCGAGGCAGTCGCGCCAGTAACCCAGCAGTTGCGCGCTTTGGGCGCGAGCGTCGAGCGAATGCCGGGCGGTCACGTTGCTGTATCGGCGCGTGGGAAGGCGATCCCCTGGAGGCGCGCGCCGGCCCTCGTCCCGCGGACGCCGGTTAGCGCGCCTCGCGGCGGATCGCCGGCACCAGGGCGATGAGCGCAGCCAGCACGAGATAGCCTGCGCCCGAAACGACGATCGCCGCGCGCGCCCCGAATTGGTCGGCCAACGCGCCGCCGGCAAGCGCGCCTGGCACGCTGCCGGCAAGCGCGACGAGCCGCGCGGCGCCGCTGACGCGCCCCACCAGTCCGTTCGGTGTCACCCGCAGGCGCCAGCCGACGATTTGTGCGACCTCGAACAAGATGCAGCCGTTGGTGAGCGAGAGGAAGAAGGTCGCAAGCGCAAGGTCGTGCGTGAACATGACCGGGACGAACGCGAGCCCGTCGGCGGCGTACGCGGCGCTCAGCAGGTGCCCAAACCGCCACGTTCGCGGCACGCGGCCGCCGAAGTACGAACCTGCGACGGGGCGCCGATCGAGGCGATACCGAGCGCGTAACCGACGACCGGATCGCTCGCGCCGAAGTCGCGTTTGAGAAACGGGATGAACGCGGCGGCCGTCATGAACCCGAAGAAGTTGAAGCCGAGCGAGACGCACGAGATCGCGCCCATCGCCGCGTCGCGCCACAGAAACCGAAAGCCGGTCGCGATGTCGGATGCGATGGCGCGAAACGAGGGCAGGCCGGCCGGCTCGTCGGGTCCGAAGGTGTCAACCGCGGCGAGCGAGCCTTGCGAGACCAGATAGGTGAACGCGTTGAGGGCGAGTGCCGGCAGCGGGCCGCGATTTGCAAAAACGCTATCTGCGCGAGTGGACATTGCGAGCGACCCCAAAAAATCGAATGAACTTCGAAAGCGGAACGTGCGCCAAAGCGCGGCGCCCCGTCGGGCGCTACAGCAGTCTCATAGCAGCTAGTGTATCGCGCGTGTCAAGCGTGATTGACCGCGGCTCAACGGATCAATGCCGGTTAGCGAAAAATCGCTTGATCGACGTTGAGGGCCGTCTGCAAGCCGCGGATCGCCGCGCGTCCCCGAACGTGCGCGAACACCGCGCCGGCGACGTCGGCTTTCGCCAAGCTCGCGCCGGTGAGGTCGGCGCCGGAAAAATCCGCTCGAGTGAGATCGGCGCCGTCGAAGGTCGCGTCGCGCAGGTCGGCGTGTGTCAGGCTCGCGTTGGCAAAATTCGCAAATGAAAAGCTCCCATGCGAGAGGTTCGCGCCGTCGAGGTGGGCCTGTGAGAAGATCGTGTGCAACAGACCCATCGGTTGGTTGCTCATGTCGGGGCTTAGGTGCGCGCCGCTCAGATTTGCCTCGCGCAAGTCGCCGCCGGGGGCGATGAGGTAGCCCGAGGATTGCGAGAGGTCCGCCCCGCGCAGGTCGACGTTCTCGGCGGTCGTCAGAAAGGTGACGCCGACGAGCCGGGACCCGCGCAGGTTCGCATTGGCCATCTTGACGGCGCTCAGGTTGGCGCCGTCGAAGGTCGCGCCGCTCAGATTGGCATTGAGAAAGCTGGTCTCGAGCAGGTCGGCGCCGCGAAAGTTCGCCCGGTGAAAGTCGAGGCCGTCGAGGATCTGGTCGACGATGTGCTTGTGCGCGAAGTTCGGCGGACGTTTCGCGGCGGCCGCGGCCGCGAGTTCGGCTCGAACCGCGGCGGCGCTCATCCCGCCTGTTTCGGCCGCGCGCAAGGCCTGAGGCCCCGGCAGACACAGTGCTGCCGCCACGGTCGCGACGAAACGAGCACGAAGCATGGTCGACTCCCCTCTCCCCTGAATGCTCGAATTCGGGCCGGTGCAGGCAAGCTGCTGCCTGGTATGCAAGCGCTTTCTAAGCTTTAGAAGCGAACGAGATCCTTCGGTTCTTTTCCATATAGGGCGTTTCGAACTCATACGGACGGCGGATGCACGCTCGGCCGAGTTTCGAAGAGAATGGGCTATCGGGCGCGTATACCTCGATGGAGCAGGGGAAACGTCCGAGTTCTTCTTGCTCACACTCCTCACGATCCCCGGTGAAAGGACTCATTCTGATGATGCGCACGCAGAAGAAAACCTGGAATCGTCCCCGCTTCGAGGTCATGGCGACCGGCTTCGAAGTCACGATGTATCTCGGAACTCAGAGCGACGCTCGAAGCTAGTCCTCGAACGTTTCGAACATGGTGAGCGCTGCCGCCGGCACCGAGCTGGTCGAACGCCTGCGCGAGGTCGGCGCGCATCGCTACCATGACAAGCACCCGTTTCATAAGAAGCTGGTCGCCGGTGCGCTCAACGTCGAGCAAGTGCGCGCGTGGGTCGCCAACCGGTATTACTACCAGAAGGTCATCCCGCAGAAAGACGCCTTGGTGCTCGCCGGCCTACCCTCGCGCGAGTATCGGCGCGTCTGGATCCAGCGTATCTACGATCACGACGGCACGCTCGAGAACGGCGGCGGCGGAACCGAGAAATGGCTAGCTCTGGCGCGCGCCGTCGGACTCGACGAGGGGAGCGTGCTCAGCGAGGCGCAGGTTGCGCCCGGAACGCGGTTCGCGGTCGACGCCTACGTCGACTTCGCGCGCCGCCGGCCATGGCTCGAAGCCGTCGCGTCGTCGCTGACCGAGCTTTTCGGGCCTCCGGTGATGGCCGCGCGGGTCGCCGCGATCGTGGCGGAATACCCGTGGATCGACCGCGCGGGCTTGGCCTATTTCGAAGACCGCCTCGACCTCGCGCGACGCGACGCCGAGGTCGCGCTCGCCTGGGTGACGCAAGCGGCGCAGACGGCCGAGCAGCAAGACGCCTGCGTGGCGGCACTCCGCTTCAAATGCGACGTGCTCTGGAGCATCCTCGACGCGACGGCGCTCGCCTGCGGCGTCTTCACGTGAGCGCCCCGCGTTACCGCTTGGCGCGAGGCGTGCGCTTGCGGCACGGGGAGTGCGGAGCGGTCCTGTTGCTGGTGCCGGAAGGCGTCGTCGAGCTCAACGATTCGGCTGCGGCGACGCTCGAGCTCCTCGACGGCGCGCGAACGCTCGACGAGCTGACCGAAGCGTTGGGCGAGCGCTTCGAAGCCGACGCGAGCGCGCTGCGCGGCGACATCGAGACGCTGCTCGACGAGTTGTGCGCGCGCGGCTTCGTGAGCACGTGAAGCCGCGGCCGCCGGTCTCGCTGCTCTGCGAGTTGACGTACCGCTGCAACTTGCAGTGCCCGTACTGCTTCAACCCGCTCGATTTGGGTTCGCCGCGCGAGGAGCTCGGACGCGACGACTGGCTGCGCGCGATCGACCAGGCGGCTGGGCTCGGCGTGGTGCAGTTCGGCTTCTCGGGCGGAGAGCCGACGCTGCGCGCGGACGATTTGGTGGCAATGGTGGCACGGGCGACCGAGCGCAGCGGCTACACGAACCTGATTACGCAAGGCACGTTCCTCGACGACGCCTTGCTCGACGCACTGCTCGCCGCGGGGCTGGCTCACGTGCAGATCAGCATCCAGGCACCGGAGCGCGAGCTGGCCGCGCGCATCGCGGGAACCGACGTGCACGAGCGCAAGCTCGACGCGATTCGGCGCGTCGCCCGCCGCGACGTCGCGCTGACGCTCAACTGCGTGCTGCACCGCCTCAACCACGACATGCTCGCCGACACGATCGCCTTCGCCGAGCGCGAGGGGATACGACGGCTCGAGCTCGCCAACGTGCAATTCTACGGCTGGGCATACCGCAACCGCGCGGCGCTGCTGCCGACGCGCGAACAAGTCGAGCGAGGCGCGGCGCTGGTGGCCCGCGAGCGCGAGCGCCTGCGCGGCGCAATCGACATCACCTACGTGCTGCCCGACTATTTCGAGGAATTGCCCAAGCCGTGCATGCACGGCTGGGGCCAAGTCGCCTTGACCGTAACGCCCGACGGGCGCATCTTACCGTGCCCGGCCGCCGCGTCCATCACGACGCTGAGCTTCCCGAGCGTGCGCGAGACGTCGCTCGACGAGGCGTGGTATCGCTCCGACGCGTTTTCGATCTATCGCGGAACCGACTGGATGCCGGAGCCCTGCAAGTCATGCGAGCGGCGCGAGCTGGACTGGGGCGGCTGCCGGTGTCAAGCCTTCTTGTTCACCGGCGACGCGGCCACGAGCGATCCGGCCTGCGCGAAGAGCCCGTCACACGCGATCATCGCCGCGCTGCGCGACCTGGAACCCGACCCGAACTTCGTTCCGCGCCGGCCCGCTCCAGTCGCGGCGCGGTGATCGTTCGAGTCCTGGGCTCGGCTGCGGGAGGTGGCGTTCCGCAGTGGAATTGCGGCTGCCCGAATTGCAGCGCGGCCCGCGCGGGCACGCGGCCGCGCCGCACGCAGTCGTCGTTCGCGCTCTCGGCCGACGGCGAGCGCTGGTGGCTGATCAACGTCTCGCCTGACGTCGCGGCGCAAATCGAGTCGTATGCGCCGCTACAGCCGCGTGGGCTTCGCGGAACGCCGATCGCGGGCATGCTGCTGACCGATGCGAACGTCGATCATCTGGGCGGCCTCGCGGTGCTGCGTCAGATGGGCGACCACGCTTTCAGGCTCTACTCGAGCGCGACCGTGCGCGCGATCGCGCACGGGCAACCTGCGTTCGCTCCCTTTCTCGAAGCGCCGCACCAGTGGCACGGCGTCGCTCCCGGCGGCTCGTTCGAACTGGATGCAGGCTTGAGCGTGGACGCGATTTCGGTCGTGGGGCTGACGCCCGGCTATGACGGACGCCGCGCCGTCGCCGACGCCGTGCTCGCCTTCGCGGTCGAGGACCGCGCGACGGGCGGCCGCGTCGTGTTCGCGCCGGTCTTCGCCGCGTGCGGGGAGCCGCTGCGAACGGCGCTCGAGCGCGCGGCGATAGCCTTTCTCGACGGCTCGTTCTGGTCCGAGGCGGAGCTGGGCAACGTCGGCGTCGGCAAGTCGTCGCAGGCGCTCGGACACCTTCCGATCGCCGGCCCCGGCGGCTCGCTGGCCGCGCTCGCGCCCTTGTCGCCGCGCACGCGCCTGTACTACGCCCACCTCAACAACACGAATCCCGTGCTCGATCCGGCGTCGCCCGAAGCCCGCGAGCTCGCAGGTCTCGGCTGCGCGGTGGCGGCGGACGCTCTGCAGTTCGAGCTTTGAACGGCCGCCGCTGACCCACGCGGTTTTCTCGCAGCCGCTCAGGCGCGTGGTCTTCTCGGGTCGAAACGCCGCACGCTCGGACGGCGCTCTATTGTTCTTGCACCTCGAGTGCGCGTGGGAGCTTCGTTATGAAGGGATCCAGTCGTGAAGATCGGCGCCGGCGCGCCTATGGCAGGCGTTGGCCTTCGAAGATGAGCAGCCGGCGACGCAGGGAGCCGGGCGCGCTGCCCTTGACGCGGCCGTCGGCACCGACGACGCGATGGGCCGGGATGAACAGGTCGAGCGGCGCTTTGCTCATCGCGGCGGCGACGCCGCGGTGCGCGAGCGGGTGTCCGAGCGCGAACGCGACCTCGCCGTAGCTGACGAGCTGCCCGAATTCGAGGCCTGCGACCAGCTCCCAAACGGCGCGCTGGAAGGGCGTGCCCGCGAGCTCGAGCGGAAGGTCGAAGCGGCGCAAGCGCCGCTTGAAATACGCCGTCACTTGCGCTCGCGCTTCGCGCAACAGCGGATGCGGAGCCGGCGCGGACCGGATCGGGCCGCGGGCCCGCACGAAATCCGACGCGGTCAATGCCAAGCCGTCGGTGGCAAGGCGCAAGTCGTAGCCGAGCGGCGTTGCGACGACGAATCGAGCGTGTGCGGGTGGTTCGATGCCGGCGTTTTTTTTACCGGCCGAGGGAGAACCTCCGCATTAGCGCCTGGTCGAACCAGCCCGCGCGGATGCGAAGCCTTTGGTCCCGCGTTGGTGACGCTCCGGGTGACATAGCCGGGGCCGGCGGTCAAGCCGAGATCGAGCGAGTGCAGCCCGTAGGCGACGGTCGACGCAAGCGTTCCCACGCCGGCGACGTCGGCGACGTCGGCGACGAGCGGAGCGCTCGAATAGAGCTCGGTAGCAGGCGACGCTGCGGGTGCGACGGTCTGCGCCCGACCCGGGCGCGCCGCAGCCACGGTGATCGGCGCAGCGAGAAGCCAGCCGAGCTCATAATGAGCCGGCAAGCGGCGGAGCAGCGCCGGCTCAGGCATGCGCGGCCGAGGTCGCCGCACCCTCGGCCGCTGCCCTACGTTAAATTGCGTTTAACGCGCGTGCAAGATCCAGTGGATCGAGGTCTGCCGCGGTTGCGCCGGTTGAATCGTCGGCGGAGATACGAAGACGTTCCGGATGGAGGCGACGATCTTCCGCAAAAAGAACTCTTTCAGCTTGGTTACTCCTCTTAGAAAACGCCGCGAATGCACGGCGCAGGTGCGAACGCCCGCTTGCGGGCGTGGGTCGGTCGAAGCTTGTACTACAGCCGTCGTCCATAGGGGAACGTCACCTCCTCTCCACCGGACCGAAATTAGGAACTTACTTTACCTCTTTTGGGTGCTTTTCGCAAGAGCGCTGTGGAAAGTCTTGCGTTAGGCCCGGCCGTGGGTGGCGCACCGTGTGCCGCCGGGTCGCTGGTAGCTTTGCCATCCTGGCAAAACCACCGCTGCACTGCTCGTCGCTCGTGCCCGCAGGATGCGAGCCTGCCGATGTAGCCACGGATGGCGGCCGCCTCGGCTCGCCAGCCTGGCTTCGCTCCTCGGTGCGAGCAGGCTGCGAGCCTGGCGCGCTGCGCCCAGGTCGCGTCGGTCGTCGGCTGCGGCAGCGAGATCTCGTAGGACGTCAGGTACCCGGCCCACAGCTCGCCCCAGCGTTCGCGGTCGGCCGGGCGCAGCGGGGTGACGCTTGCGCTCAGCTGGCGGGCGCTCCGGCGGTCGCGGCTCGCTTCCGCGCGACGCGGGCCTGCAGTTCCGCGAGCCAAGCGTCGAAGCCGGCGCCGGTTCGTGACGAGACTTCGAGGACCGTCGCGTCGGGATGGACTTGCGCGAGCGCCGAGCGTGCGGCCTCGCGGTCGAAGCCGACCGGCTCGGCCAGGTCGATCTTGGTGATCAGCGTGATCTGCGACGTGTTGAAGGCGAGCGGATACTTCAGCGGCTTATCTTCACCTTCGGTGACCGAGAACAGAACGACGCGCAAGTCCTCGCCGAGGTCGTACTCGGCGGGGCAGATGAGGTTGCCGACGTTCTCGATGAACAGGACGTCGAGCGCCTCCGCATTCCAGCCGGCCAGCGCCTTGCCGACCATGTCGGCGTCGAGGCGGCATTCGGCGGCCGTCGTGATCTGCCGAACCGGCGCGCCGCTGCGCTCCAGCCTGCGCGCGTCGTTATCCGTCGCCTGGTCGCCGACGAGCGCGCCGACGCGCAGCGATGGCGCGAGCCTGCGCAGCGTCTCCTCGAGCAGCGTCGTCTTGCCGGAGCCGGGGCTCGAGAGGAAGTTGACGACGAACGTCCCGCTGCGAGCGAAGCGCTCGCGCAGTGCCGCGGCCAAACCGTCGTTCTTGCGCAGGATGCTCTGCTGGATCTCGACGACGCGCATCTTCATCAGTTGACCTCCATGGCGACGAGTTCGAGCTCGCGGCCGCGCACGATCGTCGGTGCAACGGTGCCGCACTGCGGACAGACCAGGCCGTGCCCCGGCAGCGGCGAGCGTTCCTCGCGGCACGCCGGGCAGTAGACCGTCAGCGGAATCTCCTCGATGCGCAGCTCGCTTCCGGCGGCGATGGTCTCGGCGCTGGCGAGCTCCCACGAGAACGCCAGCGCGTCCCGCACCACGCCGCTCATCGCGCCCAGGCGCACGTGGACCGCGGTGACGTGCTCAGCGCCTTCGCGTGCCGCCGCGTCGCTGACGCTCTCGATCAGGCCCAGGGCGATCGAGAGCTCGTGCATCCAACGCCTTGCCTGTGCGGATTCCGGACCATCGAGAAAGAGCTTCCCCCTTAGGGCGCGTATTGCGGGCGTGTAGAGTTATTTCCCGGGTCCGAGCGACCTGTAAGTGAGCCTCGATGCGCAAGCCCGTCCACAAGGTTCGCGAGGCGGTGGTCTTCTGAGACTGCGCTTCACGGACAGCCAGATCGAGATGGCTCACGGGGCCGGCGGCAAGGCGTCGCGGCGGCTGGTCGAGGGTTTGATCGCAGCCGCTTTCGACAATCCCGCGCTCGCGCCGCTCTCCGATGCGGCGTTTATTACGATCGGCGAAGTGCGGCTGGCGATGACGGCCGACAGCTACGTCGTGCATCCGTTGCGCTTTCCCGGCGGCTCGATCGGCGAGCTCGCGGTCAACGGCACCGTCAACGATTTGGCCGTCTCCGGCGCCCGGCCGCGCGCCTTGCTGGCAACCTTCGTGCTCGAGGCGGGGCTGCCGGCGGACACCTTGCGGGCCGAGGTCGAGGCGATGGCGGCCGCCGCGCGCCGCGCCGGCGTCGCGATCGTCGGTGGCGACACGAAGGTCGTCGAGCACGGTTTGGCCGACGGCATGTACGTGACGACCTGCGGGGTCGGAGAGCCCGATCCGCGCTTGCGGCTCGACCCGGCGACGCTGCGCGTCGGCGACCGAGTTCTGCTCAGCGGTGCGATCGGCGACCACGGCATCACCATCTTGCTGGCTCGCGGAGAGCTCGACCTCGAAGCGGAGGAGCTGCGTTCCGACACGCGGCCGGTGACGCCGTTCGTCGAAGCGTTAGCGCAAACGTGCGCCTCGGGCGTGCGCTGGATGCGCGACCCGACGCGCGGCGGGGTCGCGACCGCGCTCAACGAGCTGGCGCGGGATAGCGGACTTGCGCTTGCGCTCTTCGAGGAAATGATTCCGGTGCACGCGTTCGTACGGGGAGCGTGCGAGCTGCTCGGACTCGACCCGCTGCACATCGCCAACGAAGGACAGTTTTTGGCGATCGTCGCTGAAGCGGATGCCGAGCGAGCGCTCGAGGCCGTGCGCTCCGTTCCCGGCGGTGAAGAGGCCGCACTCATCGGCGAGGTTCGCGCGGAGCCCGCGCGCACCGTCGTCGGCGTGACGTCGTACGGCGGAACGCGGGCGATCGACATGCTGGTCGGTGACCCGCTTCCACGTATTTGCTGAATGTCGATCGTCGTCTTGCGGCGTCTAAGTTTGTGGTGTATACAGATTTATCACACGGGTCGCCGCTCGGAGTGAAGAAAAATTAAGCCGTAGCGTTCGGAGAGATCGCTAGCCGGAGCAGGCGACGAATAAATAACAGCGTGCGCAGTTGAGCGCAGAGGGGGCGAGCGATGGCCACAGCTCCGCAGGTCGATACGCTGGTCAACGTTCTCTGGATTCCCGCCGGGTTGAGTTGCGACGGCGACTCGGTCGCGCTGACGTCGGCGACGCAGCCGGCGATCGAAGAGATAGCACTGGGGGCTTTGCCCGGCTTACCGAAGGTTCGGTTTCATTGGCCGCTGATCGAGTACAGCCTCGGCGGTGAGGAGTTCTTGCAAGCGTTCTTCAAAGCGGAACGCGGCGAGCTCGATCCGTTCGTCCTCGTGATCGAGGGCTCCATTCCCAACGAGGCGATCAAGAACGAAGGCTATTGGTCGGGCTTCGGTAACAAGCCCGGGACCGATCAGCCAATGACCTTCAGCGAGTGGATCGATCGCTTGGCCCCTAAAGCGTGGGCGGTTTTAGCGGCGGGAACCTGCGCGACCTACGGCGGCATCCACGCGATGGCGGGCAATCCGACGGGCGCGATGGGTATCCTCGACTATCTCGGTTGGGGCTGGAAGTCGAGGGCGGGCGTGCCGATCGTCTGCGTTCCGGGCTGTCCGACGCACCCCGACAATCTCTCCGAAACCATCCTCTATCTCTTGTGGCAGGCGAACGGGATCGCGCCGATGATTCCGCTCGACGATGCGGGCCGGCCCAAGTGGCTCTTCGGCGCGACCGTGCACGAAGGCTGCGACCGTGCCGGCTATTACGAGCAGGGCGAATTCGCAACGACCTACGACTCGCCGACGTGTTTGGTGAAGCTTGGCTGCTGGGGGCCGGTGGTCAAGTGCAACGTGCCCAAACGCGGCTGGACCGGCGGGGTCGGCGGCTGCCCGAACGTCGGCGGCATCTGCATCGGCTGCACGATGCCCGGCTTCCCCGACAAGTTCATGCCCTTCATGGACGAGCCGCCCGGCGGAAAGATGTCCTCCGCGCTCAGCGGTCTCTACGGCAATCTAATCAGAACCTTGCGAAGTTTTACGGAACACACCGTCGACAACGAACCGAAATGGCGCCGCAAGGGGCGCACGCTCACCAGCGGTTACCAGCCGCGCTTTTAGTGTCCCGACCCATGCATGAAATGACAGTCGCTCGGCGGTTTTCCGCCGCCCCTACGTCGCTCATCGCTTCCCCGCCGCTTCGCTTCGCGGACAGGCAAATGGCGCTGCCATTCTTCGCTCTTCGCTCCTTGCGGCGCCAAAAAACCGCTCTCGCTTTGTGTCACCCCATACATGGGCCGGGACACTGAGGAGTCCGACAGACATGGACACGAAAGAGTTCGCCTCCCAAACGCCCGCCGGCGCCCAATCGCGCCTGGTCGAAATGTCCTGGGATCCGATCACCCGGATCGTCGGCAGCCTCGGCATCTACACGAAGATCGACTTCCAGCAGCGCAAAGTCGTCGAGTGTCATTCGACGTCGTCGATCTTCCGCGGCTACAGCATCTTCATGAAGGGCAAGGATCCGCGCGACGCGCACTTCATCACCTCGCGCATCTGCGGAATCTGCGGCGACAACCACTGTTGTTGTTCCGTCTACGCGCAGAACATGGCCTTCGGCGTTCGGCCGCCTGCACTCGGGGAGACCGTCATCAACCTGGGCGAGGCGGCCGAATTCATGTTCGACCACAACATCTTCCAGGAGAACTTGGTCGGGGTCGACTTCTGCGAGCAGATGGTGCGCGAGACCAATCCTTCGGTGTGGGAGAAGGCCAAGACGACCAAGGCTCCCAACGCGGGGATCCACGGATACAAGACGATCGCCGACATCATGACGGCGCTCAATCCGTTTTCGGGCGAGTTCTATCGCCAGGCGCTGCAGATCAGCCGCTACACGCGCGAGATGTTCTGCCTCATGGAAGGGCGTCACGTCCACCCCTCGACGCTCTACGCCGGCGGGACGGGTACCGTCGCGACGCAGCAGCTGTTCACCGACTACTACACGCGCTTGATGCGGTACATCGAGTACATGAAGGTCTGTGTGCCGCTGCACGACGACCTGTTCGATTTCTTCTACGAAGCGTTGCCGGGCTACGAGCACGTCGGCGAGCGGCGCGTTCTGCTCGGCTGCTGGGGCTCGTTCCAGGACCCCGACGCCTGCGACTTCACCTACGTCAACATGACGGACTGGGGCCGCAAGATGTACGTCACCCCCGGCGTCGTCGTCGACGGCAAGCTCGTGACCAACGACCTGGTCAAGATCAACCTCGGCATCCGCATCTTGCTCGGCCACTCGTACTACGACGACTGGGACAACGAGGAGACGTTCGTCCCGAAGGATCCGCTCGGCAACAAAGTCGACCGGCGCCATCCTTGGAACATGCACACGCTGCCCAAGCCGAAGAAGCGGGACTTCAACAACCAGTACAGTTGGGTGATGTCGCCGCGCTGGTTCGACGGCACGGACCACTTGGCGCTCGACACCGGCGGCGGACCGCTCGCGCGCCTCTGGTCGACGGCGCTCTCGGGCCTCGTCGACATGGGCTACGTGAAGGCGACCGGGAGCAGCGTCGTCATCAATCTGCCCAAGAGTGCACTCTCGGGTCCGGTCACCTTCGAGTGGAAGATCCCCAAGTGGTCGAACGCGCTGGAGCGCGACCGCGCGCGCACCTACTTCCAAGCCTACGCCGCCGCGTCCGCGCTGTATTTCCTCGATCGCGCGTTCTCCGAGATGCGCGTCGGGCGGACGAATACGTGGGAACCGTTCACGGTCCCCGAAGAGGCGATCGGCTGCGGCTTCACCGAGGCCGTGCGCGGCGTGCTCTCGCACCACATGGTGATTCGCGAGGGCAAAATCGCGAACTATCATCCGTGGCCGCCGACGCCGTGGAACGGTAACCCGCGCGACATCTACGGAACGCCCGGGCCCTACGAGGACGCCGTACAAGACACGCCGATCTTCGAGGAGAACGGTCCCGAGAATTTCAAGGGGATCGACATCATGCGCGCGGTGCGCAGCTTCGATCCGTGTCTGCCGTGCGGCGTGCACATGTATCTCGGCGACGGCAAGACGCTCGAGACGGTGCACTCGCCGATGTCGCCGTTCGGATAAGGAGAATCGTGTCGACCGACGGGATGGGGGACGTCGCGGCGCTGGCCGACCGGATCGAAACGCTGCTCGGCGGATTCGATTCGGTCGCCACGCCGCGACAGTCGCGCGAACGCGCCGAGCAGCTCGTGCGCACGATCGTGGGCGTCTACGGCGCCGGGCTCGAGCGCATGCTCTCGATCGTGCACGAGACGCTGAGCGAGCGTTCGGATGAGATCTTCAGCCGGCTGTGCGACGACCGGCTCGTCGAAAGCCTGTTGTGCTTGCACGACCTGCACCCGCTTTCGCTCGAGGAACGCGTCCAGCGCGCGCTCGACTCGGTGCGGCCGTACCTGAAATCACACGAGGGCGGAATCGAGATCGTCGCGATCGACGGACCCGTCGTCTATCTCCGCTTGGAAGGCAGCTGCGACGGCTGCCCGTCGTCGGCCGCGACGGTACGCTTGGCCGTCGAGCGCGCCATTCTCGAGAAGGTCCCGGAGATTCGCGAAGTGCGCGCCGAAGGCGTCGCGTCCGTCCCGGGCATCTCCGCGGGGAGCGGTTCGCTGCGTCTGGAGAGCGAGTGGCTTCCGCTCAGCCGCGTGCCGGAGCTCGAAAGCGCGGGTTTGGCGGCACTCGAGATCGACGGCATGCCGGTGCTGCTGCTGCGCCTCGACGAGACGCTCTATGCGTATCGCAACCGCTGCCCGGACTGCGCGGCGAGTCTGGCAGGCGCGCTCGTCGCCCGCCCCTTTGTGACGTGCCCGCAGTGCGGAGCCGCGTACGACGTGGTGCGGGCCGGCCGGCCGCGCGACGGCAGAGGGGCGTTCATGGAGCCGTTTCCGCTCTCGCGGGAGGACGGGCGCATTCGGGTCGCGCTTCCCGTCGGCGTGTCATGAGCGAAGGCTCAGACGGCGCGGCCTTTGCCGCGCTGCAAGGTCTGCTCAAGAAGCGCGCGCCGGTTCCGGGCGAGCGTTGCGACTACTGCGCGACGCCGCTCGGACCCGACCACGGCCATCTGGTCGACCTGCGCGACCGGCGCATCCTGTGCTCGTGCCATCCTTGCCGCATCGTCTTCGAGCCGGGCGGTGCCGCGCAGGGCCGCTACAAGGTCGTGCCGACGCGCTATCTCGAGGTTGCCGATTTCGCGATCGACGACGCGCGTTGGGACGCGTTGGCGGTCCCGATCGGGCTGGCGTTCTTCTTTTTCAACTCGCTCGAGCAGAAGATGGTCGCGTTCTATCCGGGGCCGGCCGGCGCGACCGAGTCGCTGCTCTCGCTCGAGGCGTGGGACGCGATCGCGGCCGAGTATCCCGTGTTCGCGACGCTCGAGCCGGACGTCGAAGCGATCTTGATCGATCGCCGCGAGCAGACGTCGTGCCTCATCGTTCCGATCGATGCCGCCTACGAGCTCGTCGGTTTGATGCGGCTGAACTGGCGCGGATTCGACGGTGGAACCGAGGCGCGGCAGCGGCTCGATGCGTTCTTCGCTAAGCTGCGCGAGCGCGCGGCGGACCGCGTGACGGCGCGGCGCTCATGAGCGTCCCGCAGTTCTCTGTGGTCGGCGCGCGCGTCGATCCCTACGCGGCAGCACCGCAGATCGTCCTGCGGATTCGCGTCGTGGACGACAGCGGCGTCGCGATCCACGCGCTGGCGCTCAGCGTTCAGGTGCGGATCGAACCCCAGCGCCGGCCCTATGGCGCCGAAGAGTCGGAACAGCTGCGCGATCTCTTCGGCGCGCCGGAGCGCTACGGCAACACCCTGCGCTCGCTGCTGTGGACGCACGTCTCGCAGATGGTGCTCGGCTTTTCGAGCCAGACGGAGTTCGATCTGCCGATCGCTTGCAGCTACGATTTCGAAGTCGCCGCGCACAAGTATCTCAGCGCCTTGCGCGAGGGTGAGATTCCCCTCGCTCTGCTCATGCGGGGCACGCTGTTCGCGCGGGGCGAGAGCGGAATCACGGCCGCGCTCCTGCCGTGGGAGTGCGAGGCGCACTACCGCCTGCCGGTCCGCTGGTGGCGCGAAGCGATGGACGCGTTCTTTCCAAACAGCGCTTGGCTGCGCGTCGGCCGCGACGTGTTCGAGGAGCTGCGCCGCCTCAAGACGGCGCGCGGCCTGCCGACCTGGGACGCGGTGCTGACGCAGCTTTGCGAGGAGGCGAAGGTCGAACGATGATCGCTTTTGAGCCTGCGCTCGCGGTCGCCGACGCCGTGCTTTACGAAGGCTTCCTGCTCTATCCGTACACCGCGTCGGCGCACAAGAACCAGATGCGCTGGCAGTTCGGCGTCGTCGTTCCGCGGGAGTACGCGAACGCCGGGAGCCGCGAGCCGTTCGCGCAGCAGACGGAGATCCTGCTCGAGCCGGAGGGCGCGCCGGCGGTCAACCTGCTGCTGCGTTTCCTGCACGTGGTGAGCCGGCGCGTGGAAGTGTGCGCCGAGGGCGGCTTCGAACCGGTCGAGTCGCTCGAGATCGACGGCACGCCGCACGTCTCGTTCGACGAGACGGTCGAGCGCGAGGTCACGCTGCGCATCCAGCCGCTCGAGACGGCGCAGTCGAGCGCCGCGATCGCCTTCGAAGGACAGCGCGACGAGGAGCCGTTGCGCGACGCGCTGGGGAACGTTCGGGGGCGCCTCGTGCGCGAGCGCTGGCCGCTGCGCGGAACGCTCGTCGCGAGCTGCGAGCCGGCCTGCGAAGCTCCGGCGCTCTACAAGTTCCGCGTGCGGGTGGAGAACGACTCCGATGTCGTCGGGGCCGGGGCTCGCCGCAGCATGCTGCCAGCAGTCGGTACCCGTCCGCAGCGAAGCGAGGACGGCAGACTGCGGACCGCGTTCGTCTCGGCGCACACGCTGCTGCACGCCGCCGGAGGCCGCTTCGTCTCGCTGCTCGACCCGCCGCCGGCCGCCGAGCAGGCCACGGCGACGCTGCGCAACGAGCACACGTGGCCGGTGCTGGTCGGCGACGCAAGCGAGGATTCGCAGCGCGCAGCGCTGGTGCTGTCCTCGCCGATCATCCTCTACGATTTTCCGGCCGTCGCGCCGCAGACCGACGTCGACGCGTTCGACGCGACCGAGATCGACGAGCTCCTCAAGCTTAGCGTGCTGAGCCTCTCCGACGCCGAGCGCCGGGAGGCCCGCGCGACCGACCCGCGGGCGAAAGCGATCGTCGAGCGAGCCGAAGCGCTCGACGCGCGCGGTCTGCAACGCCTTCACGGCGGAGCGCTGACGGTCGATCCGTTCGCTCAACTGGACGTACCGAGCGTCGACTGCGTTTTCGTCGGCGGCGTCAAGGTCGCAAAGGGCTCCGCCGTCCGGCTGCAGCCCAAGCGCCGCGCCGACGTCATGGACACGTTCCTCGTGGGCAAGCTCGCGACGGTGCGCGCGATCCATCAGGACGTGGAAGACCAGCTCTACGTGGCGGTCACGATCGACGACGACCCGGCCAGCGACCTGCACGAGTGGTACGGGCGTTCGTTTTTCTTTTATCCCGACGAGATCGAGCCCGTCGAGATCGAGCCGCAATGAGCGTGCTGGTCGCGGGTGTCGGCAACATCTTCTTCGGCGATGACGGATTCGGCCCGGCGGTCGCGCGCGCGCTGGCCGCCGAACCGCCCGCGGGAGCCAAGGTCGAGGATTTCGGGATCCGCGGTCTGCACCTCGCCTACGAGTTGCTCGCGGGTCACGAGCGGGCGATCCTGATCGACGCGGTCGCGCGCGGCGAGCGGCCAGGGACGCTCTACGTGATCGAGCTAGACCCGGGGGCGTCCCCGGCCGGCGGGCCGGATGCGCACCGCATGGACCTGCAAAACGTCTTCGCGTTCGTTCGGGCGCTGGGCGGCGAGGCTCCGCCGGTGCTGTTGGTCGGCTGCGAACCGAGCGCGACTGCCGAAGGGATCGGCCTGTCGAGCGAGGTCGAAGGCGTGCTCGAGGAAGCGGCGTGGCTGGTGCGGCGTCTCATCGAGGAGTTTCCGGCGCGCGCTCCCGTTTCGCGGATGGAAGAAGAGGAGGCAACATGTTACGTCGACTGACTTTGGGCGGAATCGCGTTCGCAATCGTTGTCGCCGGGCTCAAACGGTTCGACGTCGTGCTGGACGATCTCGACCGGTACAACAGGCTGCGGGCGATGTCGGACGAACCTCCCCTGCTCCAAACGTTGCTCGAGCAGTTGCCCTTCGCCGAATACGTGGCGGCGGGCCGCGGCGAGGCGGCAAGCTTGCTGAAGAGCGTTCGTGACGACCTGCGGCGGTACTCCCGTATCGCCAACATGTAGATGGGAGCCCCTTCCGAATGTGCCTTGCGATCCCCGGACAAGTCGTCGAGCTTTCGCGCGAACAGCCGTTGCTTGCCCGGGTCGACGTCGGCGGGGTGCGCCGCAACGTCAACGTAGGGCTGCTCGAAGAGGGGGTCGAGCCGGGCGACTGGGTGCTGATCCACGTGGGCTTCGCGCTGAGCAAGATCGGCGAGACCGAAGCGCAGGATCAGTTGCGCATGCTGCGCGCCCTGGGGGAAGACGAGCTCGCGATGGAAGAGGTGCGCGGCTACCGCTTCGCCGATGAGGTTGCCCCGCCATGAAGTATGTCGACGAGTTTCGCGATCCCGAGCTGATCGAAGTCGTCGCCCGCGAGATCGCGCGCAGCGTCGATCCGGTACGACATTATCGGATCATGGAAGTCTGCGGCGGACACACGCACGCGATCTATCGTCACGGCCTGCGCGACGTGCTCCCCGAGAATCTGGAGCTCGTGCACGGACCGGGCTGTCCCGTCTGCGTGCTGCCCACCGGCCGCGTCGACGACGGTCTCGAGATCGCCGAACACCCCGACACGATCTTGGCCTGCTTCGGGGACATGCTGCGCGT
This sequence comes from Vulcanimicrobiaceae bacterium, assembly GCA_052267165.1. Lineage (GTDB taxonomy): Bacteria > Vulcanimicrobiota > Vulcanimicrobiia > Vulcanimicrobiales > Vulcanimicrobiaceae > CAWICD01. The sequence goes on along the minus strand of JBKQHO010000039.1, from coordinate 210,416 downwards.
CCCAGGTTCGCGCGCCACGCCGCTCGAGCTCAAGGCGCGCGGCGTCGACATCCGCATGGTCTATTCGCCGCTCGACGCGCTGCGGCTTGCGCAGGAGCATCCGGAGAAGCATGTCTGCTTCTTTGCAATCGGCTTCGAGACGACGGCCCCCTCGACGGCGCTGACGGTCTTGCGCGCCAAATCCCTCGGCGTGCGGAACTTCTCGGTGTTCTGCAATCACGTCACCATCGTGCCGGCGATGCGCGCGATCCTCGACTCGCCGGACATGCGGCTCGACGCTTTCGTCGGCCCCGGCCACGTCTCGTCGATCACCGGCTGCCGGCCCTTCGAATTCGTCGCTAGAGATTACGGCAAGCCCGTCGTCGTGGCCGGGTTCGAGCCGCTCGACATTCTCGAGGCGATCGTGATGATCTTGCGCCAGCTGCGCGCGGGCGAAGCGAAGGTCGAGAACCAGTACCGCCGCATCGTTCCATGGGAAGGCAATCCGGCCGCGCTGCGCGCGATGGCCGCGACTTTCGAATTGCGGCCCTACTTCGAGTGGCGGGGTCTGGGCTTCATCTCCCAGTCGGCGCTCAAGCTCAATGACGCGTTCGCGGACTGGGACGCCGAAGTGCGCTTCGAATTGCCGGGCGTGCGCGTCACCGATCCCAAAGCGGCGCAGTGCGGCGAAGTGCTCAAGGGCGTACTCAAGCCGCCGCAGTGCAAGCTCTTCGGCAAGGATTGCAATCCCGAACATCCGATCGGCGCGCTGATGGTCTCGAGCGAGGGCGCCTGCGCGGCCTATTACCGTTACGTTCATCAGGGCGATCTGGCCTCCGTGTGAGATGAACACCGAGCTGACGGGCGAGGGCGCCGTCGCGGCCCTGGCCGGGGAGATCGCCGCGCGGTTGCGGGCGCGAAATCCCGTCGTCCGGGCATTCTTCGCAAGCGAAGCGCCCCGGCTCGCGCTGGCCTGCCGCGCGATGGCCGAACGCTTTCTGCGCGGCGGAAAACTCTACGCGTTCGGCCGCGGGCCGTACGCGACCGACGCCGCGCACGTGTCGGTCGAGTTCGTGCACCCGGTGATCGTCGGGAAGCGGGCGCTGCCGGCGCTCGACGTCAGCGCCGCGCCGCGCGCCTGGATCGATGCGCTCGCCGGCCCGGGCGACGTCGCGATCGCCTTTGGGCCGCCCGAGGGCGACCCCGAGCTGCTCGAAGCGCTGGCCGTTGCGCGCCGGGCCGGCGCCTTGACGCTGGCGCTGCCAGGCGCCGAACGCGATGCCGACTACGCATTCGCGGCACCGAGCGACGACCCGCACGTGCACCAAGAGCTCTTCGAAGTGTTGGGGCACACGCTCTACGAAAGCGTGCACGTCTTCTTCGAGCACCGCGAGCACGGACACGACGTCGGCGCTTCCGCCTTTCTTTATCCGTATCTTGGGAGCGCGAAGCAAGACACCGCGCGCATCTTGGACGACGTCGCGAGGTCGATCGTGGCCAAGGCGTTGGACGGCGAGCGCTTGCGCGAGCAGATCGCCGAGCGCCAAGCCGAGGCCATCGCGCGGGCCGCACGCGCGGTCGCCGAGCGGCTTGCGCGCGGGGGGCGCGTGCTCGCGTTCGGCAACGGCGGATCGTCGACCGACGCGACCGACTTCGCCATCGACTGCGTCGAACCGCCGCCGGGAATGCAGCCGGTCGCCGCGCTTTCGCTGGCCTGCGAGCCCGCGATCCTGTCGGCGATCGGCAACGACGTCGGCATCGAGCTCGTCTTCTCGCGCCAGATCATCGCACAGGCGCGTGCGGCCGACGTGGCGTTCGCGTTCTCGACCAGCGGCGGCTCGAAGAACGTCGTCGCCGCGTTGTTCGAAGCGCGCAAACGCGGCTTGCTGACCGTCGCGCTGCTCGGCTACGACGGCGGCGAGATCGCGCGCAAGGGGCTGGCCGACCACGCGATCGTCGTCGACTGCGATTACATTCCGCGCATCCAGGAGGCGCAGGGCGCGATCTATCACGAACTGCGCCGCGGCCTCGAGTTCTTTCGCGATGACGCTTGAGCTCTTCGGGACCCCGAGCTGTCCGTATACGGGTGAGCTGCGCGAGGAGCTCGAATGGAAAGGCCGCGAGTTCGTCGAGTACGACGTCGAACGCGATCCCGACGCGATGCGGCGCATGCTCGCGCTGTGTGAAGGCGCGGCCGCCGTACCGGTGCTCGTCGAGGACGGGAAGCTCGTCGGGGTCGGTTTCCGAGGGCGCTCGTGCTACGTCGCGGCAGTCTCGTCTGCGGAGCCCGACAGCGGATGAAAACCAGGCCGACGTCCGCGCGCGAGCTGCGCGTCCGCGGCGTCGTGCAGGGCGTCGGATTCCGGCCGTTCGCTTACCGCTTAGCGCAGCGATACGTTCTGACCGGCTGGGTCTACAACGGCGAATCGGGAGTGCGGATTCACGTCGAAGGCGAGGACGCCGCGCTCGACGCCTTCGAGCGAGCGCTCGCCGCTGAAGCGCCGCCGGCGGCGCAGATCGTGGCGATTGAGTGCGAGCCCGCGCCGCTCGAAGGACTCGTCGAGTTTTCGATCCGGGAGAGCCGCCGCCCAGAGCGGCCGACGGTGCGCATCTCGCCCGATCTGCCGGTCTGCGATGCGTGCCTGCGCGAGCTCTTCGATCCACGTGACCGCCGCTACGGCTATCCGTACATCAACTGCACGGACTGCGGGCCGCGCTACAGCATCGTGCTCGGCTTACCCTACGACCGCCCGCTCACGACGATGGCCGAGTGGCCGATGTGCGCGCGCTGCGCTGCGGAATATCACGACCCGGCCGACCGGCGCTTCCACGCGCAGCCGCTGGCGTGTCACGACTGCGGGCCGACGTACGTGCTGCGTCCCGGCGGCGCTGCGTTGCGCGGCAACGCCGCGATCGAAGCCGCCGCCAGGCTGCTTCGCGAGGGCGCGATCGTCGCCGTCAAAGGGATCGGCGGCTATCACCTGGCCTGCGACCCGGCGCAGGCGCGCAGCGTCGCGGCTTTGCGCGAACGGAAGTTTCGTAAGGAGCGGCCGTTCGCGCTGATGGCACGCGACCTGGCGCGCGCCAGAGAGCTGGTCGAGCTCGACTCGGAAGCAGCGGCGCTGCTTTGTTCGCAAGCGCGCCCGATCGTGCTGGCTCGAGCGCTGACTCGGTACGAGGGCGTCGCGCCCGACAATGCCGAGCTCGGCGTCATGTTGCCCTACACGCCGCTGCACCATCTGCTGTTCGCAGCCGGTGCGCCGGACGCGCTCGTGATGACGAGTGCGAACCGCTCGAGCGAGCCGATCGCCTTCGACGACGCCGACGCGTTCGCGAGCCTCGCCGCAATCGCCGACGCGTTCTTAGCGGGCGAGCGGCGCATCGCGCGACGGATCGACGACTCGGTGGCGCGGGCCGGCGAGTTCGGCACGCCCGTGTTGCGCCGGGCGCGCGGCTATGCGCCGCAAGCCGTCGCGCTGTTGCCGTGCGTGCGGCCGATTCTCGCCGTCGGCGGAGACTTGAAGAATGCCGTCGCGCTGGTTGTCGCCGGACAGGCGTTCGTCTCGCAATATGTCGGCGACCTCGAGCACCTCTCGGCGCGAAATGCGTTCGAGCGCACGATCGAGGACTTGTGCACGACGTACGAGGTGCGGCTCGACGAGTGCGTGGTGGCGCACGACGCGCATCCCGGGTATGCCTCGACGCAGCACGCGCTCGAGCTGCCGGGCGCGCACGTGGCTTTCCAGCACCATCGCGCCCACGTCGCGAGCGTTCTCGCCGAACGCCAGGCGTTCGAGCGCGAGATCGTGGGCATCGCCTTCGACGGAACGGGTTACGGCGACGACGGGACGATTTGGGGCGGCGAGATCTTCGGCGGCAGCCTGCGCGACGGTTTGACGCGCATTGCCCATCTGCGCAGCGCAGCCTTGCCGGGCGGTGACGCGGCCGCGCGTTTTCCGGTGCAGGCCGCAGCCGGCTTTCTGGCCGCGTTGCCTGACGGGCTCGACCCGTGCGCGCCGCCGTTCGACTTCCCGCCGCGCTACCGCGCGGCCCGCGAGCTCGTCGACAAGGGCGTGCGCAGTTTCGCGACGACCTCGGTCGGGCGGCTGTTCGACACGGTCGCAGCGCTCTGCGGCTTCACGCGCGAGTCGACCTTCGAAGGGCAGGCCGCGATGTGGCTCGAGCACCTCGCGAGCACGAGCGGTCCGGTCGCGCCGTATCCTTTTCCGCTGTGCGACGGCGAGCTCGACTACGCGCCGCTGCTCGCGGCGGTCGTCGAGGAGCGCATCGCGGGCCGCGCCGTCGGCGCGATCGCACGTGCCTTCCATGAAGCGCTGGTGGCCGCGCTGCTGGCGGTTTGCGAACCTTTCGGTTCGCGGCCGGTCGTCGTTTCGGGCGGCGTGTTCCAAAATCGCCTGCTCCTCGAGTCGCTGACGCACGCCTTCGGCGCGCGGCTGTGGAGCAACGCGAACGTGCCGGCCAACGACGGGGGCCTCTGCTTAGGGCAAGCCGGCCTGGCCGCCGCAGTGACCCGCGATTAGCAACGTCGTCCGGCTGATGCGCACACTCATTACGAATGCTCCTCGAGCGCGGCTTTGAGACGGAGCGTCGCCTCGTCCGATTCTTTGCGAACGCGGCGGCGTAGCACCAAGAGGTCGAGGAGCACGAGGAAGGGACTGGCCATGCGATACGAGAGGAAGCGCTCGTAGCGGGTGAAATCGCCGAGCGGGTCGAGGTTGTAGGCGATGACGACGCTTTTTTCGCGCTGCGTCCGCGTCTCGATCACCCAGCGGCGGCCCGGCACGCACTCGCGCGCGGTCCACTCGCACGTGCCGTGCTTGCCGGCCGTGACAAACTCTTCGTGGCAGCTCTCGCCGACCTGCAACGTCCGCTCGGTGATGCCCGTGACCTTCAGCGAGGACGGATGCCAACGGGGCCAGTTGGCGGGCACGGTGGCATAGGCGAACACGTCCTCCGGCCTTCGCCGGATGATGGCGACGGTACGAATCTCGGCCATCGGTCGCTCCCCTCCGCACGATGAACGCTCCAGGAGCCGCGGCAGACGTATTCGCCGCCCGCACCGATTTCCGATTTTAGTAGCTGATTACAAAAGAGCAGGCATCTCGCCCGAGCGCCTGGCAAGCGGTCTCCTCGGCCGCGGCGCCGCGGCTCACTAATCGTTGGAAGAGACGCTCGAAGGTGCCGGCGTAGAAATCGCAGGCGGGCGCCGAGCTGCGGGTCTGCCGGCAGAGCGGGCAGTTCCTGATGGTCACGCTCGCCGGCCGGCCCGGCGCGAGCCGGACCATGCCGGTTCCCGCGAACGTCCAGGTGTTCTTGCCGAGCGCCGCCAGCAACCCGCGGCAGGCGAGCCGTGCGGGCAGCAAGCGCAGGATCGTCTGCGCGAAGGCCGGGATGCGATACGCCAGCAGATATTCGGCAGTGCGCCGGCCGGCATCGCGCGCGACAGCCTTCGTTTGCACCTCCCCAAGTCGCTCGTACAGCACGCGGAACAGCTCGGTCACTTCAGCCTCAGGGACCATCGCCTCCGGCAGCTCGCGCGCATACACGGAAAGCCCGGCTGCTCCCAGCAGGGCCTCCGTCGATGCTTCTCCTAGGCGGTCCCGCAACGCCTCGACCGTCCGGATGATGGCGTTGGGGCCGATGCGCCCTAGCGGCGCGGCGCTCGTCAAACGGCGGCGGGGACGGGCAGCGCGATTTCCTGGTCGGTGAGGTAACAGGCCGGATCGGGAGCCCACGGATCGCCGGTCGCGACGTCCGCGCGCACTCGAAAATTCCCGCCGCATTGCGGCTGGAACCGGCAGCTTGTCGTGGAGCAGCGGCCCTTGAGGCGCGGCAGACGGTCGCGCAGGCCGGCCAGCAGCTCGTTGGTGGGATCGGTCCATATCTGGCTGAAGGGGCGTTCCTTGACGTTGCCGAGCGTCACGCTCTGCCAGAACTGGTCGGGGTGGACGTTGCCCTGCGGGTCGATGTCGCCGATGCCGACGCCGGACGAGAAGCGTCCGCCACCGTTCCAGCTCAGCAGGTCGAAGCACTTCTGGGCTGCGGCCGGGTCCTCGCGCAGCAGGTGCAGGTAGAGATACGGGCCGTCGGCGTGGTTGTCGACCGTGAGGATCTCGCGCGCATCGCCCTTCTCGACGAACTGTCGCGTGCGGTGGATGATCGTGTCGAGCGCCTTGCGGCTGTCCTCGGCGCTGAGGTCGACCTCACCGCGGCCGCGCCCGGCCGAGACGAGGTGGTAGAAGCAGGCGCGCTGGACGCCTTCCTTGTCGATGAAGTCGAAGATGCCGTCGAGGTCGCGCACGTTGTGCGGGGTCAGCGTCAGGCGCAGCCCGACTTTCTGACCGACCGTGACGCAGTTGCGAATGCCGCGGACGGCGCGGTCGAACGCACCGACCTTGCCGCGGAAATAATCGTTGGTCGCGCCGATGCCGTCGAGCGAGATCCCGACGTAGGTGAAGCCCAGGTCCTTGATCTTCTGCGCGGTCGGCAGGTCGATGAGGGTGCCGTTCGTCGAGAGCGTGACCTTGAGCCCGATGCTGCGCGCGTAGGCGGCCAGCTCGAGCGTGTCCTTACGGGCCAGCGGCTCGCCGCCCGAAAGCAGCACGGCCGGGACACCGAACTGAGCGAGGTCGTCCATGAGCGCGATCCCCTGCTCGTGGCTGAGCTCGCCTTCGTACTTCTGATTGTGCGAGTCCGCGTAGCAGTGGATGCAATTCAGGTTGCACGTACGCGAGACGTTCCAAACGACGACCGGCTTGCGGTCCTTGGCAGAGCGCGGCGCTTCCGCGCCGACGCCGTACCGAAGGTGATCCATCGGCTGGTCGAGGTCGTAGAGCATCTTGGTGACGTTGATCACACGTGGACTCCTTGCAGAAGGGCGGCAGCCTTAGGCGAAGCGTAGACACAGCAGGGTTCGGCGGCGAACGGATCGCCGGTGAAGCCGTACGCGCGAGCGCGCGAACCGCCGCACAACGTGTTGTAATCGCACGCTCCGCACTTCCCGCCGAAGGTGTCGGGGTCGCGCAGACGCTGCATCGTCGGGTGATTGCGATAGACGTCGATGAGGCGTTCCTCACGCACGTTGCCGCAGATGAACGGCAGGAAGCCGCTCGGCTGTACTTCGCCGATGTGCGAGATGAAGACGAAGCCCTTGCCGTCGCCGATCGCGGGGAAGCGCAGCGTCGGGTGCTTGGCCTTCTCGGGAATCTGCTCGGGCGTCAGCGACGCGGTGCGCTGCGACATGTAACGGCGGAAGTGCGGCGCTTCGGTCGTCTTGACGTCGAACGGCGCGCTCAACCAGATGTCGTACAGTTCGGCGAAGGCGGCTTCGTGCTCGGCTGCCGACAGAACATCGGCCTGCTGCGCGCGGCCCGTCGGAACCAAGAAAAACGCACTCCAGATAACCGCGCCTAAATCGGGAATCAGTTCCGCCATCTTGCGGATTTTGTCGAAGTTGTGGCGCGCGATCGTCGTGTTCACCTGCAGTTCCAGGCCGATCTCGCGGGCGTGGTGTGCGGCCGTGACCGTGCGTTCGAAGGCGCCTTTTACGCCGCGAAACGCGTCGTGCGTCTCGGCGTCGGGCCCGTCGATCGAGAGCGAGATGCGGCGCGCGCCCGCCTCGTGCAAGCGTGCGAGCGCGTCGCGCGTGAGCCGGCCGGTTCCGCTGGGTGAGACGGCCATGCGCAGACCGCGCTGCGTGCCGTAGGCGACGACGTCGTAGACGTCGGGGCGCATGAGCGGATCACCGCCGGTGAGAATGAGGATGGGATCGCCGCATTCGACGGTCGCGTCGACCAGATCGAAAGCCTCTTGCGTCGTCAATTCTCGGGGATCGCGCCGCGGAATTGCTTCGGCTCTGCAGTGCCTGCACGCGAGAGCGCAGGCTCGCGTCATCTCCCAAATCACGATCCGTGGGCCGTCATCGTAGATTCGCATGCGGCCCAGCCTAGCGTGCAACTGGGATTTCATGATGAAGAGGGGCCTTCAGGCCGCCCGTCGCTCGTTCACGATATCTTCACAAGCGAGCTCGGACGATACGGGCAATTCTTCATACCCGGCTTGTAAGGTTCACCCCATGCGCATCCTGATGATTCAGCCCAATTATCATGCCGGCGGAGCCGAGATCGCCGGCAACTGGCCGCCGGGATGGGTTGCGTACGTCGGGGGCGCGCTCAAAGAGGCAGGCTTCCACGACGTGCGTTTCGTCGACGCGATGACCAACGACATCCCCGACGGAAAATTGCGCGATATCATCCGCCGGGCGCAACCCGATGTCGTACTGGCGACGGCGATCACGCCGATGATCTACAAGGCGCAGAACACGCTGCGCATCGTACGCGAGACGGTGCCCGGCGCGGTCGCGATCCTCGGCGGAATTCATCCGACCTTCATGTACGCGCAGGTTCTCGGGGAAGCGCCGTGGATCGATTTTATCGTGCGCGGCGAGGGCGAGGAGATCGCCGTCGAATTGCTGCGCTCGATCGAAGCCGGCAGCGTCGCGCAAGACCGCTCGTCGATCCGCGGCATCGCCTATCTCGAAGGCGGCAAGGTCGTCGCGACGCCGGCCCGTCCGGTCATCGAAGATCTCGACTCGCTCACGCCCGATTGGAGCCTGCTCGAGTGGGACAAGTACATCTACGTTCCGCTCAACTGCCGGGTCGCGGTTCCGAACTTCGCGCGCGGCTGTCCGTTCACGTGCCGCTTCTGCTCGCAGTGGAAGTTCTGGCGCAAGTATCGCACGCGCGATCCGAAGAAGTTCGTCGACGAGATCGAGTCGCTCGTGCACGACTACAAGATCGGCTTCTTCATCCTGGCCGACGAAGAGCCGACGATCAATCGTAAGAAGTTCGTGGCCTTGTGCGAGGAGCTCGTGGCGCGCAATTTGGGCGTGCACTGGGGCATCAATACGCGCGTCACGGACATCCTGCGCGACGAAGCGCTGCTGCCACTCTTCCGCAAGGCGGGCCTGGTTCACGTTTCGCTCGGAACCGAAGCCGCCGCGCAGCTCAAGCTCGACCGCTTCCGCAAACAGACGACGATCGAGCAGAACAAGAAAGCGGTCCGCCTGCTCAAGGAAAACGGCATGATGGCGGAAGCGCAGTTCATCATGGGGCTCGAGAACGAGACGAAGGAGACGATCGAAGAAACCTACCGGCTCGCGCTCGACTGGAAGCCCGACATGGCGAACTGGAACATGTACACGCCGTGGCCGTTCGCCGAGCTCTTCGAGGAGCTGGGCGACAAAGTCGAAGTGCGTGACTACGCGAAGTACAATTTCGTCACGCCGATCATGAAGCCCGACGAGATCGATCGCGAGGACGTGCTCAAGGGCGTGCTGCGCAACTATGCACGCTTCTACATGCGCAAAGCCTTCCTCGAGTATCCGTTCATCAAGGACAACTGGAAGCGCCGCTACATGTTCGGCTGCCTCAAGGCCTTCGCCAAGACGACCGCGACCAAGAAGTTCTACGATTTGGAGCGCCTCAAGTTCCGCGGGATGCATACGGAGATCGAACTGGGCTTCGACGAGTCCAAGATCCTGACGCAGGCGCAAATCGCCGATCTCAAGGCGCAGCGGCCCGATCTGGCGGCGGACGTCAATTTCACCGGCCGCGCCGGGCCGGGAACGGCTCCGTCGGTCGCCGGGATCAGCGCCTGCGGCGCCCCCAAAGACGCCGGCGAGTTCGTCGAGGACGTCCACGAGCGGCCGCTGCCGGTCTTCATCGAGAGGCACGAAGAGAGCCGCAACGGTTCGTCGGCGATCAGCGCCTGCGGCGCGCCGAACGACCTGCCCGAGTACGACCCCGACGCCGAGGTCGTCAGCCGCAACGGGGTCGCCGGCGACTAACCTTCCCTCCGAAGACGGCCTTGCGACGCGGCCGTTCCCTGGGGGGACGGGCGCCTTCTCGAGCGGGCAAGGAGGGGGTGCATCACGCTCGTGGAACCCCGGGCAGGTTCGGCGGGGGGTCGCGACGAGCGATCCGGTTCGTTTCCGCCGAAACCTTGGTGGAGGGACTCGCCGGCCGCAAAAACTTGCTTGGTCCCGAATAGCTCAGTTGGTAGAGCAGCTGACTGTTAATCAGCGGGTCGTTGGTTCGAGTCCAACTTCGGGAGCCAGTGTTGCGAGGGCCCGCCGGACGAGCGTCCGGCGGGCTCCGTGCGTCACGTCTGCGGCGGATCCGCGACGAAGCGGTAGCACATGATCGCGACGATCCGCTCGCGCGCGACGGGAGGCAGTTCGTGGGGGACGTCTCCGCCGAGCAAGACGATCGTGTCACCGCGCTCGAGCCTGAGGGGCAGGCCGGCGGACCGTCCGGCGGCGCGGACCGCGGAGAGCGGCTTGTCGCGAAACTCGGGATAGACGACGAGCGCTCCGGCATCGCTCGGCTCGGTGAGCGCGGTGATGACGGCCAGGTCGCAGCCGATCACGTCGCGATGCACCGCGAGAAAGTCGCCGCGTCGCTCGTAGTAGGAATAGGTGCCGCCGCCCATCGGCGCGACGCGCGAACCGCTAAGTTCGTGCAGCACGTCGAGCATCGGTGCGGAGCCGTGAAAGCGCCAGTGCGTCTTGCCTGCGCCCGCCGAACGCAAGCTGCGCGCCGGACAGCCGCCTCGATCCTCGTTCCCGTCGGAGGTTTCGACGACCGCGCGCCCGCCGCGCTCGCGCGCCGCGTTCGCCTCGGCGCAGAGCGCGGCGAGCGCTTCCGCGTCGAAGAGCCCGCGGACGACGCGGAAGCCGCCGTTCATGCGCTCGCGCCGGCCAACGCGCGCGCGGGACGCCGAACGCGGGTAGGATCGACGGCGAGGCTCAAATACTGCCGCCCTTCGCACAGCATGAGCCGGTACTCGAGAAACTGCGCCAGCAGCGCGGCGACCGCGACGGGGCGTCCCGCGCGTTCGGCAGCGAAGGCTTCGATCGCGTCGAGGCTGCGGATCTCGTCGCAGAAGTCATAGATCTCGCGCTGCAGTCCGTTGAGGGGAAAGTCCAATCTGCGCCGGTCCGGGCGCGTGTCGACCAGCGTCAACTCAGGCTCCTCGCCGTAGCGTTTGATCAAATCCCCGCCCTGGTTCGCTTTCCAAACGGCAATCTTCTCGAGCGCGGGCGCCACGTACGTTGCGGGCGTGCGCCCGTCGGCGTAATCGAACTCGAAGAAATAGGCGAGGTTCTCGATCGCCTCCGGCGGCAAGTGGTAAAGGTGGCCGTAGATTCCGTTGGGGCGAACGTGCGTGAATCCGAACTGCTCGGCGAAGTCGAAGTTAGGGCTGAAACGGTCGAGCCGGATTCGCGCCACGGCGCCGGGCGGCTTGAGGTGGTAGAGCGACTCGATCACGCCGGCCGTCAGCTCGTAATCCTCCGGGGTCTCGCCCGGAAAACCGTACAGCAGATTCCAAGCGAGCTCGATGCCGTACTCGCGGCACATCCGCAACAGCGCGACGTTTTGCAGTGCGCTCACGCCTTTGCGCATCAAGCGCAGGACGTGGCTGTTGAGGCTCTCGATACCGGGTTGAATCGAGCGCACCCCGGCATCGCGCAAGAGCTCGACTTGACTGCGCCGCAGGTTCGCCTTCATCTCGTAGAAGAGTGAGACGCCCGGGTTGCGTTCCTTGAGCATCGGCAGCAAGTCGCGGAAGTAGGCGTGGGACATGATGTTATCGACCGCGAGGACATGCTGGACGCCGTAGCGGTTCCGCTGGCGTTCGAGCTCGGCGTAGACGCGTTCGGCGCTCTTGGCGCGAAAGGCGAGCGTCGAGCCGTTGAGTCCGCAGAAGGTGCAGTGCGATTTGGCTCCCCACCAGCAGCCGCGCGCGCTTTCGATGAGCAGTACGGGGCGCACTCGCTCGCGCAGCTCGCTGCGCGCCAGCGCTTCGAAATAGTCGTCGTAGTCGGGGGTCGGGATGCGGTCGAGGTCGTCGATGCGCGCGGCGGGGGCCGCGAGTTCGGAGCGCTCGTGCGTTCGTGCGACGACGCCAGGAATGTCGTCACCGCAAGCGCCGGCGGCCAGCCGCGCGACGAGCGCCGGAAAGCTGTCGTCGGCCTCGCCCGAGCACACGTAGTCGATGCACGGAAAGCGGCGGTGCAGCTCGAGTCCCATCACGCCCTCGCAATTCGCGCCGCCAAAGACGATCGTCGTACCGGGATGACGCTGCTTGATCAACGACGCCAGCGCCAGCGAAGCCAGGTTCTGCTCGAACGTCGTGGTGAAACCGACGACGTCATACGCGCCGACGTCGAAGCGGGAAAGGCAGGCTTCGAGAAACGGGACGACCTCCGCGCGCAGCCGCATCACTGTCTCGAACTCGGCTTCGTTCAACCGTGCGCGCAAGGCCGCAACGTAGGCCGAGCGGTCGAGCCTTGGAAAGACGCACTCCGAGAAGAGCCAGTCGCCGGTGAACATCCAACCGCCCAAGCGGTCGTTCACCAGATCGTACGCGTCGAGCCCGACCCGTTCCGCGAACAGCAGATTTCCGTATCCGACGCTGCAGGCCAGGCCGAGTTCCGCTAGTCTGACCTTGAGGATGCTGATGCCGATCGCCGGCCGCGAGAGCGCGACGAACGGCATGTTCAGCAGCAAGACGCGCATCGCCGGGGGGCGTTACGCCGGTTCGATCGGTTCGATCGGCGGCGAAATCGGGTCGATTGGATCGATTGGATCGATGGGCTCGATGGGATCGATGGGATCGATGGGATTGATGGGATTGATTGGATTGATTGGATCGACGGGACTTATCGGCGGCTGGATAGGTTCTACGGGCGCAATCGGCGGCTCGATCGGCTCGATCGGTTCCACGGGCGGCTGAATCGGCGGCTGAATCGGCGGCAGGATCGGCGGCTGAACGGGCGGCTCGATCGGCGGCTGAATCGGGGGATTGATCTGGATGGGCGGCTCGACCGGCGGGTGAATCGGCGGTTGGACCGGAGGCTCGATCGGAGGGCCGACCGGGTGCACCGGATGGATCGGCGGCTCGATGGGCCGGATCGGTTCGATCGGTTCGATCGGTGGTCTGATCGGCTCGATAGGATCGATCGACATGGTGACGTCCTCCGAGAGGCGGTGCCGAGAGCCGTTGTGGCTTGCAGTGCGAACCAAAAGGCGATGGAGAGCTCGAAGCGCTCCGTGCCGGGCTTTCGTTCGAGCGGTAAAGACTGCCCCATTCCGGGGCAGTTGTCGCCCGGCAGCCCGTTCATCGGCCAAGGTGTATCGGGCCATCGCCGTCGAGCCGGCTCATGCTGCAAACGTGCTTGCGGAGCGCGAACAAACGCGACGGCGAATCAATCCTCGTGCGGCGGGACTGGCGCGCTGACACGCTAAAGCAGCGCGCATGGTTAAGGAGCTCGCCTTCCTCGCATATTCAGAAAACGACGTGCCGCGCTCGTTCGCGCTCTATCGCGACGTCATCGGCTTGCCGGCCGATCCGAAAGCCTTCGAGCAGTTCGCCGGCCACTGGGTCGAATTCGACCTCGGTCATGCGACGTTCGGGATCGGAAACGGGCGGGCGCTCGGCATCGAGCCGGGGTCTTCGTTCAGCGCGACCTTTGAAGTCGACGACGTGCGCGCCGAGCGCGAGCAGTTGGCGCAGCAGGACGTGCCGGTCACGGAAGTTCGCGACGGACCGTCGTGTTCGAGCTGTTTCGTGACCGATCTGGACGGTACCCTGGTGGCACGAGATCTTCCCTCCCGAAAGGAGCCGACAACGTGAGTACGCGGCATGCGGTCAAGATCCGGAGGGCGACCCGATCGTCATCCATCAGCGCAAGGCCGAAGGCTGAGCCGACTCGCGGGGGCCGGCGCGCGCCTCCAGGCCTCGCCGGTCCCAAGCGTAGTCGCCGTGCCAACCGCTGTCGTCTCGTCGCTTGGGTTGCTAGCCGGAATGACGCGTTCGAGGCGAGTCGCGGCGTTGCCGCAACTTACTCCAGCAGTGTAGCGAAGCGGTTATCGCGCCGTCCGGAGGACGCCGCCGGTTACGGATTCTGTCTGCTCGCGATGCCCCGGCGGTCGGAATCCGCAGGCGTTGACAACGAGCGCGCGGTCGCACTAGCCTGTTCGTATGCACCGGGCCGCCGTCTGAAAGCCGAGCGGAGATGCGGTGATGATCGTCGCACTCTCGCTGTGAAGCGCGAACTCCGCGTCCCAAGCGCGGATGGCTGCGTTCGGGGGCGTGCCAGGGGCCGATTTCCCCGGACCTCCACGCCGCGTTTCATTCGCACATAATCTGTATAGCTGTGAATTGCACTGTAAGGTATGGTTGCCTCCTCGCTAGAAAAGGTAAGCATGGAAACGAAGGCTAGCACAACCCAACCCGACTTTCGATCTCCCAAGCCATTGGCGGGGCGAGTCGCCCTGATCACCGGCGGTTCGCGTGGGCTCGGAGCGGCTATCGCCCGAGAGTTGGCCGACGCCGGCGCTGTAACGATCGTGAATTACCACCACACAGCCGATCTCGCGACGCACGTCCTCGAGCAAATCGAAGAGGCCGGCGGGAAGGCGCTTTCCGAGCAGTGCAACATCGCCGAATACGACGAAGTCGAGGCGATGTTCGGCCGTATCAAGGAGAAGTGCGGCAAGCTCGACATTCTCGTCAACAACGCCGCGATCGTCCGCGACCACAGCTTCCGCAAGATGACCGCCAAGGAGTGGCGCGAAGTCATCGACACCGATCTGACCGCGCTGATGTACACCAGCCACTTCGCCGTTCCGATGCTGCTCGAAAACGGCTGGGGCCGCATCATCAACATCTCCTCGACGACCGGCCAATACGTCGTCACCTTCGGGCAGGCCAACTACGCCGCCGCGAAGGCCGGCGTTATGGGCTTCACCCGGGCGCTCGGAGTCGAGTTGGCCCGCAGCAACATCACGGTCAACACCGTTGCGGTCGGTGCGATGGCCACCGAGCTCTGGGACACGGTTCCCGACGAGATCAAGGAAAAGATCTACGATCGGATTCCGCTGCATCGGGCCTGCTCGACGGAAGAGGCCGCGCGCTGCGTGCGTTTCCTTGCGGTCGAGGGCGCGTATATCACCGCTCAGTCGCTGAACATCAACGGCGGCATCTTTCAGACCTGAGCGCCCGATCGCCTCACCGGCTCGATGACGAAAGAATCCCGGAGCGGTCGCTCCGGGATTCTTTTTGCGGCGGGCGGGTTACGACCGCCGTTCGTCTATTCGATGAGTGCCTTCGCTTCTTGCGCTTCGGCGAGCGAAGACGCTTCGATTTCGTCGATCGTGCCGAGGATCTGCTCGACCCGGCGGATGCGCGCCGCCCGCTCCGGCTCGATCTTGCCCATCGCCTTTTCCATGCGCCGGACGGCATGCATGGTCGCCAGACGATGTTCCCGATCCGCGAGCAGGACCGGCAGCGTCTCGAGCGCGCGTTCCTCGTCGAGGCGAACCAGGAACGTCTGGGCGCGGACGGCGTCCTTGAACTCGACCAGCGTGTTGCTGGTGTTATCGTGCGCCTCGTTATAGATTTGCTTGAGCGCGCGGTAACCGCGTTCTTCGGCGGCCGGCTGACCCTTGTGGATGTAGGCGCAGATGCGCACGAAGGCTTCGAGCGTCCCGCCTTCGAGATCGCGCGCCTTGAGCTCTTCGATCTTCTTGACCATCGCGGCGCGCCGCTCGGCTTGGTCGCTGCGCTCGCCCGAGCCGTCTTCGTAGACGCCCAGCGCCTTCTGCACCAGCGGCTGTCCGTAGATCGCGTAGAACAGCTTCTCTTGCGACTTGTCGCGCAAGTCGCGGACGAGGTCGAACCAGCTGACGACCGTGTCGGAGCACGCTTGCTCCAGAGCGACGAAGGCGTTGTCCCCCACGATCGGACGGCGGTTCTTGCGAACTTCCTCGGCAATCACTTTGACCGGCCCCATCATTGGGTTGAAGCGTTCGGCAAACAGATACTGCCGCATCCGACCGGGGTGCAACGTGCGCGCAAGCGCGGCCATCGGCTCGTTGGCAAACGTGCGCACGACGGGCGAGATGTACTTGCAGTACAGCTTGTCGTTGATCTGGGAGAGGCGCGCGGCGGCTTCGAAGGGCCGTTCGTCGGGCGGCGTGCCGCCCATGTCGCGGATGTCTTGCAGCTTGCGCTCGTGGAACTTGACGGAATAACGGTGCGCGATGAGCTCTTCGTCGGCATGCCCGGGCTCGCGGTCGCTGATGGTCATCTCGTAGAGACCCGCCGGCAGCATCTCGACCATCTCGAGCGTACGGATCACCTCGGCGTGCTCCTTGCGCGCCACGTCACCCGAGACGAATATCCCCAGATGCCCGACCGTGTCGTGCGTCATGTAGATGATCGTCTGCTCGTTGGCCAGCAGATCTTCGTCGGTGGGATAGGTGTCGAGGATCCAGTGCAGCGCCTGATAGGGCGGCGTGATGTTGTCGCCCCACGAGCAGAAGACCACGATCGGCGAACGGATGTCGCGCAGGTCGATGAGTTCTTCGCCGGGGCCGTGCGAGAGCTGACCCTTGGCGAGCTTGTTGCTGGTGAACAGCTCGTTGACGATGAAGCGCAGCTCTTGCGTGTTGACCAGATAGAAGGTGCCCCACCATTTCTCGAACTCGACGTAGCGCTTGGCCTCGGTATCGATCTTCCTGAAGAGGTGGTAGGTCTTGTTCCACATCGCGTGGCCGGGGTTCATCGACTCGAAGTTGGCCACCACATTGGCACCGTCGAAGCGCCCGTTGCCCAGATCGCCGCCGAGCGAGCCGACCCAAGCGCCGCCCATGAGGCCGCCCACGAAGCGTACGGGGCTGTCGCCCTCGCCGCCGGCCCAATACGAGAGCGGCGCGCCGGCTAGGATGATCGGTCCGAACGCGTCGGGCGCGCCCGCGCACAGGATCGCGACGGCCCAGCCGCCCTGACAGTTGCCGATCACGACCGGCTTGTTGGCGTCGGGGTGCAGCTCGCGCACCTTGTGCATGAACAGCGTCTCGACGTGGTGCACGTCGGCGATCGTTTGCCCTTTGACCGGCTCGCGGAAGAAGGTGACGAAATAGCAGGCGTGTCCGGCGCGCATCGCCATGCCGATCTGGCTATCTTCTTTGAAGCCGCCGGCGCCGGGACCGTGGCCAGCGCGCGGGTCGACGATGACGTAGGGCCGCTTGTGCGGATCGATCGTGATGCCCGCAGGCGGAACGATGCGCAGCAGCCCGTAGTTCGCCGGACGCTCGAGGGTACGGCCGTCCATGACCAGCTCGTAGTCGAAGAAGAGCAACGCCGGCGAGCCCGCCTTGCCGTGCTCCAGATAGTTGTTCCCGCGCTCGCGCATGACGTCGAGCAGCAGCCACGAGCGCTGCACGCGGTCGAACCAGTAGTCCCAGGCTTGGCCGGCCAGTCCGAACGTGGCGGGCGTCGGCAAGCCGAGCCCGGGAATCGCAGGCAACCCCGTTTGCGGACCCTTGGCCGCCGCGTCGCTCGGGGCTGCCGCCGCGCTGGTCTTCGCTACGGCTCCGTTCGTTTTCGTCGCCGCCCCGTTGGTCGCGGCCGCCGTGCCGTTCGTTCGCAGAACCGGACGCAGGACGGTGTCCGACCAGACACGCATCACCTGCCCGGCTAGCCTGGGAAGTAACATCCTCGGTTTCCTCCGTCCTCGATGAGCGCCCTAAAGTATGCGCCCGTTGACCGTGCAAACTTAAGCTTGCAACCGCGAGGAGAAGGACGTGTGAAAGAGCCTGGTCGGCGTGGTGAACGACGCGCTGGATTGAAACGGTCGGAGCATCCTTAAGGCGCGAGCAGGAAACGCTTGCACGGGCCGTTTTCGCGAAACCGCCTGTAGCCGTACTCGCTCGCGTTCCGCATCCGCATGGATGCCAATCTTTTAGTGTCGCGGAACCGGCCACAAGCTTCGCGCAGGCGAGCGCCCACCGACCTCGCGGGCATCGAGGACGCGAGGACGCTTGAGCACGTTGGCTTTTCGGCTGCGCGCTAACGCCGTGGGGTCCATCACGCGAGAATGGAGCGCGTCCCCGAATCATGCGAACGCGCGATTCCGTGCTGCACCGTGCTGCGGGTCGGCGAGGCAGACTGAGAGCGAGCGCCGTCACGCTCAGCCGTGCAGTCCGTTCGTCTCGACGAGGAAGCCGATCGCCTCACGATCGCCCGCATCCATCTGCTGGAAGGCGACGCTGAAGCCGCACGTGCCGTCGTCGGAGCGCGCGAGCGCGACGACCTTTCCCCGCAGCAGCATCTCGCGGCCGACGCGCGGCAGCGGCAAGGCGACCAGCACGTGCGCGCCGTCGGCTCCCTCGTCGTCATTTTCTCCGACGCAGCGCAAACCCCCGACGCCGATGTTGACGACCCAGCCCGTGCGGCGCTCGCCCGCGTGCGCCCATTGGTACGTCGCCGACAGCGACACGTCCGCGCGCGGATGCTGCCGCTCGACGAAGGCTCGTTCGCTCATGAGGAGACCGTAGTCGAAAGCGCTCCCGGCAGGAAGTTTCCGGCGCGCGAAACCGCCGGCGCGGGCGACCCGTCCTGGCAGACATGAAGCGAATAGCACGCGCGCTTGCCGTCTGGCTCGCTCTGGGATTGACGCCTGCCGCCTCGTTCGCCGCGTCGGCGCCCGGCGGGAACATGTTGACGTTCGCGACCCATTTCGTGCCCGAAAGCCCCGCCGGGGCCGGGGGCTACGACGGAACCTTGAAGCTGCGGATCGATCCCAGCGGCATCATCGACGGCATCTACCGGCCCAACGGGAGCGGCCCGTTCGTTCAAGTGTCCGGCGGCCTCAGCGGCGACCGCATCTGGCTCGACCTCGGCAACGGCCGCGGCGGCCGCATCACCGGACGGTATCGCAACGGCTGGATCGTCGGCGGCACGTTCGTGCATGGGCGTCCTTGGGACTTTTCGGCAACGCCCGTCACGACGCACGACTAGTGGGCTGCGAGCTGATCGATCGCTACCTGCTAGGCGAGCCCGTCTCCAAGCCTGCGGCGATCGAAGCCGCGCTAGCGGACCGTTCTTCCGTGCCGGCGGCGGCGCCGTTCTATCGCGCGCTCGAAGCCGTCGGACCGCGGGCCGCCGACGAGGCACTGCTCGCGCTGCGGCTTGTCGTCGCCGGGCGAGCACCAAGCGACGAAGCGGTTCGGCAACTCCGCGCGCTCGCGTCGCTCGCGCGCGCCTGCGCGATGCAGGATACGGCCGGGATCGCGCGGCTCTTTCAGCGTGACGCCGCGGAGCTGTCCCCGCTCGGCCTCGAGGGGCCTTCCCCGAACGGCGACATGACGGGGCTGGGCGCAGCGGCTCGGGCAGCGTACGCGGCCGCGCTCGCCTCGTAGCAACGACGAGGGAACCGTCGCCGAGCCGGGCGTAAGCCGCGCGGCGTGGCCGAACGTACAAAGGACTCTCTCTGTGAGGGGACCGAGTTCGGCTTACGGCAGCCAGCCGCCGCGCCGCTACCACAGGAAGGTCGACGTGCAGGGGAACGCTCCGCGATCCAGGCTACGTTACGCCGCTGTCATGTTTGGTTTGCAGATCGTCGCACTAGCGATCTTCACCTCGTCCGCCGCGATCGCGCCGTCTGCGGCGCGGGCTGACGAGAACGACCATTCGCCCTGGCCGGCGTTGCGCGCCGCCGCCGGGTCGGAAGAGGGCACGCGAGCCGGAACGAGCGCCTTGCAGGCGCGCAACGGCGGCGTGCTCGACGGCCAGGTCGTCGCCATCGACCGCCGGGCCGGCACCCTTTCGATCCAGACGCAGAATCGCGGGCGCGTCGACGTCATCGTGCTTCCGAGCACGAACATCCAGGATTCGAAGAACAAGTTCCACACCATCGCCGACATCGACCGCGGCGACCGCGTCGACGTGTTCGTGAGCCAGCGAGGCTCGCTGTTCATCGCCCAGATCATTCATTTGCGCTGACGCGGCGTGAACGAGCTGCAACGCCTGGCGGGCGCGGTGCTGTGCGTCGGCATACCGGCCGCGCCCGACTCCGCCGCGCTCGAGACCTTGGGCCGCTTGGCTCCGGGCGGAATCATTCTGTTCGATCGCAACGTGACGAGCGCGGCGCAGACCCGCGCCGGTCTGGAGGTCGTGATCGCGGCTTGCGGAGGAACGTTGCCGCCGCTGTTGGCCGTGGACCAAGAGGGGGGCCGCGTCGCGCGGCTGCGCGACGGTGCCGTTGCCTTGCCCTCAATGATGGCCCTCGGTGCCTGCGATGACGCCTCGCTCGCCGAGCGAGCGGGACGCGCGCTCGCGGCCGACGTCCGCTCGTTCGGAGCAAACGTCGACTTCGCGCCCGTGCTGGACCTGGCGCTCGATCCGCGCTGCAACGCCGTCGGAACGCGTGCGTTCGGCGACGATCCGCAGCGCGTCGCGGCGCTCGGGAGCGCGCTCATTCGCGGACTGCGCGCCGGGGGCGTCGCGGCGACCGCCAAGCATTTCCCGGGCCACGGCAACACGCCGCTCGACTCGCATCGCGAGCTGCCCGTCGTCGCGACCGATGCGGCGACCCTGCGTTCGCGCGAGCTCGTACCTTTTGCGGAAGCTTTTGCTGCCGGCGTCGATTGCGTCATGAGCGCGCACGTCGTCGTTCCGGCGCTCGAAGCCGGCGTTCCGGCGACCCTCTCGTCGCGCGCGCTGACCGGCTTGCTGCGCGAAGAGCTCGGCTTTAGCGGAGTCTGCTTCACCGACTGTCTGGAGATGGACGCGATCGCGTCGACCTTCGGCACCGCGCGCGCGGCCGCGCTGGCCATCGCCGCCGGGGCCGACTGTGCGCTCATCAGCCACCGTCTGCCGCTCGCGCTCGCCGCGCGAGACGCGATCGTCGAGGCGGTGCGGCAACGTGAGCTGCCGCTCGCGCGTCTCGAAGAAGCCGTCGCACGCGTCACGCGCTTGCGCGCGAGCGTCGTGGGCGCCGCGGCCGCGCCGTTCGCCGGCGGCGAGGCGCTGGCGCGGCAGATCGCGGCGGGCGCGATCACCTGCGCGCGCGGCCGCGCGGTGCTCGACACGGCTGCGGCGGCGACGGTGATCTCCTTCGAGCCGGCGACGCGCGAGCCCGTATCGCTGAGCTCGGCGCTGCGCCGGCGGCGCGTGCGCAGCGAGCTGTTGCGCGCTCCGCTCGAGCCGGATGCGGAGATGCGCGAACAGCTGACGGCGCTGTTGGCGGCACAGCCCGGGCGGCAGCTGGTAGTGGTCACGCGGCGCGCGCACCTCTTCCCGCTGCAGCAGGCGGCTGCGGAAGCGCTCCTCGCGCTGTCGCCCGATGCGATCCTCGTCTGCGCGCTCGAGCCGTTCGATGCCGCCGCGCTTGCGCGAGCCCGTAACGTGCTGTGCAGCTACGGCGACGACGAGGCCGCGGTCGAAGCGTTGGCCGACGTCCTCGCCGGACGCGTTCCGGCCGCCGGCCGGCTGCCGGTGCGGGCGGCCTGCGTCGCGTGAGCGCGCGCTCGCAGTCGCGCGCGAACGCGCTCGACGAGATTCTGCGCGCGGCGTGCGGCACGCGCTTCACGGGCGCCGTACTGCGAGTCGAGCGCGGCGGCCGCGCCGTGTTCGAACGCGCCTACGGAACGCTCGACGACGCTCCCGGCGCTGCGCCTGTCGAGCCGACGACGCGCTTCGATCTGGCCTCGCTGACGAAGCCGTTCGTGGCGACGGCCGCGCTGCAAGCCGCCGACGCCGGAAGGCTCGGGCTCGACGCACCGCTGGTCGCCCTCGTGCCCGAGTGGGCGCAGACGGAGTCCGCCGCGATCACGCCGCGCATGTTGCTGGCGCACGTTTGCGGGATGGCCTCCGGCGCCGATTATCGCACGCTGCGCGGCTCGAACGTCACGCGCTTCGCGCTCGCGCAGCCGCTGATCGCGCGGCCGGGCGAGCGCGTCGTGTACAGCGATTTGGGTTTCATTGCGCTCGGCACCGTGCTCGAGCGCAGCGCGGGCCGTTCGCTCGCGAGCGTCGTCGGCGCGACGCTGGCCGCGCTCGGCGCTGAGGCGACGGGCTTTCGTCCCCGGCCCGACGAGGCGGCCGCAATTCCGCCGACCGAGTGCGACGCCTGGCGGGGTCGCGTCCGCGGCTTCGTCCACGACGAGAAGGCCTACCTGATGGGCGGGGTCGCGGGGCACGCCGGCTTGTTCGGAACGGCGCGGGACGTCGCGGCGCTGGCCGAAGCGTACCTGGCCGCATGCACCGCGCGTCCGCAAACGCTGCTCGCCGCGGCGACCGCGCGCGAAGGCGTGAGCGAACAGGCCTTCGATCCGGTGCTGCGCCGCGGCTTGGGCTGGGCCCTCAAGACGACGCAAGAGAACTCGTGCGGAACGCGCATGTCCGGCGACGCGTTCGGCCACACCGGCTTCGTGGGGACGAGCGTGTGGGCCGACCCCGCGCGCGACCTCTCGGTCGTGCTGCTCAGCAATGCGGTCTATTACGGTCGTGGAGATCTGCGCGACGTGCGCGCCGCCGTGTGCGATGCGGCCGTCGCCGCGTTCGAGTAGCCCGCATGCTCGCCGTTGGCCTCATGTCGGGGACGTCGCTTGACGGTATCGATGCCGCGCTCGTCTCGCTGCGGCCGCGCGCTGCGGGCTATGCCGTGGAATTGGTTCGCTTCCGCACCACGGAGTTCGAGCCCGGGCTCGTCGCGCGGCTGCTGGCCGCGCTCCCGCCCCACGGGCCGCCGCCGCACGAGGTCAGCGCGCTCGACGCGTTGCTGGGCGATGCTTTCGGTGAAGCCGCCCGCGCCGTCGCCGCCGGCGCGCCCCTCGATTTCGTGGCCTCGCACGGGCTGACGCTCTTCCACGACGGCCGCACGCGGCGCAGCCTACAGCTTGGCGACCCCTATCGCATTCGCGAGCGCGCGCAAACGACGGTCGTCTGCGATTTTCGGCGCGGCGACTGCGCGGCCGGGGGCGAAGGCGCGCCGCTCGTGCCCTTCGCCGACGCCGTGTTCTTCGGCGGCGGCGGGCGCGACACGGTCGCGTTGAACCTGGGCGGAATCGCGAACCTGACGCTCGTGCTCGCAAGCGGGCCGACGAGCGAAGTGCGGGCTTGGGATACGGGGCCCGGCAACATGCTGCTCGACGCCTTCGTGCGCGAGCGCAGTGGCGGAAGGGAGCGTTTCGACCGGAACGGCGAGCTCGCGGCGCGCGGTCGCGCCGACGCTCGCGCGCTGGAGGGCATGCTCGTTGATCCCTACTTCCGCCGGCCGCCGCCGAAGTCGGCGGGCCGCGAGCAATTCGGCGCGACCTTTTTTAACGCGCACGCGGCGGAGCTGGCGCAATTCTCGCTCGAGGACGGGGCCGCGACGCTCGCCGCACTGACGGCGCGTTCGGTCGCGAACGACGTCGCGGCTTACGCGCCCGCCGGAGCGCAAGTCGTGGTGAGCGGCGGCGGCGCGCACAATCTGACGCTGCTGGCGCTGCTGCGCACCGCGCTCGGCGACCGTTACGAGCTCGTGCGCTCCGACGCGCTCGGCATCGACCCGGACGCGAAGGAAGCGATCGCCTTCGCGCTGCTGGGTTACGAGACTCTGCGCGGCCGCGCGGCCGGCCTGCCGCGCGTCACCGGTGCGGCCCATCCGGCGCTGCTGGGGGCGATCGTCCCCTACGAGTTATCGGCCTCGCTCGCAAAGATTGCCGGCGAACTGGCGGCGAACGAAGCGAGATGAACGATGCGATCGCCGTCGGCGTGGACGCCGGCGGCACCTCGACCGTCGCCGCGCTCTCGCGCGGCGGGCGTGAGAACGTCGCGCGCGGCGGCCCCGCGAATGCAAGCTCGCGAGGCGCCGCCGCGGCCGCCCGGACGATTGTCGAGACGGTTCGCGAGTTGGCCGGCTGCGAGCAGCCCGCGGCCATCTACGTGGCGGCTGCCGGAGCCGGCAACGCCGCGACCGCGCAAGTGCTCGAGGACGCGCTGCAGGCTGCTTTCCCGACTGCGCGGCTGGCCGTCGACGACGACACCCGCTGCGCGCTGCGGGCCGCGATCCCCGAAGGACCGGGAGCCGTGCTGATCGCCGGCACGGGTTCCGTCGCCTACGCGGAGAGTGGAGACGCGCGCGTGCGCGTCGGCGGCGCGGGCTACTTGCTGGGCGACGAGGGCTCGGCGTTCGCGATCGGGTTAGCCGCGCTGAAGCTGCTCTCGCGCGTCTACGACGAGCGAGCGCCCGGCGACGAGACGACCGCTCTGGCCGCGCGCGCGTTCGACGCGCCCGATCGCGCGGCGTTGCTCGCGGCGGTATATGGGGTCCCGCTCGAGGTCGCGAAAGTCGCTTCGCTCGCGCCGAGCATCATCGCCTTCGCCGGCAAGGGAAACCGGGCCGCGAGCAAGATCGTGCAGGCCACGGCGCAAGACCTCGGCGAGTTGATCAGGGCCGCGCTGCGCGGGGCCGGATTGACCCAAGCCTCGCCGGCGATCGCGTTCGCCGGCGGTTTGCTGCGCGAGAACAGCTTGCTCTCGTTCTTGCTGGAGACGCGCGTCCAGGGCGACATTCCCGGCGCGTCGATCGTGCGTCTGCGCGAGGAGCCGGTGCACGCGGCCCTGCGCTTCGCCGAAGCGATGTTGCCGTGAGCGCGGCCGAGCGCGAAGACCTGCTGCCCGCGACCGAGGCGAGCGACGCTGCGACGCGCGGGCTCGACGCGCGCTCGAGCGAGGAGCTGGTGGCGGTGCTGGTCGGCGCGCAAGCGCGTGCCTTCGAAGCGGTCTCGGCGGCGGCGCCGGCCATCGCGCGCGCGGTCGAAGCGGTCGCGAGCCGCTTGCGCGCGGGCGGCCGGCTGCACTACGTCGGCGCCGGAACCAGCGGGCGGCTTGCGACGCTCGACGCCGCCGAATGTCCGCCGACGTTCGGCACGCCGCCCTCGTTGGTCGTGGCGCACGTCGCGGGTGGCGACGCGGCGCTGGTGCGCGCGATCGAAGGCGCCGAGGACGATGCCGCGGCAGGCGACGAGGTCGCGCGCGCCGACTTCGGAGCGCAGGACGCGGTCGTCGGCGTTTCGGCCAGCGGCGGCGCGCGCTATGTGGTCGCGGCACTGCGCGCGGCGCGCGCGCGTGGTGCGCTGACGGTCGGGGTGACCAGCGTGGAGCGCTCCGCGCTGGCCGCAGCCGTCGAACTGCCGATCGTGGTGGCGACGGGTGCCGAGCCGTTGACGGGGTCGACGCGCCTGATCGCGGGGACGGCCCAGAAGCTCGTGCTCAACACGCTCTCGACGGCGGTGATGGTGCGGCTCGGCAAGGTCTACGACAACTTGATGGTCGACGTCGTTGCCACCAACGAGAAGCTGCGCCGCCGCGCCCTGCGGCTCGTGGCGCTACTCGTGCCGGCGGACGAGGAGCGCGCGCGCGCCTTGCTCGACGCGGCCGCGGGCAGCGTCAAGGTCGCCGTCGTCATGGCGCGCCGCGGCGTCGACGCCGCGGCGGCGCGCAGCCTGTTAGCGCAGGCGGAGGGCTTTCTGCGGCCGCTTCTGTGACGTAAGCGGCCGCGCTCACAACCCGAGCGCGAAACGCTCCTCGCGCAGCGGCAGAAAACCGAGGTCGATGAAGAACTGCTTGGCCGCGTCGTTGGCGAGATGCGCGCTCGCGTCGAGGCGCGCGATCTCGGCTCCCTTCAATTCCCGGGCCAACGCTTCGAGCGTGGCGCTGCCGATGCCGTGGCGTCGCGCCCGCGGCGCCACCATGAAGCAGTCCAGGCGCGCGACGACGTCGCCCAGCGAGGCCGAGATCGCGTAGCTGACCGCGGCGCACGCGACGGGCCGGTCGTCGTCGAAGCCCAACCAGACGAAGCCGTAATCGGGCCGGTCGATGTACAGCGAGAGGGCTCGGCCGAGCGCGGCTTCGTTCGCTTCGGGGTTATCCTGGGACGCGCCGTACGCTAAACTCGAGTCGCGATAATACGCGTCGCGAGCGAACAGCTCGGAGAGCAGCGCAAACGCCTCGGGCCGGTCGCCGCTCGTCATGCGGCGAAAGGAGAGAAGCGCCTCGGATGCATCGTTGAGCATTCGCTCCACTTCCCTTCTCCGCGCGCTTTTTCTGCTAGCGCCCGCCCCCGCGTCGAAGAAGTGCCACTCGGCGGGCGTCCAGCCAGGCGGCACCGACGCCGGCTGCGAGGCGCCGTCAACCTGACGGTTGAGTCGTCAGTGCGGCGGCTGGCAGAGCTCGATCAGGACGCCGCCGGTGCTCTTGGGGTGAAGAAACGCGATCGTGTTGCCGTGAGCGCCCTTGCGGGGGGTCTCGTCGATGAGCCGCACGCCCGCCTCGCGCAGGCGCGCGAGCTCGCGCGTGACGTCCTTGACGCGGTAGGCCGTGTGGTGCAGCTTGGTCGCGGCGTCGCCGCGAAACTTCGCGATCGGCGAGCTTTCGTCGAGCGGCCGCAACAGCTCGATGACCGAGTCCCCGGCCTCCAGCCCGACGGCCTCGATGCCTTGATCGGCGACCGTCTCGCGGTAAACCTGCCTGAAGCCGAGCGTCTCGACGTAGAGGCCGATCGTCGCTTCGAGGTCCTTGACGACGATCGCCACGTGGTCGATGGTGTAGCCGTTCGTCACGCGACGACCTCGGTGGCGTGGTGCACGCCGAAGACGCCGCGCAGGACGTTGCAGATATCGCCGAGGGTCGCCCCGGCGTCGACCGCTTCGACGAAGAGCGGCATGAGGTTTTTGCTGCCGGCCGCAGCCGTGCGGATCCCTTCGAGCCGCGCCTCGACCGTGGCCGCGTCGCGCTCGGCGCGATAGCTCGCGAGCCGGGCGACCTGTTCGCGCTCGATGGCGGCGTCGATCTTCTGCAGATCCATTTGCGGGCCGCCTTCGGCTTCCGCGAACCGGTTGACGCCGACGACCGTGGTTTCGACGCGCTCGATGCTCTGCTGCGCGCGATACGCCGACTCGGCGATGCGCGACTGCATCCAGCCGGTGCCGATCGCTTCGACGCTGCCGCCCAAGGCGTCGATCTCGGAGATCAACGCCTGCGCGCGCTCGAGCAGCGACGCCGTCAGCGATTCGACGTAGTACGATCCGGCGAGCGGATCAGCGACGTCGGCGACGCCGCTTTCGTACCCAATGATCTGCTGCGTGCGCAGCGCCAAGCGCGCGGATTCGGCGGTCGGCAAGGCGAGGGCCTCGTCCTTGCCGTTGGTGTGCAACGACGACGTGCCGCCGAGCACGGCGGCGAGCGCTTGGAGCGTGACCCGCACGACGTTGTTGTCTGGCTCCTGTGCGGTCAGCGTGGAGCCCGCGGTCTGGGTGTGGAAACGCAGCATCTGCGACTTGGGGTCCTTCGCGCCGAACTCGTCGCGCGTGATGTGCGCCCACAGCGAACGGGCCGCGCGAAACTTGGCGACCTCTTCGAAGAAATCGTTGTGCGCGTTCCAGAAGAACGAGATGCGCGGGGCGATCGCGTCGACGTCGAGCCCGGCCGAGGCCGCGGCGCGCAGATACGCCTTCGCGTTGGAGAGCGTGAAGGCGATCTCTTCGACCGCGGTCGAGCCGGCCTCGCGGATGTGGTAGCCCGAGATCGAGATCGTGTTCCACTGTGGAACTTCGGCCGCGCAGTAGGCCATCACGTCGGTCACCAGGCGCATGGACGGCTTGGGCGGGTAGATGTAGGTGCCGCGCGCGACGTACTCTTTGAGCACGTCGTTCTGAATCGTGCCCCCAAGTTTCGCGAACGAGATGCCGCGCCGCCGCGCGACCGCGAGCAGCATGGCGAGCAGAATCGCGGCCGGCGCGTTGATCGTCATCGAGACCGTCACTTCGTCGAGCGGGATCGCGTCGAAGAGCGTCTCCATGTCGTGCACGTGATCGATCGCGACGCCGACCTTTCCGACCTCACCGCGTGCTTGCGGAGCGTCCGAATCGTAGCCGAGCTGGGTCGGCAGATCGAAGGCGACCGAGAGACCCGTCGTGCCCCGTCCCAGGAGGTAGCGGTAGCGCGCGTTCGATTCGGCGGCGGTCGCGAAGCCCGCGTACTGGCGCATCGTCCACAGGCGGCCGCGGTAGCCGTCGGCGCGCAGTCCGCGCAGGAAGGGGAAGCGACCAGGCTCGCCGCTCGGGACGCGACCCTCGGCGTCTTCCGCGTCAGCGAGGGTATAGGCTGGTTTGAGCGCGATTCCACTTGCGTTTTCGGTGCGCGCGTGCGACGCTCGCCGTCCGTTCTTCATGGCAGTTGCTTTCCTGCTGGGAGGGCCGCGACCCCCTCCGACGGAGGACCGCGGAAGCCGAGTCGCTATACTACCTGACAGAGCCGCTTTACGCTTGCCCTGGCGCAACGGTGGTACCCGCTCCTTGTCGTCTGCCGACCGAATAGACATCGTGCTTCCCGCTCGCCCGGAGAGTGCTCCGCGCCTGCGACACGCTCTGCGCGCGTTCCTGGAACGCCAGCCGCTGGAGCTGTGGCGGGTCGACGAAGTCTTGTTGGCCGCAGGCGAAGCCGCCGGCAATTCGATCGAGCATGCGTACCGCGACCGCGGTCGCGAGGGCACGGTGCGGTTGCGCGCTTACGTAAACGGCGCGCGGCTGTGCATCGAGGTCCGCGACGGGGGCTGCTGGCGCGGTCACGGCGACCCCGAGCGCGGACGAGGCTTGGAGATCATGCGCGCCCTTTCCGACCGCGTCTCGATCGAAAGCACGCATACCGGCACGGCCGTCCGCCTCGAAGTGCGACTAAAGGCGCACGAGTCCGCGGCCGCGCTCTAAGTCCAAGAGTCGGCGGCGAACTCCCGTGTTCGAGCAAGTGCGCCGGCGAGGCGCGAGGCTTTATGCGAGCGTGACCAGCGCGCTCTGAGCTTCGAGGGTGGCGCCCGCCTTGGCGTGGACCTTGGCGACGACGCCGGCACGGTGCGTTCGAATCTCGTTCATCATCTTCATGGCCTCGACGATGCCGACGACCTGGCCTTCGGTGACCTCGTCGCCTTCGCTGACCATGACTTCCACGACGAGACCGTGCATCGGCGTCACGATGTCGTTGCCGGCTTTCGCCCGTCCGTTGCGCGAGCGCTCGGCGCCGGGCTTCGGCGCGCCGCCGCGCTTGACGGCGGCTGCGGGCGCGGCCTTGGGCCGGTCCAGCAGCCGAACGAAGAAGAGCTTGTCGTTGACCTCGACTCGCACCACGTCTTCGTCGGCGGCCGCTGCCTCGGGCTTGGGCACGACGATGCCGTTCGGATCCCGGTAATTCGCGGCGAACGTCTCGAGCGTGGTCGTCCCGAAGTGGCCTTCCACGACCGGGCCGTAGGTCGAGAGCGCGTGCAGGAACGGCAGCGTCGTCGGGACGCCGCCGATGAGGTAGTCGTCGATCGCCCGGCGCAGGCGCGCCATCGCCTGCTCGCGAGTCGGCGCCCAAACGATGAGCTTGGCGATCATCGAGTCGTAGTCGGGGCTGATCGCGGAGCCGGCGTGCATGGCCGAGTCGACGCGCACGCCGAAGCCGTTGGGCTCGCGATAGTTCGTGATCGTGCCCGGAACCGGCTGAAAGTTTTGCAGCGGATCCTCGGCGTTGACGCGCACTTCGATCGAGTGGCCGCGCAGATCGATCTGGTCCTGCGTGAAGCCGAGCGGTTCGCCCGCGGCGACCCGCAGCTGCTCGCGGATCAAATCGAGTCCGCTCGTCATCTCGCTGATGGTGTGCTCGACTTGGATGCGCGTGTTCATCTCGAGGAAGAAGAACTCGTCGCCCGAGACGAGCGTCTCGATCGTGCCGACGCTGTCGTAGGCGATCGCCGCAGCGGCGCGGATTCCCGCCTCGCGCAGACGCGAACGCACACTCTCGCTGATGTCGGCCGGCGTCTCTTCGAACAGCTTCTGATGGCGCCGCTGCAACGAGCAATCGCGCTCGCCGACGTGCACGACGTTACCGTGCTTGTCGGCGAGAATCTGCAGCTCGACGTGCTTGGGATTGTCGAGGTAGCGCTCCGCGTAGACGATCGGGTTCTTGAAGTACGCCTCGGCCTCGCGCCGCGCCGTGACGAACGCCGAAGCGATCTCGTCGACCGTGCGGGCGATCTTGAGGCCTTTGCCTCCGCCGCCGCCCGAGGCCTTGAGCGCAAGCGGCAGGCCGTACAAGTCCGCGGCCTCGATCGCCTGCTCGACTGAGCTGAGCGCCTCGGTGCCGCCCGGCACGACCGGGATGCCCGCGGCGATCATCGCCTGGCGCGAGCGCAGCTTGTCGCCCATCGCGTCGATCGCGTCGGGATGCGGTCCAACCCAGGTCAACCCGGCCTTGATGACGGCTCGGGCGAAGCCCGAGTTCTCCGCCAGGAATCCGTAGCCCGGATGGATCGCGTCGGCGCCTGCGCGGCGGGCGATGTCGAGGATCTTCTCGACGTTCAGGTAGCTTTGGGCGGCGGCGGCGGGGCCAAGCAGATAGGCTTCGTCCGCGTAGCGGACGTGCGCGCCGTCGCGATCCGGCTCGGAGTAAACGGCGACGCAAGCGAGTCCGTACTCGCGCGCCGAGCGCATCACGCGCAGCGCGATCTCACCGCGGTTGGCGATCAGGAGCTTTTTCAGTTTGGCAGCCTCGACGGACGGTAGTTGCGCGCCGTGTCGTACCCGTTGACGACCATCCGCGCGGCGGTGCGCCAACGAGAAGCCGGCGCTCGCTCGAGCGGTGCTTCGTCATCCCTGACGAGGAGTGCTTCTAGCGCTACCGAGATCGCCGCGATCTCCTCGGCGGACGCATTCGGTGCGATGGAAGTCGCAGTCATAGGGGAATGTTCCCGTGCTTGCGCGTGGGTCGCTCGACGCGCTTGTTGGCGAGCATCGCCAGCGCGCGCGAAACGACTTGGCGCGTGCGGCTGGCTTCGATCACGTCGTCGATGTAGCCGCGTTGCGCCGCGATGAACGGGTTGGCGAAACGCGACTCGTAGTCGGCGATCAGCTCGGCGGCTCGCGCCTCGGGTTCGGGCGCCTCGGCGATCTCGCGCCGGAAGATCGTGCGCACCGCGCCGGCCGCGCCCATGACCGCGATCTCGGCGGTCGGCCAGGCGACGTTGTAGTCGGCCCGGATGTGTTTCGAGGACATGACGTCGTACGCGCCGCCGTAGGCTTTGCGCGTGATGACCGTGATCTTCGGAACGGTCGCCTCGGCGAAGGCGTAGAGCAGCTTGGCGCCGTGCTTGATGATGCCGCCGTACTCTTGCGACGTGCCGGGCAGAAAGCCGGGCACGTCGACGAAGGTCAGCAGCGGGATGTTGAACGCGTCGCAGAAGCGCACGAAGCGCGCCGCCTTGATCGACGAGGCGATGTCGAGCACGCCGGCCTGGACCATCGGCTGGTTGGCGACGATGCCGACGGTGCCGCCGTCGATCCGGCCGAAGCCGATCACGATGTTGCGCGCATAGTATTCGGCGATCTCGAAGAAGTCTTCGTCGTCGAGCACCGGGCGAATCGCGGACTTGATGTCGTAGGGCTTGTTCGGCGAGTCGGGGATGAGGTCGTCGAGCTCGGGGCAGAGCCGGTCGGGATCGTCCTCGCACGGAAAGCGCGGCGGTTCGTCGAGGTTGTTCTGCGGGATGAAGGAGATCAGCCGGCGCGTCAGCGCGTTCATGTGGTCTTCGTCCTCGGCGACGAAGTCGGTGACGCCGCTCTTGGTCGCGTGCGTCATCGCGCCGCCGAGCTCTTCGAAGGTGACGTCCTCGCCGGTGACGGTCTTGATGACCTCGGGACCGGTGATGAACATTTGCGAGATGCCTTCGACCATCATCGTGAAGTCGGTGATCGCGGGCGAATAGACCGCGCCGCCGGCGCAGGGGCCCGCGATCAGGCTGATCTGCGGAATGACGCCGCTGGCTTGCACGTTGCGCCAAAAGATCTCGGCGTAGCCGCCTAGGCTGACGACGCCTTCCTGGATGCGCGCGCCGCCCGAGTCGTTGATGCCGATCATCGGCGACCCGGTCTTGGCCGCCATGTCCATCACCTTGCAAATCTTCTCCGCGAAGACTTCGCCGAGCGAGCCGCCCAGCACCGTGAAATCCTGCGAGAAGAGGAAGACTTGGCGACCGTCGATCGTCGCGCGGCCCGTGACCACGCCGTCGCCGAGAAACTCGCGATCTTCCAAGCCGAACGCGTTCGAGCGGTGGACCGCGAACATGTCGAACTCGACGAACGAGCCCGGATCGACCAGCGTGTCGATGCGTTCGCGGGCCGTCCGCTTGCCGCGCGCGTGCTGCCGTTCGTTCGCGCTTTCGCCCGCCGGTACGAGTGCCTGCGCGCGTTTTTCTTCGAGCGTGCGAATCTTCGCATGATGTGCGGAATCTTCGGAGACGGTCATGCTGTGCGTGTTCGCAAACAGATGCGAATCGCCCTGGGGCAAACTTTCTTCCGCCGGCTAGGCGGCCCTCGCGGCTGCGCCGACCGGGAGCGCGTTGCGGACCTCTCTTACGAGGCCGCCCACGGGGTCCTAAGGCGGCGAACCTTTCTCACGTCGAGCGGTCGCCCGCCGCGAGCGGGGCCGTGTGATTCGCCGGAGCGTGCACGGTCTTCCATGTGAAAGGAGTAGCGCGCCGGTCCCGACGGCGCGAGGCAACGCGCCAGGCAGGAGGATTATCCTCTAAGGCTGGTTGCCCTAGGCCGGGGTCGCGTGAACCCGCCGCCGGACGCGGTGCGGGCTCCGGACGGCGCCGCGGCTGCTACCAGATGCCGAGCTGGACCTTCGCGTCGTCGCTCGCCATCGTGCGCGGGTCCCAAGGCGGGGTGAAGGTGATCTCGACCGCCGCTTGCTCGACCCCGTCGAGCGAGCGAACTTTGGTTTCGACTGCCTCCTTGAACATGGGGCCGATCGGACACATGGGCGAGGTCAACGTCATGGTGACCGTCACGTTCTCGCTCTTCGGCCCCTCGATCTCGACGCCGTAGACCAGCCCGAGATCGATGATCCCGATGTTGAGCTCCGGATCGATGACCTCGGTGAGCGCCTCGCGAACCTGTTCTTGGGTGGGCATAGCATCCTCCGTCGCTCCCCAGACTGCCGTGCGGTGCCGTTGGGTTCCACTTTTGGCGATTATCGCGCCGACCCGAACGAGGGGCACGGTCGCTCGCGCGCCGGCCGGCGAATCGGGTAGCGCGCACTCGTGAGATTCCTAATGAACGTGCGCTTCGCGGCGGCGCAAGTCAACGACCTCGCCCTGAAGGACGAGGCTTGTCCCTGAAGATTTGCAACATGTTTAACCTCCAAGGATGGCCTTGTACGTCACGAAGGCCCGGAGCTGGGCGAACGCCCGCCCCGACATCTTCGCTCGTTGCGGCTTGCGAAACCGAGTCCGCGCGCGGATGGACGTCAGGTCTTCCCCGGCGATCCCGCGAGCGGTGTCTTTGGCACAAATAACGAGCATCTTCCAGACGCGCCCGGCGATGGCGCTGGCGTTTGTCGACACGCGCATCAGCATCGTCGTGTACGTCGCGACCCGCTGCTCCATCTGCTTCCCGCGCGAGTTCTGCCGTACGTGGCCGTCTTTATAACGCGCCGCCGCCGGCTTGTTACGCGCGCTGTTCGGCGCGCGGCTTGGAGTGGTCGAAGGCGTCGTTGAGACGGTAGCCGACGTGCGGCTCGGTGACGATGTACTGCGGATGGGCCGGGTGCGGCTCGAGCTTGACCCGTAGGCGGCGAATCACGCCCTTGACGTAGTCGGTCTCGTCGCCGTATTGGTTGCCCCAGACGCGCTGGAGCAGCAAGCGGGTGGTCAGCACGCGGCCCGCATTCGCGGCCAGCTCGGCGATCACTGCGTATTCGATCGGCGTGAGCGAGACGGCGCGGCCCGCCACGCTGACCCGGCGTTTCTCGGTGTCGATCTCGAGGTCGCCGCAGACGATCTTCTTGGAGAACGCCTTGCCGGCACGGCGCAGCACGGCGCTGACGCGCGCTCGCAACTCGGAGAGGCGAAACGGCTTGACCAGGTAGTCGTCGGCGCCGAGGTCGAGCGCCGGGACGATGTCGCCCTCGCCGCCCTTGACGCTGAGCACGACGATCGGAATCGCCGAGAACTCGCGGATGCGGCGGCAGACCTCGAGGCCGCCCAAGCGCGGCATCACCAAGTCGAGCAGAATCAGATCCGGTTCCTCGCGCTCGTACGACGCGAGCGCGTCGACGCCGTCGACGGCGGTCGTGACTTCGTAATCGTGCGCGGAGAGCGCCAAACGCACGGCCGACACGATGCCTTGGTCGTCGTCGACCAGGAGGATGCGCTTTTTCATCACGAGATTTCTAAGAGACCTTTCGACGGTATCCCGCATGTGCCGTAGCGCTCTCCGAGACAGCGAGTTCGGTAGTGTGCTCCGCGACCAGCGGGATCGTGAAGCGGAAGAGGCTGCCGCAGCCGGCGCGGTCCTCGATCCAGATCTTTCCACCGTGCGCCTCGACGATGCCTCGGCAGATCGCAAGCCCCAGACCGATGCTGCGAACGCCGGTCTTGCGCGAACCGCCGCCCCGGTAGAAGCGCTGGAAGACGTTCTCACGTTCGCTCGCCGGTACGCCCGGGCCGCGGTCGGCGACGCCCACCGTCAGCTCGTGATCGCTCCAGGTCGCCTCGATCGTGATCGGCGAGCCGGGCGTGGCATACTTACAGGCGTTGTCGAGCAAGTTGTACAGCACCTGAATGAAGCGGTCGTGGTCGACGTAGAGCAGCGGCGCGTCGCGCGGAATCTCGCAGCGAATCCGGTTGGCGCCGTAGAGCGCAGCGATCCCGCCGACCGCGTCGGCGACGAGCGCCGGCAGCTCGTTCCACTCGCGGTCGAGGCTGAGGCCGCCGGCTTCGATCTGCGTGAGGTCGAGCAACTGATCGACGAGCCGTCCCAAGCGATTGGCTTGGCCTGCGATGTTTTGGAGCAGATCCTCCACGTCGCGCGTGGGACGCCGGGCGCGCCGGTCGAGCAGCCCTTCGACCGAGGCGCGGATCGCGGTCAATGGCGAGCGCAGGTCGTGCGAAACGGTCGCCAAGAACTCGCTCTTGAGGCGATCGGCCACTCTGAGCGCTTCGACTTCCGCAGCCGAACGCTGCAGGTGCGCGTTCTTGAGCGCCATCGAGAGATGCTGGCCGATCGCCGCGAGCGTGCCCAGGTCGTCTTCCGTCAGCAGTCCGGCTGGCCGGCTGGCGAGCTCGAGTACGCCGGCGATGGTCTCGCCGTCGATGAGCGGAACGCACAGCACGTCGCCGTTCCGTTCGCGCCGCAGCGTCGGCTGGCGCTCCGGATAAACGGCGTGGCGGGCAGACTCGTCGTCGTGGCCGTAGTGCGCGGCCGAGCATAGCAGGCCGCTCTCCGCGTCGCGCAGGTAGACGCGTCCCGCGTCGAGGTCCATCACCTCGGCGATCGAGGCGAGAACCTCGTCGAGATGGTGCGCGGGGTCCGGCAACGTGCCCAGCAGCTCGGCGACCGAGTTGACGGCTTCGATCTGCCGGTTGTGTAAGCGCAGCGCGTCGAAGAGCAAGGCGTTCTCGATCGCGGTCGCAGCTTGGCACGATAGCGCCAGCGCGCGCCGCAGGTCGTCCAAGCTCCAGTGCGTCGGCGCGCCGCGCGGTGTGACCACGAAGCCGGCGATGCCGCGCGCCGTCGCCAGCGGCAAGAGCGCTATGGCACGAATCCCGTGCGACGCAACCAACCCGTCGGGGAAGAGCGGGGACGCGATGACGTCGTCGGCGATCACGGGTTGTCCGCGTTCGCGCAGGAGCGAGACGGCCTCCGTGGACGAGAGCAATCGCTCGATTCCGGCCAGCGCGCCTCGATTCGAGCGTTCGCGCGACCAACCATGGGCCAGCAATCCATACTCGGATTCGATGCTGAAGAGGCAGACCCACGCTCGCTCTAGATGCAGCAGCGTTGCCGTCTGCTCGGCGACCGTCTCGAGCGTGACGTGCAAGTCCAGACTCGCGCCGATCGCCCCGCCGGCGAGCGCCAGCAGCTGAGCATCGCTCGGCGCCGCTTGTTCGGCTGCGTTGGGCGCCGTCTCGGAGACGAAGCTGCTCCAGCAACCGGCGCGCTCCTCGTCGCTGCGGCTGCACGACTTGCAAAGGAAGTACGCGCGCAACTTCTCTTCGATCTCGAGCGCGCTGACGGCTAACAGGCCGGTGAGATGCGAGCGGATCAAACGGTAGTCGCCCGTGATGTCGATGACCCCGATGATCTCGGACGTTCCCGGATGGCGGATCGGTGCCGCCGTGCACGTCAGGTCGGTCCAGCCGTCGCAAAAGTGCTCGGCTCCCATCAGTTGAACGGGGCGCCGGTCGGCGAGCGCGGTTCCGATCGCGTTGGTTCCGGCGGCGAGCTCGCTCCAGTCGCCGCCCGGCACGAAGTCGATGCGCGACAGGCGGCGGCGCACGTCGAGATCGCCGACGAGGTCGAGAATGCAGCCCGCCGCATCGGTGACGACGACGACGTAACCCGAGCCTGAAAGGTGATCGGCCAACCGCACTGCGACCGGGTGGGCGGCCCGCAATAACTGTTCGTTCGCTTCACGCAACTCGCGCAGCTGCGCATCGAAGGTTATCGCCAGCGGCGCCGCGCGGCGGCCGGCGTCGACCGCCATGCGGCGGCAACGTTGCCACGACTCGAGAATGATCGGTCGCGCAAAGCTCGGCGGCGCCGGGCCGTTCGCCGAGAGGAAGCGGTCGCGCAGCGCGGAGAGCTCGTGAGCCGTGCGCTCGATCTCCGCAGGCGAAGCGATCGACCAGCGATGCCGCTCCTCTCGCGTCGTCATTGACACCTCCGGCCGAAGGCCCCCAAAGGAAGCTCATTTACCAAAAGACGGCGTGCTTTTACCTCCCGTGGGCGTCCGGGGCGGGCAAATTTTTCACCGAATTTCAACTACCTGGGTCGCAGTTTTCACTGACGCTTCACTGCCCGGCGAGTACCGTTGTCACACCCTACAAGCGCCGCAGGACGGCTTGCTTGTGTGCTCGTGAAGATAGGAAGGGTTCGGTCGAATGAAAGACGGCGCGTTCGTCCTTGATGCCCACACCGGTTGCTGGAACGCCAGCTCGGCCAACTGCAAGAACCGTTTCGGCGACGCGTTTATCGAGACGTTCTATGCATTCCATTCGGGGTTCAACCCGCCCGACAAACGCTGGACGATGGACTATGAGTCCGTCTTTCGCAAGACGGATCCCGATTGGTATCTCGAGGAGATGTTCGTCAAAGGCGACGCCGACATGGCGATCCTCTCGACGCAAGTGCTATACGATTTTTACCACCAAGGTTTCGTCACGGCCGAACGCAACGCGAAGCTCGTCGCTCGAGCGCCCGAGCGCTTGATTTCGCTCGGCGGGGTTGACCCGCGCATGCCGGGCGCCGCGGACGAAGTCGCGCGTCAGGTCAAAGAATACGGCGTCAAGGGCTTCAAGTGGTACACGGCCGAGTGGCGCGGCGAGTCGCGCGGCTGGAGCGCCAACGATCCGATGGTCTTCTCGTGTTACGAGCGCTGCCTCGAGCTCGGCATCAAGAACATGCACTTCCACAAGGGACCTGCCGTCGAACCGCTGACATTGCAGAAGTTCGACGTGCGCGACATCGACGAGCCGGCCTGGCTCTATCCCGATCTCAACTTCATCATCGACCACGTCGGCCTGCCGCGGCTCGACGATTTCTGCTGGATCGCGGCACGCTGCCCGAACGTCTACGGTTCGCTGGCGGTCGCGCTCGCGTTCATCCACAACCGGCCGCGCTTCTTTGCGGAAGTCATGGCCAACTTGCTCTTTTGGCTCGGGCCCGACCGGATCGTCTACGGCACCGACTTCCCGATCTGGTATCCGCACTGGCAGCTCGACGAGTTCATGAACTTCGAGCTGCCCGAAGACCTCAAGAAAGAGTACGGCGTCGATCTGACCCCGGAGATCAAGCAGAAGATCATCGGCGGCAACATCACCCGGCTCTACGGCGTCGACACCGAAACCAAGCGCAAGGCGATCGAGAACGACGACTTCTCCAAGCGTCATCGCGAGTACGTCGCTCAGGCGCACGCAGGCGAGCGCGGCGTCGCCGATCCGGAGCTCGCAAAGCGGTGAGCCGCGCCGTCATCGACCTCGAGCGCGTGCGCAAAGCCGCGGGCTCGACGCCCGATCCGGAAGTTCGCAAAACGATCGCGGAGCTGGGGCTGCTCGACGATGTCCAAGCCGAGGGAGGCAAGGTGACGGTGTTCTACCACCTGACCTCGCCGCTGTGCCCCTCGAAGTTCGCAACGAAAATCGGCCTGGGGATCCGCAAGCGCGTCGAGGCGGTCCCAGGCGTCGAGTCGTGCGAGGTCGTGCTTGCGGATCACTTCGTGCGCGACGAGATCTACGATCTCATCAACGTGCGGGTGCTGACGTGAGCGCGACCGCTCTGGACGCGCTCGCGGGACGGCGCGAGCGCGCGCTGGCGGATCTGCCGTCGGTTCGCCGCTTGGTCGACGTGCTCGACGCGCGCTGCCGCGAGGTCTCGTGGATTCGCACCTCGGTCGCAAGTCTGGATCGGTTCGCCTCGTTGACTGGGCAGCGCGATCTGGAGGCGCTGCTCGAGCGCGCACGCTCCGCTCCGCGTGCCGCCGAGGACGCCTTGGCCGCGTTCGCCGACGCGCTCTCGAGCTTTACGCGGCCGCAGATCGCGGCGCTCGCAATGGGCCCGAAGCTCTGGTTTACGTTCAACGGCGTCGCGGTGCCTTGGCGGCCGCTGCCTGGGCGCGAAGCGCCGGCGCCGATCGCCGGCAGCGCCTCGCCGCTCGACCTAATCGTGCTGCTCTCGCTGATCGGCAGCGGCTTGCGCCGCGCGGAGTTCCTGCGTCTTCGCGTCGGGGATATCGGCTCGCTCGACCGCGACGGCGAGCTGGTCGCCGATCTCGAAGCCGAGCCGCTGGCGGTTCGTTACCGTCAGCAGCGCGGCTGCCGCGCGTACCTGACGTTCCTGACGTATGGCGCGCGCGAGGTGCTGCTGGCCGAGCTCCGGCGCCGCGCCCGCGACGGTTCGCTCGACGCGGACGCGCCGCTGCTCGCGCGGCCCGACGGCTCGGCCGCGACCGACGCGACGGTCGCTCGCGCAAACCGCGTCAACCGCGCGCTGATCGGCGCCGGCAACAACGTCAATGTCGAGATGTGCCGGAAGACCGGCGACTTCTTCCGGTCCTGGGGTATGCCCGGCTCGCGCTTCGTCGAGTCGCCGTCCGTGGAGGAACGTGTATGAAGGCCGTGCGTCTCCATCGTTACCTCGAGAATCCCGTCTACGAGGAGATTGCGGAACCCAAGCTCGCCGCGCCCTACGACGTGATCGTCAAGATCGGCGGCGCGGGATTGTGCCGCACCGACTTGCACATCATCGAGGGGCAGTGGAAGGAGAAGACCAACGTCGCGCTGCCCTACACCCTCGGTCACGAGAACGCGGGCTGGGTGCACGAGGTCGGCTCGGCGGTCGAGAACGTCAAAGTCGGCGACACCGTCATCGTCCATCCGCTCGCCACCTGCGGCTTCTGCCGCGCGTGCCGCGCGGGTGACGACATGCACTGCGACAATTCGGCGTTTCCCGGCATCTCCACCGACGGCGGGTTCGCCAACTTTTTGAAGACTTCGGCGCGCGCGGTCGTCAAGCTCGACCCCGTGCTGCAGCCCAAGGACATCGCCGCACTGGCGGATGCAGGTTTGACGGCCTATCATGCCGTCAAAAAAGCGGCCCAAGACCTCTATCCCGGCACAAAAGCCGTCGTCATCGGCGCCGGAGGTTTGGGCCACATCGGCGTGCAGTGCCTCAAGGCGCTGACGCCGGCCACGATTATCGTCGTGGATCGTTCGGGTCCGGCCCTCGAGCTCGTGCGCGAGCTCGGCGCGGATCACACCGTCCTGGCCGACGGAACGCAAGTTGCGAAGGTGCAGGAACTGACTGGCGGACGCGGGGCGCAAGCCGTCATCGATTTCGTCGGTGAGGGTGGCGCAATCGCGGACGGCGTCGCGATGCTGCGACGCGCCGGCAGCTATTACGTCATCGGGTACGGCGGCGCGCTGAACGTGCCGATGATCGACATCATCTCTACGGAGATCAACTTCGTGGGCAACCTCGTCGGCACGTACAATGATTTGGCCGAGCTGATGACGTTGGCCGCCGCGGATAAGGTCAAGCTTCATACCAAGACCTATCCGCTCGACGCAGTCATCGACAGCATCCACGACCTTGACAGCGGCCGCCTCAGGGGCCGCGGGATCCTCGTTCCTGCGTAGGATCCTCACCACTCCAGGAGGGACACCAATTTAATGAGTCGACAAAGTCTCGCAAAGGCTCACCAGAAGATCCAGGAGCTGTCCTGGGAACCGACGTTCGCAACGCCTGCCCAGAAGTACGGTACAGACTACACCTTCGAGAAAGCACCGCTGAAGGATCCGCTCAAGCAAGTCCTGCGCTCTTACTTCCCGATGGAAGAAGAGAAGGACCACCGCGTCTACGGCGCGATGGACGGCGCGATCCGGGGCAACATGTTCCGCCAGGTGCAAGAGCGCTGGATGGAATGGCAAAAGCTGTTCCTGAGCATCATTCCGTTCCCCGAGATCTCGGCGGCCCGCTCGATGCCGCTCTCGATCGGCGCGGTGCCGAATCCGTCGGTTCACAACGGCCTCGCCATTCAGATGATCGACGAAGTGCGCCACTCGACGATTCAGATGAATCTCAAGCGGCTCTACATGAACCACTACATCGATCCGGCCGGCTTCGACATCACGGAGAAGGCGTTCGCGAACAGCTATTGCGGCACGATCGGCCGGCAGTTTGGTGAAGGCTTCATCACCGGCGACGCGCTCTCGGCAGCCGTCATCTACCTGACGATCGTGGCCGAGACGGCGTTCACCAACACGCTCTTCGTCGCGATGCCTTCGGAAGCGGCCGCCAACGGCGACTACCTGTTGCCGACGGTCTTCCACTCGGTGCAGTCGGACGAATCGCGTCACATCAGCAACGGCTACTCGATCCTGCTCATGGCGCTCGCCGACGAGCGGAATCGCCAGCTGCTCGAGCGCGACCTGCGCTACGCCTGGTGGAACAATCATGCCGTCGTCGACGCCGCGATCGGCACCTTCATCGAGTACGGAACGAAGGATCGCCGCAAGGATCGCGAGAGCTACGCCGAGATGTGGCGGCGCTGGATCTACGACGACTACTATCGCAGCTACCTCATCCCGCTCGAGAAGTACGGTTTGGTCATTCCGCACGA
Source organism: Vulcanimicrobiaceae bacterium (assembly GCA_052267165.1). GTDB lineage: Bacteria > Vulcanimicrobiota > Vulcanimicrobiia > Vulcanimicrobiales > Vulcanimicrobiaceae > CAWICD01. The sequence continues at coordinate 169,367 of JBKQHO010000039.1, read as the reverse complement.
CCTCGTCGAAGAGGCCTGGAACCGGATCGTCAACAAGGGCTACGTCCACGAAGTCGCGCAGTTCTTCGCGACCGGCTGGCCGTTCAACTACTGGCGCATCGACGCGATGACCGATACCGACTTCGAGTGGTTCGAGGCCAAGTATCCGGGCTGGTACAACAAGTACGGCAAGTGGTGGGAGCGTTACAGCGCGCTGCAATATCCCAACGGCCACAAGGCGATCACCTTCGATCCCGGCACGGACTACCAGTACCCGCACCGCTGCTGGACCTGCATGGTGCCGTGCCTCATTCGCGAGGACATCGTCATGGACACGGTCGACGGGCAAGTGCGGACGTACTGCTCCGAGACCTGCGCCTGGACCGACCGCGAAGTCTTCCGTCCCGAGTACCAGGGCCGCCAGACTCCGAACATGGGCCGGCTCCACGGCAAGCGCGAGTGGGAGACGCTCTACGACGGCTGGGACGTCGCCGACGTTCAGAACGACCTCGGCTACGTGCGCAACGACGGCAAGACGCTTACGCCGCAGCCGCACCTCAAGCTCGACGACACGAAGAAGCTCTGGACGACGGATCACTTCAAAGGCATCGAGTTCCGCAGCCCCAACGTGATCTTGAACCAAATGACGCCCGAAGAGCGCGAGGCGCACATGGCTGAGTACCGCAGGGGCGGCCCCGCGGGACGCAAAGCCAGCGCGGCGACCTAACCTTCGCGACCTTTTGGCCGGCAGCAGCGGCGTGGACCGCCGCTGCCGGCCGGCTCCCTAGACTTGGAGCCTTCTTGTGGCAACGCATCGGGTGAAATTCGAGCCGGTCGGTATCGAAATGGACTGCGACGAGTCCGAGACCGTGCTCAATGCGGCCTTCCGTCAGGGATACATGCTCATGCACGGCTGCAAAGAAGGTCAGTGCTCGGCGTGCAAGTCGTTTCTGCTCGACGGCGAGGTCGATCTCGAGAAGTACTCGACCTTCGCGTTACCGGATTTTGAGCGGGACGAAGGCTACGTGCTGCTCTGCCGCACGCACGTCTACAGCGACGCGACCATCGAGCTGATCAACTACGACGAAGAGATCCTGCGCTCGGCGAATCCGATCGTCGAGGCGACGACCGAGGTCGTCGCGGTGGAGCCGCTCACGCACGACATCCGCCGGCTCGTGCTCAAACTTCGCAAGCCGGAGCGGATCAAGTTCTCAGCGGGTCAGTACGTCGACGTCCGCATCCCCGGTAGCGACGAGCATCGAGCCTTCTCGATGGCCAACACCCCGGCAAACGCGGAGCAGCTCGAGTTCATCATCAAGGCCTATCCCGGAGGCCGTTTCTCGAGCTTGCTCGACGGAAAACTAAAGCCCGGCGACCTGCTCGAAGTCAAGGGGCCGTACGGGACGTGCACGCTGCGTCAGTCGCATGAGAGCGATCTGGTCTTGATTGGCGGGGGAGCGGGGATGGCCCCGCTGTGGTCGCTGCTCAACACCGTCGCCGAGAGCGGCTCGGCCCGCAAGGTGACGTTCTACTACGGTGCGCGCTCGGAACGCGATCTGTTGTATCTCGGCGAGCTCAAGGCGCTCGAGGAGCGCATGCCCGGCTTCCGCTGCGTTCTGGCCCTTTCCGACGCCGGCTCCGAGGACGGCTGGAGCGGGGAGAAAGGCTTCATCAGCGACGTCTGCGACCGCCTTCACGCCGACTTGAGCGACAGCGACTGCTACGTCTGCGGACCGCCGCCGATGGTCGACGCGGCGCTGGCGTCGCTCGAGCGCCGCGGCGTAGCGACCCACCGAATCTTCTTCGACAAGTTCACGATCACCGCAAGCGCCGACGAGCGCACCCCTGTTTAGTGTTCCGACGGGACACCGCTGACGAAAGGACCGAACCCGTGAGTGCCACCCCAACAGAAGAGAAGACGCGCAGCGTCCCCAAGCTGTCGTTCACGGATGCTGAGGCAGGAGCGCTGACCTTTCCCAGCTCCGACAGCCGGCAGTACAACTACTTCACGCCCGAAAAGGCCAAGGCGACGATCTACGAGGACGTAACCGTCGACGTCATCCCCGATCCGGACCGCTACCTGACTCAGGACTGGGTCTACGCTTTCGCCAACGGCGAGGCCGGCTATCCGAAAGACTGGACGGTGCTCAAGTCGACGGACTGGCACAAGTTCCGGGATCCCAATCAAGAGTGGGAAAAGACGATCTACAACAACAACTCGGCGATCGTCCGGCAGATCGCGCAGAACATGGAGAACGCTAAGGCGCAGCACGCCTTCGCGAACTGGAATGTGGCCTGGACGAACGTGGTCGCGCGTCACGTCGGCGCATGGATGCACGTCGACCAGGGGTTGGGCATGCACGTCTTCGTGCGCGCCAATCGCGAAGCGCCGAACAACATGATCAACAACGCGCTCGCCGTGAACGGCGTCCACAAACTGCGCTTCGCGCAGGACATGGCGCTCTACAACCTCGAGCTCAGCGAAGAGATCAAGGGCTTCGACGGCAAGGCGCACCTCAAAGCCTGGAAGGAAGATCCCGTCTGGCAAGGCGTGCGCGAGAACGTCGAGCGGCTGACCGCCATCGTCGACTGGGGCGAGCAGATCTTCGCCGCCAACGTCGTCTTCTTACCGCTAGTAAGCGAGCTCTTCCGGAGCAACTTCGTCATGCAGGCGGCCGCGCCGAACGGCGACTACGTCACGCCTTCGCTGATGGGCGTCGGCGAGAACGACGACGAGCGCGACCTGCGCTACACGCGAGTGCTCTACGAGATGCTGACCTCCGATCCGCAGTACGGCGAGCAGAACAAGAAGATCATGGGGGAATGGCTCTCCAAGTACGTGCCGATGAGCCTCAAGGCGGCGCGCGCGCTGCAGCCGATCTGGTCGCAGCCTCAAGCGAAGCCCGTCAGCTTCGAGGAATCGCTCACGCAGAGCAAAGAGCGCTTCGTCTCGATCCTCAACGAACTCCATCTCGCCTCGCCCAAGGAGCTGAACGCATGAGCACGACGACGGTCGTCGATCCGAACAAGGCCTTCAAGTCGGACAACACCCGGTCGAACCAGTGCGGCTTGACCTTGATGAACACGCAGGACGGGTACGTCATCGCGCGGATAATGGCCACGAAGAAGGACGTCAAGATCCGCGAGCTGCCCTCGATGATTCGAGTGGACGGGATCAACAAGATCGATTTCGATCTCGACGAACTGTCGGTCGCGCTGGGGCGTGAGATCTACCCGGCCGACATCGAAGAGGTGATGTCGACCCACTACGGCCGGATGGTCGTGACCGACGACCACGTGTACCTCTTCGCCAACCCCGAGGAAGCCGGGGAGTACATCGACTTCGCCCTCAAACCGGTCAGCTAGCGCGCGGGGTCTCGCATGGGAAAGATTCTGAAATACAACGAGGACGCGCGGCGGCTCCTCGAAAGCGGCGTCAACAAAGTCGCGGACGCGGTCAAGGTGACGCTGGGCCCCAAAGGCCGCAACGTGGTCCTCGAAAAGTTGACCGGAGCGCCGACCATCACCAACGACGGCGTGACGATCGCACGGGAGATCGTGCTCGGAAACCCTTTCGAGAACATGGGGGCCCAGCTGCTCCGGGAGGTTGCCTCGAAGACCAACGACGTCGCCGGCGACGGCACGACGACGGCCACGGTCCTCGCGCAAGCGATGGTCCGCGAGGGCATGAGCCGGATCGCCGACGGCGCGAACCCGGTGCTCCTCAAAGGCGGGATCGAACGCGCGACGGACCTCGTGCTGAGCGAGCTCCGCCGCGCGGCGCGGCCCGTGCGCACCAAGGCCGAGCTGGCGAACGTGGCCGCGATCTCGGCGAACAACGACGACCGGATCGGTAACGTCATCGCCGAAGCGATGGACCGCGTCGGCCTCGAAGGCGTGGTGACCGTCGAGGAGTCGCACACGCTCGGGCTCGGCCTCGAGTTCGTCGAGGGCTACGAGTTCGACAACGGCTACATCACGCCGTACTTCGTCACCGACCAGCAGCGCATGGAGACGGTCTACGAAGAGCCGTACATCCTGTTGACCAACGAGAAGATCTCGAAGGTCCAGGACCTGATGCCGGTGATGGAGCGCGTCATGAAGTCGCCGCGCCCACTGCTCATTTTGGCGGAGACGGTCGACGGTCCGGCGCTCGGCATGCTGGTCACCAACAAGGTCCACGGGACGGTGCAGTCGATCGCCGTCCGCGCGCCGGGCTTCGGGCACCGGCGCATCGCCGAGCTGCACGACATCGCCGCCGTGACGGGCGGACGCGTCGTGACCGCGGACGCCGGCCACTCGCTCTCGAACGTGACCCTCGAAGACTTGGGGCGCGCGCGCAAGATCGTCGTGACCGAGAACAGCACGACGATCATCGAGGGATACGGCGCGAAGGAGGACGTCGACGCACGCATCGCCCAACTCAAGGTCGAGCTCGAGCGCGCTCCCTACGAGCACGACAAGGAAAAGATGCGCACGCGGCTCGCGCGGCTGGCGCGCAGCGTCGCGCTGGTCCGCGTCGGCGCGGCGACGGACGTGGAGCTCAAAGAGAAGCAGCACCGGGTCGAGGACTCGCTCTCGGCGACTCGGGCCGCGGTGGAGGAAGGCGTGCTGCCCGGCGGCGGGACGGCTTTGGTCGCGGCGGAGAGCGCGCTCGACCAGCTTCGCCTCGAAGGCGATGCCGCGACCGGCGCGTCGATCGTGCGCGGCGCGCTCTCAGAACCGTTGCGCTGGATTGCTTCGAACGCGGGGTACGACGGCGATGCCGTCCTGACGCGGGTTCGCTGCTTGCCGAAAGACTCCGGCTTCAACGCACTCACCGGAACCTACGGCGACATGTTCGGGTTCGGCGTGCTCGACCCGGCGAAGGTGACCTGTTCGGCCTTGCAGAGCGCGGCTTCGATCGCAGCCCTCTTGTTGACGACTGAAGCTCTGGTCGCCGAGGAAGTCTTCGGTCCTCCCGGGCAGGTCTATGCGCCGGGCTTCGGCGACCTCGCCGAAGGCTTGCCGCGGCCTTCTTCGCTTGTCTAGCTGGCACGAGCGGGCGTCTCGCGCGATGTAAAGAAAGCAGTAAAGGCCGGCAGCGAACACGCTGCCGGCCTTTACTGCGCGCCGCCGGCATGTTAACCTTGGTTATCGTTAACCATGGGTAACAAACAGATGAAATCGTCCGTGCCGGCCAAGCGGCCGCGCAGCAGGCGCGATCCGGTGCTGGAAGTCGGCTCCGACCGGTCTGCCACCCGAGCGCGCGAGGATTACGTCAAGGCGGTCTACCAGCTCGGCGACGACGGGCCGGTGAAGGCAGCCGACGTCGCCCGCCACCTAGGCGTCAGCCCCGTCTCGGTGAGCAAGGCCAAACGTTCCCTGCAGCGCGACGGCCTGCTCGACGCGGACGAGGCGTCGACCAACGTCTTGCGCTTGACCCGTGCGGGCCGCGAGCTCGCGGTGGCGATGGTGCGCCGGCACCGCTTGCTCGAGACGTTCATGCACCGCCTCCTGGGCATACCGCTCGAGCGCGTCCACGCCGAAGCGGAACGGATCGAGCACGCGATCTCGGAAGACATCGCGCAGCGGCTTGCGGAGCTCATGGGGAATCCGGCGTGCGACCCGCACGGACACGCGATTCCGTACAGCTTGGGCGAAGCCCGCCGCAGCCACGACCCGCGGCTGACGAGCGTTTCCGTCGGAACGCACGTGCTGGTTTCGAGCCTCGACGACCGCGACGCAGCCGCAGTCCGTGCGCTCTCCGAAGCCGGCGTGCTGCCGGGGCTGCGGGCTGCGGTCCTCGCCGGCGACGACCAGCGCGTCGTGCTGCGCTGCGGGAAGCGCGAGGTCGCGCTGTCGGCCCAGCATGCCGCGCGCGTGCGGGTCGTCGAAGTCCCGCGAGGCCGCCGCGCTTGATTCGAGTGCAGGGGCTCGCCGCGCTCCGCTCCGGGGCGAATGCCGCCACCGAGCGCACGCGGGTTGCGGCGCAAGACGTGCTCGAGGGCCGCTCCGGCGGCTGGCGTGCGCTGCTGCCCTTCGCCGGGCCGGCCTTCGTCGCATCGGTCGCGTACGTCGACCCTGGCAATTTCGCCACGAACGTGCAGGGCGGGGCGAACTTCGGCTACCGCCTGTTGTGGGTCGTAGTGCTGGCCAACTTGATGGCGATGCTCTTCCAAGGGCTTTCGGCCAAGCTCGGCGTCGTGACCGGCAAGAACCTCGCCGAGCTCTGTCGCGAGCGTCTGCCGCGGCCCGCCACGCTCTCGATGTGGGTCGTCAGCGAGATCGGCGCGATGGCGACGGACGTCGCGGAGTTTCTCGGCGCGACGATCGCGCTGAACTTGCTCTGCGGCGTCCCGATGCTGACCGCGGTCCTGCTTACGGGCCTGCTCACCTACGCGCTGCTGATGCTCGATCGCTACGGCTTTCGTCCGCTCGAGGTTTTGGTCGGCTCGCTGGTCGGCGTGATCGCGGTCGCGTATGTGATCGAGACCTTGTTGGCCAAACCCAACTGGAGCCAAGTCGCCTATCACTCAGTCGTGCCGTGGATCGGCGGTTCGTCGAGCCTGCTGCTTGCGGTCGGCATCGTCGGCGCGACCGTGATGCCGCACGCGATCTATCTGCACTCGGGCTTGACGCAAGACCGCATCCGGCACGATTCCGTCGCCACGGCGCGCCGCATCATTCGCTATTCGAACATCGAGGTCGTGATCGCGCTCGGCCTCGCCGGCTTGGTCAACCTCGCGATGATGTTCATGTCGGCGGCCGTCTTCAATGCGCACGGCCGGGCCGACGTCGCCGACATCTCGACGGCCTATCGCACGCTCACGCCGCTCTTGGGCGGCGCGGCCGCCTTCGTCTTTCTGATCTCGCTGCTGGCCTCCGGAGTCTCGAGCTCGGTCGTCGGCACGATGGCCGGCCAGGTGATCATGCAAGGCTTCGTGGGCTTCACGGTTCCCATTTGGCTGCGGCGGCTGGTCACCATGACCCCCGCGGTCGTCGTGGTCGCGCTTGGCGTCAACGTCACCGAGGCGCTCGTGCTCAGCCAGGTCGTGTTGAGCTTCGTCTTGCCCGTTCCGATCATCGCTTTGATGTATTTCACGAGCCGCTCGCAAACGATGGGCGTTTTGGCGAACGCGAAGCCCGTCATGGTGTTGGCCGCGCTCGCGAGCTTCACGATCTTAGTGTTGAACGCGTTGCTGCTGTGGACGACCTTCGGCGGCTCGCTTCCGAAACTCGGATGACGACGGACGCGCGGCCCACCCGCTCGGGCGCCCAGCGTATGCGGCGGCGCGCGTTCGGCGTGCTCGCGATCTACGTCTTCGTCGGCGCAGGGTTCGCCCTGCTCCACGGCTTGCACGTGCTGCGCTGACGGATTTCGATCAGGTCGCGGCGGAAACCGAACTTAGCAGTCGTACTCGACCCGTTCCAACGCATAGCAACCGTGTATAGCGAACACGGTCCGTTGCCGGCCGCCGATCCGAAGTTATCGATCGGCTTGGAATTCTTACCCGAGGCGGATGACGAACTCGTGCTCGACCTAGCGGCGATCTTCGGTGCTTGAAGCGCCCGGAGCGCCAAGGCCGGGGCTGAACCCGCGTTCACGTCATTCAACACCCGGCGGCGCCAGCGGGGACGGCGGATGCGCCCCGGGGCCGTGCAAGAAGCTCATCGAGGCGAACGCTCCCAGCCACGAACCGAGCGCCGCGAAGATCACGTATTCCCACTGCTTCGTATAGGTGATGACGGCGAACGAAGAGAGCAGATACCACGTGCTGCTCCAGCTGGCGGCAGCAAGCCGGCGGCGGCTCGAGACTGCGGCGGTAAACAGCACGTAGACCGCGTCGGTCAGCGCCGTGCTTGCAACCACGCCGAGCGCGAGCCAAGGTTGGAGGTGGCCGAGCGATTCGAACGACATGCGACGGGGTTATCCGCGCGCACGCGGCCGGCACCTTCGCGCCGTGCGAACCAGATACTTTAGCCGCGGGTCGCTTGCAAGCGGCTTTCGAGCCTCGCCACATCGGCGGGCGTGTCGAGGTCGAGATACGGCGCGTCGTCGTCGCTCGAGACCTCGACGCGCCGCCAGCGCGGGTCGCACCACGAGCGCCGCCGCAGGTTCGCCGAGCGCCGCGTCGGCCAGCGCGAGGGATCGCGTCATGCCGCGCTCGGGCTCGTCGTTGACGACGATCAGCTGCTCCGCGCGCGTGGGCCAGGTTGCGGCCGGCGACGGCGGGAGAACGATCGCGGTTCGAAGGCCGCGAGCCGCCTCGAGGGCTCGCTCGAGCAGCGTCGTTTCGCCGAGCCGTAACGACGGTTTGTCCGCGCCCATGCGTGAGGAGCGCCCTGCCGCCAGGACGGCGCGGACGGCGTCGTCGCTCACACCATCGCGGAGAGGCTTTGGGCGAACTGCGCGACGGTTTTCTTAGCGACGCCTTCGATCAGCCGGCCGCCGACGGTCGCGATGACGCCGCTGATCTGCGCGACGGTGTGAAGCGAGATCTGCGTCCGGTGTCCATCGGCGACGGCGCGCGTAATGACCGTCGCGCGCACGCCGCCGCGTCCTTTGACCTCGTCGCCGTGGATGTGAAAGGTCGCGCTGTGCGCCTCCTCGTCGATCGTCTCGACGATGATCGTGGCGCGATAGCTGACCGAGACCGGGCCGACCTTGACCGAGACCTGGGCGCGATAGGTATGGTCGTCGACGATTTCCGTGATCTCCGCATTGGGGATGCACGTCGCGACCCGCGGGATGTCGTTGAGCACGGGCCACGTCCGGTGCAGCGGTGCGTCGACGTGGAAACTGTCTTCGATGGTCACGTCATTCTCCTAAGTCGAGGAAAGCGAGGCGGTCTCGCGCGGCGGGCTGTGCACGGGCTGCTTGCCGTCTCGCAGGCGTCCGCCGCTGCGCCCCGCGCGCAGGGCGACGATCTCCCCGCCGATCGAGAGGGCGGTCTCTTCGGGCGTGCGCGCGCCGATGTCGAGCCCGATCGGCGCGCTGATGCGCGCGAGTTGCTCGTCGGTCACGCCCGCTTCGCGCAGCGCCTCGACCCGGTTCTCGTGGGTGCGCCGGCTGCCCATCGCGCCGATGTAGCCCGCTTTCGTCCGCAGCGCGACCAGCAGGAGGGGGATGTCGAATTTGACGTCGTGGGTCAGCACGATCAGCGCGCTGCGTTCGCTGACGCGCGCGCTCGTCAAGAACTCGTCGGGCCACGCGACCACGACCTCGTCGGCATCGGGGACGCGTTGTTTGGTCGCGAAGATCGGCCGCGCGTCGACGACCGTGACGCGGTAGCCGAGGTATTTGCCCAGGGTCGCCATGGCGCGCGAGAAGTCGATCGCGCCGAAGATGTACATGTCGGGTTTCGGCGAGAACGCTTGGATGAAGACGCGCACCTCGACGCCGATCGGCTCGCCGTCGGGGCCGAAGCTGCGGATCGTGCTTTCGCCGAGCGCGAGCCGGGCGCGCGCTTCCGCTTCGACCGCGTGATTGAGGCCGCTCGTGCCGAGGTTTCCGTCGACGCCGCCTGCCCACACGATCATCTTGGCGCCAGGCTGCGCGTCGTCCAGCCGGGTGGCGAGGGCGACCGGCTCGTCCGCGCGCAGGGCGCGCGAGAGACGTTCGAAGATCGTCATGCGCTCACCAATCGAGCGGTTCGACGAAGACGTGGATCGTGCCGCCGCAGGTGAGCCCGTGCTCGTGCGCTTGCTCGTCGCTGATGCCGTACGTCACCAGCCGCGCGCGTCCGGTTGCGAGCGCGTCTTGCGCCTCTTCGTAGACGGCCGACTCGACGCAGCCGCCGCTGACGGAGCCCGCCACCTCGCCGCGCTCGTTGACCGCGAGCGACGAACCCGGCTCGCGCGGTGCCGAGCGCTCGACGGCGACGACCGTCGCCAGCGCCACGCGTTGGCCCTCGCTGTGCCAGCGTTCCACGGTATCCAAGATGTCGATCATGCTTCCACTCCCAGGATGGCGTCCGCGACCGCGTCCAGCGTTCGCAGATTGTGCCCGGCGACCAGCGCGTCGATGTACGGCAGCGCCGCCGCCATGCCGCGCGCCAGCGGCTCGAAGGCCGGATGTTTCTTCTGTGGATTCACCCAGACCACGCGCCGGCACAAGCGGCGCAGGCGTTGCATCTGCTCGCGCACGAGTTCGGGATCGTCGCGCTCCCAGCCGTCCGAGAGAATCACGACCGTCCCGCCGCGGGCGGCGCCGTGTTGGGCGTAGCCTTCGTTGAAGGCGCGCAAGGCCGCGCCGATCCGCGTCCCCCCGCCGTAATCGCGCACGAGCTCAGCGAGCTTGCGCATCAAGGAAGCGAAGCTCGCATGCCGGAGCGCGGGGCCGAGATCGGTCAGTGCGGTCGCGAACGCAAAGGCTCGGACATGCGGCCGCGCGACCGCGGCCACGCGCGCGTACTGTAGCAGCGCGCGAGCGTAGGGGCCCATCGAGCCCGAGACGTCGCACAAGAAGACCAGCGGCCGCGGCCGTTCGCGCCGCGCGCTGCGGCGGCGTCGCACGAGCTCGCCCGAGGTCCGCGCGGCAGCCCGGAGCGTGGCGCGCATGTCGAGCCGGTCGCCGCGCGCCGCCAGCCGGCGCCGGCGCGAACGGCGCAGCTCGATTGCCACCCGCATGCGCTCGATGGCGCGCAGGGCCAGGAGGCGCTCGGTGTCGTCCATCTCGGCGAAGTCGGTCCGGCCCAGGCGCTCCTCCGGCGCGGCCATGGCGACGAACAGCGGCGTCTCGTCTTGCTCGTGGGCGCCGCTGCACTCGTCGGAAGGCGCCGGCGGCGCTTCGCGCTTGAGGCCGCGCCGGTTCGCCGGCGCGCTCGGGGCAGGGGCGCCGGCGTGGACTAGCGCGGCCAGACGCTCCGCGTCGAACTGCACGTTCCAGACGTCGACGAAGGCGGCTTCGAAAGCGGCGAGGTCGGCGATCGAGGGGAGCATCGAGACACGCGCCAGCCAGTAGAAGTCGGCCGGGCTGCGAGGTGGAAAGGCGGCGAGCGTCTGCGTGAAGGCGCTCGCGCGGCGCGTGCCGGCATCGACGCCGCGCACCGCCAGCGCGCGGTCGAAGGTGCCCGCCAGCTCGGCGAAGCCGCAACCCCCGCTCACGCGAGCTGCGACCCAAGGGCCGCCCGGGCGATCTCGAGATCCTCGGGATACTTCACGACCATACCGAGCGATTCGTCGAGGGCGGCCGGCTCGACACGCTCCTTCCCTAAGACGGCAAGCGTCTGCGCCCAATCGATCGCCTCCGCGATCCCCGGAGGCTTGCGCAGCTCGCTCGAGCGCAGCACCGCGACGGCGCGCGCGACGCCGGCCGCGAGCTCGGCCGATAGGCGCGGAAGGCGCAGCCGTAAGATCTCGATCTCGCGCTCCACCGTCGGGTGCCCGATCCAATGATAGAAGCAGCGCCGCTTGAGCGCGTCGTGCAGGTCGCGCGTGCGGTTCGAGGTCAGAATGACGATCGGCGGATGCTCGGCGGCGATCCGTCCCCGCTCGGGGATGGTCATCGCGTAGTCTTGCAAGAATTCGAGCAAGAAGGCTTCGAACTCGTCGTCGGCCCGGTCGATCTCGTCGATCAACAGCACCATCCCGCGCTCGCGGCGGCTGTCCAGCGCCGCCAAGAGCGGGCGGCGAATAAGGAAGTCGTTCCCGTAGAGGTCGGGCGGGCGCTCGTGGCGCGCTTCGGCGGCGCGAATCGCGAGCAGTTGCTTGCCGTAGTTCCAATCGTACGCCGCGGCGTAGAGGTCCAAGCCCTCGTAGCATTGCAGCCGGACGAACTGCGCGTCGTAGGCGCTGGCCAGCGCACGCGCCGCCTCCGTCTTGCCGACCCCGGCATCGCCTTCGAGCAGCAGCGGACGGTGCAAGGCGACCGCACAGGCAAGCGCCGTTCCGAGCCCGCGATCTGCGAGATAGCCTGCGGAGTGCAAGCGTTCGATCAAACCCTCGACATCGAGCGACATCTGCATGGTAGACGTCGTGCTTTCGCGCGAGAGATAATTAGGTCCCGTACGGCCGGCGAGCACGAGGAGTTTTATTCTGCAAGCGGTAGCACAACGGCTCAGGATCTGCGCGGAGGTTCTCCATGCCAACGATTCACATTGACGTGAACGGAACCCGGCAAGCCGTCGACGTCGAGCCTCGTTTGCTTCTCGTTCACCTGTTGCGCGAAAAGCTCGGACTGACAGGGACGCACGTCGGTTGCGACACGTCGAGCTGCGGCGCTTGCACGGTGCTGCTTGACGGCAAGTCGGTCAAGAGCTGCACCGTTTTCGCCGTCCAAGCCGACGGGCACGCCGTGACGACGATCGAGGGGCTCGGTGACGCCGGCGCGCTCCACCCCATGCAGGAAGCGTTTTGGGCCAAGCACGGTTTGCAGTGCGGCTATTGCACGCCGGGCATGATCGTCGCGGCCGTCGATCTGCTGCAGCGAAACCCCGAGCCGAGCGACGCGCAGATCCGCGAGGGATTGCAAGGCAATCTGTGCCGCTGCACGGGTTACGAGAACATCGTGCGGGCCGTGCGTGCGGCCGCGGAGACGCTTCGGAACGAGACGCCGCGCAAGAGCGTCAAGGAGCTGCTGCCGGTGGGAGGTGGTTCGTAATGGCGTTCAACACGATGGTCGGCTCGCGCATCAAGCGCCGCGAGGATCCGCGCCTCATCACCGGGCGCGCGTTCTACGTCGACGACATCAAGCTTCCCGGAACGCTCTACGCCGCATTCGTACGCAGCCCGTACGGCCACGCCAAGCTGCTCAAGGTCGACGTCGCGCCGGCCAAGGCGTGCCCCGGCGTCTTCGCGGCCTACGCCGCGGCCGATCTGGCCAAAGCCGGCCTGACCGGCACGATCCCGGTCGCGGCGGACTTGCCGGGCCTCAAGAAGCCGCCGAATCCCTTGCTCGCGACCGACGAAGTGCGCCACGCGGGCGAGACCGTCGCCGTCGTCCTGGCCAACGACGCGTATGCGGCGCGCGACGCCGCCGAGGCCGTCGAGGTCCAGTACGAGGAGCTGCCCGTCGTCGTCGATTTGGACAAGGCGGTCGCGGGCGGACCGTTCGTGCACGAGTCGCTGGGGAGCAACGTCGCCTACGAGTTTCCGGTGAAAGCCGGCGACGTCGAGGGCGCGTTCGCCAAGGCCGAGGTCGTCATCAAGGCCCGCATCGTCAATCAGCGGCTGGTGCCGTGTCCGATGGAAGCGCGCGCGATGCTCGCGCAGTGGGACGTTGGCGCCGGCAAGCTCACCCTCTACTCCTCGACGCAGATCCCGCACCTGTTGCGCACGAATTTGGCGGGCCTGCTCGGCCTGGAAGAAACGCAGGTGCGCGTCGTCGCGCCCGAAGTCGGCGGCGGCTTCGGCGCAAAGCTGAATTTCTACCGCGAAGAAGGCTTGGTCTCGTGGATCTCGATGCAGCTGGGCCGGCCGGTAAAATTCATCGAGACCCGCTCGGAGAACTTTCAGGCGATGACCCACGGCCGCGCCCAAGTCCAGTACGTCGAGATCGGCGCGCGCAAGGACGGCACGATCCTCGGATTGCGCGTCAAGGTGTTGGCCGATCTGGGAGCCTACCATCAGCTCTTGACGCCGGGCATCCCGACGTTCACGGCGCTGATGGCACCCGGCTGCTACAAGCTCGAAGGCTTGCAGTGCGACATCGTCGGGCTGTTCACCAACACGATGGCGACCGACGCGTACCGCGGCGCGGGCCGTCCGGAAGCCACGTTCTTGATCGAACGCGCGGTCGACTTGGTCGCGCGCGAGCTCGGATTCGACCCGGCAGAAGTACGCCGCCGGAACTTTCTCGGGTCCGACGTGTTTCCGTTCACGACGATCACGGGCCTGACGTACGACAGCGGAAATTACGCCGCGTCGCTCGAGAAGGCGCTGCAGATCGTTGATTACACCGGCTTGCGCGCGCGCCAGGTCGAGCTGCGCAAACAAGGCCGCTATCTCGGCATCGGGCTCTCGACGTACGTCGAAGTCTGCGGGATGGGTCCGTCGTCGGCGATGCCGGCGCCGGGCTGGGACAGCGCTACGATCCGCATCGAACCGACCGGCAGCGTGACGGTGCTCACCGGCGTCTCGCCGCACGGCCAGGGTCAGGAGACGACCTTCGCGCAGATCGTCGCCGACGAGCTCGGCGTGCCGATCGATAAAGTCATCGTCATTCACGGCGACACCGACCGCGTGCAATACGGCGTCGGCACGTTCGGCTCGCGCGGAACCGCCGTCGGCGGCGCCGCCCTCAAGCTCGCGATCGATTCGATTCAGGCCAAGGCGATCAAGATCGCGGCGCACCGCTGGGAAGCCAACCCCGACGACTTGGAGTACCGAGACGGGAAGGTCGTCGTCAAGGGCGATCCCTCGAAATCGATGACGACTGCCGAAGCCGGCTTCATCGCCTTCCGCGGCATCGACTTGCCGCCGGGCGTCGAGCCGGGTCTCGATGCGACGCGCCGCTTCGAGCCGCCCAACTTCGTCTATCCCTTCGGCGCGCACGTCTGCGTCGTCGAAGTCGACGCTCAGACGGGCGAAGTGAAGATCGAGCGCTACGTCGCGGTCGACGACTGCGGGCCGCAGATCAACCCGCTGATCGTCGAGGGCCAAATCCACGGCGGCCTCGCGCAAGGGATCGCGCAGGCGCTCTATGAGGAGGGCGTGTACGACGAAGGCGGTCAGCTCGTCACGGGGACCTTCCTGGATTACGTGATGCCCCACGCCAACCAGCTCGTCGCCTTCGAGACGCATCACACGACGACGCCGACGACCGTCAACCCGCTCGGGATCAAAGGTGTCGGCGAAGCCGGCACCATCGGCTCGACGCCGGCGGTCGTCAACGCCGTGTTGGACGCGCTCGCGCCGCTCGGCGTCGCGAACATCGACATGCCGCTGCGACCGGAGAAACTTTGGCGCGCCATGCACGCCGAATCGAATGGGAAAGGAAGCGCCAAGCCATGATGCCAGCGGCTTTCGAATACACGCGCCCCGCGTCGCTGCAAGAAGCGGTCGCGATCTTGGCCGGCAACGCGGATGCCAAGCTCCTCGCCGGCGGCCACAGCCTCATTCCGATGATGAAGATGCGGCTGGCGGCGCCGAGCCTGCTCGTCGACATCCAGGCGATCCCCGAGCTCAGCGGCGTGCACTACGTGAACGGCCACTTCACGCTCGGCGCGCTGACGACGCACGCGAGCCTGGCGGCAAGCGAGGTCTTACACCGTCACGCTCGCGTGTTGTGGGACGCTGCGAACGCCCTGGGCGATCCGCAAGTCCGCAACCGCGGCACGATCGGCGGGGCGCTGGCGCACGGCGATCCGGCCTGCGACTTCTCGGCCGCGGCCCACGCGCTCGACGCGACCTTGACCTTGTTCGGAAAGAACGGCACGCGCAGCGTGCCGATCGCGAATTTCTTGCACGGGATGTTCGACACCGCGCTCGCGCGCGACGAAGTGCTCACGGAGATCGCGTTCGAGGGCACGGCCCACTCGGCGTACACGAAGTTCGCGCATCCGGCGTCGCACTATCCGCTGGTCGGCGTCGCGGTCAAGCTCGACGTTCACGACCGTCGGGTCAAGTCGGCCCGCGTGGCGGTGACCGGCGTCGCCGACACGGCGTTTCGCGCCGATGCCGTCGAGAAGGCTCTCGAGGGCGTCGATCCGGGCGACGAGGCGGCGGTCAAAGCCGCCTGTGCGGGCGTGACGGCCGGCGTCGACGTGCGCTCCGACATTCAAGCCTCCGCAGCGTATCGAGCGGCGATGGCCGACGTCTACGCGGCCCGCGCGGTGAAGGCCGCCGCTCACAGCCGCTGAGCGGCACGGCTGGGGCCGACCCTTTTTCCTTACAGGCGATCGACCGAGAGGACCTTCGCCAAAGCTTCGACCACGGTGCGGTCGCCGGGCGCGAGCACCGCTCCGTTCGGGCTGACCAGCCGACCCTTGGGTCGCTCGCTCGGTTCGATTCCCGTTACCTCCCAGCGGAAGGTCAACGGCTCGTCGGGCTTGGCCGGCCCGACCAGACGAAACGTGAACTCGAGCCCGACCCCGGGGCCGCGCCGCGTCGTCTCGGCCGCCCAGAACGCCATCAGGTAGGCGACGGTGTGCGCTCCGGAGGCGATCGAGCCCCCGAAGCGGGTCGCGCTTGCGAATTCCTCGTCGTGATGGGTCGGATTCAATCCTCGACGAGGCGCGGGAAATCGATGCTGTCCTCGCGTGCGAACGTGAAGTGCTTTCGAAGCGGTCGCCGACCGACAGGCTCACGCTGCGTCCTTCGACCGGAAATCCGGCGAGCCTCGATTCCCGTCAAGGGGAAGGAAGGAGGGCCTTCGCTGGCCCGGAGTGACAAGGTTCGGTCGCTCGGGTAAAGCAGAAGTAGAAGCGCAAAGGAGTCATCGGTTCGTCGTGAGCAAAACGTCGCGTGCCTACTAAGAAGCGTGCCGGCAAAGCCGGCGGAACGCGCCCCGCTCGAAAGCTGACGCCGCTGGACGGGAAGGCCTCCTCGAACACCGAGGTCCCGGCCGCAACCGAGCCGGAGGCGACCCGCCCGGCGCGCAAGACGCTCAAGATATCAACCGTGTCGCATACGCTCGACAGCGTGGTCGCGGAGCGGCTGCGCTATTTCGCTTTCCACGAGCGGGTGAGCGAGAGTGCGGTCATCGAGTTCGCATTGCGGGAGTTCTTCAAGGCGGGCGACGACGCGGCGCTCGGCCGCCGTTTGCGCGAGTCGGGTGCGGCCTTGCGGCGCAAGTCTTGAACGGTTAACGGGTTCGTTCACACTCGTTTCCCGTTGTAAAGGGACGCGGTGTACCAGGGCGGAGGGACCCGACCTTGCGTCCGGCCGAAACCGGAATGCTCCCGGCATCGGTTATTGTCACATACGGCGGCCGACCCGGCCTTCCGACAGAGGTGATGTGCCGGGCAGCCCGCAAGTCGCACCGGAGGTGCGTCGGGAAAGCATCGTGGCCGGCGGACAGGGAGTCTAACCAGTATGTCAATGTGGGAACCGTTTACCGAGCGCGCGCGGCGCAGCATCGTCCTCGCCCAAGAAGAGGCGCAGCGGCTTGGGAACAACTACATCGGGACCGAGCACATCCTGCTCGGGATCATTTCCGAGGGTGAGAGCCTGGCCGCCAAAGTCCTCGAGACCCTTGGGGTCAACCTTGCGAAGGTTCGGCAGGAGGTCGAGGCGATCGTGGGCCGCGGGGGACAGACCGTCCAACAGGAGATGGTTTTCACGCCACGTGCCAAGCGCGTGATCGAACTTGCTTTCGAAGAGGCGCGTCAGCTCAATCACAATTATATCGGCACGGAGCATCTGCTGCTGGGCCTGATTCGCGAAGGCGAAGGCGTCGCCGCGCGCGTACTGACGAACTTGGGGGTCGATCCGGCGAAGGTGCGTGTCCAGACGACGTCGCTGCTCGGCGCGGAGGGTCAGCCCGTCGCTCCCAAGGGGAAGTCGAAGACGCCGACCCTCGATGCGTACGGGCGCGACTTGACGACCCTGGCCCGCGACAACAAGCTCGATCCGGTCATCGGGCGAGCTAACGAAATCGAGCGCGTCATTCAAATTCTCGCGCGGCGCACCAAGAACAACCCGGCCCTCATCGGCGAACCCGGCGTCGGCAAGACGGCGATCGCCGAAGGCCTCGCGCAACGCGTCGTCAAGGGCGAGGTTCCCGAACCGTTGCGCGACCGCCGCGTCATCACGCTCGATCTCGCCGGGCTGGTCGCGGGCACGAAGTACCGCGGCGAGTTCGAGGAGCGCATGAAGCGCGTCATGGACGAGATCCGCGCCGCCTCCGGCGAGATCATCCTGTTCATCGACGAGCTGCACACGCTGGTCGGCGCGGGCGCGGCCGAAGGCGCGATCGACGCCTCCAACATCATCAAGCCGGCGCTGGCGCGCGGCGAGCTGCAATGCATCGGCGCGACGACGCTCAACGAGTTCCGCAAGCACATCGAGAAGGATAGCGCGCTCGAGCGCCGCTTCCAGCCGGTGATGGTCGGCGAGCCCAGCGTCGAAGAGACGATCGAGATCCTCAAGGGTCTGCGCGATCGCTACGAAGCGCACCACAAGGTCACGATCACCGACGAAGCGCTGACCGCCGCGGCCAAGCTGAGCGACCGGTACATCAGCGATCGCTTCCTGCCCGACAAGGCCGTCGACCTCGTCGACGAAGCGAGCTCGCGCGTGCGCCTGCAGGCGACGCTGCCGCCGCCCGAGATCCGCGAGGTCGAGAATCAGATCCGCAAGGTCAAAGCGGAAAAAGAGCAGGTCGTCAAATCGCAGGAGTTCGAGAAGGCGGCCGCGATTCGCGATCGCGAGGAGAAGCTGCGCCTCGAGAAGCAGCGCCTCGAGCAAGAGTGGCAAGAGCGCAAGACGCATGCCGACAAGACGATCAAAGTCACCGAGGAAGACATCGCCCACATCGTCTCCTCGTGGACCCGGATACCGGTGAGCAAACTGGCGCAGGCCGAGACGCAGAAGCTGCTCGGGATGAAGGATCAGCTGCACAAGCGCGTCGTCGGTCAGGATCCGGCGATCGAGGTCGTGACGCGCGCTATCCGCCGCTCCCGCGCCGGGTTGAAGAATCCCAAACGCCCGATCGGCTCGTTCATCTTCCTCGGTCCGACCGGCGTCGGCAAGACGGAAGTGGCGCGCAGCCTGGCCGAGTATCTGTTCGACGATTCCGAGTCGATCATCCGCATCGACATGTCGGAATACATGGAGAAGTACGCCGTCTCGCGTCTGGTCGGCGCTCCGCCCGGATACGTCGGTTACGAAGAAGGCGGCCAACTCACCGAAGCGGTGCGCCGTCGCCCGTACTGCGTCGTCTTGCTCGACGAGATCGAGAAGGCGCATCCGGACGTCTTCAACCTGCTCCTGCAAGTCCTCGAGGACGGTCGCCTGACCGATTCTCAAGGCCGCGTCGTCGACTTCAAGAACTCGGTCATCATCATGACCTCGAACGTCGGTGCCACGGGCATGACGACGACGACCGAGATGGGCTTCCGTCCGAGCAAGGCGACGGGTGAAACCGACGAGCAAGCTTACGATAAGATGCGCAACAAAGTGCTGGAAGAGGTCAAGCACACCTTCCGGCCCGAGTTCCTCAACCGCGTCGACGAGATCGTCGTCTTCCATCAGCTCAGCCGCGAGCAGATCGAACAGATCGTCGGACTCGAGCTCGAGAAAGTCATCCGCGAAGTCAAGGCGCAAGACATGCACCTCGAAGTCGTGGAAGAAGCGAAGCAGCTGCTCGCCCGCAAGGGATGGGATCCGCAGTTCGGAGCCCGGCCGCTGCGCCGCGCAATCCAACGCGAGGTCGAGGACGAGCTGGCCGAAGAGCTGCTCAAGGGCAACTTCACGGCCGGCGATCGCATCCTCGCCGAAGTCAACCCCGACAATCCGGACAAACTGCGCTTCTCGAAAATCCCCTCCGTCGAGCCGCCGGCACCTCCGGCGCCGGAGCTGACGGTCGGTTCGTAAAGCAACGCGGGGACCCCAGTGACACCGTTCGCGACGTGGCGTTCGCGCCTCCCCGCCGCGATCGGGTCATGGTTCGCACGCGACCTGGTACGTAACGCGCTCGCCCTCGTCGAAGACGGGCACGTCACCCTTCGCGCGGTCGAGGACCTCAAGATCGACGCGACCGTCAAGGATCCGCGGGCCGCTTCGACTCCCGAGGTCTCGATCGAGTGGGGCGGCGGCACCGGACCTCTCGCGCTGCGGGCCGTCTGCTCGTGCGGCGGCAGCGGCATCTGCGAGCACGTCGTCGCAACGCTTGAAACGGTCCGTTCGCAGACCGAGCTCGAAGAGCGCTCGCCGCAAAGCGAGGCCGATCTGTCGTGGCTGCCGGCGTTTCGCGTCGAGTCGCGCGCGCTGCGGGCGCGTTGCATCTGGCCCGTCTTCTCGTCGCCTGACGGCACCGTGCTCGCGGCCGCGCTGGTCCTCGATTCTCCGCGGCTGCGCGGCGCCGTGCGCGACGCGCAAGCGATCGCGGCGATGATGGACGCAAGTCCGGTCGACGACTGGGACGACGTCGACCGCGAGCTCATTCGCGACGAAGCGGTACAGGAGGCGTTTGCCGGGCGCAATGCGTCGCGGGCGCTCGCGCGCTCCCTGTTCCGGCTGGCCCGGCATCCGCGGTTGCGCTTCGATGCCGAACCGTCGCTCGGGCGCCATCCTTCGGAGCTGCCCCAGTTCGCGGTCGACCTGCGCGGCCTGACGCTGCGCGCGACGCGGCACGGCGAGAGCTTCGCGCCGCTCTTCGAGACGCTCGACGGTACGCGCATCGCGGCGCGCGAGGCGCTGATTCTCGAGGGGCCGCCGATCTGGATCGCCACCCGGCGTGCCGTCTACCTGGTCGACGGCACCTTCGACGCGCGCAAGGCGATCGAAGCGGCGCGCTCGGCGAACGGCACGCTCGTCGGCGCGGGGACGCCTTCGCCGCGCACGATCGCTCGGGTCGCTCCGTTCCTCACCTCGCAAGACCTCGCCGATCTGGCGATCGTCGACGCGGGCGACGCGACGGCCGAGGTCGCCTTGGGGTGGGTCGCCGGCGCGCTGGTCGCGAGCTTGACCTTCATCGACCGCGCGAGCGGAGCTCGCGCACCGTTCACGTTATTGGGTGCGATCGCGCGGGTCGACGAGGGCTACGTGCGCTTCACGCCGGATCACGCCGCGCAGCTGCGCGCGCGCCTGCTCGGGGCCGGCTTCGTGCCGCGCTCGAGCGACGGCTTCGCGCTGCACGGGGCCGATCGCGCCGCGACCTTCGTGCGCGACGTGCTGCCGGAGTGGTCGAATCTGAGCGTGCGCCTCGATCCCGGTCTCTTCGAGCTGGCGCACGGCAAGAGCGAGCTCGATATCAGCGTGTCGGCGCAACGCGCGACGCACGACGCGGACTGGTTCGAGCTCAAGGTCGACGTCTTCGTCGGCGACGGCGGCGCGGCGCTCACGCAAAAGGAACTGGCGGCGCTCCTCTCGACCTCGGGCCGCTTCGCGGAGGTTCGCGGCAAGCTCGTCGACGTGGGCCGTCTGCGCGAGCGCAACTCGCTGCTGAGCGACTTGGCGGAGCGCAGGCGGAGCGGCTTCGCCGCGCTGCTCGCCCTGCGCGACGAGCTGCACGATAACTTCGGCTCCGTCTCGCTGCCGCCCGAGGTCGAAGCGGTTCGCGAGAAGCTGCGCAACTTCGGCGGCATCCCGGTCGTCGAGCAGCCCGAGCTGCACAACGGCTCGCTGCGCGGGTACCAGCAGCGCGGCCTGGACTTCCTGGCCTACCTCGCCGAGTTCAGCTTCGGCGGCATCTTGGCCGACGAGATGGGCCTCGGCAAGACGATCCAAGTCGTCGCCTATCTGTTGCGGCGCAAGCTCGTCGAGGGGCAAGTTCCGTCGCTCGTGATCGCGCCGACCTCGGTGACGCACACCTGGGAGAACGAGATCGCGCGCTTCGCGCCGGAGCTTAAAACGCTGCGGCTCCACTCGGGCAGCGAGCGGGCGGCGCGCTACGACCTCGTAGCCGAGGCCGACGTCGTCATCACCTCGTATGCGCTGGCCCGGCTCGACGCGCAGCAGCTCTCGCAATACCGCTTCCGTTCGCTCATCCTCGACGAAGCGCAGAACGCGAAGAATCCGTCGTCACAGATCGCGCGCGTGCTGCGCAGCCTGCAGGCCGAGCACCGCCTGGCGCTGACCGGCACCCCCGTGGAAAACTCGCTGCGCGACCTCTGGGCGATCTTCGCCTTCGTGGAACCGGGGCTCTTGGGCAGCGAGACGTCGTTCCGGCGCCGCTTCGAGGTACCCATCGCCGAGAACGACGCGTCCGCGATCGCCGTGCTGCGCTCGCGGCTCGAGCCGTTCTTGCTGCGCCGCACGAAGGAAGACGTCGCCCCCGAACTGCCCGACCGCACTGAAGTCGTCCTCGAGTGCGACCTGTCGCCGTTGCAGCGGCGCTTGTACCGCGGCGTCGCCGAGGCGGCCCGGCGCGAGGTGTTCGCGGTCGTCGAGCAACAGGGCATCGAGGGCGCCACCGTACACGTTCTGGCGGCCCTCACGCGCTTGCGGCAGATCTGCGCCCACCCCGGGCTGCTCTTCGAGGAGCATCGCGGAGACCCGGAGGCCAGCGCCAAGTTCGAGGCGTTCCTGGAGACGGTCGAAGAAGTGCTCTCGGGCGGTCACCGCTTGCTCGTTTTCAGCGCCTTCGCTTCGATGCTGCGGATCATGCGCGGCGCGCTCGACGAACGCGACCTCGCCTACGGTTATCTGGACGGGGCGACGAAGGATCGGGATCGTCAGCGCGAGGTCGCGCACTTCATGCGGCCCGACGGTCCGCCGCTCTTCCTGTGCTCGCTCAAGGCGGGCGGGGTCGGGCTCACGCTGACGGCGGCGGACTACGTGATCCTCTACGACCCCTGGTGGAATCCCGCGGTCGAGCGCCAGGCAATCGACCGCACGCATCGGATCGGCCAGCATCGGGCGGTCACCGCGTACCGGCTCGTGACCAGTGGGACCGTCGAGGAGAAGATCCGCGCGCTGGCCGAGCGCAAGGCGTCACTCTCGCGCAATATCATCAAGGCCGACGGCGCGCTCGCCAAAACGCTGACGCGCGAAGACCTCGAGATGCTGTTCGCCGATCCGGAGTAGCTCCGGCGCGAACGCAGCGATGCTAGTACACTAGTAGCGCAGGCGCGGGCCCCAGCCGTCGAAGTCGCCCGCGGGCTTGGGGAAACGGATGGTGGTGCGCGGCACGTCGCCGCGGCGGTCGTCGTCGATGTTACGGGGCTTGATCATGTGAGTGCCTCTCGGGTGCGTTTGGTGCCCCATATAGAACGCGAGCGGCGCTTTTGTTTCAGTTCCGCCGGACGTCGTGAGAGCACCAGTGCGGATCGCCACCAGGGAGGTTAGCCGGCCGCACGAATCTGCGCGCATGAACACCTCCTACGCTCACGGCGCGAGCCCCATTCCCTTGCTTGGGGAGACGCTCGGCGCCAACTTCGATCGGATCGCGGCGGCTTATCCACAGACCGAGGCCGTCGTTTCGGTGCACCAGGGCGTGCGTCTGACGTACGCCGAGATGCGCGCCGCGACCGACGAGTTTGCGCGAGGCTTAATTGCGCTGGGCGTGCGGCACGGCGACCGCGTCGGCATCTGGTCGACGAATACGCTCGAATGGGTGATCGCGCAGTTCGCAACGCCCAAGATCGGCGCTATTCTGGTCAACGTCAATCCTGCCTATCGCAGCTCGGAGGCCTCGTACGCGCTGCGTCAGAGCGGCGTATCGGTGCTGCTCACGCAGGTCCGTCACAAATCGACCGACTACGTCGAGATCGTCCGAGAGATCCGGCCGATGCTTGCGGACCTGCGGACCGTCGTGCTGATCGGCGACGACGAGTTGAACGAGCCGCTCGAAGGCGCGCTGCGTTGGAGCGACGTGAGCCTGGCCGCCGCATCCGTCAGCGCCGAAACGCTGGCCGAGCGGCTGGCGGAGACGCAGTTCGACGAACCGATCAACATCCAGTACACCTCGGGGACGACGGGCTTCCCCAAGGGCGCGACGCTGTCGCATCACAACATCCTCAACAACGGCTTCTTCATCGGCGAAGGCTGCCGGTACACGAACGCGGACCGCGTGTGCGTGCCGGTTCCGTTCTACCATTGTTTCGGCATGGTGCTCGGCAATTTGGCGATCGTCACGCACGGAGCGACGATCGTCATTCCGAACTACACGTTCGATCCGGTTCTGACCCTGGAGGCGGTGCAGAAGGAGCGCTGCACCTCGCTGTACGGCGTTCCGACCATGTTCATCGCCGAGCTGGCGCTGCCCGATTTCGGCCGCTTCAACTTCTCGACGCTGCGCACCGGAATCATGGCCGGTTCGCCCTGTCCCGTCGAGGTTATGCGCCGCGTGCAGAGCGAGATGCACATGGCCGAGGTGACCATCTGCTACGGCATGACCGAGACGTCGCCCGTCTCGACCCAGACCTCGGTCGACGATCCGCTCGAGAAGCGCACCTCGACCGTGGGCCGCGTCCATCCGCACATCGAGGTCAAGATCGTCGACGGGCAGGGAGCGATCGTGCCGCGCGGCACGCCGGGCGAACTGTGCACCCGCGGCTACAGCGTCATGCTCGGCTATTGGCAAGACCAGGACAACACCGCCAAGGCGATCGACGCGGCGCGCTACATGCACACCGGCGACATCGCGACCATGGACGAGGACGGCTACCTCAACATCGCGGGCCGAATCAAGGACATGGTCATCCGGGGAGGCGAGAACATCTATCCGCGCGAGGTCGAGGAGTTTCTCTACGCTCACCCCGCCGTCAAGGACGTCTCGGTCATCGGCGTGCCGGACGAGAAGTACGGCGAAGAGCTGTGCGCCTGGGTCATCCTGCACGAGGGCCAGCAGGCGACCGAGGAAGAGATTCGCGAATTCTGCAGAGGCAAGATCGCCCACTACAAGGTGCCCCGCTACGTGAAATTCACGGCAGAGCTTCCGATGACCGTAACCGGCAAGGTCCAAAAGTTTAAGATGCGCGAGATCTCGACGTCGGAGCTCGACCTCGAGAGCGCCGCCAAGATCGTGACGGCGTAATTTACCGATGAACGTGAACGAAGTTCGCGCGCTGCTCTTCGACGTTTTCGGAACGCTCGTCGATTGGCGCGGCGGCGTGGCTCGCGAGCTGGCTGCGTTCGGGCGCGAGCGTGGCCTCGAGGCCGATTGGACGGCGTTCGCCGACGCCTGGCGAGCCGCGTACGTGCCTTCGATGCAGCGCGTGCGCAGCGGCGAGCTGCCCTGGACGAATCTCGACGAACTGCAGACCCGATCGTTCGCCGAGCTTGCACCCCGTTTCGGCCTGCCCGAGCTCGACGCGCGCGAGGTCGCGCGCTGCGTGAGCGCCTGGCACCGCCTCGACCCGTGGCCCGACGTGCCGGCCGGCCTTGCGCGGCTGCGCCGCGGCTACGTCCTCGGCACGCTCTCGAACGGAAACCTCTCACTGCTGATCGACCTGGCCCGGCACGGCGATTTGCGCTTCGATGCGATCTTGTCGTCAGAGGTGTTCCGCCACTACAAGCCCGACCCCGAAACGTACCTGGGGGCCGCGGCGCTCTTGGGGCTTGCGCCGCATCAGGTCATGCTGGTCGCGGCGCACGTCGGAGATTTACGCGCGGCGGCGACGCAGGGACTCCGAACTGCGTTTGTTGTACGACCTTACGAATTTGGGTCACCGGAAAAAGCCGACCCCGCCCCGAGGGGCGAGGTCGACTTCAGCGTGACCGATTTAGACGAGCTCGCCGACGAGCTTGCGAGGCATCACGCCGCTAGCCGAACCTAAGTCGGCGACGTTCCTGGAGCAGCTTCTACCAGGTCCTGGGTTAGCTTCAGGTTGACGAGCGTGCCCTGCTTGACGTTGACGTCGCTCTTCATGGTAGAGGCGAGCGCAAAACCCGCCGCCGCGCCCGCGAGGCCGCCGTGGTGCTGTTTGGCAGCCATGTGGCCGGCGACCGCTCCGCCGATGATGAGGGCCGCGTCGCGCATGTGGTGCGTCTTGGGCTCGAACTCCTTGATCGAATCGATTTTCGCGTGAATCGGAAGGGTCGAACCGTCGGGCATCTTGAGGTCGTCCAAGATGATGGACAACGTCGCCTTGTGCGTCGGGCCCGCCGGGGTCACGTTTTCCAGGTGACCTTCGATAATTGCCCCCTTGAGCGCGGGATTATGGTGGAAAAGCGTATCTTTTTCAGTTAAGGTAAAGGTATCCCCATCGTGGTTGGTCTTCGAGTTCAGCGTCTGCTGCAACACCCCGTCCACGATCCAGCCCCTCTTGGCGAGGACGGTTTGAGCCGAAATAGGGCCCGGAGCGACGCTCATAGCGATCGCGCCGGCAACGGCAAGGGTCACGAAGAATTTCTTCACGAGAAACTCCTTAATGAGGAAAACATCGCAAGCATTAATGCTCCGCGGCGTGTGATAGCATGATGAATATGAGAGACGGCGACATAAGCGAATCCGAGGATATCGTCGGCTGGCCCGACAGTCACTTCGTCGGCCATCGGAGGCGGTTCGCCGACTTCGATGCCCCGGCCCTGCGGGCGTTACTCGCGCTGCGTACGACGGCGCAACGCGTGGAGAACGCCGTTGGTTCCTGGTTTCTCGACGCGGGGCTGACTCCGCAAAAATTCGGTGTGTTGATCGTCCTGCACGCGGAAGGCCGTCCGATCTCGCTCTCCGACTTGCGCCGCTATCTTGGGACGACGCAAGCGAACGTGACGGGGCTGGTCGCGGGGCTCGAGCGCGACGGCTACATCGAGCGCAAGGCGAGCACCGAAGACCGCCGGGTTTCGTTCGTCTCGCTTTCCCGTACCGGAAAGCGCGTCATCGGCTCGATGCTGCCAGCTTACTTCGCGCGGAATAAAGCCGCGATGAGGACGCTCTCTCAGACCGAAAAGAGGACGCTCGTCGAGCTCCTCTCCAAGATCTCGCGCGGATTTGAAACGCTCCCTAAGTAAATCCTGACGCCGGCCCGGGCCGCGCTCGCAAGCCGAGCGCGACCTCCGTGGGCCGGCAAGCTCCGCCGCGGGGCCGTGGGCCGAACGAGCGGAGCGCTTGAGATGAAAGCGAGCAAGGGTTTCGAGCGCTTGCTGGAGCGGGAGCTTCCTAGTAGGGGGAGAACCGGAGAGAGTCCATCACGTCCGCGGGTGTGATGTAATGGTAGCCTGTGACCTTCCCAAGGTCGACGCGCGGGTTCGATTCCCGCCACCCGCTCGGTCTTCGATGGTCGCGGCGACGTAGCCAAGTGGTAAGGCGGAGCTCTGCAAAAGCTCTATTCCCCAGTTCGAATCTGGGCGTCGCCTCAAGAACTCCCCCCAAGTCTGCGTTAGCAGATTTGGAGCACTGCTTTCGGAGAAAGCCCCCGGCCGAGCACGGACGACCCGTGAAGGCCACCCCCGACACTATGCTTCCAGCGGACCACACGGCTAACCGGAGCTCGAGAGTGCCAAGCGCGCTCCTGCTCGTCGCGCTCTTGGCCGCGTTCGTGGCGGTCGCCGTCTTGAGCTCGCTGCGCATCTACAACCAGCTCGACGACGCGGCCACCCTGCAGCGGACGCTGGTCGACGCCCAGCAGCAAGTCGACGAAGTCATCCGCGTCCAGCTCGAGGAGGAGAACGGCCTGCGCGGCTACCTGGCCTCGGGCCAGACATATTTCCTCGAGCCCTATCTGGCGAACGCCGACCGCTACAGCATCGCCCTCGACGATTTCCAGCGCCGGACCAAATCGCTCGGCATCACCGAAATGGCCTCGTCGATCGCGGAGATGCGGAGCCTGCACGAGACCTGGCAGCACGAGGTCGCCCATCCGCTGGTAACCCAGCCGCACGCCCGCAACGCGCTGACGCGGGAGACCCTGGGGAAGATCTTGGTCGATCAATTGCGAGGCGACTCGAACCGCGTCCACGATCTGCTGCAGATGCGACTCGAACAGGCCCAGCGGCAGCTCCGCCAGCGCATAAATGAAGCCTTCTTCGGCGGCATCGCGGCGATCGGGCTGTTCGCCTTCATCGCGGCGGCCTTCGTCGCCTCACGTGCGAAGATGCTCTCCAAGATCGACCGTGAACGCTCGATCGTCGAAACGCTGCAAGGCGCCTTCCGGACGGACTTGGACCAGCTGCCGGGCTCGCGCATCGGGACGGCCTACCTTTCGGCCGACGCCGATTCGGCGGTCGGCGGCGACCTCTACGACGTGCGCCGGATCGACGACGCCCGCGGCCTCGTGATCGTCGCCGACGTGAGCGGCAAGGGCATCGAGGCCGCCGTCAATACGGCCTTCGTGAAGTACTCGATGCGCACGCTGGCGTTCACCAATGCCGACCCGGCCGCGATCCTGACCAGCTTCAACCAACTCTTCCTGGAAACGATCCGCGATCCGTCGATCTTCGTGGTCGCCTTCGTCGGCATCATCGACGTGGACCGGGCCGCCTTCCAGTACGCCAGCGCCGGTCACGCCGGGGCTTTTCGGCGGCGCGGCGACCAGGTCGTGCAGCTCGACGTAACGGGGCCGATCGTCGGCTTGGCCGAATCGACCGTTTACGAGAACCGCACCCTCCCGCTCGCCACCGGCGACCTGCTC
Source organism: Vulcanimicrobiaceae bacterium (assembly GCA_052267165.1). Taxonomy (GTDB): domain Bacteria; phylum Vulcanimicrobiota; class Vulcanimicrobiia; order Vulcanimicrobiales; family Vulcanimicrobiaceae; genus CAWICD01. The sequence goes on along the minus strand of JBKQHO010000039.1, from coordinate 141,291 downwards.
GTGCTGGCGACCGACGGGCTCACCGAAGCTCGCGACGCCGAGGGAAATCTCCTCGACGACTCGGGCGCGATGGCGTTGCTGCGCCAGACCTCGGCCGATCCGCAGACCTGTGCCGACGAGCTCGTGGGCGCCGTCCGCCGCATGAGCAAAGGCGCGCCGCGCGACGACTTGGCTCTGCTGGTGATCGCGATCGACGACAAGTCGGCGGCCGGCGCGCGCTCGAAAGAAGCGGCGGCGTGAGTGCGCGGCCGCAATGCTAGCGCGCAGGATCATCCCCTGCCTCGACATCAAAGCCGGGCGCGTCGTGAAGGGCGTCCGCTTCGTCGATCTCTCCGACGCCGGCGACCCGGTCGCCCTCGCCCGGCTCTACGAGGAGCGCGGTGCCGACGAACTGGTCTTCCTCGACATCACGGCGACCATCGAGGGCCGCCGCGCGATGCGCGACGTGGTGCGCGCGGTCGCTGCGGAGCTGTCGATTCCGTTCGCGGTCGGCGGCGGCGTCTCGAACGCCGGCGACGTTCGCGACCTGTTGCGCGCCGGCTGCGACAAAGTCTCGCTCAATAGCGCCGCGGTGCGAGACCCGAGCGTGCTGCGCACCGCTGCCGCCGCGTTCGGCAGCCAGTGCGTGGTGCTGGCGATCGACGCGCGCCACGTCCCGGCGACCGGCGGCTGGGAAGTCGTGATCGACGGCGGCCGAACGCCGACGGGCCTCGACGCCGTGGCCTGGGCGAGCGACGCGACCGCCCTCGGGGCCGGCGAGATCCTGCTGACGAGCATCGACCGCGACGGGACGAAGTCGGGCTTCGACCTCGACCTGACCCGGGCGATCCGCGGGGCGGTCGAGGTGCCGGTGATCGCCTCGGGCGGCGCGGGCTGCGCGGAGCACTTCGCCGAGGTCTTCGAGTCGGCCGGCGCCGACGCGGCCCTGGCGGCCTCGCTGTTTCACTACGGCGAACTTGACATCGGCACGCTCAAAGCCGAGCTGGCGGCACGCGGAATACCGATACGACCTCTCGTAGACTCGACGCATGTCCATCGATGAGCTCGCCTGGGGCGAGGACGGCTTGCTCCCGGTCGTGATCCAGGACGCGATCAGCGGAGCCGTCCTGACGCTGGCCTATGCCAACCGCGAGGCCCTCGCGCGCACCCTCGCCGAGCGCGCGACGTATCTCTACAGCCGCTCGCGCGCGGCACTGTGGATGAAGGGTGAGACGTCGGGCCACGTGCAGCAGGTGGTCGGCGTCGATTACGATTGCGATGCCGACGCCCTCCTGTACCGCGTCATTCCGACCGGGCCGGCCTGTCACACCGGGGCGACGAGCTGCTTCGACGAGCATCTGCTCGGCGGCGAAAGGCCTGTGGCGGCGGGCGGCGCGTTCGAGCACGCGGTCGAGCACCTGCGCACCGTCATCGCGGCCCGGCGTGACGCCTCGCCCGAGACGAGCTACACCGCAAAGCTGCTCCACGGCGGTGTCGACCGGATCGGGAAGAAGATCGGCGAGGAGGCGACCGAGGTCGTGATCGCCGCCAAGAACGGCGCGCCTGACGAGATCGCCTGGGAAGTCGCCGACTTGCTGTATCACACGCTGGTCCTGCTCGAGGAACGCGGGGTCCCGCTCGACCGGGTCGGGCAAGAGCTATTGAGACGCGCGAAGTAGCGGCGCCGGCTCCCAGCTCGCTGCGAACGCTGCGCGGCGTCGGTCCGGAGCTTGCGCGCAAGCTCGCCTCGCTCGAGATCTCCTCGCCGGCGGACTTGGCGGCTACCTATCCGCGCGATTACAAAGACTGGCGCAGGCCGACCCCGATCGCGGAGATCGCGCGCGGCGCGCTGGCCAGAGCGCGCGCCCGGGCCGGCGCGCCTGACTCGAGCGAGGAGATCGCGCTCGGGCGCGTCGTCAGCGTCAGCGAGTTTCGCGCGCGCATCCCGATCGTCTCGGCCGAGCTCGCCGACGACAGCGGAAAGATGAAGGCGACCTGGTTCGGCCGGCGCGGGCTGGCCGGAAAGCTGGGCGTCGGGGACCGCGTGTTCGTGCACGGTCGCGCCGCCCTCAAACGCTCGCGCGGCTCCGTCACGGTCGAGCTCAACGTCCTGCACCACAAGGTGCTCGGCGAAGACGAGCCCTACCGCGGTTCGATCGTGCCGATCTACCGCGCCAGCAAAGAGCTTCCCTCGCGCACCGTCGCCGGCCTGATCGAGCGCAACCTCGACACGCTCGAAGCGCTCGTCCACGACCGCATTCCGCCGGCCGTTCTAGCCAAGCACGGCTACGGGCCGCTGCGCCGGGCTTGGCGCGAGACCCATCGCCCGTCCTCGCTCGAGGCGGCCGCCGCGGCGCGCGAGCGGCTCATCTTCGAGGAGTTCTTCGGGATCGCGCTTGCCGCCGCACTCAAACGCGCCGAGCGCAACGCCTCGGGCGGAGCGCCCGCGCTGCTGCCTTCGCCCGGGCTGCTCGAACGTTTCGAAGGGTCGTTGCCGTTTCCGTTGACGGCGGCGCAGCACCGCGTCATCGCCGAGATCTGGCGCGACATGGGCGCGAGCTCGCCGATGAACCGGCTGCTGCAAGGCGACGTCGGCAGCGGAAAGACGCTCGTCGCGGCGGCCGCGATCGTGCTGGCCGCTAAGAACGGGGTGCAGAGCGCCCTGATGGCCCCGACCGAGATCCTCGCCTCGCAGCACGCGCAGAAGCTGGCGCCGCTGCTCTTGCCGTTCGGCGTGCGGGTCGACGCGCTCTTCGGAAGCTTGGGCGCGCGCGAACGGAGCGCGACGCGCGGACGCCTCGAGAGCGGCGAGTGCGACCTCGCGGTCGGCACTCACGCGCTGATCGTCGAGGACGTCGAGTTCGCCAACTTGGGGCTGGTCGTGATCGACGAGCAGCACCGTTTCGGCGTGGCGCAGCGGGCCCGGCTGCGCTCCAAGAGCCGGGCGCCGCACACGCTGCACATGACCGCCACCCCGATCCCCCGTACCCTCGCGCAGACGAAGTACGCGGATCTCGACCTGTCGGTCATCGACGAGCTGCCGCCCGGCCGGACCCCGATCGAGACCTTCGTGCTGCGCGAGAGCCGCAAGCCGCTGGCCTACGAGTTCGTGCGCAAGAACGTCGCGCGCGGGCAGCAGGCCTATGTCGTGGTGCCGGCGATCGACGAATCCGAGTCGGCCCTCACCAGCGCGCAGGCCGAGCTCGAAGTACTGCGGCGCGACATCTTCCCCGACTTGCGGGTCGAGCTGCTCCACGGGCGGATGCCGCCGCGCGAGAAAGACGCGGCGATGGCCCGGTTCGCGCGCGGCGAGGCCGACGTCTTGCTCGCGACGACGGTCGTGGAGGTCGGCGTCGACGTTGGGAACGCTTCGGTCATGGTCATTCTCGACGCGCACCGCTACGGGCTCGCGCAGCTGCACCAGTTGCGCGGCCGGGTCGGGCGCGGGGCGGCGCGCTCGTTCTGCATTCTGATCGCGCCCGACGAGTGCGGCGACGTCGAGCGCTTGAACATCCTGGCGGAGACGACCGACGGCTTCGTGATCGCCGAAGAGGACTTGCGCCTGCGCCACGAGGGCGAGTTCGCGGGAACGGCCCAGGCCGGCGGACCGACCGGCTTACTCGGCAGCCTGACGAGCGACTTTGCCCTCTACATGCGTGCCAAGGCCGACGCCGACGCCTTGGTCGCGGCCGATCCGCGGCTGGAGCGCCCCGAGCACCGCGGCCTGCGCGCGCTGCCGGCCGCCGACGCCGACAATCGTTCGAGACTCGTGAGCAGCTGAAGCGGGTGAGCTGATGGAATTCGCGGTGGGCTTCGACTTCGACCACACGCTGGGCATCGACAACAAGCTCGAGCGGACGGTCGCGCTCGACATGCTGGCGAGCTTCGCGCGCGAGCGCAGCGTCGTCTACGACGAGGCGGCGGCCTTCGCGACGATCGAGGCCGCGATCCGCTCCTACCGAGCCGGCGAGACGAAGCTCGAAACGGCGCTCGAGGGATTCTTCGCGAGCGTGCTCGGCCCCGACCCCGTGCTCGCGGGCGCGGCCGCGCACTTTCGCGAGGAAGCCGTCCTGCGCGCTCCCGAGTTCGTCAGCATCCTGCCCGGCGTGCGCGAAATGCTCGCGCAACTCGCCGCAAGCGGCGTGCCGTATGCGGTCCTCACCAACGGCTGGAGCCCGCTCCAGGAGGAGAAGGTCCGCCTGATCGGCTTTGATGCTGCGGTGCTCGTGAGCGAGCGCATCGGCGCGCGCAAACCCGAGCGCGTCGCGTTCGAGATCCTGGCCACCCACCTCGGCTCTTCGCTCGAGCGCTTGTGGTACGTCGGCGACGACCCGCAGGCCGATTGCTGCGGGGCGCGCGAGGCGGGAGCGACGGCCGTTTGGTTCGATTGGGAAGGGCTGACGTATCCGCGCTCCCTGCCGCCGCCCGATCACGTCATTCACGCGCTGAGCGAGCTTCCCGAGCTTCTTCAAGGGCGGTCGCGGGAGGCGGCGAACCCCTCGGGATGACGCTTGGGTCCGCGACGTGGACGGTGCAGCGTGCGCGTTAGCGGGGGTGAACTGCGGTCGCGGGTTGTTCGCGCGCCGGGCGGCGGCGCCGTTCGCCCGACCCCCGGCCGCGTGAAGGAAGCGCTCTTCTCGATTCTCGGCGAGCGCCTCGTGGGAGCGCGCATGCTCGACCTCTACGCGGGGACCGGCGCGATCGGCTTCGAGGCGCTTTCGCGCGGCGCGGAGCACGTAACGTTCGTGGAACTGCACGCGCCGACGGCGCAGGCGATCCGCGCGACGGCCGCGCAGTTCGGCGTCGCGCGGCGCGCGAACGTCGTCTGCGCGCCGTCAGAAAAGGCCGTCACGCGCGTCGCCGGCACGTTCGACTTGGTCTACGCGGACCCACCTTACGCGCTGCCGCCGCCGCACCTCACCTTCGGCACGCTGCGCATGCGCGCGGCGCTCGCGCCCGGGGCGATCCTCATCTACGAGCACCGCTCCGATGCGCCGGCCTTCGCTTCTCCAGGCTTTCTCACGACGCGTGACGCACGCTACGGCGAAGTCACCCTCCAGTTCTTGCAGGTCGCATGAACAACGGTCAGATCACGCCGCGCTCGCACGCGGTCTTGCCCGGCTCCTTCGATCCGCCGACCAACGGTCATCTCGACGTGATCGCCCGCGCGGCCGCGATCTTTCCGCTGGTGACGGTCGCCGTCGTCGTCAACCCGCAAAAGCGCGAGCCGCTCTTCTCGCTCGACGAGCGCGAGCGGCTGTTGTCGAGCTGCACGAGCGCCTACGCGAACGTGCGCGTCGATCATTTCAGCGGGCTTCTGGCCGACTACGTCAAACGCATCGAAGCAGACGTCATCATCAAGGGCCTGCGCGTCGTCTCCGATTTCGAGAACGAGATGGCCTTCGCTCATATGAATCGCTCGCTCTCGGGCGTGGACACGATGTTTCTGATGTCGGACTCGAGTTACTCGTTCATCAGCTCGAGCCTCATCAAAGAAGTGTTCCTACAAGGTGGCGACATCTCGAAGTACGTACCCGAGGTCGTCATCGGGTCGATGCAGGTCAAGCGTCACAGCCGCGGGAGGAAATGATTTGTCGATCTATCGCGTCATCGATAAGCTCGAGAGCTACGTCCGCACGGGAACGTGGCTGCCGTTCGGCTATCGTATCGTCAGCGAGGAACGGCTGATCGAGTATATCGAGAAGCTGCGCTCGACGCTGCCCGAGGAAGTCGGGCGGGCCAAGGTCATCGCAAGCAACAAAGACCGGGTCATACGGGACGCGCAGGAAAAGGCACAGCAGATCGTCACCGACGCCGTCAGCCAGAAGAACGACTTGGTCGAGCAGACCGACGTCGTCAAGGCGGCGCGCACCACCGCCGACATCGTGTTACGCGAAGCCGAGGAGAAGGCGCGCAAGATCCGCGCGGGAGCCGACATCTATGCTGCCCAGGTCCTGGCGGACCTCGAGTCGCGCTTGGCGACGGCGCTGGGCTCGGTGAAGAAGGGTCAGGAAGCTCTGGTACCGCGGTCCGCTCCCGCGGAAGCTCCCTCTCCGGCACCGTCCGCCAAAGCACCGGCGACGCCGTCGGTCGGCGCCGCGAATGCCAAACGCGCTGCGTTCGACGCGAGCGAGACCGCCGAGCTGGCCTCGGTCGAAGTTCCGTAGTGCTCCCGGGGCCGGTATGCACCGGCCTTCGTGTCCCGTTCCAGAGGTTCGTCACATGATTCGGGGCGGCTTTTCACCCGTCTCGTCGTCGCTCGTCGCTCCCCTCCGCTTCGCTTCGGGGATAGGCAAATGACTCGTCATTCCACGCTCCTCGCTCCTCGATACTGGCAACAATCCACTCCCGACTTGACAGGGTGCAACGAACCCTGGAACGGTACACTAGTGTGCTCAGGCGACGCCGCTCGTACTTCGCGTTCGCCCTGACGCTCGTCGCCGTGGTCGCGCTGGTCGCGGTGACGCCGACGCCGTACTGGCTGATCGCGCCGGGCAGCGCGGTCGACTTGAGCCGCAGCGTGCTGGTCCAAGGCCATCCGCCGCCGCGCGACCGCTATTATCTGACCGACGTGACGCTCGTGCGCGCCAGCGCCCTGCTGCTGGTCGCGGGGCTCTTTCCCGGCGTGCGGGTCGTGCGACAAGACGCCCTTATTCCAAGCGGCGAGTCGCCGGTCGGGTACGACCGCTTTCTGGCCGACTCGATGAAGGAGAGCCAGCAAATCGCCGCGGTCGTCGCCGAGCGCGCGGCTGGCTTCCATGTCGTCGATCCGCCGAGCAGCGTGGTCGTGGCCGGGATTCTGCCAACCTCGCTGGCGCGCGGAACGCTCGCGGTCGGTGACGTCGTCGTCGCGGTGGAAGGGAGGCCGATCGCGCAGCCACACGACGTCGCCTCGATCCTCGACCGAATCGGCACGAGCCGGCCCGTCTCGGTCGAGGTCCGGCGCGACGGGCACGCGCACGTGTTCGGCATTCGGCCGATTCGCACGGCGAAGGGCGTGCGGCTCGGCCTGTTGCTCGAGACGCGTTCGCTGCCGGCCGACCTTCCGGTGCCGATCCGCTATTCGCTCTCCAACGTCGAAGGAAGCTCCGGCGGGCTCATGTTCGCGCTCCAAGTCTATGCGGCGTTGCGCGGCGGCAAGCACGGGGCGCGGCGCGCGATCGCCGGAACGGGAACGCTGCGCTACGACGGCACGGTCGGACCGATCCAAGGGACCGAACAGAAGCTGATCGCTGCAAAGCGCGCCGGCGCCAGCCTGTTCTTCGTGCCGAAGCAGAACTACACGGAGGTCGCTGCCGAACACGATCTGCGGATCGTTCCGGTCGGGTCCTTCCGCGAGGCCCTAGCTGCGCTGCGCAGCTGAGGAAAGGTTAGACGGGCGGCGCCTGGACGTTGAGCGCGAAGGCTTCGAGCCGCTCGCGATCGAGCGCGCGCACGCGCCCGCGGTCGAGCTCGACGGCACCCGCGTTCTTCAAACGCAGCAGGGCGCGCGCCGCCATGTCGCGCACGGTTCCGGCGGCCGCTGCGATCTGCGCTTGCGAGAGGTTTTCCACGCCCGAGAGCCCGCGGGCCATGCCCGTGGTGGCCGCCGCGTACGAGAGCAGAAACTTCGCGACGCGCTGCAACACGTGGGCGAACGCCAAATCGGCGATGGTGTCGATCGAGCGCCGGCGCCCTTGCGAGGCTTGCGTCAGAAACCCGATGGCGAGTTCGGCATCGCTGCGCGCGGCGTGCAGAACGGCTTCGCTCGGCAACAAGATGAGGCCGCAGTCGATCAGCGCTTCGGCCCGCGTCGTCGCGCCGCCGCCGTCGAAGGTGCCCGTTTCGTTGAGCGGGTCGAGCGGGAGCCGCTCGCCGAGCGCGTGCGTCTTGCCGTCGGGCGAGAGGAGCGTGAGTACGACCTTGCCGGTTCGCACGAAGGCGAGATACGGCCACAGTTCGCCCTCGTCGAAGATCGTCTCACCTTGCCGGTAGGCCCGGTCGCTGGCGACCGCCGAGAGCTCGCGAACCGTCGCCGCCTTCGAGTTGGTGAAGGGCGCGCAGTGCGAAAGGAACGTCGGGCCGTCGGCCTGCTCGTCGATCCGCTCGATGCGAATCGTCCAGTGTCCCGAGCCCAAATTACGCGCTTCCCAGGAGAAGCGGCCGGGCCGGTGTTGCAGAAATTCATTGCGCAGAGCGCGCGGATCGCTCTCCTCGGGTAACTCGAGAACCCCCCCCAACTGTAGCTTGTCGAACGCCTCGAGAATGATCAAGTTACGGTTGGTGTTAGGGAGCGTCCGGCTGTCCAGCGTTATCGCGGGGACACGGGTATTCGCCATTGGTCATCTTCATTAGATGCAAGGCGGCTGCCGCCTTCCCCCGAAGCGGCCCGTGGCGTGAAGTTTCAACCATTTTTTGGGCGCGCCGGTGCTGCTCGCCGAGCGCCCGCCCTCGACCTCGGCCGCCTCGCGCTCGACATACTCGCCGTCGCGCTCGTGCTGCTGGTGGCCTACAAGCTCTTCGTGGCGCCGCTCTTCTTGCGGGAGCCGGTCGTACGGGCCTCGACCTTTTCGCTGCCGACGCTCGAGCGCAGCCCAATCCGGCTCAGCTCGCGCCCGGGCCACGTGGTTTTCTTGGATTTTTGGGCTTCGTGGTGCCCTCCATGCCGGGCCTCGCTGCCGCTGGTCGAGCGCTTCGCGCGCGCCCATCCCGACGTCGAGGTGATCGCGGTCGACGTCGGCGAGGCGCCGGCCGCGGCGCGCGCGTTCGCGCAGGCACAGGGAATCGCCGGCGTCGCGCTCGACGGCGACAAGCGCGTGAGCGACGCGTTCGGCGTCGTCGTGCTGCCTACGATCGTGGCCATCGACCCCGCCGGCTACGTGCGCGCTCGCTGGACGGGTTTCAATCCCGCGATCGAACTCGCGCTCGAGCACGCCCGTCAAGCCCTCGGGCCAACGCCGCCGGTGCGCAAGCCGGCCTCCCTGAGCTGGATCGCGCCGGCCTCGGCCGCCGAGCCGCGCCCGCTTAGCATCGCCGTCGACGAGGATCCCTCGAGCCTCGACACCGTCCTCAACACGCCCTACGGCTGGCTGTTGGTGCCGCGCTACGATCCGGCGGCGGCTCGCGCGGTGCTCGCGCCGCGACACCTCCAGCTCGAGCTCGCCATCGCCGGTTCGTGGCGCAGCAGCAACGCGGCGGCGGTGCAGCTGCCGCGCAGCTGGCGCATGCCGGCGTCGAGACCACGCTCCACTCCTACTCGCCGGCGCAGTTCTGGGGCCCCCCACCCGGGGGCATTCTCGCCGAAGGCCGTTTCGACGTCGCGCTGACGAGCTGGTCGCCCGGCCTCGATCCCGACCGCTCGTACCTGTTCGGCTGCGACGCGCAGCCGCCGGCTACTGCAACCGCGCCTTCGACGCGGCCGAGGCCGCAGGGATGGGCTTCGAGCGGAGCGCGTACGCCCGCAACCCGCGGTTACGAGCGTTCGCCCCGAACGTTCTGGGCCGCGACTATTGGAACGTCTGGGCCTGGAAGGTCAGGAGCCCGTGAAGACCGGCTTGCGCTTTTCCAAGAACGCCGAAGTGCCTTCGGTGAAGTCCTTCGTGCCCACGAGCGAACCGAAGGTCCGCGCTTCGATCTCCAATGCGTCGCTCAACGGGAGCGCGATGCCTTGGTCGATGGCGCGCTTCGTTCCGGCGATGGCCAGCGGCGCTTTCGACGCGATGACGGTCGCGATGCGCTTGGCCTCCGGCACGAGCTCCGCCAGCGGAACGACCTTCTGGACCAAGCCGATCCGCAACGCCTCCTTGGCGTCGATGTTCTCGCCCGAAAGGCAGAGATACATCGCGTAGCCGCGTCCGGCGAGCCGTGCCATGCGCTGCGTTCCGCCGTAGCCCGGCATCAGGCCGAGATTCACCTCGGGCTGTCCGAACTTGGCGTTCTCGCTTGCGATCCGGATGTCGGCCGACATCGCCAGCTCGCAGCCGCCGCCGAGCGCGAAGCCGTTGACGGCGGCGATGACCGGCTTGCTGAGCCGTTCGAGCTGCAGCGTCAGGGCTTGCCCACCGCGGGCCAGATCGGCGCCTTCGGCGGCATCCTTGAGCGAATTGAGCTCGCCGATGTCCGCGCCGGCCGCGAACGCCTTCTCTCCGGAACCGGTGAGAACGATGGCGCGGACCTCGGAATCGGCCTCCAGCGCCGCGAACGCATCCTTCAGCTCGCGGATCAACGAGAGATTAAGTGCATTAAGAACCTTGGGTCGGTTCAGCGTGACGACGGCAATTTGGCCGTCGCGCTCGACAGCGATCGTCTCATATGTACTCACGGAAGTTGCTTTCCGGGTATGTCAAGCCGGTCCCTCGCTATGCTATACTGCGGGCGGGCTTTTTGACTTTAGTCGGCGCAGGTGCGGAGGAGGGTAGAGCTAAGTGGGCTCCATGCGGATTGCGTACCACGAGGCGCTCGAGCAGACGCGGCTCGACGTCGTCCGCCTCGGAGCGTTGGTCAGCGACGCATTGAACGCGGCCGTCAGCTCGCTGCAGAAGCGCGACACGGCGCTGGCCGCGCGCGTGATCGCCGGCGACGACGACGTCGACGCACTGCGCCGCAAGATCGAAGCGAACTGCATCGAGCTGATCTGGAAGCAGCAGCCCGTCGCGGGAGAGCTGCGCCAGGTCGCCGCGATTCTGGAGACGATCGTCGATCTGGAGCGAGTCGGCGATTATGCGGTCGCCATCGCGAAGAACTCGATCAAGCTGGCCGACGTGCCGCTGCGCCCCGCGCGCGTCGAGATCGGCCACATCGCCTCGATCGCGCTCGACATGGTGCGTGAGGTCATGCGCGCCTACACCGAACGGGACGCCGCGATCGCCCAGTCCGTCATCGCGCGTGACGACGAGGTCGACGCGCTCTATGCGCGCGGCATCGAAGCGTTGCAAGAAGAGATGGCGGCCGACGCGGGTGTCGTGCGTGCCGGAACGATCATGCTGTTCGTGCTCGCAAGCCTCGAGCGCGTCGGCGACCGCGCGCAGAACATCGCCTGGCACACGATTCAGATGCTCGGCAAGGGTTGAGCGAGCCACCGCTGGGGCGGGACGCGGTCGCACCCGGCGAGGGCGTCGTCTATCTCAATCACGCCGCCGCCGGGGTCTTGCCTACCGCGACTCGCGACGCGATCGTCACCGTCGTCGACGGTCAGGCGCGCGCCGGCGTCTTGGGGTTCGTGCCGGTCGAAGCGAATCTGCGGCGCTCGCGCGAACGCGTCGGGGCGTTCATCGGCGCCCGCGGCGACGAGATCGCGTTCTTGCGCAACACCGGCGACGGCGCCAACGCGATCGCGCGCGGGTTGAGCTGGAACCCCGGCGACGAGATCGTGCTCTGCGACAACGAGTTCGGCAGCAACGCCTTGCCGTGGCTGGCGCTGCGCGAGCTGGGCGTCGAGGTGCGCTTCATCCACGCGCCGCGGGAGCGCATGACGGCCGACGTGCTGGCGCGCACGATGAGCGCTCGCACACGGCTGGTCGCGCTTTCGTGGGTCAGCTTCGCCGACGGTTACCGCCACGATCTGGCGGCGCTGGCGGAGGTGGCGCACGCCGGCGGCGCGCTCTTCTGCGTCGACGCGATTCAGGCGCTGGGCGCCTTCGCGCTCGACGTCAAGGCGCTTGGAATCGACGCGCTCTACGCGGGCGGAGCAAAGTGGCTGCTCGCGCTCCCCGGCGTCAGCTTTCTGTACGTCGAGCGTTCGCTGCAAGAGCGGCTGGTAGTGCGCTGGCCCGGTTGGCGCAGCGTCGCCGACATCTGGAATTTTCTGGACTACGAGCAGCCGCTGGCGCCCGAGGCGCGCCGTTACGAAGGCGGGACGCAAAACTTTCTGGGCATCGCCGCGCTCGAGACGTCGATCGGCCTGCTCGAACGCGCGGGCGTCGCGCGCATCACGGCGCACGTTCTGGCGCTGACCGACGAGTTGGTCGAGGGCTTGCGCGCGCGCGGCTGCGAGCTGCTGACCGAACGCGGCGAGGGCATCTCGTCGGGGATCGTGACGTTTCTGATGCCCGGACGCGACCCGGTCGAGCTCGGCCGCAAACTCGGAGCGGCGGGGATCGTCACGACCTATCGTTCGAGCGGCATCCGCGTCTCGCCGCACGGTTACAACACGCGTGAGGAGATCGGGGCGCTGCTCGAGGCGCTCGCTTAAGCCTGCCGGTGGACGAGGCGCCGGAGGCTGCGGACTTTGCGATCCGGCCGATGCGCGACGACGACGTCGAAGCGTTCGTCGGGCTCTTCTACCGCGTTTGCGCGGAGGGCCGCTGGCTCGCGACCGAGGTGCCCTTCGAGATCACCGATTTCGTTCGCCGCGTGCGGCTGGGCCTGCGCTCGAACTTCCACGTCAACGCGCAGTTCGTGGCCGTCGAGCGTGCGGGTGAAGCGATCGTCGGGCAGATTCACGTCTTGCGGTTACCCGGCGAGCCCGCGAGCGCGACGGTCGGCATGCTCGTGGGACCGGACTTTCGCGGCCGCGGGATCGGCGCCGCGCTGCTCGACGCGGCGCTGGCGTGGGCTTGCGCCCAACCGCTGCGGCGCCTCGAGCTCGAAGTGTTCCCGCACAACGCCGCGGCCCTGCGGCTGTACCGCAGTCGAGGATTCCGCGACGTCGAGCTGCGCCGCAACGCGCTCCCGCGCCGCAACGGCGAGCTCTGGGACGTGTTGGCGATGCGGCTCGAGCTAACGGCTCGAGCGGGTGCGGACGGCCCCCGTCAGTAGCCGTCCTCGCGCACGATGCAGGGCGACATGATCGCGTCGCTCATGCCGTGGATCAAGCGTTTGTCGGCCGGCGCGACGGTCGCGAGAATGCCGCCCAGCTGCACGCCCTCGCCGACCACGAAATAGTACGGGCAGAGCCGGACGCGGCCTTCGAGCACGGCGATCTCGTCGCGTTTGCGTTCGTAGTAGGGAATGCGCACGCGCTTGCCTTTGTGAAAGCGCTGCAGAATCGACGGGTTCTTTTCGTAGGTGCTCAAGGCCGTCTCGAGCGTCGCTTGCCACTCTTCCTTGGGCAAGTCGTTGGCGACGCGAACGCCGCGCGAACCCCAGGCGAACTCCGAGAAGCCCGAGGGCTTGACGACGAAGTTTCGCTCGCTCTTGCCGAGCGGGACGAGCTGCATCCAGTCGTTGAGCGGCTCGCCGGCCGCCGTGAGCCCGTCGATCGAAGCCTGCGGTGGAAGCGGCCGTGGATCGAGCACCCATGTCTCGGGAAAGATCGCGAGCAGTCGCGCGAAGGCGTCGCGCAGCTCCGTCTTCCACAACTTTGCCAGCCGCGGATGGTGCAGCAGCGCGAAGCAGAGCTTCTCTTCGAGGTGCGCTTTGGGTGGCGGCGTGATCTTGACGCGATTGTGGCGTGCCGCGTAGAGCATCAGCTCTTGCTTGGGGATGTTGAGCAGATCGAACAGCTCGAAGTTGCGGTAAATCGCGTCGAGCTTTTTCTCCTCGCCGTCGGGCAGGCGCACGAAGAGCGCCTCTTCGGTGAACATGATCTCTTCGGGCTTGCAGACGTAGGCTTCGCCGCGCCCGAGCGCGCTGACCGCGTTCGCGAGCCACGTCAGCTCGGCGCGGTACGCTCCCGATTCCTGCGAGACGACGAGCGCCGTCGTGGGAGACGCCTTGCCGGTTGCGCAGGAGAGCATCGCCGCAAGCCCGGCGGCCATGCCGTGGCTGTGCCCGACCGTGTCGTAGCCGAGCAACTCGTACGCCTCGGTCATCGCGCCGACGAAGCCCATTCCGCCCGGGACGCTGTCCAGTTCAGCGCTGAAGAACCCGCTGTCGGTCAGAATGAGATCGGGCCGGATGACGCCGGGCACGTCGCCCTTGAAGCGGTTCTGGCGTCCCAGCCGGACGATCGAGTCGGGCTTGCCCTGATCGAGATACTCGGCGATGAAGGGCGGCGCGGTGCCGCGCGCGCTGCGCTGGTACAGGCCGGCCAGTGCTTTGTAGAAGAGGAGAAGGTCGGGACCGATCCGCTCGATTGCCTCAAGCGTCTTGGGCGAGATCGGAAAGGGCTGCGGTGAGAGGCGCCAGGCGACCCGGCTCTCGTCGACGCCGACGCCGCCGAAGAGGCCGGCCGGGATGTGGTCGTTGAGGAAGAGCGCTTGTTCGCGCGCGTTCGTACTCGGGTCGAGCGTCGTGCCGGCCATCTGCGGCGAGTCCCCTTCTTGTGACGTCAATGCCGCAGCCAGCCCCGTTCGGCCCCGAACCGGGGCCCGGAACATTCGCCGGGAAGTTTCGCGCTCGAGAACGCGATGTAGCGGCGGCGCCTCATGTTAGCCCGAAAGACCGAAGCCGGGTCCGGCGGGTTGCGGCCGCTTGGCCAAGATTGGTCGGCTGCGGCTACTTCAGGGCGATCGCGCCCGGGACGAGCAAGGCGTGCTCGAGCCGCACGCTGCCGGGCTTGTAGCCGATCGTCAGGTGCAGCGTCCGGGCCAGGCCGAAGCGCTCGAGGGGCACGTCGTCGATGGTGCGAGAGTAGTCTCCGCCGCTGAAGAACTCGAGCGAGACCCGGCGCGAGAAGGTCGCGCCGCGCGAGCTCAGCGTCTCGTCGAGCGCCACCGAGCTCGGCTTGCCCGGCCCGGTGCCGTGCGGCGCCTCGGAGACGAGACAGATCTGCACGCCGACCGGCGCCGCGTCGATGGTGAAGGCGTCGCTCGAACAGCCGGGCGGGGCAGCCGGCGGCGCGGCGAAGGCGGCCAGGGGGGCCAACGCGAGGGCGAGTGCGCAGCTAACCGGCCTGGCGTCCATGTGACTCCTTATTAACGCTCGTGCCCGCTTCCCCGTTTCGGGCGGAGGAGCCCGTCCGGGCGAACCATAACACGCCCGTCGCCCATGCGCATCGATCTCATCGCACTCGACTTGGACGGGACGCTCCTGGACCCCAATGAAGAAGTCTCCGCGCGTAACCGCGATGCGGTCCGCCGCGCCATGGAGAGCGGGGTCCGGGTGGTACTGGTGACCGGCCGCGGCGTCGACCTGCCGATGCGCATCTCGCGCGAGCTCAACCTGAACTTGCCGGTCATCTGCTGCCACGGCGCGCTGACCAAAGACTTCGGCGCGAGCCGAACGCTGGTACACCTGCCGATCCCGCTGCGCTACGCCAAGCCGATGGTCGAGTTCTCCGAGCGCGCCGGGCTGTCGATCGCGGTCTACTCGGAAGAGTCGTTTTGGCGGCTCGAGGGCTCGCACATCTACATGCCCGACATGGAGGGCCCGCACTGGCGCAAGGCGACCACGTTCGCCGACGTCCTCGACGAGGCTCCGACCTTCATCCGCTTCATGGGCGAGGAGTCGGTGCGCGCGATGGAGCGCGAGTTCGGGGATTGGCCGCTCAACTTTCGCTACGAGACCTGGGGCAATTTCCGCGAGTGCGCCGTGCTCAGCCGCGAGGCCGGGAAGAAGAACGCGCTGGCGCGGCTCTGCGCCGACTTCCAAATCTTGCCGGAACACGTGCTGGCCGTGGGCGACTCGCACAACGACGTTCCGATGCTGCGCTGGGCCGGCGTCGGCGTCGCCATGGGCAACGCGCCGGCCGAAGTCAAGGAGTCGGTGCGCTACGTGACGGCCGGCAACGCCGAGGACGGCGTGGCGCTGGTGATCGAGCGCTTCGTGCCGCTGGCGCGCAAACGGCCGGCATGAGCGCGGACTCCGGGCCGACGCTCGAGTACGAAGCCCGCCTGCGCACGATCTTGGCCGCGCGCGATTGGGAAGGGCTGCGCGAGTTCTCGCGCGAGCACAACAAAGTGCCCGACGACGTCTACGCCGCCGACCAGCACTTCTGGGAAGTGATGCTGCACAAGTTGACCTGCAACCGCTTCGACATGCTGGGCTTGCACGACGACTCACGCGCTTGGCTCGAGACACGCGGCTACACCACCAATCTGAGCGGATATTAGTGGCGCACCGCTGATGCGCGTGCGAATCGTTCCGTTCGCGCGGCTGCGCGAGCTGCTCGGCGCGGCGAGCCTCGAGCGCGAACAACGCGAGGGCGCGACCGCGGGCGACCTGTGGGGCGCCCTCGCAAGCGAGTTCCCGGCGCTGGTCGGGCTCGAAGGCTCGACGCGCTTCGTGCGCAACGGCGCGTTCGTCGACCGTCAGGCCGTGCTGCGCGAAGGCGACGAGCTCGCGTTGCTGCCGCCCTACGGCGGCGGATAAGCGCCGCTAACCGAGCGTCGCCGCGGCTGCCGCCACGCGCTCCACGCCCTCGCGGATGCGCGTTTCGTCGGCGTTGCTGAAGTTGAGCCGCAGCGTGTTGCGCACGTCGCGGTTGACCCAGAACGGCGCGCCCGGCACGAAGGCCACGTTGCGCTCGAGCGCGCGTTCGAGTAGGACGGTGGTGTCGATGGACTCCGGCGCGCGAACCCACAAGAACAGGCCGCCTTCGGGTCGCGTCCAGGTCCAGCCCGGGGGCATGCGTTCGTCGAGCGCTTCGAGCATCGCGTCGCGCCGCTTGCGATAGACCGGAATCATGTTCGCGACGTGTGCCTCGACGGCACCCGGGCGCGCCGCGAACGCATGGACCACGCGCTGCGTGAAGGTCGAGGTGTGCAGGTCGGCGGCTTGTTTGACCGTCACGACCTTCTCGTACATCCTCGCGTCGGGGATGACGAGCCACGCCACGCGCATGCCCGGGACCATCGTCTTGCTCGCGGTCCCGGCGTAGAGGATGCCCTTGCCCGCCGCCAGCGCCGTCAGCGACGGGAGGTCGTCGCCGGAATAGCGCAGCCGGCCGTACGGGTCGTCCTCGAAGATCGGGATCGCGTGCTCGTGGGCGATCGCGACCAGCTCCTTGCGGCGCTCGAGCGTCGGAGTGGTGCCCGTCGGGTTGGCGAAGTTCGCGACGAGATAGATCAGCTTCGGCTTGCGCGCGGCACCGGCCAGCGTTTCGCGCAGAGCGGCGGGGATCATGCCCCAAGCATCGGTTGCGACGTCGAGGAACGCGGCTTCGTACGCTTGGAACGCCGAAATGGCGCCCATGTACGCCGGGTTCTCGATGACCACGCCGTCGCCCGGATCGAGCAGCACCTTGCCGACGAGATCGAGACCTTGCTGCGAGCCGCTGACGATCAGCACGCGATCCGGCGTGGTCTCGATGCGGTTATGGCGGTGCAGATGCTCGCACACCCACGCGCGCAACGGCGCATAGCCTTCCGTCGTGCTGTACTGCAGCGCCGCGGAACCGTCGACGTGCAGCACGTCGGAGCAGGCATCGGCGAACGCCGAGACGGGGAAGAGCTCCGGCGCCGGCAGGCCGCCTGCAAAGGAGATCACCTCGGGCCGTTCGGTGAGCTTGAGGAGCTCGCGGATGGCGTTGGCTTTGAGGCCGCCCATGCGCCGGGCAAAACGAAAGAGCTGCGGATCGGAAACGGAGGCGTTCGACAGGGTGAAGGTCATGCGGCGATGATTTCGCCACGCGGGCGCGCCCGCCCGGCTTGAGCGGACCCGTGAGTTTTGTTCCCCCTCAACGGCCGGCCATGTTAACCCGGAAGAGCGAGCGAGTCTTAGGTTGCGAGCGAGTCTTAGGTTGGAGGTTGATGAGGGCAAGCTTCGCTCGGAACCCGCGGCGTCGACCGAGCATCTGTCAAGAAGCGGCGGTCGGGGGCCCCAATGGAGGGTGCGGTCCGGCGGCGAAGGCTTCGCGCCGAGCATGGCTGACGACGAACTCTACGCGATCACGAGCGACCCGTTGCAGCTCCAGGCGTTGATCGACCGCGTGTCCACGCCGGAGTGCGGTGCGGTCGTCGCGTTCTTGGGCGTGGTGCGCGTCGTTTCGGACGACGGGCGAGCGGTCGACGGCTTGAGCTACGAGGCGTATCCGGAGCTCGCGCTGGACGAGATGCGGGCCATCGGCGCGGAGGCCGAGCGCCGCTTCGGGGAGGCGCGCGTGGCAATGGTCCATCGCATCGGGGAACTGAGGTTGGGCGAAGCGAGCGTCGCGATCGCGGCCGCCGCGGCGCATCGGGGCGTCGCCTTCGAGGCGTGCGAGTTCGCGATCGACGAGCTCAAACGCCGCGTGCCGATTTGGAAGAAGGAGCACTACATCGATGGCGAGGCGCGCTGGCGCGAGAACGCGACGCCGGCGGAGTGAAGCTAGGGCTGCTCGCGCTGACGACCGCGCGCGGAAAGAACGTCGCCGTGCTCGACTACGAGCCGCGCCGGCCGCGCAACGTCGCGCTGGTCGCCGGCCACGGTTATTCGAGCTCGAAGCACAATCTCGACATGCTCTGCGCGTTCCTCGCGGCGCAGGGTTTTCGCATGCTGAGCCTCGACTTTCCGGGCCACAAGCTCGGCGCGAGCGGAGGCCGCCTCGATTCGATCGACGACCTGACGGACGCGATGGGCGCCGCTCTGCTCTACGCGCGCGAACGCTATACGAGCGTCGTGTACGCGCTCGGACATAGCATGGGCGCGACGACGGCGCTGCGCGCCTGTGCGGCCGATCCGGCGGTGGCGGGAGCGATCGCGATCGCGACCGGCTACGGACGGCCGAACGCGCTCGTGGCGCTGGCCGCCAAAGGTTCCGTCGACTTGCGCTCGAGCTACGTCGACGGCTTGACCCTGCCCGAGCTCGCCGAGCAAACCCACGCAGTTCTCGACGGCGCGCTGGCGGGGCTGGCCGGCAGACCGGTCCTCTACGTCGCCGCGGAACGCGACATGATGGTCTCGCGTTCCAGCGCCGACGCACTGTTCGAACGGGCGCCGGAGCCGAAGACGTTCGTTTCGGTCGACAGCGACCACACCTATGCCGGCGAGAACGCGCGCGGCGCGGTGCTGGCCTGGCTCAACGAGCGGTACCCGCGATGATTGCCGGCCGCGCCTTGCGCCGCTATAGCCGCCATCTGCTCATTCCCGAAGTCGGCCTCCCCGGACAGGAGCGGCTGGCCCGCGCGCGCGTTCTGTGCGTCGGCGCGGGCGGGCTCGGCACGCCCGTGCTGCAGTATCTGGCGGCCGCCGGCGTGGGGCGCATCGGCATCGTCGACGACGACGAGGTCGACGAGACCAACTTGCAGCGGCAAGTCATCTACGCCACCTCCGACGTCGGGCGGCTTAAGGCGACGGCCGCCGCCGAGCGCGTAAGCGCGCTCAATCCGCACGTCGCCGTCGACCCGATCCCGCTGCGGCTCGACGCCTCCAACGCGCGCGAGCTCGTGCGGCTCTACGACGTCGTCGTCGATGCGACCGACACGTTCGGAGCGCGCTATCTCATTAACGACGCGTGCCGCCTCGAGGGCAAGCCCGACGTCTACGGCTCGATCTTTCGATTCGACGGACAGGTCAGCGTGTTCGCGCCCGGCGGCCCGTGCTATCGCTGCGTCTTTCCCGAACCGCCGCCGGAGGGCACCGTGCCGAGCTGCGCGGAGGGCGGCGTGCTCGGCGTGCTGGCCGGGATCGTCGGGACGTGGCAAGCGAACGAGGCGCTCAAGCTGATTCTGGGCGTGGGCCGCACGCTGGCGGGCCGGCTGCTGCTGATCGACGCGTTCGACGCGCGGATGCGCGAGCTGGCGCTGGTGGTCGATCCGGATTGTCCGCTGCACGGCGCCGAGCCCACGATCCACGACGTCACGGAGACGGCGCCCGCAGCGCGTCCCGCGTCGCTCGTCCCCGAGCTCGAGCCCGAAGAGCTCGACGCGTTCTTGGAGCGCACGCCGGGCGCGCAGTTGCTCGACGTTCGCGAGCCGCACGAGATCGTGCTCGGCGTGCGTAGCGACGCGCTCCACGTGCCTGCAAGCGCGCTCGAGGGGCGTCTCCACGAGCTGGACAGCGCCAAGACGTACGTGGTCGCCTGCCGGGTCGGCGCGAAGTCGCGCTGGGCCGTGCAGCGCCTGCACGACGCAGGCTTCCGCCGCCTGCACCATCTGCGCGGCGGACTGCTCGCGTACGGCGTCCTCGATCCGGCTTTCGAGGTCTTTTAGTGCTGAGCGAGCTGCCACCGGCGGCGAAGGAGCGGATCGTGCGCGCCGCCCTGGACGCCGGTGCGAGCGCCGTCGCGATCGCGCCGGCCGTCCGCGACGAAACGGCTCGCGCGCGCATGGAGGCTTCGTTCGCACGCGGCGATCTTTCGACGTGGGGCTTCGACGGCACGTACGCCGAGCGCGCCGCCGATGCCGCCGCGCTCTTACCCGGGGCCCGCTCGGTCGTTTGCGTAGCGCTAGCCTACGCGCACGAAGCGCCGCCCGGCCGGGGGCCGCTGACCGGTCGCGTCTCAAACTACGCCTGGTCGGCCGACTACCACGCGCGCATGCGTTCCGTACTCGAGCGTATCGCCCGGCGCATCGACGAAGTCGCGGGCGGCGCCGTCACCCGCGTCGTCTGCGACACGGCGCCGCTCGCCGAGCGGGCGTATGCGGCTCGCGCGGGTTTAGGCTGGGTCGGGAAGCATACGAATCTGATCGTTCCCTCGGCCGGCTCGTTCGTGTTCTTGGGTGAGATCCTCACGACGCTGGCGCTCGAGCCCGACGTGCCCTCGAAGAAGAGCTGCGGCCGCTGCTCGCGCTGCGTCGCCGTCTGCCCGACCCGCGCCCTGCGCGGCGACTACACGATCGACGCGACCCGCTGCATCTCCGATTTGACGCAGCGGCGCGACGCCATTCCGCGCGAGCTGCGCCCGCTGATCGGCGACTGGGTGTGGGGCTGCGACCTCTGCCAGGCGGTCTGCCCGCCGACACGGCGCGCCTCGCCGCGAGGCGACCCGGCGTTCGCGGCGCCCGCCGCCGGCGCGGCTTTCCCCGACCTGAGCGCGCTCCTGCAGCTGCGCAGCGGCGAGTACAAGCGGCGCTTTCGCCCGACCGCGATGGGCTGGCGCGGGGCTGCGGTGTTGCGGCGCAATGCCGCGGTCGCACTGGGGAATGCGCTCGATCGCGCCGCCGTTCCGGCGCTCGAAGAGTCGCTCCGCGCCGATCCGCAGCCGCTCGTGCGCGGCCACGCGGCCTGGGCGCTCGGGCGCATCGGTTCGCCCCGGGCGCTGGCCGCGCTCGAGGGCCGGCTCGCCGACGAAGCGGACCCGACGGTCCGCGAAGAGTTGGAGGCCGCCTTGGCCGCGGGCAAAGGCCTTGGTTGGAAACCTTCGCCGCAGGCGAGACGTTGAGACCGCTGAGGTATACCCCCGCATGAAGTCTTTGGTCGCCTTCTGCTGTCTCGCCGTGACGCTCGTGCTCGCGGCTCCGCCGGCCGCCGAGAGCCAGGCGCCGCCCGTAGCGGACCCGCAGCCGGCTCCGCTCAACCCGGCCGGCAACGATCTCTTGAAGCGCATGACGGCCCTCAACGCCAACCTGCACAGTTACAAGGCCGCGGTCCACCTCGACGTGGCGCTCAAGACCTTCCCCTACCTCAGCCCGTCGATCGACGGGTCGGTCTATTACAAGCAACCAGACAAACAAGCGGTCGTTTTCGACACGGTTCCGGCGCTGGCGAGCCAGTTCAAGAAAGTGTATCCGAAGGTCGATCCGCCCGGCATTTGGACGGTCGTCTACGAGGTCGGGATGATGGGCGACCAGTCGGGCACGACGACGTTTCGTTTGGTGCCGAAGAAAAATGGGCGCATCGAGCATCTCGACGTCCAGGTCGACGACGCGACGGCGACGGCAAAAAGCTACACGTGGTCCTATAAGGACGGTGGTTACGTGACCTTCGACCAGACCTATAAGAACGTTGCGGGCAACTACTTGGTCGACAAGCAAACGGGGCATGTCGAATTGCCCTCGTATAAAGCTGACGTGACTTCGGCCTTCTCGAATTACCAACTCAACGTGGTGATCGCGGACTCCGTCTTCGAACAGTGAACGCGGCCGCGCGGGCGGGCGCAACCCAATGCGTAAGCACTGAATTGAACGGAGCACGATGGCTCTTCAGACGTTCGACTTGATCGGCGCCGTGCGGCGCGACGTTGCGCCGCTTGCCGATCAATTCAAGCGTCCCATCACGTATCTGCGAATCTCGGTCACCGATCGCTGCAACCTCCGCTGCATCTATTGCATGCCGGAGACCGGGCTGCAATGGATCTCCAAGCGAGATATCCTCAGTTTCGAGGAGATCGCGCAGATCGTCGAAGCCGGTGCCTCGGTTGGGCTGCGCAGTGTCCGGCTGACCGGCGGCGAGCCGCTCGTGCGGCGCGACCTGCCTGACCTCGTGCGCATGCTCGCTGCAATCCGCGGCATCGACGACATCTCGCTTTCGACCAACGGTATCTTGCTGGCCGAGCAGGTGGACGAGTTAGCCGCCGCCGGTTTGCTGCGCGTCAACGTCTCGCTCGACACGCTTCGCGAGGACCGCTTCGTCGCGCTCGCCCGTCGCCCGGGGCTCGACGCGGTGCTGCGCGGCATCGACGCGGCGATCGCCGCGGGGCTCGCCCCGATCAAGCTCAACTGCGTGGTGATGCGCGGCCGCAACGACGACGAGCTGGCCGCCTTTGCCGCTTTGACGCGCGAGCGCGAGCTCTTCATCCGTTTCATCGAGCTGATGCCCGTGGAAGAGAACGTGGAGCTGCAACGCGAGTCGTACGTGTCGTCGGACGAGATCTTAGCGCGCATCAGCGCGCTCGAGGCGCTGCTCCCCGTAACTGGTCCCGGCGGAAACGGGCCCGCGCGTTATTTCGCCTTTCCCGGCGCGCGCGGCGCGATCGGCGTCATCAGCCCGCTGTCGCACGATTACTGCGAGCGCTGCAATCGCGTGCGCCTCTCGGCCGACGGCCGGCTGCGCCTGTGCCTCTTCGGGGACTACGAGATCGACCTGCGCACGCCGCTGCGCGCGGGCGCTTCACGCGAGGATCTGATCGAACTCTTCCGCGGCGGCATGCTGATCAAGCCCGAACGCCACCATCTGCGCCTCGGCGAACCCTCGAGCCGCATGCGCGCCTTCTCCGAAATAGGCGGCTAGCCGAACCGCTCCTAAAACCATGGACATTTATCCCACCGGGAATAGGTGTCTACTGGCGTCGGGCGAACGCGTGCTCCCGGCGACTCACCCTCGAGAATTCCGCTCGAGGCGTAGGCCAACGCGGGCCCGTTGTCGCCCGTGAACATCGGAACGAGCAGCTCGACGCTCCGTTTGAGCAGCGCCAGCGCCCCCGCGAACAACAGCAGGCCGGTGACCAAGAAGATCGCCCGCTCGGTCCACACCAGGGATCCGAGCGCGCGCCGCATGCCGCGGGGGACGCTTTCGAAGTTCGGCCTTTCCGCCATATGAGGCACGACCGTTGGCACACGCTCGCAACTCCTCCCGCTTCGACCGCGCGGGAGTCGCGCGAGCGCGGCCGAAGCGTCGAAGAAGCATTGACGGCGGGGAGAGTCTTGCTTGAAGCGTTGGATCTCGTTCTTATTCATCTGCGCGCTCGCGACTGTGCCCGTCACCGGCTGCTCGAAGAGCTCGTCGAGTTCCGAGCAAAGCACGGGCAGCGCGACCGAAGCTCCCGCCGCGCCGGCCGCCGCCGCATCGCGGTCGACCGGCTTGTCCGGCGCGGCCGGGACACAAGCTGCGCTCGGCGACCCGGCCCGCGGCCAGCAGGTCTTCATCCAGAACTGTTCGAGCTGCCACGGAACGGATGGTGCCGGCGGCGGGATCGGCCCCCCGCTCAAGGACGAGAAGTCGCGCAAGAACGATAAGGAGGCGATCGCCTGGATCGAAGATCCGAAACCGCCCATGCCCAAGCTCTATCCTCAGACGCTCAATGAAAAGGACGTCGACGACGTAGCCGCTTACGTGGGGACGCTTTAGGTCTCGTGTCCGCCGGCGGCGCGCGCGCGCTGTTCTTGTTCACGCGCGACCTCCGCTTGGAGGATCACGCGGGCTTACTCGAAGCCGCGCGGTACGGTGCGGTCGTACCGGCGCTGGTCTTCGATTCGCACGCACGCGAACGGGTCGGACGCAACCCGGGCCGCGCCGCCTACTATTGCGGGGCACTCGCTTCGCTCGAAGCGGCGCTGGCGGCGCGCGGCGCGCGCCTGATCTGCCGCCGCGGGCCGCTCGTGAGCACGGTGCGGCGTCTGGCGCGCGACGCCGCGACGCAGACCGTCGTTTGGTCGGCCGCCTACGACGCGGCCTCGCGCGAGCGCGGCCGCCGCTTGCAATCTTCACTCGAGGAAGCGGGAGTGCGCGCGCTCATCGTGCACGACGCGCCGGCCGTTCCGCCCGAAGCGAGCGCCGCGGCACGGACAGCCGAAGGCGGTCTGGGATATCGGGCGCTCGCGCCGTTCATGGCGGCGTGGGCGGAGCTTCCGCGCAGCCGCCTCGCCGGCCCGATTCGCTTTGCCGCGCTCGAGATTGCGAGCGAGGCGCTGCCTTCGGCCGAGGAGTTCGGCGTGACGGCGCTCGAGGTTCCGCCCTCGGAGGCGCGAACGCTGCGCGCACTCGACGCGTACCTCGCGAGCCACGTTCTGCGCTACGGCGCCGCCCGCAACGTGCCCGGCGCCGAGCCCACCTCGCGGCTCGCGCCCGATCTGTCCTTCGGCACGATCGCCGCGCGCACGGTTCTGGCGCGCGCCGACGAACGCTTGCGCGACCGCTTCTTGCTTGCCGAGGAACGCTTCTCGCTGCGCGCCTTCGTCCGAGCGCTCGCCCAACGCGATTTCTTCCTGCAACTCGCGTGGTTCTTCGAGGGCGCCCGCGACGAGGCGTTTCAAGCGCGGATGCGCGGCTTTCCGTTCGCGACCCGGCACCCGGCGCTGGAGGCCTGGCGCGAAGGCCGCACGGGTTATCCGCTGGTCGACGCGGGGATTCGGCAACTGCGCGAGACCGGCTGGATGCACCCTCGCGTCCGTCTGGTCGCGGCCTCGTTTCTGTGCTTCGATCTCGGCGTCGCTTGGCGGATCGGCCGGGACGAATGGGATCGGCACCTGGTCGAGGACGAGCCGGCGCTGGCAACCGGCAATTGGCAATGGGTTGCCGGAGTCGGCGCCGACCTGGCGCAGTTTCCGCGAATCTTCAACCCGCACAAGCAGGCGCGCGCGCTCGACCCGCGCGGCGCGTACATGCGCGCGTGGCTTCCGGAGCTGGCCTCGTTACCGGACGCCGACGTGCTCGACCCGGCCGCGGCCACGCGCCGAGCGCAACTCGTGCTGCCGCTCTTCGACGGAGCGTTCTATCCGCCGCCGGTCGTCGATCACGAAACGGCGGCCCGCGCGTTCTTGCGGCGCTACGCAACGTATCGCGCGAGCTTGCCCGTCACGCCCTGAGCGGCGTCAGACGGCTTGCGTCCTGCGCGCTTCGCGCTCGTCGAGCCAGTCGCTGACCAGCGGAACGCGCACGTCCTCGCCGTTCCAAACCATCAGGCCATAGACGATCGTGGCCACCAGCCAGACCGGCACGATGAGCGCGAGCAGCGGCCAAGCGGAGAGCCCGAGCAGCGGGATGTGCGCGATCGCTCCCAGCGCGATCCACAAGCCGAACGTGCCGAAATTGAGCGCCAGAGCCTGCATCGCTTGGCGCCGCACTTCGGGCGAGCGCTTGGGGTCGAGCAGGGCCAGCGCCGCCAGCGGCCAGAGCGGATACCCGAGCCCAAGCAGCGCGCGCGTCTCTCCGGAGACGCCGGCGAGCGCTCCGGCCACCCGGTTGCGAGGCGTCGTCTGCGGCGCACGGGGCGCCTGCGGCGGCGGATTGGAAGGGCCTACTTGTCCGGTCAAACCGGCCCGCGCAGACTGCGCGGCCTTGATGCGCTGGTCGAGCCGGCAGCTGGGGCACAGCCCCTGCTCGTCGCGGCACGTCGCGCAGATGGTGCGCCGGCAGTCGCGGCAAACGGCGACGGACGGAACGGCGTTGTGAAAATAACAGTCCACGGCGGCTACCCCGGCGAACGAACTCGTGTGAGGATCTACCGGCAGCCCGACGGAAAGGTTTCGACCCCTGGTTGACACTCCCAAAGGCTTCGACCGAAAGGCCGTCGTCCGGCGTCTCCTGAGCGAGGCGCGGCCCTTTTACCCGCGCCTGCTGTTCTCGTTGTTCCTGGGCGTGATCGCGGGCTTGGGGCCGCTTTCGTACACCGAGGCGTTCAAGATCGTCATCCAGCGCGTGATCGGCGGCCCGCAGCACGACTGGCGGCTGCTCTGGTTCGTGGTCATCGGGCTCTTCGTCGTCAACGTGATCTCGAACGTCGCCTCGTACGGACAGAACTATCTGACTGCTTGGAGCGGCCAGCGGCTGATCGCCAACCTGCGCGTGCGCCTGTTCTCGCGCGTGCTGCACTTGCCGCTCGGCGAGTTCGACAAGTGGCGCCCGGGCGAATTCCTCTCGCGCTTCACGAACGACCTCGCGCTGATGACCGACGCGGTCAGCGTCTCGCTCCCCCAGCTCGTGCAGACCATCGTCACGTTCTTGGGAGCGCTCGCGGTGATGCTCTACCGCGACTGGCTGCTCACCTTGTTCCTCTTCGTGTTCGCGCCGGTCGTCAACTACGCGGTCGCCACGTTCACGCGACTGATCTCGAATAACACCAAGCGCGCTCAGGAGCGCATCGCCGACCTCGCTTCCAATCTTTCGGAGGTCTTACAGGGCGAGCGCATCGTCAAAGCCTTCGGCCGCGAGCCCTACGAGACCGAGCGCTTCACGAACAGCAACGAGAACTATTTCGGCGCGAACATGAAGCTCACGCAACTGGGGCAGACGCAGACGCCCGTGGTCGGGATGATCACGACGATCGCGCTGCTGGCGATCGTGCTCTTCTCGGTGCGCGAAGTGATCGTCGGCCGGATGGACACGGGTGAAGTCTTTCAGTACTGGACGGCCGTCGTGCTGGCGATGAATCCGATCAACCGCTTCGCGGCGTACGTCGGCGACCTCTCGAAAGGGATCGTCGGCGCATCGCGCATCTTCGAGATACTCGATCTGCCGATCGAGCGCGACGCCAGCGCCGATGCGATCGCGCCCGAGGCGATCGCCGGCGAACTGCGCTTCGAGAACGTGACCTTCGCCTACACACCGGACGGACCGGCCGTGCTGCACGATCTGACGGCCGAGGTCGCGGCGGGCGAGATCGTCGCGCTGGTCGGACCTTCGGGAGCCGGCAAGACGACCATCGTCAACCTCGTGCCGCGCTTTTACGAGCCGCGCTCGGGACGAATCTTGCTCGACGGTACCGATCTCGCGTGCCTCAAGTTGAGCGCGCTGCGCGACGCGATCGCGATCGTCCCCCAGGAGGCGCTGCTGTTCTCCGGCACGATCGCCGAGAACATCCGCTACGGCCGGCTCGACGCGACCGAAGCCGAGATCGAGCGCGCTGCCCGCGAGGCCAACGCCGAGGAGTTCATCCTGGACTTGCCGCTGGGCTATCGCACCCCCGTCGGCGAGCGCGGCGTGCGGCTCTCGGGCGGGCAGCGCCAGCGCATCTCGATCGCGCGCGCCGTGCTCCGCGACCCGCGGATTCTCATCCTCGACGAAGCCACGAGCGCCCTGGACAGCCACTCCGAGCGGCTGATCGAAGCGGCGCTTGACCGGCTCTTGCCGGGGCGCACGACGCTGATCATCGCGCACCGGCTCTCGACGATCCGCCGGGCTAACAAGATCCTGTACATCGACTCGGGCCGGCTCCTCGAGGTTGGGACGCACGACGACTTGCTGGCGCGGGGCGGAGCGTACGCCGACCTGCACGCAGCCCAGTTCGCCTTCTAGTCCGCGCGCGGCTTGTAAGGTTTGCGTGAAGGTGCGGGGCCGCTCCCCGGAGACACGGAATGACCGGCCAGGATGCTCGTTCTGACAAGGAAGCTCAACCAAGCGATCATGATCGGCGATGACGTGAAACTGGTCGTCGTCGCCATCGACCGCGATCAAGTTCGCATCGGGATCGAGGCGCCCCGTGCGGTGAGCGTGCACCGCGCCGAAATTTACGAGGAGATCGCGCGCAGCGCGGCCGAAGCGGCCGACGGCCGGGCCGGCACCGGCACCTAGCGTACCGCGATCCGACGTTCCCCTCAACCGAGCTCGAACGTACGTTTGGGCTTTTCGGTGTGTTATGATATCGTGGTTGTCCACATCTCACCCGGCACGGATGTCCGGGTGGCATGATCTCGTGAGACCGAGCGGCAGGGAGGCGGCGGGTCTGAGGTCAGAAAGGTCCTAGCATGGCATCGGTTATCTCTATGAAAGCGCTCCTCGAAGCGGGAGTGCACTTCGGTCACCAGACGCGCCGCTGGAATCCGAAGATGAAGCCGTTCATCTTCCAAGAGCGCAACGGCATCTACATCATCGACCTCCAGAAGACGGTCGTGATGATGCGCGAGGTTTACGCCGCCGTCCGGCAGATGGCGCGCGACGGCAAAGTCATCCTGTTCGTCGGCACCAAGAAACAGGCGCAGGACGTGGTGAAGGAAGAGGCCGAACGCGCCGGCACCTACTTCGTCAACGAGCGCTGGCTCGGCGGCACGCTGACGAACTTTGCGACGATTCAGCGCCGCATCTCGCGGCTACGCGAACTCGAGGGCCTCAAGGCGCAAGGCACCTTCGACATGCTGCCCAAGAAAGAGGTCGCCAAGCTGACCGACGAGCTCGACAAGCTCGAGCGCTTCCTGGGCGGCATCAAGGACATGCACCGCTTGCCCGACGCGGTGTTCATCGTCGATCCCAAGAAGGAGCGTATCGCGGTTCTCGAGGCGCGCAAACTGAAGATCCCGATCATCGCCGTGATCGATACGAATTGCGACCCCGACGAAATCGACTATCCGATCCCCGGAAACGACGACGCCATCCGCGCGGTCAAGCTGATGGTCTCGAAGATCGCCGACGCGATTATCGAAGGGCGCACCGAAGCGGAAAGCGGCGGCTTCGACGAGACCGAATACGAGGCTGCCGCCTATACGCCCGAGCCCATGCCGGCCGAATTGCCCGACGTTCCCGCGCCTGAAGAGGTAGCGCCCTAACGCCGGACCCAGCGCCGCGCCAGCGGCGCTTTTCACGTCACGATGACCCAGAAAGGCACACCTCCCCGTGAGTTCCGCAACCGGCTATAAGCCGACCACCGACGAAGTCAAACGACTCCGCGACGACACCGGCGCGGGGATGCTCGATTGCCGTGCCGCCTTGGTGCAGTCGGCCGGCGACTACGACACTGCCAAGAAGCACCTGGCCGAAGCCGGCGCGAGCAAGGCCGCCAAGAAGTCGGAACGCGCCGCCAAGGAAGGCCTGATCTCGTCGTACATACACATCGGCGGCAAGATCGGCGTGTTGGTGGAGGTCAACTGCGAGACCGACTTCGTCGCCCGCAGCGAGCGCTTCGTCGAACTCGTCCACGACATCGCGCTGCACATCGCCGCCATGCCTGTGGAGTTCATCGGCCGCGACGCGGTCCCGCAGGCGGCCGTCGAGCAGCTCCGCGCCGAGTTCGCCAAGAGCGCCGAAGGCAAACCCGCCAACGTTATCGACCGAATCGTCGAGGGCAAGCTGAACAAGTGGTTCGAGGAGCACGTGCTGCTCGATCAGCCGTTCATCAAGAACGACGAGAAGACGATCGGGGAACTGATCGCGTCGGTCGTGGGCGTGCTCGGCGAGAACATCCAAGTGCGCCGCTACGCCAAGTTCGCGCTCGGTGAAGCCTGAGCGAAGCGTGAACGCACCCCAGCCCCAGCCTGCCTACCGGCGCATCCTGCTCAAGCTTTCGGGCGAAGCGTTCGCCAGCAAAGAGAGCTCGATCGACGTTGCCACCACCGCCGCGATGGCCGAGGAGGTCGCGCAGGTCGCGCGGGCGGGGGTCTCCGTGGCGGTCGTGTGCGGCGGGGGCAACATTTGGCGCGGGAAAGCGCATGAGGCCGCGGGGATGGACCGGGCCACGGCCGACTACATGGGGATGCTCGCGACGGTGATCAACGCGCTCGCGTTGCAGGACGCGCTCGAGCGGATCGGCATCCCCTCGCGCGTGCAAACGGCGATCCAGATGCAGCAAATCGCCGAACCCTATATCCGCCGCCGTGCGATCCGCCATCTCGAGAAGGGCCGTGTCGTCATCTTCGGCGCCGGGACCGGCAATCCGTATTTCACGACCGACACGACCGCTGCGCTGCGCGCGGTCGAGATCGGCGCGCAGGCGATCCTCAAGGCGACGAAAGTCGACGGGATCTACAGCGCCGATCCGCTCAAAGACCGAAGCGCCGTGCGCTTCACGCAGCTGGGGTACCTCGAGGTATTGCAGCGCGGTCTCGAGGTCATGGACAACACCGCGCTGACGCTCTGCATGGATAACGATTTGCCGATCGTCGTCTTCGACATGAACGTGCCCGGCAACATTCGCCGGGCCGTTTTCGGTGAGACGATCGGGACGCTCGTCGGCGGCGTGTGCGCCCAGACGAGCTTGGTGGAGAAGGCGTTGCAATGACGATGACGGTCGACGAGATCTACAAGCAGCTCGATGCGAAGATGCAAAAGGCGCTGGAGAACACGCGCGCCGACTTCGCGTCGGTGCGCACCGGCCGGGCTTCGCCCGCGCTGCTCGACCGGCTGCACGTCGAGGCCTACGGCGCCTCGGTGCCCCTCAAGCAGGTCGCGACGGTCAGCACGCCCGACGCGCGGACGCTGCAGATCATGGCCTTCGACCGCAACACGGTGGGCGCGATCAGAAAAGCGATCGAGACGAGCGACCTCGCGCTTACGCCGAACATCGACGGCACGACGATCCGCTTGATCATTCCGCCGCTCAACGAGGAACGGCGCAAAGACCTCGTCAAGGTCGTCCGCAAGAAGGCCGAAGAGCACAAGGTCGCGATTCGCAACATCCGTCACAAGGGCGTCGATGAGATCAAGACCCTGCACAAGGACGGCAAGGTCACCGACGACGAGAACAAGCGCGCCGCCGAACGCGTCCAAAAGCTGACCGACAAGTTCATCAAAGACGTCGACGGTCTGACGAGCAACAAAGAAAAGGAGATTATGGAGGTCTGAGCTACTTGCTGCAGACCCCGACGCTGTTCGAGCCCGCGGGAGCATTGCGGAGCTCCACCTCCGGGAATGGCGCAGAGCCCGCCGAGCAACGGCAGAAACGGAAGATAACCGGCGGCGCGGTGCGACGCGGCGACGGCGACCTGCGCCTGGCCGCCGACGGGCGGCGCGCTGACCGCCACGTCGGTCGAAAGCGCGGCCAACGCGACCGGCTGTTCGGGGACGCGCGGCACGCGTGCCAGCGACTCGAGCATCGCCGGGCGGCGATGCTCGGCCAGCACCGCGCTGCGGCGGAGCAGCGAGCTGTTGCCGCAGGTCCGGGGCACGTAGACCTCGGTGCCGCCTGCCAATATGATACGCCCCTCGACCAAGCGAGGGAAGGGCCGGGATGCGGCCCGTTTTAGAGGAGGTTAGAGACCCGGGTGCGCGTGCGCGACGGCGGCGATGACGCCGATGATCAGGACAATCGCAAACAGGACGGCGGGCACGCCGACTGGGGGCTTGGTGTCGATCGTGCTCGTAATCCGCTCTGGGACCGTAGGTTGTTCCATGACGCCTCCCCGTGTGTGCGCATTTCGACCAGCGCTGTGCGCGTCACCTACCCAGTCGGACCGTTAGGAACGACTGCCTGGCGGGCATCACCGGGTTTCCTAGGGCGTGGCGGGGAAAAAGCTTCAGCGATGGACGAGACGCCCAGCCGCGCCGAGCCTAACGCGCTTACGCTGCTCGCCGAAAACGAGGCGCGCCGTGCGCTGGCCGGGCGCACGCTCGTCATGAGGCTGCTGGCACCGCCGTTCCCGGCGCTGGGAGTGGGAATGCTGCGCACCCTGCGCGTCGCCGAGCGCGGCGACTGCACGGAGCTGGTCGCCGGCTATGAACGCTACGAACGTTTGGAGACGCCGCCGCGCCGCGAGGCGCGCGGGTGAGCGCTTCGGCCCGCGCGCCGCTGACAGGCCCCGTCCCGCGTCACGTCGCGATCATCATGGACGGCAACCGGCGCTGGGCCAAAGCGAGGCGGCTGCCGGTCGTCGAGGGGCATCGCCGCGGCATCGTCGCGTTACGCCAGGTGACTCGCGCTGCCAGCGACCTCGGAATTCCGCTGATGACCGTCTACGGCTTCTCGACGGAGAATTGGAAGCGCGACAAGACCGAGATCTCGCTGCTGCTCGACCTCTGCGTCTACTTTGCGCAGAGCGAGCTGGCCGAGCTCAATCGCAACAACGTCAAGGTCATCGTCATCGGCCAGTATCAGGCGCTGCCGCGCGCCTCGCGAGAAGCGCTGGAACGGCTCATGGAGAAAACTTCCGGGAACGACGGTCTGCAACTGAATCTCGCGGTGAACTACAGCGCGCGTACCGAGCTCCAGCTCGCCATCGCGAACGTCGCGCGCGACGTTTCGGAGGGGCGGCTGGCGCCGGCCGAGATCGACGAAGCGCGCGTCGCGTCGTATCTCTACACCTCGAGCATGCCCGATCCCGACCTGCTGATCCGGCCGGGCGGGGAGTCGCGGCTCTCGAACTTCCTGCTGTATCAGGTCGCGCACACCGAGCTCTACGTGTGCGACGTCCTTTGGCCGGACTTCGGCCGCGAGCACTTCGCCCGAGCGATCGCCGCGTATGCGGGGCGCGTCCGGGAAGCGGGAGGTTCGTGACGGCCACCGCTTCCGGCGCCGACAGGCTCTCCGATCTCGCTCGCCGCGCGGTGAGCGGCGTCGTCCTCGCCGCGATCGTGCTGGGCTCGACGCTGACGGTGCCGACCTTCACGCTGGTAGTACTCGCCATCACGTTGGCGTCGCTGTGGGAATTGGCCGGGCTCTCGGCGCGCAAAGGCCACGGTATCGTCTTTCCGGTCGCCGCGGCGGCGGTCGCAATCTACATCGTGCTCGCGGCGATGGGGCTGCAGCACCGCTACGAGAAGGCGTTGCTCGCGGGAACGATCATCGCTTCGCTGCTGGGCTCGTTCTACGGTGCGCGCCAAGGCTATCTCGCGCGCAGCGCCTTCACCCTGTTCGGGGTGCTCTACATCGGCTGGCTCGGCTCGTATTTCATCGCGCTGCGCAACGAGCCGCAATTCGGCGCCGCCTACACGGTCGGAGCGATCGTGCTGATCGCGATGACGGACATCTTCGCGATGCTGACCGGGATCTCGCTCGGCCGCACGCCGCTGACGCCGATCTCGCCGAAGAAGACCTGGGAAGGCGCGATCGGGGGCTTTCTGGCGGCTTGCGCGGTCGGCGCCTCGTTCGGCCTGGTTCCGCAGATGGGCATGCCGTGGTACCACGGGCTGTTCGTCGGTGCGGTCACGAGCTTCGCGGCGCAGGCCGGCGACCTGGTCGAGTCGGCGCTCAAACGCGACGCGCGCGTCAAGGACGCGGGCACGCTGCTCGGCGAGCACGGCGGCATGCTCGACCGCTTCGACTCGTACACGTTCGGCGGCATCGCCTGCTATGCGGCGCTCTTCCTGACCGGGCACATCCCGCCCGGTCACGTCTAGCGGCGCCAGCAAGCTGAGGGTTTGCGGGCGCAGCCGTACAACGTGAGCAAGATGCAGAAGAACGTCGCGATCCTCGGATCGACGGGCTCGATCGGGGCGCAGGCGCTCGACGTGATCTCCCGCCACCCGGAGCGCTTTCGAGTCACCGCCTTGGCCGCGGGGAGCCGTGTCGGCGAGCTGGCCGAGCAGGCCCGGCGCTTCGGCCCGAAGCTCGTCGCCTGCGGCGATGCGGCCGGCGCGGCTGCGCTGCGCACGCGGCTCGGGCCGGAGATTCGCGTCGCAACGGGGCCCGAGGGATTGCTCGCGGTCGCGGCCGAGAGCGGCGCCGACGTCGTGGTCGCCGCGACCGACGGTGCGGTCGCGTTCGACGCGGTGTTCGCCGCCGTCGAACGCGGCACGCGGATCGCGGTCGCCAACAAGGAGCTGATCGTCGCCGCCGGCGAGCTGCTGATCGCGGCCGCCAAGCGGACCGGGGCCGAGATCATTCCGGTCGACTCGGAGCACAGCGCGCTCTTCCAGTGCCTGGTCGGCGAGCCGGCCGAGCGCATCGCGACCTTGATCCTGACCGCCTCGGGCGGACCGTTTTGGACGCTGCCCGCCGAGCGCATCGCCGACGCCTCGCTCGCCGACGCGCTGCGCCATCCGACCTGGCAGATGGGGACCAAGAATACGGTCGACTCGGCCTCGCTCATGAACAAGGGGTTGGAAGTGATCGAAGCCAGCCGGCTCTTCGGCGTCGGGGCGGATCGAATCGCGGTCCTGGTGCACCGGACGTCGGTCGCGCACGGCTTCGTGGTCTTCAGCGACGGGAACGTGAAGGCGCAGCTGGCGCCGCCCGACATGCGCCTGCCGATCGGCTACGCGCTCGCGTTCCCGGACCGGCTGCCCGATCACCAGAGCATGGATTCCTTTGTCGCACTGGGCGCCGCCGCCGAGGCCGGCTCGTTGAGCCTCGAGTTCGAGCGCCCCGACCTCGACCGCTTTCCGTGCCTGGCGCTCGCCTACCGGGCGTTACGACGGGGTGGAACGGTGCCGGCGGCGTTGAGCGCCGCAAACGAAATCGCAGTCCAAGCGTTTGTGAGTGGACAGATACGATTCGGCGCGATCCCAGAGGTCGTGGCTGACGTTATCGACTCGACGCCGGACGAAACTCTCAGCCTCGCAAGCGTGCGCCATGCGGACGCTCGAGCAAGGGAGCAGGCAAGGACCGCCGTCGAGGCTCGTTTGGCTCTGCCAGCGAAGTGAGAGAAATAGATCCATGAGCGTGCCCCTGATCCTCGCCTTTGCGCCCGTGCTCGACGGGCTTGGCAAGATCTTCGTCTTTCTGGTCATGCTCTCGGTGCTGATCGTGCTGCACGAGGGCGGCCACTTCTTGCTCGCGCGCCTCAACAAAGTGCGGGTCAACGACTTCGCGGTCGGTTTCGGCCCGACGCTGCTGAAGTGGACCTCGCCGCGCAGCGGCACCAACTACCGGCTCAACCTGCTGCCGTTGGGCGGCTACTGCGCGATGCAGGGCGAGGACGGGAAGAGCAGCGAGGCCGAGCAGCAGCGCGCCTTCCGTGCGGGTGAGGGTCCCGACGCCGGCCACGGCAACTTCCAAGGCAAAACGGCCTGGCAGCGGCTTTCGATTGTCGTGGCCGGCCCGATCGCTAACCTGATCCTGGCCTACGTGATCCTGGTCGGCGCGGCCGTCACCTTCGGCATCGCCTCACCGGTCTACAGCACCAAGATCGGTCCCGTCAGCGCCGATTCGCCCGGTGCGCGGGCCGGTCTGCAGGTCGGCGACGAGATCGTTTCGATCGATGGCCGGCCCTACGCCGACGGCGAAGCGATGGTCAAGAAGATCCGCGCTTCGGCCGGGATTCCGCTGCACATGGTCTACCGCCGGCACGGCGTCGAGAGCGCCGTCACGGTCACCCCGGCGCCCTTCAAAGACAACGGCCAGACGATCGGGCGCATCGGTTTCGTGCGCGTCCCCGAGTTCCGGCGCG
This sequence comes from Vulcanimicrobiaceae bacterium, assembly GCA_052267165.1. Lineage (GTDB taxonomy): Bacteria > Vulcanimicrobiota > Vulcanimicrobiia > Vulcanimicrobiales > Vulcanimicrobiaceae > CAWICD01. The sequence goes on along the minus strand of JBKQHO010000039.1, from coordinate 105,967 downwards.
TCTGGATCGGCGAGGCCATCGTGGTCGCTGCCGCCGAGCTCAAGGACGACGTGACCACCCAAGTCGTCGGCTACGCGCAGCTCCTTTCCCATCCCGCGGAACATGCCGGCAGCATTTCCGGCGTCATCGGCATGGAGCGCGCCGCATCGGCCTACCAAGATTTGGGCTGGGCGCCCTACCTGCAACTGGCCGCCGCGATCTCGATCGCGCTGTGCATCCTCAACCTGCTGCCCTTCCCCGCCCTCGACGGCGGGCGCGGGATCTTCATCCTCGCGGAGATGCTGCGCGGCCGGCCGGTGCCGGCCGAAAAGGAAGCGCTCGTTCACGTGACGGGCTTCGCGGTGCTGATGGTGCTGATGGTGATGGTCGCCTACCACGACATCGCCAACATCCTCAGCGGTAAGGGCGTCTTCTAGTACACTAGTGCGAAGCTTCCGACGCCGATCACCCTCCTCCACGTTTATAGGGATTCACATCTGTCATGATCCGCCTCCGCCGTCCCTCGAAGCCCGTCTTCCTGAAGAACAAGAGCGGCGAATCCGACGCCAAAGGCGTCTGGATCGGCGGCGACCATCCGGTCGCGGTGCAATCGATGACGACGACCGACACCGCGGATTACGACAAGACGCTCGAGCAAGTCTACGGGCTCGCGATGGCGGGCTGCGAGATCGTGCGCGTTACGGTGAAAGACGCGCCCGATGCCGCCGGCATGCCGCAGATCGTCAAGCGCTCGCCGGTTCCGATCGTGGCCGACATCCACTTCGATCATCGCATGGCGCTGGCCGCGCTCGAGGCCGGGGTCGCGAAGCTGCGGCTCAACCCCGGCAACATCACCGATCCGAAGAAGACGCGCGAGGTCGTCACGCTCGCCTTGCAGATGCAGACGCCGATCCGCATCGGCGTCAACATGGGTTCGCTCGCTCGCGACTTGGAAGAGAAGTACGGGCATACGCCCGAGGCGATGGTGCTCTCGGCGCTGCGCCACGTCGAGATCCTCGAAGACTTGGGCCACACCGAGATCGTCATCTCGCTCAAGGCGCACGACGTGCCGACGACGATCTACGCGTACCGGCTCGCCGACAAGAAGCTTGCCGAGCGCGGCACGCCGTATGCGCTGCACCTCGGGATCACCGAGGCCGGCTTACCGCGCGAAGGCACGATCAAGTCGGCGATCGGGCTCGGCGTGCTGCTTTGGGAAGGGATCGGCGATACGCTGCGTTGCTCGCTCGCGGCCGATCCGGTCGAAGAAGTTCCGGTTTGCTGGGGCATTCTCAAAGCGCTCGGCATTCGCGAGAAGGGCTTCGACATCACTGCTTGCCCGTCGTGCGGTCGAGCGGAAATCGAAGTCGTCGAACTCGCGCGCTCGGTCGAAGCGATCGCTAAAGAATACACCGCACCGGTGAAAGTCGCGGTCATGGGCTGCGTTGTCAATGGCCCGGGCGAGAGCAAGATGGCCGACGTCGGCGTCGCCGGCGGCAAGGGCAAGGGCGCGATTTACCGGAAGGGCGAACTCATCGGAACGTTTCCGGAAAACGAACTGTTGGGCGCTCTACGGATTGAGATCGAAAAAGTGATCGCGGATAAGTACCCGGACTTTTTACACGAAACGGCGCATGGACGGACACTCGCCGCGACTTCCTAGCCGGCGCGCGATTCTCGTCACGATCTTCGTCGCGTCGATCGCGTCCGCGCTGAGCTCGCTCTCGCATCCGGTCTCGCTGCTGATCGACGGTCAGCGGATGCTCTCCGACGTTCCGCCGGTGACGACGCCGCACGACGCCTACGTTCCGTTGCGCATCATCGCCGAGTCGCTCGGCGCCGACACGAACTACGATCCGAAGACGGGGAGCATCGAGCTCGTTCACGACAACGACACGCTGCGCTTGCGCATCGGCGAAAAAGTCGCGACCCTCAACGGCAACAAGATCACGCTCAAGAAGGCGCCGTTCACGGTGCGCGGCCGTGCGATGGTCTCGCTGAATCTGGTCGCGCGCGCCTTCAAGACGCGGGTCGTCTACGACGGCGGTCACGCCAAGATCGACGTGCTCTCCTCGCCCGGCTTGATCGAAGCGGGCGCGCAGGACGACTCGGAATAGGTCCTACTCGGGCGGTTTGGTCGCGGCGTTCCACAAGTGCTCGGGCCGACCGAGCGCGTGGTTGATCCAGCGCGACCACACGAAGAGCGCATCCGAGAGCCGGTTCACATAACGCAGCACTTCACCGGAGACGGGCTCTTCGTCCGCGAGCGTGACCAGCAGGCGCTCCGCGCGGCGTGCGAGCGTGCGCGCTTGGTGTAAGAACGCGCCCGGGTAGGCGCCGCCGGGGTGAATGAAGTTCGCCAGCGTCGGCAGGTCGCGTTGTGCCAGGTCGATCGCGCGCTCGAGCGCGGCCGAGTCGGCGGCGGTCACCAGCGGCATGCCCTCCCATCGGTCAGCCGGCAGCGTCGCGAGATCCGAGCCGAGGTTGAAGAGCACGTCCTGGGTCCATGCGAGCCATGCGTCGAGCTCGGCAGCTCGTTCGCGCGCCTCCTTGCGCGCCGGAACGCCGGCCCCGACCTGGCCCAGCCCGGTTCGCGCCAAGCCGATCACGCTGGAGAGCTCGTCGACGGTACCGTACGTCTCGATGCGCAGCGCGTTCTTCTTGACGCGCTGGCCGCCGACCAAGCCGGTCGTCCCGTCGTCCCCGGTCCGGGTGTAGATCCTCGTCAATTTCGGCACGTCTGACTCATTCGCGCCGCCACGGGACCGAAACCCGCCGGAAACGAGCGCACACCGCCAGGTGCGATGATGTCGACGGGCGAGATGGCGAGCGACTACTGCATCCGGCCGATCTCGGTCGAGGAACACCACCGCATGGGCGAGGCCGGAAAATCCACGCCGCTTTGTGGCCCGGGGTTTTCCGCACCCTCCTAGCTAGACGGCACGCGAGGTCCAGGACTGCGAACCGTTCGCCCGAAGACGGTCGGCTTGTCATGTCCGTGCAAGAAGCTCGCGAGCACACGCCGCTCGTCAAAGAGATCCCGCCCAAAGCCGCCGACCTTTCCGAATGGTATCAGGCCGTCTGCTACAAAGCCGAGCTGGTCTCGCTCGCGCCGGTCCGCGGGTGTCTCGTGTTGCGGCCTGCCGGCTACGGCATGTGGGAGCTCCTGCAGAGCGCGCTCGACCGGCGCTTCAAAGCGACGGGCCACGAGAACGCGTACTTCCCGCTGCTGATCCCCGAGAGTCTGTTGCTGCGCGAAGCCGAGCACATCGAAGGCTTCGCGCCCGAGGTCGCTTGGGTGACGCAGGGCGGCAACGAGGTGCTGGCCGAGCGGCTCGCGATCCGCCCGACCTCCGAAGTGATCATCGGGCCGATGTACGCGGAGTGGATTCACTCCTACCGCGATCTGCCGGTGCTCATCAACCAGTGGTGCAACGTGCTGCGCTGGGAGAAGCGGACGCGTCCGTTTCTGCGCACGCTCGAGTTCTTGTGGCAAGAAGGCCACACCGCGCACGCGACCGAGGCCGAAGCGGCCGCCGAGGTGCAGCAGATGCTCGACGTGTACGCCGACGTCGCCGAGAACGTTTGCGCGATCCCGGTCTACAAGGGTGAGAAGTCCGCGAGCGAACGCTTCGCGGGCGCGAACCATACTTATTCCATCGAAGCGCTGATGCCCGACGGTCGCGCGCTGCAGGCCGGGACGTCGCACGAGCTGGGGCAAAACTTCGCCAAGGCCTACGACATCAAGTTCGCCGCGGAAGATCAGACGCTGCACTACGTCTGGACGACGTCCTGGGGAATGTCGTGGCGCATGCTCGGCGGTTTGATCATGGTCCACGGCGACGACCGCGGACTGCGCATTCCGCCCAGGATGGCGCCGGTCGAAGCCGTGATCGTACCGATCGTACGCGGCACAAGCGACGACGTCGCGCTCGCGGCTCGCGAGCTGTTCGCGCGCTTGAAAGCAACCGGCCTGCGCGTCAAGCTCGACGAGCGCGACCTGCGCCCCGGCAACAAGTTCGCCGATTGGGAGATGCGCGGCGTTCCGCTGCGCATCGAGCTCGGCGCGAAGGACCTCGAGGCCGGCGTCGCGACCTTCGTTCGGCGCGACAAAGCCAAGGGAGCCGAAGGCGGTAAATTTGCCGTTCCGATCGCCGAGGTTCCGGAGCGCATCCCCGGCGTGCTCGACGAGATCCAGCAAAGCCTCTACGCGCAAGCGCGCGAGTTTCTCGCAGCGCACACCTTCGCGCCCGCGGACCGAGTCGAGTTTCTGCGCCTGCTGCGGGAACGTGCGGGGATGGTCGACATTCCGTGGTGCGGACTGGCCCCGTGCGAGGCCGCGGTCAAGGCCGAAACGAGCGCCGCGACCCGCAATCTGCGACCGCTGCACGGCGCGCCGGCGACGTGCCTGGCTTGCGGCGAGCCCGCCACCGTGCGGGCCTACTTCGCGCAGAGCTACTGATAAAAAGCCGGCGCGTGATACGACAACCGCAACGGACGCGTAGCGCTATGGTTTGGCGCATTTTGGCAACGCTCCGCGCACAATTTGCTCGTACGATCGGAGAGGTTCCCGGAATCGACGCCGCCCGCAAGGTCGAAGCATGAGCATCGGCCGCGACGGCAACCGACTCTACGAATTCACGCTGACGAAGAAATGAGCACGCGAGACTACGAGTTCACTGTCTACCGCAACAGCACGATCCCCGAAGGCCCCGCCTATCCCAAGAACGGCCGAACGAGCCGCGACGGCGTTCTCTACGTGCACGGCGTCCCCGTCGACGAGACGGATTTCGGCCGCGATCCCTTCGCGCCGGTTCGCGATGCGCGCATCATGCTGCACCTCGAGGATCCGTGCGTCGTCTTTGACGTGGAGGCCGTGCGCGGCGGCTGCGACGAGCTCGTCGCGGCGTTGCGCACGGCGCGCGCGCACGGCATGCGCGTCGGCGTCGCCGACGCTGGGTGCGCGAAGCGCTGCGCGCCGGCGGTGCCGGCTGCTCGCGCTCGACGCCGAACGCGCGGCGGTGGAGGCCGCGCTGATGCTCGGCGCCGAGCGCGGTTGGAATGCGCGCACGACGAGCGCGCGTTTACGTGAGTCGTTTCTGCTAGCGACGCATCGGCTGGTCGGCGAATGCGGCGAAGACGCGACGTTCGTGCTCAGCGGCGGCGACCTGACACGTTCGTTCTGCGCTGCTCACGGCATTCGCGGCCGGCCGCGGCGATTTCGACATCGTGGTCGCGATGTATCACGATCAGGGCCACGGCCCGATCAAAGTCTTGGGCCTCGAAGCGGGCGTGAACATCACGGTCGGCCTTCCGTACGTTCGCACCAGCGTCGACCACGGCACGGCGTTCGACATTGCCGGCACGGGTCAGGCTGACGCGGGCTCGCTGCGGGCCGCGCTGGAGGCGGCGATCGAGTTGGCGCCCAAGCGCGCAGGCGTCTAGCGAACCGTCAGCGCCGGACGGCTGCCTCGGGGATCGCGCGCCGCAGCGCCGCGCGGGCCAGCAGGCGCGTCGAATCGAGCGTCGGCAGCGCCGAGTTCGCGTCGCTCACGACGAGCGGGATCTCGGTGCAGCCGAGGACGACCGCGTCGCAGCCGGCGTCTTTCATGCGCCCGATGACCTGCTCGAAATAGGCGACGGAGGCGGCCCGGAAAACGCCGTAGACCAGCTCCTCCATGATGATGCGATCGATCTCGTCGCGCTCGGCTTCGCTCGGGCGCAGGTACTCCAAGCCGCGCGCCGCGAGTGCTTCGGGATAGACCTTGCTCCGCACGAGGTAGCGCGTCCCGGTCAGGCCCAAGCGCCGAAAGCCCCGCCGGGCGGCTTCGTCCGCGACCACCCGCGCGATGTGCAGCCAGTTCAGCGGCGAGCTGGCCTCGACGTAAGGGAGAGCCTGGTGGATCGTATTGTCGGGGCAAATGAGAAAGTCCGCGCCGGCGGTTGCAAGCTTATTGGCAGAGGAGAGCATCAGCTCGCCGACGCCCGGCCAGTCGTCGCGGTAGATGCAGGCCATGTACTCGGCGAGCGGGTGCGTGTGCAGCGAGACTTCGGGATGACCGTGCGCCCCGAGAAATTGCGCGCCTTCGACGCAGATGGTTCGGTAGCAAAGAGCTGCGCCTTCGGCCGAGCAGGCGACGATTCCGACGTGAAGCGGCATGACCCGATCGTACACGAGTTTCACGTGCCCCGGAAGAGCGTGCCCCGGAAGAGCGTCGCCAGTGAACGCTTGGGCCGTCCGAGCCGATGAGAAGATGGTTAAGATGATTGGACCCGAGCCGTTATGGCATTTCCGCTCGTTATGAGAACGTGATCCCCTGCCTCCGTATAGCGGTCGTCGCCCTTAGCGCGGCCGCGATTTTCCTTGCTCCGCTCGACCTTCGCCCCGCTGCTGCCGCAATGCGTGACGTCGGACACACCTTCGCCGCGCCGGACGTTTTGGTCGTCGGGGGAACCGCGGCCGGCGTGGCGGCTGCCGTGACCGCGGCGCGCCGCGGCTTGAACGTCACGCTCGTGAGCGAGGGCGACGACCTCGGCGGCGTCCTGACGGATGCCATGATGGACCAGTGGGATCTCAACCTCGCGCCCGACGGTGAATCCGTGCAGCGCGGCATCTTCGACGAGATCTTCGCGAAGCTCGGGGAAGGCTTCACGCCCCAAGCCGCGGCGCGCACGTTTGCGGCGCTGGTCGCGCAGGAGCCGCGCATCACCGTCGATTACGACGAAGCGCCGGTGGGCGTCACGAGCACTACAGCGAACGGGCAGACGCGGGTCGAGGGCGTCACCTTCCGGAACGACGACTCGAGCGCGACCGAGACGTTGTCCGCGCCGCTGGTCGTCGACGCGACCGACGATGCCGATGTCGCCGCGCTCGCGGGCGCGCGCTACGACGTCGGCCGTCAAGATTCGGGCCTGGACGAACGTGCACAAGCGGTGACCTTGATGTTCACGCTCGACGGCGTCGATTGGCCGGCGCTGACAGCTTCGTATGATCCCCGCCGCTTCGGCCCGGGCGGCGCCTTCGACCGGACTGCCTGGGGCTATGTGCGCATCCTGCGCGCCTACCGTCCGCTCTTCGCCAACGAGGTCGTGCGTGATCTCAACCTGGGCCGGTTGCCGAACGGCGACGTCACGCTCAACGCGATCGACGTCTGCGGCATCGACGGCCGCGACCCGCGCCAGCTCGAGCATGCCCGGCGCGAGACCGAAGCGGAAGCCTTCCGTCTCGTCACGTATTTGCGCGCGCGGGTGCCGGGACTCGGCGAGGCACGGGTAGGCCGCTTCGCCGACGAAGTCTACGTCCGCGAGACGCGGCACGTCGAGGGCCTCGAGCGGCTGACGACGGCCGACGTATGGCTCGGGCGGATCCCCGCCGACAGCGTCGGCTTGGCCTCGTATCCGATCGACGTCCATCCCGTCGACGCGACCGACGAGCCGGCGTTCGCGCCGGTCCGCCACGTCTACGGCATTCCATTCGGAGCGCTGGTCCCCAAGGGATTGGAAAACGTCGTGCTCGCCGGCCCCGCTATCTCCGCGAGCCATCTCGCCTCCGGCAGCGCCCGAACCATTCCGACGACGATCGAAGAGGGCGAAGCGGCGGGTGACGCGTGTGCGCTGGCCCGGCGCGACCGGCTCGACTTCACGCAAGTGGCGCAGCAGCCGCAACGTATCGCGATGCTGCGCCGCGAGCTGGTGCAGAACGGCGTCATGCTCGACCCGCCGCGCGGCGAGACGCTCGCGAGCGACGGCGTTCGCCCCTAACCTAACTCCTCGAGCGCTGCTCCGGAGTCGGTGGGGCCGGCTAAGCGGCGGCGCGTCCCTTCGTGCCTCACCTGCGGTCGCCGGAGCCGGCGATCCTCACGCTGCTGCGCGAGCGCCGCGACCGCGAACAGACCGACGGCGAGTGCGAACGGATTGAGCAGCAGCGAAGATGCCGACGAAATAGCCGCTCGCCGAGAGCGGCAGACCGCGCACGAGGTTCCCGAGTGCGACTCCGAAGAGCAGAACCAGCAGGGCGCTCGAGAACGCGAAGCAGGCACGGCAGCGAACGCGCGAAGCGCGCTCGAGATGCACGGCGAAGATCCGCGTCCGGAAGCGAGCGGCGCGGCTCGCGCGCTCGTCGTCGGCACGCGCCGCGCGCACGGCAGACCAGGCGATGAACGGTGCGATGCCCATCGTTCCGATCGGAAACAAATAGTGGAACATCACCGTGAAGGCGAACTGCAGCCAGTCGGCCAGCACGACGTCCATGCTGGGAAGACTCGCGGCGGCTGCATTTCGTTGCGCGCCGGCGGACGTGAGGTCGTTGCCTGGAGCGGGGAAGAAGCCAGGGCACGCTCTGCTGCGCGCTGAACCGAGGCGTCGCTATGATCGCACCCCTTTCGCCCTGCGACGAGGCGCGCATCGGCGTGCGAACTCCGCTGCCGCAGGCGACGCCGATCGCATGGACCGGCGCGCCGGCGAGCCGGATGGCGCTCGATTCGCAGCCGCTCGGCATCGATCCCAGCGGCAGAGCCCGCTGGCTCGTGCGCGTGCGGTTCATTGATTCGCAGGGCGGCGCCACCGGTCTGCTCCACGGCGGGGATATCGAATTCTACGCATCGCACGGCAGCGCGCAGTGGCAGACGCGCACGCGCTTCGGCGGCCCTGCCGCGATCGTGACCACCCAAACCGACGGTCCACTTGCCGTCCGGGCGGTCGCGGCCGATCCGAGCGTCCTCGGAGAAGCGCGCGCAGAGACCGACACGCGCCGCTGGGACACACCCCGCGTGGTTACCGAGCCGCTCGGTCCGCATCTCGTGCAACTCGGCTGGTTTCCGGCGGCGTCGCGCGGCCCGGTCGTTGTCACTCGCCGCGGCCCGGGTGGAACGCGCACCGTGTGCAGCCCTGGACCGCCTTCGTCGACCTGCCGCGATACGCGCGTGCTGCCCGGTGCCGCTTACGAATACGTGGTGACGCGTCCGGGTGCCGGTAAGACGGCGCTTCGCGTGCAAGTGCCGCCCGAAACGCCGCTCCAATCGCTCGCCGCGGTCAACGGTAAGGGCATGTGGCTCTCGTTCTCGCCGGATTCGCGCGACGACGACAGCTACGCGACGCTCGACGCGCCGGCGATCGTCGACCGCGCAGCGCGCGCCGGCCTGCGCTACATCGAATTGCGCCTGGCATACGGCGAGTTTTGGGAGATCACGCCGGACGCGGAGCCGGCGGTCGACGCGCTGATCGACGCGGCCGCGGCGCGCGGCATCGCCGTCGTCGGCTGGACGGTTCCGCGCGAGGCGAGCTTCGAGGATCTTACGACGAGCGTCGCTGCCGCGAACTATCGCACGCCGCGCGGAACGAGGCTGGCGGGCGTTGCCGTCGACCTCGAACGCGGCGGCGAGTTCATGGGCGATGGACGAGCAGGCTACGCGTCGCTCGCGCAGTATCCGCGTCTGTTGCGCGCCGCCCTTGGGCCGCGGGCAGTGGTCATCGCGACCGTCGAAGACCCGTATTTCGAACGCCTGACGGATCGCGACGTCCCCTATTCGGCGATCGCGGCGAGCGCGTCGGCGCTCCAGCCGATGGCCTACTGGCGGCTCTTTCCCACGCGCGACGCCGGCGTCGCGGCGACTCGCCGAGCGCTGCGCGGTTCGTTCGCTGCGGTGCGGCGCGAAGCGCGCCGTCGCATCCCGATCAACGTCGGAGGTCAGACGAGCGATCTCGGTCCCTGCGGACCGGCGCCTGCCGACGAGATCGTCGGCTCGCTCGCCGAAAGCCGCCGGCTCGGAGCGCTCGGCGAAACGTTCTTCGACTGGAAGGGAACGCTGCCGGCGCAATGGGGCGCGATCGGCTCGTTCCCGTGGTGAAAGAGAAAGCCCGGGCGGGTCGCGCCCGGGCTGGTCGAAGGTCATCCCGCTAACGCGGAATTAGCGGCCACCCCAGTCGCGGTTTCGGTCTTCTTGATCCTGAAGGTCGCGGGCGCGCCCTTTGTTTCCCGAGCCCGAGGCAAGCGCGTTGCTCGCCGCTGCGCTCATGCTTCGCAATTCAAGCTGCGGCGTCGCAACGCGTTAATTTAACAGGGTGCGACGTAGCGGGCGAACAATGGCCCAGGATGCGATTACGCAAGCTCTGCACAGCAGCGCTCCTTCTCTTTCTTGCATGTTCGGCGGAGAGCGGAACGGTTGCAGCTGCCCCGCTTCCCGAAATCACCGCCCCGCCCGGGGTCGCGATCGTTCGCGAGGTGCAAGGCGGCGGCGCGCAGGTCTACGCTTGCCGCCAAGCGGCGAGCGGCGCCTATCTGTGGACGCTGATCGGGCCCAAGGCCGTCTTGATCGATGACGACGGGAGCGACTTCGGCACGCATAGCGCGGGCCCGACCTGGACCGCGGCCGACGGGAGCTCGATCGTTGCCGACAGCGCGCACCCGCTGGTAAAGGTCGATCGCGCCGAAAGCGTTCCGAGCCTTCTGCTGACGGTCACGAGTTCGACCGGGACGGGCGTACTGAGCGGCGTTCGCTTCGTGCGCCGCTCCGATACGAAGGGCGGCCTAGCGCCGTTGGCAGGCTGCGATGCCGCGCACCTCAACGCCACGACCGCGATGCACTACAGCGCGCTGTACACCTTCTACCGCTGACTCGCCGGCGCTCAGACAGTCTCAACGATTGACGAACGACATATCCGCGTAACGGTCGCCCGACGCGGCGCCCTTCGGCGCGACCGCTTCGAGGCGCGCCAGCTGTTCGCGCGTGAGCTCGATCTCCGCCGCGCGCAAGTTCTCTTCTAGATACCTCACGCGCTTCGTGCCGGGAATCGGGACCAGGTCGTTGCCTTGCGCGAGCACCCAGGCGAGTGCGAGTTGCGACGGCGTTACGCCCAGCTCCGCCGCGAGCGCGCGCACCTCGTCGACGACGGCGAGATTCTTGGCGAAGTTGTCACCTTGGAAGCGCGGGTTGTTGCGCCGGAAGTCGTCGGGAGCCAATTCGTCGAACGAGCGGATCTGCCCGCTGAGGAAGCCGCGGCCGAGCGGGCTGTACGGCACGACCCCAATGCCGAGCGCACGCACGGTCTGAAGCACGCCGCTATCTTCGATGTCGCGGCTGAAGAGCGAGTATTCGGTCTGCAGCGCGGTGATTTGGTGGACTCGTGCTGCCCGGCGAATGCTTTCCGCCGACGCTTCGGAGAGACCGAGATGCCGCACCTTGCCGGCCTTTACGAGCTCGCCCATCGCGCCGACCGTCTCTTCGATCGGCGTGTCGACGTCGACGCGGTGCTGATAGTAGAGGTCGACGTGATCGACGCCCAAGCGTTGAAGCGACGCGTCGCAGGCCGAACGCACGTAGTCCGGCCGGCCGCTGATGCCGCGACCCGTCGGGTTGGCCGGGTCGCGCACGATGCCGAACTTCGTCGCCAAGAACGCCGAGTCGCGACGGCCGGCGAGCGCGCGTCCGAGCAGTCGCTCGTTGCTGCCGCTGCCGTACATGTCGGCCGTGTCGAAGAACGTGACGCCCAACTCGAGCGCGCGGTGCATCGTCCGAATCGATTCGGCGTCGTCGGTCTCGCCGTAGAATTCGGACATCCCCATGCAGCCCAGACCGATCTCGGAAACCGAGGGTCCGCCTTTGCCTAATTCACGCTGCTTCATACTCGAGCAAGAACCGGCCGCGATGAGCGTGGTTTCAGGCTATGTCAGTCCTTGGGCGCGAGGGCGTCGTCGTTCAGCCTCATGATCGGCCTGACCTCGATGGCTCCTCCGACGCGCGGGCACGGCGCGTTCGCGACCAGCCGAATCGCCTCGTCGATGTCGTTATCCTCGATTACCGAGAATCCGGCGAGCGGCACCTGCGAGGCGGCGAACGGAACGTCAGTGCTCTCGGCGGCTCCGTCCGGAGCCTGGACGGTGATCACTTGCGGCTCAACCGCCGCAACGCGAGCACCCCGCTTGCGGAGGACGTCGTCCTGCGCGAGGAGCACGTCCTGCTCGCTCTCAATCAAAGCACTCCAGCCGTCCTGGGCGCCGTAGGCTAGACACAGACATCTCATCGGTCGTTCCTTGTTGCAGGCGCCTCGACGGTGCCGCGCAAGATTTCGAGGGTCGACGTATCGGTTTTACCCTCAAAATACTTTGCAAGCGCATCTGCGAAGGTCGGTTCGCTCTCGGAAGCCTGCGCGAACAGCGTCATGGACGAGCGAAACTTCAAGCTGTCAACCGAGCCGAAGATGTCCTGCGCATTCGCGCCGTCCAGGGCGAGAACAAGTCGCGTGCATTCCCGCAGCCGCGCTCCCAAGACGGGGTGGGCAAGGTACGCCTTGGCTTCGTCGAGCGAGCGGATTGCAAAGGCTTGCGCCGTCGGGCTCCGACCCAGACCCGCGATCTGCGGAAACACGAACCACATCCAGTGCTCGCGCTTACGCCCGCGCCGCAGTTCCTCGAGGACGCCCTGGTAGACCGGCGCCTGCGCCGCTTCGAAGCGCCGCAAGTCGAACGGATCGTTCATCCGCCCCTCTCAGCGCGTCCAAAAGGTGCCGTTGTCCCAGGCGATTCGTGAGCCGTCTCCGGAAATCGTTCCCCCGATCAGTTGGCCCGACCATGTTGCGCTGAGGTGCATCGGCCCGTCGAAAGCGCCGGTCACCGTCGTACCGGTCTCATTGGTGAAAGACAGAACCCCATAGCGTTGCGTGATGGCGCATGCGCGCGACGGATCGCCTTGCGCGTACCATGTGCCGTCCAGCTTCCCTACGTGACCGCTCGTGCAGCGACTCCAAAAGGTATTGTTCGACCAGTTGATTTGGCTTCCGTCGAACGAAAGCGTTCCGCGCACGAGGTTCCATTGAAAGGCCACGATCGATCTCGAGTTGATTCCGGTCAGCGCGCCGGGAGAAGTCGCTCCCAGCTCGTTCGTAAGCGTCAGGCCTGCTCCGCCGGAGACGATCGAGGTGCGAGCCGTCGGAACGCCCTGCGCGCACCACGTCCCTAAAAAAGTGTTGTAGCCGTTGGGCATCGGCTGCGCGCCGCCTGCGCCGGTGAGACTCGCAAGCGCGAGAATGCCTGCGAGGAGAGCGGCGCTACGCGAACAAACGAAGTGCGAATCCCTCATGGAGATACCTCGTGTCGTGCCTCGTATCTCGGGGCGCGTGAGTGGTGGAGGCTACGCCACCTTCGCGGCGCTGACCTATGGCGGAGTTGAAGGCGCGAACGCAGCTGCCGGCCGTTACCTGGTTGCTCGATCACCGGGTCGATAGCTGAGCGCTCGGAAGGCCGCCGGGCGCTCTCCGCTCAGAACGAGATGCGTAAGGCCCCTATCAAGCGTGCGGTTCATCGATAGCCAAGTGCCTAGCAATGTATGCCGAACGACGCCCCGATGATCGCTGTGCTTGGACTTGGAATCATGGGTTCGGCGCTCGCGCGCGATGCGGCTCGGGCTGGTTTGGAGACCGTCGTTTGGGACCGAAACGCAGCCCGCAGCGAAGCGCTCGAAGGCGAGCGTCTGCGTGCTGTGACGAGCGTCGCCGAAGCGGTGCGCGATGCCGAAGCGGTCGTCACGATGGTCGCCGACGCGGACGCCGTGATGAGCGTGATGGACGACCACGGCGCCTTCGCCGCGATGAAGCCGGGCGCGAGCTGGCTGCAGATGGCGACGATCGGCGTCGAAGGCATCGAACGAGCGATCCGACTGGCGGGCACCCGCCCTGAAATCGTGTTCGTCGACGCGCCGGTTTCGGGCAGCCGCGGCCCGGCGGAGCAAGGTAAACTCGTCGTCCTCGCATCGGGCGACCGCGAGCGGGCGGGTCTGGAGGTTCAGCGTTTCTTCGAGTCGATCGCGAGCAAGGTTCACTGGCTGGGGGAAGCCGGTCAGGGCACGCGCATGAAGCTGCTCTTCAACGCGTGGATCGGCATCCTCATGGAAGGCGTGGCTGAGATCGCGACGCTGAGCCGATCGCTGTCGGTCGATCCGGCGCGGTTCGCTGAGCTCGTTGAAGGGGGTCCGCTCTTCCCGCCGTGGGCGCTGCAAAAACTGCGCAAGATCGTCGACAACGGCGAGAAACAGCCGGAATTCCCGCTGCGCTGGGCCCAGAAGGACGTGCTTCTGGCGTTGTCGGCGGCCTCTGGCGAGAGCGCGGCGCTGCCGATTCTCAGCGACATCGCGACGGTTTGGGCGCACGCAAGCGAGGAGTTCGGGTCGTTCGATCTGAGCGCGATCTACCTCGCCTTGCAACAGCGGCGTACGTCGCACGCGTGACGCCGGCGAGTCGCGGCGTGGCGAAGACCGGCGTGATCGGACTCGGCGAGATGGGCGCGGCCATGGTGCGGCGCCTGCTGCTTGCCGGGCGCGAGACCGTTGGTTACAACCGCACGAAAGCGAAGGCCGAGCCGCTGATCTCGGCCGGCATGGTTTATGCCTCGACACCGCGCGAGGTCTCCGAGACGTGCGACGTCGTCTGCTGCATCGTCACCGACGACAGGGCGCTCGCGGAGGTTACGGAGGGTCCCAACGGCGTGCTGGCCGCGATGAACCCCGGCAAGGTGTTCGTCGACCTGAGCACGATCTCGCCCGACGCGATCCGCGCGCTCGCCGGAAAGTTCGCGAAAACTGGCGGCGCTCTGCTCGACGCGTCGGTCTCGGGAAGCCAGCTCACGGTCGATCAGGGGAAGCTGTTGATCATGGTCGGCGGAGATTCGGCGGCGTTCGCGCAGGCCGAGCCGGTCCTGCTCGACATCGGTCCGAAGGTGCGCTTGATCGGCGAGATCGGACACGCCAAGGTGATGAAGCTGGCATTGAACCTGCAGCTCGCGGTTCAAGTGTTGGCGATGAGTGAAGGCGTTCTGCTGGCCGAAAAGAGCGGGATCTCGCGCGAGCTGGCCTGCGAGATGGTGCTCTCGAGCGCCGTCTGTTCGCCGATGCTCGGATACCGTGGGCCATTCATCTTGAAGATGCCCGAGAAAGCCTGGTTCGACGTCAAGATGCAGCAGAAGGATATGAAGCTGGCGCTCGAGCTCGGACGCGAGGTCGAAGTTCCGCTGCTGGCGACCGCGGTCGCCAACGAAGTGTTGACGTCCGCGCGCTCGATGGGTTACGGTGCGAAGGACTTCGCCGTCATGTTTCACACGCTCGCCAGGATGGCGGGCTTCGAGGTCACGCCGTGAGCGCCGGTCAGACTGCGGCCCGGACGCCCGCCAAGGGACGCGCTAGCTCGACGGAATCTCTGACGGCGAGTCGACCGCACGCTGCGTTCCGGCGCCGGCCGGGTTGAAATCGCGCTCGACGATCGCGACCAGCTGCTCGAATGCGGCCCACGCGAACGGTAGCTGCGGCTGCAAGCCGTAGCCGAAGGCGGCGAACGTATCGACGTGCGTTCCGCCGTTGACGAGGTACTGCCGGAAGTGCGCGCCGCGCCCTTGGGCAATCACGGCTTCGAGATACGGCGTCGCGTTGAGCGCGGGCGTGATGAGGATGTCGTCGGTGCCCGCGATCGAGACCAGCGGTTTCCCGATCGCCCCCGAATGAGCGAACGCTTCGATTCCCTGACGCGCCGAGGTTGAGGGCCTGTAGGCGGCGCGTGCCGCCGGCTGCGCCAGGCCGCTCCCAGCCGCGGTGCCGGGCAGATAGACCGGATCGAGCGGGTTGGGCGTGCAGCCCTCGGGCGAGATCGACGAGGATGCTTCGGGATCGGTCAGCAGGCCGTAGGCGAATACGGTCGTGTCGACGTAGAACGACGGCTGTCCCGAGTAGTATTCGAACCACAACGACGGATGGAGTGGGTCGGCTTGCCGGCGATCGGGCGGAAAGCCGGCTGCGACGATCTTCGCTGCGGCCGCGCCGTCCGTGAAACCGCCGGCGACGTACGCCGGCATCGCCTGCAAGAACAGCGGCAGCTGATCGAGGACGTAGCGCTGCGGCGACCAGTAAACACCTTCCCAATCGACCCCGCCGTCGACGAGCTCGGGACGCGATTCCAGCAGCGAGCGCACCTGCGCGCCGCCGTTCGACGCGCCGACGGCATACGTTCGGGTCGGGCGCCGTCCGAAGCGTTCGCCGAGATAGGCTTGCGCCATCACGGTCAAAGCGGCAAAATCCTCGTTCCAGCGCGTGGTCGGAACGAGCCATGGCGACAAGACGCCGAAGCGCGCGCCGAGCTTGTTGGTCTCGAGCGCGAGCAGGTCGAAGGGCACTGGATAGAGCCGGTCGCGGACCGCGCTCTGCGCGATCGGCTCGACCACGACGCCGTACGGTATCCCTTTATTGCTGCACGCGAACGCGTAGCCGTGCGAGAGCAGATAATCGCCCCAGATCGCGTCGTTGGAGAACTCGCTGCGCAGCCCCGGCGTACCGGCGACGACCAGCTTTCCGTTCCATGCGTCGGGCACGCGGACGACGTAGCGTTCGCCTTCGGCGTAGGAGCCTGTAATCTGCGTCCCCGGGATCGGCTCGGTCGCGGGAAACGGGACTTGTGCCGGATAGATCTCGATTGCGTCGAGGCGCGGATCGAATCCCGGCGCAGGCGGCGGAACCGGCGCGTAGCCGAACCGGAGATCAGGGACGTGAAGCTCTTCGAATACCCTGGCTGCTGCGACGCTCATGCTCATGTGAGTTTGTCATTTGCGCCGAAGTGTCCCTCGCTCCGCCGTCAGCTCGCGGCGGGGTTCCCTTTGGCCGCGCAAAACGTAGACGACGATTTCCCGGCGTCCGAAAAGCTGCGCTTCCCGCAAGGAGTCGAAGCCGAGATCGATGCGGCGGCCTTGAATTCCGCCGCCGGTATCGCCCGCGAGTGCGCGCCCGTAACCCGGCACGTACAGCTTCGTTCCGAGCGGGATGAAGTGTGGATCGACTGCGACGACGCCGTGACCGGCACGCGTGCCGGTTCGCGTGATGCCGCTGCAACCGTCGCAGCCGGCGATATAGGCGGTCGCGATCATATGCAGCCCCCGCGAGCTGGACGCCGTGTTTCGCTTGGCAGCGTGCTTCGCGCGGTGCGGCTGGGCATGGAGTGCGAACGGTTTCTGCATGGCGGAGCGGGCGGCTTGTGGGGCTGCCTGACCCGCGTCGGCGCAGATGCCGAAGATGCTCAGGGCCAGGGTACATGCTGCGGCGACGGTCGCGCCTCTACGGCTGCTGACGTTCAACAAGGCTCCTCTCGGGCTGTGGGCCGCGACATCGGTTCAGCTACGAAGCTTCCGACGATACGAGCGGCAGGTGCACTGGCGAAGTAGAAGGGGTTGAGCGGCTCACCCTATCACAGCGGTGCGTTCTCGTCAATCATAAAAGCCGTTGCAGACCCGGGTCGCGGGCCACGAACGTCCCGGTCTTACGACGTTTTACTTCTGAAACACCGGCTAAATGGACAGGGAATCGTTCTCAAAGTCGCCCGAGACCATTCCTGGAAGCGCTGAGCGCTTCCTTATCTTTCGTGCACGTATTCGCCCGGCGCTGCGCAGAGCGGAGGATGCTGCAGGCTTCCGAGCTCTTGCGACGCGTCGACCTTCCGGCCGGAACGCTGTTGCAGCCACTCCAGCCAGTGATTCCACCACGACCCCTTGTAGGACGTTGCCCCTGCGAGCCACGCTGCGGGATCCTGCGGGTGGTCGGGGTTGAGCAGATACTGCCGTTTCGCTGCCAGCGCGGGCGGGTTGACCATGCTCTGGATGTGTCCAGCGGCGCTGAGCACCATCGTCCGGTCGCCGCCGTAGGACATCATGTTCTCGTAAACCGATTTCCACTCGGCGATGTGATCGGTGATGCCCGCGATGAAATACTCGTCGAGCGAGATCTTGGCGAGATCGATCGGCCTCCCCAGCACCGTCATCGCTCCCGCTGTGAGGAACCGTTTCTCCCAATACGAGTCCAGCAGCTCGGCGTGGAAGGTCGCGGTCAGCCGCGTCGTGTCGGCGTTCCAGTAAAGCAGGTCGAAAGCGGGCGGGTCCTTACCCATCAGATAGTTGTTGACCCAGTAATTCCAGACGAGATCGTCGGGCCGCAGCCAAGCGAAGATGCGGCCCATGTCGGCGCCGTCGAGCACGCCTCGCAACGCGCTTGCGGCTTTGGCCGCCTTGATGACGTCCTCGGTTATGAGCAGGCTGATCGGCGAGTGCATTCCCAGGCCAAGGACGGATACGAGGTGCGTCGCCGAGTTCAACGGGCACGCATCGGATCCGGCCGCGTACCATCCCAGCAGGGCCGAGAGCGTCAGGCCGCCCGCGCACGCGCCGGCGATGTTGATCTTTTCGGCGTTGCAGATCTCCTGAACCGCGGCGACACACTCGAGAATTGACGACACGTACGTGTCGATGCCCCAATCGCGCTGCGCGGGCGTCGGATTGCGCCAGCTGATCGTGAAGATTTGCAAGCCGCCTTCTAGCAGGAAGCGGAAGACGCTATTCTGCGGCGATAGATCGAAGATGTAGAACCGGTTGATCTGGGGCGGCACAAAGAGGAACGGAACGGAATAGACGGTCTCGGTTAGCGGCTTGTACTGAATCAGCTCGAGCACGTCGTTGCGGAAGACGACGCTGCCCTCCGTCGTCGCGATGTTCCTGCCGACTTCGAAAGCGCTCTTGTCGACCTGCGTCGGCATCCCGCCGTTGGTGAAGAGGTCCGACATCATGTTGCGCAGCCCGTGCACGACGCTGCCGCCGCCCGTGTCGAGAATGCGCTTGAGCGCCGCCGGATTGGCGAGCGAATTGCTGGGAGCGAGGGCCGAGGTGATGAGCTCGGCTGCGAAGCGCGCCCGTCCTTTGGTGCGTTCGTCGAAGCTCGTCTTGTCGATGTATTCCGTGAGCGTCTTGCTCCAGCTCAAATATCCGCCGAGAAAGACTCGGTAAAACGGATTGTCCGCCCAGGCAACGTCGCCGAAACGCTTGTCTTGGAGCGCGGGCTTGATATCCGACTGGCCGGACAGCACTCGCGTGACGTCGCGGATGAGTTCAGCATTTTCTTCGAGCAGGAGCGTCGGGTGTTCGGCGGCTTCTTTGACGAGTGCGCCGGCCGTCGCAACGATGTCCTCTCCTCGAAATCCGAAGAAGGGCTCTCCATGGGTGTTGCTCATATGTGGCCCCCAAAAGGCGCACTTCGGAATGCCGTCGACGGCACTCCCAGATGACGCGACGTTCGACGAGAGCAACGCGTTTCCAGCCTCCGCCGGACGCTGCCTCGCGGGTAAGAATTTTGTTCTTAGGTACGGCGCATGCAGCCCCGTCGCCCTCGAAGCGTTTTGCATGGCGGACGCCTCGAGAGCTGGAAGATGTCGCCTTGCGAACCGCATATCGCCGTGAACCCAAGCTTCGCGCGGGCCGCCGACTGAGCGCCGCCGCCGGCGCCATGTGCTTGGCGCTCTATCTGTGGCTGGGAGCGGCGCTCGCATCCACTCCGCCGGGTAGCCTCGACGCGTCGGCTGCAGCTCTCGTGGGACGAGGTGCGGGCCTCGCGCTGCTATTGACCGACTCGTATTCGCTGCAGGTCTTAGGGCTCGTCGGCCTGGCGCTGGCACTCGTTGCCTGGCGTGCGCCGGCGTGGCGCTCGCGCGTGCTCTTCTCGATCCTGCTCACGCTCTGCGCGTGGCGTCTGAGCGATCTCGGCAAGGCGTTCTTCCAGCGGGCGCGCCCCGAGCACTGGGTACTGCAGCGCGAGACCTCGTTCTCGTACGCCAGCGGTCACGCGATGTACGCCGTGATCGTCTCTTGGCTATGGGCGGTCTTCGTCTGGAACAGCGAGCTGCCGCGCACCGTTCGCGCGATCGTGACGCCATTGCTGATCGCCTGGGGCGCGGGGGCGATCTGGTCTCGCCTTGCGCTGGGTGCGCACTACCCGAGCGATCTGCTCGGCGGCTTGCTGTTCGGCGCCGGTCTGCTGACGCTCGGCGCGGCATTGTGGCCCGCTCCACTCTTTGAGCGTCCCGACGAGAGCCCTACCGGCGCTCGCGGGGGGCTTGGAAAATCAGCGAAAAGAGGGCTTCGGCTTGAAGCAGTTCCGGCAGTAGACGGGACGATCGTTCGTCGGCTGAAACGGCAAACTCGCCATTTTCCCGCAGGTGCTGCAGACCGCCTCGAACGTCTCGCGCTGTTCGCCTCCATAGCTGCTCGCGCGCCCGGAACCGGAACCACCCTCGCGGCCCGAGCCGCCGTCGTAGCCGCCGCCGAAACTGTTGTTGCGGCCGCGCGCATAGGGGCCGCGATTGGCCGTATTGGGAGAGACGCCGGCCTCGCCCAGACGCGCTTTGCGAGCTGCGCGGCACTCGAGGCAGCGTCCCGGCTTGTTCGTGAAGCCCTTCGCGGCGAATTCGTCTTGCTCGCTCGCGGTGAAGAGAAAATCGGACTTGCAGTCGGAGCAGCGGAGTTGAAGGTTTTGGGTCATGCTCTTGCAGGTCGTTTCGGCCGAGATAAGTTGCAAGACCGGGGCCGCGCGGCGTGCTTCCGCGCAAGCAGGAGCATCGGCCTGCGCCCTCGGAGCGTGAGGCGATTCATGACGCCCAGAATCGTCGGCCGGCTCTTGCGGGAAACCTACGCCAAATGGAGTGCCGACGAAGGCTGGATTTATGCTGCCGCGCTCGCGGCCTTTGCGGCGTTGGCGCTGGCGCCTTTGCTGGTCATCACGCTGCGCGTTGCCGAGGCGCTGGGAGGCGAGCGAACCGTCTTGCACGGGCTTGCGCTGGTGATCGATCCGATCGTGGGGCACGGCGGCGTGCGAGCGCTCAACGGGATCGTGGGGAACGAGCGCAGCGCTCACAACCGCATTCCCGCCACCGTCCTCGCGGGTGTGGTGGCGCTGTTTGCAGGCTCGCGCCTGTTCTATGCCTTGCAGCGCGCCTTGCACGCCATGTGGAACACGCCGTTGCGGCGCAGCCCCAACCTCATGACGACGCTCGGCGCTTATCTCGCGGCGGGCTTCCTGTCCGTCTGCGTCATAGGAGGAATGACCGCGCTCATCTTCGGCAGCGCCGTCTTTTCGGCCGCCGTCCACGGCGTCGCCGGCGGCGTTCCGGCTTCGGTCGGGGCTCGGGCCGGCATCGCGGTCCTGGGCGCGCTGATCCTGACGCCGGTCGTCGCAGGCTTGTTCCGCTGGCTCCCGGGGACCGAGCTGACCTGGGGCGACGTTTGGATCGGTGCCCTCACGACGAGCGTCGGCTTCGCGCTCGCGCAACTCGCGATCGGTCTGTACCTGGCGTCGGTCAATCTGCCGTGGACGTACGGCAGCGCCGCGTCGCTGGTCGTGGTCCTGCTCTGGCTCTACTATTCCTCGTATCTGTTCTTGCTCGGCGCGGAGTTCACGCAGGTGTATTCGCGTGAGTTCGGGTCGCTGCGCGACGCGCCGCCGCAGATCCACGCGGTCGCGCCTGCGAGGCCGTCCGGCGCCGTCGACTGAGGGCTCGTAGGCCTGCCTTACGACAAGTCAAGCAAGGCATCGCATGCCAAGACCTGGGATTCGCCGGTCAACCGTCGAACCGGTATCGCCTCCTCGAGACACGTGAGTTGGAGTGGGCTATGAGCACAGTCGAAGGCAACGGCAAGATCGCGCTCGGTGAAAGCGCTTCCGAGGTCTCCGCTGGAGGAGAGCCCTTCTTCGGATTCCGCGGAGAAGATCTCATGGCCACGGCGGGCGCGCTTGCCAAGGAGGCCGCCGCCAATCCGACGCTGCTGCTCGAGCAGCAGGCGGAGCTCGTCCGCGAGATCACCCGGGTGCTGGCCGGCCAGTCGGATCTCAAGCCGTTGCCCGGCGACAAGCGCTTTGCCGACGTCGCCTGGGCCGACAACCCCTTCTATCGCGTCTTCATGGGCGGATACTTGGCCTGGACGAAGTCGCTCGAAGAGCTCGTCGAAAAGACGACCTTCGACGGGGTGACCAAAGAACGCGCGCGGTTCGTCACGCAGCTCATCACTTCGGCGCTGGCTCCCAGCAACTCGCTCGCCAATCCGGTCGCCCTCAAGCGCGCTCTCGACACGGGCGGCGCGAGCATCGTGCACGGGCTTCAGAACATGATGTCCGACCTCTTCACCAACAGCGGCATGCCTACGCAAGTCGACAAGGGCGCCTTCGAAGTCGGCAAGAACCTCGGCACCACGGAAGGCAGCGTCATCTTCCGGAACGAGGTCCTCGAGCTGATTCAATACAAGCCGCAAACCGAGACGGTCTTCAACGTTCCGCTGCTCTTCATCCCGCCGCAGATCAACAAGTTCTACATCTTCGATCTGTCGCCGCAGAACAGCATCTTCGACTTCTTGCTCAAGGGCGGCATGCAAGTCTTCACGATCAGCTGGCGCAACCCGACGGCCGAGCAGCGCGACTGGGGTATCGACACCTACGTGTCGGCGATCATCGAGGCCGTCGGCGTGGTGAAGGACGTCTGTGGCGTCGAGAAGATCAACATCGGCGGCGCCTGCGCAGGCGCGATGACGCTTGCCGCGTTGCTCGGATACTACGCGGCCTCCGGCGTCGAGAGCCCGTTCAACTGTGCGACCCATCTGGTCGCCGTGCTCGACTTCGGCACCGACTCGATGCTCGGGATGTTCATGACCAAGGACATCCTCAAGACGGCGAAAGCCTCGAGCGAGCGCAAAGGCGTGCTCGACGGCTCCGAGCTAGGCCGCATCTTTGCCTGGCTACGGCCGAACGATCTGGTCTGGAACTACTGGGTCAACAACTACCTGTTGGGTAAGGATCCGCCGGCCTTCGACCTGTTGTACTGGAACGCCGACACGACCCGGCTGCCCGCGAAGTTCCACGCCGAGTTGATGGACGCGTACGCCGAGGGCAAGTTCGTCACGCCGGGCGCGATGGTCGTTTTGGGCAAGCCGATCGATCTGAAGAGCGTCTCGCTCGATTCCTATTTCGTGTGCGGCATCACCGATCACATCACGCCGTGGAAATCCGTCTATGCGAACATGATGTCGTACAGCGGCAACCGGACGCTGATCCTCAGCGCTGCGGGCCACATCCAAAGCTTGATCAACCCGCCCGCGTCCGCATCCAAGCGCCAGTATTTGCTCAACCCGAACTACGTGCAAGATCCCGACGAGTGGCTCAAGGACGCGACCTCGACGAAGGGCTCGTGGTGGGGGAATTGGCTCGAATGGCTGCAGCGGCGCTCCGGCGAGCGGGTCGACTCGCCGGCCGAGGTCGGCAACGCGAAATACACCCCGATCGTAAAGTCGCCGGGCACCTACGTCGTCGCGGACTGAGTCCGCGAGCGGTTTCTTAGAGGAACCCGAGTACCCGCGCCACGATCTGGCCGCGTCCGCGCGACGAGGTCTTTCGGGCGATGCGCCTGACGTGATCGCAAGCGGTGGTTTCCGCGATGTGCAGCTCTTTGGCGATCGTGGAGGTCGAGGCACCGAGCAGCAGAAGCCGCAGCACCTGCGTTTCGCGCGCCGTGATGCCGAAACGTTGGATCGCTTCCCGCATGGGGTCGCGCATGCGCAGTTTCTCGACGATGATGCCTTTGAGGTTTTCCGCCGGACTATACGATTCCACGATGCGAACGATCGTGTCGCCGTCGACGCCGATCGAGCACTCCGCGTCACGGCCTGACGCTTCCGTCAGGTTACGCACGATTCGCTCGACGCGAACGGGGAGCCGCTCCATGTTCACGCCGCGTGGAACGCCGCAAGAAAAGTGGACGCGCAGTTCGTCGTCGACGCTGTAGAACGCCGGGATCGCCCGGCGCCGGACCAAATCGGCCGGGGGGACGGTGTGGCTGGGCTGGACGGATTCAGGTTCGGGAGGCGCAAGCTCCGTCATGCGGGTCAGTGGATGCAACATGACGCTATCTTCAACACCGTTCGGAAGGGAGAACGCAATAGTGAACGACGGCCCTCTCAGAAGGCCGAGTCCTGCCCGGGACGTAAGAACCAAATTCCCGGGACACCAGGATACCCTAAAATCGAGGGTAACGGAAGGCGTCGCCCGCGTCTTCACACGATTCTAACAATGACTTTGCGGCGCTCTTTGCCGACGATCTAACTCATGGGTAATGCGAACGAGAAGCTTGCCCGGGAGAGCTGCGTGCCCAAATGCGGCCGCCGCGTCGCGTGACGATGCGCTTGACGATGGCGAGCCCCATTCCCGTTCCCGCGTATGCGGCTCCGAGCAGACGCTGAAACGGGTTGAAGAGACGATCGTCATACTGCATGTCGAATCCGGCGCCGTCTCGTTCTTACGGCGGTCGCCGTGCGCGCGCTTGCATTGTTTTCGGTCGCGATGCCGGAAACGCGTACGCCGCATGGCCCGCCGTGGCGTTGCCGAACTGACGGCGGAAAAGGAAAGGAACACAGCTGATGCCACTCGTTCGGATCGGTCTCGTCGCTGGTAAGGCGGCGACCTATCGCACCACCGTCGGTGAAGTCGTTTATGCCGCTATGCTCGAGACGCTCAACGTCCCCGTGGACGACCGCTTTCAAATCGTCTGCGAACATCCGGACGAAAACATGATCGTGGGACCCGACCTACCTTGGCATCGCCCGTTCGAGCGACTGCATCGTCATCCAATTGACGCTCAACGACGGCCGGACCGTCGAGCAGAAGCGCGCGTTCTACAAAGCCGTGGCCGACGGCTTGAACGCGCGCCTCGAAATGCGGCGCGAAGACGTCTTCATCAGCTTGGTGGAGGTGCGCAAGGAAAATTGGTCGTTCGGAAATGGCGGGGCGCAGTACGCATAAGAGCATACCGCGCCTCATCCTACGAGCTGCGCGAGGCGGCTACTCTTTTCTCTTGACGGTGTTGTTCTGCCTGAGCAAGAGGATCCGGTCCGCGTGGCGGGCGCCGAGCGCCCGCTGGTCGTAGTAGACCTTCACGTACTGTCCGGCGTGGATCGCTTTCATCTGGTACGTCGTCTTGCCGTCCGCGGAGAAGACTTGGTCGAATTTCGGTAGGATCAAGAAGCCAAGCGATTGGTGGGATGCCGGGTCGGTGACTTTGATGCTGTTCGACGAGACGTGATCGACGATGCCCGAGAAGGTGGCGGAGCCGACCTTGGCCGATGCGCCGGCCGGAACGAACGTCGCGAACGCGAGCGAAGCAGCGAGAAGGAGCGGCGTCGGGTTCTTCACGTGACCTCCTTAACTTTGTTTTCCGGAAACGTTCGGCGCCGCGATTTCGTCTCGTTGCGGCGGGCGGCGCCTCACTCGGTATAATCTACCCAACGAGCCCCAGATGATCACGCCCTATGGGAGGTTCGCACCTAGCTCACGGAACGGCCGCCGCCCGACGTCTAGTCGACGAGCGCTTTGACGCTAGAATAGACCTCGCCCGGGGAAAAGGAGTTCATCGTGAGGCAGCTTAGGACGGCGTCCGCTGCTGCTCATCGGGTCGGCGGGCATGCCCGTGGCGCTCGGCATCCTGGCCTGCGTGTTCGCCCATGCGACCATCAGCGCGCAAGGCCAGCCGGTACTGGTCGGAAATGCGGGGCCGATCGCGCTGTTGGCGGCGAACGTCAAGGACGCTGGGCTCGGTCTCGCCTACGGTCTGTACACGGGCTTCGCCGTGCTGTCGTTCTTCTTCAGTGTGGCGTTTCGTCAGCGAGAGCAAAGGACGCGAGCTGGAGGACATGGGCACCGATTACTGAGGCGCGGGAACCGCCGGCGAGGCGACAGACGAGCTCTTGACTTATCGCCGCAGCGCGGACAGACTGAATCCATGGCAGCGCACAGTTACAACGTCGTGGTCGTCGGCGCGAGCTTCGGCGGCGTAGCGGCGGCCCTTGCCGCGGCGGCCGATCCGAAAGTTCGCGTTGTACTTTTGGAGGCGAGCCAATGGATCGGGGGCCAGGCGACGGCGCAGGGCGTCACGCGCTGGGACGAAGCCGGCGTAGAGCTCGTCGAGACGACCGGAAGCCCCAAGTCGTATCGCGACCTGCGCAACGCCATTCGCGCTTGGTATCGGGCGAACGCGCCGTTGTCTTCCTACGGCAGCGCTCAACAGTACTTCAATCCGGGCTTCGCGCGCACCAACTATCCGTTCGCGGTCGACCCGAGCGTGACGCACCAGGTCCTTAAGTCGCAAGTGGCCGCGCTGTCGAGCCGGCTCGACCTGCGCCTCGGCACGACGGTCACCGGCGTCAACGTGCAGAACGGCTCGATCGCCGCCATCACGACGAGCTCGGGCGACACCTATACCGCCGGCATCTTCCTCGACGCGACCGATCTCGGCGACCTGTTGCCGCTGGCCGGCATTCCCTGGACGATCGGTGCCGAGGCGCAGTCGGATACGAACGAACCCGATGCTCCCGCCGAGGCGCATCCGGAATGGGTTCAGCCCATCACGGTGCCGATCGCCCTCGAGCATCGTCCCAGCGGCGAAAACCACGTGCTGCCCAAGCCGGCAAACTTCGACGACATCGCGCGCAAGCAGAATTTCAAGATCGTCGAAGGCGACATCAACGGCGTGTTCACCGTCCTTCCGGGCGGTCAGGAAACGCTCTTCGGCTACCGCCAGTACATCGACTCGCGGAATTTCGCGGGCGGCGCATACGCCTGCGACCGCACGACCCTCAACGTCGGCAGCAACGACTATCAGGACGCAACGCTGCCGACGGGGAACGCGCAGCAGGACGCCGCGGTGCATGGCGCCGCGCGCGACGTCTCGGTCGCCTACGCGTATTGGCTACAGACGCAATGTCAGCGCGATGACGGCAGCGGCTCCGGCTATCCGAATCTCATGGTGCGCACGGACGCCTTCGGCACCGCCGACGGCTGCGCGCCGCAAGCCTATATTCGCGAGTCGCGCCGCATCAACGCCCTGCAGCGCATCGTGCAGCAAGATATCGACGCGAGCAGCTTCCCCAGCGGCACGCAGCGCGCGCGTCTGTTCGACGACTCGTGCGGCATCGGTTGGTACGGCATCGACGTCCACCCCAGCGGCTACGGAACGCCGTGGGTCGGCTTTGCGACGCTGCGCTTTCAAATCCCGCTCGGCGCGCTGTTACCGCAACAGCTCGACAACCTCGTCGCTTCGTGTAAGAACATCGGCACGACGCACTTGACGTCGGGCGCGTACCGCGTGCACCCCGTCGAATGGGCGATCGGTGAAGCGGCCGGCGTGCTGGCCGCCTTCTGCACGACGCAACAGGTCGCGCCCAAAGACGTGTGGGGCCACGCCGACCGCCGAGCTTCCTATCAGTACCGATTGCTCGCGCGCGGTGTTCCGATCTTTTGGTGGAGCGACGTGCGCTTCGAAGACGATCCGCGCGTCTACGCGGCGGCTCACCTTTGCGGCGTCAACGGCGTGTTCTCGGGGGAGGACGGCCTGACGTTCGTTCCGTCGGGGAGCATCTCCGAGGCGGACCAGGAAACCTTGAACGAACGGGTCGGACAAGATTTGGATTGGCCCGGCGGCTCGATGACGCGCGGCCAGGCAGCGGTCTTCATCTGTCAGCAGATGGGCTGGCCCGTGGGTTGAGACGTCCGGTCGGAAAGGCTGCCGCGCTGGGGGCGGTTGCGTGTTTGCTCGCAGCGTGCGCGGGCAACGCACAGACCGTCTCGAGCGTATCGTCCTACGCTGCGGTTGCGCAGAGCGCGGCTTCCGTGGGGGCGGTCTATGAGGCCGTCAACCGCGCCACGGTCGATGCCTATTTCGTCGGCGCGCTGCTGAATCCGCGTCAGCCGGTCGGCGGACTGGAGCCGTGCTTACGCACCGACAACCGGATGGCGAGCCGGCCCAGCCCGCTCGCGAATCCGCCGTTTCCCGAATCCTCGATCGCGCAACGCCGCGGGCTCGCCGCGGCGCTCGCCGCCTACGACGTCGCGCTCGCCTCGTTCGCCGGCGCGGAACCGAGTGCTGCAACGCAAGTGGCGACGAGCGAACTGCAGCACGCCGCCTTCGAGCTGAAGGCCGCCGCGAACGCTCACGCGCAAGGCGATCTCTTCATCGAAGACCTTGCCGCGATGTTCTCGGGCATCGCCGGGAAGCTCGCCGGCGCGCGAGATCGCGACGCAGCCCGGCTCGTCGCTCGCGACGCCGAGCCGACCGTCGCGAAGCTCAACTCGATTCTGGCCGCCGACGTCGCGCGGCAGCGAAGCGCGGCGCTCAGTGCCGCACACCTCGACTACGACCGCTGGGTCGTGTACTACGAGAAGGCACGGCGAGAGGCGACTGGCGGTGGCCCGGCGGCGCAGGCGACCGCTGCGGCGGTACGCTGTCTCGCGCCGGCGGTACCACAGTCCGAGTCCACCTCGCCTGTCGTCGACGTGGTGAACGACGGCGCCTCGTTCGCCGGCCGCGACACCATTCTCGCGCGACTTCGCGCGGCCGGCGCGCGTTACGATGCGCTGCGCAACTCGAACCCCGGCGACCTGATCTCCGCGCTCGGCGGGCTCGACGAAGCGCTCAGCCGGGCGCTCCAAGCTCCAAGCGATGCGAGGTCGGCCGGCGACGTGCAGAGCGCGCTCGGGCGCTTTCGCGATGCCGCGCAGGCCGGCGCGAGCGCAGCCCGCTCGGTAGAGAGCGCTTCAGCGCAGCATTGCGTGCGTCAGCAGCAGCGAAGGCAGGCGCATCTCGGCGGCGGCGATCAGCCATTCCCGGGCTGCCTCCGCCGGGAGCGGCCGTGCGAACAGGTAGCCTTGCAGCTTGGGCTGGTAGACCACTGAAAGCGTGTCGGATGCGACCGCCTCGCGCAAGGCCTGCTCGAGCAGGTGTCGCACGTCCGCAGAAATGCCTTCAGGGGCAATCTGTAGGGCGGCGCGCTTGACCGCGGACGCTCGCCGAGCGCTCGGCGCCGGGCCGCCCCTCGCCGTCGGCACGGCGGCTCCCCCAAGGAGAGCCCCGATCGACGAGGCGACGCTGGGCATAGGCCACGGCGAATCCGCAGCTCTTCCCCGACGACGGCTCGCTCGGCTGTCGTTTTCAATTTCCGCATTCGGGGCTAATCTATTAACAACGTTCCTCCACCGAGATCTGTGAAGGGAGCTTCCCTTGTCGACGTTGAGCCGGATGACGGAGCACCTCCGTCTCGAGGCTGAGTTCGTTCGACCCGAAGCGCCGGTCGACGTGGTGCAGCGTCGAGCGATTCCAATGTTCTACGTCGTCGACGACGAGTTGCGAGTTCACTTTGCGTGCGGCGCTCGAGGCGCTTTCGGAATGGATCGCCTTCCCGCCCGCGTCGAGCGAATCGTTCGCAACCTCCTGCAAGCAGCGCGAGAAGACGACGCGGTGCCACTCGGCGTCGACGGCGACACGATCGTTCGGATCGTGCAAACCTATAGTGAGCTCGCGCGACTAAAGGGGGTCGTCGTCGAAAAGCTGCGAGTGCGCGATCCGCTGCAAGAGGCGATCGTCCGCTTCGGCATTTCGACTCGCGAGGCCGACGTGCTGCGGCTGCTGCTCCAGGGTTCGTCGACCGCTTCGATCGCAAAGCAGCTTTCAATCGCGCAGGCCACGGCGTGCGAGCACGTCGCCCGCATCGCCAGCAAGACCGGCTCGCGCGGCCGCGCTCAGATCGTAGCCAGAGTCCTCGGCTTTCTCTAAGAACCCGGCCGAAGCTGGGCAGCTACCATTTGCCGCCTTCCTCGCGGCGCCACTCGTGTTCGACCGCCCGCTGCTTGGCTTCGGACAACGTGCGCAACACGCTGCCATGGCTAAAAGGGCAGGGGCACGCTGACTGGGGCGTACGGTAGCCGCATCCGGCCGGGGTATGCAGATCGATTCCGTGCCGGCAAATGCAGACGATGAAGCGTGCGATAGACATCGAGCTCCCCCTGTCAACAGTGATTACCCGCTATCAATCATTCCCGTCGCAAGCGGCTTCAAGCGCTGCGCCTGCAGTTCAACCGTCACGCGAAAGCGGCTTCCATCCGTCGCCGCCGCGTACACCGAGCGGGCCAAAGGACGTCACGATCGGGATTCCGCGACCTCCCGCCCGCCCGGCCGCGAGCGGGCGCCCGCAACTCCGAAAGCGCGAAGCCCGCACCCTCGTCCTCGACCCATAGGGTGGCGTAGGGCGACCTGCCCGCACACCCTGCCGCTCCCGTGCGTCAACGCGTTAGCGAGAAGCTCGCCGAAAACGAGCACAGCAGCCTGGCGGTCCGAGTTCGGTTCGGCCGCTTGGCGCAGGTAGGCAGCAAACTCCTGCGCGCGTCCGACGCCCTCCGATAGTCTCCGCTGTCGATCCGCCAAAATTAGTGCATTCAAGCGTTATGCCCGAAAGAATGCGATTCTGGGCGGCGTCTGAGAAAAAGGGCGCCCGTCCGCGCGGTCGGCAGGCGCCCCATAGCGCCGTGCGAATCGTCGAAACTCTTAGCGGAGGACTGAGGGGTTGCCCAACACGAGCAGCGCGGGTCAAGGCCGACGAAACCAGATGCAAGCGCTGGCCCTGGCCTTGGTCGGCGCCGCCGTCGCGCTGATCGTTTTGGCGTACGGCCTGATCTCGACGCGCGATGCCTTGGAGTCGGCGTTCGCCCGGCAGGGAGAACTGCGCGCGACGCAAGCGCTCGCAGGCGAGGTGCTCAAGCTGCAGCTCGATGAGGAAACGGGCATCCGCGGGTACGTCAGCACGGGCCTGAACAACTTTCTCGAACCGTATACGCACGCACGCAAACCGCTGGAGAGCGACCTGGCGCAACTCGTCCCCTCGCTGTCGCAACAAAAGGGTGTCGACG
This sequence comes from Vulcanimicrobiaceae bacterium, assembly GCA_052267165.1. Lineage (GTDB taxonomy): Bacteria > Vulcanimicrobiota > Vulcanimicrobiia > Vulcanimicrobiales > Vulcanimicrobiaceae > CAWICD01. Next base: position 75,437 of record JBKQHO010000039.1, on the reverse strand, counting down.
CGGCAGCGTCCCAGGCTGCCGCCGATGCGCAGGCCGTTCACGACAGGTGGCAACGCGACGTTACGCAACGCCTACTGCCGAATCGCAAGACGAACCGGCTCCGTTCGATCGCGCGCGACGAAAAGGCGCTGATGGATCGATTCCGCGAGGACACGCGCATCGTTCAAGTCGCGCTCGCTGCCCAAGCGGCGATGGGCAGGCGAGCGGTCGAGGAGTTCGTGGGGCGCTTCGCGACCTTCGCGTTGCTCGCGCTTCTGATCGCTGTGGCGGCGGTCGCCGTCGCGGCCTGGCGCGACGCGCGCGCGGCCAGTCTTGCCGGCGACATCGCGCGCTTGGGCGATTTCCGGATGCTTTCGTCCGCGTTCGACCGCATGGTGTGGACCGCTAAGCCCAACGGTGCGATCGACTACACCGGCGCCCGCTGGACCGAGTACGCGGGCGTGCCGTCGCAGCAGCTGCTCGACGACGGCTGGAAGGTGATAGCCCACCCCGACGATCGATTGGTTTCAGCCGAAGCGTGGCGGGAGAGTCTTACGACCGGAAGCCCCTTCAATCTCGAGAATCGCATGCGCCGCTTCGACGGCGAATACCGGTGGCTTCGGCACCGGGCGTTGCCGCTGCACAACCGCTCCGGCAAGATCACCGCGTGGGCGGGCGAGTCGACCGACATTCACGAAGAGCGCACCCGGTTCGAGAGCTTGCGCGAGCGCTACGAGACCGAGAAGCGCGTCGCGGACACGCTGCAGAAGGCGCTGCTCTCCGAGACGCTTCCGAGCGTGCCGGGGCTCGTGCTGGATGCGGTCTACCGGCCGGCGAGTTTGGAGGCGCGCGTCGGTGGCGATTGGTACGACGTATTCATGTTGCCCGACGGCCGGGTGCTCTTCTCCGTCGGAGACGTCGCCGGCCACGGCATCGAGGCAGCGGTCGCAATGAATCAAGCCCGTCAAGTCATCATTGCCACCGCGCTTGCGGAGACGTCGCCCGAGCTCGTGTTGATGCGAGCCAACGCGACGCTCAACGTGCAGGGCGCGCCGATCGTCACGGCCCTGTGCGGCTTCCTCGATCCGAAGACGGGCGAAGGCTCCTATGCTGCCGCGGGGCACCCGCCGCCGCTGCTGGTCGGTCCCGAAGGCAGCGTCAAGGTGCTGCAACTCGGCGGAATGCCGCTCGGCTCGAGGCGCGAGATCTCGTATGCAAGCCACGCCTTCCGGCTGGTGAAGGATGGGCTGCTGGTGGTGTATACCGACGGGGCCATCGAATACGATCGCGACGTGCTCGCCGGCGAGCTGCATCTTGCAGCCGTCACGGCCTCGATCGCACTCGACCGCGGCCCGCTCCCGGCCCAGAGAATTTACCGTGAGATCTTCGCCGGCCGCCAGCCGAACGACGACGTCGCGATCTTGGTCATCCGCTTTGCGCCGCCATGCCCGGCTAACGCGAAGGATGGCGACGCTGACGTGAGCTGGGAGACGGCCGGCTCGCTCGGCGTCTGATCTGCGCCGGCCGAGTTCGGCGTTTGGTTAAAGTTAAAGGCCGAACGTCATCGCGTTGACCGCATTGACCGTCGGAATTCCGAAGAGCGGCGTGCTCGCGCTCGTGAACGGCGGTGCGTAGCCGTCGATGACGGAAGAGCCGGCGGCGTCGTAGAGCTTCCGAGCGGGGTGGGACGCCGCGGGCCAGCTAGCCCGCTGGGGCGGCTGCCGCAAGAGAGGGAAATATCGAGGAGCGCCATCGCATCTCGGCTTCGGAGAGTAACTTGTTGCACAAAACTTGGGCAATCGCCGCCGCCGTCTTGTCGATGGCCGCGCCCTCACTTGTCGCAGGCGGGCGCGGTCCGACCATTGCCGTTCTGCCGCTGGCGGCCGCCGATTCGGGCATCCCTTACGGTCTGCTCCCGTCGCCGTCGGAACTGAACGTCATGACCGCTCAGCTTCGGGCCGGCCTCGGGGCCGACGCTGTTTCGCTCGTCGTGCAGAAGCGTCTGGCGCCGGCGGTTGCCGCGGCCGGCTTCGACCAGACGAGTCCGATTCGTTCCTGCGTCGTCGCCGAGTGTGCTCGGACGATTGGCCGCGTCGTGCACGCCGACGAGGTCGTAGTCGGCGCGGTCACCCGCGAGATGGCGGTCATCTGGGGGACGAGCTTTTCGATCGTGGACGTTCGCTCCGGCAAGGTGATCGGCGAGATGAACGTCGGTTACAAAGGCGACGTGCAGGCGATGGAACTCGGCGAGCGCGACGCCGGCGGCTGCTTAGCGCGCATGATCAAGGGGCAAAAGCCGTGTCCCCCCGATCGAGGCTGGTGAACGACGAGATTCCGCGGCCGGTTATCCGGGGCGGCTGGGCGGCGCCGGCATCGGCGTGGGAGCAGGAACGCTCGCGGGATTCTCCCAGATGGCACGCGCCGCGGGAGCGAGCTCGGCGGGCTTGTGCGCGAGGAAGAAGGCGATGTCCCAGAGCGACTTTTCATCGAGCGACTTGTCGAACGCCGGCATTCCGGTGAAGCGGATGCCGTGCTCGATCTTCCAGTAGGTCTCGCCGGGCGGGTCGTCGTCGACGCCGTGCCTGGTGAAATTTGGTGGAGGGACGCCCAGGCCGTGCGCGATCGAGTTCGGCGTGGAGTGCGCGGTGCCGTGGCAGACCGCGCAGTTCTGAACGTAGAGCGTCGCTCCGTTCGTTTGCGCTTCGGCGTTGTCGGAGTATGGGTAGGGCGCCTTGGGAGCCTCGCGCTTGATCGTCGCATCGAGTGAGGTGTGCGCCGCCCATTTCTCCCCGGGCAAGAAGCCCCCGTCCGCTCGCGCCGGCAGCATGCCGAGTTCGATCGCGGCGAATCCCGCGACCGCCAGGACGAGTAGCGCAACGATGAAGCCGCCGACGAAGCCACGCATGCTCGTAACGCTAGTACAGAATACTGGGACTCACATGGGAACTGAGAGATGCCTATCAAGCGGCTCTCAGTCCGCGGCGCCTGCGATTCCGGCGTGGCCCGCTAACGCATGCTTAGCTTCAGGCGGAACGGCGCCGCGCTTCCGACACGCTCATCGCCATGTCGCGATAGAGGTCGCGCATCACGCTGGTCAGCAGTTCGCCGACCCGGAAGACGCCGTCTCCGGAGATCGTGATCGCTTCCCAATCCGTGCCTTCGTGCCGGTGGACGAGCGCGTACGTCTCGTCACCGAGCGCGTAGACGGCGAACTCGTTCGACTCCGCGACGCACTTCGCGCCCTTGAGTGAGTCTCGATCGACGGTCGTGAGAAGCTTCATGCGGAGGACCCCCAATGGGCTGAACTTGGCTACGAGCGACGGTAAGCCTCGCGTTCGTGCAAGCGATCGCGCTGCTTTATCCCATGGCACGTGCCGTTTCTCGCGCAAGCTCGGATGCCGAGACGACGAGCGCTCGGCCTATGCTACGGCCACCATTGCGGGACGACGGCTCCGCGCGGGAGCGCGACCTTACCGTCGACGCGGTGGACCGGAATGTCGACGCCCACGTGCCCCAACGTGAACGAGACGCGCTGCCCGGGCAAGGCTTGCAGCAGCGCTCGCAACACGCCGCCGATGCCGGGGATGAACTGAAGAATATCCGCCACCGGAATGGTCACTTGAGCCATCGATAGCAGGCTGAAGTGAACCTTTTCGGTATCGGCCCACGCCGCGTCGGCCGACGGCGACCCGTTCCAGTCGGTGCCGTGCCAGTTCACGACCTTACCGTCGATGTTCCCCGTGAAGGATGCGACCGCGATCGGTACGCAACAATCGCCGTCCTTCACCGCAAAGTTGTTCGTCTTGGCGTCGTTGTCGATTTGGCTGCCGAGAACGCGCAGGCTGACGAGCATTTGGAAGGCGCTCGGAAGCGGTTTCGTGTCGTCCTGCGCGACGAAGAGTCGCGCTTCGACGACCTTGACGGGGCCAACTCGAAACAGCGTCCGGACTTCATTCCAGACTTCACCCTTAGCCATGCTCGCTCCGATCTATCGTCACTTGGCGTTCGGCATTCGGCGGTTCCCTCCGCGATCCCGGCAGCGTGACAAAGCCGCGCGAAGGGTTTTGTCGGGCTCCTCGGAACTCGGCTCGCCGTGGGCGCTGCATGACGTCTCGGCTGTTCTATGACTTCATCACGCTGCTCGCCGTCATCAACCCGATCGAGGCGGCGGCGACCTTTGCAACGCTGACCGGGCGCCGGAGTGCGGCCGAGCAGGTGCAGATCGCGCGGCGCGCGAGCGTCACGGCGCTGGCTATCCTCGTGGTTTTCGGCTTTGTGGGCGGCGGCTTGCTGACGGCGCTCGGCATCGGATTTCCGGCATTCCGCATAGCCGGCGGCCTGCTGCTGTTCTGCGTCGGCTTCAAGATGGTCTTCGCGCGAGAGACGGGCACGCAAGAGCTGTCGGCCGACGAGCAGGCTCACGCGGTGAGCACCGACGATCCCTCGGTCTTCCCGCTCGCGATTCCGATCATCACGGGCCCCGGCGCGCTGACCACGATCGTCGCGTTGATGTCGAAGCGCCACGAGGCGCCGCTGGAGTACGTGGGCGTCGTCGTCATCTCCGTGGTGGTCTTGTTCATAACGTACTGGACAATGCGCGAGGCGCGCTGGCTGACGAAAGCCTTCGGACCGTCAGGCATCAACGCCGTCGGCCGCATTATGGGCATCATCGTCGCCGCCATCGCGATCCAGCTGATACTCGACGGCCTTGTAGAGGTCTTCCCGATCCTCAATCGCGCCTAGCCGGCCTGAAGATCGCTTTAGCGACGACGTCGTGCGCTCTGACGATGGCGTCATGGAGCGTATCTGCCAATCATACGTGGGTCAGTTTCGGCGAGCCAGAGATTGAGGTCTTAGCGTGGTCGCCTGCACGACGCCTGAGGCATCATGTCCACGGCGTCGAATGCAGGGCTGCGGACTTGACAATATGCATATAAATTATGCATAATAATGCATATGCGAACGACTTTGATCCTCGACGATTCGCTCATCGACCGAGCGCGAGAACTGACAGGCATCCGCGAGAAGACGGCGCTGGTGCATGCCGGCTTGCAGGCGTTGATCGCTCGCGAGTCGGCGAAACGTCTCGCTGCTTTGGGCGGAACCGAGCCAAGGCTCCGCCCAATTCCAAGGCGACGCGGATCTGGCGGTAAATGATCCTTGTCGATACGTCTGTCTGGATAGACCACTTTCGCTTCGGCAATGCAAAGCTTAGCGAGATGCTCGAACAGGAGCTCGTTCTGACACATCCGTTCGTCGTCGGCGAGCTCGCCTGCGGTAATCTTCGCGGTCGAGCTCGTATTCTGCAAGGGCTCGAGGCCTTGCCGTCCGTGATCTCTGTGGATCACCAGGCGGTACTCTATTTGATCGACGGTCAGGTGCTTTGGGGAAAGGGGCTGGGTTTGATCGATTGCCACCTACTGGCCTCGACGCTGCTCTCGAACTGCCACCTATGGACTCTCGACAAGTCTCTCGAAAAGGTTGCAGCGAAGCTCGGCGTGATCGAAGCATGACCCTGCTAGGGGTCGAGTGTCAGCCGCCCTCGTCCGATCGCGAAATCGGCCATGCCGTAATAGATGTCGAAGGCGCGTTTGTCCTCGTGAGGATCTATGCCGGTGGGGAACACGACGTGGCCCACCGTTCCCCTCAGCTCCTCGGGTGCTTCCGGAACGAACAGCGGGTCCGCCGAACGATAGATGACGCGGTCGAGGCGCTCGGCGTCGTGCACGATCAGCCCCGCGCAGTATCGCAGGCGAGCTCGACCGCTCGGACGTTGCAACGGGTCGACGCCGTGGATGACGGCGAGCCAACCTTCGCGCACCCGCACGGGCCGCGTTCCCGCGCCTACCTTGATCGTGCCCCAGGAAGCCGGCGGCATCTCCAGGCGGTGCGTCTCGGCGACCGTGCACAGCGAACGGACATCCTCCTGCGCCGCCTCGAGCGACACGTAACCGAGCGCGATCCCTTCGCGCAGCTGCGGCGGCATCGCCTCGAGATGCGTGACGGCTCGCTGGCCTTTGCGAACGGAAATGCGCAGCGTGGGGCGGTGATAGAATGCAAGCGAAAGCTCTCCACTCGGCGAGCGCACGGGCTCCGAAAAGAACGCCGCATCCTTATCGGCGACGGGCACGTCGCTCTTGCCGAAGTGCATGAGGCCCAGGCGCTGCCAGCTCAGCCCGTCTTCCGAGATCGCGATTGCGACCTGAGGACCGCGCGGGCCGAACGCAACGTAGGCCATGACGTAGCGGTCGATTGCGGCGACGAACGTTACGCGCGGATCCTCGCAGCCGTAACCGCCGGGCCGGTTGCGGAACTCATACGGAGCGTGGGGTTCGAGCGCGTAGCCACGTTGCTCGAAGCGCACGGCGCCGTCGGTTCCTTCGGTCGCGCGGAACGAACCGATGCGTGACACGTTTCCCGGCGCGACCATGCGCGGATAGAGCCGCAAGCTGCCGTCGCGCAGACGCGCGCACGCCGGATTGAGAATACCTTCGCGCTCCTGGCTCGAGTGGTCCGGCCTGAGGCTGATCCCGAGCCGGACGAAACGGGGCGCGAGCTGCGGGGAGCTCAGGTTTAGGCCGCTCGCGGATCGCGCCATGGGCCGTCCGCGCCGATCAACCGTTGCGCTTCGTCGGGTCCCCACGTGTCCGGCTCGTAGGTGTACACGGGCGCACTGTCGCCCAGAATCGGATCGACGATGCGCCACTGCGCTTCGACTTGATCTTGACGAGCGAAGAGGTCTTCCGTGCCGCGCATCGCGTCGCCGAGCAGGCGCTGATAGGGCGGCATGTCGTCGGCCTCCTCGCGCTTGAGGCTCAGCTCGACGTCGCTTCCGATCATACGGTCGCCGGGGACTTTCATGCGCGTTCCAAGCCCGATGTGAATGTCGGGGCTGATCCTGAAGCGCATGTGGGCCGACGTGTTCGGGACGATCTCGCCGAACGTTTCGCGCGGCGGCCGCCGGAACTCGACGAAGATCTCCGTCATGGTAGCGGGCAAACACTTTCCGGCTCGGATGAAGACGGGGACGCCGGCCCAACGCCAGGTATCGATCGACAGCTTGACGGCGACGAACGTTTCGACGTTCGAGCCGGGCGCGACGCCGGGAACCTTGCGGTAGCCGTGATATTGACCGCGCACCGTGTCTTCGGGCCGCAGCGCAGCGACGGACCTCAGCAGGTTCGCCTTCTGATCGCGAGTCGCGTCGCAGCCTTCTCCGCTCGGCGGATCCATCGTCAGATTGGCGAGCAGCTGGAGCATGTGGTTCTGGACTACGTCGCGCAACGCGCCGGTCTCGTCGTAGAAACGGCCTCGGTCCGCGACGCCGAATTCTTCCGCCATCGTTATCTGGATGCTGGCGACGAAGTTGCGATTCCAGAGCGGCTCGAAAACGGGATTCGCGAAGCGCGTGTAGAGCATGTTCTGCACGGGCTCTTTTCCGAGGTAGTGGTCGATGCGGAAGATCTGATCTTCGGAAAAGTAGCGGTGCAGCGTCGCGTTGAGCTCCTGCGCCGACGCGAGGTCGTGGCCGAAAGGCTTCTCGATCACGACCCGGGCGTTGCGCGCGCAACCGGATTGCGCCAGCTGCTGCGTCACTTGTTCGAAAAGGCTTGGCGGAATCGCGAGATAGTGGAGCGGACGGCTGGCGTTGCCCAGCGTCCGGCGCAGGCGCGTAAACGTCGAGGGGTCGTCGTAGTCGCCGTGCACGTACCGCAGAAGGCCGGCGAGCTTGGCGAAGGAGTCCGGATCGAAGCTGCCGTGCTTCTCGATGCTCTCCTTCGCGCGGTCCGTCAGGCGTTCGAGGTTCCAGCCCGCTCTGGCGATGCCGACGATCGGCACGTCGAGCCCTTCGTCTTTCACCAGACCTTGCAGCGCCGGGAAGATCTGCTTGGCTGCGAGATCCCCTGTCGCTCCGAAGAAGACCAATGCGTCGCAGTCAAACGGTCGTGCCACGGATACCTCATTCCCTCGACTCGGGTCGCTCTTGCCTTCACGGTTCCCCCGTCTGAACCGCTAGCTCGGCATGGCTACGGCCTAGCGCGTGGTGGACACGATCCGGCGATTCGCAACGGCGACGGGGCCCCCGCAAACGCCTGTGCCGGCCGATCCTCGAGGCGGATGGAACGTCGCTGTGGCGAAAGAAGGGTGAGATGATCGCTCGCACGGTCCTCACCTATGACCAACTCCAAGCCGTCCCGGAGGATGGGCTTAGGCGGGAATTGCTCGGAGGAGATCTCTACGTGACGCCTGCGCCGTCGCCGGTTCATCAGCGCGTCGTTGGCAGAGTTTACATGGTGCTCGATGCATATGCGCGGAGCCGGGGCGGCGAGGCGCTCGTCTCGCCCGTTGACGTGGTTTTTGCGTCGACGGACGCCGTGCAGCCCGATGTGCTCTACATCGAAGCCGAACGCTTGTCGATCATCGGCCCGAAGAATATCCAAGGTGCTCCCAGCCTCGTGGTCGAGGTCGTCTCTCCATCGTCGTCGGATGTCGATCCGGGGCCGAAACTCGAATTGTACGCTCGCTATTGCGTGCCGGAGTATTGGATCGTGGAGCCGGGCAGCGATACGATCACTGCATACGCTCGCCCGTCGGCTGCACGATACGCGGAAACCCGGGTAAGCACCGACGGCTGCATCGAAGCGATCACGCTAGCGGAACTCCGCTTCTCGCTGAAACCCTAGCCTCGCCCCGCCGAGGCACCGCCTAACCCGCAATCTGGGGCGATATGGCCGGGACGCTCGAAATGAAGAGAAGCCCGCTCGCGCGGGCTTCTCCGCTTACGATTCGGGAGCGAAGGCTATTCCGAAGGCGCCGAGGCTAGTTCGGCGGGTGCCGCCGCGGGCAAGAGCACGCCGAGGATCTCCTCGACGCGGCGGATGCGGGCTTCGCGCTCGGGGTCGACCGGCATCGCCTTTTCCATCCGACGCACGGCGTGGATGGTCGCGAGCCGGTGCTCCTGGTCGGCGAGCAGAATTGGGAGCGTCTCGAGCGCCCGGTCTTCGTCGAGGCGAACCAGGAAAGTCTGTTCGCGGACCGCGTCCTTGAACTCGACCAACGTCTTGCGTGTGTCTTCGTGCGCCTCGTTGTAGATCTGCTTGAGCGCGCGGAAGCCCCGCTCCTCGGCCGCCGGCTGACCTTTGTGGATGTAGGCGCAGATGCGCACGAACGCTTCGAGCGTTCCGCCTTCGAGGTCGCGCGCCTTGAGTTCCTCGCTCTTCTTGGCCATCGCCGCGCGCCGCTCGGCTTCGTCGCCGCGTTCGGTCGAGCGATCTCCGGTGACGCCGAAGGCTCGTTGCACTAGCGGCTGCCCGTAGAACGCCTTGAACATCTTTTCGCGCGACTTGTCGCGCGTGTCGCGGTAGAGGTCGAGCCAGCCCACCAGTGAGTCCGAGAAGGACTGCTCGAGGGCGACGAAGGCATTGTCGTCGGCGACTGGGCGGCGGTTCTTGCGAACTTCCTCAGCGATCGTCTTCACCGGCCCCATCATCGGATTGATGCGGTCGGAGAAGAGGTACTGGCGCATGCGCGCCGGATGCAGCGTGCGCATGAGCGCCGCGACAGGTTCGTTGGCGACCATCCGCACCCAGGGCGAGACGTACTTGCGGTAAAGCTTTTCGTTGAACTCCGAGACGCGCGCGGCGGTCTCGAAGGGCTTCTCGTCCGGCGGCGTGCCGCCCATGTCGCGAATGTCTTGCAGCTTGCGCTCGTGGAACTTGACGGCATAGCGGTGGGCGATCAGTTCGTCGTCGGCATGGCTCGGTTCCCGGTCGCTGATGGTCATCTCGTACAGCCCCGGCGGCAGCATCTCGACCATCTCGAGCGTGCGGATGACTTCGGCGTGCTCCTTGCGCGCGACGTCGCCCGAGACGAAGATGCCCAGATGCCCGACCTTGTCGTGCAGCATGTAGATGATGGTCTGTTCGTTGGCCAGCAGGTCTTCGTCGGTGGGATAGGTGTCGAGGATCCAGTGCAGCGCCTGATAGGGCGGCGTGATGTTGTCGCCCCACGAGCAGAACACGACGATCGGCGAACGGATGTCGCGCAGGTCGATCGGATCTTGGCCGGGCTCGCTGACGAGCCGGCCTTGCGCGAGCTTGTTGCTGGTGAAGAGCTCGTTGACGATGAAGCGCATCTCCTCGGTGTTCACCAGGAAGAACGCGCCCCACCACTTCTCGAATTGCAGATAGCGCTCGGCCTCGGTATCGATTTTGCGGAACAAGTTGTACGTCTTGCTCCACAGCGAGTTGCCGGGATTCATCGACTCGAAGTTCGAGACGACGTTGGCGCCGTCGAAGCGTCCGTTGGCGATGTCGCCGCCGAGCGAGCCGACCCACGCGCCGCCCATGAGCCCGCCCACGAAGCGCACCGGGCTGTCGCCCTCGCCGCCAGCCCAATAGGAGAGCGGCGCGCCGGCCAGGATGATCGGACCGAAGACGTCGGGCGAGCCCGCGCACAGAATCGCGACGGCCCAACCGCCTTGACAGTTGCCGATGACGACCGGCTTGTTGGCGTCGGGATGCAGCTCGCGAACCTTATGCATGAAGATCGTCTCGACGTGGTGGACGTCGGCGATCGTCTGTCCCGGGACCGGCTCGCGATAGAAGGTCACGAAGTAGACGGGATGGCCGGCGCGCATGGCCATGCCGATCTGGCTATCTTCTTTGAAGCCGCCCGCCCCCGGACCGTGGCCCGCGCGCGGGTCGACGACGACGTAGGGCCGCTTGTGCGGATCGGTGAGGGTGCCTTCGCGCGGAACGATCTTCAACAGTCCATAGTTGGCAGGACGCTCGAGCGTTCGTCCATCGAGGACCATCTCGAAGTCGAAGGTCAGAAGCGCCGGGAACCCCTGCTCGCTGTGCTCGACAAAACCATTGCCGCGCTCGCGCATGACGTCGAGCAGCAACCACGAGCGCTGAACGCGGTCGAACCAGTAGTCCCAGGCCTGGCCGGCCAGCCCGAACGCGGTGGGGGTCGGCAAACCGAGTCCGGGAACGGCGGGCAACCCCGTGCGTGGGGCAGGTGGACGCTCCGCGGGCGAGCCATTGCTCCGGCCGGCCGCGCCGTTGGTCGCAGCCAGCGTGGCGCTGCCGTTGGTCGCCGCCAATGCGCCGTTGGTCGTCGTCGCGGCGCCGCCGGCTTTGGCCGGCACGCCGTTGGTAGCGGCGAGCACCGGACGCAGCACCGTCCCCGACCAGACGTTCAACATCTGCCCGGCAAGCCTGGGAAGAAACATTCTGTTACCTCTCTATCACCTATCTGGCGCCCGTTTCGACGAGGACAGGCAATTTCCAGCTAAGAGCATAAAGCTAGGCGTTCAAGCGGTAGGTCGACCTCACGCGGCTCGCACAGCCGATTGCAAGTCCGCCGAGCTGTCCGCCCGGTCCTCGGCACCGCCTCCTTACCGAGGAGCGAACCGACGAGTTCGCGGCCCGGTTCTTGCCTGAACGCTGCGACATCGTTTAGTGCTTAACAGATCGCGCTAGCGACAGCTCCCAGCTGGCGCACGGCCTGAAGTGAGCCAAACGGCTTGATGATTCGTCTATGGTGCGTAGCTGCTGCTCTGCTGACATCCCATCGATCGCCGGCGGCCCCGACACTCTACCGGACGCGGTGCGCGCGTACGTCCGGTGGCTCATTTATCATTTCCATCGAGAGAGGGAACGAATGAACAGAAACCTCAATGCGGCGAAGGGCGCGGCGCTGTGCGCCGTGCTCGGCTCCGTTCTCGCCGGCTGCGGTGGGGGCGGCAGCACGCCGAAGGTAACGCCGACTCCGCCCGCGATCAACACGGCGCTGTGGATCGCAAACGGGCCCAACGTCGTCGAGTTTCTCCCCAGCCAACTCACCGCCGGGGTCAGCGATCCGGCGCCGCACCTCGCGCTCAACACCGCGACGGGCTTCGGCGCGCCGCAAGGCGTCCAGTTCGACGCGAACGGCGATCTGTGGGTGCTCGACGGCGGCAACGGCTCGACGGTCGGTCCGGCACTCGACGAGTTCACGCCCGCGCAGCTTGCCGCGCACGGAAACCCGACGCCGAACAAGACGATCGCGTATCCGGGCATTAAGTTCCCGCAACAGGGCGTCTTCGACAAGAACGGCGACTTCTGGGTCGCTGACAACCAAGCCGACGAAGTCGTCGAGTTCACGCCGGCTCAACTTGCCACCGGCGGCAACCTCACGCCGACGCTGACGCTCACCTCGACGATTCCCTTCAACGGTCCGCTGGGCATCGCGTTCTCGCCGGTCACGGGCAATCTGTGGGTGGCGAACAACGGCGGCACGTCGATCGAAGGTTTCGCCGCAGCGTCGCTCGCCGGCCTGACGGGCACGCAGACGCTCGCGCCTCACGACGTCCTCAACGATAACGGAGCGAACTCGATTCAGGCGCCCTGGGCGTTGGTGTTCGACGCGGCCGGGAATCTCTGGTCGAGCAACGCCAACGCGCCGTTCACCATCGTCGAGTTCCTGTCGACGCAGCTCGGCGGCGGAGCCGGGGCGGCGCCGGTTCCGAACTTCACGATCTCGCCCACGTCGGACGGCGGAAGCACGACCCTCAACGCACCCAACGGCCTCGCGTTCGACAACCTCGGCGATCTCTCGGCGATCAGCTCGGCCGCTCCCTTCGGCGTGCCGATCTACGGCACAAAGCAGCTGGGGACGAGTGGAGCGATCGTTCCGAACATCTTCCTCGTCGGCGGAGCGACGACGCTGAACGCGCCCGCGGGCGACGTGTTCGGGCCGGCCGTTCAGTAAACCACCGTAGCGAACTCACTTGGAGGCGCTCCGGCACATGCCGGGGCGCCTCGCGCATTTCGCAGGCAGGCGAAGCTCCGGGAGTCCGAGGGCGGCTTCCAGAAGCACGGCAGCCTAGTCACTTACGCGACTTGCTGCTCGGTTGAGGTTAATGCAAGGAAGGTCCTTACATCCCACGCGTGCTCGCTGAACGGAAGGAACTGACCACGTGCCGCACCGGCTTCACCCGCAGCGCCGCCTTTCCGCGCTTTGCCTTTTAGGCGCCGTCGCTTCCACCGGCTTGGTAGCAGTGACCGCTGCTGGGGCCAGCGCCGCCGCCGGCGATCCAGGCTTCCAGGCCTTGTACGAAGCGGGGAAATTCGTCGAGGCGATCGCAGCTGCCGACCGCGTGCTCGATGCGGATCCGAAGAACCCAGCCGCCCTGCGCTACCGCGGTGCAGCCAAGTACGAGTCCGACGACTATTCCGGCGCGGTCGCCGACGAAACAACGGCCTTGGCGCTCGATCCGAACGACGCGTTCGCGCTCGAGACTCGCGGTCACGCGAACGATTTGCTCCACAACTATGCCGCTGCGATCGCCGACGAGACGGCAGCTTTGGCCGTCGACCCGAAGAACGTTGTTGCGCTTCGGGTTCGCGGTCAAGCCGAATATTTGATCGACGACGAGCACTACAAGCAATCGATCGCGGATGAAAGCGCCGCTCTGGCGATCGATCCGAAGGACGCCTTCGCCTACGAGCTCCGTGGCGCTTCGAAGGAAGGCCTCGGCGACTATCCGGGCGCGCTGGCCGACGAAACGGCCGCTCTCGAGCTCGCTCCGAAGTTCGATCTCGCGTTTGCCGAACGCGGCGCCGTCTACTACGACATGCACGACGGCCCCAAAGCGATCGCCGACGAGAACAAAGCGCTCGCTCTTTCACCGCATTACGCCTTCGCCTTGCGGCTGCGGGGAGCGGCGAGATACGGCTCGGACGACTACGCCGGCGCGATCGCCGACGAGACGGCCGCGGTCGCCATCGAGCCGAACACCGCGTTCGCCTATGAGATTCTCGGCGCGTCGAAGTATCAGCTCGACGACTACGCCGGCTCGATCGCCGACGAGACGGCGGCCCTGGCGATCGACGCGAAGGACGCGTTCGCGTTGCGCATCCGCGGCGAATCGGAGCTGTTGATCGACGACGCGCACTACCAGCAATCGATCGCAGATGAGACCGCGGCGCTCGCCGTCGAGCCCAAGAGCGCCTATGCCTACCAGACCCGCGGTTCGGCCAAGGACGAGATCGGCGACTACGCGGGCGCGATCGCGGACGAGACCTCCGCGATCGCGCTCAATCCGAAGTACGACAGCGCGTACGGCGCGCGGGGTGCGGTCTATTTCGACCAGGGCGATTACACCAAAGCGGTCGCCGACGAGAACACGGCCCTTTCCTTATCCCCGAAATATGCCTTTGCGCTGCGCATTCGCGGCGCGGCGAAGTATAGCTCCGACGACTATGCCGGGGCGATCCTGGACGAGAACGCGGCTCTTGCCGTCGAGCCGAAGGTCGCCTACGCGTACGAGATGCGCGGCGCGTCAAAGGATCAGCTCAACGACTATGCGGGCTCGATCGCCGACGAAACCGAGGCCTTGGAGCTCAATCCGAAACTGGCCTACGCGCTGCGCATTCGCGGAGAAGCCGAATATCTGATCGACGACGCGCACTACAAGGAGTCGATCGCCGACGAGACGGCGGCGTTGGAGCTCGAGCCGAAGAGCGCGTTCGCCTTCGAGACGCGCGGCGCGTCAAAGGACGAGCTCGGCGATTTCGCGGGTGCGGTCGGCGACGAGACGAACGCCATCGAGATCGATCCGAAGTACTATCGGGCCTACGCCGAGCGCGGCAGCGCCTACTACGACAACGGCGACTATACGAGGGCGGTCGCCGACGAGAACGCCGCGCTCTCACTAGAACCGAAGTATGCGTACGCCCTGCGCATCCGTGGTGCGGCCAAAGCGCAGGCCGCCGACTATGCCGGCGCCGTCAGCGACGAAACGGCGGCGCTCGCACTCGAGCCGAAGAGCGCCTTCGCGTTGCGCTTCCGGGGCCTGGGGCAGCTGGGGCTCAAGCACTACCAAGCCGCGGCGGACGACGAGAAATCCTCGCTGGCGCTTGAGCCGAACAACGAGACCGCCTACGAAACGCTGGGTGACGCGCTCGCAGCTTTGAGGCGGACCGACGACGCGATCGACGCATACAAGGGTGCGCTGCGCGTCGACCCTTCGAATGCCGCCGTGCATCGCAAGCTCGAGGCGGTCTCGGCGCGATAGTGTCCCGTTCCAGAGATTCGTCACATACTTCGGGGCCGCTTTTCACTGGTCTCTTCGTGCTCGTCGCTCCCCCTCCGCTTCGCTTCGGGGACAGGCAATTGACTCGTCATTCCACGCTCCTCGCTCCTCGCTCCCCGATACGGGCAAAAATCCACTCCCGACTTATGCAACGAACCTCTGAAACGGGACACTAGCGCAGCGTCGTCACGAACGCGTAGTGGTAGCGGAGAACCGAACGTTCCGTGACCGCAAAGCCGCTCGCTTCGAGCCGCCGCTCCGCTTCGCTCGGGCTGTAGACGTGCTCGCGGGGAGGCCCGACGGGACGCTGCGCTTCGGCGTTCCAATCGACGAAAAGCGCCTTCCCGGCCGGAGCCAGCAGGCGGCGCACTTCAGCGAGTGCCGTGTCGCCGAGCTCGTGCAGCACGTTGAGCGCGAGAACGCGATCCACTCCCGCGCCGAGGCCCTCGAGCTGCGCCGGCTCGAGCACCTCGAGGTTCGTGCGTCCGGCCGCGGCGACGTTGCCGCGCAGCAGGGCGAGCATTTCGGGCTGCTCGTCGAGCGCCAAGACGCGGACGTCGAGCCGAGCGGAGGCGAGCTCGATCGCATAGAGCCCGGTTCCGGCTCCGAAATCGAGCAGTGTTGCCGCCGGGAGCAGGTCCAGCAAAGCCAGCAGCGTCCCGGGCTGCAAATATTCGAAGCGTGACCGCTCGCCGAGCAAGCCGGCCCGCTTGGGGTCGAAGCGCTTGGGTTGCTTCGCGCCGTGACGCGAACGGTCGATGCGCAAGGTCCTCCGCTCACCTGAGGCCTTCGCTTCGACGCACGTTCCGAGAACCTGCCCTACAAAGGTAGCAAGAGCGAGCGAGCCGATCTCATCTTGGACTCCAGGTAGGCGCGTTGCTGTGCTGAAAGCGGTTCAGTGGGATATCTCAATCAACTCCGAGATGAGGAGAGCCGACCGTGAGTATCAATGAATCGTTGGAAAAGACGTTGCAGCAGGCGCGAGAGCTCGAACAATCGATCAGCGACGCGATCGACAAAGCGCTGGATCAGCTGAAGCCGCAAGTCGAGAGTTCGCTGCACATCGCGCGAGATCTGCAAGTGACCTTCACCAAACACATGGAAGCTGAGGCCGAGCTGGTCATCAAGAACTCGACGGACGCGCTGTCGCACCTCGACGACTACATGGCGCTCGGCGCCCAGGCGTTATCGGACTCATCCGAGCAGGCGCGCTCGATCGCCAAGAAGATGGTTGCGCAGTCGATGAAGGTCGTCGAAGCAGCGGCCGCTGCCGCCAGCTCCGTGGCCGGAAAGCCCGCGGAGCCGGCTGTCGCGGGAACCGCTAAAGCGACCCCCGAGGGCGCGAAGAAAAAATCCGAGGAGCCGACTGTTAAGGTCGAGTGAGCTCGGACCAGCGCGAAGCGATCCAGTTCCTCGAGTGCGGCGACAGCTATGGCCGCGCCGGCTCCGGCGTCGAGCGGGTCGACACCCACGCGGCCATGGTCTTTCTCGCGGGAGATCGGGCCTATAAGCTAAAGCGCGCGATCCGCTTTTCGTACCTCGACTTTTCCACGGTCGAACGGCGCGAAGCGGCCTGCCGTGCCGAACTCCGGCTGAACCGCCGAACCGCACCCGAGTTGTATCTCGGCGTGCACGCGATCGCCCGCGAACCCGGCGGCGCACTCGCTTTCGACGGCGGCGGGCCGGTGCTCGATTGGGTGCTCGTGATGCGCCGCTTCGATCAAAACTTGCTCTTCGACCGGATGGCGGCCCGCGGCGCCTTGAACGACGCGCTCGTGGAGCAGCTCAGCGAAGAGATCGCGCGCTTCCACGCCGCGGCGGAACCGAGGCCCGAACGGGGCGGTCGCGCGTCGCTCGAAAGCGTGATCGAAGGCGTCGATCAGAATCTCGCGCAGACGCCTCCCGGCGTCTTCGCACCCGAGGTCCGGCCGGCGCTCGTGCAGCGCTGGCGCGACGAGCTCGAACGGCATGCCGCGTTGCTGGAGCGGCGCGACAAGGCAGGCAAAGTTAGGCACTGCCACGGCGACTTGCACCTGCGCAACATCTGCCTCTGGGAGGGCCGTCCGACCCTGTTCGACTGCCTCGAGTTCAGCGAGGAGCTCGCTTCGATCGACGTGCTCTACGATCTGGCGTTTCTGCTCATGGATTTGGAGCATCGCTCGCTGCGCGCCTACGGAAATCTCGTGCTCAACGCCTATCTCGACCGCAACGACGAGACGGACGGCATCGCGGCGCTGCCGCTGATGCTGTCGTTGCGCGCGGCGATCCGGGCGCATACCGGCGCCGCGGCCGCCGTCGCGCAATCCCACCCCGAACGCCGCCAGGCGATGGTCGAGGAGGCGCGCCAGTATCTGGCGCTCGCCGGCCGGATGCTCGACCCGCAGGCGCCGCGGCTCGTTGCCGTCGGCGGCTTGAGCGGCAGCGGAAAATCGACGCTGGCCCGCGCTCTGGCCCCTGACGCCGGCAACGCGCCCGGCGCGCGGCTCGTGCACACCGACGCGCTGCGCAAGCGCCTGTTCGGCGTCGCCAAGACGGAGCGGCTGCCGTCGGAAGCCTACGAGCCGGCCATGAGCACTCATGTCTATGCGCTCCTCAACGAAGCGGCGGCTGCGACGCTGCGCAGCGGCTACAGCGCGATCGTCGACGGCGTCTTCGCTCGCCCCGAGGAACGAGCGGCCATCGCTGCGGTCGCGCGTGCGTGCGGCGCTTCGTTCACCGGGCTCTGGCTGAACGCACCGGAGCAGAGGCTGCGCGCGCGCCTCGCAGCGCGAGCCGGCGACATGTCGGACGCCACGCCCGAAGTGCTCGAGAAGCAACTGCACATCGACACCGGCGCGCTCGATTGGTCCAAGCTCGACGCCGGCTCGAGCGCGAACGATACGCTCGCCTCCGCAAGTACCGTGCTCGCAGCTCGCGTTTGAGCGTCGGCGCGTGAGGTAAACGTGGCCAGTGCGCATTCTGCAGGTAGCGACGGCGGGCGGCTTGCTAGCATTCGTTTCGGGAGTTCAGGCGCCGGCCCAGCCGGCGGTATTGCCTTCGCAGACGGCGCTTCCGGCGGCTGTACCGACGACCTCCGCGTCCGCGACGGCTGTTCCGACGACGCTTGCATCCGCAGCGCCTGCTGCCGGGAACTCTGCGACGCCAAGTCCCGAACCGTCCGGAGCGGCAGCGCCCCAAGTCGCACCCGTGGGGACGATTCCCAAGAATCTCTCGCTCGAGATTACCGGTAAGCCGGCCGAGCCGGACTTTCTGGAGAGCCGAATCGAAGCCGCTTTGAACGAAGCGATCGGGCCCACGCTGCAGCCGGGCTTGAAGATGACAGTTGGGCCGATTCTGCCGTCGTTGCAGCCGCTCGCCGCGGGGTTCTTACGAACGGTTTCGGTGCCGGTCGAGCTCGTCGAAGCGTCGGGGTCGGTCGCGCTCGCCGGAAGGACCGACGTCACCCTCACGAACGTCGACGCGTGGGCGTTCGAGCCGCCGGTTCTGTTCTTCGACGACGATCCCGAAAAGATCGTATCGGACGGCGTGCTCTTTCGCGGGACCGTCGACACCACGCGGCCGGTGCGGCTCTACTATTATCACGAAGACGCCGGCACGCCGCACGGAGTCGTCGTGGCGCTGTGGGCGCGGTCCGCGCCGGCGAGAGTCCAAATCATCCAATCCGAAAGCGGGCCCAACGTCGACGTGATGAGCGTCGGCCATGCGGCCTCACGCGACTTCCTGATCGTTCAATCCAAAGGCGAGGGAATCGTCACGAAGGTCGAGGCCGGCAAGCTGTACGCGGTTCGCGATTCGCTGGTGCCGGTCTCGCAAGTCGTCGCCGGCGTCGTCGACCTGCACGTGCTTTCGGGCGGACCGTTGGACGTGCTGGCTATCGCGCTGCAGCCGGGCGCGGACCCTGCGCAGTACGTCGAGGCCGCCGTGCTGCCGGACGACGGCCATCATCGGCACGGGAAATTCGACGTCGGCGGCTACGGCGACGCGACCATCGCCTATTCCGCCGGCGGTCCCGATGCGTCGTATACGTACGGCGGCAGCGACTCGACGCCGCTGAGCGTCGCAACCTACGGCGGTCGTGACCGCGGAGACTACGGCGTGCTGCACCAGCTGACGTTCGATCTCTCGAACCCGACGAGCAGCGCCGCGACCCTGTATCTTTACGAGAAGCCGCACGGCGCGGCCGTGCGCAGCAGCTTCTTGGTGGACGGCAATCTCAAGGAGATCGACTGCGTGCGCGTTCCGCAACGGTATGAGATCGCGAGCTACGTGGTCCCGCCCGGCGCGAGCGTCACGATCTCCGTCGCCACGATGACCGACGGCGGCTCGAGCTATCCGCTCGAGATCGGAATCAGCGCGACGCCGCCGGTCGCGCAGCCGCCGCCGCAATCCGCGCCCGACGGCTGCTTTCCTAAGCCTGCGCCGAGCGGCTCGCCGCCTGCGGCGAACGCACGGTAAGACAGTCGTCCGGCTCTACAAGACGCCCGCTGTCGTGAAATGGCCAACGGGGCCGTGAAGGACCGCGCAGAAGACAGTTCGCGTATGCAAAGCAGAACGACGAACCACGAGCACGCGCCGTCGGCGTCATCGCAGCCCGGCGGCGCCCTCGAGAAACTGCCGGGAATCAAGCACATCATCGCGGTCGGCAGCGGCAAAGGCGGCGTCGGAAAGTCGACCGTCAGCGTGAACCTCGCGTTCGCGCTCCAGCAGCTCGGAGCGCGCGTGGGGCTCGTCGACGCGGACATCCTCGGACCGAGCATCCCGGTCATGCTCGGGCTCCCGACGGGGCAACCGCCGCAGACGACGCCGGACGGCAGAATCGTCCCGGTCGAACGCTACGGTCTCAAAGTGATCTCCATGGGCATGCTCACGGCCGACGATACGCCGGCGATCTTGCGCGGGCCGATGGTGAGCAAGTATCTGCGCATGTTCATCGACGCGGTGCAGTGGGGTACGCTGGACTACTTGATTCTCGACCTCGCGCCGGGGACCGGCGACACGCAGCTCACGCTCGCGCAGAGCTTTCCGCTCTCGGGTGCGATCATCGTGACGACGCCGCAGGAAGTCAGCCTCAAGATCGCGCGTCGCGGTCTGCGCATGTTCGAGACGGTGCACGTCCCCGTGCTCGGCATCGTCGAGAACATGGGCACCTTCGCGTGTCCGCACTGCGGGCAAACCACCGACGTCTTCGGCCGAGATGGCGGTGAGCGCATGAGCAGCCAGCTCGGCGTGCCGTTCTTGGGCTCGATCCCGCTCGATGCCGAGATCGCGACCGGCGGCGACGCGGGCCGTCCGACGGTGCTCGAGCGGCCGGATTCGGCGGCAGCCCAAGCCTACGTTGCGATCGCCGCCGAGGTCGCCGAGCATCTCGAAGGGCGCCCGGCGGAGCTCGAGGCCTTCGCGTGGTCGTGGGAGACGGGCGCCGGCGCGCCGGCATGGCTCGAGGCTGCGGTTCGTCCCGCCGGCTCTCCTACGACGGCGATCGGTTTTCGCAAGCGCGATCCGCGAACGCTCTCCGTCCTGTGGGAAGACGGCCGCCGGGATGACTTCGACGTGCGGGATCTGCGGCTCGCCTGCCGCTGCGCGCTGTGCGTGGAAGAGATGAGCGGACAGCCGCTGCTCGATCCCAAGGGCGTCCGTCAGGACGTGGCGCCGCGCACGATCCGGAGCGTGGGCAACTACGCGATCACGCTCGAATGGAACGACGGCCACAGCACGGGGATCTACTCGTTCGAACACCTCCAAGCGCTGGCCGAGCTCAACGCGAGCGCTCAGGTCGAAGATGTCTGAGCTCGCGGCAGTCGACAAAGCGATCGCGATCCGCGCCGAGACGCTGCTCGCCGATCCCGATACGTGCAAGTTCACGGTCAGCCGGAGCGTGCACGCAGGTGGTCCGTTCTTCTTCGAAAGTGCAGAGCTGGCCGCAGGTTCGCCGCTGGCGGAGCGGCTCTTCGCGCTCGGCGGCGTCGCCCACGTGCTCGTAACCCAGAACGTCGTGACGGTCGGCAAAGCGCCGGGCGCGTCATGGCCCGAGCTAAAGCCCGCGATTGGAAGCGCGATCCGGAGGCAACTGCTCTCGGGCGTTCCGGCGGTGCTCGAATCCTCCGGCGCGGCGAACTCGGGGGCGCGCAGCGACGCCGAGCTGCGCGAGGCCGTTCAGCGGCTGCTCGACGACGAAGTCAATCGTTCGATCGCGGCGCACGGCGGCCAAATCTCGATCGTCGACGTTCACGACGCCGTCCTGTTCGTCCGCATGAGCGGCGGGTGCCAAGGCTGCGCCGCCTCGCAGATGACCTTGCGCCAAGGGCTCGAGGTGATGGTGCGCCGAGTCGCGCCCGAGATCGTCCGCATCGTGGACGCGACCGACCACGCCGGTGGATTACAACCCTACTATAGTTGAAATCTCATCGCGTTGAGGAGATCGTTGAGCCGGACGGTCGCGAACGTGCTGGCGGAATCCGACATCGCGTAGGGCAGCACGAGGATGCCGTTGTGTACCATGGCGCCGCAGCTGTAGACGACGTTGGGCACGTAGCCGGCGCGTTCGGCTTCGTTCGGCGTCAGCAGCGGATGGCGCAGCCGGCCGATCACCCTTGAAGGGTCGTCGCGGTCGAGAAGAAAGGCGCCGATCGAATACTTTCGCAGCGGCCCGACGCCGTGGCTGATGACGAGCCAGCCGGCTTCCGTTTCGATCGGCGAGCCGCAGTTGCCGACTTGCACGAACTCCCACGGGTAGGTCGGCTTGAGCAAAAGCTGCGATTTGTACCAGAAGTGCAGCGCGTCGGAGAACATGAGATGGATGTTCTCGTTGTCCTGGCGGCTGAGCATCGCATAGTGCCCGTTGATCTTGCGCGGGAAAAGCGCGAGGCCTTTGTTCGCGATCGCGGGACCGTTCAACGTGCTCATGTGGAAGCTCAGGAAATCGGTCGTTTCCAGCAATTGTGGGATCGCGACCCGGCCGTCGTAGGCGGTGTAGGTCGCGTAGTAGTTATGCGTGCCGTCGTCGTTTTGAAAGAGGACGAAGCGCGCGTCTTCCATCCCGGCGCTCTCCGTCGGGCCTTGCGGGAAGATAACGCGGGCCGAGAGCGATTGGTCCGGCGAAAAGCCGACCGAATAGTTCGAGCGCGCGAGCAGCAGGATCGCGCGCAGGTCGGGTTGGTTGTCGAGATCCGTGATCCCCAGCCGGCGCGAGATGAGTTCGATCGACGCCCACAGGTCGTCGAACGAGAACGTCTCTTCGAGCGAGTCCATGATCGGTTTGCTCAGCTCGCTATGGGACCCGATCTCTTGGAGCTTCCGGACGAACAAGACCTTGTCGTAAGCTGCCATCGGAATGAGCTCGGGTGCGGTGGCGAAGCGCGTCGCGGGCTCGATCGCGATGTTTCCGTTCAGGTCGACGGTACCGGTTCGGAATGTGATCGATGAAAGGTGTCCCTCGCCCGTGGCCCGCAGACTGACGATGAAGCGCAGCGATCCCGGCGGCAAATCCGACTGGTCCGGGTGCGGCACCAGCGACGGATTGAACAGGGCCGCCGACTCGAACGAGTATTGCTGGGTGAAGTAGGCTCCGATGAGCAGCTTCCGCGTCTCGCTGAGGGGCTCGTCGGTCAGGATTTTGGAACTGACGGTCTCGAATTGCTCGCGGAAGTACCCTCTCGCCTGTCCGTCGCGTTCCTCCAAATCCTCCCAAAGCTCGTCCAGACGCCGCTGTGTCTGTTCCTCGCCGAGCGACATGACGCGCGCGACGATCTTGAGCTCGCGCAGCGAATCGGGATGAAAGGGCCGGAACAACACGCGCGAGACGTCCGGGCGCAAGATGAGATGCGCGTGTCGGACCGTAGCGATTCCGTCCTGCAACTGCATCTCGTACTCCGGATCGGCTCGCAGGCAGCCGGTTTCCGTTACCGGCGGCAGCGTAGTTCCAGCAGTCTGCCCGCTTGGCCTTCGCCCAAGACTTGCCGGTTCTCACGCGAATTCAATGTGCTCCGGTGCATTTTGGCGCGTCGCTGCGTTACTCTGGTATGATGAAATCGATACCGGCTTCTGCCGCTCGCCCCGCCCTCGCGCTGGCTTTGGCGCTCGGGACTCTCTCGTTCGGCGCCGCAACCCTCCCGGCATCGGCTCAGGGGTACGGACCCCCGCCCTCTTGGGCCGCACCTTACTACGACAACACGCGCCACGTCTTGGCCGGCGTCATCCGGTATGCGGCACCGTACCGCATCACGCTGCAAGTCGGCCCGGGCGGACGCACCCTGCCGATCGATCTCAAGAACGGCACGGTGATCCTTCCGACTGGCGCCACGCTGACGCCCGGAATGCACGTCCTGGTGCACGGCTACTGGAGCAACGGAACCTTTATAGCGAACCGGGTGCGCATCCGCTAGCGCTAGCCGAAGGGGCACACACAGCCCCGGGCTCTGCTGCATCATCCCGCCGTCGACGTAGATGGTCGTCGCGGTCAGGCAACTGGCCGCGTCGCTTGCCAGAAAGGCAATCACCTTGGCGATCTCCTCCGGTTTCGCCATCCGGCCGAGGGGAATCGCCGCGCCGAGGCGCTGCATCAGAGCCGGGTCGTTCATGCTCGTGACGGTGATCGGTGTTGCGACCGCTCCGGGGCCGACGCCGCACACGAGGATGCCGTGTGGCGCCAGCTCGACGTCGGCGGTGCGCGTGAGCATCCTCATTCCGCCCTTCGAGACGCAATAGGGCGCGTTGCCGGGCATCGGCCAAGCCTCGTGAACCGACGTGACGTTGATGATGCGTCCGCCGCCGCTTCCGTCGTATCGAGCAGCGACGTTCGCGTTTCGACGCCGGCGTTGTTCAGCATGACGTCGATCCGTCCGAAGGCGCTGACCGCCGCGTCGATCAACCGTTGCAGGTCGGCGACCTGGCTGACGTCGGCGTCGACCCCGAGCGCACGGTCGCCGTTAGCGCGAGCGAAGCGAGCGCGGCGGCGAGGATCGCGCGATCGACGGCCGCGGGGAAGAAGAGGGCGGCCAGCGTGTTGAGCGAGGGCACGGTGAACCCGAAGCCAAGCCCGAGGGCGGCCGTCGCGACCGACAGCGTCATGGTGGCGACGGACGGCGTCCCGACGAAAGCGCTCGCGAGCAACAGCAGCATCGAGGCAAGGTTTGCGCACGGTCCCAGGGCGTAGATGCGCGTGACGCCGGCGCGGCGCGTCAGAGCGGCACCGGAGAGCGAGGCGACGACGGCCAGCGCGGCCTGCGGCACGAACAGCGCCCCATACTGCGCGCTCGAAGGGCGTGACGAGTGCAACCCCTTGCACGGCTCCGGCGAGATAGACCGTCGTGACCTCGGTCCGGCCGGTCGCGCGGCTCACCGCATTCGCTCGATCAGGTGCTCGCCGACGCGAATGGCGTTCGCGATCGCCGTCAACGCCGGATTGACCGCGCCGATGCTCGGGAAGAAGCTCGTATCGACCACGTAGAGATTGTCGAGCTCGTGCGCTTTGGAGTTGACGTCGAGCACGGAGGCCGCCGGGTCCGTTCCGAAACGGCAGGTCCCGGATTGATGTCCGACGCCGGCGATCGGAATCTGCTGATCGAGATCGAAGTTGCGGTCGAGCAACGCGTGTTTGCGCATGCCGAGGTGATTGAGCAGCGACTCGAGCTCGTGGTAGAGCCGGTCGCTCTCCTCCGTATTCGTGTTCCGGTAGGCCGGCCGGATCGTGCCGTCGCGTTCGAGCGTCACGCGGTTCTCGGGCAGCGGCAGATCTTCGGTCGCCAGCCGGAAGTCGACCGCATGCTCGGAGAGCTGTTGCAGGGAGAACTCCGGCGCGAGCGCCGTCTCGCGCGGCCGCGAGCCGCGATACATGGCGGGCAGCGACTTGCCGACCAGTTGGATGTTGCCCATCGGAAACGCGTACGCTTGGCTTGCGAAGTAGAAGTCGTTGAGCCCCAGCGTCTTCTGGTAGACGGTCGGGTTCTTCTCGAGCGAGACGGCCATGATGGCACGCGAGTTGTGGAACATGAAGTTTCGTCCGACCTGGTCGGAACCGTTAGCGAGCCCGTGCGGATGCTTGTCGTTGGCCGACGTCAACAGCAGCTTCGCCGAGTTCGACGCGCCGGCCGCGAGCACGACGATATCCGCCTCGTACGATTCACGCGCGCCGGTCGCAGCCGGTAGAGCGCCGCGCCGAACATCTTGGTCGCGCCGCCGACGAAGTAGTGGACTTGCGGTTGAAACGGCTTGCCGTCCGAATCGAGCCAGGTCTCGCTCGAGATGTAGCGGTTGTCGACGAAGACGGCCTGAGGGTCCCAGTTCGCCGTTTCGCGCGGCAAGAAGTCGCCGCGCTCCAGCAGCAGGATGCGCTTTGCGGCGGATGCGAGCGTGTGCGCGAGCGTGCCGCCGCCCGCGCCGCTCCCGATGACGATGACGTCGTAGCGCTCAGCCACCGCCATGCTCCTTTGCAGCCTGTCCCGCGACCCATGAATCGATGAGACGCCGGGCGATCGTGTCGATACTGGGCAGCGAAAGTTCGCCGCGTTCGCGTTTGGCGCGGAGTTCGTCACGCGTGAACCAGCGCGCGTCCTCGAGCTCTTCGCCGAGGTGGAGCTCGGTCGTGGCGGCATGCGCGAAGAAGCCGAGCATGAGCGACTGCGGAAACGGCCAGGGCTGCGAGGCGAAGTAGCGCACGTCCTCGACCTCGACGCCGGCCTCCTCGCGCACTTCGCGCGCGACGGCGTCCTCGAGGCTTTCCCCCGGCTCGACGAAACCCGCCAGCGTGGAATAGCGCTGCGGCCCCCATTCCGCCTTACGTCCCAGCAGCGCGCGGTCGCCGTCGTAGACGAGGACGATCGTCGCCGGATCCGTGCGTGGAAAGTGCGAGCGCCCGCACGAAGCATTCGTGCAGCCCCCAACGTGACCAGCCGAGCGCGGCGCGACCGGTGCTCCGCAGAAGGCGCAGCGGCGCGTCTCGCGTTGCCAGTGCACGATCGCGCGCGCATAGGAGAGCAGCGATTCTTCCGACGGGGCGAGCTCGCCGCCGACTTCACGCAGATCCGCAAACCGAGCCCCGTCCGCGATAACCGAAACGCGCGCCAGCGCCGCCGCCTCGTCGCTCGCGTCGACGTCGGCCGCGAAGAGCGCCTCGTTCGAACCGTCGCGCACGCCAAGGAAGATCGGCGCGTCAAAGGGCGCGAGCGCGGCGAGCGGCGGCAGCACCGCGGACGGTTGACCGCCTCGCGTCACGAGACTGCGATCGTGCCAGACCGGAACCAGCAGCGCGTTGCCGGCGAGCTGGGCTTCGATCCACGCCGCATCGTCCCGGCGCTCGGTCGCACGGTCGAAGCCGGTCGAACGGTAGAGCTGCGCCTGCGTCATCGTTGCTCGTTCGAGCGGCCCTTCAGCGCGCTCCTTGCGCGTCCGCCCGGCGTCCCGGGTCCGTTACGAGGCCTGACTCTCGACTTCGTCCGTCCAGACCTTGAAGCTGACGAGCGTGTTGGGACCGAACGTGTACGTGATCGGAACGTCTGCCGCATCGCGGCCTTGCGCGATCAGCACGCGGCCGATGCGCGGCACGTTGTTGCGCGCGTCGAACGTGTACCACTGGCCGCCGAGGAAGGCTTCGAACCAGCCGGCGAAATCCATCGGTCCGTAGGGCGGCGGCATTCCGATATCGCCGAGGTAGCCCGTGCAATAACGCGCGGGGATGTTCATGCAGCGACAAAAGGTCATGGCCAGATGCGCGTAGTCGCGGCACACGCCCGTGCGCTCGACGTAGGCTTCCCAAGCAGTCTTGGTCGAGCGGGCGTGCTCGTAGCCGAACGTGATGTGGTTGTGGACGAAATCGCAAATCGCCTGAACCCGTTCCCACCCGAGCGGTGTCTTCCCAAAGAGGCTCCACGCGACGTCGGTGAGCCGGTCGGTCTCGCAGTAGCGACTGCCCAGCAGAAAGCCGAGCGTTTCCGAGGGCAGATCCTCCACGCGCTGTTGCGCGGCCCAAGGCGCGACGACGTCCGGCTGACCGGAGTCGTACACGATGCCGTCGCCGCGAAGCTGAATTCGTCCCGCCGGCGCGAGCATGCGGCTGCACCAATTTCCGAAACCGTCGCGGTACTGAAAGATCGGCACCGCCGGATTCGTAACGAGGAAATCCGGCACCACGATATCGGACGCGCGGCTGAAATGAATGCCCAGCACCATGATCATCGGCGTGGGTTGAGGAAAGTCGTACACGATCTCGTAGCCGACACGGATCTTCATCGGAGACTGCCACCTCTTTGCCGGTCGCCATGTGACGCTTCGGCTGCACGGCGACCCCGAAAAAGAGAACGCTCATCCGGATGCGTCACCGTGCGTTGTTCTGATGAACACGCATAGGACGTCGCCGGTTGCCGTCAAAGACTACTCAAGTAGCCAACCGTCGCCCAATCGGCTCGATAGTGTGCTATAATGGTGTGCTATACTGATGGTTCGCTCGTGCCTTTTCGGCCGGAATGGAAGACCTCTCATGGCTACAAGAACGATCTCGAAGATTTACTCAGGGAAGATCGTCAAGGGTCGCAAGCAGGTCTCCGTGCGCACCGAACTCGCGACGGCGCCGCTGCGCTGCTTGGATTTCTTCACGCCGAGCTTTGCCTGGGGTTACCACGGCGGAGCGCCCGATAACCTCGCCATCTCGATCTTGCAAGACCACTTCGGCTTGCCGGGTACGACCGTCAACCAGCGCGTCATCCGGCTGTTTTCGGCCTTCTCGAACGATCTCGTGTCGAATTTCGGGCACGATGAAGCCTGGTCGCTGACGGCCGGGCGGATCGCGAAGTGGGTTTCGGACCATGAAGTCGCGCCCGCTCCGTCGCGCGTCGAAGCGGTCATGGATTCACCCTTCGAAGCGGAGCTGGAAACGCGCTTCGAAACGCCGCTCGAGGCTGAGCTCGAACCGCGGCACGAAGCGATGGTCGAGACGGCGGAGTACGTCTAGCGCGGGCTTGTCCCTAGTGTACCGTCTCCGACGTAGCTATACAGTCGCTCGGCTTTTCCGCCGCCGCGTCGCTCGGCGCTCCCCCTCCGCTTCGCTTCGGGGACAGGCAAATAGCGCTGCCATTCTTCGCTCCTCGCTTCTCGCGGCGACGAAAAACCGCTCTCGCTTGGTGTACACCTACGTCGGAGACGGTACACTAGCTTGCTTGCCCGAAGGGTGCCGAACGGACCTCCAGAAGCCGAGCGCATGCTACAGACGTTCGCCCGGTATGCCGGCGCCTCGCTGATCGCCCTTCTTTGCCTGGTCGCCCCGCGGAGCGGCGGCGCCAACCCGGTGCAGATCGTCGGACCGGCGTCCCCCGCGTATGCCGTGCTCGACCAAGCGGTGCGCGCGTTCATGCAGGGCCAGGGCGTTCACAACGCCGAGCTGGCCGTCTCCGAAAAGGGCCGGGTCGTGTTCTCGCACGCGTACACGAACGGCGGCGCTCGGACGACGCCCGCGACGCTCTTCCGTTTGGCCAGCCTGAGCAAGGCGTGGACGAGCGCGGCGATCGCGCAACTTCTCGAGCAAGGCCTGATCGCGCGCGACACGCAGGCGTTTTCGTACCTCGGAATTACGACGCCGCTGCCGTTCGACGCTTCGGTCGATCCGCGCGTCTTCAAGATCACGGTCGGAAATCTGATCGATCACAAGTCTGGCTGGGACGATACCGTCGCGCCGAACTTCGATCCGACGCACAGCATGCGGCAGATCGCGCTGGCGCTGCACAGAACGCGCGGCATCAACCGCGCGATCATGGTGCGCTACATGCTTGGGCAGCCGCTGCAAGAACAACCCGGAACGACCTACGCCTACTGCAACTTCTGTTACGTCGTTCTGGGGATGATCGTGGAACGGGCGATGCACGAGCCATTCGAATACGACGTCGTGCGGAACGTCGCGGTGCCGCTCGGCGTGAGGAACTTGATAGTGTCGCCGACGCTCGAGCCGCGTTGGCCGTTCGAAGTCCAGCACTACTACTCGAACTACTCCGGGCTCAGCCCGATCTTCGTGCGGTCGAGCAAACTGTTCCCCGACCCCAACGGCGGCGACGGCTTGATTCGCGAGGTCGATTCGCCCGCCGGAGGTCTAGCGACCAACGCTGTTTCCATGCTCCAGCTGATGGATCGCTATACCATCTGGGGGGTCGGTCCGCCGCCGCAAGCGGGCGTCGATCTCAACCGCGAAGGCAGCGACGAGGGCACGAACACCTGGGCCGAGCAGCGCGCCGACGGAAAGCACTGGTCGTTCCTCATCAACACGCGCAATTTTGCGAAGAGCAACGCTTTCGACACCGTCGTCAAACAGCTCAACACGCTGCTCGACGGCTTGCCCTGATCGAGACCTTTCGGTACGGCTGGGGCTCAGGGGGAATCATTAGACATGTCTAATTCGATCGGGAGGGACCATCGTTAGACAGTCCTAATGCCTGCCGTGCCGAGGGCCGAGGCCCCAAGCGCTCGGTTTGGGCGGAAGGCAGCGGTGTCAGCGAGGAGCCCGAGTTGCGTCAAGCGAGCGAGTCCAAGCCATTTCGCCGGTCGGGCGTCCTCCTTAGGCAGCCGGCTAGACAGCTGGCTCGCGTCGGGCTGCTCGTGCTCGTCGCCTTGCTTTGCGGCCCGGCACCGGCGCAAGCGCTCCCCCTGTTCGCGCACCAGTACGGCGTGACGTGCGAGAAGTGTCATTCGGTCATCCCGCACCTCAATGCGTTCGGAGCAGCTTTCCTCGCCTTCGGCTATCGGATCCCCGGCGTCCAGCCGGGGCCGGCGTTTCCGCTTTCCGGCAAAGTGAATCTGGTCGATTCGAGCGAGAATCAGGGCGCGGGTCCGAACGGTGCGGGCCTGCCGAAGGCGATCGTCGACGAGGTCGAGCTGTTCACCGCCGGGGCGCTTGGGACGCGCGCGAGTTATCTGATCGAGCAGTATGCCGTCGACGGCGGCGAGCCGGGCTTGACGCGCGACGCATGGATTATCGATCGGATAAATCCGTGGCAGGCGCGCATCCCGGTCTCCGCGCAAATCGGTTCGTTCACGCTTCCGCTTCCGGTCGACCCCGAAACGTTTCGCGACAGTTATCAAAACTACACGATCTACACGCAGACCGTCGGTGACGACACGTCCAATTTCTTCGACCCCAAGATCGGCGCGCAGCTCAGCGTGGGCGACCAATTGCGCGGCCTTAACGTAAAGGTCTTCGCCGGCCCCGGTCACGACCGTCAGAGCGGCCTGTCCTCCACCGGCACGGACTTCATGGGAACCGTGCAGGATGCGCTAGGCCCGTTCACCTTGAGCCTCTACGACTACCAGGGAACTCGTCCGGTGCCGGCCACGAGCGGCCCGGACCGCTTTACGCGGACCGGCTACGCCTTCGTCTACGATCAGTGGGGCCGGTTCTCGAGCGAGACCGTCCTGCAAACCGGCTGGGACTCGCGCTGCGGCGTCGCCGGCTTCACGGGCTGCGCGTCGAGCGGCGGATTCACGCAGCTGCGCTACGCCTTCAACAAGCGGCTCTACGTGCTCGGAAGATACGAGGGGACCAACGATCCGAGCAACGGCTTCACGCGCGACGGCGTTCTGCTCGTGGGCTGGGGGCCGAGCGAACGTTCCCGCGTGACGCTCGAAGACGTCATCCAGCACGTTCCGCAAACGATGAACACGATGAACCTGCAGTTCTCGGTCGCTTACTGATGAAACGCGCTTATGTGCCGCTCGTTGCGGCGCTGGTAGCCGCCGCGTGCCTGCGCGGGCCTGTCGCTTCGGCCGACTCTTCCGAACAGCGTCCGATCGACGCCGCTAAATCGAAAGCGCAGTTCTCGATAACGCACGTCTTCGTCGAACACGTGACGGGAACGGTTCCGATCCTCAGCGGTTCGCTCACGCTTGCGGCCGGGACGCTGGTTCCGTCGAGCGCGACGGCCGTTCTGGACGCGACCCAGCTCGCGACGGGCGACCGCGATCAGACGGACTCCTTGCGCAGTCCCGATTTCTTCGACGTCAAGCGCTATCCGACGTGGACGTACGCGAGCACGAGCGTCACGCCGCACGGAACCGCCGCCTTCGGAATGGACGGCACGCTCACGATTCACGGCGTGACGCAGCCGGAGCACCTCGACGTCACGGTGCAAGGCGACGCCGTGCATCCGCTCTATCACGCCATCGGCCACATCGACCGGCACGCCTTCGGGATGTCGGTGCCCCGTCTCGACGCCGCGATCGGCGGAGTCGCCGACGTGACCCTCGACATCGCCCTGAAATAGCGCTTCGCACTGCAGGAACGGGCCCGCGTGAGCCGCCAACCCCCGGCAATGGCTCGACCGCTCGACGAAGAGACGCTGGCCTCGATCCGCGATCACATGAACGAGGACCACGCCGATGCGCTCGTCGGCTACGCCCTCGACTTCGCCGGATTGCAGGACGTTCGCAACGCGCGGATGGTCGCTCTCGACGAGCTCGGCATGGAGATCGCCGCCGAGACGCCGAGCGGGCCGTGCACGGCGGATCGTTTTCGACCATCGCTTGACGGATTCCGACGACGCGCGCGAGACCCTGATCGCGATGGCCCGCAGCAGTTAATTATGCGGGTTCTGCCTCGATCAGTGCGGCAGCCGCGCGCAGGCCGCCGAGCAGCGTGTTGCAGTCGCCTTCGGATGGCGCGATGCCGTGAGCCCTATTCCACGGGCCTTCTTTTTCGAGTTTTTGGGCGACCTCGAGGGCATCGAGGATCGCTTGGCGTTGTTTTGAGCTGATCGGCATGGTTCAGTCCTTTCGGCCTTGGCCTTGTGGGGCCCCGTATGCCGGCCGCCAGATCTCGAACCGGCGCCGCTTGTCGTCGCTCGGCAGTTCCGTCATTCCGCAACGTAACAGCACGGCCGCCGACGCGGCGTTGTCGAGGCCGCACCGTCCGCGTATGCTTGGCACGTCGAATGCGGCGAAGGCCGCGGCCAGCGCCGCGCGGCCGGCCTCGGTTGCGTAGCCGCGGCCGCGCGCCTTGGGAACGAGCGCATAACCGAGTTCGATCGCTTCGTAGCTTTGCGGCCAGTGCAGCGGGTCGGCGCCGATGTACTTGAATCCCAAGTGCCCCGCTGGTTCCGGCAGCGACTCGTCTTTGACGTCGAGGATAAAGAAGCCGAAGCCATAGCGCCTCCAATGCTCGACCATGAACGTGCCGAAGGAATTCGCGAGCCTCTCTGGCAGCGGCTCGGGCCGCGTCGACTGCGCTTCGGTGAGCATGCGCGCGCAAAGCCCCTCGTCGCCCGCCCGCGGAACCCGCAAACACAACCGCGCCGTCTCCATAGGCCGTGGGAATGCATCCTGTGGGAGCGGTGCGTCGAGCCTCGCCGGGTCAGGTGACGTCGACGTCATCGTCGCCTCCTCGGTAAAGGTCGCTGACAGTATCTTCGAGCGTAGGGCGAGCGGGGTGCCGGCGTCAAGGGAGAGCTGTTCGGCCGCGCATTCCGACGAGAGCCCGGTCGCCACGTGAGGGAGCAGCGAGCACGCAGGCGTCGCCCTGCTTTGACCGAAGCGGTTCCGTCGTCGGCTTTTGGGAGGATGAGATCGTGCAAATCGTGATCAGCCTGCTCCTCAACGCGCTCGCGTTGTGGGTCGTCACCAAGTTCAATATCGGCGTGCATGCCGACAGCGTCACCGCACTGCTCATCGCGGCGATCGTCTTCGGCATCGTCAACGCGATCGTGCGGCCGCTGCTGCTGCTGTTCTCGCTGCCGTTCATCATCGTCACGCTGGGACTGTTCATCTTCATCGTCAACGGGCTGACGCTCTGGCTCGTCGGGGCGCTCGTGCCGGGCTTCCATGTCGACGGCCTGTGGGCCGGCGTCCTCGGATCGATTCTTCTGGGCCTCGTTTCGTGGATCATCAGCGCGCTCGGCTTGCGCTCTAGGACGACGGCTTGAGTCAACGCCCGAAGATCCTCGTCACCAACGACGACGGCTACAACAGCTTCGGGATCATCGAAGTCGCGCAAGCGCTGCAAGCCCTCGGTGACGTGACCGTCGTTGCGCCCGATCAGGACATGAGCGGCGTCGGACACTCGATCTCGATCAAGCAGCCCGTGCGCGTCTCGCAAGTCCACGACCGCAAGGTCCCGACCTATCGCTGTTCGGGCACGCCGGCGGATTGCGTCGTGATCGGTGCGTTCGATCTCTGCGGCGGCCTGCCGTCGCTCGTCGTCAGCGGCATCAACCGGGGCCCCAACGTCGGTGACGACATCAACTATTCCGGCACCGTTGCGGCGGCGATCGAAGGCATCATCATCGGGTTGCCCGCCATCGCGATCTCGCTCGCAGCCACCTGGCCGGAGTTGGCGCGCGATCATCACTGGGATACCGCCTCCGGTGTCGCCGTCAAGCTGGCGCGGGACGTGCTCAGCGAAGGCCTGCCGCGCTTGACGCTGCTCAACGTGAACGTCCCCAACGTCGCCGAGCGCGAGGTTCGCGGGACGCGCTGGGTTCGGCAGGGGCGCAAGCCCTACCGCGATCGCGTCGACCGGCGCACGGATCCGCGCGGCGGCGTGTACTACTGGCTGTGGGGTTCGTTCGACCCCGCGAACATCGTCGACGGCACCGACCTCGCCGCGCTCCGCGATAGCTACGTCAGCATCACGCCCGTCACGATCGATCGCACCGATGGCGAGCTGCTCGCGCGGCATCTACGCGACGGTCTTCCGCGCCGGGAATTAGCCTAGTCTCTTCGCGCCTTGCGGCGGCTTCAGCTCGCGGGAGCTTGCCGGCGCGGCACCTCGATCGGCGTCGACGTCTGGATGGTCGCCCTCGCCCCGGTCGCGACGTCGAAGTTCGCTTTGTCGTTCGAACCGTACAGGAACCCGCCGACCGCGCCGCCCAGGATGCCGACCAGACTGCCGAACGCGCCGCCCAAGATTCGGCCGATGGTTTGGCTGCCCACGGCCGCGCCGGCACCCGCTCCGAGCGCTTGTCGCGCGGTGGTGTCCTCGTTCTTGGTCTCGATCTTGATGATCGAGCCTGAGATCGGCTGCGTCTGACCGCTGGCGAAGGTGATCGAATCGAAGGCGAGCTTCAGCGACGCTTTGCGACCCTGACCTGCACCCGTAACGTCGGCGACGTGGCCGTGTATGGTCGACTGCGCGAAGTCTTGGTCGCCGCCGGGATACGGCGGGACGACGACCATCGTGAAGCCGTCGCCGGCCTTCGCACTCTTCGTATTGATGTCGGGCGAGCTCAAGACCGCATTGAGCGCGCTCCCCGGCAAGGTCGTCTCCGGCGCAGCAGCTGGGGCGGGGCCTTGCGGCGTCACGTCTTGCGGGGAGAGGTTCTGCGGGCTCACGTTTTGCGGCACGTTCGTCGCGGGTACGGAGGTGGGCGGCGGGTACGTCGCGGGAACGCTCGGGCTCATCGTCGGAGGTGCGGCCGGCCCGCTCGGAGGCGGAACGCCCTGCGCTCCCGCGGTCACGGGAGCGAGGACGAGTGCCGCCAGACATACCTCGGCCAGCATTCCTCGCGGACTACGCAGCGCGCCGGACGTGCTCTTCATACAGGCCTTACCTCTACGACACCGTTTCGGGGTTCTCAATTCGTCCTGGTAACGCGCGAGCGCTCGCTCGAGGTTCCTTTCTGAGACCGCACGCAACCAACCCCTGCGTCCCCAAGGCCGCTCGCTCGCCGGCCTTCCGTGCAGGCTGGTTTAGCGAAGGACGCTTTCGTGGAAATGAGTTCCTATGAATAATCTCTCAGGAAAGGTTGCCACGGCACTCTTAACGCTATCATTCATCGCTCCAGCCGCGGTCGCTCAAGCTGATACGATGAACAACGGCAGCGTTATGGTCGCCCAAACGTCCTCCACGAGCACGTCACACAAGGGCAAGAAGAAGAAGGGGAAGCACGCCGCTAACGTGATGAACGGACAGACCGGTACCGGTACGACCGGAAAAGGCCCCGCGGGCGGCAAGGGCGGCCACTAAGCCCTCCCGTGACCGCATCGTAAAAAATGCGCCGGCGTCCCTCGGGACGGCGGCGTCTTTCTGCTTTCCGCTCAGGATTGCGCGCACCCCAAGCGCGTCGTCCGGGTGGGCCTCCACTCCGAACGGCTCCAGTCGGGGAACGCAGCGCGTCAGAGCACCTCCAACCCGTCGACCTTTGGCTCGTGCTCAACCAGCCCGCGCCGCAGCTCGAGACCCCGCCCCGAACCACGACGATCTCAAGGTATCAGGCGCGGGCGGTCGCCATGACGGGCGCCTTCTTCGGCTCGTCGAGTGGGCGCTTGACGACCAGCAGCACCGCGGTGCTGACGAGCGTGCCGGCGACGATTGCCAGAACGTACCAGCCGAGATGGCTGACGGCGTTGGGAATCGCGAGGACGAAGACGCCGCCGTGCGGTGCGCGCAGGCCGCACCCGAAGAACATCGAGATCGCGCCGGTCACGGCCGAGCCCGCCACGAGCGAAGGGATGACGCGCAACGGATCCTTGGCGGCGAACGGGATCGCGCCTTCGGTGATGAACGAGAGCCCGAGCACGCCCGCGGCCTTGCCCGCTTCCTGCTCGTCGCGAGAGAAGCGGTTCTTGCCCAAGAAGGTCGCGAGCGAGAGCGCGAGCGGCGGCGTCATGCCGGCCGCCATCACCGCCGCCATCGGCGTGAACGTGTTGCTGGTCAGCAGTCCGACGGCGAACGTGTACGCCGCTTTGTTGATCGGGCCGCCCATGTCGATCGCCATCATCGCACCTAGGATCAAGCCGAGAATGACGGCGTTGGTAGTCCCCATCGATTGCAGGAAGTGGGTCATCGAATCCATCAGGAAACGCACCGGCGTCCCGATCACGTAGATCATCAGCAGCCCTACGATCAAGGTCGAGAGCAGCGGGATGATCAGCACCGGCTTGAGGCCCTCGAAGTGTGCCGGCAGCTTGATGTTGTCGCGCAGCCACTTCGCGACGTACCCGGCGAGGAAGCCTGAGACGATGCCTCCGAGGAAGCCGGCCTTCAACTGATACGCGAGCACGCCCCCGATGAGGCCGGGCGCCAAGCCCGGGCGGTCCGCGATCGAATACGCGATGAAGCCCGAGAGCACCGGAACGATCAACGTGAACGCGGCCCCGCCTCCGATCGCCATGAGCGCCGCCGCCGGCGTGCCCTCGACCTTGAAGGCGTTGATCCCGAACACGAACGAGAGCGCGATCGAGAGGCCCCCGGCGACCACGATGGGCAGCATGTACGATACGCCGGTCAGCAGGTGTTTGTACGGTCCCGAGCGCTCCTGCGACTTTCCGGCGGCGGTGCGCTCTTTCGCGATTGGAGCCGTGCCCGACGTGGTTGTTGCCCCGGCGGTGAACGCCGCCTCGATGACCTTGGGAGCGCCTTTTACCGCGGAGCCGACCGACGTTTGGTAGATCGGCTTGCCCGCGAAACGCGCGAGATCGACGTGGGTGTCGGCCGCGATGATCACCACGTCGGCCGCGGCGATCTCTTCGGGCGACAGCTGGCTCTTGGAGCCGACCGAACCTTGCGTCTCGACCCGGATCTCGTCACCGCGCACCGCGGCGGCCTTCTTGAGCGCGTCGGCCGCCATGAACGTGTGCGCGATTCCCGTCGGACAAGCCGTAATCGCGACGATGCGTTTGCCGCGCGCGGGCTCCACGTCTTCGGTTTCCACTTCCCCGGCCGTTCCGGCCGGCAGCGGCGGAGCTCCGGTCGCGCCGTTCACGTTCTCCGGCAAGAGTGCAAGCGCGCCGTCGAGCACGTCGCGCGTCCGGCGAATGGCCGTGCTGGTCGACGTCTCGTAGATCGGCTTGCCTTCGAAGGGCTGCGTCTCGACGTGGATGTCGGCTGCGAGGATCACGACGTCGGCTTCGGCGATGTCTTCCTCGCTCAGCGGATCGCTCGTGCCGTCGGCGCCGTGAATCTCGACCTTGATGTCTTCGCCCATGAGCGAAGCCGTCTTGCGCAACGCCTCGGCAGCCATGAGCGAGTGGGCGATACCGGTGGGGCAAGAAGTTACGGCAACGATTTTAGCCATCGCGCGATCTCCGTTTCACCTGGCCGGCGAGCGCTGCTCGCCGGCGCCGTGCTGTGCAAAGTCGAGGTGCCGGATCGAAACCGCCGGCGCGAACGTTCGAAGAATCTCCGGCGCTGGGAGGCGCGGTCCGATCTCGCCGAGCGCTCCGAGCGAATAAGCCGTTGCGAGCCGGGCGCACTCACCCAGCTCGAGACCTTGCAGCTTGCCCGCGATGAGGCCGGCGACCATCGCGTCGCCTGCGCCGACCGTGCTCTTCACCACGGCCTTCGGTGGAACGGCCACGACCGCCGCGCCGGCCTCGACGAAGACGGCGCCGCGCGCGCCCATCGAGACCGCGACGAGGCCGACGCCGCGCTCGATCAGCGAGCGAGCCGAGCCGACGATCGCAGCCTCGCTTTCGAGCCGGCGGCCGAGCAGTTCCTCGAGCTCGTCGATGTTCGGTTTGATGACGTCGGGTCCCGAGTCGATCGCCGCTGCGAACGGCGGCCCGCTCGCGTCGAGCAAGACCGTGCGCCGGCGCTGTTTGAGTCGCGCCGTCAGCGCCGCATAGATGTCGTTCGGGACGCCGGCCGGCACGCTTCCCGAGAGAACGAACCACTCCGCGGTTTCGGCCAGCGCGTCGACGGCCGCGGTCAGCGCCGCAAGGTCGCCCACGGTGGGCAGCAGCCCCGGGAAGTTGATGTCGGTGACGCGATCCTGCACCTCGTCGACGATCTTGACGTTGACTCGCGTCGAGCCGGGCAGGCGCACGAAGCGGTCGAGGATGCGGTTCTCCACGAACAAGCGCTCGAAGAGACCCGCGTTGTCGCGCCCGAGCAGGCCGGTGACCGCCACGGCGTGTCCGGTGTGCGCCAGGAACGAGGCGACGTTGACGCCTTTGCCGCCGGCGTCGGACTGCTCGTGCTGCACGCGGTTGACCGCGCCGGCCGCGAAGTTCGGAACGTTCGCCGTCTGGTCGATCGCCGGATTGAGGCTGACGGTGGCAATGCGAACCATGTGCTCGTTCATCGCAACGCCCGCACCTCGGCGGCCGTCCGGCATTGCAGCGCGCGCTGCGCGAGCGCTTGCGCTTGCGACAACGTCAGCCCGCGGATCTGCGCCTTGACCGCCGCGATCGACGGAATGCTGACGCTCAGCTCGCTGACGCCCAGGCCGACCAACAAAACGACGCCGCGCGGGTCGCCCGCGATGCCGCCGCACACGCCGACCCACTTTCCGGCGGCTTTGGCCGCGCGCACGGTCATGTCGATCGCGCGCAGCACCGCGGGATGCAGCCCGTCGGCTTGCTTCGCGAGGACGGGATGGAGGCGGTCCATGGCGAGCACGTACTGCGTGAGATCGTTGCTGCCGACGGAGAAGAAGTCGACCTCGCGCGCGAACTGGTCGGCCATCAGTGCGGCCGAGGGAACCTCGACCATGATGCCGATGTCGCAGGCCGGCGCGTTCATCTCGCCGCGGACGGCTTCGGTGATCTTGCGCGCCGCCATCAGCTCTTCCATGGTCGAGATCATCGGATACATGATGCGCACCGGCCCCGTCGCCGCAGCGCGGAAGATCGCGCGCAGCTGCGTGCGGAACAGGTCGGGCCGCGCCAAGCACAGCCGGATGCCGCGCTCGCCCAGGAACGGGTTGGCTTCGTGCGGCTGCGAGAGATACGGCACGTCCTTGTCGCCGCCGATGTCGAGCGTGCGGATGATGATCGGCAGGCCGTTGAGCGCCCTGATCATCGTCGTGTAGGCTTCGGCCTGCTCGTCTTCGGTCGGCGCGCTGTCACGCTGCAGGAAGAGGAACTCGGTGCGCATCAGACCGATGCCCTCGCCGCCCGCGTTGACGGCCGACTCGGCTTCCTGCGGCGCGGCGACGTTGGCGACGACCTCGATGCGCCTGCCGTCGCGGGTGATCGCGGGTTGATAGCAGGCGCGCTTCTCGGTGAGCCGCTGCGCCTCGAGGTCGCGCTGGATCTGGCGCGCGGCCGTCAAGTCCGCGAGCGTCGGCCGCAAGATCAGCAGGCCGCTGTCGCCGTCGAGGATCGCCGGCGTGTCGTCGGCCAGCTCGAGCACCGAAGCGCCCGCGCCGCAGACCGCGGGAATGTCGAGCGAGCGCGCGATGATCGCCGTGTGCGACGTCGGCCCGCCCGCCGCGGTACACAGTCCGAGCGCCATCGCCGGGTCGAGCCCCGCGGTGTCGGAAGGCGTGAGATCTTCGGCGATGAGGATGACCGGCTTCTCGAGCGGCGCCGCGTCCTCTTCGATGGTCTCCGCGAGCGAACGCAGCACGCGCCGCCCGACGTCGCGCAAGTCGACCGCGCGCGCCGCCACGAGCTGATCGTCGACGTTGGCGAGCGAAGTCGCGCGGTCTTCGTACGTCCTTTGCCAGGCCCAACCGGCGCTGTGTCCGCCTACGACGTGGCGGCGCGCCGCTGCGAGCAGCTCGGGGTCTTCGAGGAACTCTTTGTGCGCGCGAAAGATCGCCGACTTGCCGACGCCCACGCGCATCGAGACTTCCTCGAAGAGGTCGTCGAGCTCGCGCTTGGCGCCTTCGATCGCACCGTCAAGCCGCTTGAGCTCGACGCCTGGGTCCTTAGCCGTCGCGGCGACGACGATCTTGGCGCGGCGGAACTGCCGCAGCGGCCCTACCGCGAGGCCCGGCGAAGCCGCGACGCCCGGTACCGTTTCGCCCTCCCACGCAATCGCCGGACCTCTGGCCGCCGCCGGCGCCGCCGCTTCGGCCGCGGCTTCGGCTTCCTCTTCGAGGCCGGACTCGATTGCTTGGCGCAACGCCGCGAGCGCGGCCGCGGCGTCGGAGCCTTCGGCGGTGATGCGAACCTTCGCGCCGTTGCCCGCGCCCAGGCCGAGCAACGCGATCAGGCTCTTAGCGTCTGCAACCTTGGCGTTGTGACGGATGCGGATGGTCGATTGGAAGCTCTTGGCGAGATCGACGAGCACGGTCGCCGGACGCGCGTGCAGGCCGTGCGGGTTGGGGATGACGATCTCGAAGCCCTCGGTCAGATCTTCGACCGCGCCGTTCTTGGCCGTCTCAGGGGTGCTCGGCGCGGGCGGCCGCGACGACAGCCGGCTGGCGATGTCTTGCGGATCGACGGTGTGCGCGAGCCGCTGCGCTTCGCCTTCGTCGCTGAGCACGTCGGTGAGGTTGGAGAGGATCTCGAGGTGCTCGTCGGACTTTGCGGCGATGCCGACGACCAGGAAGACGCGCTCGCCCGGGTTCCAGTCGACGCCGCCGGGCACTTGCAGCACGGCGACGCCGGTTCGCAGGATGAGGCCGCGATCTTTGGGGATGCCGTGCGGAATCGCGATGCCGTTGCCCAGGAACGTGTTGGCGACGCGCTCGCGCGCCAGCATGCTGGCGACGTAACCGGCCTCGATGTGGCCCGATTCCACCAGCAACGCGCCGACTTGGCGGATGGCGTCGGTCTTGTCGCGCGGGCTTCCGCCGATGCGAACCTCAGAAGAATCGAGAGCGAGCATGTTGATCTTCCCTACGGTTTCGAGTACTGCTGGAGCAGCGTCGGAACGTCGAACGTGAACTTGAAGCCGATGATGAAGGCGCTCGGGATGTTGGTGGTGCGGAACGGCTCCGCCATCTGGTCGGGGAACAGAATGTATTGGAGATTGGGCGAGATGCGAATGGCCGGGGTCAGCTGCGCGCCGTAGGCGAGCTCCATCATCGTCTCGTGGCTCGGAATGTTGGGAGAGGCGCCGGCCGAGACGCGCGGGAAGCGAATAGCGTCGAGCGCGTAGTTCGTGAAGTGCTGGTCGTTGATGACGAACCCGAGCGTGTCCTGATCGCGGCCCCGGAAGGTTCCCGTCTGGACGACGCCGAGCTCGACGTAGTGGTCTTCGGTGACGCGGCCCGAGACCGCAAACATCCCGACTCCGAATAAGGCGAGGTTCCGCTGGGAGTTGAGGTCGGGTCGCAGGAGCGTCTGATCGAACCGAATGAACCCGCCGGAGCGGCCGCGGTGGGTCGCCGGAGCGAGACCGGTCAGGTTGAAGATGTTCCCGTTCACGTCGAGCTCGGGGTCGGAATAGAGCCCCTCGTCGTACCAGCCGCCGATCTGGTAGTCGCGCGGCTTGTTGTCGTTCGCGAACGACGTCGAGTAGCCGAGCTCGAACGGCACGACCGCGCCGTTCGAGTTGGTCAAGTTCCAATCGAAGCCGTTGTCTTGCGGCGTCTTGCGGTCGGGATTGACCTCGTAGGCGCCGACGTGCAGATACATGACCGGGCTGAACCAGGCTCGTACGTGCCCGCCCCAGCTCGATGCCGGCCAGTACGTGAAGTTGCTGTCCTTGAAGACGAACGTCGGGTTGCCGCACGCCGAGTTACTTTGAAAATTGCAGTAGAGCGGTGAGTTGAGAAAGCTGATGTTGGCCGGGATGCGTCCGAATTCGTAGTCGAGCCGATCGGTCTTTCGCTCGTACGTGAAAAGCGCGAGGTGCGTGTTCTGCGTGCCGTAGATCTCTTGCACCGAGGTGTTGCTGCCGATCGACGTGCCGACCAGGTTCCCGCCGTGGCGGTTCGTGACGACGAAGTGGATCGTCGACGTTCCCGGCGTGTTCGGGCTCTCGAGATGGAGGTCGAAGCCCATCAGCAGCTGGCCCGCATAGGCCGCGCCGTATTTGAGGCCGCCGGCCGGATTCGTCGCTGCTTCACCCGTGTAGTTGAGGAACGGCGTGAAGCGGCCGAAATGGATCGGGGTCGCCGTCGGCGCCGGCGAGGCGGTTGCGCTCGAGTTCGCGGCGGGCGACGCGGTAGCACTCGGATTTGCTACGGCGGGCGAGTCCATCGCACTCGGAGCGGCGTCAGGCTGCTGCGCGAACGCGGCGGCGCTGCACAATGCGAGCGACGTGCCCAGCGCGAGCGGCAGTGCGAAGACGGCGGGCGCATGACGCAGGCTCGCGGTGAAGCGTTTGGCGCATAGCTTCGTTGCTTTGCTCCTTCTTTTCGTCACGGCGTCATGACCGCTGCGGTCAGAAGCCGTTCACCCCGGAGAGCCTGAATCCCTGACGTTCCGAAAGGCGCGGGCGCGCCGGCGAAATGAACGTCGAATGGGATGAAATGTTGCATACATCCCCTCAATTTCCGGTGGCTGTCGATTCGCTCGACAACGGAGATAGACGCCCGCTTTCGCGTTGATTCTTTTGGCTCCTATTAGTTACGGCTAACCCTTAAGACCAGGACAAATTTTAAAGAAACCCGACGCATCTGCGCTCGACGGCTCAGCAAAAGGAGCGGGAGTGATTCCCGCGCGGTTCAGCTGGGTAGCGACAACATATTTGCATGGTCGAATATGCATGGCCGCATATAGATGATCGGAAAGAGGCAAGCTGAGCCGGCGACCGTGCGACGAAGTCGGTTGCCGGCGGGTTATGCTGACGCACGATGGTGAGTAACTTTCATCCTCTGATCTCGAGTTGGTTCGAGGCGCGCTTCGAACAACCGACCGAGCCGCAGGTTGCGGGCTGGCCGGCGATCCGCGCCGGTCGCGACGTTCTGATCTCGGCGCCGACCGGCTCGGGCAAGACGCTGGCCGCTTTTCTGGCCGCGCTGGACGACCTCGTCAACCGCGCCGCTGGCGAGGGACTGCCCGACGAGACGCTCGTCGTGTACGTCTCGCCGCTCAAAGCCTTGACCAACGACGTTCGCAAGAATTTGGAGACGCCGCTGGCGGAGCTGCGCACGCTGGCCGGCGAGCGAGGCCTGGCGCTCGCGCCGATTCGGACTGCGGTGCGGACCGGCGACACGACGCAGGCCGAGCGCGCCAAGATGCTGCGCAAGCCCGCGCACGTGCTCGTCACCACCCCTGAGTCTTTGTACATCTTGCTGACGGCGGAGCGCTCGCGCCAAACGCTGAGGCGCGTTCACACCATCGTCGTCGACGAGATCCACGCTATAGCCGGCGATAAGCGCGGCTCGCACCTCGCGCTCACGCTGGCCCGGCTCGACCAGCTGGTCGTCGCGAACGGCAGCCCCAAACCGCAGCGGATCGGGCTGTCGGCGACCGTCAAGCCGATCGAAGAGGTCGCGGCCTTTCTGAGCCCCGCGGCCGAGATCGTCGACGTGGGCCACCGCCGCGCTTTGCAGCTGGCCGTCGAGGTCCCGCGTGACGAGCTGAGCCACGTCGCGACCAACGAGATGTGGACCGAAGTCTACGACCGCATCGCGGAACTGATACGGGAGCACCGCACCACGCTCGTCTTCGTCGGCACGCGCCGGCTCTCCGAACGTGTCGCGTTCGCGCTGACGCAGCGTTTGGGCGAAGGCCTCGTCCTGCCGCACCACGGCAGCCTTTCGCGCGGCCTGCGCTTTCTGGCCGAATCGCGGCTGAAGGAGGGCGAGCTGCGCGCGGTGGTCGCCACGGCGTCGCTCGAGCTGGGCATCGACATCGGGTCGGTCGACCTGGTCGTGCAGATCGGCTCGCCGCGTTCGATCGCCGTCGGCTTGCAGCGCGTCGGGCGCTCCGGTCACTGGGTCGGCGCGACGCCCGAGGGCAGGTTCTTCGCGACCACGCGCGACGAGTTGCTCGAATGCGGCGCGCTGGTCCGCGCGATCCGCGCGGGCGCCATGGACCGGCTGCGAATCCCTCAAGCGCCGCTCGACATCTTGGCGCAGCAGCTGGTGGCGACGTGCGCGGCGGATGAGTGGAACGAGGACGCGCTTTACGCGTTCGTGCGTTCGGCCTGGCCCTATCGCGACTTGGCGCGCAAGGACTTCGACGACGTGCTGTGTATGCTCGCCGACGGGATCGCGACCAGCCGCGGGCGCAGCGGCACGTTTCTCCACCGCGACCGTGTCAACGGCCGCGTGCGCGCGCGGCGCGGCGCGCGGATGGCCGCGATCACGTCAGGCGGCGCCATCCCCGATCGCGCCGACTACGCCGTGGTCGCCGAGCCTGAAGGCGCGCAGGTCGGCACGGTCGACGAGGACTTCGCCGTCGAGAGCATGGCCGGCGACATCTTTCTGCTCGGCCAGACCTCGTGGCGCAT
Organism: Vulcanimicrobiaceae bacterium; assembly: GCA_052267165.1. GTDB lineage: Bacteria > Vulcanimicrobiota > Vulcanimicrobiia > Vulcanimicrobiales > Vulcanimicrobiaceae > CAWICD01. The sequence goes on along the minus strand of JBKQHO010000039.1, from coordinate 31,395 downwards.
CCGCCGCGTCGAGGCGGGCACGGTGCGGGTCGAGGACGCGCACGGCGCGCCGCCCTCGATTCCGTTCTGGAATGGCGAAGGCTTGGGCCGCACGATCGAGCTCTCGCGGGAGGTCGGCCGCTTGCGTGCCGAGCTCGGCGAGGCTCGCGACGACGACGCGGCGCTGGCGGCGCTCGAGCGCGACTGCGGTTTCGACCGCGCGGGCGCGAAACAGGCCCTGGCCTACGTGCGCGCCGGGAAGGCGGCGCTGGGCGTCGTCCCGACCGACACGACGATCGTCGCCGAACGCTTCTTCGACGAGGGCGGCGGGATGCAGCTGGTCTTGCACGCACCGCTCGGCGCGCGCATCAACCGCGCCTGGGGGCTCGCGCTGCGCAAGCGCTTCTGCCGCTCGTTCAACTTCGAGCTGCAAGCCGCCGCGACCGACAACGGCATCGTCATCTCGCTCGCCGAGCAGCACGCGTTTCCGCTCGACGCGGTCTTCGCCTTCCTGAGCACGGCCAGCGTCGCGGAGGTATTGCGCGACGCGCTGCTGGCCGCGCCGATGTTCGGCGCGCGCTGGCGCTGGAACGCGACGCGTTCGCTCGCGATCCTGCGGATGCGCGCCGGGCGCAAGGTCGCGCCGCAGCTGATCCGCATGCGCTCGGACGACCTGCTCGCCGCGGTCTTCCCCGATCAAGCTGCCTGCTTCGAAAATCTGACCGGCCCAATCCGCATTCCCGATCACGTGCTGGTGCGCGAGACGATCGACAACTGCTTGTACGAGGCAATGGATCTCGACGGCCTGATCGAGGTGCTGGGCGCGCTCGAGCGCGGGGAGCTGCGCACCGTCGCCGTCGAGACGCCGACGCCGTCCGCTTTCTCGCACGAGATCCTCAACGCCAACCCGTTCGCCTATCTCGACGACGCCCCGCTCGAGGAACGCCGCGCTCGCGCGGTGTCGCTGCGCGGCGTGCTGGGCAGCGAAGCCGCCGACGGCGTCGGGTTGCTCGATCCCACCGCCATCGACGAGGTCGCGGCCGAGTCGTGGCCGGTCGTCCGCGACGCCGACGAGCTGCACGACGCGCTGCTCACCTTGATCGCGCTGCCGCCGAGCGAGGAGTGGCGGCCGTTCTTCGAGGCGCTGCGGGCCGAGCGTCGCGCGACGACCGCGGATGCCGGCGGTGCTGCGTTCTGGGTCTGTGCGGAACGGCTCGCACTCTTCCGTCTCGCCCAGCCCGGTGCGCTCGACGAGTCCGCGCTCGAGGCGCTTGCGCCCTCGGTTCCGTTGCCGCAGACGCGCGAAGGGGCCGTCGCCGAAGTGCTGCGCGGCTGGCTCGAGTCGGGCGGTCCCGCGACCGCCGCCGAGTTCGCCGAACGCTTCGCGCTCGACCGGGCTCTCGTCGACGCGGCGCTGCTGCAGCTCGAAGCGGAAGGCCAAGTGCTGCGCGGCCGCTTCCGGCCCGCTGCCGGTGAGGAGTGGTGCAATCGCCGCGTGCTCGCGCGGATCCACCGGCGCACGCTCGGCAGGCTGCGGCGCGAGATCGAGCCGGTCACGACGCTCGAGTTCATCCGCTTCCTGACGCGCTGGCAGCACGTGGCGCCGTCGTCGCGCCTACACGGCGTGGACGGCACGTTGCAAATCGTGCGTCAGCTCGAAGGCTACGAAGTGCCGGCGGCGGCTTGGGAGACGCAGATCCTGCCGCGCCGCGTCGCCGGCTACAAGGCCGAATATCTCGATAAGCTCTGCCAGACCGGCGAAGTGATGTGGGGCCGGCTCTCGCTGCATCCCGCGCTCGCGCCGCGCGACGGCGAGCGCGCGCGCCGCGTCCGTCCGACCAAGCTCGTTCCGATCTCGCTATTCGCGCGCGACGGCGCCGAGACGTTGCTCGCGCGCGGCGACGCCAACGAGGACGCGCTCTCGTCTGCCGCGCGCGAGGTGTTGGCCGCGATCCGGCGCCGCGGCGCGCCGTTCTTCACGGACCTGGCGCGCGACACGCGTCGTCTGCCGTCCGAGATCGAGGAAGCGCTGTGGGAGCTCGTCGCCGCGGGCCTGGTGACCGCCGACGGCTTCGATGCGCTGCGCGCGCTCAGCGACGCGAAGCGCCGTCTCGGCGAGAAGGCGCACAAGGCGCGGCCGCGCGCCTCGACCGGGCGCTGGACGGAGCTCGTGCCCGAGCGCCGGCAGGTCGACGTCGACGCGTTCGCGCGGCGTCTGCTGGCGCGTTACGGCGTCGTCTTTCGCGACGTCGTCAAGCGCGAGACGCTAGCGCCGCCGTGGCGCGAGCTGTTGCACGCGCTGCGCCGCTTGGAAGCGCAGGGCGAAGTGCGCGGCGGCCGCTTCGTCGCCGCCTTCATCGGAGAGCAGTTCGCGTTGCCCGACGCGCTCGACGCGCTGCGCGCCGTGCGCCGCAACCCAGGGCTGGCGGAAGAAGACTTCGTCACGGCGAGCAGCGATCCGTTGCACCTGGCCGGCGTCATTCTGCCGGCCGAGCGCGCCGTCAGCTAGCGAGGGGCGGCATACGTTGTGTCTCGTTCGCGAGAAGGCTGACAAGCACTGAACGATTCGCAGCCCACTGGCGCTCAACCACGCCGTGACGAGGCCTCGCGAGTCGAACTTACGCGCCTCACTGCGCTGACCGACGGTGTATTTGCGGTCGGCCTCACGCTGCTGATCTTGGACGTCAAACCTCCTGAAGTCCCCGTTGGGCAGCTCGCCGGCGCGTTGCTGTCGACCCTTCCGCGGCTGGGCATCTTCGCCCTGAGCTTTACGATCGTCGGCTACTATTGGGTCGTCGACCATCTCATCTTCGGATATATTCGTGCCGCCGACCGCGGCCTGTTGTGGATGACCTTGCTTTTCTTGTTCACCATCGTGGTGCTGCCGTTCTCGACCGCGGTCCTAGGACGATATCCGCTAGCGGCTCCGGCGCTGGTGCTCTACGGAGCCAATCTTGCAGCCTGCTCGTTCTCGCTTGGTCTGACCTGGTTGTACGCGCTGCGGAAGCAGTTGACTGCGCCGCTCGAGCTCCCGCAGCGCCGGTACATCGGACTGCGCTTCGTGCTCGCGCCGAGCCTAGCGCTGATCGCCGTGGCTTTCGCGTCATTCGTTCCGCTCGTAAGCCTCGTGCTGTATGTCGCCTTGCCGCTCATGTACGCGCTGACCTCGGGCGAACGCCGGTCGCCGTCGCGTTGAAGCGGGCGCAGTGCATGCCCGCGCCGTGCGGTTAAACGGCCCCGTAACTTCGAGACCTCGGCACGTAAATACGGCCGCGCGGCAAGCGAATCGGTTGGCGAAGAGATGCACGAGATGAAGCGCGGCGGCCTCAAGCCGGGGCGCTCGGGCAAGAAGGTCACGAGCCGCAAGCAGGCGATCGCGAAGCTTTCTGTCGGGCTACTCCAAGGGCGAAGGCCACCAGATCGACCTGAGGGGCGCCGTCAACGTCGACGACGCGATGGCGCTCCTGGGCGCTGGCCGCAAGGCGTTCCTCCGGCAGCGCGGTTGACGGACGCCGGCGTGTGCCGGCTGAGAAGGCTCCGTTCGGGGGACCTTGCAAGCCAACTCGCCCTGGTGTAATCTGAGAGCGCCGGTGAGAGCCGGCGTCTTCCTTAACCAAGGGCGAGGTCAGCTATTCCATGAGCGAGGATGGCGAAATAATCGCGGCTGCGTTCGCGCTGCGTGACAGCAGTGCGGCCGAGCCCGCGATCTCCAACGCGCTTGCGAAGATCCTGCCGGCAAGCGCCGCGGACGCTGGCTCGCCGGACCAGCAAAAACAGCTGAGCGATCAGATCCTGGGGATTCTCGCGACGGACGCGAGCGCGTTGAGCTACGTGCGGGGCCACATGGCGGCACGGAAGGTTACGCTCAAATCCATTTCCCCGATCGACGGGGTGCCGGTAAGCCTCGACTTCTACCGGTGTCCGCAGGGCGACTACACGTGGCCGAGTTTCGATCTCAGCGAGCCGGTGCCGCTGTGTCCCATTCACAAGATCGCGCTGGTCCTACAGCACTAGTGTACCGTCTCCGACGCAGCTATGCAGTCGCTCGGCGCTTTTCCGCCGCCGCCGCGTCGCTCGTCGCTCCCCCTCCGCTGCGCTTCGGGGACAGGCAAATGGCGCTGCCATTCTTCGCTCCTCGCTCCTTGCGGCGACGAAAAATCGCTCTCACTTGGTGTATACCTACGTCGGAGACGGTATACTAGATGTTCGCGAAGGTCGCTGAGGACGTCGAAGGCAAGTTCGGCGACCGGATCTACGAACTGCTCTTCACGCCCGCCGCTGCCTTCTGGGTCGTGGGTCTCCTGGCGTGGATCAGCGCCGACCGGCAAGCCCATCTCGGGTGGCTCGACGATCAGCTCAAGTCGTTGACCGATGTCAAGCTCTTGCTCCTCTCGGGCGTCGCGCTCGCGCTCATAGTCTTGTCGGGCACCGTTTACGAACCGGTCAACGGCTGGGTGCTGCGCCTGCTGGCCGGAAACTGGGGCTTGGTCGGGGCCGTCGTCACGTGGCCCACCGAACGGTTGTGGGAGCAGTGCCGGATACGAAACAATCGCTGGCGCAGGTTGCAGCTCGTACGGATGGCCCGGCCGCTGACGGAGTACGCAGCAAAGGACTTGGCTTCGCTCGAACGCGAGCGGCGCTACTATCCGAACATGCGCGCCGACATGCTGCCCACCTCCGTGGGCTGCGCGCTGGTTGCCGCCGACCGGCGCATCGAGGCGAAGTACGGCCTGTCGGCAGATCAATGCTGGCCGGTGCTCGCGCTGGCGCTAAATGACCAACAGCGCAAGGGCGTCGTCGACGCGCGCGCCGCGCTCGAAGGCTCGTCGCGACTCTTCTTTTGGGCGCTCGCGGCGCTGGCTTGGTGCTGGGTCAGCCCGCTCGCGCTGCTCGGGCTGGTCGCCGCCGGCTTTGGATACCTCCGGCTGATCGGGCAAGCGCGTGACTACGCGGATGCGATCGAGGCCGCCTACGCTATCGGGCGGCCCGCGCTCTATCGCGCGCTGCGGCTCGAGCTGCCGCCGAACAGCGCCGTCGAGCGCGCTTACGGAGAACAGCTGACGCAACAGCTCGTCCGTGGATCGATGAGTGTGCCCGTCGCCTTCGTCGAGGGCAGGGGCGGCGATGGCTAGCCAAGTCATCGTCGTCTGCCGGCCCGATCAGGTGCGTGAAGCCGCCATCGTGCTTTCCTGCGTGCCGAAGGCGGCGCAGACGCCGCTCGTCGTGCTCGAGCCGCCGCCGGTCTCCGCGGACGAGTACCGCGTGCTCTACGAGGCCTACGTCGCGGTGCGCGACGCTCGCGATCTCGTTTCCGGCGGACAGCTGGGACGCCAAGAGTTTCTCGCCGGTAAGTTGCCGGCTCCGCCCAGCAATGCTGAAGTCGACGAGCGTGCCGAGCGCCTCGGCCCATATCGTTCGTGGGTGAAGCATAACCGGCTCGTCGCCGAGCTGTTGCGGCCGCTCCAGGCGCAACGCACGGTCTTTCTGTTTGCGCCGCAGGCCGAAGAGATCAGTTTCATCGAGCCGCTTCCGCGCAGCAAGCTCAGCGACGAGCGCATCGCCGTCCTGCCGCCGACGTCCGAAACCGTGTACCTGTTGCCGCAAGGCGCCGCCGGGACGGAAGGCGCCACGACCTACGCGAATCTCGCCGATCTCAGTCCCGTCGGGTGGCGGCTTTTCAATAGCGCTCCGTACGACGCCGCGCGTGCCGTTGAAGTGGCGGGCGAGTCGCTTTCGTCGTACTATTCCGCTTTGCACGTTGCGCTCGAAAGCGGCCGCCCGTTGCGTGTTGCGGCCGAAGCGCCCGCGACGAGCGATGCGGCTTCCACCGCCGCGCCGCGCGAAGCGCCGGCGCTCGTCCTCGAACCCGACGGTGAGCCGCCGCGCGAAGCGGTGCTGATCGAGGTCACGAACCAAGCCGAGCGGCTTCTCGGCGTGCTCTACGCATGCCGGCGGCGAGCGCGGCTGGTGCTCCGCGACGACCCCGACGGCACCGCGATCGAAGCCGCTCGGGCCGCGCTTCAGCAGCGCCGCGAGGGCGAAGCCCGCAACGCCGCGGCCCAAAAGGGAATCGCGCCGGCAAGCGACGCGAGCGATGCAAACGCGGCGATTGCCGCAGCCCGAGCGTTTCTCTTCGCGGGCACGCCCACCGCGGCGCTCGACGATCTCGAACGAGCGGTGTCGGCGGCCGTTTCGGACGAGGCCGTCGCGGCGGTCGCAGACTTCCCGCTGACCGTCCTGACCTCGCAGACGCCGTATCGGTTCGTCAACAAGAACGGCGCGAGTTGGGCCGCCAAACCGATCGGACACGTGACCGGCGACATCTCGCTGCTGCTGTTGACGGAGCTCTTCGCTTCCCACGCGGACGGCGGGGTGGGATTCAACTTGCTCTTCGATCCCGGCTATTTCTCGACGACCGAAACGAAGGACGTCCTGAGCGAGCTGCAAGCGCGGGTCTCGTACTCGCTCAACATGGCCGGCCCGGCCGGTTCGAGCCTGGCCTTGCTGCACCTCAGCGCGCTTCCTCTCGAGCTCGTGTTCTTCAACACACACGGTGGCGACGACGTGATGCTCTTCAGCGATATGCCGATGCCGGCGTTCAAGCTGTTGCAACGCGCGACGCTGCGCAGCCGGCCGATCGTCTTCAACAACTCGTGCCTTTCGTGGGTCGGCGTCGGCCGAGAGTTCGTGCGCATCGGTGCGCGCGGCTACATCGGCACGCTCTGGAGCGTCGACGCCGAGCAAGCGGCGGCCTTGGCGAAGTCCGCGATCGCGCGCATGGTTCACGACGCCGCGCCGGTGAGCGCCTCGATTGTACGGACGGGGGTCGCCGAGATCGACGAACGCGCGTACATCTTCGTGGGAACGTGCGACACCGCGCTAGTCGACCCGGCCGAGCCGGACGTTTCGAGAGCTGCACGGCTGCGCACCGCGGCGCTGGCGCTGCTGACGGCGCTGAGCGACTGGATGGACGCGAACGGCGTGCACACGAGCTTCGAGTCGGTCGCCGCGGTGGCGCAGGTCCTCGGCGCGTCGGCCGGCGTGCTGATCGACGAGCTCGACCGTCTCGACGCGACGCCCTCGCTCGAACGGCTCGACGTTTTGCTCGAGCAGCTGCAGATCGTCGCGCGCACGAGTCCATACTCGCCCGACGACGCGCAGCTCGCCCACGACTTGTACGAGCGGGGGCAGCGCATGCTCGATGCGCTCGAGGCACTGCCGAAGGAGAAAGCAAGCCGCAGGGCGCTCCTGCTGCAGTACGCTTCGCGCGCCGCGGCCGGAACCGGCAACGAGAACGCCGCGGTCGATTTGCTGAAGAAGAGTATCGCCGCCGCCGAGGAAGCCGGCGATTCGACCGCAGGCCAGCATCTCGAGTTGAGCGACGTGCTCAAGACCTTGAACGATGTCCCCGGCTCGCGAGCGGCCGCGGATCAGGCTCTCGCCGTCATGCGCAAGGAGAACGCGCCGCCCGAGCGCCTGATGCTCGCGCTCGGGCGCCTCTCGCAGATCTCATTGCGACAGGGAGATTTCAAGGGCGCCAAGACCTACGCGCAGGACGGATACGAGATGGCCGTCGCTGCGGACGATCTCCGCGAGCAGGCGAAATTCAAGAACGACGAGACGCGGGCGTATTTCGGCCTGCAAGATTCCAAGCCGGCGTTGGAGACGGCCGAGAAGTGCCTGGAGCGTGCGCGCGTCGCTCACGACGACGGCATCGAGCTCGCCGCTTACGGTGTCGTAACGCGGGCATTGATCCTGAACGGCCGCTTGAAGGAGGCGCGCGAAAAGGCGCAGACGGGCGTGCAGCAAGCGCGCGTGCTGCGCGAGCCGGGCGAGATCGGTGCGTTCCTGACGGATATCGCGGTCATCGAGCTGAGCTCCGGCGATCCGCTCGCCGCCTTGAAAGCGCTGCGGGAAGCGGCGCCGGTGCTGGTTAGCGCGGGCCTGCGGGCCAATGCGATGGCGTTGATCCCGCCGGCGCTCAAGGCGGTCCGCTCGGCGTGCCGGTGGGATCTGCAAGCGGAATTCACGTTGCTGGCCCTCGACCTGCTCGAATGCCCGGGCCTCGATGCGCGACCGCTGGTCTCCGTCGCGGTCGAAGGCCTCAAGAGCGTGATCGCGCAGACCGGCTTCGCGGCCTCGCTGGCGCCGCTCGACGCGCTCGCGTCGCAAGCCGTCGCCTTTGCGCAGAGCCGCCGGCCCGAGCGCGGCGGGGCGACCGCGTTCGTCATCCAGCTGGTGGTGACGCTGCGCACGCGCGCGGCCGGCGAGGTCGAGCGAGCGCAGGCGAGCGCCGCTGCCCTCGACGGCTCGACGGACGCAACGTTCGGGCTCGCGGACTTCGTGCAGAAGCAGGCCTGATCGCTCTTCGGTTCAACCAACGCAAAGGAAGGCAACCGCGCCTCGCGAGTCTTTATGTTTATGGGCCGACGCGCGTTCCGTCGTCGATGCTGTCACTCGGGTGCAGGATGACTCGGTCGCCGCGCTCCAGACCGCCGAGAACCTCGGCTACCTCATCGTTCGTGTGACCGATGCTGACGGTGCGGCGGAGCGCTCTTGCGCCTGCGACGACGTATGCGCACCAGCGGTCGGAGCAGCGAAAGAGCGCGTCGATGGGCACCTGCGTCGCATCGCCGGCCGACCAGAGCTCGATGTCGGTCTCGATCCGGTAGAGATCGCCGAGGCGTCCGGGCGGGTCGATGAAGTCGGCGATGACGTTGACCCGCTGCTCCTCGACGCCGAGGGCCGAAACCTTGGTGAACGCCGACGGCTCGACGTAGCGAACGCGTCCGCGCAATTCGCGTTCGGCGCCTTCGACGACGCGTACCTCGGCGCCGGGCAAGATGCCGACCGCATCCGGTGAGAGGACGTCGATGATCATCTCGAGTGCTCGCACGTTCCCGACCTCGACGATCGGAGCTCCGGCCTTGACGTTGGCCTCGCTCTTCTGGAGGATGCGCAAGACGCGCCCGGAGACGGGTGCGCGCACGTCGGTTTGCACGGCATCATGCCGCAAGCTGCGGAGCGATGCTTCGGCGGCGCGAATCTGTGCGTCGTAGACGCCGTACAAGTATCGGGGGTCCTCGCGCCGCGCCTCGAGCTCGGCCAACGCGGCGCGAGCGGCGGCGCCGTCGACTTGGGCTGCGCGGGCCTGATGGGCGCAAACCTCGACGTCCCGCTCGCGCAGGACGGCCGCAAGGTTTGCCGCCTCGAGTTGAGAGCGAGCGATGTCGCCGCTTGCGGCAAGGGCTGCCGCTCGATTTCGGTCCCGCTGCGCTTGCGTTCGCGAGGCTTGCGCCTGAGCGAGCTGCGCGGCGGCCGTGCGCGCGGCCTCCTCGGCCGCGACGATGCGGTCGCGCGCTTGCGTAAGGGCCGCCGGCTTGGGGACCTGTGTCACGACGCCCGAGCGCTCCGCGCGCGCTTCGTCGATGTGGGCCAGCGTCTCGTCGATCGAGGCGCGCAAGGGGAGCGGATCGATCTCGGCCAGGAGCTCTCCCGCGACGACCGGATTGCCTTCGCGCAACGCGACGCGGCCGACTCGGCCGTCGACGGGCGCGTCAACGACGTAGCGCTCGCGGACACGCGTCTTCCCTTCAGCCTCCAAGGAGACGCGCATGGCTCCCCTGCTGACGAGTCCGATATCCACCTGTTGCGGCCGCGGCATAAAGGCGAGCGCGAGCGCCGCGAGGATGACGAGCGCAGTCAACGCGACGATGATTCGACCGCGGATGCTCGCTGACAAGCCCTCTACTCCCCCTTCAGCACGGCGATCAGGTCGAGGTGCTCGAGCCGCCGCCCGACGACGGCACCGGAGAGCGCTGCCGCGATTGCGACGGCAATGACGGAGAGCGCACAAGTCGACGCAGCGATGACGAACGGTTCGCGGTAGAGTTCCGTTCGAAGCGCCGTGCGCACGAGGCTAAGAAGAAGAAGGTAGCCTAGAACGAGTCCAAGCGGAATCGCGATTGCGGTCAGCAGGGCATGCTCGCCGAGGAGCACGGTCGCGATCTCGCGCTTGGTGAAGCCGACGATGCGCAGCGTCGCCAACTCCCGGCCGCGCTCGGCGAGTGCGATTCGCGCGGAGTTATAGACCACGCCGAGGGTCAGGATCGTCGACAAGAACAGGAGCGCCGCGATGAAGAAGTCGACGCTGTCATTGAAGGTGTGCTGCGCGTTCTCCAGCGCGGAACGGCGATAGACGACGCCTGCGATCTCGGGCGTGCGCTTGAAAAGGGCATCGAGCCGAGCAACGGCGAGCGCGTCGACCGCGAGGTGTGCACCGCTGATCGTCGACTCCTCGCCAAGCCGTCGGTCGAGGTCTTCGAGCTCCATCGTCGCCGTGACGCCGATCGGTTCGTCGATGAGCGCGGCTACGGGCACAATGAAATGCCGCTCCCGTCCTTCGAGTGCGTCCACCTCGACGGAATCACCGGGAGCCACGTGGAGGATCTTCGCGACGGTCGCGCTGAGCAGCATTCCGCGGGACGGCAGGTCGCGCGGGCGCCCGCGGTCGTCGAGGATGCGGCGAAGGTCCTCGCCGGGACGCGCCCCCGTAACACCGATTCGGTAGCTGTGTTGCCCGGCCCGCAGCCGCGCTGCGACCGAGCGAAAGGGCTCGGCCCGCAGGACACCCGGCAGGCGGCGCACGTCCAGGAGCGTACTCGAGCCACGCACGTGATTGAAGGTCAGTGTCAGGTCGTCACGCTGGATCGCGACGAACTGCGTCTCGATCATGCGCTTCGCGCCGTCGATGACGCCCTGGCCCACGACGAGCAGCGAGGTCGCAAGGGCAATTCCCAGGATCGTGGCAAGCGCCGTGAGCGGCCGCCGTTCGAGGTTTCGTAGGATCATGCGCAACGTTATCGGGAGCCGCCGCCCGGTACCGAGACGGTCGGCGAGCGCCGGTCGGTAGAACGCCGGCGCTTCAGGCTCCATCGCCTCCGCGGGCGGCAAGCCGGCGGCAGCGCGCGCTGCCCCGAAAGCGCCGCCCAGGCCCGCGCCCGCTGTGACGAGGAGTGCCGTCGCGACCAGCGCCGGTGACACCTGATAGCGGAGTAGTGGAAAGTGAAAGTAAGGCGCGTAGGCGAGTGCCAAGAGTTTCCCGAGCCAGATGCCGCCTGCCACGCCGATCGCACCGCCGATCAGCACGACGATCAGCGCCAACGTGACGTAGTGCCGTGCGATTCTCGCACCCGAATAGCCGAAAGCCTTGAGCGTCCCGATCACGATGCGGTCGGTGCGCACGAGCCGCGAGAGCAGCAGGGACGCCAAGAAGGTCGCGATGCCGAGGAACACGCTGGGAATGATGACTGCCAGCGAGCGAAGCTGCTGGATCTTGGCGGAGGTGACGAAATCGGAAAGCTGATCGTGCCGAGCGTAGGCGCCGGTGCCGCCGTATGGGGCAAGGATGCGATCGACTCGTTCGAGTACCTCCGCCACTTGCGCTTGTGGGCTCAAGCCAAGGGCGACGTCGTTGAAGGCTCCGGTCATGTCGAAGGCCGCCCCAAGCGCGCGCCGCCCCATCCACAGCACGCCGAAGTGACGGCTATCCGGCCATAGCTCACCGGGTCCCACTTCGTAGACGTATTCCGGTGAAATCGCTACGCCGACGATGCGCGGCCGCTGCCATCTCCCGTTGACGACGATGCCGATCCGCCGGCCGAGCGCGAGATCGTTGGTATCGGCAAATGCTTCGCTCGCCAGGATCTCGTCGGCCGCATACGCCGTGATCGTTCTGCCCCGTCGCAAGAAGAGTTGGTTCAAACGAGCAGGCGCGGTATCGGGAATCGAAACGATACGTCCGGTGACGACGTCCGTACGGCCGGGCAGGTCGAGCGTCACCGGGACGACGACGCGCGTTTCAACCGCTGATACGCCTGGAATCCGGCGCAGCGCTTCCGCGACGCTTTCGGGCGCGCGGGTCAGCGACGCAAAGACGTCGGCAAGCGCATACTCGTCGTAATAGGCCTGCCGGGTGAGCCGCATGGCGTCGTAGACGCTGGCCAGGGCAATGAGCGTACCGACGCCGCAAATGATGACCGCGGCAATCGCCGCGACCTGCCCACGCAGGGCCCAGATGTCGCGCACGAGCTTCTTGTCGAGCGCGCGCATCACCACGTGATCTCGCTTGCCCGAAGCTTTCGCGCGTTTACGGTAACGCTGGAGATCGCCCCGCTTCCCATCGTCATCACGCGATCGGCGATCTCCGCGATCGCAGCGTTGTGCGTGATGATGACGACGGTCGTTCCCAGCGTCCGGTTGACTTCCTCGAGCGCCGCAATGACGATGCGGCCGGTGGCGACGTCGAGTGCCCCCGTCGGCTCGTCGCAGAGCAGCACGCGCGGGCGCTTGGCGATCGCGCGTGCGATCGCGACCCGCTGCTGTTCGCCGCCCGAAAGCTCCGATGGAAAATGGTCGCTGCGCGACTCGAGACCGACGATGCGCAAGGCCTCGTCCGCCGGCATCGGGTGCGCGACGAGGTCGGTTACGATCTCAACATTCTCGCGAGCCGTGAGGCTGGGAATCAGATTGTAGAATTGGAAGATAAACCCAACTTCATTGCGCCGGTACCGCGTGAGCGCCGCGTCGTCTGCGGCCGTCAGATCGAGACTGTCGAAGCTCACCGTGCCCTCCGTCGGTGCGTCGAGGCCACCGAGAATGTGCAGCAGGGTCGACTTGCCGCTGCCGGAGGGACCGAGGATGACGAGCAGCTCACCCTCTACGATTTCCAGGTTCACCGCGCGCAGCGCGTCGATGGCGACCTCACCCATGCGGTAGCGCTTCGATACATGCTGTGCGCGGAAAAGCACCATGATGACCGGAACGTGCTTCACCCCTCATTCCGGCACCGCCTTGCGCCCGTCACGCCGCCGTGCCGTGCAACAAACGTCGGATGCGCGGCCCAACTGGAAGATCGTATCCTTTTGGCTGCGCCGACTTTCGGCTAGGTCAGGCGCTGGTTAGCGAGGTCGAGATCGTATTCGATCTTGCGAAAGATTTCGTCGGGAATCTCACCGGCGTCGCGCATGCGCAAGACCTCGCGCCGCTCGGCGTCGAGCGCTTCTTGCTGAAGACGGTGGTCGAGCGCGACCGCGCCGCTTTCGGTTTTGCCGTTGACGTGGCCGAGCAAATGCGCGATGCGGTAGTCGTACTCGCCGAGAAGCCGCCCTTCGACTTCCCACTCCTCGGTGGAGTTGAACGCGGGCTCGAGTTGGCGGAGCCGCTCGATTCCGGCGCGCAGGGCGGCGATGCGGACCTCGAGCTCGCGCCGCTCGAGGTCGTCGCCGTCCTCGACATGCAGCCACTTGAGGATCGGGATGAGCGAGAGCCCCTGAAAGACGAGCGTCCCGAAGATCACGCAGAACGTGATGAAGATGATCTCGTTGCGCCCCGGGAAGGGATGTCCGTTGCCGAGCATGCGCGGGAGCGCGAGCGCCGCCGCCAGCGAGACGATCCCGCGCATGCCGCTCCACGCGATGATGAAGACGTAGTTCCAGCCGGGCTTCCCTTCAGCTCGGTTGATGCTCTTGAAGATGAGCCTTGGGCCGTACGTCGCCGGATAGACCCAGGCGAAACGCAGCACGATCACCAGCGCCGTGACCGCGGCTCCGACCCACAGCGTCCGCAGGGCAAACTGCGGATCGTGGACGATCGAGCGCAGCTGGAGCCCGATCAACAAAAAGACCAGACCGTTGAGCAGGAAGATCAGGATGTCCCAAACCGAGTACGCGACGAGCCGCCCCTCGGGTTCGTAGATCGTCGACGACTTGCGGCTGACGTAGATGCCGGCGGTCACCGTCGCCAGCACGCCGGAGACGTGGATGAGATCGGCCGAGAGATAGATCGCGTACGGTGCGAGCAGCTGGATGACGTTGTCGATCAGGTAGTCGGAAAGGTCGGCCTTGTGCAGCTGCTCGGTGAGGGTGATCGTCATCCAGCCGAGCAACATGCCCACGGCCACGCCGCCGACCGAAACCCCGATGAAGGCCACGCTCGCGAGCCCCGCGGAGAACGTCCCGGTCACGGCTGCCGCGATTGCGAATTGATAGATGACCAAGGCCGTGCCGTCGTTGACGAGGCCCTCGCCGTCGAGGATCGCGACGATGCGGCGCGGGACCGTGAAGCGCTCGAAGACCGAGCCGGCCGCCACCGCGTCGGGCGGCGAGATGATCGCGCCGAGGGCAAAGGCTTCCGCCCAGCCGAGGACCGGCAACATGCGGTGCGCGACGATGGCCACGAAACCCGTGGTGAAAACGACGAGGCCGATCGCGAGGAGCGTGATCGGCCTCAAGTTGGCCTTGAACATCTGCCAGTCGGTCGACCAGCCGCCGGCATAGAGCAGAGGCGGCAGGAAGATCAGGAAGACCCAGTCGGGGCTGAGCTCGAAGCTCGGAAGGTTCGGGACGAAGGCCAGCAGCGAGCCGCCGACGACGAACGCGATGGGATAGGGGATCCCGAACCGCTTCGCCACGACCGCGATGCCCACGACCGCCGAGAGCAGTACGAAGATGAGGAGCGATTCCTGCACGGCGTCGCTTGTAACCGAGGGCGGACGGGGACCGGTTGCAGAAGTCCAAGCGCAATGAAAACGCTAAGCTCTTGCTTGGCCGCGGCCGCAGCCGTCGCGGTGCTCGGCGCGGCGGCGGTCCCCGCGCGCGCTGATTCGACCCCAATCTCGATTCAGATCGGGCCCCAGTTCCTCTTGCAGGACAACGCGCGCAACGCCGGAGGCGACGTCCAGACCGACCTCGGTTTCAACTACGACTTCGGGCCGAAGACCATCATCCCGATCCGAGCGTCGTTTCAGTTCGACTACTCCGGTGGATCCCACACCGCGGGGAACCTCAATGCGTACGGTTTCGGAGTGGCGGGACGCCTGACGACGCCGCTCTATGCGGGGGCTGGGATCTCGGTCTACCAGGTCAACGCCCGTCCGTCGTTCACCGCCGCGCCCAGCTACTCGTGGGCGGGGGTCGGGACGAACCTCTTCGTCGGTGACACCCTGTTCCAGCTGCCGGGAGGCGCGGGGGTCTCGATCCAGGGGACCTACAAGCTCATGCCCTCTTCGCAGGGGATCGACCCGAGCGCGTTCTCCGTCGACTTCCGGGTCCAGCTCTAGGGACTGCAACCTTTCCCGACCGGGAAAGCGTTGGAGGGCGGTGAGAGTTGCCGGCTCAGGCTGGCTCTTTCGGTCGGATCGCGGGGCTGAGCAGCTTCGACGGGATGATCCGTGGGTAATGTAAGCAGGCGGAGTTGCGAGCACTCCTTAAACGATCGCAAGCGTTATACACGCGAACAACAACTACGCACTGGCTGCCTAAACTAGGTTAGTCACGGTCCGGACGGGGTCGCCGACGCCGCCGTCCGAACCGTCAATAAAGGCCGGCTGGGATGGGGAGTCCGCTCTGCGAACCATCCGAGATCAGGGAGTTGCCGTCGCCGATAGTCTGGTTTCGAGACGCTCGACGACCTAAGACAAAATCGAAGCTGAGCCTGGAGAAAGCGTTAGTCCGGCGTTTCGGACTCGGGGGGCAGTTCCCCGACAGCTCCACCAAGATTCCAAGATTCGCGTGGGTACAAATGACTCCGGTCATCTGTGCCTTTTTCGTTATGAGGCTCTTCAGGAGTTGTGGTTGGTAGCGCCGCAGGGCCGACCCTCACCTTCAAAGCCGTGTCCCCCGTCGGGGCGTTTGCCCGCTCCTCCGCTTTGTCGCCCACTACAAGTTTCGAAGCGCCCGTACGTTCTGTCCTGTTGTTGCGGCTGCCGTCTCGAGGCCAGCGGGGTTTGCGACATCTAGATGTATCGATAAGCAACGATGTGTTGAGTTGGAGGCCTCGCCGGACATGCGAGGCCTCTTCATTTCCATAGCATTCACGCCTCGGCGATGCGCGTAAAGGAGATTTCTTGGACGCACCGTCTCACGCTGGGCGCCATTGGCTAGGCTAGGCAACGCCCCGAGCCATGAAGGAGCGTGTGTACTCTACAAGCTGGGCGCTGCGCTGATCCGCTTGTAGTAAATGATCGTGCCCGTCAAGCCGCCGTGCGGCTTTAGCGCATAATCCGGAATCACGCCCACCTTTTGATAGCCCAATCCCTCATAGAACTCTGCCGCGCCGTCTTCGACCGCTGTATCCAGGTTCAGGAGCGTCCGCCCGCGCTCGACTGCGATGCGTTCGGCCGCCAGCATCAAGGCTCGTGCGACGCCGCGGCGACGGTGGCTGACGCGGGTCATCAGCTTGGCGATCTCGGCGCGGTGCGGTTGATTCGGCGGGCAATCGAGGATGAGCGTGACCGTTCCGATCAACGCGTCGCCGTCACGGGCGCCCAGCACGACGCGCTCGCCGCGGGCCGCAGCCGCGAGCGAGGCCTGCCAGAAGGAAGCCGCCGCTTGCGGCGCCAGCGGATGCATGAAGCTGACCGAACCGCCGTTGGCCACGACTTCGATGATGAGGTCGCTCAAGGCCGAGATCACTTCCGGCCGCCCGTCAAGCGCCTCGACGACGAATCCCGAACTCATGCGTGCCTATCGCTCGCTCGCTCACACCTCGCTGCCGGGTCTGGGTAGATGCCCATCATATACCGTTCCTAAAATCATGGACATTTATCCCACCCACTCGAGACCTGCGGTTCGATCGCACACGCGCCCGTTTTGATCCGAACGACGTGAGGATCGCCGGCTCCGTCCGGCGACCGCAGGTGAGGTACGACCTCGGCTCTTCCGCTACGCCGTGTGTCCTGCCCGAGAGGTACGTGTCCGGTGCGATCTTCACGAGTCGCACCGGAGCGTTGCCTACCGCTGGAGACAGAGCGGTCACGAAACCCATGAGCGCGTCGTGCCAGCACGAGCGCCGCGACCAGATGCACGCTCAAACCATACCGGCGAGCATACTGCTGTTTCCCGATTTTTGAGGAGTAAGCGGGATTGGCGTCAACGACCTCGATCCCGGTATCGAACGCGCGAGCCTTCAGCAGCTTAGCAAACTTCGTGTAGGCGAACGATGACAGCATCCGCTGCGTCTTGGGCTTGGCATACAAGAGCTGCGCCTTCTTGCGGGCAACGTTCAACGTCTCAATGGAGACCGGCTTGCCGGCGCGAATCGCAATCCCGATGATTTCCTTGACGCACTCGGCGATCGCGGTCTCCGCCTGCGGCCTCGACGCGCCGCACAGTGGCAGCGCAATGCGCCGGGAACCGAGGCGGTTCCCAAAGCGATCCGTCTCGCTTACCTACCGGGCTCGCAAGGGAGCGTTCCCGCACGCTCATGTCCGCGACGCGCGTCGTCGAGTGTCCAATTATGTTAAAACCGTACAGACTAGTTTCGCGGCGACGGCTATTCTACGCGAAGACCCGTTTGGATTATCATCGCTCAGGGATGAGCGGATCAGCTCCGAGCCCAAGCCGTTCGATCACCGAACAAGGGGACTCGGGGGAACCGGCAGCGGCACGAACCGAGCACGGCCGCTCAGTGCGTGCCGTTGCTCTTCTTTTTGATGCGCAACCTTCCTTGGCACGCACGCTTGGGGCACTACGCAAGCCCCGAGTGTATTCCGATAGGCTGCCGGAATGTGGAGAAGGCGAGGTCGCCATGTTCTCACTGCCGCGACGATACGACGCCGTCATTTTCGATCTCCTTAGCGGCCTGCTGGATTCTTGGACCCTATGGGATGCGGTAGCGGGCAGCGTCGAGGACGGCCGGCGCTGGCGCTGGGCATATTTGGACATAACGTACCGGACGGGCACGTACCGGCCGTACGAGGAGCTCGTGGCAGAGGCTGCGCTTGCGGCCGGCTTACCGACAATGCTTGCCGGCCAACTCGCGGCGCGCTACGCGGAGTTGCGCCCTTGGTCCGAGGTTTGCGAAGTCTTGCAAGAACTGCGCCGGCGGGAGATCCGTCTTGCCGTGGTGACGAACTGTTCGAATCACCTAGGCGTCGTCGCGGTCGCGCAGATCGGCGTCCCGCTCGACGTCGTCGTCACGGCGGAACAGGCCGGCTTCTATAAACCCGACCCGCGTCCGTATCAGCTCGCGCTCGAGCGACTGGACCTGCCGCCGGAGCGATGCCTCTTCGTCGCCGGCTCCAGCTACGATCTCGTCGGTACGGCGCGAGTCGGGCTGCCGACCTATTGGCACAATCGCGCAGGGACGATCGCCCCGCCGGGCACGCCGCCGCCGATAATGCAGCAGGCCACGCTCGTTCCGCTGCTCGACGTCGTCATCGGACGCGGCTACGAACCGATCGTGGATTGAGGTCGCGGCACGAGCGCGCTGGGCTAGGCGGGGACTTTCGCTGGAACGAAGGTGGCCAACAACTCCTTGAGATTGCGGTCGACCTGCGCTTTGAATCCCTCGTCGACTCCGAAGAGTGACAGCTGGCCGCCTAAACTCTTGAGGACTCGCAGCTCCCTCGTGCTCCGGCCAATCGCAGCTTACCAGCGTGCGCATCGCTGAACGCGGGACGCGCCGCTTCCGTTCGCTCGGTTCGCGGCGAGCGATCGTTTCGAGCGCGCTGCTGCTCGCGCTCGCGGCGCTTCTCGCGCCCCTCGCTTCCAAGGCCGACACCCCGCACCTTCCGGTTGCGATGCCTTCGGCGAGCCCCGCCGGGCCGTGCGCGCAAGGGGCTGTCGTGGCGCTCGTCGACCGACCCGGTCTCGGCCGGGGGGTCGCCGTCAACGGCGCGCCGTGCGTCGTTCCAAAAGGCCGCGTCGTGCTCGAGGCCGGCTATCGCAATCAGGTGACGAGCGCCGACGGGATGAGCACGCTATCGACATATCCCAATTCGCTTGTACGCTTCGGCATCGGCGCTGGAAACGAAGTCGTCGTTTCTCCAAGCCTCATCTTGTCTCGCCGGTCGGGCGCCGACCTGGGTGGCACCTTCGTGCCCGCGACCGGCCAGCAAGACGCGGGTTGCGGTTTCAAGCATCTCTTTCGCGACCGGCCTTGGATTCAGGACGGGCTCGAGCTCTTCGTCACGCTGCCGACGGGTTATCCGGCCGGAGCGTTCGGCTTTTCCGCCGGCATTCCGACGTATCTCCTCGGTTACAGCGCGACCGTGCCGCTGAGCAGCCGGATCGCCATCTCGACGACGCAGAATCTGCTGCTCAACGGAGCGGCGAACGGAAGCGGAGCGACAGCGCGCTTCTTCGCCTACCAGCCCGCACTCGGCGTATCGTACGCGCTGGCTACGCCGACAACACTGTTGTTGCAGGACCAGATCACGACGCCGACCGCACCCGGCAGCGGCACCGGGAATCGCGCGTTCATTGGGATCCAGCAAGCGGTCTCGCCCAACGTCGTGCTCGACGTCGAGCTCGAGTTCAACCTGCTGCCGACTCCCGGCTACGACCAGCACGCTCTCGGCGCCGGTTTTGCCGTTCTACTGTAGCCGGTTCGAACGGAAGAACCCCGGCGGCGAGTACGACTCGAAGGCCGCAGCCGCCGGCACTTCTTTGCCCGCGTCGTTGAGCAGGACGTTGAGTCGTGTGCGGAACCGCGTCGCGCGGGTGTTGAGTGCGCTTGGCGATGTGCTCGGCTAAGACCCCGTGTTGAGGCGCACCTCGAGCACTTGAAGCGCAGCAAGCGTCTCGCCGTTCGTAAAGGTGCAGTGGCCTGCTCGGTGGACGAACGTCGCGCGAACAAGCTCCGCGCGTCCGGCATGCATGATGGTTTCAAGGTATGCACGCTCGTTGGCCGCCGGCACTAACTGGTCGCCGTCGGTATGCAGCATGAGCACCGGGACGGCGACCTTCCCACTGAGGTCGGCCGCATTGCGAAGATAATGAAGAGCGCCAGGAGCGGCGACGACGCGCGGGGCGGAATTCAACCTGCGCAAGTCGTCCGCGATATCGAGACCGGCATGCCGGTGGAGTAGCTCGACCTCTTTGCGGTCCGGCGACGCTTCGAAGAGGCGTGCATAGTCCATGCCAACGGTCGTAAACGGCGTCCCGCCGGCGCGCTTCTCCAATTCCGCAAAGGCGTCAAAGACGAAGTCCGACAGCCGCAGCATCTCCAACGTCTGTTCGTCAGCTGTCTCGCGCGCCGGCTCCGTCATAGGTTGCGGCTCAAATTCGTTCCACCAGTGCGGTAGTTGCATGAGCGCCCTCGCCAGCGCGATCCGCGCGCGGCCCGTCTCGGATGATTGAGCCAGCATATCGATCAGATAGCGGGCCCCGCCGGGTAGGAATCCGTCATACGTCGACGCATCGGCGGCCTGGGCCGGAACGGTTAGGGCCACGGCTAGCGCAACGGTAAGTGCGAACAAACGGCCGGTACGTATGCCGCTGCAGGTTAAGCGGGTCGCCATACGGCGATACGGAGCGGCATTTCGGCGGCGAACCGCGGTTTCCAGCCTAGGCCGGCCGGATCAGCCTTCGGTAAAGCGCCGTGCGGCTCTGTTTTTAAGGAAAACCTAGAAGCGACGTATCGAAGGCCTAAGACTGCGGTTCGGGAGAAGTTACTGGCGTCATCCTAGGCAACTCGGCGCGTCGATCGTGCCGTTATGCGGCACGGGGCAAGGCAATCTGTTGGCCAAAATCTTCTATGGCGTCGCTGGCGAGGGGCGCGGTCATGCGACGCGGGTTCGAGCAGTCGTCGAGCAGCTTCGCACCGAGCATTCCGTCACGATCTTCGCTCCCGATGATGCCTTCGATCTGCTCGCGCCGCTCTACGCCGACACCGACGTGCGCGTCGTCCGGATCCCAGGGCTTCGCTTCGAATACAATGCCGACAAAGCGATGTCGCTGCGGCGCACGGCCACGGGCGCGCTTTCGTATCTGGCCACGCTGCCAGCGCTCATTGCCCGGCTCGAACGCGCGATCGACGAAGAGCGTCCCGACCTGGTCGTCACCGATTTCGAGCCCTCGATTGCGCGCGCAGCGGTGCGGCGCGGCGTGCCCTTCGTCAGCCTCGACCACCAGCATTTCCTGGTCGTCAGCGACTTCTCGCATCTGCCGAAGCTGCTCCAGCTGCGCGCCGCGATGCTGGGCACGGTCGTCGATCTCTTCTACAGCGGCCAGGAGACGACGATCGTCTCGTCGTTCTTTTTCCCGGACCTCCGCCCTGGCCTCGGACACGTCGTCACGGTCGGACCGATGCTGCGTCCGCAGGTCCTGCGCGCCCCGCGAAGCCACGGCGAACACCTCGTGGTCTACGTTCGGAAGTTCGGCTCGGAACGGCTGATCGAGGCGCTCCAGGCGAGCGGCCGGGAAGTCCGCTTTTACGGCGTCGGCGAGCGTCAAAGCGTCGGGAGAATTCACTTCTTCCCGATCCAGGAGCAACGCTTCGTGGACGACCTCGCGAGCTCGCACGCGCTCGTGACGACGGCCGGCAATCAGCTCTTGGGCGAAGCGCTCTACCTGCAGAAGCCCGTGCTGGCATTTCCCGAGCCGAACAATTCCGAGCAGCTCGTGCACGGGCATCTGCTCGAGCGCGAAGGGACCGGCGAATGGGCCGAGTTCGAGCGGGTCAGCGCGCGGATCGTCCGCGGTTTCCTCTCGCGCGTCGAACAGTATCGCGCGCGCATCGTCCCGGAACGGATGAACGGGAACGCGGCCGCGCTCGCCGAGCTGCGCCGCCATCTGCCCGCTTCGCCTCCGCCTCTCGGGGCGTTGGTCGGCAGCGTGCCGCGGGCGGAAGACCCGTGGCGGCTGCCGTCGTGAACGGGCTCTCGCGCGCTGCCGGCTTCGTTCAGACGCTCGTGCAGCGCCAGCGCAACGTGGCGTCCCTGCCGCGCATGCTCACCTATACCGTTACTTTCACCTGCAACGCGCGTTGCGTGATGTGCGACTCGTGGCGCAAGGATTCGCAAGGCGATCTCACGCTGGCCGAGATCGAGCGTATCTTCGATCAGCTTCCGCCGATGGACGTGGTGCGGCTGACCGGCGGCGAAACGTTCGTCCGGCGCGACCTCACCGAGATCGCGCGCGCCGTCTCCGGCCGGCTCGAGCCGGCGCTGTTGCACGTCACGACCAACGGCTTTCTGACCGACCGCATCGTCGACTTCTGTGAACGCAGGCCCAAGAACGTGCCGCTCCAGCTCTTGGTCTCGATCGACGGCGTCGGCGAGAAGCACGACGAGATTCGCGGCCATGCCGGCGCCTTTCGCTCGGCCATGCGAACGCTGCAAGTGCTCGCACCGCGCCGCAAGGAGCTGCGCTTGACGCTAGCCGTGAACCAGACCGTCGTCGATTCGTCCGGTGCCGCGCAGTACGAAGCGCTGCACCGTCTGCTCGCGCCGCTCGGCATCAAGAACCAAGTCGTCGTTGCCTACAAGGACAGCGCCACGTATTCGCTCGCGCCCCAGGCCGATCTGGCCCCGCGCTGGCCGGGACAGTTCGAAACCTACGGCGAGCTCTCGCACGAGGACCTCGAGCGCCTCTTCGACGCGATCGAAGAGGATCTCGCGTCGTATTCCATCCCCGAACGGGCGGCGAAGCGCTACTACCTCGCGGGCATCCGCAGCCGGCTCCTCGAGCACGGCGCCAGTCCCAATCCCAAGTGCGTCGCGCTGAACGCACACATGCGCATCTTCCCCAACGGCGACGTCCCGACGTGTCAGTTCAACGGCAAGCGGGTCGGCAACTTACGCGAGCAGAGCTTCGCGAAGATTTGGTTCGGCGAGGAGGCCGGAGCGGGGCGAAGGTGGGTCCAAGCCTGTCCCGGCTGCTGGGCTGAATGCGAGGTTCTCCCGAGCGCCCTCTACACCGGGGACCTCGTTCGACATGCACTAGCGACGCCGGCCTCACTCTTGCCGGCAAGAAGGAATCGAGAATGAGCCGGATTCCCACTCGCACCGCGCTTGTGACGGGCTGCGCCGGCTTCATCGGCTCGCACGTCGTCGAGCATCTGCTGGCGAACGGTTACCGCGTTCACGGCATCGACTCGTTCGACGACTACTACGACCCGCGGCTCAAGGTCAAGAACATCGAAGGCTTTCTTCACGACGAGCGCTTCGTGCTCGACGTGATGGATCTTGCGGCGCCTGGTGCGGTCCGGGCGATGGGGGCGCGCTCGCGCCCCGACGTCGTCATTCACCTCGCCGGGATGCCCGGCGTGCGGCGCTCGATCGAGGAACCCAGCCGCTACGTCCGTGCCAACGTCGTCGCGACGCAGAACGTCCTGGACGCCTTCGCGCAGAAGAACGCCGTTCCGATCGTGTTCGCCGGTTCGAGCTCGGCCTACGGCAACGACACGCCGACCCCGTTTGACGAATCGGCGCCCTGCGCCAGGCCGGCGAGCCCGTACGCCGCGACCAAACGCGCTTGCGAGCTGCTCTGTTCGGTTGCCGCCGAGACGTTAGGCGCGCCGATCACCGTCGTGCGGCTGTTCACCGTATACGGCCCGCGCCAGCGGCCCGACCTCGCGATCCGGAAATTCGCCACGGCGATGCTGCGGGGCGAAGAGATCGTCGTCTACGGTGACGGTTCGATGGCGCGTGACTACACGCACGTCAGCGACGTCGTGCGCGGCATCGCCGCCGCGGCGCAGGAGCAGGAAGGCTTCCGGATCGTCAACCTCGGGAACTCGTCGCCCGTCAATCTGCTCGAGCTCATCGAGAAGCTCGGACGCGCGCTCGAGATCGCGCCCCGCTTGCGCTTCGTCGAGCGTCCGCCGGGCGAGTTGAACGTGACCTACGCGGACATCACGCGCGCCACGGAGCGCTGGTCATGGCAGCCGCGGATGTCCATCGAACAGGGCCTGGCCGATTTTGCGACCTGGCTGCGCCTCGAAGGCCGTCCGGAGCGCGCGCGGCGCGTCAAGTCGCGCCGCCCGTCCACCTGGGGACTGGTCCGCGGCTTCAAACCGAGTCCGACCTAAGGCTATCGGGTCTTCTCCGCAGCCGGTCAGCTGTCGTCGCTTTTTCTCGTGCCTCCGCCCGTCGCGGTCGCCGTCGCGGCTCGCAGAAATCCGCCGAAGAGGTTCCGCATCTCTTCCGCGCCTTGCGGGATGATCGAGAACCAGCTCCGCAGGATCATCTCCGGTCCGAACGAGTCGATCGTCTCCAGCAACCGCTGTTCGACCTTCGCCATGACGGCGGCTTGCGCCGGCCTCACGTCGGGCAACCCGAGGACTTCGCGTGCTTCCTCGGCGCTGCAATCGACTTCAAACCGCATCTTCATATGCTACCAACCTTTTCGACCCGCTCGAAGCGCTTTAACTGATCCAATTGACCTCCGCGTATCGCTACCCTGCTCGGCGGCCAGCTAGGCCGTTGCCCTGCACTACCGGCTTGCGAACGCCCGTTCGCTCTCGCCGGCGCGTTGACGTGGGGTCTCGCTTGGGACTAGCGTAGCGGGAGGAGGGCACCATGGCAGATACGGTTCGGAGCGTTTCTCACTATACGATCGATCTCGAGAACAAGGTCGGAGCCGGCGCGAAAGTGCTCGGCCAGTTGCGCGACAACGACGTCAATCTGATCGCGGCCTGGGGCTACGCGACCGGTTCGGGAAAAGCGAAGCTCGAAGTCATCCCGGACGATGCCGACGGCTTCACCGCGGCCGCGAAGGCGCTTGGGCTCGCGGTCGAAACGCCGATCACCGCGTTTTACATGATGGGCGCGGACCGTCGCGGCGTCCTCGCCGACACGCTCGAAAAACTGGCTGCGGCCAACGTCGGCCTCGAGGCGGCTCAGGCCGTTTCGGACGGTGCCGGCGGCTTCGGCGCCGTGTTCTACGTCGACGCCGCCGACGTTCAGCGCGCCGGAACCGCGCTCAACGCCGAATAGGCCGTAGCTTCACCTCCTCTTCGCATGTTGCGCCTACACTGTTTGGCGCATGGAGGAACATTGCATTGGCGACCTCAGAGAAGAAAAGTAACGTCGCTGCTGCCTACGCCGAACTTTCCAACGAAGCTTACTCGGTCTCCGTGAGCGCGTTGGTCTCGGCGAATCGGCGACTACTTCACTACTGGAGATCCGTTTGGGAGATCGAGTCGCGACCGCTCAACTCGACCTCGCCTGAATCGAGCGTCCGCGAGGGCCTCGAGCGAGCGAACGCGGTCCTCAAGCTGACCGTCGACGAGCTTCAAGCGCAGCGGCAAGAATCGGCGAAATTCACGGAGCAGCTGTCCGCCCAGGCTACGAAGGTGAAGGAGTCGTCGCTGGCCGCGCTGTCGGACGTTCTCGACACGGCGATCGGCGATCTGAACCGCGTCAAGGAAACCACGGCGCGAACCTTCGACCAGCTGAAGAAGCGTCTCGAGGAGTTCGAGAGCGTCGGGACCCCGCGCCCCAAGTAAAACGCCTCGGCCCATCCGGCCCGAGATCGATCGCTCAGGCGATCGGGTTCGGAAGGGCCCATGGTTCGCCGCTGCAAGACCGCCACAGGCGTGGATTCCTCATTCTCCGCGCCCTTGAAGCTTGTCTCCCGCCGGCTCGCTGCCCGTGACCTGACGCGCGGCGCGAAACGCGTTTGGCGCGAGTCTCATGACTGCTTAACGAATTACACGAACGAAAGCCCAGGGAGCCTCGTTGCCGGGATACATTTTCTCTTCCTCGGCGGAGGCCCAATCTGATGCTCTCACTTCACAAGGCCGCGCTCATCACGGTCGCATTCGCCGCGCTCGAAACGATCGCAACTTCGGCGTTGGCCAATCAACCGAACGCCGGAGGGATAGAGGGTCCGACCAACGGCCGGATCAGCGGCGCGATCAGTTTTCCTGAATCGATGCTGGCTCAAGGCTTCAACTCGAACGCCTGTCGCGCTCTGCACGTGGTCGCGGAGATTCCGGCGGCCAGACAGCCGAAACAGCGTTACGGCGTTCTGAATCTCGCCGGCCCCGTCATGACGGTTTACGCGAAGGCCGGCCGGCTGACCGGAAGGCTGGACGGCAACACGGTCGACTGCGCGTACTCAATCCAAAACCTCACGGCGGGCCATTTCACCGTGGTGCCTTCCGGAAAACCATGGGGCTACAAGCCGGGTGGCGGTCATGAAGAGGCCATCAACCCGGTTGAGAAGGTCGTCTCGCTAAACCGCTACGGACTCAACGTCGCCAAGAAGTCGAACGTCGACTTCAGCATCTGGGATATTTCGCAGCCGAAGTAATCGCTCGTGAGACCGAGGCGACTTGGCGCAGCCGCGAGCACGCCGTCGGTCGATGCGAACGTTCTCTGGTCCGCGTCGTCGGCCGCTCCAACAACAACCCTGGCTCAATCGAAGTGGAATGCCGCCACGAATAGGTTCGCCGAAAACCGTAGTCGTTGAAACAGGTGCCTGACGGAAGGCAGGGTGTGCGAGGACGGACCCCTCGCGCCGCCTGGCCAGCCTCCCTTCGTTCGGCCTTCGCAGGAATGCCGTTGAACAAGGGTTGTTCGCTCGGAATCCCGTAACGCGCGACTGCGGATGCTGCTCGCTCAGAACGACGTGCCTGTCGGCCTTGCTCGCGCAGCGCGAGTGATGCGCCCAATCCCAGCGTGCCGACGTACGGTCGTCGCGACTCTGGTATTCGTCGCATTTACGACGCTTTTCGGCATAGTGGTGCACCTAGTCGCAGAGCTGGCGGGGCTCGGCTGGCACGACGGGGTCCGTCTCCTGTTGTCGCCGCGGCACGGCTATCTTGCCGTCCTGGCCCTTTTGGCGTCGGGCAGCCTGTTCGCCGCGCTCTCGTCGCTTCCGCGCGGCAGCCGCCGAGCTCGGGTCGCCTGGCTCATCGCGGCGCTTCCCCTTAAGGGCGAGGGCGCCGGCTTTGCCGTCGCCTCGTTCACGGCACAGTTCGCGTTCTTCGGCATCACCGAGATCTCTGAGGGTAGTCCGCTCGGCTCGGGCGACGTCGTCGTCGGGATTTTGGCCGCCGTCGGCGCCGCCGCCCTTGGAGCAATTCTCGTCTCACTCGGGAAGCGGCGCATGCTCGATCTTGCGCTCGCATTCATCAGCTTTCTTGCCGCAACGCTTTTCGCGAATGCGGATGCGCTGCGCTGTCAGCAAGATTCTTGCGTCGCGGCAGCAGTCACTCGCCGCCGCTCACCGTTCGCCTTTCGCTATCGCCCTCCGCCGCTAAACGCAGCTTCGCCTTAAGGTCGGCTGGCTTCAGCCGTCTCTTCGGTCCTCGTGGCATGCCGCCGTTTGCGCTGCGCATGCCGCTGCTCAGCTGCTTTTCCCGGGAGACGATCGATGCATGCTCTGCTGCCATGCCGTTTTGGCGTCGCGCTTTTCGCGTTCGCCTTTGTGTTCGCTGCTGACGCGGGGGCGTTCGCAGCCTCTAACACGGCCTTCTTGACTGGATCCGTCACCAACGAGGGCCGTCCGGTGCCTGATGCGCTCGTCACCGCTTCGGGAAATAATACCGTCGCGCACGCGAAGACCGATGGACAGGGCAATTTTTTGTTCGCCTCCCTTGCGCTTGGGACATATACGGTCGTCGCTACGGAGGACGATCTTCGAAGCGAGGCGCGAGTCGATCTCGGATCCGGAGGCGCCAACCTGCGGCTTTCGCTCGTTACGCTAAAAACGATCGCCAGCGTTAGCGTCGTCCGGGACCCCACGGTGCGTGGGAGTGGCGCCGACGTCTCGCTCAACTCCACGTTCCTGACCCGCTCGCCGGCGAGCGACAGCTTTCCCGAGACGCTCATTCAGCTGCCGGGCGCGGCCCGCGGCGCGAATGGCGCGGTCCATATGAACGGCGATCATGGAGTCGTCGATTACCTTATCGACGGAGTGCCTCTTCCTCAAGCCCTCAACCGCGAAATGGGAAGCGAAATCGATCCTAACGATATCGCCTTTCTCGACGTGATCGAAGGTGCGTATCCGGCGCAGTATGGGCTGCGCTTCGGCTCGATTCTCAACATCACGACGCGTTCGGGAGCGGGCCCAGCCGGATTCGATGGCAGTGTTAAATATGGCTCGTATGGTACGCTCGAGCAGACGCTTAGCTATCATGCTCCACTCGGTAACGGTGGCGGATACGACGTAGCGATCCGCAACGAGCAGACGAATCGCGCCCTCGACCCGCCGGACTTCAACTCTCCCCACAACAACGGCAGCGATTCCAATCAGTTCGCGCGCGTCACGCTCGCGAGCGGCAACAACAGTTTCGCGAACATCACGCTAATCCACAGTTTCCAAACGTTCCAAATCGCCAACGACACGCAGTTCGGCGAACCTGCGACGACCGACGACAGCGAATCGCAGGACGATACGTTCCTCAACTTGCAGTTTCGGCGTTCGCTCAGCGGGACGCAGACTCTGAGCCTTGGGCCTGCTATAAAGATTTCGCGCATTCGCGACTACGGAGATCCGCCGGGGGACTGGGCATACGGCGAAGCGCTCAACGTGACACCGCCTCCATTTGGAAATGGAGGCTCGCCTACGGATTGCGCCGACGCCTTGTCGACGGGAAGCTTCGCGCCGACGACCTGTGCGTACTCGCTGGCCGACGACAAGACGGCATTGGACTACATTTGGCAGACCGACTACGCTGCACGTTTCGGGCACCACGACGTCCGCGCGGGGATCAATTACGATGCGACACGTGTTGACAAAGACTACAACGTAGCATTGCAGCCGAACAATTTTCTAGCACCGATTTTGACGCCATCGAATCCGAGCGCACCAATTACCGTCACCGATACGAAGCCGAACGTCGGCAACACGTATCAGTCATACCTTCAGGACAGCTGGCGCCTTTCCGACGTGTATCAAGTGGATTATGGCGTCCGGTACGATTTCTTCAACATTCGGTCCACCGACTTTGCACGAGGGTTCGGTTCCTTTAGTCCACGATTGAAGCTCACTCGCACCTTTGGTCCGCGTGCTTCAATCTACGCATACTTCGGTAGATTCTTCGAACCGTTCTCGTTCGAAAACGTCGATCCTCACGCCGCGCAGCTTCTCAACTTGCCCTTGCAGTCCACAGTCGCGCCGTTCGACCTCAAGCCCGAGCGTGATACACAACTGGAGTTCGGAGGACACGTGCCGCTCGGCCCGGGTGAACTCGGATTTCGGATTTGGCAAAAGAATGCGAACGATCTCATCGACGACACGCAAGTCGGCGTGACCCTCCTGCATCAAGATATCAACTATGTTCTAGGCCGTCTTTCGGCGGAGACGCTCGCTTACAATCAGCCGCTCAGGAACAACGGGCGTGTCTATCTCAACGTGAATCACACGATTTCGCTCAATCGAGGCTGCGAAACGCAGCTGCTTGCGCCCTGCTTCGGCTCGCCGACGATCTTCACGCCGGCCGACCACGAGCAGCGCTGGAGCATCACCGGCGGCTTACTTCTCAACGATCGCCGCGGCGGCTGGTTTGCCGCAAACGCCGAGTATGGCAGCGGTCTTTCATCGGCCTTCTGTATGCCCGCGACGGATGACTGCAAGGAGTCGCCGCACACGATCTTCTCAATTGAGAAGGGTGTAGAGGTGCTGAAGAACGTTGCGTTCACTGCCAGCATCGAGAATCTCTTGAACGACCGGTACTACGTGACGCTGCTAAACGCTCAGGGCACTCATTACGCCCCGCCTCGCCTGTTCAGCGTCGGGCTGCGGTTCGGTCGATAGGGACGGACGAAGGGGGCCAGTCGCGGCGTTTCGCAGCGGCGGACTGCAGCGGCAGGCCTGCCTAAAAGAGCGCTGGAAGTACTCGCACACATGAGCGGCCAGCCGGCGGTCAGGGGACGCGTGGGGCGAGGGCCTTCGCCAGGCCTCATTGATGCTGCGCTCGGCGCGACCGCCTTCGTGGCAAGCGGCGTTCCGCTGTTGCGCAACGCAACGGTGCCCGCCTTTCACGTGTGCGGCTTGCCGGGGGGTGTGCGACCGCTCGCGACCTCGGATCCGGGCCCATGGCTCCTGCTCGGGCTCATCTCGGGTGCCCTGGCGCTACTCTGCGCAGCGGTCGTCGCGCGACGACCGGTTGGCGCCGGCCTTCTGAATCACGTCGCCGAGTTGCCGTTGGCAACCAGCGCTCTATTCGTTGCCGCGATGTGCGCGGTTGGGGTCTCAGTTTTCGACGCCAGCATGGCGCTTCACGGCCCCGTGACCGACGTGTACCGCCACCAATACTGCTGGCTGAGCGGGCTGCTGGCGTCAGCGGGGGCTCTCCTGACGATTGGTGTCGGCGTCGTCGCCCGCTCGCTGCGGAAATCGCTCGAGAAGATCACCGAGTTTGTCGTTTTGGCCTTGCGTCTGGGGCTCGCAATGCCCGCCGCACGGCCGAAGCTGAGCCGGCGGATCGGCCCACCGCTGCCTGCTTCTTTCCACGCAATCGAATCTTTCGGGAGCCGCGCACCGCCCTCGTTCAGCTGAGACCAAAGCGCTGTTTTCTTAGCTGAAAGGACAGGACCGTGAACATCTGCCGAAACCTCTCGGTACGTACCGCATTTGGCGCGCTCGGGGCGTTCATTCTCTCCGTCGCGTGCTTTGGCCAAGCGAGCGCCGACCCGAACAACATAACCGTAGCGCGCGCATGGTCGCGCCCGGCCAGCGACACTGGTGTGGTCTATGTAACCATCCATAACGCCGGAGTGCGGTCCGATCGTCTCCTGGGGGCCGCCTCGCCCGTCGCTCGGCACGTCGAACTCCATGAAAGCGTCGAGCATTCGATGCAGTCTTCGATGCCCGGCATGGGGATGACCGGGATGTCCTTGATGCGCGAGGTTTCCTCGGTAACGGTCCCCGCGCACGGCACGGTCACCTTCAAACCGGGCGGATACCACGTCATGCTGGTGGGCTTGACTCACCCGCTGATCGCCGGAGAAACGTTTCCGGTGCGGTTTCGCTTCGCGGGCGCCGGAGAGGTGACTGCGACCGCAACGGTCCGCGGCGCCGGGCAATAAGCGAGATGGTTCCCGCGAAGGCCGCGGCCCACGCTCGGGCCGCGGCCGCATTGCTGCTCGCGCTCGTGCTCGGCGGCTGCGCACGCGCTGCCCCAACGAGCGCGATCCCCGGACAAACCGCTCCCGATTTCACGTTGACGGATCAAGACGGGCACCCGTTCACGCTTTCGGCTCAGCGTGGGATGGCGGTCGTGCTCTTTTTCGGCTACACGCACTGTCCGGACGTTTGTCCGGCGACGCTGGCGAAAGTAGAGCGGGCTGTGACGAGGCTCGGCCCCAATGCCGCACGCGTGCGCGTGGTTTTCGTCTCCGTCGACCCCGAGCGTGACAGGCCGAGCGTCCTTCGCCGGTTCGTTCGGTTGTTCGGCAACGACGTCGTCGGCTTGAGTGGCTCCGAGCGATCGCTCGCGCCCGTGGAGCGAGCCTATCACGTCTGGCACCAACGCCTGCCCTCGAAGAGCGCCGCAGGCCATTTAGTCGCTCGCAGTTCCGAGCTCATGAGTGGCAAGTTCTGTCATGCTGCGACGCCGAACATCTCCATGGTGTCAAGGTTTTGATTCTCAATGATGAATTTCGCTATGGAAGCCTGTTCGCGGTTATTCAGGAGAAAATCCGGCAGCGTGTGTCGTAGGGCGCCGGCAACGACGAAC
>JBKQHO010000038.1:0-13043 GCA_052267165.1 Vulcanimicrobiaceae bacterium | reverse complement strand
GTCTTCTCGCGCCTGGGCCTCAGCTCGTTCGGCGGACCGATCGCGCATCTCGGCTATTTCCGCGACGAGTTCGTGACCCGGCGCCGCTGGCTGAGCGAGGCGAGCTACGCGCAGACCGTCGCGCTCTGCCAGTTCTTGCCTGGCCCCGCGAGCAGCCAGGTCGGCATCATCCTCGGGTACCGGCGAGCCGGCGCGCTCGGGGCGCTGGCAGCCTGGTGCGGCTTCACGCTGCCCTCGGCGGTCGCGCTGGTCGCGTTCGCCTACGGCTTGCGCTTGGTGCCGGGCGCCGCCGGCTCGAGCTACGTGCACGGCCTGCTGGTCGCAGCCGTCGCCGTCGTCGCGCTCGCCGTCGCGAGCATGGCGAAGACGCTCGCGCCCGATCCTTTGCGACGGACGCTCGCGTTCGCGGTCGCGATCGGTGCGCTGCTCGCGCCCGCGAACGGCTTCGCGCAGCTCGTGCTGATCGCGACCGGCGCTTTGTTCGGCTGGCGTTTCCTGCGCGCGCCGGGCGAACCGAGCGCGGCCGAAACGGAGCCCGACGGCGTGCGCGGCGATCCGCGCGCCGGCATTGCATGCGCGCTCGCGTTCGCAGTGCTCGTGATCGGTCTGCCGTTCGCGGAGCACGTCGTGCGTTACGGGCCGTTCGTCGCGTTCGCGAAGTTCTTCGAGGTCGGCGCGCTCGTCTTCGGCGGCGGCCACGTCGTGTTGCCGCTGCTGCAAGCGCAAGTCGTGCCGCCCGGCTGGATCTCCAACGCGAGCTTCATCGCGGGCTACGGCGCGGCGCAAGCCGTTCCCGGTCCGCTGTTCACCTTCGCCGCGTATCTCGGCGCGGCGATGGACCATGGGCCGGTGCACGGCGTCGGCGGCGCGCTGCTGACACTGATCGCGATCTTTCTGCCCTCGTTCTTGCTGGTGGCCGCGATCGTGCCGTTTTGGGAACGCATGCGCCGCAACGCCGCAGCCGGCGCGGTGTTGCGCGGCGTGAACGCGGCTGTCGTCGGCGTGCTACTCGCGGCGCTCTACTCGCCGGTGTGGGTGAACGCGATCCGCTCGACGCTCGACGTCGCGCTGGCGCTGGCGGCGTTCCTGGCGCTGGGAACGTGGCGCGCGCCGCCGTGGTCCGTCGTGCTCGGCTCGGCCCTGCTGTGCGGGCTGCTGGAGCGCTGAGCCTGCCCGCTGGGGACGACAATTGTCAGGTGGTGAATCGGTGCGGCCGTGCCGAATGGACAGGGGCCCGGGCCGAAGTGGGAAGCAACGACGTAGGCGTGACTAACGAGGCAATCGAGAAGCGAATTCGGCACGCGGCACGCGCGGCGGGCTTGCGCGCAGGGTGATCGAGTCGCTCGAGAACCTGCGCGCCTGTTCGCTCGACGGCCAATGCGTGATGATCACGCTCGTCGCATTCACGGGGTCGACGCCGCGCGAGCCTGGGTCCAAGCTCGTCGTGAGCGAGCACGAGGTCGCGGGCGCGCTCGGCGGCGAGCGCCTCGAAGCCGGGCTGGTCGTGCACGCACGCGCGTTGCTCGCGGCCGCGCGTCCCGAGGACTCGCGCGCCGAGCTCGTGAGGGGCTTCACGGGAGGCTGCGGCGGGGTCGCCGACGTGCTCTTCGAGCTCTTGCCTGCATCGCTTCCGCCGTGGGTCGAGGCACTCGAGGCCGCGGCGCGTGACAGCGTGTCCGCGGTGCTTGCGACCGTCGTCGGCGACGGCCGCAAGCTGCTCATCTCGGCCTATCCCGCGAGCGCGGAAGCCGGCGACGAATTCGTTGCGGCGGTCGTCGAGCGCGGACGCGCCATGCTGGCCGAGGGGCGCCGTGAGCCGCTGATCCTTGCGCTCGACGAACCGCCGGGCGCGCCGATGGTCGTGCTCGAGCCGCTCGCGGGGCCGCCGTTCGACGTCGTCGTCTTCGGTGCGGGCCGGGTTGCGCGTCCGCTGATCGACGTGCTGGGGCAGGTGCGCTGCCGCGTCGCCTGGGTGACCGCGCCCGGTGACGCGGTTGCGACCGGCGTGCCTGCGAACGTGATCGTGACGGCGACCGATGCGCCCGTGCAAGCCGTCGACGAGGCGCCGCCCGGCGCGTCGTTCTTGGTGATGACGATGGCGCACGACCTCGACTACTTGCTGACGCGCCGCATCCTCGAATGCGACCGATTCGGTTTTCTCGGCGTGATCGGCTCGAAGACCAAGCGCGAGACGTTCGAACGGCGCTTGCGAATTCGCGGCTTCGGCGCGGAGAGCTTGGCGCGCATCACCTGCCGCATCGGCATCGAGGGCATCCGCGACAAGGATCCGGGGGCAATCGCGATCGCCGTCGCGGCCCAGCTCTTGCAAGTACGCGCGAACACGCTTGCGCGCGCGGCGGTGCAATGAGCGTTCCCCGTCTGCGGCTGAGCGGCATTCGCAAAGCGTATCCCGCCGTCGTCGCCAACGACGGCATCGAGCTGACGGTGATGCCCGGCGAGATTCACGCGATTCTGGGCGAGAACGGCGCCGGCAAGAGCACGCTGATGAAGATCATCTCCGGCGTGATCCGGCCCGATGAAGGCGAGATCTTCTGGGAAGGCCGGCCGGTCAGCATCGCCAATCCCGCGCTCGCGCGCATGCTCGGGATCGGGATGGTCTTCCAGCACTTCTCACTCTTCGAGACGCTCACCGTCGCCGAGAACGTCGCGCTTTCGGTGCAAGGCTCGTGGCGCGGTCCCGCGCTTGCGGCCCGCATCGGCGAGCTCTCGCAGCGCTACGGCTTACCGCTCGATCCCGAGCGTCTCGTGCACTCACTCTCCGTGGGCGAATGCCAGCGCCTCGAGATCGTGCGCTGTCTGCTCGACGAGCCCAAGCTGCTGATCATGGACGAGCCGACCTCCGTGCTCGCGCCGCAGGCGGTCGAGCGGCTCTTCGTGACGCTGCGCCGGCTCGCCGCGGAAGGCTGCAGCATTCTCTACATCAGCCACAAGCTCGACGAGATCAAAGCCCTGTGTCACAGCGCGACGGTGCTGAGCGCGGGCCGCGTCACCGGGAGTTGCGATCCCTCGAAGGAGACCTCCGAGAGCCTGGCGCGGATGATGATCGGGCGCGATCTGCCGGTCGTCGAGCATCCCGCGCCGGCGCGCAACGGCGAGGTCCGGCTCGCGCTCGCCGGCCTGTCACGCGTCGCGCACGATTCGTTTGGTACGGATCTGAAGGACATCTCGCTGTACGTGCGGGCGGGCGAGATCGTCGGGATTGCCGGCGCCTCGGGCAACGGCCAGCGTGAGCTGCTCGAGACCATCTCGGGCGAAGATCCCTTCGAGCGCGCGGGCGCGGTCGCGGTCTGCGGCGTCGACGCGGGACAATTGGGGCCCGCGCAGCGGCGCGCCTTGGGGATGGCCTTCGTCCCGGCGGATCGCTTGGGCCGCGCCGTCGTCGCCTCGCTCTCGCTCGCCGAGAACGCGCTGCTCACCGCCGACGGCGAAGGCATGGTCCGGCGCGGCTTCATCCTGTTCGACGCGGTCCAGCGTTTCGCGGAACGCTGCATCGAACGCTTCGGCGTCAAGTGCGCCGGACCGTCGGCGCAAGCCAAGAGCCTCTCGGGCGGCAACCTGCAGAAGTTCATCGTCGGCCGCGAGATCCTGCACGAGCCCAAGCTGCTCGTCGTCTCGCATCCGACCTGGGGCGTCGACGTGAACGCGAGCGCCTTCATCCGCCGGGCGCTCATCGAATTGCGCAACGCCGGCGCGGGCCTGCTGGTCGTCTCCGACGAGCTCGACGAGCTGTTCGAGCTGTGCGACCGGATCGCGGTGATCTCCGCCGGCCGGCTCTCGCCGGCGAAGCCCGTCGTCGAGACGAGCGTCGAAGAGATCGGCCTGTGGATGAGCGGCCTGTGGCCCGCCTCGAAGGTCTCGCGTGTCGCTTAGCCTCGAGGCGCGTCCCGAGTCCTCGCGCACGATGAGCTTTGCTTCGCCCGCGATCGCGATCGTGTTGACCGTCGTGGTCGGGTGCGGGCTGTTTTGGGCGCTCGGCAAGAATCCGCTGACCGCCTTCTACACGTTCTTCGTGGCCCCGATTTCCGGGCTCAACGGCGTTGCCGAGCTCTTCTTGAAAGCCTCGCCGCTGATGCTGATCGCGATGGGCTTGGCGGTCGGCTTTCGGGCCAACGTTTGGAACATCGGCGCCGAAGGCCAGCTGACGATCGGGGCGATCGCCGCGGGCGGCATCGCGCTGCGCTTCTACGGCTCGCAGAGCCTGCTGATCTTGCCCGCGATGATCGTGGCGGGAGCGCTCGGCGGGATGGCCTGGGCGGCGATCCCAGCCCTGCTGCGCACGCGCTTCAACGCCAACGAAATCTTGACCAGCCTGATGCTCACCTACGTCGCAGGTTTACTGCTGAACTACTTGGTGCACGGGCCGTGGCGCGATCCGCAAGGCTATAACTTTCCGCAGTCGCTGCAATTCACGGCCTCCGAGCTCTACCCGATCCTCGTTCCCGGCACGCGCCTCAACGCGAGCGTGCTGATCGCGCTCGGTGCGATCGTGGCGGGTTGGGCCTTCGTTGAGAAGAGCTTCGTCGGCTACCAGATGCGGGTCGCGGGTCTGGCCGGCGGCGCCGCGCGTTACGCGGGCTTCAGCCTCGAGCGCACCGTCTGGATCGGCATGCTGGCCGGCGGCGCGGCGGCGGGCTTGGCCGGCGTCGGCGAGGTCGCCGGGCCGATCGGCCAGCTGCTCTCGTCGGTCTCGCCCGGCTACGGGTTCGCCGCGATCATCGTCGCCTTCGTCGGGCGGCTGCACCCGCTCGGCATCGTGTTGGCGAGCCTGTTGATGTCGCTGCTCTATCTCGGCGGCGAGCAGGCCCAGATGAGTTTGAACCTCCCGCCCGCGATCGCCGGCATGTTCGAGGGCATGCTGCTGTTCTTTCTGCTCGGCGCCGACGTGTTCGTCAACTACCGGCTCAAGCGGAAGAAGATCGGGCGCAGCCCGGCGGCGAGCGCCGCGTGAGCGATCTCTTCGTCCCCATCGCGGTCGCGACGGTCGGCGCGGGGACGCCGCTGGTGTTCGCGGCGTTGGGCGAACTGGTGACCGAGAAATCAGGCGTGCTGAACCTGGGCGTTGACGGCATGATGCTCGTCGGCGCGATCGCGGCGTTCGGGGTGACGGTCGCGACCGGCAACGAATGGCTCGGCATCGGCGCAAGCATGCTGGCGGGCGGCGCGATGGCGCTCTTGTTCTGCGCGTTCACGCTGACGCTGCTGGCCAACCAGGTCGCCTCGGGGCTCGCGCTCTCGATCTTCGGCGCCGGTCTGAGCGCGTTCGTCGGCCGCGACTTCCAGACCGTCACGCTGACCAGCCCGCTTCCGGTTCACGTTCCGCTGCTGAGCGACATCCCGCTGGCCGGGCCGATCCTGTTCGGGGAGCAGCCGCTGGTCTATTGCTCGTGGGCGCTGCTGGCGCTGGTCAGCTGGTTTCTGTACAAGACGCGGGCTGGGCTGGTGCTTCGGGCGGTCGGCGAGTCGCCGGCGTCGGCGCACGCGATCGGCTACCCGGTGATTCCGATCCGGTATCTCGCCGCCACCTTCGGCGGCGCGATGGCCGGCGCCGGCGGCGCCTATCTCTCGCTCGTTTACACGCCGACCTGGGTCGAGAACATGACGGCCGGCCGCGGCTGGATCGCGCTCGGGCTCGTCGTGTTCGCAACTTGGCGGCCGGCGCGCGTGTTGCTCGGCGCGTACCTCTTCGGCGGCGTGACGATCCTGCAATTCTTCGCGCAGGGCGCGGGCGTCGCCGTGCCTTCACAGCTTCTCTCGGCGCTGCCCTATCTCGCGACGATCATCGTCTTGGCGGTGATCTCGCGCAATCCGAGCACGATCCGACGTAACGCCCCCGTTTCGCTCGGTCTGGCGTATCATCCCGACGGCTGAAAGCCGCTCGGCGTTTTCTTGCGTTTCATCCGAATCCGTTTGAACAGGAGTCAACGAACGATGGGAACCCCAAGGCGCTTCACTCGCGCCGCCAGCCTCGCGCTCGTCGCGAGTTTGCTGCTCGCGCCGGCGGCGGTCGCGCCGGGTCGCGCCGCGCAGCCGCCGCTCAAGGTGGGCTTCGTGTACGTCAGCCCGGTCGGCGACGCGGGCTGGTCGTACCAGCACGACCTCGGGCGCAAGCAGATGGAGCAGGCGCTGGCGGGAAAAGTGCAGTCCAGCATCGTCGAGAACGTGCCCGAGGGCGCCGACTCGGAGCGCGTGATCCGCGACTTCGCCTCCAACGGCTACAAGCTGATCTTCACGACGTCGTTCAGCTACATGAACCCGACGATCAAGGTCGCGCTGCAGTTTCCCGCCGTCAGCTTCGAACAAGCCACGGGCTACAAGCGCGCCAAGAACGTCGGCACCTACAACTCGCGCTTCTACGAAGGCCGCTATCTCACCGGCGTGATCGCGGGCAAGATGACGAAGACGAACGTGATCGGCTACGTCGCTGCCTTTCCCATTCCCGAAGTCGTGCAGGGCATCAACGCCTTCGAGCTCGGGGCGCGCAGCGTCAATCCGAAGGCCACGGTCAAAGTGATCTGGGTGAACTCGTGGTACGACCCCGGCAAGGAACGCGAAGCGACCACGACGCTGATCTCGCAGGGCGCCGACGTGATGACGCACCACACGGACTCGACCAGCGTCGCGCAGACCTCCGAGGAGAAAGGCGTCTGGGTGCTCTCCTACAACTCCGACATGTCGAAGTACGCCCCGAAGAAGCAGCTCACGGCGACGACGATGCAGTGGGGCGATTACTACACGAAGACCGCGCAAGCCGTGCTCGACGGCACGTGGAAATCGACCGACGTCTGGGGCGGCATCAGGGCCGGCATGATCGCGCTGGCGCCGCTCAACCCCGCGATCCCCGCGCCGGTCAAGGCGCTGGTCGCCGAGCGCACGCGGGAGATCGTCTCGGGGAAGCTGCAGCCCTTCAGCGGGCCGCTGATCGACAACGCCGGAGCGGTGCGCGAACCGGCCGGCAAGTCGCTGACCGACGACCAGATCCAGAGCATGGATTTCTTCGTCCAGGGCGTCCAGGGATCGCTTCCGTCGAAGAGCTGAAAGCAGCCGATCGCGAACGCCTCGCGAGCTCGCGCTCGCGGGGCGGCCTTCTCCGTGCGCTCCCCCTAAGCGCGGGAGACGCGCTATAGGTGGAGCACGTCGCCGCTTTTCGGTCGGCCGGAGAAAGGGATGCGATAGGCAGCCCGGGCAGCGCCGTGCGGCTACCATAGCATTGTGAATTCGCGCACGGTCGTCTGCCCGAAACCGTACAGACCAAGGCAACCGACCTAGAGCATGAATGTGGAACGCCCAAGATGCTCGGGAAGGCAAGTTTCTCGTGGATGAAATCTCAGGGCCCCACAGGGGGTCCTCGCCTGAGGCGCTCAGGGCTTTCGCGCAGCACTCCCTGAAGGGGATCGCCCGGTTCAATATCGAGCGCCGCGGCATGGAGTGGGTCCTCAACGTCACCGGTGACATCGACGGCTCCAACAGCCACGTCCTCGAAGCAGCGATAGCAGCGGTTGCGCGGCAGCACGAGGGCAGTGTCAGCGTGTCGTTCGTCGACTGCGCGTTCGCGGACTGCTCGTGCCTAACCGTTCTGATGCGCCAGTTCAAGCTGCTTTCGACGCGTCTCTGGATCATCGCGCCTCGGGGCAGCCGCTTTCGGCGCTTGCTCGACATCACGTCGCTCGCCCACGTGCTGCCAGTCCATAGCACGATGCCTGCAGGGCAGAACCCGGTCGTACCGGGTCGTACCGGATTGTCGACGAGCTTCACGCTCTGGAACACTTTGAGGCCGAAGCGCTATCAGCCGAGCAAAATGTTGCGCATCTTGCGAACCTCAGCTCAGTTCGACGCCGCGGAGGAGCTGCAAAGGATCTCAGCCGCGCAGGTGGTTCGCATTGCGGAACGCGCGCTCGATTTGAACGGAAAATAGTCTCGATTCAAGAATGAATCGGTTGTCAGTCGTGAGAGCGGATTGCGTTATCGCGCGGCCGCTGCGGCGGGTTGGATCGTGCTCGGGGCCCCTACGTGCTCTTGCTCTCTAAGGAAATCGTGAATGACTTGTGCGCACTGACGCGCGCTCGTCAGCAGGAAAAGGTGCCCGTCGGGTATCGTGACCAGTCGTGCGTTGGGGATGAGCGCCGCTAGCAGCTTTCCGTTGATCACGGGGACGAGTCGGTCTTTGGTCCCCATCATCACCAACGTCGGCTGCCGTAGCCGCCGCAACCAATGCACGCTGGTCCAGCCCAAGCCCGACAACAGCTGGAAAGCGTAGCCGGCGCCTTTGGGCGCCTGAACGAGCCTCGCGTACTCTTCTAACAGCTCCGGCTGACTTTGGACCTTGCCTCCGTAGATCTCGGCTGCGATGTGCGCGAATTGGCTGGGTTCGTAGCGGCGTGGATTGAGCAGCTTTGTGAGCGCGGAGAAGTGTCCGGGGACGGCTATGGCGCCGGCTGTCGTGGCCGCCAGCACGAGCCTTCGCACGCGCGCCGGATATGCATGCGTGAACGCTTGTGCGAACCCGCCGCCCCAGCTCACGCCGAGGAGGTCTACCTGCCCCGTAATGCCGAGTTGTATGAGCACCTCGTCTGCCACGCGCGACAGACTCGAGAAGCGGTACGGCTTGGTCGGCGCGCTCGAGCCGCCGATTCCCGGCACGTCGAAGGTCACGACGCCGATGCCCGACCGCTCCATCTCTTGCGCGAAGGGAAACAAGAACTCGAGGTTCGCACCGATGCCGTTGAAGAGAAACAAGGGCGGCGACGCGAAACGCTCTTTGCTGACCCCGACGCGAAGGGTAAAGTTCTGTACCTTGAGTGTGTCGATGGCTAACGCCACGAGGGTTGCGCCCCGCCGTCGGCAAAACCGCAGGGCTTGTCCGCCGGCCTGCCACTCAAATGCGAGCGGCTCAAAACACTACGCCGACGTATTTCCACCATACTTGCTCCCTGCGATCGAATAGCTATCGTATGGCGAACGCGGCTGGGTCGTCGAGGCCCTTGATCGTTGTAGGTCATCTTCCCGCCGCGCATCTGCCTGAAACAAGAGCAACCGCTGACCGAAAACGCTGCGAGCGCAAGCCCCGTCGTTCAGGGCGGGGTAAGCGAGCCAGGTGCGAGTGCCAGGCGTATGGCACAGCGAAGCCGGATGATGTGCTTGATGTATCACGTTCGTCGGCGAAAGATCGAGCGCATCGCGTGCATCGTCGGGCTGCGACGCGCGTCTGCGCGGCAGCCGTTTGCGCGCAAACCGGCGCCCTGAGAAGAAATATACCTTCAGTTTGGCATATATATGTGAATTGCAACTTTGGCGCCCGCCAGGCTATCTCCAGGGAGCATGGAGCATGCGAGTCTGCCCAATCTCTCCGTGAGAGGCATCGTCCCGAGCGATGCCGCCAGCTATCGGAGCATCCTGGAACGAACGAGCGCGGAAGATCGCTATTGCCGCTTTTTTTGCGTCGTCAACGAGTTGCGCGACGACTTCATCGAGCCGTATGTCGCGCAACGCCCGGATTCCATCGGGCTCATCGCCGAGGAGGCTGGGCGCCCGCTCGGCGCAGCGCATGCGTTCTTCGAAGACTCGGAGCGAGCGGAGATGGCGATCGTCGTCGCCGCTGACGCGCGCCGGCGCGGAGTAGGCCGCAGCCTGATCGATCGCCTCGTGCTCTCGCTGCAGGACCGCGGTTGCAAGTCCGCGATCGCCTATGCCCTTCGCGACAACCTGCCCTTCGCCAATCTCGGCCGATCGGTCGGAATGAGAGCCGAACGCTTCGACGGCGGCGTCGTGATGTGGTCGCTCGACGCGACGAAACGCGACTTCCACGTGAAGCCGTGAGCGACGTCGCATGCGTGCGCGGGCTTAGGCGATCTGCATGACTAACACGGCGATGTCGTCCAGGGCCGGCTCGCCACGGAGCACGTCGTCGACGATCGCCCGAGCCGGGTTGCCGGTCGCGGCCGCAGCCGTATGCAGGATCGCGGCGTGCAGCCGGCGGTAGCCTTCGTCGATGTTGCGGGTTGATTCGGTGAGTCCATCCGTGAAGAAGACCGCCGTCGAACCGGGCTCGAGTGCGATCGCGACGGTCTCGCGCGTACTCCCAGAGCGCAGACCGAACATGATGCCGCGCGCGGTATGGTCGCGAACGCTGCCGTCGGCGCCGCGCACCGTCGGACCGGGGTGCCCCGCCGTGGCAAACGAGAACCGGTAGCCGGCCGGATCGTAGATGCCGGCCAGCGCCGTCGCATAGTTTTCGCCCGCGACGTCGTGGAGCGTGCTTCCCGCGGCGGTCAGCATCGCGGCCGGTTCGGGCACGAGCGCCGCGGCGGAGCGCATCGCTTGACGGACCTTGGCCATGGTCACGGCGGCGTCGAGGCCTTTGCCGACGACGTCGCCGAGCGTGATCACGAGCCGTCCGTCCGGTAACGTAAAGGCGTCGTACCAATCGCCGCCAATCGTCGCCTCGCTGTTGCCGGGCCGGTAATCCGCGGAGAGCGACACGTGCTCGACCGTCGGCAGGATGCCGGGGAGCGACGCCTCTTGGAAGCGCATTGCGATCGCACGTTCGCGTCCGTAGGCGCGCGCATGCTGCACGGCGATGCCGGCGCGCCGGCCGAGCTCCTCGACGAACGGAACATCGGCGGCGACGTACGACGGTCGCGGGTCGTCGAGATCGAGCGAACACGTCAGCGCGCCGAGCACCGACCCGTCCGGCGCGCGGACGGGTGCGCTGATGAACGAGCGGATGCGCAGCGTCTTCGAGGCCTCGGCCAGCGAAGGTATCTGGCGTGCCATCCAGTCAGGGTCGAGCCGGCTGACGTAGGTCGAGGCGCCGAAGCGGATCGCATCGTAGACGGGGTGACCCGGTTGGAAGCGGCTCTGGTCGGCATAGCCTTCGAACGTCAGGCGCATATCGGCCCCCGGATGCGCGATCGCGACGCGCCGGAAGGCGCCGTCCTCGTCGAGCACATCGATCGTGCAACAGGTCGCGTACGTCTTCATGACGGCTTCCGCGATGTTGCGCAGCGTCTCTTCGTAGTCGAGCGAGCCGTACATCACGGCGGCCGCGTCGGCCAGCGCGCGCATGCCCAAGTCGATGCGCCGGCGTTCGCGCAGGTCGCGGCTGATCGTGGCGAGGCCCAGCTTCCGGCCGGTGCCGTCGGTGAGCACGAACGCGTTGTACAAGATCGGCAGGGCGGTTCCGGTCCGGAAATTCCGCATTCGAAACTCTCCGACCCAACGTCCCTCGCGTTCCATCGCCGGCACGACGACCGACTTCACGAACTCCTGATCTTGGGGACTGAAACACTCGAGGAAGTGGATCGACCGAGGATCGTCGAGCGAGAGCAGGTCGCGAGCGGCCGGATTCACGTAGACGACGTTGCCTTCGGGGTCGGTGAAACCGATGATGTCGCTGCTGTTCTGAGCGAGCGCGACGAACATCTCGCGTTCGTCGTGAGCGCGCCGCTGTTCGTCGATGTCGACGTTGACGCCGATCCAGCGCACGATCGAACCCGCCTCGTCGCGCTGGGGCGTGGCGCGGGCGAGCTTCCAGCGGTATGTCCCATCCGCCATCAAGACCCGAAACTGCGCTTCGTAGGGCTCCCCAGTTTCGATGGAGTGACGCCAGAGCGCACCGGTTGCCTCGCGTTCGTCGGGATGGATGCCTTGCAGCCAGCCGTGGCCCAGACGCGAGGCGATCGGCCGGCGAATCGAGGGCGTCGGCCCTTCGCTAATGTGATCGAGGCGGCCGTCCGGCGTCGCGGTCCAGGCTGTTCCAGGGATCGACTCGGCCAACAGGCGGTAGCGCTCTTCCGAACGCGCGAGCTCGCGTTGCGCGACGACCGTTTCGGTAACGTTGCGCGAGACGGCAAGCAGTAGTTCCGGGCGTCCGTCTTCGGCGAGCACCGCTGTTACGACGACGTCCCACCATTGTTCGCGACCGCCGACGGCGAGAAGCCCGGTGAACCGCCCGCGACCGCCGGTGCGCGCCCGCTCGACCGCATCGCGCGCCGTGTCGCGATCCTGCTCCGGCCAGAGTGCCAGCCATTCGGAGCCGCGGACCTGCGACGAGTCGCCGATGCCGAAGACGCCACGGCTCTTGTCGCTCATCGACACGATTCGTCCG
The DNA here is from genome assembly GCA_052267165.1 of Vulcanimicrobiaceae bacterium. Taxonomy (GTDB): domain Bacteria; phylum Vulcanimicrobiota; class Vulcanimicrobiia; order Vulcanimicrobiales; family Vulcanimicrobiaceae; genus CAWICD01. The sequence continues at coordinate 919 of JBKQHO010000038.1, read as the reverse complement.
TCGATCGTCAACACGATCACGCAATCGTCGCCGGCTTCGAGCAATCGCTCGAGGACGCTCAAGCGCTCGCCGGCGGCACGGAGTTCATCTGTTGCCGTCTCATGGACGAGCCGTTGCTCGTGGACGTCGCTGATGGTGCCGCACCAGGCCGCGACCGCTCCGTTCTCGTCGCGCATGGGGTCGGCTTGGCTGAGCACCCAGCGATACGAACCATCGCCGAAACGCATGCGGAACTCATCGCGATACGACGTTCCGGCCGCGCAGGCGGCCTGCCAGGCTGCAACGACCGCGGCTCGATCGTCCGGGTGAATGACGGCCTCGTAGCCTCCCTTCGAGATGCCGGCCGCGCTATTTCCGGTTAGCCGCTCCCAGCCGTGCGAGACGTACACGATCTGCCCGTTGCCGTCGGCCATGTATGCGACGATCGGCAGCGCGTTGACGACGGCGGCGGTTTTCATTGCGTCCGACGACGAACTGCGGCTCGCGTTCGTCATCGTCCCGTGGCTCGATCCCGGCTGGGCGCAAACGCCTGGAGCACGAGCAAGCGTGCCCTCGAATGTCCCAGTGAGGTGGGCGTCAGCAGCGTGTTAATCTCCGGCGCGCGGCGGCCGGCGTCGAGAAAATAAAAGGCACGGCGGCTCCATGGACGCGCAAACTAGGAAAGCAGAGTGATGTTATTCTGCGCTCCTAGCGTTACGGCCCTGGGAAGCTGACGCTGCGCCCGTTTCCGCTGCGAAGGAAAGCCCCGCGGGCACACGGCTCGCGGGGCCTGCTCGCAGCCTTACGCGGGGACGAGCGCTGGCTCGACGACTTGGGCTTCCTGATCGGCGAAGACCGGGTTGGAGAGATAGCGCTCGCCCGTATCGCAACCGATCGTCACGATCGTCTTGCCGGCAAACTCCGGACGCGCCGCCAGCTG
>JBKQHO010000037.1:0-30808 GCA_052267165.1 Vulcanimicrobiaceae bacterium | reverse complement strand
GTCGGCGCTCACGGCCCCGGAACTGAGGATCGCTGCGGTCCGCCGCTTATGACGGAGACGGGCGCCCAAGCCTCCAGGACGCTGTCCTCCGTTGGAGGCCCGAGCGTTGTGGATTGCCTTCAAGAGGGTGCCCGGTCTTCAGGAACAGGCTGCCGCTATGGCGCGTTCGCGACGCCGTTCGAGCTAAGGCCCCAATTGAGCGCCATGGTGCATCAGAAGGGCATCTTTAGGCAACTTCCCTGGCACAATCGGCCGGTACGCCGAAGGCGGAGGAGCGAAGGCATGCTATGGAACCCGATTGGAGCTCTCACTCACGCGGCGACGCAGTTGCTCGGCGGCAACGCCCGATCCGGCTGTGACGGCGGCTCCGTGGTCACGCCGCCGTCAGCAGCACCGCTCGGCAAGGACCGCCTTCACCGTGGTGGTCAACTGCGTTCGTAAAGAAGTAGTTATGACCGAAGACTTTAAGGGAATTCCGCCTCTTTTGAATTTCGAGTGGGTAATGCGGGCTTGCTAGGCTTGCTCTATTCGTAGTGCAAGACAAGCGAAGCGACTCGCGAACCCTAGACGCCGCCGAGCACCGAGTAGAATACCGGGGCTGGGAGCGGCCGTGCGACTTATTTCAACCCCACTCCAAATTCAAAAGAGCCGGAATTCCAAGTCGTCGAGTTAACCGAGGACATTCCCGAGGAAAGCCTGACGCGAGGCACGATCGGAATAATCGTCGACGTTTACGAGGACGGGGAGTACGAAGTCGAATTCATAAACGACGAAGGGGAACGAGCTGCTTGGATTGTTGGCCTTGAGGCGCGACCAGATTCGGTCGAGCGCGGGCGATCTATCAAAGGCGAGCATAAAACACCGCTGACTGAAAGGTGCTCCCTACGCAAATTCGGAGGGCTAGCGCTACGTGAAGGCCTGCTCGGCGTGGTAGGAGCTGCGCGAGAGCGGGCTCGAGACGACTTGACGGAAGCCTTTTGAGAGGCCGAGGTCGCGCAGCCGGTTGAATTTCTCGGGCGTCACGTACTCGACCACGTCGAGGTGCCGCTTCGACGGCTGCAGGTACTGGCCGAGCGTGAAGATGTCGACGCCGGCCTCGCGCGCAGCCTCCATCGTCTCTTCGATCTCGGCCTCCGTTTCGCCGAGGCCGACCATTAGCGAAGTCTTCGTGAAGCGGACCGCGTTGCTGCGCCTTGCGTGCACGAGAATTGAAAGCGACTGGTCGAAGTTCGCGCGCTTGTCGCGCACGGTCGATTGCAGGCGCCGGACCGTCTCCAGATTGTGCGCCAGCACCTCGGGTTGCGCGGCGAGCACGACGTCGAGCGCGCCGAGGTCGCCGGCGAAATCGCCGGTCAGGCATTCGACCTTCGCTCCGGGCGCGAGCTTGTGGATCATGCGCACGGTGTTGGCGAAGATCGCGGCGCCGCCATCGGCCAGGTCGTCGCGGTCGACGGCGGTCAGCACGAGGTAACGCCAACCCATGTCGCGCACCGCCTCGGCGACCCGCTTCGGCTCGAGCCAATCGACGTCGCCGCGCGGGCTGCCGGTCTTCACGTTGCAAAAGCGGCAGCCGCGCGTGCAGGTGTCGCCCAAGATCATGATCGTGGCTGTTCCCGCGCCCCAGCACTCGCCGATGTTCGGGCACATCGCCTCTTGGCAGACCGTGTGCAACTCGAGGCTCTTCACCTTGCGCCGCAGATGCTCGTATTGCTCGCCGTGCGCTAGCTTTACTTTCAGCCACTCCGGCTTCCGCGGCGGCCGGGGCTCCGTCAAATCGATCAAGCAGTCACCGCTTCCCGCTCGAAACTAACTTCGAACTCATCCTCGAGCGCCTTCAACAGCGCGTCCCGCCCGTCGGTCCAGAGCACCGTATGCCCGATCTCGTTCGATATCGAGGTCACCCCGAACTCCGCCATTCCGCAAGGCGTGATCAGCCGGTCGTAGTGCAGAGTATTGCAGACATTTAAAGCGACCCCGTGCAGCGAGGTCATCCGCTGAACCGCCAGCCCCACCGCCGCGATGGCGTTCCGTCCCACGTACACGCCCCGATGCTCCTCGCGCCCATGCGCCTCGATCCCGAACGTTCCCACCGCCGCGATCACCGCTCGCTCCAGCGCGCTCACCAGCGGCACGACCTCCCGAAACCGTTCGAGCCGCGCGATCGGATACACCACGACCTGCCCCGGCCCGTGATACGTAACGTCCCCGCCCCGCTCGACCTCGACGCAATCCACGCCCAACGTCGCGAGCCGTTCCCGCGACATCTTCAAATGCTCGCCACCTTTCGCATTGCGCCCCAACGTAACGACCGCCTCATGCTCGACCACAAGCCAGGTATCCCCCACTGCCCCCGCCGCAACGCGCCCGTGCACCTCGCGCTGCAACTCCAGCACGTCCCGATACCCCCGCCGCCCCAACTCCAACAACCGCACCGTTTTCATCCGCACACCCCAAGAGATGCGGCGGAAACTGCGGAGCGCTGAGAGTCGACACGCGCACGTATGACACTGCGGACTCGCGTAACGAAGAGGTTGGTTTTAAGGGGCCGACAGGGCGTTATTAGACGGGAGGGGCGGGCGAGGAGCGGCCCCGCAGCGTACCCGCGCCGCACGCTACCCGTCGCTAAGCAACGCCCCGCCGACGCCCGCCCCGCCATGTACCTCGCGCCTTGTTGCAACGAGCGCGCCTAACTCCCAGCCGCGACCGGCTGCGGTTTGGGCTTGGGGTTGACGACGTGGATGGCTTTGCCGTGGGCCGCTTCCGCCGCGTCCATGATCGACTCGGTGAGCGTCGGATGCGGATGGATCGAGAGGCCGATGTCTTCGAGCGTCGCGCCCATCTCGAGGGCTATCACGCCTTCGCCGATGAGCGACTCGGCCTGCGGCGCGATGATGTGCATGCCGAGGAGCAGGTCGCTCTTCGCGTCGCCGACGAGCTTGATGAGCCCGTCGGACTCGTTCATCGTCCGCGCGCGTCCGCTGGCGATGAGCGGGAACTTGCCGATGCGCAGCTCGTAGCCTTTGGCCTTGGCTTCTTCCTCGGAGAGCCCGACGGTCGCGACCTCGGGATCCGTGTAGACGCAATTCGGAACGGCGATCGGATCGTAGGCCGCAGAACGGTCGCCTCCGATCACCTCGGCGGCGACGACGCCTTCCTTCATCGCCTTGTGGGCGAGGAGCGGTGCACCGGTGATGTCGCCGATCGCGAAGATGCCGGGGACCGCGGTGCGGCGTTGCGCGTCGACCGCGATGAAGCCGCGCTCGTCGAGGTTGACGCCCGCGGCCGCAAGGTTGAGTCCGTCGGTGACCGGGCGCCGGCCGACTGCGACCAGCGCGACTTCGAACTCGCGTGTCTCGTCCTTGCCGTTGGTGTACTCGCCGTTGATGACGGCTTTCACGCCGGCGCCGCCCTTCTCGAGCGAGACGACCTTGGTCGCGAGCGCGATCTCGATGCCTTGCTTCTTGAGGATGCGCGCCATCGTCTTGGCGATCTCGAGGTCGCTGCCGGTCAGCAGCTGGGGCATCATCTCGACGACCAGCACCTTCGCGCCCATGCGCGTGTAGACGGTCGCGAACTCGAGCCCGATCACGCCGCCGCCGATCACGAGCATCGTCGCCGGAAGCTTGGGCAGCCCGACGGCATCGTCGGAATTGATGATCGTGTCGCCGTCGCGCGGCCACGCCTTCACGTCGATCGGCGCGCTGCCGGTCGCGATCACGATTCCGTCTTTGGCTTCGTAGGTCGCGGTCGTGCCGTCGCGCCCTTTGAGCGAAACCGTGTTCGCCGAAACAAAGGACGCTTCGCCGTACGCGAACTGAACGTTGTTCGCCTTGAAGAGCTGGTTGACGCCGCCGACGTTGGCTTTGACGACCGAATCCTTGAACGCCGTGACGCCGGCGCGGTCGACTTCGGGAGCGGCCACCTTCAGCCCGATCTTGTCGGCTTCGCGGATGTGGCGCGCCACCTCACCGACGTGCAGCAGCGCCTTGGTCGGGATGCAACCCCAGTTGAGGCACACGCCGCCGACCTCGTCGCGGTCGAAGCACACGACCTTCTTGCCGAGCTGTCCGAGCCGGATCGCAGCGTGATACCCGCCCGGCCCCGCGCCGATGACGATCGCATCGACTTGATGATCTGCCAATGTCTGCTCCTTTTTGGCGCTAGCCCCGCCGTTTCGTTTCAACCCGGTTGCGATCCGAGCATTTTCGCGAACTAAGCCGTCGGTAAGTCAGGCGCTCGGCTCATCTGCCCCTGCCTCGCTCGAACGCGGGCGACGGCAGCCTGCTTCTACAGTAAGGTTCGTCGTATGTCGGAAAGCGCTTGCGCGAGGAAGACGCAGAAGCGCGCCGCTGCGGCGCCGTCGATTACGCGGTGATCGTAGGAAAGCGAGAGCGGCAGGATCGTGCGCGGCACGAAGGCCGAGCCGTTCCACACCGGTCGCAGCGACGAGCGTGAAAGCCCGAGGATGGCGACTTCAGGCGCATTGACGATCGGCGTGAAGGCCGTCCCGCCGATGCCGCCGAGGCTCGAGACGGTGAACGTCCCGCCGGCCATCTCGGACATGCTGAGCTTGGCGTCGCGCGCTTTGGCGGCCAGCTCCGCCGTCTCGCGCGCCAGCGCCAGCACGCCCTTCTTGTCGACGTCGCGCACGACGGGAACCACGAGCCCGCCCGGCGTGTCGGCCGCGAAGCCCAGGTGGTAGTAGCGCCGCAGCACGAGCCCGTCGCCCTCGAGCGCTGCGTTGAACTCGGGGTAGCGCAGGAGCGCCGCGACCGCCGCCTTCAGCACGAACGCCAGCATCGTGACCTTTGCCTCGCGCTGCTCGGCGTTGACCGCCTTGCGGAAGGCCTCCAGCTCGGTGACGTCGGCCTCTTCGTGCTGGGTGACGTGCGGAATCATCACCCAATTGCGGTGCAGATTCGCTGCCGACAACTTCTTGATCCGCGAGAGCGGCACGCGCTCGACCGGGCCGTACTGCTCGTAGTTCACCTTCGGCCAAGGCGCGATCGAAAGGCCGCCGACGGCCGTCGCGCCCGCGCCGTTGGTCGCCGGCCCTTCGGTCAGCGTCCGCTTGACGAAGGCTTGCACGTCGTCACGGGTGACGCGTCCGTTCGGGCCGCTGCCGCGCACGCGGTTCAGGTCGACGCCAAGCTCGCGCGCGAACCGGCGGATCCCGGGACTAGCGTGGACGGGGCCGATCGCCGGCGGAGGCTTCTCCGCGCTCGGGATCTCGGTTCGCGCGGTGTCGGGCGGCGGTGCCGAGGGCGCCGCCTGAACTACGGCGGCGCCTACAGCGGCTGTGGCGGCCTGGCCCTGCGTGGCCTGCGCCGCCGCAGGGGACGGCGCGGAAGCGGCTGCCGAGGCCTCAGCTCCGGCTTTCGTCTCGACCGTGACCAGCACGAAACCTTGCGAGACTTTGTCGCCGACGCGGACGCGAACGTCGCGCACGGTGCCGGCGCTCGCCGCCGGCACTTCCATGGTCGCTTTCTCCGATTCGAGCGTCACCAGCGGCGCGTCTTTGGCGACCGTGTCGCCGGGCGCGACGAGTACTTCGATCACGGGGACGTCGTGAAAATCGCCGATGTCCGGTACCGCCAGCTCGAGGATGCTCGAGCCTCGCCCGTTGTGCCCCGCCCCGGCGGCAGCCGCCGGCGCGGGGGCAGACGGCGCGGCTGCGGCCGGCGGCGGAGCGGCTGCCGCCGGAGGAGCCGGTGGGGGAGGCATGCCGCCCGAGTCGGCTAGCTCAACGCTGGCCAGAACCGTGCCTTGCGAGACTTTGTCGCCGACACGAACGCGCACGCTCGCGACCGTCCCCCCGACACTGGCGGGAACCTCCATCGTCGCCTTTTCCGACTCGAGGGTCACCAGCGGAGCTTCTTTCGCGATGACTTGCCCCGGCTGGATGAGCACCTCGATGATCGGGATGTCGTGGAAGTCGCCGATGTCGGGGACGACGAGGTCGATTTGGTTGGCCATCGCTACACCTTCACCGGATTGGGCTTTTCAGGATCCAATTCGAAGAGCGCGATCGCCGCGGCGACCTGTTGCCGCGAGATCGCACCTTCGCCGGCGAGGGCCGCCAGGGCGGCGACGGCGATCCAGCGCCGGTCGACCTCGAAGAAGCCACGCAATTTCGCGCGCGTGTCGCTGCGCCCGAAACCGTCGGTTCCCAGCGCCGTGAATCTGCGCTCGACGAAGGGCCGGATCTGCTCGGTGAACAGCCTGACGTAATCGCTCGCGGCGATGACGGGTCCCGGGTGACCTTCGAGCGCTTGCATCACGTACGGGAGCCGTTGTTCGGCCTCGGGGTGCAGCATGTTCCAGCGCGCGGTGTCGACGCCGTCCCGCGCGACCAGCGTGAAGCTGGGCGCGCTCCACACGTCGGCGGCGACGCCGAAGCCTTCGCGCAAGAGCTCGCCCGCAGCGATCACTTCGCGCAGAATGGCGCCCGAGCCCATCAGCTGGATGCGCGGCGCGCCCTCGACCGGTTCCGCCGCGTGCAGCAGATACAAGCCTTTGAGGATTCCTTCGTGACGGTCGGGCGGCGGTGCCGGGTGGTGATAGTTCTCGTTGAGCAACGTGACGTAGTAGAACACGTCCTCCTGTTGCTCGAGCATGCGGCGAGTGCCGTCGTGCATGATCGTCGCGACTTCGTACGCGAACGTCGGGTCGTAGGGCACGCAGTTTGGGATCGCCCCCGCGTGGAGATGGCTGTGTCCGTCCTCGTGCTGCAAGCCTTCGCCGTTGAGCGTCGTGCGGCCCGACGTCCCCCCCAGCAAGAAGCCGCGCGAGCGCATGTCGCCCGAGGCCCACGCCAAGTCGCCGATGCGCTGAAAGCCGAACATCGAGTAGAAGATGAAGAAGGGCAGCATCTGCTTGGCGTGGGTCGAGTACGAGGTCGCGCCCGCGATCCACGAGGACATCGCGCCGGCCTCGGTGATGCCTTCCTGGAGGATCTGACCTGTCTTGTCCTCGCGATACCACATCAGCTGCTCGGCGTCTTGTGGGCGATAGAGTTGGCCGACGCTGGAATAGATTCCCAGCTGCCGGAACATACCTTCCATGCCGAACGTGCGCGACTCGTCGGCGACGATCGGCACGACGCGCGGCCCGACCGTCTTGTCGCGCAAGAGCGTCGCGAGGAAGCGCACGAAAGCCATCGTGGTCGAGAACTCGCGTTCGCCCGAGTCCTCGAACAGCGCTTTCCACGTTTCGAGCGGCGGCACGTCCAGCGCCGCTTCGACGTTCTCGCGCCGCACCGGCCGTTGGCCCATCTCTTCGATGCGCTGCCGGAGGTAGAGCATCTCGCGGCTATCTTCGGCAGGCTTGACGAACGGCACCGTTTCGAGCTCGGCGTCGGAGACCGGGATCGAGAAGCGGTCGCGGAAGAGCCGCAACTGCTCGCGCATCATTTTCTTCTGACCGTGCGCGATGTTCTGCCCTTCGCCCGCGGTCCCCATGCCGTAGCCTTTGATCGTCTTGGCCAGGATGACCGTCGGGCTCCCGGTGTGCTCGACCGCGGCACGGTACGCGGCGTAGACCTTGTACGGATCGTGTCCGCCGCGGTTGAGCTTCCAAAGCTCCTCGTCGGTCATGTCCTTGACGAGCTCGCGCGTCTCGGGATAGCGGCCGAAGAAGTGCTCGCGCACGTAGGCGCCGTCGCGCGATTTGTACGTCTGATAGTCGCCGTCGAGCACTTCGCCCATCAGCTTGACGAGCGTGCCGTTGCGGTCGCGCGCCAGCAGCGGATCCCAGTGCCGGCCCCACACGACCTTGATGACGTTCCAGCCCGCGCCCCGGAAGATGCCTTCCAGCTCCTGAATGATCTTGCCGTTGCCGCGGACCGGGCCGTCGAGCCGCTGCAGGTTGCAGTTCACCACGAAGATCAAGTTGTCAAGTTTCTCGCGAGCCGCCAAGCCGAGCCCGGCCAACGATTCCGGCTCGTCGATCTCCCCGTCGCCGAGGAAAGCCCAAACCTTGCGGCCGGTCGCGTCGGCGATCCCGCGGTCGTGCAAGTACCGCATGAAGCGCGCGTTGTAGACGGCCAGCAACGGGCCCAAGCCCATCGAGACGGTCGCAAACTGCCAGTAGTGCGGCATCAACCACGGATGCGGATACGAGGAGAGCCCCTTGCCGTCGACTTCACGCCGGAAGTTGAGCAGCTGATCTTCGGTGAGCTGTCCGGTGAGAAACGAGCGTGCGTAGATTCCCGGCGCGGAATGGCCCTGGATGTACACCAAGTCGCCGGCATGCTCGTCCGACGGCGAATGCCAAAAGTGGTTGAAGCCGATGTCGTAAAGCGTGGCCGCCGATTGGAAGGTCGCCATGTGGCCGCCGAGCTCGCTCGACTCCTTGTTCGCACGCTCGACCATCGCCATCGCGTTCCAGCGAACGTAGTGACGCAGCCGTTCCTCGATGTCGTGGTCGCCCGGGAACGGGGGCTGCTGATCGGGGGGAATCGTGTTGACATAAGGAGTCGTCATGGCGACCGGCAACGGCACGCCGCGCGTGCGGGCTCGGACGAGCAGATTCTCGACGAGCTCCCCCGCGCGAGCCGTTCCTTCGGCTTGGATCACACCGTCGAGCGCGTCGAGCCATTCCTGAGTCTCCGCCGGATCCGCTTGAACGCTAACCGGCTCGGCGGATGCTCCATTGCGCTTGGCGGAAGGTTGAACGAGCGACGTATCAGTCATTGCGGGCTCCCGATTTGAGAGTGTGTGGGCTTCGCTCGTCGCACCGGCAGCCCCGCTGCTGAATATTGAAGATCAAAACTTGTTCGGTAGGATGGCCAATCGGCGACCGGGGCGCCTGCGCGTAGCCGGCGCCGGAACGGCCCGTTCCGCCGTGGAACGAGCCTGCGATGCGCGACATCGGCTGGCGGTCGGCGCTCCTCGCGATCGACCGCGACAGCATCGTCCCCATCTATCAGCAGATCTACGAGGAGCTGCGCGAAGCGATCCTCGCGGGCAGGCTGCCTGAGTCGACGCGGCTCCCGCCCGAACGAACGCTTGCCGAGCGGCTCGGCGTCAACCGCAGCACGGTCGTGCGCGCCTATCGCGAGCTCGTCGCCGATGGGTTGATCGAGCAGCGCGTCGGTTCGGGCTCGCGCGTCGCGCGCGCGGCCGGCGCGCCGTCGCTCGGCGAGGACGTGCCTTGGTGGGTGACGCTTCCGCCGTGGCGGGTCGGCTCGTTCCCGCAAGTCCTGGGCGAGCTGGCGGCGACCTTTCATGGCGGGCGGATCTCGTTCGTGCAGGGCGTGCCGCCGTCCGACCCATCGCCGCTCGACGACCTCGCCGCTTCGTTCGCCCGGGTCGCAGGCGACCCTGACTACGTCTTGTCGTATGGCGATTCCGAGGGCCACGCTCCGCTGCGCGAAGCGATCGCGGCGCGGATGCGCAGCCGCGGATGCGAGGTCGGACCGCGCGACGTGCTCGTTTTGACCGGCTCGACGCAAGGCATCTCGCTGGTCGCCAATTCGCTCGCCGAACCGGGCGACGAGATCGTCGTCGAACAACCGACGTACCCCGGCGCCTTGCAGATCTTCCAGATCGCGGGCCTGCGTGCCATTCCGGTCGCGGTCGACGACGATGGGATGCGGGTCGATCACGTCGAGGCGATCTTGCGGACGCGGCCGCCGCGCTTTATCTACACCATGCCGTCGCTGCACAACCCGATGGGAGTGACCCTGAATGCGGATCGTCGCGAGCGTCTCGTCACGCTCGCGCATCGCTACCGCGTGCCGATCGTGGAGGACGATCCCTACGGTGAGCTCGCGGCCGAACAGGCTTCTCCGCTGGTAACGCACTCGCCCGACTACGTCGTGTATCTCAGCACGTTCTCGAAGTCGATCGCACCCTCGCTGCGGTTGGGCTGGTTGACCGCGCCGCGCTCGATCTACGAGCGCTTGCTGCTGCGCAAACAGTCGTACGACATGGCCACGAGCTTGTACGTCCAGGCCGGCGTCTGCGACTACCTCGCGCGAGGCTACGATACGCATCTCGTCAAGCTTCGCAGCGAATTGAGCGAGCGCCGAAAGCTGGCGCGAAAAGCGATCGACAAGCACTGGCCCAAATCGGTGCGCTTGGCCAATGGTGCGGGCGGCTTCTATCTCTGGGCGACGGCGCCGCGCGAGATGCGCGCCCGCGCGCTGCTCGATGCGTCCGAGCGGCTCGGCGCGACCTTCCTTTTCGGCGAAGCCTTTCATGCGGCCGCGGGCGGCGACCATAGCTTTCGGTTGGCGATCACCCCGGTTTCGCGCGACGCGCTCGTCGAGGGGATTCGACGCATCGGCACGGCGATCGCGCAGGTCGCGGCGCGCTGAACGCTTTTGCCGAAGCGCTGCTCGGCTGGTACGGCGAACGCGGGCGCACGCACTTGCCCTGGCGCACCGAACCGACGCCGTACCGCGTCGTCGTCAGCGAGTTCATGCTGCAGCAAACGCAAGTCGAGCGCGTCATCCCGTCCTTCGAACGTTTCGTGGGCCGATTCCCCTCGTTCGAAGCGTTGGCGGCTGCCTCGCAAGCCGATGCCGTGCGCGAATGGCGCGGCCTGGGATATAACTCACGCGCGATTCGCCTGCATCGTCTCTCTCGCGCGCTATGCGACGAGTACGGCGGCGTCCTTCCGCGGGATCCTGCCGTCCTCGAGCAGCTGCCGGGCGTAGGACCGTACACCGCTCGCGCGATCGCCGCCTTCGCCTTCAACGCCGACGAGGTCGCCTTCGACACGAACCTTCGACGCATCGTGCACCGCACGCAATTCGGCGTGGAGTGGCCGCCTCGCGCAAACGGCGTCGAACTCGAAGCCGCGGTCGCCGCATCGCTGCCGCCCGGCCACGCGTTCGCCTTTAACTCGGCGCTGATGGATCTGGGCGCGACGCTGTGCACGGCTCGCGCCCCCAAGTGTCTGCTCTGTCCGCTGCAGCGCGTCTGCGCCGCTGCGCCGGTCGACGCGGCGGCGCTAGCCGAGCTGGCGGCGCGCCATCCGCGCACGCGCTCGCCCCAAGAGCGCCTCGCTTTCGAACGAACCGTGCGCTTCGCGCGCGGACGCGTCGTCGACCGTCTGCGCGAACTCGAGCCGGGCGAGCGCATCTCGCTGCTGGACTTGCAGCGCGAGCTCGCGCCGCGGCTCCCGCACCACGACGAAGCCGCGCTCTCGACGATCGTATGCAGGCTCCACGAGGAAGGCGTGGTCGAGATGGGCGACGGCGGTGTACGTCTGCGTCACTGAGCGCCGTCGCGCGGTGCCACGAGCGGTGTGCCGGCGAGCGAATTCGGCTCCGGCTTGTCGCCGGCGGCGGCCTTCTCGGCTAAGCGTTGCGCGCGTATCTCTTCGCCGCGGCGCGTCGCCCAACGGGCGTAGCGGATGGTCCAGACGATGCAGAACGCGGTGACGACGGTCGCCAGCAAAGGCGAGACGATGAGCGTCGTCGACGGCGCCGCGTGGTAGGCGACGATCACGCGCAGCGTGGCTTCCAGCACGTACGCCACGCCCCAAACCGCGGTGATCGTGCGCTGTACCTGGCGAAAGAACGGGTACTGCCAGCGCGAATCCCACTCAGCGCCGAGCGCCGGATCGCCGCCGGTTGCGAACTGGCGCCCGAAGTAGAACATGAGCGGGCGCGGCGCGAAGACGATCGAGCCGAGGCAAATCAGCCCGAAAAGGCCCGTCAGCAGCGACTCCTTGACGAGAGCGAAACGGGGGTCGCCGCTGATCAGCGAGGCCGCCACGCTCACGACGATAAACGCGAGCGAGATCGCGCCGAGCGCGTCGATGTGCCGCGTGCGCAGCCAGGCGAACAGCGATTGACCCGCCGGAAAGACGGCCGAGAGCGCGAGCGCGTTGACCAGCGAGACGCCGTAGTGCTGCATAACCTGGACGGCCGCCAGGGGCAGGACGATCGAGACGACGAGGCTTTCGATCAAGCCGCCGAAGCGCGGTTGCAGCCGGTTCGATTGCTCGCTCATGCCGACGTTACCGTTCGGCAGGGCTCCGATGTTTCGTCTTCGGCGCCCTTTGCAGCGGGGCCACGTTTGGCATAACGGAAATCGCAACAGCCCGCGCCCTGCATGATCGTCTGGGTGCGCGTCAGGTCGATCGCGGGATTGAAGCCCTCGATGAGCGCCGCGTCGCGATTGCACGAGAGCAGCGCGCCCAGGTCCGCGATCCCCAACTCGCGGTACAGCTCGGCGTACCGGCAGCGCGTCACGTTGAATTCGAGGCGCTCCTCGCTCTGCGCAAGCACGTCGAGCTCGAGCGCGTCGCCCTTGCGCCAGTTCTCCAGCGCCGTCCCGAACGCGGGAAGCGAGTCGTCGCCGAGACCATCGGCGAGCGCTCGACCTTGCTCGCGCGCGATGCGGACGATGACCTCGCCTGCGAGCTCGCGCACGCGCTCGTCGCCGAACTCGCGGCCGAACGCCTCCAGCAGCGGCGCGAGGATGCGCGCCTCGATCTCGCGCCGCCGCAAGACGCCGATGTCGTCGAGGTTGCCGGCCATTGGGCTCCCCCCTTATGCTAGCCGAAGACTAGCCGAACCAGCTGGGCAGATCGCTATAGCGTTCTTCCTTCCAGGGATCCGCCTCGTTGTGGTAGCCGCGGACTTCCCAAAAGCCCTTCTCGTCGTGGTCGAGGAACTCGATGCCGTTCACCCACTTGGCGCTCTTCCAGAAATAGAGCTTGGGGACCAACATGCGAACGGGCCCCCCGTGGATCGGTTCGAGCGCCCGGCCGTCGAACTCGTAAGCGACCAGACAGTCGTCGCCAAGCATGGCCTCGAGCGGGAGATTGGTCGTGTAATCGTTGTCGGCGTGCTGAACGACATGCGTCACCTGCGCCTTGGGCTTCGCTCGTTCCACGAGCCGCTTGAAGGGGACGCCGCGCCAGATCGTGTTCTGCTTGCTCCAGCGCGTGACGCAGTGGATGTCGCCGCGCCACTCCTGTGACGGCTCGGCCCGCAGCTGGTCCCAACTCAGTTCGAACGGGTTGTCGCACAAGCCGAAGAAGCGCAGCCGCCACGTCTGGGGATCGAAGCGCGGAACGTCGCCGACGTGCAAGACGGGAAAGCCGTCGGTGAGCTGCTGTCCAGGCGGGACGGTCGGGTCTTTCGTCTTGAAGAACGGCATCGTGCCTAAAACGACGCAAGCCCGCCCGGCGGTTTCGGCCGGGCCCAAGATCCCCTTCCCGGCGCGCAAGGTCTCGCGGGCCGTTGCGGAACAGGAGCTGGCCCTGCTCGAGGCGGCCTATCCCGAGGCGGTGACCGCGCTCGAGTACGAGTCGCCGTTCACGCTGCTGATCGCGGTCATGCTCAGCGCACAGACGACCGACGTGCGCGTCAACCTGACGACGCCGTTTCTGTTCGCGAAGTATCCGACGCCGCAGGCGCTGGCCGGCGCACCGCTGGAGGACGTCGAGGGGCTCATCAAGTCGACCGGCTTCTATCACAACAAAGCGAAGAACATCATCGCCGCTTCGACAGCGCTGGTCGAACGGTACGGCGGCGACGTCCCTGCCGACCGCGATGCGCTCGAGGCGCTCCCCGGCGTCGGGCGCAAGACCGCCAACGTCGTGCTCGCAGTCGCTTTCGAGCAGGCGGCTTTCGCCGTCGACACGCACGTCTTCCGGGTCGCGCACCGGCTAGGCCTCACGCTCGGCAAGACGCCGCGCGACGTCGAGGACGACGTCGTCATGCTCGTGCCCGCCGAGAAGTTGCGGTTCGCGCACCACTGGCTGATTCTGCACGGCCGCGCGATTTGCAAAGCGCCGGTTCCGTCGTGCTCGAAGTGTCCCGTCGTGAAGATCTGTCCGAGCGCACCGCTCGTGGCGCGCGCGCTGAAAGCGAAAGCGGGCGCCAAGAGCGGGGCTAAAACTGCAGCGGGCCGCTCCCGTCGAGGTGCGCCGGCCGCGGCAGCTCCGCGTCCTGCGCGAGCGTCTTCAACAAAAGCGAAGGGGTGAGCGGCTCGCCGTAGCCGGCCTCGGTCGAAAGCTTCGAGAGGTTGATCAGCCCGAGCGTGCCGGCGGCACCGGCGAACTGATAGTCGCCGTCGAGGCCGGATCCGCGTACGGTCACGAGCTGACGCGCCTCGTCGAGGTCGAGCGCGATGCGCTGCTCGCGAAAACGCAGCCGCACGCGCAGCGGACGCTCGAGCCGGATGAAGGTGACGCCGTTCTTGCCGAGGATTGCGTTGAGACGCCGCACGCCGGCTTGCAGCGCCTGCGCGAACGCTTCGAGCGCTCCCCCGGCATCCGAGGCCTCGACGGTGCCGCCGTCGGGCATCGCGGAGTCGATAGCAGCGCCGACGTCGCGCCGCGTTCGGATGCGCTGCGCCAGAGCGACGATCGGGTTGACTGCGGGGTCGGTGCTATCGTGATCCATCGCCGCGAGCTTCTCCCTCGCGTGTGAGAATGGCTGCCGGAGGCCGCAGGGCTTGCGAAACCGAATGTTTTCGGCTCAATCTCGGTGCTCGGTTCTCTCTGCGAGCAGCCGAGCTGTCGTGTGGCTTCAGCGAGGTCGCGTTGCGTTTGAAGAAGAGGCTTTTCACCTTGCTCGCCTGCGCAGTTTCGCTCGTAGCGTGCGGTGGAGGCAGCGGCAGTCCGAGTCCGTCGCAAACTCCGGGATCGTACCGGCCTGCGATCAACGGCGATGCCTACACGTATGCCGGAACGACGACCACGAGCTTCGTCCGCGCCCCGGTGACGATCGTTCCCGCGCCTTCACCCAATCCAAGCTTTGGGCAGACGACCACGGCCAGCGTCGCGCAGAACGTCGCGGTCTCGGGCGCGACGTTCGACACCATCGCCGGCCTTTACGACTTCGCCACCAGGGAGACCGACACGGCGCCGCTCAAGACGTCGACCAGCAAGAGCGACGCGTACTACGCGTACGTCGCCAGCGGCACGAGCACGTTCGTCGAGCTCGTGGGGTCGACCGAGACCACGTCCGACGGCGTGCAGACGCAGACGGTGGAGAACAGCGGTAACGGACTCGTCGACGTGCTCCCGGAGACGACGGGCGCGATTCTACCGGCGAACAACGCCGCGCTGACGACCAACGAGACCGATCCCGACGGCCAGACGACGACGCGCACGGTCAAGGCCGACGGCTCCTATACCGAGACGTCGAACTTTCCCGACGGCAGTTCTTCGACGGCGGTCGAAAACTCGGACGGCAGCGCAAATTACTCTTTTCCGCTTGCGGGGCTGGCCTCGGCCGGTTCGAACACGACCTTCGTAGTCGGACCGGTAGCCTCGACGTCGCCCGGAACGCTGATTCCGATAACGCTCAACGTCCCGGCGGCGCTCTCGAATACGGGTAAGGCTGCCGAGCTCGATTTCTCCGTCGCGGTCTGGTATCCGCAGGCACCTCCCATTCTCTCGAACGAAACCTATGTCGACGACGGCCCTGCGGCGATTCCGGCAAGCTGCAACGTGGCCTCTTCGTATGCGAGCCCGTCGCGCCGGCTGACGCAAACCGTCGTGCGCGTCGACACGATCTTCGGCGAGCTGGAGACGTGGCAGAACACGACGTACACGGTCGCGGAGGTCGGCGTCGCTTGCGTCCAGCTCAGCGACACGACCCAACAGTACTACGACTTTTCGGGTCAGACGCACGTGCCGATCGCGACGAGTTCCACGCCGCTGCAAACGAGCACCGTCAGCGAGACGGTCGGCCTGACCGGCGCCACGCTCGACGCGCTCGCCGCCTCGCGTTCCGCGCTGAGCGCGACGGCGGCCCGCAGCGCGGCGGCGCAGGAAGCGACGGCGGGCTTTCGAGCCTTGGTCGAGCGCAACCGCACCATGCGTCACACCGGCTTCTTGCGTCGGCTGATGCGCGTTGGCCCGAGGAGAGTCTGAGCATGGGCATCGACAAGCGCTTGAGCTGGGCGCTGGGATTTCTCGTCGTCGCGGCGACCGCGTGCGGCGGCGGCTCCAAATCCGCGGCGCCGTTCGTGCCGGGAGGTGCGCCGGGTGCCACGGGTCCCGCGTCGTTCGCGTACGACGCCGAGTTCGTCAACAAATCCCAGCTGCTCAAGCCGGCGACGTTCGGACGAATGGCGTTCGACGTGGCGCTGCGCATGCAAGATGCCAAAGGTCTCGCGGCCTACGCCGTGTCGGTCAACAATCCGAGCTCGCCGAATTACCGGCAGTTTCTGACGCCGTCACAGATCGCGGACCGCTTCAGTGCGACGCAAGGCGACAGCAACGCTGCCGTTGCGTATTTCAAGGCGCAGGGCCTCAGCGTGCTAGGCTGGAGACAGCGCCTCTTGCTGCAGGTCGAGGGTACGCAGGCGCAACTCGAGCGCGCCTTCGACACGAAGTTCGGCGTGTTCCAAAACGGTTCGGAGGTGTTCCTCGCGCCGATGACGGCGCCGCACCTGCCGGGGAACGTTCCCGTCGTCGGTTCGCCGAACATCGTGTTGCGGCCCAAACGCTATTTCGTTTCGTCGCTCACGCACCCGGGGACGGGCTCGCAAGGCGGCGGCTATTCGCCGCAACAGCTCGCCGCCGCGTTCGACTATAACGGCGCGTACGCGGCGGGTTTCACGGGTAGCGGCATCACGCTCGGCATCATCGGCACCGGGCCCGTCTCGACCCAGACCTCGACGCGGCTCGGCGACCTCGAAGCCTTCAAGTCCCTGTACGGGGTGAGCGGCAGCAGCTCGCTGAGCGTCGTAAGCACGAGCTCGAGCGATCCGGCCGTGAACGGCGCATCGGGCTTCGCTTCCCCGCCGCCCGTCACGGCGGCGTGCACGACCGCCGGCAATCCGGCCTACAACCCTTCGACCTCGCCTTCGGCGAACTGCGATCCGGAAGACGGCGAGGCGCAGATCGACACCGAGCAGGCTGCCTCGCTGGCCCGGGATTCAAAGATCGAGTTTTATCTCGCGTACAACCCGAACGACGGCTGCCTCAACGTAGGCGGAAATCCGATAGAAGGGCAGCCCTGTCCGCCCGGGGCGGGGTTCCCCGAACAGGGCTTGGTCTTGTCCGACGACGAGCTGCAGACCGCGATCGACCACGACACCGCGGACGTGCTCTCGCTGAGTTACGGCGGTGCGGAGTTCGGCAGCGTCGCGCCGCCGGGCGGAACGAGCCCGCCCAATGAGTTCACGACGGACGGCCAAGGCCTCGACCCGACCGAGTTCGCGATGCTGGCCGCCGAGGGGATCGCGGTCTTCGCCGGCAGCGGCGACTCGGGCGCCGAATTCTGCCAGGCGGAGTATCCCTATCCTCCGTTCTTGAACAGCACGTGCGTGAGCTATCCCGCGACCGATCCGAACGTCGTGGCGGTCGGCGGCGTGACGACGCCGCTCGACTCCGCGGGCAACTTCGTCGGGCCGGTTACCGCTTGGGGCTTGCAGACCAGCGCCGGCAGCGGCGGCTCGGGCGGCGGGATCTCTTCGTATTTCCCGCTTCCGAGCTACCAGCAGAGCGTTCCCGGCGTGCAGACCGCCTTCCGGAACGTCCCCGATATCTCGCTCGAGGCCGACAGCGCTACCGGCGTCGCCGTCATCGTCGATGCGGACTCGACGCTCGGAGGCGGGGCGAGGAGCCCGATTCCGTTCGGCGGCACCAGCGTCGCGACGCCGGAGGCGGCCGCGATGTGGGCGCTGGTCCTCGAGGCCTGCAAGGCGACGCCCGCGTGCGCGAGGGCGGCTGGACCGAAGCCGTACCGGCTGGGCAATCCGAACCCGCTCTTCTACAAGATCTACCAGTCCTCGGCGTATCCGGACACCTTCCTCGACGTGACCTACGGCAACAACGCCCAGCTCCCGTATTGTCAAAACATCCCGCCCGGCTCGGATCCCACGAACTGTCCGTCGCCCGCCCCGTCCCCGGCGGCGACCGGCTACGACCCGGGATACAGCGCCGGCGTCGGCTACGATCAAGTGACCGGGATCGGCGTGCCGTTCGCGCGCAATCTCATTCGCGCGGTGGCCGGCATTTGACCGAAGCGCTTAGCTCGTCCTAAAGAACGTCGCAAGGAAGGGCTGTACTCCCCGGCAGTGCGAAGGCCAGGGAGGTCGATGAGTGAGCTTCAGAATTCTCTCGCGATCAACGTCGACAACCGCGTGGTGTCGGTCGTCGGTCGCGGTAGGAACGCCGCCCGTATTCCTGACACGCCGGAGCGCCAGCGCCTCGAGCGGCAGCGCGGCATTCGCGAGGTGGTTTTCGGCGCGCAGGACGGCATCCTGACCGCGCTCGGAATCGTCACCGGCGTCGGCAGCGCTTCGACCGACCGCTCCACCGCGGTCATCACGGGCCTGCTCTCGGTGCTGGTCGGCGCGATGTCGATGGGCGTCGGCGAGTATTTGGGCGGCAAGGCCGAGCGTGAGGTCGTGCAAAGCGCGATTCAGTTCGAGGCGCGCGAGATGATCGACTTGCCCGACGAAGAGTTCGCCGAACAGCTGGCCTACTACCGGCTCAAAGGCTTCACCGACGAAGAGGCGCTGACGATCGTGCGCCGTCTGCAGAAGAATCCCGATATCTGGCTGCACGAGATGGTGCGGGACGAGTTCGGCATCGATCTGCGCGAAGCCGAGGACGGCGGCCTGCGCTCGACGTTCGGCATGGCCGGCTCGTTCGCGCTGGGCGCGTTGCTGCCGGTGCTCTCGTACCTCTTGCCGCTGCCGCTGGGTCTGACGCGCTGGTGCAGCCTGTTGATCGCGGGCGTCGCCCTCTTCTCGATCGGCGCGTTCGCGGGCAATCTCGCCGGCCGCAACCCGGTGCTCAAAGGGCTCGAGATCGTCGCCTTCGGCGCGGGCGTCTTCGCGATCTCTTGGGCCGCCGGTCATTACGTTCCGCCGCTCTTCGGCCACGGCTCGATCAGCTTGGGCGGCTGAGACCTCCGGAAGGTCTCTCCTGGAAAAAAGAAGCGGGCGCGGTCGACGACCGCGCCCGAACGATTCATAAGAAAAAGCCGGAGTTCTTTACTTCTTCTTGGTGGCGGGCTTCTTGACGATGAGCTTCTTGGTGGCCTTCTTCTTGGCGACGGTCTTCGTCTTGTGGACGACGGTCTTGCCCTTGACGGCCTTGCCCTTAACGGCGTGATGGGCCACCGTCTTCGTCGTCTTCGTGGTGGTCGCGGCCATGGCCGGAGCCGTCGCGAGGAACGCCGCTGCGGTCAGCGCTGCAATCAACTTATTCAATGTGTACACCTCCCTTCGGATGAGGATCAGCGACCCTCGGCTGAATTTGCTCGACGGCCACCCGTTCGCTAGAACGTAGATCGACGGCCGTTCATTCCACGTGAGGTGCGCGAGTCTTTCCAAATTCGTAAAGGCCTCTTTACGCACGGAAACCGCAGGCGCGGTCGTGCCGAGGTTGTGGCAAAAGTCGCACTCTTCCCCAGCCCTCGCGGACGGCGAGCCGCGGGTCGAGGTCGATCCTCCACGATGCGGAAGTACGGCACCAGGGTTTTCGCGGCGCCCAAGCTTATCTACGGGCACGAAGGGACCTAATTTTCTCGTCGAGGTTCGCAATGAACAAAGTCTTTAGCGACGTCGCAGCAGCCGTCGCGGGCATTCCGATCGGCGCGTCGATCGCGGTCGGCGGCTTCGGTCTCAACGGCGTACCGATCAAGCTCATCGATGCGTTGCTCGAGCAGGGCGCGCACGATCTTTCGATCGTCTCGAATAACTGCGGCACCGACGGCTTCGGCCTCGGCAGGTTGCTGGAAGCCAATAAGATCCGCCGCATGACGAGCTCGTACGTCGGTGAGAATCGCGAGTTCGAGCGCCAGTATCTCAACGGCGATCTCGAGCTCGAGCTCGTACCGCAGGGCACACTCGCCGAGCGTTTGCGCGCCGGCGGCGCCGGCATTCCGGCGTTCTATACGCCCGCGGGCGTCGGCACGGTCATTGCCGACGGCGGCATGCCCTGGCGCTTCCATTACGACGGCACGACCGCGGTCTCGTCGCCGCGCAAGGAGACGCGCGTCTTCGACGTCTTCGACCACGAGCGTCCGTACGTTCTCGAGACGGCGATCGTCACCGAGTACGCCTTCGTCCGCGCGAGCAAAGGCGACCGTCACGGCAACCTGATCTACGACAAGGCCACGCGCAACTTCAACCCGCTGTGCGCGGCGGCCGGCGAGATCACGATCGCCGAGGTCGAAGAGCTGGTCGAACCTGGTGAGATCGACCCGCAGGACGTCCACACCCCCGGCATCTTCGTTCAGCGCATCGTCGTGGTCGGCAAGGCGGACAAGAGAATCGAGCGCGTCACCGTTCGCAAGCGCGAGCCCGCAGCCGTGGCAGCCAATGGCGCCGCAGCGCACAGTTAGACGAGGAGAGTCGACGTGGCACTGACCAGAGAACAACTCGCGCAGCGCGTCGCCAGAGAGCTGCGGGACGGACAGTATGTGAATCTCGGCATCGGCTTGCCGACCCTCGTGCCGAACTACGTGGCTCCCGGTGTGAAGGTCACGTTGCAGAGCGAAAACGGAATTCTCGGCATGGGTCCCTATCCGTGGGAAGGCGAGCAGGACGCTGACCTGATCAACGCCGGAAAAGAAACCGTCACGGTTCTGTCCGGCGGCTCGTTCTTCGATTCCGCCACCTCGTTCAGCATGATCCGCGGCGGTCACATCGACGTCGCCATCCTCGGCGCGATGCAGGTCTCGATGAAGGGCGACCTCGCGAATTGGTGGGTTCCGGGCCGGCTCATCAAAGGCATGGGCGGCGCCATGGACCTCGTTCACGGAGCCAAGCGCGTCATCGTCATGATGGAGCACGTCGCCAAAGACGGCGCGCACAAGATCGTCGAGGAGTGCACGTTGCCGTTGACCGGCAAGCACGTCGTGCACCGCATCATCACCGATCTCGCCGTCATCGACGTCGATCACCACCACGGTCTGGTCTTGCGCGAGTGCGCGCCCGGCCTGACGCCCGAAGACGTCCAGCGCTTCACCGGCCCCGGACTCCACGTCGCGCTCGAGACGCCGGCTTAGTGCAGGAAGATTAGCACTAGCTGGGCTGGGGCCGGCTAACCGGCGCGCTCGAGCGCCGCGATGCCGGCCCCGTTCTCGCTGATGCGCCAGGCGGCAAACGCGATCGCACCGCTCGCTTCGACCGCCAGCACGATGCTGGCGGCGAAGCAGGCCAGAACCGGCGCGTGCGCCAGCACTTGCACCAGCGTGCCCGCAGCGACGGCCGGCGCCAACAGAAGCCCGAACCCGAAGAGGCGCAGCAGTACCATCGGGCCGCGCTCGTCGATGCGGCTCGGGAAGGCGGCGTAGAGTCCGGCGCCCAGGGCGCTGAGCGTCCACCAGGCGACCACCGCGCTCGAAGCGCCGGCAAGCGCGAGCGGCGCGTCCCCGGTCCCGAACCCGATTGCGAGCGGCAACATCGCGAAGCTCGTTCCGCCGCGCCAGGAGCGGGCGACCGTCCAGACGGCGACGCGCGCGAGCAACGGATCGCGTCCCAGCCACCAGATCGGCTTCGCCAGATCGTCGGCGATGGTCACGCTGGCGGTCAGTGCGATCGAGAGCGAGGCGATCAGTGCCAACGAGCTCAGGGCCGTGGCAATCGACAAGTCGCCCAACACCATCAGGTCGTAATCGATGGCGAGCCCGGCGCAGCCCCAGAGCGCGAACGCGAGCAGCCACAAGCGCAAGCCGCCCGGCCGGCGCCGCAGCGCGACCCAATCCTGCCACAGGATCGCGAACGAGCCCGCCGGGATGCGCACGACGGCACGCAGCGCGCGCGCGTGGAAACGAGCCGGCCGGTGGGCACCGCGTTCGCGCCGCGCGAAAGCCTGCGTGGTCGCCCGGTAGAGTTCGGGCATCGAGTCGCGGCCCAGCACGACGGCCAGCGCCGCGAGCGCCGCCGGGACGGCGGCCGCGAGCGCGAAGGCCGGACCCTTTCCCGCGACGATCGCCAGCAGCAGCCGCCCGGGGTCGAGCCGCACGAGCGCGATGCCGTGCGACCAGCTCTCCGGGCCGAGCGCGGCCAGCAGCGCGTACGCCGCGCCCACCGCGACCAGGGTCCAGCCCAGCGGCGCGACGACCCCGCCGAAACGCCGGCGCGACGCGAGAAACGCGGGCAGCTCGACCATGGCAAGCGCGGCGAAGGCCACCAATGCCGCCAGGGTGACGTGCGACATCGGGCCCGAGCGCGAGTGCGGCGAGGCAAACGCGAAGAGATAGATGACGGTCAAGATCCAGCGAGGCCAGGAGCCGACGAAGCGCCGCAACTGCAGCCAGAAGGCGACCGACAGCGAGGAAAGGCCGGCGTTGGCGAAGGCGAACGCTTCGGCGCGGGAACGGAAGGCGGCGAAGCGGCCCGTTCCCGCCAGGCCCATGACCAGTCCGAACGCGACGAGGTACGTTCCCCCGGCCAAGGTCGCAAAGAGCGGTGCCTCGACCGTGGTGATGCCGATGTCGTCCGGCGTTGGGCCGGCCGTGCTCAAGGTCGCGCGCCGAACGGCGAGCACGGCGATCATGACGACGTACGGAAGCCACAGCGCCAGCCGCCCGGGCGAACGGAGGATCGCCCCCAACTGGTGCTTGGCGTAGCAATAGTCGAGATACGCCAGCGCGCCCATCTACGATGTGAGCTCGAGGAAGGCGTCTTCGAGGGTAGCGTGTCCGGGCGCGCGCGCCCGAAGCTCCGCGGCGACGCCGCTGGCGATCGCGGCCCCGGCCTTCATGATGATGAAACGGTCGCACAACGCTTCCGCAGGCTCGATCATGTGGGTGCTCATGACGATCGAGGTGCCCCCCGCCGCGAGCGCGCGGATCAGTTCGCGCAGCTCGCGCTGGCCGAGCGGATCGAGGCCGACCATCGGTTCGTCGAAGAGCAGCACGGGCGCGTTCGCGACCAGCGTGGCCGCGATCAGCGTCTTCTGACGCATGCCCTTGGAGAGCGCCTGCCCAAGGTCATCGCGCCGCTCGGCCAGGCCCAGCCGTTGCAGCAGCGACTCGGCTTTGGTTTCCCAGCCCGGCGCGAGGCGGGCGCTGCGCGCGACGAAGGCCAGGTGCTCCCAAACCGTGAGCATGGGGTAGATCTCGGGCGTCTCGGGGATCAGCGAGATGGTCCGGCCGCGCTCGGGCCCGAGCTTGCGGCCTTCGAAGGCCAGCGTACCGGCGTCGGGCCGCAGCAGGCCGCACAGGCACAGAAACGTCGTCGTCTTTCCGGCCCCGTTGGGCCCGAGCAGTCCGAGCACTTCGCCCCTGGCCACGTCGAAACTGAGGCGGTCGACGGCCGGCGTCCGGCCGAAGCGCTTCGTCAACCCCTCCACGCGAAGCAGCGGCGGCGTTTCCATCCTTCGTCGTTCGGCCCGGAGGCGTCGCGAACTTCGCGCCGAGCCGCGCAGCGAAGGCTTAGTGCGTAAGCTTAACTTTCGCGCTCGGTACGATATTCGTGGTGACCCCGACCGAGTCGAAGATCGGAACGAAGACGTCGGTCGGAGACTCCGTGCGAACCAAATTGGACTGGCCATTTGCGGCGCCGTTCGGGAGAACGCCGGACGACGAACCCGCGGAGCAACCGGACAGCGCGATCATGCCCGCCAGGCATAGCGCGCCGAGTGCCATCTCCTTCATGCTTCGAGCAACCCCCCGGCCGCCGCAACCGCTGCGGCGCGCGAATCTACGTGTAGCTTACGCAAGATACGAGCGACGTGTCCACTGACCGTCCATTGACTGAGCAAAAGTTCGGCGGCGATTTGCTTGTTGCTTCGGCCGTGTCCGATCAGCGTCAATATCTCGACCTCGCGCGTCGTGAGATCCGAGGCTCGGTCCACGGAGCGCGCTTTGCGGATCGCCCCGTACTTTGCCACCAAAGCAGAGCCGGGCGTCGCTCCCAACTCCGCTGCGAGACTTTTCTTGTAGGCCACGAAGATTGCCTTCGCGCGCTCGAGGTTGCGCGCCGCGAGCGCGACGTCGAGTGCGACGGAGATCGAGTCCTCGTCGAGCGGCTCCAGCGTCAGAGCGCGCTCGACGAGCGTCTCGGCGGCCTGCGGAGCGCCTGCGCGCAGACGCAGCTCCGCGCTCGAGCGCAGCGCGGCGAGCAGCATCCGGCGCCAGGAGTTCGCGTGGGGCGCCAACCATTCGGCCGCGTCCTCTTCCGACGGCACCCCGCTGAAGAGCTCGATCGCGCGGGCGAACAGCGCCTCCGCTTCTTCCCAGCGCTCGCGCTTGCGCGCGAGAACGGCTTGGCGGAAGGCGAGCTGCGCCTCCCGCGCGTCGACGAACTCGACCGCATCCTTGCGCAGTGCAAGCGTTTGTCCGTCGTAGTCGATGTAGCTGCCGGTTCCCTCGACGCCGGGCTCCAGCGCACGGCGCAACGAGTGCAACGTCACGCGCAAGCTCGTTTCCAGTGCCGACGCGGTACGCCCGGGCCACAGAAAAGCGAGCATCGTGGTCTTGGGCACGGGGCCTTCGAGGAGAGCCAAGACGCGCAGCATCTCGACCGATTTCTTGCGCGCCCAGCGCGCGTCGCGTTCGTCGAGCAGCTCGTCGCCGATGCGAACCCGGAGCGGGCCCACGGCGTAGAGTGCGAGCGGCGGGGCCGCGTCGCGCCGCGACAGGCGCAGCGCCGATGAGGCCGCCGCCGAGACGGCAGGGTTGCGGGCTCGCGCGACCTTGACGAGCAGCCGGCGCCGTTCCTGATCGCCGGGATCCCGCGCCAGAAAGGCGACGGTGCGGATCCGCGCGGCGCTCGGCGCTTCCTCGTCGAGCGCCAGCGAAAGCAACTCGTCCGGCGCGGACTCTACCGCATCGCCGAGAACCCGGTCCGCGCGCTCCGCCGCGATGCCGCCGCGCAGCGCCCAGGCGAGGACCAGCGCGGCCGCGCGCGGCGCCGAACGCAACGCGGCCGCACTGCCGTCGAGCCGGTCCAGCGATTCGAGAAAGTCGACCTCGTCGAGCGTGCCGGCTTGCACCCTCGCGCCCAGCGCCGCGATTTCGCACAGGCTTGCATGGAAGGCATCGTGGAGCCGCTCGAACTCGGCACCGGCCGCGGCAAAGCGCTCGGCCGCGCCGGCGTGCGCAAGCTCCGCCGACGCGAGCAGACCGTCGAGGAAGGTTACGAGCGCAAGCTCGTGCGGATCGCGATTGGCTACGGCCTGCGTTCGCGCCGCGCCGAGCTCGCGACGAGCCGGGGCCGGCGCGCCGTCGACCAAGAACGTCTCGCAGCGCAGCGCAAGCATGTCGAACGACGTGGCGCGGTTCGGGCGCCGTTGCAGACGCGCGTCCGCTTCGTCGAGCGCGGCGTGCACGAGCTCGATGGCGGGAACGGGTTGGGCCAGCCTGGCGCGCGCCAAGACGACGTAGGCGTCCGACAGATCGTCGAGCTCGTTGGTGGCGAGCTCGGCTTCGACGGCTCGCTCGGCGAGCTCGAGGGCGCGCGCGGCGTCGTCGTGCAGATAGCAGTGCGCCCTGGCTTGCACCTTGACCGCCCGCCCCAGGAGCTGCGTACCGCCGCAGCTGCGCAAGAAGTCTTCGGAGAGCTCGGCGTAGTCGAGCGAGCGCCGCCAATCGCCCTGCCAGCCGTAGATGACGGCGATCGTCGTGAGAACGTCGGAGGGCGACGGCGAGACGCGATGCAACGCTTCGACCAGCGCCAGCAGCGGCGCGGCAAGCTCGTACTCGAAGCACGCGGCATGGGCGAGGCCAAGCGCGAGCAAGGCCGTCTTCTCGTAGATCGGAGTCTTCGAGCCGCAGCGGCGCGCGTACTCGCAGGCCTCCGTGAAGAGCTCCACGCTGCGTTCGAAGGTGCCGTGGCCGCCGGCCCGCAGGTCGTCCGCGAGCATGCCCTCTTCGATCGCGCACGCGCACGCCGTCAGGTAATCTTCGATCTCGAGTGCGCAGGCGCGGGCTCGCGCAAACGTTGCCGCCGCGCCGTCGAAATCGAGCATTCTGCGTTTGACCGCCGCCTCGAATTGCAGCAGGCGCGGGCGCTCGCGTTTGAGCGCGTCGGGGATTTGGCGCAAGAGCGCGGCGATGCGCTCCGCGTTGTCGCCGTAACGGATCGCGAATTGAACCTGCGCGACGTGGTCGATCGCCGCGACGAAGTCGCCGGCCTCCAGATACTGCGTGACCGAACCGATCAGGTCGCCGCGCTCTTCGAGCAGGCGGGCGTAGCGGATGCGGATCTCGCGCAGACGGTCCGGCTGTTCGCGCGTTTGGGTTGCGATCAAGAACTCGCGGAAGAGCTCGTGAAAAGCGTAGCCTTCGCCGGCGACTTCCAGGTAGAGGTTCCGGCCGAGCAGCGTCTCGAGCGCCAAGCTTCCGTCGCAGACGTCGAGGACGCGTTCGAGCGCCCGCGCATCGAGCGTCTTCAAGGCGGCGCAATCGAGCAGCAGGGTGCGCACGTCGGGAGGCTGCGCCCGCAAGACCTCTTCGGCCAGATATGCGAAGAGCGGCCGGCGCGCGGGCGGAGCTGAGCGCCCGGGACCGCCGCTGACCGCGGGAGCGGCTTGGGCCGAAAGGCGCAGCGCCATCGCCCAGCCGTCGGCGCGCCGCACCAGCTCGGCGAGCTTCTCGCGCTCCGCACCCTGCAGGCCCGCGCCCTCGAGCAATGCGAGCGATTCCTCGGCGGTGAAGCGCAGATCGTTCTGCGTGATGTCGGCGACCAAGCCGCCCGCGCGCAACTTGACGATCGGTGAGAAATCCAGGGGCAGCCGGCCCGCTATGACGGCGTGGACGCGCGGGGGAAGGGCCCGCAGCAGCCCGCCTACGAGCTCCCGAACCCCGGCGTGTCCCTGTACCAAATGGAAATCGTCGAGGAAGATCACGGCGTTGCGCGCACGGCGCTCGCTCGCCGCCCCAAGTTCCTTCGCGAACGCCCGCGCGAAAACGGCGGGCTCGCCACGTCCACGCTCGAGGATCGGAACGGCCACACGAGCGGCACCCAGCGTGGCGCTGAGCGCATTCTCGAGCGCGTCCACGAAGGTGCGAAAGTCCGCGTCGGCCTCGTCGAGCGCGAGCCACACGACGTCGTGTTGCGAAGCCGCCTGCTTCGCCCACGCCCGCAGCAGCGTGGTCTTGCCGAAACCACCTGCCGCGCTGACTGCGGTTAGGGCGTAGTCGCAGAGGAGTGCCGCATGCCCTTCGAGGCGGGCGCGTCGAATGGTCCGGCTGGGCACCGCGAGCATGCGGGTTCACTTTGTCGCAAGGCGGGCGACTCTTGCTTGCGGCCGCCGCCCTGTTAAGCCGAGGGCGTTGCGCTCAGGGCCCGGCCGTCGCCCTTTTCGAATTGCGTGCGGTAGAGGCGGGCGTAGGTTCCCCCGCGCGCGAGCAGGATGGCGTGAGAGCCGCTTTCGACGATGCGCCCCGCTTCGACCACGAAGATCACGTCGGCGGACAAGATGGTCGAGAGCCGGTGGGCGATCACCAAGCTCGTCCGTCCGCGCATGACGCGGTCGAAGGCTGCCTGAATGAGCGCCTCGTTCTCGGAGTCGAGCGAGCTCGTCGCTTCGTCGAGAATCAGGATCTTCGGGTCTTTGAGGAGGACCCGCGCGATGGCGAGCCGCTGCCGCTCGCCGCCCGAAAGCTTGTGACCGCGCTCCCCGACGACCGTCTGGTAGCCTTCAGGCAGCGAAGCGATGAAGTCGTGGATGTTGGCGGCGCGCGCCGCGGCCTCGAGCTCGGCCTGCGTCGCGGTTTCCTTGCCGTAACGCAGATTGGTCCCGATCGTGTCGTGGAAGAGGTAGGTCTCTTGCGTGACGATGCCGATGTGCGTGCGCAACGACTCGAGGTCGAGGTCGCGCACGTCGACTCCGTCGATGAGGACGCGGCCGAACTGCGGATCGTAGAAGCGCGAGACGAGCTGGGTGATCGTCGTCTTGCCCGCACCCGACGGGCCTACGAAGGCGGCCATTTGGCCGGGGGCGATGTGCAGGCTCACGCCGCTGAGCGCTTGGCGCTCGCCGCCGTACGAGAAGCGGACGTCTTCGAAGCGGATGTCGCCCTGGACGTCCGCGAGCATGCGCGTTCCGCCGGTCTCCTGCGTGAGGTCGAGATATTCGAAGATGCGCTCGAAGACCGCCAACGCGCTGACGATCTGCACTTGAACGCCGGCTAGCGCCGAAGCCGGCCCGTAGAGCCGGCTCAGCAGCGTGACGAACGCGACGATCGTTCCGACCGTCAGCCCGGCTGAGATCGCCAGGTAGCCGCCCCCGAGCCAGACGATCGCCGGGCCGATCACGACCATCGCCCCGATCGCCGCCATGAACCAGCGGCCGACCATGGCCAGCTTGATCTCGAGCGTCATCAAGTCGTCGGAGGCGCGGAAGAAGCGCTTCCCCTCGAAGTTCTCGCGCACGAACGATTTGATCAGCGTGATCCCGGAGATCGAGAGCGTCTCTTGCGTCATGCTCTCGATCTCGTCGCGCTTCTCGCGGGTGAGCCGGCGAACCGCGTACATGCGCCGACCGACCGGCCCGAGTGGAACGATCATCAACGGCACGACGGCGAGCGCGACCAGCGAAAGGCGCCAGTCGAGTACGAACATCGTCACGACCGTCGTCAGGATCGTCGCGAAGTTGGTGACGATCGTGACCAGCGTTCCGGTCACGACGTTGTCGACGTTGTCGACGTCGTTCGAGACCCGGTTCATGATCTCGCCGGTCTTCGTGTTCGTGAAGAAGGAGATCGACATGCGGTGCAGGTGCGAGACCAGGCTCGTCCGGATGTCGCGCATGATCCCCTCGCCCACCAGCGAGTTCAGGTACCCCTGGTAGACGCCGACCAGCATCGCCAGCAGCGCGGCCCCGACCATCCCGCCGACGTCGAACCACAGCCCCCGCAGGTCATGCTGGGCAAGCGAGACGTCGATGAGGTGCTTGGTCAACAGCGGCGTCGCCAGCCCCAACGTCGAGGCCACCACGATGCAGATCAGGACCAGCGCCTCTTGGCGCCAGTACGGGATGAAAAACTGCCCGATGCGGCGCCAAGCGACCGCTCGCTTGAAACGCGGCTTGTCGGGATTGTACATATTCGACCACATCAAGTGGGTCGGAGGCCCGCCTAGCATCTCTAGCTAGGACGCTGAAAGGCCGCCCAGCGTTGCGCAGGCCCTGCGCCGGGGACAGGCGCCGGCGCGAAGACCCGCCGCACCCCGGAACGACTGGATCGTGGATTGGCTAGCAGCTTGGCTTCAGCGCCGGCATGGAGAGCGCAGCAGCGCACGTGGCCGCGCCGCTCGGGCCGAAATGGGGTGTAAATTGGTTCACCGGACGGCCTGGACGAAGGTCGTAAAGCAGGAAGCACCTAGAAGGATATTATACTCGTATGAGCCAGATCCACGAGTTCGAGTCGGTTCGTTGCCCCTTCGACGACGTCCCGAAATTTCTCGACACGTTCTTTGCCAAGCAGACCGACGAAGACGGCGCGGCGGTCGTCGAGTTGCGGGCACCCCTGGGCGACCTCAAGCTCGAACACGACGTGCTCGTCACGCTCTCGCCTTTGCCGCCCTACACCGGCTACGAGCGCCTCGCCATTCGCTGGGTACCGACCGGTCATGGCCCTTATCCCACCTTCGAAGGCGTCCTCAGCGTCGGCGACGAGGGCTCGGGTTTCAGCCGGCTCGATATCGACGGGAGCTACCAGCCGCCATTCGGGGCGGCCGGGGCGCTCTTCGACGCCGCCCTCGGCAAACGGCTCGCCGAATCGGCCGTGCGCGAGTTGCTCGCGAACCTGAAGCAGTCGCTCGAGGCGCCCGAGCTCGTCGAAGCCGCCGCGTCCTAACCTGTCAGTTACGTTTCGCGCGTAAGCAATATTTTCTCGTCGCGATATTGGGCTTCACGCTCACCTTGCTCGTCTGCGGTCTGGCCGAGTCGATCGAGGAGCGGATCGGCGTTTATGTCGTCCGGGGCGTCTCCGGTGGCTCGTTTGTGACCTCACAGTAGTCTTGGGCGACACGATCCGCCTCCCAACTCGGCGTCAGCCGGTCGATCATCACGTTCGGCGCCGTCGTCGTGGCCGACGATCGGCGGGCTGCTGACCGACAACCTCTTGTGGCGCCGGGTGTTCGGCGTGAACACGTAGCCGTGTCGTCGCATCGCCTCACGGCTGCCGCTCGTGCGCAATCCCGCGCCGAACCGGCTCGGTTTCGTTCGCTTTCGATGCGGTCGAACGGATAGCCCGGATAGTCTGCGTGGATACGCAGCGCTGCTGCAGAGATCGAAAAGTCTGCCACAGGGGTTCAGGTCTTGCCAGCAGCCGCCGTCATCCTCAGGCGACTCAGTTCGATGCTCAGATCAATCCACTCGGCAGTGAGCTCTTTGAACCGCGTATAGTTGGCGACTTCGCGCCGGACGTCGCGCACGAAATCACGCGAAACGTATTCGGTTCGGCGATCATCGTCGCTCAGCTCGGCCAGAGCAGCGCGCTCATCGGCTTCGGGCGGCATACGAGGGCCAGTCACGAGCTGGATCAGCACGCGATCGCCGCGCGTTAGGTGTCGAGTAGCACGACCCCTTGAGCAACTTGAGCTTCAGGAGTTCGTCGACGACGAGGCTGGTGGAGACCCGCAGGTGGGGGCACCCGCGACGGCTGCCCGGGGCAAGCGGTTAAGGCAGCGATGGCCGGTTCCGTGGTGATCGTTGCCGACCGGTGGTATCCGTCGTCGAAGCTGTGCTCGACGTGCGGTGAAAAGAACGAGCACCTGTCGCTCTCGGAGCGAAGCTGGACGTGCGCATCGTGCGGCACGTGCCACGACCGCGATCAGAACGCGGCCCTGAACCTCGCGCGATACCCGGAGAGTTGGCCCGGGTCAGCCTGTGGAGCCGAAGGCGCTGGCGGTGAGGAATCCCTCACCGTGAAACCGGCGGCGTAGAAGCAGGAAGATGTGCCTGGAATACATGT
>JBKQHO010000036.1:0-126138 GCA_052267165.1 Vulcanimicrobiaceae bacterium | reverse complement strand
TCGGCTATGGCTTGTGCGGCGCGGCGGCGTTCTTCGGCGGCGAATTGGCATTCGGTTTGCAGCTCGGCGCGAAACATAGGGCCGAGCCGGTCGCACCGCCGGCGGATTTCGTACCGACCGTCGGCCGCGATGCGCTCAGCGAGAACGTCCCCGTTCGTATCGAGGTCGCGGGGATCCCGGTGCTGCTAACGCGCCGCGGCCGCTCGCTCGTAAGGAAGAAGCTGAAGCGGGGCGAAACCGTCTCTTGATCGCATGGTGTCGGCACGTAGCGAAGCCCGGCCGCGGTTGCCATGACAGCCGGGCTTGTGGGAATCTGCGCCGCTCTCGCTCCCTTGCTAGCTGGCGTGGCCGTCGACCGAATCGGCGCCGGCGCTGCGCAGGATCGCTGCATCCACGACCAGATTATCGCAACCTCGAGAACGCCGAAAACGCGGAAGGCCGCCCTCTCGGCAAGCGGCTGCCGGCACCCGAGTGCCGTACCCCGAGGCATGCGCTTGGGTCGGCTCGAAGCTACTGTTATGGCTAAGTCTTTCTGCGTCGTCGACCGCGGCAACATGGGGAGTGTCGTGGTCGAGGGCGACGTCGATCTTACGAATTTCGCAGAGCTCGAAGCGATGATCCAAAGCGCCGCGACGCAGGCGCAAGGAGTAGTCGTCGATCTGGCTTCGTGCACGTATCTCGACAGCAGCGGCTTGGGTGTCTTGATTCGCCGCTTCAACGTGCACGGAGATCGAATGCGCATCGTCTTGCCGCGAAACGGCGGGGCGAGACGGGTGTTCGAGATCACCGGATTGACCGGCGCGCTACCGGCTTACGAGTCGTTCGACGAGGCCGTGAGGAACGGCGGAGCTGCGGCCTCCTCGCAAACCTAGGTAGTAAGCACGGAGGCGAACGACGCCGCCCGGGGACCCGTCCGGCTATCGGCGGGGCGCAGAAGTCGCGAAGTCGTTCGACGTAGCGCGTCATCGGCCGGGGGGCGCTCTCTCCAACGTGTGCGCGCCGTTCTCGCTCTGCCATGATGGTGGCGCACGCTTGCGCTATCATTTGAACGTGCGCTGGATGCATCGCGTTCGACTTTATCCCACGAGCTCGCAAGAAGCGCGCCTTCGGATGATGCTCGACGTCACGCGCCAGTTCTACAACGCGCTGCTCGATGAACCCAGATGTGCGTGGCGTGCGGCATCGCCGTCACGACAAAGCAGCAGTACGCCGAGTTGACGGAGCTACGGAAGAATGATGCACGTGTCGCGGCCAGGCCAGGTATTCGTCGCAGACGCGCGGGCATTGTCTGCACGTCGCGGCGGAGAGTCGTCGGAAAAGGCGCTTCGTGTGCGTTGTGTGTGGCTGGAGTTGCCACGCGGACGTTGCCGGAGCGCTGGAGATTCGGCGACGGGCCGAGTTGCGGCCCACGAGCGAGCTACCGCGGGCGAGAACCCCGCTCACGCTGCACGATGCGGCGTGAGGGCGCGCGCAACGATGTTCCAACCCGCGACGTGCCGGATCTCCGGCGATCGTTACGCTGCTAGTCTCGCCGTTCTAGGTCTAGGCGCTGAGGCGGATCGGGAGCTCGACGGTAACGCGAAAGCGTTCGCCGCCGACTCGTGCAGTTTGAACGGAGCGGGCCAGCGACTTCGCGATCAAGATTCCGCGGCCGCCCAGCTGACCGCGCACCGGTGGGCGGACGTGCTCGAGCGCGAATCCCTCGCCCGCGACGAATTGGGTAACAGGTTCCGACGTGCAACCGCGGATATCCGCGGAGAGCTTGGAGGAACACCATGGCCGCGAAGAAGAGTGCAAGAGATCCGCTGACGCGACGTTCACGCACGAAGCCGATCTGCGCTCACGGCTTCGTGTTCCCAAGCTTCCCGTTCGCTTTCGAAACCGTCTGGTAGGATGGTGCACTGCATGCGGGGCGCCGAACCACGCTTGCTCGTGCGGCGGGACGGGTGAGGCCGGCCGTGATTGACATCGCTTGGATTGACGCATATCAGAACGAGATCACGATTGAGGAACCGTAGCCTGATGGCGACTTCCAGCAAGAACGGCAACAAGAAGAACCGTACGAGGTTTGCGCTGCACCAGTGCGCAGCGGTACTACGTTGCCCACCCGCTCGGCGAGCTGGACGCTTGCGCGCTCCTGGCCAGTTAGCCGCGAATTTCGCCAGAAGTCACGTGCAGCGCCGGCCACGCTAGGAGGCCGCCTCCTCACGTTGTAGGTAAGCGGGAAGATCGTTGAAAGAGGTCCCTAGCTAGGGCCGAATGGCGCATCGACTCTCTTACTATTGTCGGCATTCGCACGCCGAACGCGACCGGGCGCCAAGATCGCATTCTAGGTCACGAAGTTGCAAGTGCGCGTGCAGCCACTCGACTCGCGGAAGGTTCGCTTAACGACCTATGCTTTGGGCCACCCGGCGCGCTCCGCGCACGCGTCGTACGTGCTTGCGAGGAAGTCGCGGAGCGCAGCGCGCGGGGATGCGCTAGCGCGCACATCCTCGTATCGCAGGACGAACTCGCCGAGCACGGGACTCCAAGATGCGGCCTTCGGTTGTATCGCCGCCTGCTCGATACCGTTCGGCTTTGGATACCCGTAGCACCAGAACGCAGGCTCCGGGAAACGCTCGTCGCCGGCCCAAAAGCCGGCGCAGATCTCTTCGGCGTCCATGGCGTTGCGCATGATGACGCTGTTGCTCGACGGCGTCGCTGGCCGGCCCGAAAAGCGCGCATACGCCAAGTCGAACGTTCCCCAAAAGAATTGCACCGGAGTGTGCCGGCCTCGGAACGGTGCCCGGTGCGCTTTGAGGGCCGCGTCGGCCTGCAGCAGAACCCGAAAGAAGCGATTCACGGCGTCGCCGTCGTATGACGCGTGCTGCGTGTCGTCGGTGAAGCGGATCGGGTGCGGGAGTTCGACCGCCATCGTCCAGATCCGAACGCCGATGCCCAGTTCACCGAGGGCGTTCATCAGTTCGCGATAGAAGGCCTCGACGCTCATCGGAGGCAGCAGCGAGAGCGCGCGCCTCCGGCCGTCGCTGACGACGACCTCGAGTTTGTGCTCGATGAAGTCGAAGTCGAGCGAGAACGCGCGCTCCTCGTAGGCGATCGGGCTCGTGGTCAAGCCGCGCGCCGTGACGTAGAGCGGCACGTTCGCCCACTCCGGTTCGGGCGGCGCGAGGGCGAGGCGGATCTTGCCCACGATCTGGGCGTACATGTGCACCGTTTCGAGCGTGCTCTTCCAGCTTTCATACGGCAGGCTCGGCCACGCATCGAAACGCTTGAGGCTAGTTACGGATCCAGAATCGCTCATGCTCGTTCCCTTCCTTTGCGCCGGCGCAATCAGCGCTACGATGCATGCGGCGCCGGGGTCACGGAGGTCCCGCTTTGCGGACGAGCCGTCGCTTGCCAGAGCACGAGCTCTCCGTCGAGGGGATCCGTCCGCGCCCCGGTTCGCTCGAAGCCGTTCTTTTCCAGAACGCGGGCGGAGGCGAGGTTGGACGCGACGGTTTCCGCCACGACGGCCTCGATGCGTTCGTCGGCCGCAGCGACTCGAAGCATCGCGGCCACGGCGCGAGTTGCAAAGCCCAGTCGGCGCCGGCTCGCCGCCAGGCCATAGCCCACTTCGACCCGGCCGTTTTCGGGCGGCCGTTTGAAGCCGCACAATCCGACGAGCTCGCCGTCGCACACGACCATCCAACTCGTGCGGGATCCGGCCGCGTGCAAAGAGCGAGTGATCGCGCGAACGTGTGCGAGCGTTACCGGATCGTCGGCGCCGCCAGGGGGCAGCCGCAGACCGCGGTTCGTATCAGGCCCGTTGCCAAGCATCCAATCGAAATCGGCGTCCTCGAGCTCCAGCAACGAGATTGTGTCGATCGCCGCCTCCTCGCGTGTGCCGGCTCGTGGCCTGCTTCTCCTCGGGGAGTTGTAACTACACGGTCTCTGCCTTCGCATCCTGGCGCGGGTTGCTGCAGGTTATGCGAAGGCGTGCGCCGGAGCGTACCGTGCACGTTCGGTCGATGTGCGGCCGTCGTATTCCGGTACGGGTGGGCAACGATGAGCGCGTTCGACCTCTCGGGCAAAGTCGCCGTGGTGACCGGCGGTAACGGCGGCATCGGTCTCGGCCTTGCCGAGGGCTTGGCGCTGGCGGGCTGCGCGGTCCACCTCTGGGGGCGCAATGCGGAGAAGAACGAGCGCGCGCTCGCGGTGTTGCGCGGCCACGGCGCGCGCGCCGAGGCGGCGGTTTGCGACGTGACCGATCCGGCGTCGGTCGAGGCTGCCTTCGCAAACGCGCTCGCCGCGTTCGGCCGGGTCGACGGCTTTTTTGCCAACGCCGGCATCTACGACGGTGCGCCGCGCCCGTTCATCGAACGTCCGCTCGAGGATTGGCGCCGCGTGCTGACGACGAACCTCGAGGGCGCGTTTCTGACGCTGCAGACGGCGGCGCGTCACATGGTCGAGCGCTCCAAGCGCGGTGACGCGGGCGGCAGGCTGGTCGTGACCTCGAGCCTCGCTTCGCTCTACGGCACGGCGCGCAACGAGCACTACGGTGCGAGCAAGGCCGGGCTCAACGCGCTCTCGCGCGCGCTGGCCGTCGAGCTCGCGCGCTACGGCATCACTTCGAACGCGATCCTGCCCGGTTGGATCGAGACCTACATGACCGAAGTGCCGTTTGGAAACGAGCGCTTCGTGGAGGCGGTGAAGCCGCGCATACCGATGCGCCGCTTCGGCACGCCGCACGACTTCGCCGGGATCGCCGTCTACATCATGAGCGACGCCTCGGCTTATCACACGGGCGACCTCTTCGTGATCGACGGAGGCTACACGTCGTTCTGATCCGCCTCTTCTAACGTCCGGCGCCGGCGAGCGCGAGCGCAGCCAGGGCCGAGCCGGCGGCCATGACCGCAAACGCGAGTCCCCAGCCGAGCGCGGACTCGACGCCGCCGCCCCAGCTCAGAACCACGCCGACGACGATCGGTCCGAGCGCGCCGCCGGCGAAGCCGACGAGCGAGTGCAGCGCCAGGGTCGAACCCTGCTTGCCGGGCGCCGCCGCGTCGACGACGCCCGCCGTCAGTGCGCCCGAATCGGCCAGGACCGCGACGCTATAGAAAAGCAGCGCGATCGCGCCCGCAAGAAATGCATGCGAGCCGAACCACGCCGTCAGCAAGGCTATGCCCACGCTGGCGACGGCGACCGACAGGATGAGCTGCGGCCGGCCGACGCGGAGCGCGCACTCTGCCCCGGCAATGCTCGAGGGAACGCCGATCAAGGCGATGGCGGCGCTCCAATACGTGAGGGCGTGGCCCGGATCGCCGCCGGCGCCTCGGTTCCACGCGAAGAGCAAGAACGCGACGAGCCAAGCGCGCAGCGCGAACAGCTCCCACGCGTGTCCGCCGTAGGCGACGATGTAGCGCAGCGCCCGGCGATTGGCTAGGACGGCGCGCCAATCGAAGCTGCCGGATCCGCGGGCCGGCGGCACCGCCCCAAGGCGCGAAGCCGTGGCCAGCGCCACGCACGCCGAAGCCGCCAGGCAGCCGCAGCCGCCCGCATCGAAGGCTGCGCCCCAACCGTGCGCCTGCGCGCACAGGCCTGCCACCAGGAACGAGAGGCTGATGCCGATCCCGAAACTCGCGGTATAGTACGGCACGGCGCGCAGACGAATCGAGGGCGCGACGCGGTCGATGATGACGCGCAAGCCCGGCATGTAGACGGCTGCCGTGGAGACGCCTGCGAGCGCCCAAAACGCAAGGCCGGACCACAGATCGCGCGCGAAGCTCGCAAATCCGAAGGCGGCGGCGGCGCCGGCGACGCAGCCGAGCGCAAACACGACGCGCGAGTCTATCCGGTCGGTGAGGCTGACCAAGAACGGGACGCTCAGCGCATACCCGATGAAGTACGCACCGCTCAGCCAGCCGGCTTGCGCCGAGCTCAAATGCCACTGCGCGATCAGGGTCGGCAGCGTGGCCGCGACCGCCGACGAGCCCAGCAGCGAGCAGATCTCGCCTCCGATCATCAAACCGACGATGCGCAGGTCGTCCGCTACTCTGCGTATGTGGAGACCTCGATCAGGTTGAGGTCGGGATCGCGGAAATAGACTGAAAGGATCGGGCCGAGCGCGCCCGTGCGCGCGACTGGCCCTTCCAGAATCGCCACCCCGCAAGCGCGGAGCCGCGCGATGACCGCCTCGAGCGAAACGCGCGCGATCAGACACAGGTCGGCCGAGCCCGGCGTCGGCCGCTGCGCCTTCGGCTCGAACTCGTTGCCCGCTTGATGGAGGTTGATCTTGCTCGAGCCGAAGGCGAGCGCCTTACGCCCCGCCCCGAAGGTGACGACGCTCATCCCCAGCACGCGCTCGTAGAAGTCGCAGGTCGCCGCCAGGTCCGTGACGGTGATGACGACGTGGTCGAACCGTTCGATCATGCGGAAGACTAATGTGCGAGTGCCTCGAGGCGTACCTTGTTGGTGTTGGGGCCGGCAAAGCCGATGACTGCCGCGACGATCGCCATCGCGATGGCGATCACGACGAAGACGCCGGTCGCGCCGTTCGCCTTGAGCACGTAGGCGATGAGAAACCCGATGAAGATCGAGCTGAAGCGGCTCCAACTATAGACGAAACCGACCGCTTCGGCGCGGATGCGGGTTGGATAGAGCTCGGCTTGATAGGCGTGGAACTCGCTCGAGAACCAGTTGTTGGCTAGGGTGATGATCGCGCCGAGCACGATGATCCCGGCCGCGGAACGCTGTTGCGCCCACAGCAGTCCGCAGACGGCGATCAGCAGCGCGAGACCGACGATCTGCCAGCGGCGTTGGACCGCGTCGGCGAATCTGATGGCGATCAGTGGACCGAGCGGGTTGAGGATCGCGATGATGAACACGTACGTGAGCAACTTGGTGACCGTGACGCCTTCGCTAAGCAGCAGCGTGGGGACCCAGGCGGCGAAGCCGTAGAAGCCGACCGTTTGGAAGAGATTGAAGGCCGTCAGCATGATGGTGCGGCCGCGGTATTCGGGCGACCAGATCTCGCGCCAGGCGCCGTGTTTCGAGGTGCGTTCGTCAGGCAGAGTTTGCGGAGGCGGCAATTCGGCGCCGCCGGCCTCACGACGCGCGCCGTCCTCGAGCTTGCGGACGGTCGCCTCGGCCTCGGCGGCGCGCCCTTGCGATTCCAGCCAACGCGGCGACTCGGGCAGCTTCGAGCGCAGCACCGGCGCGAGTAGCGCGCCGCCGACGCCGCCGATGATCGCGACGTAACGCCAGCCCGCCAGTCCGAAAAAGGAACGCGGGATGAGCAGCAGCGAGGCGGCCGCCACGACCGGAACCGCGCAGAACGTCACCATTTGGCTGACGGCGATGTATCTTCCACGCGCTTCTTTCGGGGTGATCTCCGTGACGTAGGTGTCGACCGTGATCAATTGCACGCCGACGCCGATGCCGGCCAGAAAACGCCAGAAGACGATCGCTCCGGCGCTGCTGACGAACGCCATCACGAGCGTCGCGATCGAGTACCAGGTCAGCGCCAAGATGAAGGCGGTGCGCCGTCCGTAAACGTCGGAGATGCGGCTGAAGACCAGCGTCCCGATGAACATGCCGGCGAATCCCGCGCCGACGAAACTTGCCAAGCCGTGAACGTCGAAGAAGCTGGCCGTCGTCGCGGTGAAGATCCCCGCCTGGATCAATCCGACGCCGATGTACGCCGTCATGAACAGGTCGTAAAACTCGAAGAAGCCGCCGGCGGCGACGAGGAGCACGAGCCGCAGCAAGGTCTTCGAAGGCGGTAAACGGTCGAGACGCGCCGCGATCGTCGGGGCGGGAAGCGTCGAGGCGGCGGCCGAGAGGGTTGCCATCTTACTGCACCGTCCCCGCGTGCGCGAGCCCCGGGCTCGCAATCGGCCGCGCCGCCGCGAGCGCCGCGCGGATGCGCCTTCGTGCGGCGGCGAGCTTCTCGAGGTCGATGCCGGTCTGCGCGCCGCAGTCCATCAGGAAGCGCGCCAGCTTCTCGCTGTCGAGGTTGCCTTGCGCGCCCGGCGCGAAGGGGCAGCCGCCGAGGCCGCCGAGCGCGCCTTCGAACATGCGCACGCCGCGTTCGAGCCCGGCGTAAACGTTGGCCAGCGCGTAGCCGGCCGCGTCGTGCAGGTGAAGCGAAAGCGTAAGCTCCGGAAAGGCGCCGCGAACCTCATCGATCCTGCGACCCACGGTGACGGGATCGGCGCTGCCGACGGTGTCGCAGACGCTGACCAGCCTGACCCCTCCCCGGACGAGCCGGCCCAGGATGTCGACGACGCGGCCGGCATCGATCGGCTCGTCGCTCCAGGGCGAGACGAACGAGCACGAGACCGCGGCCCGCAGCGACACGCCCGGATGCTGCTCGCGCACGCTCTGCGCGATCTCGTCGAAGATCGCCAGGGTCTCGTCGATGGTGCGGTTCTGATTCTGCTGCACGTGGCGCGGGCTCGCCGAGGTCACGAAGACGAGATCGTAGCTGCCCGCTGCGTAACCCGCCGCGGCGAACGCCGCGACGCCGCGCTCCAGGCCGCGGCGATTCATGATCAGCGCCGAATAGCGCGGCCCGAGCGGCAGCTGTGCGATCAGCGTGTCGGCGTCGGCCAGCTGCGGGATCCACTTGGGGTGGACGAACGAGGTCGCTTCGATGAGGTTGACCCCGGCTTCCGCGAGCGCGCGAGCGACTTCGACCTTATCGCTCGAAGCCACGAAGACGGGCTCGTCCTGTAAACCGTCGCGCTCGCTGACGTCGATCAGCTCGACGCGCAAATCGCTCGTGCTCGGTCTTTCGATCGTCGGGGTCATCGTATACGGGCTCCTTGCGGCATGAGGCCGCGGGCGGCACGAGGGCTGGCCCGCGCGCTGCCGAGCGTGCGGCCTTCGGCCTCGAGGTTCGCGAGCGAAGGCCCGCCGGCCGGTCTTCCGACCGTGCTCTTGAGCTCGAGAGCCATGCCGCTCGCCTCCTAAACTTTAGCAGCGTTCTTTTTCGTGCCGTTCGACTTCACTATTGCGCTCGCGGCTCGGCAGGGGCAAGCTCGTTCCTAGCCACGACCGAGCGACAACGCGGCATGAATGACGGCTGCCGGACGCTTTGGGGACGCGCAGCTTTTACGCTTAGGCTCTGATGCGTCGTCTCGATTTCGTCAGACTCTCGTCCGCGGGGCTCGCCGGCGCGTTACTCGCTCCCGGCTCCGCGTGCAGCGCCGCGCAAGCGGCGCAGACGCCGCTCGTGCCGTTTCGGATGTACTCGTACCATTGGGACGATCACTATTTCGCCTGGCTGCCGGCGCACCCGCGCTTCGAATCGATCGAGCTGATGACCGTGTCGCGCGGGCCGCTCGCGCCGCCGCTGCGCTGGGCGTTCTTCACCG
Source organism: Vulcanimicrobiaceae bacterium (assembly GCA_052267165.1). Lineage (GTDB taxonomy): Bacteria > Vulcanimicrobiota > Vulcanimicrobiia > Vulcanimicrobiales > Vulcanimicrobiaceae > CAWICD01. The sequence goes on along the minus strand of JBKQHO010000036.1, from coordinate 116,782 downwards.
AGCGCGCCGCCCCCAAGCGGCAGCAGCACTATTACGACGACGCCGCCATCGCGAAGGCGAGCGGCGGAATCTACGCCCCGATCAGCGTGGCGCTCGGGCCGGCGAATGCGGCCGGGCTCGCGAGCGCCGCGATCGGCTTCAGCGACGCGACGGACGAAGAGCTGCGCTGGACGCTTTCCTTCGCACCGGAGGCCGCGTTTAGTCCCGCGGGGCTCACCGACCAGAGCGGCCACGACGCCGTGGATATGACACTGTTCTTCTATCGCGAGAAGGTCGCGTACGCGCAGTTCGCAAGCGTGACGATCGGCGACGTCTCGTATCCGCCGAGCTTGTCGCCCGCGGGTTCGGGGTCGAGCCCGCCCGCCGCATACAGCCGCAACGTCTTCACCGCGATCGTGCCGTACGGACCGTACGCCGGAACCTTCGACGGCGGCGCGATCGCGCTCGACGACGGGCGCCGTCTCGCGCTCCTGCCCGCGGGCTCGGCTGCGGCTGACGGCGACGCCCTGCTGCTCTCGCCGCAGGGGACCGCTCCGGTCGGATACCGCATCGCGGCCTACGGCCACACGACGGAGCTTGCGTTCGACGCGCCGCTGCGCGCCGGCCGGTGCGCCTTCTCGCTCGCGTTCGACGACGCAACGAGCGTCCTGTCGGGAACGGCGCGCACGCTCGAGAATGGCGCCGTCACCACGGTCGCCTTCGAACCGCTGGTTCCGGCTTGGTCGCGGAGTTACGCCTTCACGACGCGCTTCGAACGAACGGCCGACGGTTTTTTGGCGACGACGCGGCGCGGCCTGGCATGACGCCGGAGCTCTCGCACGCCGAGCGCGTCGTGTTGGAGTCGCTGGCCGAAGGCCTGCACAGCAAGGAGATCGCGGCGCGTCTGCGCTGCAGCCGCGCGACCGTCGAGAGCACGGTGCGCCTGCTCTGCGCGAAGCTCGACGCGCGCACGAGATCGCAATTGGTGGCGCGTGGTTTCAGCAGCGGCGCGCTGCACGATGTGCCCGACGACCTGCACCCAGATCCGAACGTGGAAGGATAACGCAATGTTCGAGCTCTCCTACGCCGAGCGCGTCGTGTTAGAGTCGCTGGCGGAAGGCCTGCACAGCAAGGAGATAGCGGCGCGCCTGCGCTGCAGCCGCGCGACCGTGGAGCTCACGGTACGCCAGCTTTATGCGAAGCTCGACGCGCGGACGCGACCGCAGCTGGTCGCGCGCTCGCTGCGCAACGGCGTGCTGCGTAATAGCATCGGTACTTTAGCAAAAGTGATATGACAACTGCTAAACGGCCGAAAACGCACAGGATTAACAGATGCGACACACGCACATCGAACGCGCGCCGTTAACGGTGCACAAAACCAAAACCCCATCACCCAAGGAGACACGATCAATGAACCTCATCGAAGATCTGCTCGACCTCGCTTCGCTCGAAAAGAACGCCGAGAAGCCCGGCTTCGCGATGTTCGCGTCCGCCGGCTCCAGCAGCTCGTCCTCGTCGAGCTGCACCGTCATCGGCCCCGGTGCCACGGTGATCGCGGACCAAATTTAAACTCCCATACCACCCAAACTACGCTTCAACGTAAAGGAGACCCCAGCCATGAACATCCTCGAAGATCTGCTCGACTTGGCCTCTCTCGAGAAGAGCGAGAACGTCGGATTTGCGATGTTCGCATCCGCCGGCTCCAGCAGCTCGTCCTCGTCAAGCTCGGGCGGCACAATCGTGACCCCCGTTTCCCCGGGCGCCACGACGGTCGTCGACCTCATCTAAGCCACGTAAGCCACGCCGCAGCGGTGAGATGAGCCGCTCGCCCCGACTCGTCTCACCATCTCTCCCGAAGAGGACAACGCCTTGGAGAATCCCCGTCCTACGCTCGACCTTTCGAGCCTCCCCTCGAAGCCGCTGCTCAAGCCTTGGTACCGTCTGCGCTTCGACGGGGAGCGCGCGCTCTTTCAGTACGGCGACTGCGTCGTCGTCTTCACCGGCAGAGCAGTCGGCGCGCTCCTTCCACGCTTGTTGCCGCTGCTCGACGGCACGCACGACCTCGCCGCGCTGAGCGCTGAGTTTCCGGAGGCCTTCGAGGCCGTGGCCAAAGCGCTCGCGGAATTGCAGCGCCGCAATCTGTTGACCGACGGCCCCGCGCTTCCCGCTGCGCTTGCGCCTTCGGTCGTCGGTGCGGTTCATCAGGCGGCGGCCGACGCCGGCCGCGACGTCTCGCCGGCGCGGGCGTTCGCGAAGCTGGAGCGCTCCGCGGTCGCGCTTTTCGGAGGCTCGCGCGTGCTCGAGTTCGTGGCCGGGGCGTTGGCGTCCGCAGGCGTCGGCTCGGTGCGGGTCGTCGACGAGCTCGTCGCTGCTGCCGACGCCGACATCGCCGTCATCGCGCCCGACTGCAGCGACGTCGAATGCCTACGACGCGCGAACGAGGCGGCGCTGCGGACCGGCTCCATCTGGATGCCGATCCTGCCGTTCGATGGCGACAAGCGCATCGTTGGCCCGCTCGTCGTGCCCGCTCAGACGGCGTGCTACCACTGCTTTCTGACGCGCCGCCGCTCGGCGGTCGTGTACGGCGAGAAGTTTACCGTGCTCGACGGCACGCCGGCTCGGTTTCCCGCACCCGAAGCGATCGATCTCCTTGCCGCGGGCGTCGCCGCGTCGGTCTTGACACGCTGGCTCGTCGACCGCGACGGCAGCTTGCCGGGGCGTTACTACTCCATCGAGCCGCACGGCACCGTCGCGTTGAGCGCGCACCGCCTCTATCGGGTGCCGCGCTGCACGGCCTGCGGAGCGCAGCGCCGCCAGGGGTTGCCGCAGCTGTGGGCGCGAGCGTGAACGTCGTGCTGTGCGACCGCGCGTCGACGCCGCTCGGGGAATCGTTACCCCGCCTCACGTCGTTGGTCTCTCCGCTTACCGGCCCGGTGCGCCGCACCGGCGAGGCGCTCTGGGAAACCGACGATGCGCCCTTCATACGCTGGGAGGCGGAACTGTGCGACGTTGAAGTGTTGGCCGGCTCCACCCTCCGCAATCCCTTCTCGGGCTCGGTGCACTACGATCGCGAGCGCGCGTTGGCGGGAGCGCTCGGCGAGGCGCTGGAGCGCTATGCCGCAGTCCACATGCCGAGCGACCTCCCCTTCGACACGGCAGCCGGGCTGGGCTCGGCCGCCGTCGACCCCGCGAGCTTCGCCCTCTTTGCCCCGGAGCAATACGCGGCTTCCGGCTTTCGCTTCCAGCCCTTCGAGCCGCGCAGCCTGGTGCGCTGGACGCATGGCTGGAGTCTGCCGGACTGCCGGCCGGTGCTGCTGCCGGCCCAACTCGTCTACCTTCGCGAAGGCTCCGTCGACGGCGAAACGCGGATCGGCTATGCGACCACCAGCGGGAACGCCTGCGGCGCCACGCTCGAAGAGGCCCTGCTCGGCGGCTTGCTCGAGCTCATCGAACGCGACGCGTTCGTGATCGCTTGGAACGCGCAGCTGACGCTGCCGCGCTTCGACCTGAGCGACTTCGCGTATGCCGGCTACTTCGCGCGCACCGGGCTCGACTATGCTGCGATCGATCTGGGCGCAACGCTCGGCGTGCCCGCGGCGGTCGCGACCGTGCGCGACGCGCGCAGCGGCCGCGCCGCGCTCGCGGTCGGCGCGGCGGGCGCTACCACTGCCGCGTCTGCAGCCGACAAAGCGATTCGCGAAGCCTTTCACAGCCGCGGCTGGGCCGCTCTCCAACACACGTGCGATCCCGAGCGCGTCGCGCGCCTGCGCGCCGAAGAGATCGAAGCCTTCGATCAGCACGTGCTCTACTATTGCGACCCGGAGCGCGCACGCGAGACGGCATTCTTCGACGCGGGCCCGGCGCAGAGCCGGCTGGCGGGGACGTGCGACGTGCCCGACGGCACGCCGTATCGACAGCTCCTCGAAGTGCTGCGCCGGCTGCGCGAGCACGCCGTGCAGGTCTACTTCGTGGATCTCACGCCGGACGACGTCCGCGAAGCGGGGCTGCACGTCGTTTCGGTCGTCGCGCCGCAACTCGCGCGCATCGACGCCTCCCACCGTCTCCGCTATCTCGGCGGCGAGCGCCTCTACGAGGTTCCCGCTAGGCTGGGGCTCGCGCCCGGCCGGCTCGCCTTCAACGACCTCAATCCCCGTCCGCACCCTTTTCCATAACGCTGCGATGGAGCCGCACGTGCACGAATCTCACCTTCTCTTGTCGGCCCGTACGTGGGCCTATGCCGGAGCCGATGAAGACGGCGACGATCCGGCCGAAGCCTACCACGAAGCCGCAAAGCTCTATCCCGTTTACGGCGGAACCCAGACGCCCGGCGTTTACGCGCTCAGCGTCAGCCGCGAGCTGCGCAGCCTCGTGGCCCGCTCGGTGCGGCGCGGCCGCCAATTTCCGCGCATCGCACTGCCCGCGCTCGAACTGCCGCCGCTCGCGCTCGGCGAGGCCGTGCGCCGGCGCCGTTCGGTGCGCGCCTTCTCCGGCGCGCCGCTCGCTTTGAGCGAGCTCGGCGCGCTGCTGCGCACGGCTTACGGCGTTACGCACCGCTTTACGAGCGAGAGCGGCGAGTCCGGCGCGTTTCGCGCGGTGCCGTCGGCCGGTGCGCTCTATCCGCTGGAGCTGTACGCGCTGGTGCGCAGCGTCGACGGCCTCGCTGCGGGACTGTACCACTACGATCCGCTCGACGACGTCATCGAGGTGCTGCCGCAAGCGGTCGGTCTCGACGATCTGCGAGCCGCGATCCCTTGGCCCGAGATCGAACCCGCGCTGCAGGGAGCTGCGCTCGCGCTGATCGTGGCCGGCATGTTTTGGCGCAACCGCTTCAAGTACGGCCAGCGCGGGTACCGCTTCGTGCTGCTCGAGGCGGGCCACGCCGCGCAAAACGCCATGCTCGCGGCGACCGCGCTCGAGCTCGGCTCGGTTCCGGTCGGCGGCTTCTACGACGCTCCGCTCGACCACGCGCTCGGCTTCGACGGACTCAACGAGGGCGCGCTCTACGCGATCCTGTTGGGGCGCTTGCCGTGAACGCGTACGCCCACGTCATGCTGTTCCGGCTCGCGCTCGAGCTCGCGGTCGCGTGCGCCGTCGTCGTAGCGCTGCCGCCCGTTCGTCCGCTGCCTGCGGCCCTAGCCTGCAGCCTCGCGGCCGGCGTGTGCGTCGCACTGGCGGCGGCACGCCGCCTTCCGAATCCGGCCGACCTGCGCGGGGTGACGACGCGCCGCTTCGTCCCCGCGCTCTATCTCTCGCTGCGCGCTTTCGCCGAAGAAACGCTCTGGCGCGGCTTGGTCTTCGGCCTCGCCTTGCCGCGCCTCGGCCTCGTCCCGGCCGCGGCGCTCAGCCTGATCGGCTTCGTACTGATTCACGTGCCGGGCCAGGGACGCTTCGCCTTGGTGCACCTGCTGACCGGTGCCGCGTTCTTGACCTGCTACCTGACGGCGGGACTGTGGGCTGCCGTCCTCGCGCACGTTGCCTACAACCTGACCTGCTTGACGCTCGCGCCGCTGCAACGCCGCGCTCTGAGGCCGACATGACGATCCTCGATTCTCTCCAAGCGCTGCCCGAACGCGTCTGCGCCGAGACGGTGGCGGCGCTCCACAACGTCTCGAAACGGTACGATTCGACCGTTGCCCTCGACGGGTTCGATCTCGAGCTGCATCGCGGAGAGCTGCTGGCGCTGCTCGGGCCCAACGGCGCCGGCAAGACGACGGCCGTCGCCCTGATGCTCGGCATCCGGCGCCCCGACAGCGGCAGCGCGACGCTTTTCGGCCGCGACCCGCGCGACCTGAGCGTGCGGCAGCGCATCGGCGTCGCGCCCCAATTTCACGGGTTTCCGCCGATGTTGACGGTCGCCGAGACGGTCGACTTCGTGCGCCGTCACTATCCGCGAGCGCCGCTGCTGCGCGAGCTGCTCGAGCGCTATGGCTTGAACGGTTTGGAGAAGCGTCAGACGCGCACGCTCAGCGGCGGCCAACGCAAAGTCCTGGGCCTGGCGCTCGCCTTCGCGGGCGATCCGGAGCTGGTCTTTCTCGACGAGCCGACCGCCGGGCTCGACACCTTGACGCGCCGTATCCTGTGGGGCATTCTGGCCGGCTTCGTGCGCCGCGGAGGCACGGTGCTGCTGACGACGCACCATCTCGACGAGGCCGAAGCGCTCGCAACGCGCGTCGCGCTATTGCTGCGCGGTCGGGTGGCGCGCGAAGGCAGCGTGCGCGAGATCGTGCGCGGCGTCGGCATCGCGCGCGTCTCCTACGCCGGCGAGGACGTCGGCGCCGGGCTTCCCGGCGTCGTGCGCATCGAGCGTGGTCCCGGCGGCTACACGCTTTACACGGAAGACGCCGATACGACCGTTCGCGCGCTCGTCGCCAGCGGTGCGCGCTTTGTGGATCTAACGGTTGCCCCAGCCTCGCTCGAAGAGGCCTTCGTCGCGTACACGACCGGAGGTGCGGCTTGAGACTTCTCGGCGTCCATCTGCGCACCGAGCTGACGCTGCTCGCGCGCGTTCCCGCCTACGTGATTCCCACGCTGCTCTACCCCACGATGCTGTTTGCGTTCTTCGGCCTGCAGCTCGCGCAGGCGCCGCAGGCGGCGCCGTATCTGTTCGCCTCGTACGCCGCGATCTCGCTGATCGGCGTCGTGCTCTTTCAGTTCGGCGTCGGTATTGCGATGGAGCGCCTCTCGCCGTGGCAGAGCTTCCTGCGGGTAGTGCCCGTGCCCGGCGGCGTGCGCATCGCGGGGCGCGTGCTGACCGCGTTGCTCTTCGCAGCAGGGGCGATCGGCCTCGTGGCCTTGGTCGCCGCGCTGTTCACGCCGTTGCGCATGCAGCCTACGAACGCGCTCGCGCTGGCCGCCACGCTACTGGCGGGCGCGGTGCCCTTCGCACTGCTCGGCATCGCGATCGGCTATTGGGCCAGCCCGCGCGCCGCGGTGCCCGTCGCCAACCTGATTTACCTGCCACTCTCATTCGCCGGCGGCTTGTGGCAGCGCCCGGAGAACCTGCCCACGTACCTCGCCAAAATCTCACCTTGGCTTCCGACGCGCCAATACGGCGAGCTGATCTGGGGCGCCGCCGCAGGCGTGTTTCCCGTTCATGCCGCGCTCGCGCTCTCAGCTTACACGCTGCTCTTCGCCGGGGTCGCCTATTGGGGCTATCGCGCGGAGATCGTCGAGAACTACACCTGAAGGAGACGCCATGATCGGAAAAGCCTCGCTTGCCGCCCTCGCGCTCGCGCTCGGAACGAGCGACGCGACCCCCTCCCTCGTACCCGACTTCAACGCCTCGAAGTTCACCTATCGGTCGGCTTTCGAAGGCAGTCTGTGGGATGGACAGCACGTCAGCCAGGGTGGCACGTTCGACCTCGTGCGTCTCGACGCCCGAACGGTGCGGGTCGAAGAAGAGGGCGGCGAGAGCGCCGTTGCGCGCTACGACGGCGCCCTGCTCAGCCTCGATCGAAGCACCTCCGAAGCGCTGGGCAGCGCGGTGGGCTACGTCAACCAGTTCGCCGCGCCGGTGCTCGCGCACGGTTCTTTCCAGCCCGGCGACTCCTGGACCGCGCGCCTTCCCGTTTATCTCGGGGGCGGAGCGCCGCTCGAAGGCGACGCGAAGGTCACGGTCGTTTCGGTCGACGGCGACCGCGTCATGCTTCAAGCAACGGCCTCGCTGAGCGGCACGTCGACCTACGGCGCGTACACGACGCCGATCGACCTCAGCCTGCGGCTCGCCGAACGCTTCGCGCGCGGGACGCTAGTGCGCGGAGATGCCGCCGTCAGCGAGGTCGTGCACGCGGCCGGCCAGGAGCAAACCTTGCGCTGGACGATGTCGCTTGCGCAACAGTGAGCTTCACCGCACGCATCGCTGCCGCGCTTCTTGTGCTCCAGCTCGGCTCGCTAACCGCTACGTCCGCGTTCGAACCTAGCTCGGTGAGTGTGACCGTAACCGATCCTGACGGCAAACACGTCGCGGAAGCGCAGATATTCGATGCCGCTCAACCTGCCAAGCCGCTTGCCGAAAGCGGCTCTGACGGGACGGCTCGGCTTGCCGTCGCGCTTGGGGTCAAGCTCTATGCAGTGCGCGGCACGGCGCGTTCGCAGACCGCGACGGTCGCCGGCGACTCGCTGCAGCTCGTGCTCTCGTATTCCACGATCGTGCGCGTCGCCGCGCCGCGCACGTCACTGGAGGACCGCATCTACACGGCGAACAGCGCCGCCGCGGTCGTCAGCGGGAGCCCCTTCGATGCGCTCGGCCTCGTGCCCAACTACCGGGGCGCCTCGCAAGGCGGGGTTGCGGACATGGAGCTCAACGGAACGCCGCTGCAGCTGCCGCCGGATTCGGGCGGGGGCTCGAACGCGGGTCGAGCCCTGCTTGGCCAGCTCGTCGAATCCTTCAGCACGGCGCAGGCCGACACGGGGAGCTTGGAACCGAATCTTCACCTGCTGATGCCGGCGGCGCAACCGCGGTACGGTCTCACGTTCGGTTCAGGCGCATTCGACGCGGCGCAGTGGAAGGCGACCGCGCAGGGCCGCACGCCGGCTCTCGGTTACGCGTTCACGCTGGCCGGACGCAGCGACGAAGGCCTGCTCGCGAGCCAAACCTTTCGCGATGCGAGCGGGCTGCGCTACGATCACTCCGATTCGTGGCACGGTCTCGGCGGGACCGCCGACCTTGATTTCAACCTGCGTTCATGGCACGTTCAGCTGGTCGGCATCGGCGACCGCGCCTCGGGCGCAGATATGCCTGCGCTCGACCCCGGCGGCGGCATCCCCATCGGCTACGGCCCGGGCGGGACGAGCGGGACGACGTTCGGCGACGGCTACGTTCTCGCGACGACGACCCACGGCCGCGACAGCCTGAGCGTGCTGGACGTGCGTTACAACGGCTCGGGCAACGACGATCTCGCCGGCGCCGTGTTCTTGGGGACGCCCGTGGGCGCGAGTGACGGTTACCGCTACAGCGGGCGTTACGACGAGCTTGGCTTGACGCGCGCCTTCGGAACGCGCTCGCTCACGCTGAAAGCATCGGACGGGGAGACCGCGACGACCGCGTTCGGTGACGGCTTCACTTCCGGAAGCAGCAGCGGCGAGCGGCGCGCGTCGCTGACCTACGAGGAGCGGCACCGCACCGTCACGGCGAACGCGACGCTCGGCGTTCTGAGCGACGACGGGGATTATCAAGACCGGGTGCTCTTCGCGAACGCCGGCGCGCAGGGTTCGTCCGGAGCGTGGCGCTGGTCGGCGGCGGCATTCTACGCGCCGGCTCAAGCCCTGGAAGCGCAACGCGCGCCGAGCGTCCTCCTCGCGAGCCCCGCGCTTGCGAGCTTCGACTGTCCCGGCGCCTCGGCTGTCCTCCAAGCCCCTTCCGAACTCGACCCGCGCCATCCGCGTTCGCTCACGCTGAAGGCGACGCTCGAGCGGGACATGGGCCGGCTTGGCCAGTTCGGCCTCGGCGGCTTTCTCGCGAACACCCAGGACGCGCTCGTGCAATCGACGGAGCGGGCCGTGGCGGGTCTACCCGCCGGCTACGCCGCGCAGCTGACCTCGTACTTCGACACGCTTTGCGCCGCCGGCGGCGCGCCCTCGATCTACCAAACCAGGTATCGCAGCGTCCCGAGCATGCGCGCTCAGGAATGGTATGTCGACGATTTGCTCCCGCTCGGCTCGTTCGCGCTGCGCGCCTCGTACGAAACGTTTTCAATCGAGACGCCCTACGCGCCCTCAGCCTTCGCCTCGACCATCGTACCGGACGCTCAGCTGCCTGGGATACCGCTGCACCGCGCGAACCTGCTGCTCTCGCGGCAGTTCGGTCGTTCGCTCGGCGCGCTCGACGTAGCATATCTATCGCGCAACGACGCCGAGAATTTGCCCAGCCGAATAGTACTCTCACTGGGCGCGAGCCTCGCGCTCGGTGCAGGCCATCTGGATTTCTCCGCGCAAAACGCGCTCGGAGCCTACGACGGCCGATTCACTTCGCCGGCTTACGCGCAAGCGGTCCCGCTCTCCGACGGAAGCTCGCTGCAAACGCTCGCGCAGCCGCTGCCGCAGCGCTGGTCGCTGCGCTATACCGTCGCTTTCCCGAACCGTTGATTTTCCTGATCCTCAATCCGGTTCGCTAGATTCCTCGTGTGAATCAGAGGACATGACGGAATTAGTGCAAAAGCGCTATTTCAGGGTCTCGCGGCGTCTGCCGCGGCCCGCATCCAATCATCTTCTTTGTGAAAGGGCTCTTCAGGTTTGCCATTTCCGTTCTTCGACTTATCGCGGCTTGGAGCAATCGTTAACAGGCGCGATGGCTGAGCCGAGACCGCCCCGCGGCGGGGTCGTCGAGTGCGCTGCGCACGAACGTTTGGCGAGGCCGGGAGCAGCGTTGGACATGCTCTGCGGCAAACTTGCCGAACGTGAGAGGCTCGGCGCGCGCTCACGCGCGCTGGAGAGCATCGAGCGAGAGACGGGCGCCATGAGTCTGCCTGCGCGGGCCGTCGAGGAGCTCGATCGCGGCCGCGATCGGTTGAGCGCGGGTCTCGACGCACGGCGGGAGCGATATGCCCACGTGCGGCGCGAACTGGGCGTAGCGCAGCGCGAGCTGTGCAAGCTTGCAAAGGAACGCCTCGACGCGGCTTCGCTCGCGCGCTTTTCCGGCGTGCTCGAAGCGGTGTGGGCCGAAAGAGAGTCGCTGGCAGCCGATCTCGCGGAGTTCACGGCGCGCGAACGAGATCTGAGGGCCGAGGCGGAGTCGCTGCGCCGCGCGCACGCTCGGCTCGACTTGCTGCGCGCGAAGGCCGTCGCCGCGCAATCCGTCCGATCGCGCGCGCAGCCGGAGGATCGTGGCGGCTATCTGCCGCCGGTCGCGCGCGCCGAGCTCGACTCCGAAACGAACGTGTTCGACCGGGCTCGCGCCGATCTCACCTTGCGTCTCACAAAGCACGACTCGGCGTTGCAGCGCCATGCCGCCGAGGTGTGGACGCGGCGCGAACGGCTCGTTGCGGTGGAGCGGCTGCGGCGCAGCTTGCCCGAAGTGTGGCGTCCGTCGACGACGCCGGCTGGTGACGAGTTCGCGCGCATTCTGGCCGCGCTCGCCGGGCCCCGCCGCTACGCCGAAGCGTTGCTCAGCAAATGCGACACGCTGGCGGAAGAGTCCGCCTCGCTTGAGCTCGCCGCGCGTGAAGCGGAGTTCCTCTTGCGCGCGAGCGAAGCTGGCGAGAGCCGGAGGAACGAGCTCGATCGAAGCCTCGCCGCGACGTCTGAGGCGCTCGAGGTTTTTCTGCTAGCTAGCGAACGGCGTCGACGGCGTTGCGGCGCTCGCGCAGCGTTACCCAGCGGAAAGCGCCGAAGCCGCACGCGACCCGAGACGCGGCGTTTGATCTCGACTGACTGAAAAGCGGCGACGTGCTCCGCTTATGGCGCGACTCCCGCGCTTTGGGGGGACGGTTCAGAGCGGATCAGCCGCGAGGAGACGGTCTTGAAGTTGTTGACCAGCACAGACGGGGCGCTCTTCGGATTGACGCCGAGCAGCAGATGCGCATGATCGGGTTCGCCGTTGAACTCAAGGAAGTCGCATTCCCACCGCTCGCACAGGCCCGTGAAGATGGCGCTGAGGCGGGTCGAGTATGGCAGCGTCGATACATCGCCGCCGGTACGCAGCGACAGCCAGATGAAGAGCCCTTAGAGGCCACCCCAGGGCGTAAACACGGCTGACGTCGAAATCCACATCTTCGGCCCGGCGCCAAGGAGCCATCTTGGAACAGCAGCATCCCGACCAGCTGTCACTACAGGCCTTTCTGCAGTGGGCTGAGCGAGTCTCAGGCGACGAGCGGTTCGAGCTTGTCGACGGGCGCCCGGTTGCACTAGCGAAACCAACCCGCCGGCACAATCGACTCGTGACCGCTCTTCAGCGCCGGATCGACACGCATGTTTCGGCTCGAGGCTGCGAGTCTGACGCCAGCGGCGCGACGCTCGCCAACGGTCGCTCCCCCGACATCGTCGTCACCTGCGATGAGCGGGACCTTCGTGAGACGGACGACTTCGTCAATGAGCGCGTAATCTGGTTCCCAAGACTCATCGTCGAGGTCCTTAGCCCCAGCACGCAAGACACCGACATGGGGCTTAAGGTTGACCTCTATCGCGCAATCCCTTCGGTCGACGAGTACCTGCTACTGGATAGCCAACGTCGCTGGGCACGGCTCTATCGGCGAAACGAATCAGACCCCGAAACCTTCGTCATGCTGCCGGACCGGATCGCAGGTAAGATAGTGCTGACCTCAATCAACCTCTCCTTCTCGCTCGAAGAGATCTACGGCGACGCGCGAATTCCCGTAGCCTAGGAAACGCCTCCCCGAAGGCCGGGCGCGGTCCGCCATATCCGAAGCTTTCTTTGTTTGCGCCTCGTCGGCCGACGTCGATGTCCTGGTCACCCCGAGCAGCGGAGAGTCGGCGGAAAAGGCGCTTCGCGTGCGTTGCGTGTGGCTGGAGTTGCCACGCAGACGTTGCCGGAGCGCTGGAGATTCGGCGACGGGCCGAGTTGCGACCCACGAGCTACCTCGGGCGAGAACCCCGCTCACGCGGCACGATGTGGCGTGAGGGCGCGCACAACGATAAAGCTATGCATTCGCTCGCAAAGCTGCTGCTGCGACTTGGCGCTGGCTAACCATTGACTTCAAATATTGGACCGACTACGATCATTTCGTCGCCGAAGCGGCTCGAGCGACTTCACGAGTTCTCGGTAAGCAAGCTGCGGCGCAGACCAAGCCATACGTGGGCGTGCGGGCGCCCGCTGGCTCGGTTCGTCGCAACATTTCGTGCTGCTGCATGCGCAGAGAGGGTCGCACCATGCCTTCGTTTCAGACTCGCGACAAGGTCGATATTTACTATAAGGACTGGGGTACGGGGCAGCCCGTCGTCTTCAGTCACGGCTGGCCGTTGAGCGCGGACGCTTTTGAGGATCAGATGCTCTATCTGGCCTCCCACGGATACCGCTGCGTCGCCCACGACCGTCGCGGTCATGGCCGCTCGGGTCAGCCTTGGAACGGCAACGACATGGACACGTACGCTGACGATCTTGCGGCGCTCGTCGAGGCGCTCGACCTCAGGGACGCGGTGCACGTCGGGCATTCGACGGGCGGCGGCGAGGTTGCACGCTACATCGGACGTCACGGTACGAAGCGGGTGGCCAAGGCTGTCCTCATCGGTGCCGTGCCGCCGCTCATGCTGAAGACGGCCTCGAACCCGGGCGGTCTGCCGCTCGAAGCGTTCGACGGCATTCGCAACGGCGTGCTCTCCGACCGTTCCCAGTTTTTCAAGGATCTCAGCCTGCCGTTCTACGGCTTCAATCGTGAAGGGGCTGCGGTTTCGCAGGGTCTGCGAGATTCGTTCTGGCTGCAAGGGATGCTGGCCGGTTTTAAAGCGGCCTACGATTGCATCAAAGCGTTCTCGGAAACCGATTTTACGCAAGACCTCAAAGCGATCGACGTGCCGACGCTCATCATCCACGGCGACGACGACCAAATCGTTCCGATCGCCGACTCCGCTTTGCTTTCAGTGAAGCTCATCCCGGGCGCGCGCCTCGAGGTGTATAAGGGCGCCCCCCACGGCCTTTGCTCGACGATGAAGGATCGGGTCAACGCCGACCTGCTTGCGTTCATCTCGGGCGTGGGTGAGGCCGCTTCGCGCTCGGCCGAGAAAGTAGGCGCGCGCTAAGGTTACGGGCATTTGCGCCGGTCTTCGGCCTCCCGTCCGAGCCGGCGCGAATGCACGCCCTCCCACAAAACGCGGAGCCGCAGCCTATAAAAACCGACCGAATTGACTTTTTCCCGGCGATCGACTAGGGTGGCCGTATGGCAAGACCGGTTCCGGCGAAGCGGGTAACCAAGGGAGAACGGACGCGACGGCACATCGTGGAGCGGGCCGCGGCCCTGTTCAACACGCGCGGTGTGGCCGGTGCCTCGATGGCCGACGTGTCGCTCGCTACGGGCTTGGAGAAGGGCGGCGTCTACAACCACTTCGAGACGAAGGAGGCGCTGGCGCTGGCGGCTTTCGACTATGCGGCGGGGCTGGTCTTGCAGCGGCTCGACGCGGCGGTCGCCGCCGCGCCAACGGCGCTCGGCCGCTTGCATGCGCTCGTCGACGTGTATCGCAGCGTGGCCGACAAGCCGTTCATCGCCGGCGGGTGCCCGCTGATGAACACGGCGGTCGAGGCCGACGACACGCACCCTGTGCTGCGCGAACGCGCTCGCAAGGCGATGGAACGCTGGCGGGCTCTAATCGTCTGCACGGTCGACGAGGCGGTCGCCGGGGGTGAGCTCGAGCCGGTCGATTCCGCGGCCCTTGCTTCGACCGTCATCGCGACGCTCGAGGGTGCCGTAATGCTCTCGAAGCTCTATCGCGATCCGGCTCACATGCACTTCGCGGTCGAGCATCTCGCGCGCCACCTCGACGGTCTGGCGCACGCCCGACGGGGCCGTGGCTAACCTTTTTTATGCTCGTAAAACCGACCGAAATCTCTTTTTCGAGCGCGGCCGCTTCGAGAACGGCCGCCGCGCCGCCGGCGCCCGATCTGGTCGAGTACGGCTCGCGCCGGGCCATCATCGTGGCGGGCGTGATGATGGCCGCCCTCTTGCAGACGCTTGACGCCACCATCGTCAACGTCGCGCTGCCGACGATCGAAGGGAACATCGGCGCTTCGATCGACGACGGCACCTGGATCATCACGGGCTACATCATCTCGAACGTCGTCGTCATCCCGCTCGTCCCGTTTTTCATCCAGCGCTTCGGACGCCGTCAATACTTCGCGGCCTGCGTGATCGGCTTCACGGTTGCCTCGTTTCTGTGCGGCACGGCCACCACGCTCACGGAGCTCGTTCTCTCTAGGATCGTCCAGGGTGCGTTCGGCGGCGGCTTGATCGCGACGTCGCAGATCATTCTGCGCGACACCTTTCCGCTCGAGCGGGTCGGCACGAGTTCCGCGCTCTTCGCCGTCGCCCTGACCTTCGGTCCGGCCTTGGGGCCGACGCTCGGCGGCGTGCTCACCGATCAGTTTTCTTGGCCTTGGGTTTTTGACATCAACATCATTCCCGGCACCCTGGCGGCCGTCATCATCTTGACGATGCTGCGCAACTCGGCCGCGCCGAAGCGTTTGAAGCTCGACGTCGTCGGGATCGCACTGCTCGTCACCGCCCTCGGTTCGATGCAGTACGTGCTCGATGAAGGCGAGCGGGCCGACTGGTTCGACGACGGCCGGATCGTCTTCTTCGCGTCCACCTTCGTTCTCGGGTTGGCCGCGTTCGTGCTGTGGGAGCTGCGCGGCACGTCGGCGCCGATCGTCGATCTGCGCATCTTTCGCTACCGAAACGTTCGCTTCGGAACGCTGACCGCCGTCGTGCTCGGAATGGTCGTCTTCGGCCCGACCGTGATCTTGCCGCAGTACGTTCAAAACGTTCTCGGCTTCACCGCGACGCTGAGCGGACTGCTGATCTTGATGCGGGCGCTGCCCGTCTTGGCTTTGACCCCTTTCGTGGCACGCTTCGCGACGCGGCTCGATTTCCGATTGCTCCTGATGACGGGCTTTCTTGCGAGCGCGACGAGCTTCGCTGCGCTCTCGCTGCGCATGACGCCGCAAAGCGACTTCTTGACGTTCGCGTGGCTGCTCGCCTTCAGCGGTGCGGGCCAGGCGATGCTGCTCGTGCCGCTGCTGGTCGGGCTCTTGGGATCGGTGAAGCTGCCGGACGTGCCTAAAGTCAGCTCGTTCATCAGCCTTTCGGTTCAGCTCGGCGGCTCGATCGCGAGCACGATGCTGGTGACCGTGCTCGACCGGCGCGCTTCGTTCCACTCCGACATCTACCGCGGCTCGCTGACGCTGGCTAATCCGGAAGTGCAGCGCCTCGCCTCGCAGCCCGGGGCGATGGTCTCGCTCGTGCGGCTGCTCCGGCAGCAAGCGCTCAACGCCGGCTTCGCCGACGCGATCTTCGCGCTGGTTCCGTTGGCCTGCGCGGCGGTGGTGTTCATTCTGCTGTTGCAGCGGGCGCGGCCGGCGAGCGCACCGCCGGCCGTCGCCGGCGAGTAGCCGCGGGGGCCCGCTCGGGACGATGTAGGGGCAGCTCGGGCGTGACGTTTTCAACCCCTCAGGGCGGCGAGCGCGGCGTGAATGGTCGCGAGCGCGGCTTCGACGTCTTGCACTTCGACGATGAGTTTTGCGTAGCCGTCGTCGCGCAGACGGATCGCGATCGCGCGTTTGGGGTCGCTGACGTCCCAAAACGTTTTGCCGTCGGAATCACGGAACGTCCCCGCGGTCACGATGCCGGGAATGTTGGTTCCCGGCAAGCGGATTCCGTGAAACCAGCCCCCGGCCTCCTCCTCGGCGCGCGCGGCGGAGACGACATGCGCCAGCGGTACGCGCACCTCGCTGGCGAAGGCGAGGAAACGGTGCAGACCCTGCGGGCGGACGATCAGCTCGTCGGCGGTGGTCTCGATAGTCACCATGGCGCGTCACTCCCTCCTTGCGTCGTCGCGGGCCGTTGGGTTCGACGCCGAAGCTCGTGCTCACCACACCAGCGGAAGGAAGCGGTAGCGAACGCGCACCGCGTACTCGGCGTAGCCCGGAAGTTCGCGCATCAGGGTTCGTTCCTCGAGGACGGCCCGGACCGCAAACAGCGCGGTCAGAAGCGGGACCAGTGCGAGCCCGTACCACGAGCCGAGCAGCAGCGGCGCCGAGAGAAAGTAGAGCGTGCCGATCGCGTACATCGGATGGCGCACGACGGCATACGGCCCGGTGTCGACGACGTGGTGCCCGCGTTCACGCTGAACTTTGACCACGGGTGCGGCATACGGATTCTCGCGCAGCGTGAGGTGGATCCACCACATCGCGCACGCGAGGCAGAGGCCCCCGAGGCACTGGAGGAAGACGGGTACGTGCGAGAGCCGGAACCGAACGGCGTCGAGCGGCATGAGGCCGAGCCAGCCCAGGTAAACGAGCATGATCACCGGCAGCAGCACTTTGTCCCAGCCGGGCTGGCCCTGCGCAAACGGCCCTCCGAGCCGTGCCCGCAGCAGCTCCGGGTCGTGCCGGCCTAGCGTCACGCTGATGGGCAGGCCCAAGCCGTACGACAAGAACAAGTACGCCCAGCCGGCCGGCCAGTTCAGCGTCCCGGCCGCTCCGAATATCAGGGCGCCGATGAACGCGGTCCAAACCAGAAGGGTCACGACCAGCCGAACGTACACGCTCGAGCGTTCGTGAGCGCGGAACGGCGAACCGCTACGGCGCAACACGAGCAAGCCTGCGACCACGGTCGCAGCGCGCTCCGCCCCGGGGAGCGGCGGTATCGGTGCGGCCCGCGCCGAATAGGTCGCCCCGCACATGAGGAAACCGGCATCGCTCCTGCTCGCTGACGGAACGCGCTTTGACGGCGATGGGATCGGGCCCGATTCGCTCGCGCTCGGCGAAGCCGTCTTCTTCACGGGGATGACCGGTTATGAAGAGGCGCTGACCGACCCGTCGTATGCGGGCCAGCTCTTGACCTTCACCTATCCGATGATCGGTAACTACGGCATCTCCGGCAGCGCCGCGCAACACGAAGGCGCCTGCGTGGCGGGCGCGATCGTCAAGCGGCTCTGCGCGCGTCCCTCGCACCATGCGATGGTGACCGATCTGGGTTCGTGGCTCGCGGCGCAGCGCGTTCCGACGTTGGTGGGGGTAGACACGCGCGCATTGACGACGGTCCTGCGCGAGCACGGCACGATTCGCGCGGCCTTGGCGGTTGGCGAATCGGCGCTGGCGATCGTCGAGGAGCGGCTCGCGCCATACGCGCGCGAGACGAGCACCGTCGGTCTGGTCGCGGGCGTCGCGGCGCGGGAGGTCGATGAGGTTTCGCCCGCGGCCAAGGGGCCGCACATCGTGCTGCTCGACTGCGGCGTGAAGCGAGCGATCCTGCGCAACCTCGTCGACTTGGGCGCGCGCTTGACGGTCGTTCCCTATACGGCCACGCGCGAGCAGATCCTCGCGCTCGAGCCGGATGCGCTCGTGATCTCGCCCGGTCCCGGCGACCCGACCGATCTTCCCGAGACGATCGAGACGCTGCAAGGCTTGGTCGGCGAGTTGCCGATGTTCGGTGTTTGCCTGGGACATCAGCTGCTGGCTCTCGCCTGCGGCGCGCATACGTACAAGCTGCCCTACGGGCACCGCGGCGGCAATCAGCCCGTCAAGGATCTCGTGCGCGGCTCGGTCCTGGTGACGGCCCACAACCACGGCTATGCCGTCGACGGCGCTTCGCTTCCGGCCGACCTCGAGCCGACCATGATCAACCTCAACGACGGAACGAACGAGGGGTTTCGGCATCGCAGCCTCCCGATCGCCGCCGTGCAGTTTCACCCTGAAGCTTCGCCAGGGCCGTTCGACGCGCGGTTCCTCTTCGCCGAGTGGCTTTCGGTCCTCGCGTAGGCGCGCTCGTCTTCGCCGCGCTGGCATCGTTCGCGACGGTCGCCGGCGCTCAGACGCTGTTGACGCTGCACGTGCGCGTTTTCTACATGACGCTCGATAAGACGACGGTGCGCGTCGGCGAGACCTTTCATCTGACCATCAACGCGCACGTCGATCAGGAAGTGCTCGAGCTGGACAACGTGACGCTGCCCGACCTTTCGGGTTTCGAGATAGCCGGCGACGAGCGGCGCTGCAGTTCGACGGGACGCGGCACGGATTGCGTCGAGGTGCTCACGCTCGACGCGACCGAGCCCGGCCTGCGCACGCTCGGCCCGACGGCGATGGACGCCGTCGAGGCGCGCAACGAGAAGCCGAGCCGCTTTCTTACCAATTCGGTCTCGATCAAGGTGCTGCCGGCGACGCTGCTTTCGAACGGCTTGCCCCCGTGGCTACGCGACGTTCTACTCAGCGTGCTGCGTCAGATCGCGCTGCTCGTGTTCGCGCTGGCTGCGGTGCTCGCGCTCGTTTGGGCCCTGGCGCGGCGCAAGCCGCGCGCCGTCATACCGGCAACGGCCGTCGCGACGCCCGCGCCCGCGCCGCCGCCGAACGGCGCGACGTGGCAGTCGGTCGTCGCCGCGCTCGCGGGCGACCCGACTCGGCCCCGCGTCGTCACCGTTCGCGAGGCGTTGCGCAAGCGCGTCGGCGCGCGCGACGAGGAAACGCTCGCCGACCTTTTCGCGCGGCGCGCGGCCGGGAACGACGCACGTTTGCGCGGCGCGCTGCTCGGAATCGAGCGAGCCTCGTTCTGCGAGGACGCGCGGTTGGCCGAAGCGGTTCGCGACGTGTTGCCGCTGCTCGAAGCGCTCGACGCGCCGGCCGGCGCGAGCACCAGCGCGTGACCGGCACGACGGCTTCGGGCTGCGCCCCGAGCGCGCTGCTCGACGCGCTGGCCGAGACCGTGGTCGGTCAGCAAGCGACGCTCGAAGCGCTGCTGCACGCCCTGATCGCGGGCGGGCACGTCGTGCTCGAGGGGCCTCCCGGGCTGGCCAAGACGCTCGCCTGCCGCGCGCTCGCCAATGCCGTCGGCGGCAGCTTCAAGCGGGTTCAATTCACGCCCGACCTGCTGCCCAGCGACATCGTAGGAACGCGCGTCTTCGATCAGCGCAGCGGCGAGTTCACGACGGCCTTCGGCCCGATCTTCGCCAACATCGTGCTGGCCGACGAGATCAACCGCGCGCCGGCCAAAGTTCAGTCGGCGCTGCTCGAGGCGATGCAGGAGCATCAGGTGACGATCGGCCCGCAGACGCACAAGCTGCCCGAGCCGTTCGTCGTCACGGCCACGATGAACCCGCTCGACTCCGAAGGCACTTACGCGCTGCCGCTCGCGCAGATGGACCGCTTTCTCGTCAAGATCCTGGTCGACTATCCCACGCCGGAAGAAGAAGTGCGCATCCTCGAGCGCTTCGGCGGTGCGCCGCCGCCGATGCCCTGCGACGTGGTCGGCGTCGCCGACGTGCTGCGCTGGCGCGACGAGGCGCGCGCGCTGTTCATCGAGCCGCGCCTGGCCCGGTACATCGTGGCGCTGGTCGCGGCAACGCGAGCGCCGCACGAGTACCTCGAGCGCGGCGCGAGCCCGCGCGCGACGCTGGCACTAGCCGCGCTCGCGCGAGCGCGCGCGCTCAGCGACGGGCGGACCTTCGTCGTCCCCGACGACGTGCGCGCCAGCGCCCCCGCCGTGTTGCGCCACCGCCTCGCCTTCAACTACCGCACGGTCACCGACCGGGTCGACCCGGAGAAGCTCGTCGCCGACTTGATCGCGCGCGTACCGACGCCGTAGCGGGGAAGCGCCAGGCTCCCGGGGTGCTTCGCACGGTTTCTCGGGCGGCGAGCGAGCCGCCGTATGGTCGGAAAATTATTCCTTGACTGCGTCGTAGATGCGGTGTTACCGTCCCCTATGTGAAAGTGAAAGTCATACTCACTAGCTGACTCGGACCCCCACCGGGCGGCGCCCATAAATCCCAGCGTCACGGAGGCACTCCATGGCCGATTCGAACGGCAAGAAGACTCCAGAGGTCCTGACCAACAACTTCGGCGCACCGGTCGCCGATAACCAGAACTCGCTCTCAGCGGGTAACCCCGGGCCGCTCTTGCTTGCCGACTACCATCTCATCGAGAAGAACGCGCACTTCAACCGCGAGCGCGTCCCCGAGCGGGTCGTGCACGCCAAGGGCGCAGGCGCTTTCGGCTACTTCGAAGTCACCAACGACCTCACGCAGTACACGAAGGCCGCGTTCCTCTCGCAAGTCGGCAAGAAGAGTGAAGTCGTCGCGCGCTTCTCGACCGTCGCCGGCGAGAAAGGCTCGAGCGACGTCGAACGCGACCCCCGCGGCTTCGCGGTCAAGTTCTACACCGAGGAAGGCAACTACGACCTCGTCGGCAACAACACGCCGGTCTTTTTCATCCGCGACCCGCTGAAGTTTCCCGACTTCATCCACTCGCAGAAGCGGCTGCCGCAGAACAACCTGCGCGACAAGACGATGCAGTGGGACTTCTGGTCGCTCTCGCCCGAGTCGCTGCACCAGGTCATCTACCTGATGGGCGACCGCGGCATCCCCGCGGGCTTCCAGAACATGAACGGCTACGGCAGCCACACCTACCTGTGGATCAACCGCGACGGCAAGACGGTCTGGGTGAAATATCACTTCAAGACCGAGCACGGCGTCAAGAATCTCACCCGCCACGAAGCGGCGGCGATCCAGAGCACCGACACCGACCATGCGACGCGCCTGCTCTTCGACCTGATCGAGCACGGCGAGGCCGCCTCCTGGAAGCTGCACGTGCAGATCATGCCGCACGAGGACGCCTTCTCGTACAAGTGGGATCCGTTCGACGTGACCAAGGTGTGGTCGCACAAGGACTATCCGCTGATCGAGGTCGGCCGCATGGTCCTCAACCGCAACCCGGAGAACTACTTCGCCGATATCGAGCAGGCTGCGTTCGAGCCGTCGAACGTCGTGCCGGGCGTCTGGTTCTCGCCCGACAAGATGCTTCAGGGCCGTATCTTCGCCTACGCGGACGCGCACCGCTATCGCATCGGCCCCAACTACGCCCTGCTGCCGGTCAACCGGCCCAAGGCCGCCAAGGTCAACAACTACCAGCGCGACGGTCACATGCGCTTCGACGACAACGGCGGAGCGGCGCCCGTCTACGAGCCGAACAGCCTGGGCGGACCGACCCAGCGCAAGGAATACGAGGAGCCGGCCTTCTCGCTGGCTGGCTCGACGGGCCGCTACGATCAGAAGACGTATCGGAACGACGACTTCGCGCAGCCGGGCGACTTGTACCGGCTGATGAAGCCGGACGAGAAGGAGCGCATCGTCGACACGCTCGTCGACCACCTCGGAAGCGTGACGCGCGACGTTCAAGCCCGAGCGGTCGGAAACTTCACCAAGGCCGACGCCGATCTGGGGGCTCGCGTTGCGCGAGGTCTCGGCCTGGCTGCCGGTGCCGGTCTCGAAACGGCGCTCGCCGATCGAGATTAAGCCTCAGCTCGCGGGGCTCGTGCGAAAGTGCGAGCCCCGCGGCTCTCCGCGAGGACAACGATGGCCACACTGACCCACCGCCTGACCCAAAACGACGCGCTCGTCCTCGAAGCCATCCGCGGCGAGGGCGAGCCGCACCACCTCACCGCCGCAGACATTTTCGACCGGCTGCGCCGCCGTCATCACACCGTCGGTTTTGCCACGGTCCATCGGTCGTTGGCGCGCCTGGTCGAGCTCGAACACGTGATGCGCATCGACGTTCCCGGGCTCAACGCAGCGCTCTACGAATGCACCGCTCCGGCGCACTCGCACTTCACCTGCCAGCGCTGCGGCGATACCGTCGACGTCGCCGTGACGGTTCCGGCGTCCGTCGCGGAGCGCGCGCAGGCTGAGCTCGGCGTGCAGGTCGTCGAGGCGTCCATTTTCTTCCGCGGAATGTGCGCTCGCTGCGGCGAGCTGTTCGCGCAGCGCAGGAGCCCGGCCGAGCCTTAGCGGGGAAGAAGTCCGCGGCCGGCTCGGGAAGCCCGCGAGTCATGTTGCGGCTCGGCGGCTTGTGTTGCGCGGCTTGGTCTGCGCTCGTCGCGCAAGCGCCCGAGCCGTCGCCGACGCCTTCGCCCAACGCCGGGGCGTCGTGGCGACCTTGACAGGTGTGAGGCATATTGGCTATACTCCTTGGGTGCTCATAACGGTGCAGTTGCAGTTGCTTTCGACTGTTGAAGATGCCGCGAAACTCGAAGCTACGATGCGGCGCTTTAACGAGGCGGCGGATTGGCTCGCGGGCGAAGCGTTCGCGATGCGCTCGGCAAACAAGGTCAGGATTCAGCGTACGCACTACGCCCCGCTGCGCGAGCGATTCGGACTCTCGGCCCAGATGGCGGTCCGCTGCATCGCCCAGGTCTGCGAGGTCTACAAGCGGGACAAGGACATCCGTCCGCACTTTCGACCGCTGGCGGCGGTTCCATACGACCGGCGCATCGCCTCGTGGAAAAGCCTCGACCGCATCTCGCTCTTGACCCTCGCGGGTCGCATCCTGGTCCCCTACATCATGGGCAAATACCAACGCGAGCGGTTTACCGCTGCCAAGGGACAGTGCGATCTCGTGCGCCGTAAGGACGGCAAGTGGTTCCTGCTCGTGACGGTGGACCTGCCCGACAAGACACGCCTCCCGGCCTCGGATTTCATCGGCGTGGACTTCGGCGTGGTCAGCATCGCGACGACGAGCGGCGGCACAACGCACTCCGGTGCTGGGACCGAGGTGTCTCGCGTTCGCTATCTGAATGCGCGCAGGTCGTTGCAGAGAGCCGCCGCCCAAAAAGTGGCGAAAGGGGCGCGCCCAAAGAGCATCCGCGATCGGACCCCGTTTCGCAAACCTCACCGAGCAAAGATGTCGGGGTGGGCGTTTGCCGAACTTCGGGCCTTCGTGACGTACAAGGCCATCCTGGCTGGTGTCGATCTGTGCATCGTCGACCCGCGAGGAACATTCCAAACCTGCAGCGCCTGCGGCTTCGAGGCCAAGGCCAACAGGAAACCGCAGGCGGTGTTCGCCTGCGTCTCCTCTGGGCGTGCCGAGCACGCCGACGTGAACGCGGCGAAGAGCATTCGGGCTCGTGCTCCGGCGCTCGTCAACGCGCCAATTGTCTCGGAGGTTAAGCATGTTGCGTAATCTTCAGGGACAAGCCTCGGCCTTTAGGGCGAGGTCGTTGAAGTTTGAGAGACTTCTCTGAAAAAGACTACGCGAAAGCGCCCGGTGCGACGTTTATGGCTGCTGCTCGTGCTTGCGTGTCTGCCGGCGGTGTTGATCGTGCTCGGCGTCGCCTCGTTCATCATCGACGGCGTGCGCGAGGGAGGCAACCTGCCTTCGGGGACCTTGACGGGGCTCGGGGTGGAGGCACCCGTGCGAATCGACCGCGACGAGCGCGGCATTCCGCACGTGCGCGCCGCCAACGAACACGACCTGTTCTTCGCGGAAGGCTACGTCCAAGGCACGGACCGGCTCTTCCAGCTCGACCTCTATCGGCGGCTGGTCTCGGGCCGGCTTGGCGAGATCTTCGGCTCGCTGGCCATCCAGAACGACGTCGCCGTTCGCGTCTACGACATCAACGGCATCGTCAACCGGGAATCGCGCCGGCTCTCGCCGCGCGGACGAGTCGATCTCGAAGCCTTCGCGGCCGGCGTGAACGCGGCCATGCGTACGCGCCCGCTCCCGCCTGAGTTCCGCGTCCTCGGCTATCAGCCCGAGCCGTGGGCTCCGCGCGACTCGCTGCTCGTCTCGTTTGCGACGGTGGTCGCGCTCACCGACGACTGGCAGCACGTGGCGACTCGCGAGGCTGTCGTGCGCAAGGTGGGGCCGGCGGCCCGCGACGCGTTCTTTCCCGTCACCGATCCAGCCTACGAGTCGCCGGTCGGCGGCGGACGTCCGGCTCCCGTCGCCTCGTTACCACCACTGACGGTTCCGTATCCGACCGCGTCGCCGCTATACGGCGTCGTCGTCAATTCCCGCACGGGCCTGGGCAGCAACGAGTTCGTGGCCGGCGCCGAGCGCACCACGACGCGTCGCGCGCTGCTGGGCAACGATCCGCACTTGCAGCTCCGCATGCCGGGCATCTGGTATCTGGCCGACCTCGAAGCGCCCGGAATCCACGTTGCCGGCGCGACGTTGGCGGGCGTCCCGGGAATCGTCCTCGGGCACAACGAGCACCTCGCATGGGGCGCGACCAACGGTTCGGTCGCGACGGTGCGCGTCTACCGCGAGCGCTTCAGCTCGGGGACGTCGGACCGGTACTTGGCCGGTGGCCGCTGGATCGAGGCGCAGCACCGGAGCGAGCGCTTTCGGGTCCGCTTCGGCCGGGATCTGATCCGCGACTACCTGCGGACCCGGCACGGCTTCCTCTTCGAGGACGACGGCGTCGTGCGGCTGGCCGCGGCTTGGACGGCCGATCTCGATCCGCGCCCGCCTGGCGAGTCGTTCGACGCGCTGGACCGGGCCGCAAGCGTGGCCGACGGGTTCAAGGCGCTCTCGACGTACGCGGGTCCGCCTCAAAACTTCGTGCTGGCCGACGACCGCGGTCAGAGCGGCTACACTCTCGCCGGCCAAATTCCGCGCGACACGCACTGGGGCTTGAGTTTCGCCGACGGCCCCACCAGCCCGCCGCCGACGCTTGACGCCATTTCGTTCGGAGAACTGCCGCACGTCGCGCCGGGCCGAACGGTCCTGGCCTCGACCGCCAACAACCGGATCTACGGTGCGGGCTACCCGTACCGGCTGAGTGCAGCCTTCGAACCACCGTACCGGGCAGCCGAAATCGCCCGCGACCTCGCGCACGTTCCCTACGACGTGGCCGCGTTCTCGGCAATCCAGGCCGACCTCACCTCACTCCCGGAGCGCGAGCTGGCCCATGCCACCGCGGCGGCACTGGGCCGTTCGCGAACGAGGGGCGAGGCCGGCCTCGCGGCGCTGCGCGCGGCACTGGCCGGCTTCGACGGCCGGTTCACCGGAGACTCGACCGCCGCGGTCGACGCCTCGGCCCTGCGTCAGGCCGTCATCGAACGGCTCGTGCGGCTGCACATGGCCCCCGACGTGGGGCGCCGTTACCTTTCCGAGAACGGCCCGCAGGCCTTGGTCGCCGTCCTCCGCATGCTGCGGGAGCGGCCTCACGGCTGGGTCCCCGGCGACGACTACGACGCCTTCCTGGTCGCGGCCGCCCGGGACGTGGTTGCGCGGCTAACCGCAAGCGGACGGCTCGGGAAGCCCTGGAGCGCTATCGGTGGGCGGGTCGCGACCCATCCGCTCAACGCGCTAGGCGTGTGGTTTTGGAACGGCACGCCCTTCCCCGGGCTCGGCGACGCCTATTCGCCTCACGTGCAGGGTCCCTCGGTCATGCAGAGCTTCCGGGCCGTCTGGGACGTTGGCAATTGGGAGGCCGGCGGCATCGTCATCCCGCAAGGCGAGTCAGGCGAACCGGGCTCGCGGTTCTATCGCGACGAGGCGCCCATCTGGCTGCGCGGGACGCTGGTTCCGCTTCCCTTCAGCGATGCAGCGGTGGCTCGCAGCCGAATTTTCACGCTTGAGTTGGACCCCTGACGCGACCGGGACGCTTGAAACGGAAGAATCTTTCAGAGGTAACACCGCGGAAGGCCGCACACTACGAACACCCTAGGGGCTCAACTGCAAGGCTCGGCCTCTAGCCTCGACCTCGGGGAACGATTCCGATAGCACGCTTCCGACTCTCCGCGACTTCCAACCAGCGACTTGCGACGCTAGCACTCGTCGTCGGCTTGTTTGCGGCGTTCGTGGTGGCCACCTATTTGTCGTATTGGGGCAGCGTGCGGATCAACGACGCGTTTTCGTATCAGTCGGCCGTCGTTGCGGCGCAGCGCGACATCGAGCTCTTGGAGGTCGAGCAGTTCGACCGCAAGCCGGCCGCCGGCGACCTGCGGCCCTACGAAAAACTGCTCGCCAGCGATCTCTTGCGGATCGACGGGATCGCGCAGACGGAAGACGAGCTGTCCCCGCGTCTGCGCTTTCCCGCCTCGCGCGAAGATTACGAGCGTTTGACCGAAAGCTTGCACGATAAGGAAGAGCTCGGCCGCAAGCGCTTCGAGGACGCCGTCACGCGCAACACGCAGACGCGCGACGTCGCCAACGGGCTCTTCGCTTTGGTCGCCGTGCTCTTCGTCGTGCTCGAGGGCCGCTTGCGGCGCGCCGTCGAGGAAGGGCGCTCGCTGGTCGAACGCCTGCAGCGCGCGTTCATCAGCAAACGGCGCGACTTGCCCAACGTCGATCTGGGAAGCGTGCTGATCTCGGCCACGCGCGGCTCGAGCGTCGGCGGCGACACGCACGACGTGTTCACCTTCGATCGCAAGCACGGCATGTTCATGGTCGCCGACGTCAGCGGCAAGGGCATCGACGCGGCCGTCGATACTGCGCTGGTAAAGTATTCGATACGCACGCTTTTCAGCGAGCACGACGACCCGGGCACGGTGCTCGCGAAGTTTGCCGCGATCTATTCGCGCAGCGCCGAAAGCCTCGAGAGCTTCATCGTCCTGTTTCTGGGCGTCATCGACCTCGAGACGGGGCGCATGCGGTACGCCTCGGCCGGGCACGAGCCGGCCTGGATACGCTGCGGGCAAGACGTCGTGCTGCTGCCCACGACCGGCCCGATCATCGGCATGGAACCGAACCCCACGTACGACACCAAGACGCTGCTGCTTCGCAAAGGCGACGTGGTCGTCATCAGCACCGACGGGCTGACCGAGTCGCGCGACTCGAAGGGCCACCAGCTGGGCGCGGAAGGGGTCGCGGTTTGGTTGACCGAGCTTTCGGGCGGTTCCCAGGCGACGGCCGATTCGATCGTGCGCCGGCTGCGCAAGCGCTCGACGCGCATCATGGACGACCTCGCGCTGCTGGTCGTGCGCTACATGCCGAAGGTCACCTCCGGCGCGGTCATACCGATCGACGGAGCGCGCAGCGTTCCGGAGCCTGAGCTCGTCGGAGGGGAAGCCGGCAACTGACGCCGCTTTCCGTGCGGCTGCGTGCCGCGATGCTGACCGGGAGACGGCGTCCCGGCGTGCGCGGCGCAGGCGCGCCCGTCAAGCGCCGCAGCGACGGTTACGAGTTTGCCGAGCTGCGTGGCTACGTGGAGGGCGACGACCCGCGTCGCATCGACTGGGCCGCGACCGCGCGGGCCGGCGGGTTGCAGACCCGCGTCGTCTTCGAAGACCATGCGCTGGTCATCGCGGCGGCCCTCGACGCCTCGAGTTCGATGTTCGTCGGCCGGACGCGCACGAACTACGAGCTCGCCTGCGAAGCCGCCGCGGACTGGTACGCGGTCGCGCTCGACGACGACCGCTGCGCGCGCATCGCCTCGGATGGCCCGCTCGTCTTGCGCACGCTGCG
Source organism: Vulcanimicrobiaceae bacterium (assembly GCA_052267165.1). GTDB lineage: Bacteria > Vulcanimicrobiota > Vulcanimicrobiia > Vulcanimicrobiales > Vulcanimicrobiaceae > CAWICD01. The sequence continues at coordinate 88,965 of JBKQHO010000036.1, read as the reverse complement.
CGGCCGCGCAGCCGCTCATCACTGCGCCGAGGTGCGCGACCGGCGCGGCGAGGCCTTCGAGCGCTCCCTGCGCTTCGCGCTGGCGGCGCTGCCGCGCGATGCGCAGCTGCTGCTGGTCTCCGACTTCTACGAGCTCGGCGAGCTCGAGCCGCTCGTGCGCGCCTGTGCCGGACGTTTCGAGACGACCGCGCTGATCGCGTCTGACCCGTGGCGCGAAGGTTTCCCGCTGGGCGGATTCGTGCGTCTGCGCGATGCCGAGAACGGTCGCGCCGTGCGCGCCTACGTCGGACGGCGCGAGCGCCGGCGCTTCGCGTGCGCGGTCGTCGAGCGCGAAGCGCTGGCGCTCGAAACGCTGCTGGGCTGCGGGGTGCGCGCCGCCCTGTTGGACGAGCGAAAGGGCGTCGCGCAGGCGTTGTTCGAGGCGTTCGGGCTCGCGTAACGAAGGCTCGCGCCCGTGAGCTTCGCGCATCCGTTCGGTTTGGTCGCCGCTTTGCTCGCAGCGGCGGCCCTCGCCTGGCTCTACCGCTCGCTCGAACGGCGCCGGCGCGCCCAGGCGCTGCTGTATTCCAACGTCGCGTTCGCGCTCGAGGCGATGCGTCCGGCACGCTGGCCGGCGCTGATGCTTTTCGCTGCCTTCGTGCTCGCGGTCGCGGCTTTGCTCGGAGCGCTCGCGGGGCCGCGCTTCACGGCACGTGTCCCAGCGAAGGACGGAAGCGTCGTGATCTGCATCGACACGTCGGGGTCGATGCGCGCGACCGATCTTCAGCCGTCGCGCGAAGCCGCCGCCAAGAGCGCTGCCCTGGCCTTCATCGACGCGGTTCCCGAGGGCACTCGCATCGGACTGATCAGCTTCTCGAGCGGCGCGAACGTGATCCAAGCGCCGACCAGCGACCTCGACGTGGTGCGCGAGGCAATCGACCGGATCCCGCCGGCCGACGGGGCGACCGCGATCGGCGACGCGCTCACGCTGGCCGCGGCGCAGATGCCCTCCGGCGGCCGGCGCGTTATCGTGCTGCTGACCGACGGCGTGAACAACCGCGGCGTCGATCCGGTCGAAGCCTCGCAGGCGATCGGGCAGAAGGGGATCGCGATCTACACCGTCGGCGTCGGGACAACGAACAGCGGCGAGCTGATCCCCGGAACGAGCGAGTTGGCCGACCTCGACGAGGGCGCACTGCGTTCGATCGCAGCCAATGCGAACGGGACGTACGCGCAGGCGGGCGACGCGGGCTCGCTCAGCGGCACCTTCCGCCACATCGCGTTCGAGACGGTGTGGGAGAACCGGCGCGTCGACGGGACCGTGCCCTTCGCGCTCGGCGGCGGGCTGCTCTTGCTGGCGACCTTCCTGGTCGGCTTCGGGCTCGGACGGTTTCCGTAGCAGCCGCGTCCAACAAGCCTGCATGTCAGCCGCCAACCTGCGCACCGTTCTTGCCTTTTTCGAGCTCGACGCGACCCCGCACCGCGGGCTGCCGAGCGAGCTCGCCGAACGGCTTGGCACGCTGACCGACGTGGCCGGCTTCGTCGAGGGCGCGCTGTACGTGCGGCCCGATCACGACGCCATTGCCATCGAAGTCGTCTTCGAGGGGGAAGACCCGTGGCTCGAAGGTCACGCGCCGCTCAACCTCATCGAAGGCGCGAACTGGCGCTCGCGCAGCTCCGACGTGCGCACGTACCGGCTGGGCGCGCGCGTCGAGGGCACGGAATCGCCCGGCGACGAGTCGGTCTTCATCACGCAGCGCTTCGTGGTGCGCCCGGAGATGACGGATCGCCTCGTCGAAGCGTTCCAAAATTACGCCGAGGCCTTCATGGTCGACATCACCGGCTTCCAAGGCGCCGACGTCTTCGTAAGCGACGACGGCCGCCGGGTCGCGGTGCTGATGCCGTGGGCCTATGAGGCGGCGCTCACGGCACTCGAGGCCAAGGCGGGCTCGCTCGCGTCGATGGGCGACATGTTTGGCCTCGCCGACGGGCACGTGTACGAGTCGTTCGAGCGGATCTCGCACATGCTCCCGCCGCATGCGGTCGCCTCGTACCGGGCGAAGCGCGCATGAGCACGTCCGAGGAGCTGCGCGGGCTCCGCGTCAGCTACGAGTTAGGCGTGCTCGACGAGTCGAGCGTCGCGCCGGACCCGTTCGACCAGTTCCGAGTCTGGCTCGAGGCCGCGCTCGCCGACGAGCGGATCGTCGAGCCGAACGCGATGACGCTCGCGACGCTCGGCCTCGACGGCCGCCCTTCGGCGCGCACCGTCCTGCTGCGCGACTGCGACCGGCGCGGCCTGACGTTCTTCACCAACTACGAAAGCCGCAAGGGACGCGAATTGCAGGCCAAGCCGTTCGCCACGCTCCTTTTTTGGTGGGGTTCGCTGCAACGGCAGGTTCGGATCGACGGCACCGTCGAGCGCGTCGACGCGGCCGATTCCGACGCCTACTTCGCGGAGCGCCCACGCGGACACCAGTTGGGCGCGTGGGCCTCGCAGCAAAGCGCCCCCGTACCGAGCCGTCCCTACTTGGAGGCTCGGGTGAAGGAGGAGGAGCAGCGCTTCGCAGGCCGCGACGTCGAGCGCCCGTCGTATTGGGGCGGCTTCCGCGTCGTGCCCGACGCGTTCGAGTTCTGGCAAGGCCGACAGGACCGCGTGCACGACCGAATATCGTATGCGCGCGAGGAACGCGGCTGGCAGATCACGCGTTTATCGCCATAGCACCCTGCTAAGGCTTTTCCAAGGTGCGGCAGCGCAGGGGCCGAAGCCCGACCGTTGCCATCCGTCATGCAAAGGAGTCACACCTGAAGCGCTTCGTAATTTTTCTCGCGGCCGCCGCAATGCTCGGCGCGGCTGCGATCGTCCCTCACGGACAAGCGGCGGCGGCCGCCGGTCCTGACGGCGCGGCCATCTACGCGTCGAAGTGCGCGAGCTGTCATCAGGCGAACGGTCAAGGCCTTGCGCCGGCATTCCCGCCGCTGGCCGGCAACTCGGTCGTCACCGGCGACCCGAAGAAGGTCATCGCCATCGTCTCCAACGGCCTCAACGGCAAGATCACCGTCAGCGGCAAGGACTACAACGGCGCGATGCCCGCGTGGAAAGGCCAGCTCAAGAACGACGAGATCGCCGCGGTCATAACCTACATTCGCTCGTCGTGGGGCAACAAGGCCTCGGCCGTCAAAGCCTCGGACGTCAAGTAAGAGCAATCCTCAAGTCGTGAATGATTCGGCTCGTTCGGGTACGGACGAGCCGAATCGCGTTTTCGGGGGTTGATGTCACCCTGAGCGCAGCGAGCGGAGCCGAAGGGCGACGAGCTCATGCTCCGACGAGCTCAGCATGACATAAATGCGTCGTCACCCTGAGCCTGTCGAAGGGTCATCCTGAGCGGAGCGAGCGAAGCGAGCCCAGTCGAAGGGTGCCACCTTAGTCGCTCGGGCGAGCGGCGTCCTCGGTCTTGAAGGCCTCACCGTCGCTGCGGCCGTAAGCAGAGAGCCGTGCCCCGCCGTAACGTCCTCGTGATTGGCTCGGGTCCGATCGTCATCGGACAGGCCGCCGAGTTTGACTACGCAGGCGTGCAAGCATGCCGCGCGTTGCGCGACGAGGGCCATCGGGTCGTCCTGGTCAATTCGAACCCGGCCACGATCATGACCGATCCGGAGGTGGCCGACGCCGTCTACCTCGAGCCGCTGACGGCCGCGTCGCTCGAAACGATCGTTGCGCGCGAGCGGCCCGACGCACTGCTGCCGACGCTCGGCGGCCAGACGGGGCTCAACCTCGCCGTCGAATTGCACGAAGCGGGCGTTCTCGAGCGCTACAACATCGAGCTTCTGGGCACGCCGATCGCGACGATCAAGCTCGCGGAGGACCGGGCACAGTTCAAAGACGCGATGCTCGCGATCGGCGAGCCGGTGCCGCGCAGCGAGATCGTGACCGATATCGAGAGCGCCGTCGCCTTCGCGCAAGAAGCCGGCTACCCGCTGGTCGTGCGGCCCGCCTACACGCTGGGTGGAACCGGCGGCGGCGTCGTGCGCAACGAGGGCGAGCTGCGCGAGACGCTTGCGGTCGGTCTCGCGGCGTCGCTCATCCACCAGGCGCTGGTCGAGACGTCGCTGCTGGGCTGGAAGGAAGTCGAGTACGAAGTCCTGCGCGACTGCGCGGACAACTGCATCATCGTCTGCAACATGGAGAACATCGACGCGGTCGGCGTGCACACCGGCGACTCGATCGTGGTCGCGCCCTCGCAGACGCTCTCGGACCTCGAATATCAAATGTTGCGCAGCGCGAGCATCAACGTCATCCGCGCGCTCAAGGTCGAAGGCGGCTGCAACATCCAGTTCGCGCTGCACCCCGACCGCAGCGAGTACAACATCATCGAAGTCAACCCGCGCGTCAGCCGCAGCTCGGCGCTGGCCTCGAAAGCGACGGGCTACCCGATCGCTAAGATCGCGACCAAGATCGCGCTCGGCATGACCCTCGACGAGATCGAGAACCCGGTCACCGGCGTCACCAAAGCCGCCTACGAGCCGACGCTCGACTACGTCGTCGTCAAGATTCCGCGCTGGCCCTTCGACAAGTTCCCGCGCGCCGACACGCGCCTCGGCACGCAGATGAAGTCGACCGGCGAAGCGATGGGGATCGGCCGGACTTTCGGTGCCGCTCTCATGAAGGCGGTGCGCGGGCTCGATCTCGGGCGCGAGACGCTGACCGGAACGCCGCTCGAGAGCTGGAATCAGGACGAACTCGACGAGGTGATCGGCGCGCCGACCCACGAGCGGCTCTTCGCGTTGGCCGAATCGCTGCGCCGCGGCGTCAAACCCAAGACGCTCGCGCTCCTCTCGCAGATCGATCCGTTCTGGCTGTGGGAGATCTACGAGCTGGTCGCGCTCGAGATGCGCTTGCGCGCCTCGGCGACCGTCGAGGACTTGCGCAAGGCCGCCGAGCGCGGTTACTCGCAGGCCGGCCTCGCGCACCTGACCGACGCGAACAACAACGTTTCGCTCTGGAATCAGGCTTCGGTGCTCGAGCAGGATCCCCAGCATGCGCGCGGCGCCGCGTTCCGCATGGTCGACACGGCCGCCGCCGAGTTTCCGGCCCGCTCGCCCTACTACTACCTCTCGCGCTACGAACAGGACGAGATGCGCAAGCCCGCGCGCGAAGCGATCGTGGTCGTCGGCAGCGGACCGATTCGTATCGGCCAGGGAATCGAGTTCGACTACAGCTGCGTGCATGCGGCCTGGGCCCTGCGTGAGGCGGGCCGCGCCGCGGTCGTCGTCAACAACAATCCCGAGACCGTCTCGACCGACTTCGACATCTCGGACGTGCTCGTCTTCGAGCCGCCGGGGCCCGACGAAGTCCAAGCCGCGTACGACGCGACCGGGGCGAGCGGCGTGATGCTCGCCTTCGGAGGGCAGACCGCGATCAACCTCGCGAGCGAATTGGCCCGGCGCGGCGTGAGGATCGTCGGCAGCGACCGGCGCAGCCTCGACATGGCGGAAGATCGCGAGAAGTTCGACGCGGCGCTCGCGCGCCTCGGCGTGGCGCGCCCGCGAGGCCGCTCGGCGAACACCTTTCGCCAAGCTCGCGTGATCGCGCGCGAGCTGGGCTTTCCGGTTTTGGTCCGCCCGTCGTACGTGCTCGGCGGCCGCGGCATGGAGATCGTCTACAACGAGGGGCAGCTGCTCTCGTACGTCGAGACCGCCCCGCCGATCACGCCGGGCAAGCCGCTGCTCGTCGACAAGTATCTGCGCGGTCTCGAGGTCGAGGTCGACGCCGTCTACGACGGCGAGAACATCCTGGTCCCGGGCGTCTTCGAGCATATCGAGCGGGCTGGCATCCACTCCGGCGACTCGATCTCGGTCTATCCGCCGCAAACGATCTCAAAGGCGATGCAGCAGCGCATCGTCGAGGTCACGCGCGCGATCGCGCACGAGCTCCAGACGCGCGGCCTGATCAACATCCAGTTCGTCATCCACAAGGGCGAACTCTATATCATCGAGGCTAATCCGCGCGCGAGCCGCACGGTTCCGATCATCTCGAAAGCGACCGGCATCAACCTCGTCGCCGCGGCGACCCGCGTCGCGCTCGGCGAGAAGCTGCGTGACATGCCCTACGGCACGGGCTTGCTGCCGGATGCGCCCTTCGTCGTCGTCAAAGTGCCGGTATTCTCGTTCGCGAAGATGCGCGGCGTCGAGACGATCCTCGGACCCGAGATGAAATCGACCGGCGAGGTGCTCGGCATCGACGAGACCTTCGCGGGCGCACTGCGCAAGGGATTCATCGCGGCCGGCACCCGCGTCCCGGAGCCGGGCGACCCCGCGCGGCGCGGCCGCATCCTCGTATCGATCGCCGACGAAGAGAAATCCGAATCCGTTTCGATCCTGCGGCGCTACGCCGAGCTGGGCTTTACTTTCGTCGCGACCGGCGGCACGCACGATCTGCTCGTCGCTAGCGGCATCCCGGCCGAGCGCGTCAACAAGATCTCGGACGGCTCGCCGCACGTGCTCGAAGTGATCGCAGCGCGTTCGGTCGATCTGGTCATCAACAACGCGCTGGGCGCGCGCGAGATCTCCGACGGCTACCGCATTCGGCGGGCCGCCGTCGAGACGAGCGTCGCTTGCGTTACCAGCCTCGACACGGCGCGCGCGCTCGCCGACGCGCTCGCCTCGACCGCCGGCCCGCCGCGTTCGCTGCAAGACTACCGCGCCGGCATTCCCGTCCACTAGCGGAAGGTCGGTATGCTCGACGTCACCGTCCTTCTGTTCGTCCCCGGCGACCGTCCCGAGCGCTTTGCCAAAGCCGTCGCCAGCGGCGCCGCGGCCGCGATTCTCGATCTCGAAGACGCGGTCGCGCCCGCAGCCAAGGACGCGGCGCGCGTGTACGTCGGGACGGCGCTGCGGGGCGGCCTGGACGCCTTCGTTCGCATCAATCCGCCGCGCACGCCGGCCGGCGCGGCGGATCTCGTCTCGCTGGCGGGCCTGCACCCGCACGCGATCGTCGTCCCCAAAACGGAGTCGCTCGAGGATCTGCACGCGCTCCCCGAAGGCGTGCCCGCGATCGCGCTGATCGAGACCGTGCGCGGCATCGAGCGCGTGTGCGAGCTCGCGCACGCTCCGAATGTGGTTGCGCTGGCCTTCGGCGCCTTCGACCTTTGCGCTGAGCTCGGCGCGCTGCCCGTCCCCGAGGTACTTGCACCGTTGCGCAGCGCCGTGGTGCTGGCTGCGCGGGGCGCGGGGCGGCTCGCGATCGACACGCCGTTCGTGCAGCTCGACGATGAGGCTGGTTTGGCGGCCGATGCGCATCGCTCGATCGCGTTCGGCTTTGACGGGAAGCTCGCGATCCATCCGCGTCAGGTCGCGCCGGTCCTCGCCGCCTTCAAACCGAGTGCGGCTGAAGTCGAGCGCGCACGGGCGATCGTCGCGGCGGTCGAAGGCGGCGGCGTCGGCGTGGTCGGCGCGACGATGGTCGACGCGCCGCTGCTGGCGGCGGCCCGCCGCGTGATCGCGCGTGCCCGCATGGAGTCGTAGACCCCTCAGGCTGTTTGCTTGCGAGCGCTGAAGGTCACGCTGGAGCCGGAGACGTCGGGCTGGAAGTCCTCAAAACCGGAAGCAGCCAAGTACTGCTCCAGTTCGGGAAGCTCAAAAACGTGAAGCCCCTGCGTCCGCCGGCTCCACTCACGCACAGCGCGAAACGTCAGGATACCGCGGCGGCCTGCAACGAAGGTGAAGACTGAAAGAACGGCCGCCGGCTTCATGGCACGGCCGATCTCGCGCAGAGCCGTCACCGTATCCGCAAAGAGATGAAGCGACCCGCAACAGATCGCAGCATCGAAAAGGCTCGCCTCGAATGGAAGGGCCGCAAGGTAAGCTGCCCCCTGACGACACATCCCGCCTGATACGTCGATTCCGAAGACCTCGTTTCGTGGTGACGCGATCCGCCGGCCAAACGTGCCCGGTCCGCAGGCGACATCGAGCACGCGGCCCTCGGTCGGGCCGACGTTCGCAGTGACCTTCTTGATCAGCTCTGCCAGCGATGCGCTGTGAAACCCGCCGTAGATATTCAAGACGAACTGGTACCACAATCTCGTCTCGTAAATGCTCGCCATCCGATCGATGAAGCGCATCCTCCGCAGGACGGGGTCCATGCTTCGGGAGAGTTCTTCCCAAATGAAATCGGGGATGCCGTTCACGCTCGGGGACAGCTCTCGCAGCGCAGCACGCCGTCGTCTTGGCGCAAGATCTGCTTGCATATGGGGCACGCGTAGATGCTGTGTTTACCAGGCAGGGACGTGCCGGCAGTCAGGTGCAGCCTCCTGAGCGCCCACCTGGGCCTTAACTCTTTGTTCACCAGACCTTTATGGAATTGTCGTATTCTGAAGCGTTGACGGGTCTCTTCGGTACTCGGCCGCCGGGATCGGCGAAGCACAAGTGAAAGGGAAAATGGGTGATGCGCGACCTCAACAGCCCGCTGTTCGAATCCGAGCCCGAAGTCCGGGATCTCCTGGTGGAATTGGCTTTGGACCTTCGGAACTGTTGGGACCATACGACGGATCCCGTGTGGAGCAAGATCGAGCCGGAGCTGTGGGAGCTGACTCACAACCCGTGGGTCGTGCTCCAAACGGCTTCACGCACGAAGCTCAAAGCCCTGGAGGACGACGCGGAATTCGGCCAACGCGTTCGCGAACTCCGCAACAGCCAGCGGCGAGACATGGAGGCGCAGGCGTGGTTTCAGCGAGCGCACGACGCGTCGTCGCTGAGCTGCGTCGCCTACTTCAGCATGGAGTTCGGGCTCAGTGAAGCGCTTCCCATCTACTCCGGCGGCTTGGGCAACGTCGCGGGTGATCAGCTCAAAGGCGCCGCCGATTTGGGCGTGCCCGTCGTCGGGGTGGGGCTTCTCTACCAACAGGGGTACTTTCGTCAGGTCATCGACGTCGACGGAAACCAACGTGCCCTCTACCCGTACAACGACCCCGGCCAGCTGCCGATCAGGCCGGTGCGCAACGACGATGGCGAGTGGTTCCGGTTGAGCGTCATCTTGCCGGGTCAAAAAGTTTGGCTGCGCGCCTGGCAGGCGCAGATCGGCCGGCTCAAACTCTATTTACTCGATAGCAACGACCCGGCAAATCCGCCGGCCTATCGCGGCATCACGAGCGAACTTTACGGCGGCGGACCCGAGTTGCGACTGACGCAGGAAGTCGCGCTCGGGATCGGCGGCTGGCGGTTGCTGCGCGGTCTCGGCATCCATCCCGACGTCTGTCACCTCAACGAAGGACACGCCGCCTTCGCGGTGCTGGAACGAGCGCGAAGTTTCATGGAAGACAACGCGCAATCGTTTGAAGCGGCGCTGGCGGTCACGCGGGCCGGCAACGTCTTTACGACCCACACGCCCGTGGAAGCCGGCTTCGACCGCTTCGCGCCGGGCTTGATCGGGCCGTATCTGGAGCGCTACGCGCACGAGCGTCTCGGCATCGACCTCTCGCAATTCCTCGCACTGGGGCGTGCGGATCCGGGCGACGCCGACGAACCCTTCAACATGGCGTACCTCGCCGTCCGCGGAAGTGGGGCTGTAAACGGCGTCAGCCGGCTGCACGGCGCCGTAAGCCGGCACATCTTCCAGGGTCTCTTCCCGCGCTGGCCGCAGGCGGAAGTCCCCATCGGCTACGTCACCAACGGCGTACACGCGCCCACCTGGGATTCAGAGGCCGCCGACACGCTCTGGACGACGACCTGCGGTCCCGACCGCTGGCGCGGAGCATTGGAGCGCGTCGGAGACGACATCCGCAGCGCGGCGGACGGTGCGCTGTGGGAACTTCGCGCGTCGAACCGTGTCGAGTTCGTACGTTTCGTGCGCGAGCGGCTCGCCGGAGAGCTTGCCGCGCGCGGCGCGGACGCGAACGATGCGGCCGGAATCTTCGATCCGAACGCGTTGACCGTCGGTTTCGCCCGCCGGTTTGCAACCTATAAGCGGCCGAACTTGCTGCTACACGACCCGGAGCGCCTCGTTCGCATTCTGACCGACCGGGAACGTCCGGTTCAGCTCGTGATCGCCGGCAAGGCGCATCCGCAAGACGGCGCGGGCCAGGCGATGATCAAGGCCTGGATCGAATTCGTGCAGCGCCCCGAAGTGCGGCGGCACGCCGTCTTCCTAAGCGATTACGACTTGGTGCTGGCCGAACGCCTCGTGCAAGGTGCGGATCTTTGGATCAACACGCCGCGCCGGCCGTGGGAAGCGTGCGGCACGAGCGGAATGAAAGTGCTCGTCAACGGCGGCCTCAATCTCTCGGAACTGGACGGATGGTGGGCCGAAGCGTCTTCGCCGGCAGTCGGCTGGGCGCTCGGCGATGGGAACGAACACGGCGACGATCCGGCCTGGGACGCGGCCGAAGCGGAAGCACTCTACGATCTGCTCGAACAGCAGGTCATCCCGGCGTTTTACGACCGTGACGGCAACGGCATCGCGACGCAATGGATCGCACGCATGCGTGAAAGCATGTCCCGCTTGGCCCCGCAGTTCTCGGCGAATCGGGCGGTCCGCGAGTACACGGAGCGCTATTATCTCCCCGCGGCTGCGGCCTATCGGGCGCGGGCGAGCGATCGCGGCGTCTACGGCCGCTCGTTATTGCAGTGGAAAGCAGCCTTGGCCGAGCACTGGGCGTCGCTACGCTTCGGCGAGCTTCACGTCACGAGCACTTCGCAAGAACACTCCGTCCACGTTGAGGTTCATCTCGGCGAGTTGCGCGACGACTGGGTTCGCGTTCAGCTGTACGCAGAGCCGCTTGACGGCGGGCCACCCTTGGTAACGGAGATGACGCGGCTTGAAGACGCTGAGCCTTCGAGCGATGCGCGCGTGTATTCCGCCGATGTCCCCGCGTCGCGCTCATCCTCGGACTACACACCTCGCGTCATTCCGTCGTATCCCGGAGCAAGCGCTCCGCTCGAGGACGCTCACATCTTGTGGTTCCGCTAACGAGCGGAGGAGCGTGCCTCGTCTGACCTGGCCTTTATGAGACCTTAAGGATTCTTTTCACGCCCGCTCGCCGTGCGAAAGCGGCGGAGTCTGCGTAGTCGGGGCGACGATGGTCGACGCGCCGCTGCTGGTAGCTGCCCAACGCGTTCTAGAGTCGGGTGCGTTCGCCTAATCGTTGCAGCGTAGTTAGTTCTCTTTGTTTCGAGAAGTGAATAACGCCAAAGGTTTAGCCGCCCGCGAAGATAAGCCCCCTTTTTTGCATCCCCCTTTTCACAGCTTACGAGCGAGCACTCCAAGTGTTAGCATCAACGGTTACATTGCTTCGAGGCATCCCGTCGCGGCGTTTCCGGGTCGGCCACCGTCTTGCTTTCGGCTTGCTCAGGCGTGGCTCGGGCAGCGCTCCCGCGGGTGCCGGCGCCGGTAACGCGCTCACTCCGCGGGCGAGAGCGCCGCTCACGCTGCAGGATGCAGCGTGAGGGTGCGCACAACGACGCAGGTATCGGATAGGTTGACCGTAACTCGCGCTGCCAATGCTCGTGAGATCTGCCGGGTACCGTTCATTTGACGTCACTGACGATCGAACGGAGAGTACGATCCTCGTTCGCGTTCTGTATCCGAGCGACGGCGCCGAGCGGGTCGTGAAGGTGGGACCGTACGAGCTGAACGTAGTCCTCGAGGTTCCGGTCGCGGCGGGCGTCTTTCCGTTGGTTGTGGTCTCGCACGGAACCGGCGGGACCGGCCTCGTCTATCGCGATACGGCGGCGTATCTGGCGCGCCACGGGTTCGTCGTCGCGCTGCCGGAGCACCCGGGCAACAACCGGAACGACGATCGCCTCGCGAACACGCTCGAGAATCTCGAGAACCGGCCGCGCCACGTCAGTCTCGTCGTCGACTGGGCGCTCGGTTCGAGTCCGTTCGTGCTTTCGCTCAGACCCGCAACCGTGGCGCTCGTGGGGCATTCGATGGGCGGGTACACCGCGCTAGCCGCGGCGGGCGGCGTTCCGACCGTCTTAGCGCACCGAACGCCGAATGGCAAGCCGCGCCGCGTCGAGGTGCGGCCCGACGAGCGCGTGCGAGCGCTCGTCTTGCTCGCGCCCGCGACCGAGTGGTTCACGCCCGATGGCGCGCTCGAGTGCGTGCGCGTTCCGATCCTCATGCTGACCGCCGAGAAGGACGAGTTCGTGCCCGCGAGCCACGCGGAGAGCGTCGAGCGCGGCCTCCCCGAAGCCTGCCGGCTCGAGCATCGCAGCATCTCGAACGCGGGACACTTTGCGTTCGAAAGCCCGTTCCCGCCGGCCATGTGCGACCCGGCGTTCTTGCCCTCGCAAGATCCCCCCGGCTTCGACCGCGCGCGTTTCAACGGCGAGATGAACGCTGAGATTTGCGCCTTCCTCGAGCGCGCGCTCGGGATCGATGCTGCGCATTAAAAACGAGGCCGTCCGCGGCGACGTGCGCGGCTCGCCGGCGGCCGGCGAGAGGCCCCGCTGGCGCTCGCCCGTAAGCTGAACGCAATGGAAGAGCCGGATCGTCAAGCGAGCGCGCCGCAGGCGTGCGTCTACGTCCTCGGGGGGAACGCGAGCACGCTCGCATTCATCTCCACGCTACGCGCGGTGAAGGGACAGGTGACGGCCTGGCTGATCCCGATCGCGTGGACGCCGATCGGCGTCGCGCTGGGCGAAGGCTGGCAGCGCGTCAGCCTCGCCGCGGACAATATCGGCGGGTGGGTCGACCAGACGTTTCCGCCCGAAGACGACCGGGCGTTCTTGAGCTCGCTACGCGATCTCGAGATGCTCGCGCGCATCGGCTGGCACGCCGAAGTGCCGGAGCGGCTGGCTATTTCGCTGCTCCTCAATCCCGAGGACGTCCCCGAAGACGTGCTCGACGGAATCGAGCGCCCGCCGCAGGCGCTGACGCAATGCGCGGTCTGCCGGCGGACGTGCGTGCGCGACCATTTCGCTTGGAACGAGCGCCAGCTCTGCGCTTGGGACTATCATGCGACGGTCTTCGGAAAACGCGGACCATGGCGCGGCGAGCCGTACGAAGAGCGCTTGTTCGACACGCTGCCGAAGGCGGCGTATATCGCGCCCGAGTTGCTCGAGGAAGTCGCCGTCGACCCGGTGATGGCGGTGGCTTCGTTGCCCGAGGACCGGATGCGCCAGCTGATCAATCTGGCGATCGGTGAGGAGCACAGCGCGGAATACATGGCCGTGCGGACCGACGAAGGCTTGACGCTCTTGCGCGAGCGTCCCAAAGCGGCGCTCTAGCGCGTTCTTCGAGCATGCCGTCTCGCGGTCCCGAGCGCTCGTCGGGGATCAACCAGGCGATTGTGCAGCTGGGTGCGCTGTTCGTGCTGCTGTTCGTCGTCCTCGCCGGCCGGCAGGTCTGGCTGCAGGTCGTCGCCGGTCCGCGGCTCGCCCAGAACGTGCACAACCCGCGCGCCGCGCTGCTCGCGCCGTATCGCGGTCCGATCGTCGCGCGCGACGGCACGGTCTTGGCGTACTCCTCGGCGCACGGGCGCCGGTACCCGTTCGGGGAGTCGCTGGCGCACGCGCTCGGCTACGCTTCCGAGCGCTACGGCACGAGCGGCCTCGAAGCGGTCTTCGACCGCGACTTGGCGGGCCGCCCGGTCGCAAACGATCCGCCGGCGCAATGGCATCGCATCATCTCGCGCGAGACCGCGCCGGCCGAGCGCGGCGCGACCGTCGTGACCACCATCGATCCGCAGGTCCAATCGACGCTGTACGCGGCGCTGAGCGATTATCCGCGCGCGGCAGGGATCGCCCTCGACCCGCGCACCGGCGAGGTCCTGGCGCTGGCGAGCGTGCCGAGTTTCGATCCGGCGGAGATCGACCGGGAGTTCGCGAGCATCTCGACCGATGCGCGCAGCCCGCTGCTCGACCGCGCGCTCGACGGGCTCTATCCGCCCGGCTCGACCTTCAAGATCGTCACCGCGTCCGACGCGCTCGATTCCGCGGTCGTCACCCCCGAGGACACGTTCTACGATCCCGGCTTTCTCAAAGTCGGCGATTTCATCGTTCACGATAACGAGGGTGAGGTCACCGGCACGCAGGATTTGGCCGGCGCCTTTGCGCTTTCGAGCAACGTCGACTTCGCGCAGATCGCGGCCCGTCTTGGGGCGGACCGCTGGTTCGATTACGCGGCGCGCTGGAAGCTGGGCGAGCCGATCGGCTTCACGCTGCCCGTCTCGCGCGACCACCTGCCTTCTCCGGACAGCGTGACGCCGAGCATCTTGGCTCAACTCGCCTTCGGTCAGGCCGACCTGCTGGTGACCCCGATGCGCATGGCGCTGGTCGGCTCGACGATCGCGGCCGGCGGAAACGAGCCTCGGCCGTATCTGGTGCGCACGGTTCGCGCGGGCGACGGCCGGGAGCTGCACCGGATCGAGCCCTCGACGCTGGCGCAGCCGGTCTCGCCCGAGACGGCCGACAGGGTTCGCATGCTCATGATCGCGGTCGTCCGGCGCGGCACCGGGACGGCCGCGGCCCTGCCGGGCGTCCAAGTCGCCGGAAAAACCGGGACCGCGACCAACCCGGCGGGAAAATCGCATGCATGGTTCGTTGCGTTCGCGCCGGCCGAGTCGCCGCGCGTCGCGGTTGCGATCGTCGTGGAAAACGTCGGGTACGGCGGGACGTTCGCAGCCCCGATCGCCCGCAAGGTGCTCGCCGTCGCCTTGGCGCGAAACCGGACGTAGGAAGATGATCGAGCGAAATCTCAGCGAGCGGTACCGTCTCGAGGGCAGAATCGGGCAGGGCGGCATGGCGAGCGTCTATGCCGGCTTCGACACGGTGCTCCGGCGGCGCGTCGCGATCAAGGTGTTGCGTCCACAGTTCGCCGCCGACGAAGACTTCGTCAAGCGCTTTTACACCGAGGCGCAGCACGCCGCCAAGCTCTCGCATCCCAACGTCGTCAACATCTACGACGTGGGCCACGAGGGAGAGACCTACTTCATCGTGATGGAGCTGGTCGACGGCACGACGCTCGGCGAGATGATCGAGAGCGACACGCGGCTTCCCGAGGCGATCGCGATCGACTTCGCGCAGCAGATCTGCAACGGCCTAGGCTACGCACATCGCCAAGGGCTGCTCCACCGCGACATCAAGCCGGCGAACATTCTGATCACCAAGGACGACGTCGTCAAGCTTTCCGATTTCGGCATCGCGCGCGCCGTCTCGACCCAAACCGTCACCGTGACGCAACCGGGCCTCGTGATGGGCAGCGTCTACTACATCTCGCCCGAGCAGGCGCAGGGACACGAACTGCGCGAGTCGTCCGATCTGTACAGCCTGGGCGTCGTGCTCTTCCAGATGCTGACGGGCAAGTTGCCCTATACCGGCGAGTCGCCGATCACCGTCGCGCTCAAGCACGTCTCCAATCCGATCCCGCCGCTCGAGATCGAGGACGGGTCGATCAGCCCCGCGCTATGCGCGATCGTGCGCAAGCTGATGCAGAAGGACCCCGCCGAACGTTTCGGCTCGGCGATGGAAGTCGCCAAGGCGCTGCGGGAAGCACGCGAGCACCCGCTCGTCACGACGCCCTTCGACGTTGCTTCCAACGGCACGTCCGAGGCGGCCGCGGAGCGCTTTTTCCCCAATCCCAAGCCACGTCCGTCGAAGGTGCCGGAGAGGTTCGTGGCCGCCCAGACCACAACCGCCGAGCAGGCCAAGGTTGCCACCCGAAAACGCCGGGCGCCGGCGCCCAGCCTTTCGGCCCCGGTGATCGCCCTGCTCGCGTTGGTGCTGGTCGCGGCGATCGGCATCGGCTATCTCGTCAGCCGGCCCGGCGGGATCCTCGGGGGACCGTCGTCGCTCGCGGTCGCGAACGTGGTCGGGCGCACCGCCGACGACGCCGAAAAGTCGCTGGTCGGAGCGGGACTAGCCTACAAGCTCGTGCCCATTGCGAGCGAGACGGTCGCGCAGGGTCGCGTCGTGCGCCAGGAGCCCGCCGCCGGCAGCGCGGTTCCGGGCCGCTCGGTCGTCGCGCTCTACGTGAGCACGGGGCTGCCGACGGTCGACCTCATCGACGTGCGACAGTATTCGATCGACGACGCCGAGCGCTACCTGCGCGCGGCCAAGCTCGTCCCCAAGATCGCCCAGCGCTACGACAAGAACGCGCCGAAGGGGACCGTGCTCGGTCAGTCGCCCGAACCCGGCACGCGGCTGCCGGTCCGTTCGAGCGTCTCGCTGGTCGTCTCGCAGGGCCCGCAGCCCGTCGGCGTCCCCGACGTGGTGACCCTGCTGCTGAGCGATGCGACGCGTTCGCTCGCGGCCAAGGGTCTGAAGCTCGAAGTGAGCGAGCGCGTCGCGAGCGACACGATCCCGCCCGACGTGATCGTCTCGCAGAGCCCCGCCGCCGGCAGCCCGGTCGCGCCCGGTTCGACCGTCGCGGTCAACGTCAGCCTCGGCGCTCCGCAGCTTTCCGTCCCCGACGTGGGCGGACGCCTCGCCGCCGACGCGGCGAGCGCGCTGCAGATCGCCGGCCTGCAGGCGAGCACCGAGTACGTCGTCGATGCGAGCACGCCGCTCGGCACCGTGATGCAACAGGATCCGCCGGCCGGAACGACGGTTCGCAAGGGCTCGAAGGTGACGCTCGACGTGGCGGTCCCCGGCATCGTTCCCGACGTGGCCGGGATGACGCCGGCCCAAGCGCAGACGACGCTGCAGAACGCCGGCTATCAGATCGGCAACACGGCCTACGTGCAGGAAGGCCAGGAAGGCAAGGTCGTGCGCACCGAGCCCGGCGCGACCTCGCCGTTACGGCCGGGCGAGACGGTCACGCTCTACGTCAGCGGCGTCTCGCCGCAGTGAACCGCTTCCTCGGCGTCGATCCCGGGCTGCGCTGCACCGGATACGGCGCGATCGAGCGCACGCCGGAGGGCGCGCGGCTGCTCGAGGCGGGGATCATCACCCCTGACGCGGGCGCGCCGCTCGAGCGCCGGCTCGGTGAATTGCACGCGGAGCTGTGCGCGGTGCTCGCGGCCACGCGACCCGACGTGATGGTCATCGAAGAATTGTGGAGCGGCTACAAGAATCCGACGACGGCGGTCCTGATGGGCCACGCGCGCGGCGTGCTCTGTCTGGCGGCGCACGATCGCGGCGTTCCGGTGCGCCATCTCGTGCACTCGCACGTCAAGCGCGTGCTGACCGGTTCGGGCGCGGCGCGCAAGGATCAAGTCCAGCGCATGGTCATGCAGCAGCTCGGACTGGAGACGACGCCCGAGCCGAATGACGTCTCGGACGCGCTCGCTCTGGCGCTGGCGCTCGCCAACATCGAGCGCACCGAACTGCGCTTCGCCGCGCTCGGCATCGCGCTAGTGGCGCGCTGATGTTTTCGC
The DNA here is from genome assembly GCA_052267165.1 of Vulcanimicrobiaceae bacterium. Taxonomy (GTDB): domain Bacteria; phylum Vulcanimicrobiota; class Vulcanimicrobiia; order Vulcanimicrobiales; family Vulcanimicrobiaceae; genus CAWICD01. Next base: position 71,674 of record JBKQHO010000036.1, on the reverse strand, counting down.
GCATCACCGGAACGATCGCGGAGCGCGACGAGGCGAGCGTGTTGCTCGAGGCGGGCGGGCTCGCCTACGAGATCGTGCTCCCGCCCTGCGTCGCCGAGAAGATCCCGCGCAGCGCCGGCGAGCGCGTCACGCTCGACATCTATCCGGCCTTCAACCTCGAGGGGAACAGCGGCCGCTTTACGTTCTTCGGGTTCACCAACGCCATCGAACGCGCGTTCTTCGAGGCGCTGATCAGCGTGGCGAGCATCGGCCCCAAAACGGCCGCACGCGCGTTCTCGCTGCCGATGGGCCGGATCGCCAAGGCGATCGATGCCGGCGATCACGGGTTCCTCGTCAAGTTACCGGGGATCGGGCAACAGAAGGCGCGCGACATCGTCGCCAAATTGCAGGGCAAGGTGACGCGCTTCTTGTTGATCCAAGACGCCGAGCCGCGCCCGGCCGAGCCGATCCCCGACTTCGCGGAAGAGGCGCTGGCCGTGCTGCTGCAGCTCGAATACAAGCGCGGCGAAGCCGAGGCGATGCTCGCCGAGACGATGGCCGCCTCGCCGCACTTGCGCGACGCCGAGACGCTGCTGGCGGAAGTCTATCGCGTCAAGAACCGGCGAGCCGAAGCCTCGTGAGTGAACCGGAAGCGACGCGCGGACGCAAGCGCAAGATCGTGCTCGGCCCGCAGGACGCCGAACGGATCGTCTCGCCCGAAGGCGCCGTCGAGGAAGAGTTCATCGGCGCGACGCTGCGCCCGCGCTCGTTCGACGAGTACGTCGGCCAGCTCGCCGTCGTCGACAACCTGAAGATCGCGATCGACGCGGCGAAGCGCCGCGGCGAGCCGCTCGAGCACATCCTGTTCTACGGTCCGCCCGGCCTGGGAAAGACGACGCTCGCCGCGCTGATCGCCAAAGACTTGGGCCGTGCGCTGCGCCCGACTTCGGGCCCGACGCTCGACAAGCCGAAGGACCTCGTCGGCATCCTGACCTCGCTGCAGGAAGGCGACGTGCTCTTCATCGACGAGATCCACCGCCTCGGCGGCGTCGTCGAAGAGTTTCTGTATCCCGCGATGGAGGACTTCCGCGTCGACATCGTCATGGACAGCGGCGCCTACGCGAAGACGTACAAGATCCCGGTCGAGCGCTTCACGCTCGTCGGCGCGACCACGCGTGCCGGCATGCTCTCGGCTCCCCTGCGCGAGCGCTTCGGCCTGATGGCCCACCTCGATTACTACAGTACTGAAGAACTCGAGCGGATCGTCACGCGCAGCGCGGGCGTGCTCGGCATTCCGATCGACGAGCCCGGCGCGCATACCATCGCCGCCCGCAGCCGCGGCACGCCGCGCATCGCGAACCGCCTGCTGCGGCGCGTGCGCGACTTCGCCGAAGTGCGCGCGGGCGGCGCGATCACCCAGGAGGTCGCCGACGAAGCCCTGCGCCGCGAAGGCGTCGACGACCTCGGCCTCGACCGTCTCGACCGCGCCTTCCTGCGCACGATCGCCGAGCAGTACCGCGGCGGCCCCGCCGGCATCGCCGCCATCGCCGCGACGCTGACCGAGGATGCGGAGACCCTCGAAGACGTCGTCGAGCCCTACTTGCTCAAGAAAGGCCTCGTCGTCCGCACCGCCAGCGGCCGCAAAGTGACCCCCGAAGCCTACGCGCACCTGCAGATCGCGCCCGCGTCCGACAATCCGCGGCTGTTCTAACGACCCCGGGCTCTGCCGTTCCAAAGACCGAGCGGCGTGCAAGAGCGGCGTCGCCTTAACGCATTTTAAGGTCGGAATCGCCTCTTTCTCATTATAGTGGATGCGATGGAATGGTACGAAGCGGAGGTCAGCGACCTGGTCGCGCGCCTCGCCGCGGACCCGGTGCCCGAGCCTGCCGTCGTCTATGGCAGCTCCACCATCCGCCTATGGACGACGATGGAGCGGGACCTCAAGAGCAAGCGCGTCGTCAACGCCGGTTTCGGCGGATCCACGCTGGAGGCGTGCGCGCACTTCTTCGAGCGAATCGTGCCCCCGACGGAGCCCGCCTCGCTGCTCGTCTATGCCGGTGACAACGACCTCGGAGACGGCCGCTCGCCCGAGCACGTCCTGGCCTCGTTCCGTCGACTGTCCGCCCAAGTGGACGACTGTTGCGGGCCGATACCGTTCGGGTTCATCTCGATCAAGCCCAGCCCCGCGCGCGCCGACATTTTGGATCGCATCCGCTACACGAACGAGCTGATTCGCAGCGAGATCGAGCGCCTGGCACTCGGGTACTACGTCCCCTTGTTCGACGACATGCTCGACGACGGCGAACCGCGCCCCGAGCTCTTTCTGGACGACGGACTGCACCTCGGTCCGGCCGGCTACGAGCTTTGGACGCAGCTTCTGGAACCGTATCGCGACCGGCTCTTAACGTAGTGCGAACGTCTGGAGAGCGCACCGCCATCATGCCGCACCTAGCACTCTTACAGATACGATGAACCGGGATTATCGCAGGTGGTATAGTCAGCGCTTGCATCGCGACATGGAGCTGCTCGTGTTCGGGCACGCCGGCGACCGCGTCCTGGTCTTTCCCACCCGGCAAGGCCGGTTCTTCGACTACGAGGGTTGGGGCCTCGTCGACGCCGTGCGCCGGCGCGTGGAGGAAGGCGCCATCCAACTCTTCTGCGTCGACAGTTACGACTCGGAAAGTCTCTACGCGTTTGGCATCGCGCCGTGGGAGCGGATCGCACGCCATCGCTGCTTCGAGCAATACATCCTATGCGAGGTGCTGCCGTTCACGCAGTCGCTCAATCCCCATTCCCGGCTCGTCGCCCACGGCTGCAGCATCGGCGCTTATCATGCCGTGAACATCGCGTTGCGCCACCCGTCGCTCTTCTGTAAGGTCGTCGCCTTAAGCGGACGGTACGACCTCACGCGCGAGTATGCGCGCTATCCCGACCTCTTCAGCGGCCACTACGATACCGACATCTACTTCCACATCCCCAATCATTTCGTTCCGAACGTGCACGACCCGGAGCTTCTCCAAAGGCTGCGCTGCCTCGATATTCGATTAGCGGTCGGCGGAGCCGATTGGTTCTTCGAGAGCAACCACCAGCTCAGCCAGGCCCTGTGGGAGAAAGGCGTCTGGCACGCATTCGAAGTATGGCCGGGCAAGGCTCACGAGCCGCACTCGTGGCGCGAGATGGCCGCTCGGCATCTCTGATCTACACCCGAGCTGCGATGTCGCGCCGTCGCTCGCGGCCGAAAGTGGATTGCGGGCCGAGGCGACGGTGCATGCTCTCACTGAAGAAATCCTCAAGTCCAGCGAGATCGAGGGCGACAAGCTCGACAACCATCAGGTTCGGTCGTCGATAGCGCGGCGCCTAGGCGTTGACATCGGTGCCCTCGCTCCGGCGGACCGCGATGTTGAGGGCGTCGTCGAGATGATGCTGGACGCGACGCAAAAGTACGGCAAGCCACTTACGAAAGCGCGGCTCTTTGCCAGCATGCGGCGTTGTTCCTGACCGGGCGAAGCGGCATGAGTAAGATCGGCGTCGGCGCTTGGCGCAAAGACAAGGCCGGACCACTGCAAGTGCTTTCCGGACCGATTGGCCGTCAGAAGGTCCACTACCAAGCGCCGGCAGCCGCGCGCGTGGATGCTGAAATGCGTGCCTTCTTGCACTGGTTCAATGGCGAGAAGCATACGGATCTCGTGCGGAAGGCGGGAATCGCTCACTTATGGCTCGTGACGATCCACCCGCTCGGCGACGGTAATGGCCGATCGGAGGATAGCGCGCAGCGATTCTACAGCATGTCGGCGCAAATTCGAAAGGAGCGCAACGAGTACTACAGGCTCCTCGAGGCGACGCAAAAAGGCGATCTGAATATCGCGCCCTGGATGGAGTGGTTTCTGGCTTGTCTCGATCGCGCTTTCGAAGGGGCCGACACGGTTCTGGCGGCTACGCTCGTAAAGGCGCGCTTTTGGGAGCGGTATCGTACGGCGCCGCTCAACGAGCGACAGAGGACGATGGTGAAGAAACTCCTCGACGGCTTCGAGGGCAAGCTCACTTCTGCTCAGCGCCAATCCGAACGCGTCGGCCAGAAACTCGGAATCGCCGGCGATAAGGGCGGTGGCGTTACCTTCAGCAGCGGCAAAACGACGAAGGTCTCGGACCCCGACGCGCTGTTCACGAACTTCACGCCACGATCGATTTCGGTCTCAACGCCGATCTACACGATCGCGCGCGCATACAACGACTCTAACCCTATCGACGGCGACGCAAAACGGCACCTACGACGCGACGCTGCCCGGCAACAAGGGTTCGGGCGCGACGATCCCCGGCCAGCCGACCGTATGACGATCAAAAGCGCAATGCGCCAGCTTCGTGGGCGGTATCGTGCAACTCGCGCAGAACCGTCGGCGACGCGCTCAACGGCATAGATAAAGGCGTGCTGCCCGGTCTGCGCTCGCCGCTTTACCGCTGCCGGCCGCGCGACGATCTGACGACGCGGGCGACGCGGGCGACGCGGGCGACTAGCGATAACACCCTCTTCTCGATAGACGAAAGTTACTGCAAATAGTGCGTAAAGCAAACTTTCAGAAATCGTGTAGACGCGTCGTCGTCGAGAGGTGCGACGCTCAGTAGGCGCGTCGACGGCTGACGCTTTCTTCTCCACGCGCTTCTTTCAAAGCGCAAAGCCGAGCGGTACGCGTGGCGCGCTATTGTTCTCACGCCGGCGCGCCCGGTTCAGGTATTTCCGTGTTGTCCGTAAATCGGCGTGCCCAACGTCATCGGCAATATGCTCGAGTTGGGCGCCGCCGGCGCGCGCGAGCGTGATGTTGGTGGCACGCAGTCCGTGGGCGCTGGGCACCCGCATACCGGCGCGCTGCGTTGCGCGTTTGCCGACCGCTGCTCGCTGGAGCGGCCGCGTCCCGCCGTCGGTGCGCGGCCGCGATATTGCACGCGGCACGAGTCCGGCGTTTGCGAACGCGCGATCGAGCGCGAAGCGGATTCCCCGCCGTGAGAGACGAGCGCCCGCGTTTATTCGGCCGGCATTGACAAACAGCGGGGCGTCGGGCCGCAGGGCCGCCTCCGTCGCAACCCGCAGCGCGACGAGTTGCTGCACGACGGCCCAGGGCGTCGGCGCGCAGAAAGATCGTGCGGTCCCGGACCTTCCCTCGTAATCGCAGCTCGCCGGCGGCGAGGTCCACGTCGCCGAGGTTCGCGCGGTGCAGCTCGACGGTGCACGGTCCGTGCCCCAAGAACAGCGCGATCAGGGCTCGATCGCGCACGGCGAGCGGCGAGGTCCCGGTGGGCGCGGCGACGAGCGCCTGCGCTTCAGGAAGCTGGAGGGCCCGCGCCGCCGCGCCGCCGGGGTCCCGGCGATCGCGCGGCGCACCAACGTTCGCGGCCGGGTTCGCGGCGAGCGCCCCCGCCCGGACACGGCGTCGAGCAGCCGGCGCAGGGCCGAGAGCTTCGTCCCGATCGTCGTCGCGTAGCCGACCTCAACAAGCTCGCGCCGGTACGCGACCACGTCGTCTTCGGTGAGCGCCGCAAGTGCAAGGCCGCGCGGCGCGAGGAAACGATCGCGGAAGAGCCGCGCCTCGCGCATATACCCTGTAACGGTGTCGGCCGCGGCGCCGCCGCCGGCGACGTGCGGCCGAACGAATTCCCGAAACACCCGTTCCTCGACGTCACGGGCCGGCGCCAGGCCTGCGCGGTTGGAGATACCGGTGACGGCCGGAGCGGGCGCCGCGGGGCCGGCGACGGCCGACGCCGTCGAGCTCGTCGTCCGTCGGCGGGACGCTGCGGCCGCACGCGGCGAGGACGCGCGAGCCCGCGACTCGGCGCGCGCCAAGCTGGCGATGGCGCTGCGCCGCGGCACCCTGGAGCGCGGCCGCTGCGCCGATTGCGGCGACCCCGAGGTGGTGGTCGGGATGATCGAGGATCCGGCGCGCTGACGGGACGTCGTGTGGGTGTGCCGGGAGCACCGCGCGACGGAGATCGAGCGGCGCCGCGAGGCCGAGGCACAACGCGCCTACCAGGCAAAACAGGCGGTCTGGTACGACGAGCGGGCGCGGGGTGCTCGCCGCGATCGAGCTTCTTCCGCCGGATGAGCGAGCGGAGCTCCAAACGCTCGCCGCCCGCGGCCCCGCCGGCTGGGCGCTCTCGCCCGAAGCGCCGCTGTACGCCAAGGTCAACTTGATATTTCGCGAGCCGCATCGTTAAAAAATCGTGCCGTCTCCGCCCCGACGATCGTGCTGCCGCGCAACGCCTTCGTAGAAACGACGGCGCAAGGAATCGGTAACCCGGTGTCTCCGAAACGGCAACGTTTCTGACGTAATATGTCATGGCAAACGAAAAGACGAGCAAAGACCACGGGACAATTTCAAGAGCGACGTCGTGCCGAATACAGCGACCTCAGACCGCCGCGGCTATGGACGAAGACGACACATCGACCGACGCCGCGGTTGAAGACGACGAATGAAAAATCGAAGTGAGCCGCCGCGACACGTGCGGAGCGAGAACCGGCTACTATCTCGACGAGATCTGCATCTGCACCAAGGCATGAAGGACAAGGATGAGCCCGTCGCGCTTCGACAGACTCAGCGTGACCTGCCGCGAGCTCATCGTCAATCGTGCGGGACACGCAGAGCCGCGCATCGAGAACGTGCTTCGCTGCAACGACGATCCCGCGCCCTCGCAGAAGCCACGACGTAACTGTCGGCGTCGCGCTCGCGGCCGCCCCGCATGTACGCCTTCCTCGACCAGTCCTGCGCGCGAATCCGTAACCCGGCGTCTCCGAAAAGGCAACGGTCCAGGCCGCGCAGAATTCAGCGATCCGCGAACCGCCGCGGCTTTCGACGAAGACGACATAGCGGCTTACGCTGCGGATGACGGCGCCGAAGCGGAAATCGAGGGACTGTCGCGGTGTCGGAGCGAGATCCGGCTATTATCTCGACGAGATCTGCATTTGCCCCAATTGGGGGATCACAACCGGAGCCGTTAGAGTTCGAGGATTTCGCGCAGCCATCTTCGATTGCGGCGAGTTCCGCCCGGTCGAGGACGCCAATCCTTTCTTGCAGCCGTCCCTTCGCCACGGCGCGGGCCTGGTCGAGCACCGCGACCGCCGCCCTTCCGACCAAGCGAACGGCAATTAACAACGGTGGACTTGCCTGCGGTGAACTGGAGCAAGGAACGACCACGACGGTGCGACGCCGCTCGTTGAGTACGTCAGTCGTTACAACGACGCAGGGGCGAGTGTTTTGAATTTCTGAGCCCCGCGTCTGATCGAGTTGGACCCGCCAGACGTCGGCACGGTGCGGGTTAGCGACCATGTGGGTCACGGTTCGATCATTCCATCGTGTATGGCGTCGAAGTCGCGCTCCACTGCGAGCACGTGCGGGTCTTCATTGGCGATCTGGCACGCGCGGATCAGCCGTTGCTCGCGCTCATCCAGTCGCGCAGCAACTGCCTCGGCGACGTAGCGTGAGCGGTCGCGACTCGAGACGGCCTGGAGAAACCGGCTGGCCAAGGGTGACGACGCGCCAGGCGGCGGCGGGCGGGCTAAGCTCGCCCACGCAGAGCGCCTGGGCCGCCTGCTCCGGCCAGGGTGACCGTCACAAGCTGGTTGAGCGAGACCCCCTCGCGCTCAGCGCGCTCGGCGAGCTGCCGGTGTAGCGAGGGCGGGATGCGCACCTGGAACTTGCCCGAGTATTTCAGGGCCTCGGCCGGCGGGGGGATAGGGTCTCCGTTTTCCAGAGCGTCCGTCAGCCAGAGCCGCATGGCATCGTCAAGCATCTCAAGGGCGTGCTCGCGAGAGTCACCCTCGGTCATGCAACCCGGCATCTCGGCCACCTTGGCGAACCAGGTTCCGTCCTCATACGGAATCAACTCGCGACGGTACGGCAGCGCCAGAAGACGCTCCACCTCCCCAGTCAGGTTTCCGGCAACTCCTGCGATCATGCTGATCCCACCCTGTCCCTGTCACTCACTAGAAACAGACGATACTACATTCAGTTGCAAAAACGCAATACTGTATGTGATACTGAATGGCAAGATGGAGCCAAGCGGGCAACGGCGCCCGGAGCGCCTATATGAGCGGGTCGTATCCACCAGACGCAACTGCCGCTTCGAGGATCTCGAACGCCTCTTGCTCGCCTGCGGCTTCGTCGCCGGGAAGGCCAGCGGCTCGCACGTGACCTTCCGGCGCCCTGCTGCCGCAGATCGTCCCGTGCAGCGGGTCACCGTGCCCAAGCAACGGCCGGTCAATATCCATTATATCGATGAGGTGCTCGCGCTGATCGGAGACCGCCCCCCTGGCTGAACTCGCCGCCAGCCCGTACGCGGCCAAGACCGTCGAGGAACCGCCAGGCGAGCGCGTTGCGGTGAAGGACCATATGGTCGTTACAGAATGACTATCGATGAACGCAAACTCTATGGCGCCGGAATCGGCTGGATTGACGCGCACCTCATCGCATCAGCGCCCGTCCCGCCTTGGCTGCGAGAGCGCGGCCGGGACGAGTCCTTCGCGGGCGACGGCGAGGAGGTCGCGTGCGGGGATGTGCGCGAGGGTCCGCTCCGCGTCGGCGGGCCGCTCGACGACCACTTCAATGAGCCCACGCTCCACGTCGAGGCCGACCGGCGTGAACGTCGTTCCCGTTGGAAACCGCTCGCTGAGCGCTGGCTCGTCGGCCAAGTGCTGCATAACGGCCAGCGACGCCGCAAGGCGTTGCTTATCGGTCGTGATTGGAATCATCGGCATCGTCGGGGACCTCCCGCTAATCCGTGAACGCGCTTCCACGCTTGCTGCTTCTGCGCTGGCAAGGCCAAACGTCCAACCCATAGTAGTTCTGAAGTACCCAGAGCGGCGTACCGTGGGACGTTTCCACCTGTCGCTCAAGCAGAGCGACGCACCCTGCATCCAGCATTTCACCCGCTACGTCATCGACCCAGTTCAGTACCTCATCACGACGCGCGCCTGCTGCGTCGGCTATAATGAAAAACAGACGCACTGCTGCTTCGTTCTCGAAATAGACCCAGATATCGCGCATTACGCCGACGAAGCCATCCGGCTGAGCCTCAAGGAACTTGGCTTTAAGTTGACTCGCCAGCGGCACGAACCGTTCTGGTACCGCAGGACGGTCGTAGCGCAATCCAAGCCACAGCTTTATTTCGACGCGACGTTCGGCGGAGAGGTCGTCTTCACGTCTGTTCTTGAAAGTATTCAGAGCGCGCGCTGTGAGCGTCAGTTTGGGGCTTTCGGCACGTAGGACGAAACCTTCGCGTACCAAGACGCTTCGGCTCCGAAGACCATCTAGTTTGTCATCGTCGCTCCGTTGCACGACGGGCCGAAGCTCGAATTGCCGCGTCGTGTTCGTGGAAGGCGTTTGGGCAAGGTCGCAGTCCTGCGTCGCCAGCAGCCAGAGGCCGAAGGTTCCAACCCGGTCGACAACGGCGTCATCCTCGATGTCGAGGAAATGAACCTCGAGCGGAGCTCGAATTAGCGACCCTTGCTTCCAACCCTCATCGTAAAGCTTGGGCGGCGGCATTTACCCGTCGTGCTCATTCCCGTCGTCGTAGAGATCACGTGAAGGCTCGTCGTACCAGCGACGTGGAACAGTTTCAACCCCAGCCGTATGCGGTCGTGGTGACGCCGCGTCCATAACCGCTCGGAATGCATTTTTGTAATCGTGGATCCCGAGAAGGTCGTTGGCGGACCTTTGGTCGCGTGCGCGCTGCGTCGTCAGTAGGCGCGTCGTCACGGTGCCGTTACCTCTGCTCAGCCGTTCGAGCCGCCGCGCGAACCGATGAAGTTCATCAATCCGGTGCGCGACATCGGTGCTTGGAACGGCTACTTTCCCCTCTGCGATACGACGTAACTGAGTGTGCGAAGTTCCAAGCAGCCGCGCCAGCTTCTTCCAAGATCTCCACGGGCTGGTCGCGTGAAGCTCGTCGAGGAGAATGGCGTACGGCGTCGCTAGGTCGACAACCGGAGGGGTGAGACAGATGGGCTTTGGTGCGATCGGCGCAACCAAAGGACGCGCGGGCAAGGCCGTTTGCTCGAACGTGAGCAGTAGCGGCCTCAGCGGCGTGTTCCAATTCGGAGTCGCCGAGCTGCTGAAAATCAGGTTAGTGTCGAGCAGGAGGACTCCGCTAGCAGCGGGCGTCCTCACTTCGGCTTGTATCGGCACCAGCTTCGTAAGAAGAGCGTTGTCGAACGTGACGTTCGGTGATAGAACGTCCCACGAGACTGCGCCGCTGGCGGAGGGCTCAAGGAACAAGAGCATCTGTACCGAGCAATACGTGTCGAAGGCGAATCGATCCGCCGTCGTGGGAGCGAAGCGCCCGATTTCGGCGACGAATTGACCTGACTTCGCGGGTGCTAGGGCTGGGGCGGACACGTCACGCCTCCTTCGTACGAAGCGCGAAGTGTTCGATGCCGGCGTGGGTCATCGAATTCTCAAAAAACGCCGCGATTTCGTGATTTATGTTGCGAAATGCCTCCGTGATGATCGCCCCGTCGAAGGCGCCTGGGCGTTGCGAGCCGAGATCGATGTCTGCGATGAACGACGGAGCCGCGCCGGCTGGCGAAGTCGTGATGTCGGTGCCGACGCCGCTCTGGAGATAGCCGTAACGTATCACGCCGTTGGTGATCGGCGAAGACGGTTCGGTACGGGCGAGTTGCGTGATCAGCACCCACGTCGGATTCGCATCAGTGGCGACGACGTCGCCACCCGCCCAGCCGACGAATTCTGGCTTGAACCACGTCCTGAATTCATCAGCGCTCGCTGGCGCGGCGTTGATGTAGCGCACGCCGAGCCGGGTGTAGTCCTTGAGCCGGCCTATCCCCGCGACACTGGCAAGCACCGGCTCAAGGACGACGGCGAAGGCAGCCCGGTCGCGATACCGATGGTCGATGGCGAGCGTAAGGGAGTCCTGCCCCACCGTTAGCTCGTAGCCCTCGGCGTGTCCGAACACTGAATTCGTAGTCGGCATCACGGCCGGCGGTCCGCCAAAGGAAATTTGGAAACCCGCGGGCCCCTGGGACTGGAGCTGGAAGTGTCCTTCAAGCGCTTCTTGCAGCTCGGCGACCCCGCTGGGCGTCCCCAACCGGGCGGCCGGCGGATAGGCGACTTGAACGACAACGCGCACGATCGGTGGGTTCTCCATCGTGTACGAGCGGCGCGCGAAATCTGGGTAGTTGAATATCGCTACCGGTCAAAACCCGTTTCGTGCCGCATTTGTTCCGAATTTGTTCCGGCTTGCGTGCAAACCCTTTGCCGACACGCCTGAACACCGTCTGATTAGCAGGCGATCTCGAACAGTACGCCTCGTCGCCGGACGTGGCTTTCCCAATATTCTCGGCAGGACCGGACCGGCCAACAGCTCTCGGCGTACGTGGCGACTTGGGGTCCCGATGGCCCGTGCAGGCCATGATCTGCGAGGTCTTGGCGCCGGCAATGTCGGCTGAAATCGCAAAGCCGCGGCGCAGACTGTGCGTGGCGATCGTGGCGAGGTCAGTGCGCGCTCGGCGGCCGCCCCGGGCTCGCGGCGATCGGCTGGCGCCCCGATCCTATCGGCCGGATTGGCGGCCAGGGCTCCGGCCTCGACGGCGGCGGCCAGGACCGCCGCCTCCTTCCGGCCGAAGACTTCGGCCTCCCAGAGACTCGATGGCTGGCTAGGCGACGTCGAGAAGGTCGCGCGCGGGGATGTGCGCGAGGGTCTGCTCCGCGTCGGCGGGCGGCTCGACGACGACTTCAATGAGCCCACGCTCCACGTCGGGGCCGACCGGGGTGAACGTCGTTCCCGTTGGAAACCGCTCGTTCAGCGCCGGCTCGTCGGCCAAATGCTGCATAACGGCCAGCGATGCCGCCAGGCGTTACTTATCGGTCGTGATTGGAATCATCGGCATCGTCGGGAATCTCTCCCCCCGTTTTCCGGGCGAGTTCTAAATATACGTCGGCGTTCGCGAACAGGTCCACCGCGTTGCAACCAAGCGAGTCGAGCGCGACGAGTCCAGGGAAACCCCGGTTCCTTGACGGATATGCGTTCCATGTAATATAATACATTGGTGGCATGGGCCGTCGAATATACGGACCAGTTTGAAGCCTGGTATCTCGCGCTCGACGAGCAGCAACAAGATCGCATCGACTTCGTCGTCGGGCTTCTTGAAGGCAAGGGGCCGCTACTCGGTCGGCCGTACGTGGATACGATTCGTGCTTCGCAATACCCGAATATGAAGGAGCTACGCGTGCAAGCAGCGGGCGATCCAATCCGCGTATTCTTTGCCTTCGATCTGCGGCGCGCGGCGATACTCTTGATCGGCGGAGACAAGACTGGCGACGAGCAGTTCTACGAGCGGCTAGTCCCAGTAGCAGATGCCCTTTATGCCGAGCACCTCGATGAACTCAAGCGCGAGGCTGCGGAGAAGTAGCGAAATGGCTAAGGCAAAATCGTGGCGTGAATTGCGCGACCGCTCAAAGGTTGCGCCGGACAAGCGCGCGCGCACTGACGTGGCGGTAAAGGAAGAAGTCGAACGGCTCGACCGCGTCACGAAGATTGAACAGTTGCGGCGTGCCAGGAGCCGCTCGCAGCAGCAAATTGCTGAGCAACTCGGTACGAATCAAGGCGCCGTCTCGCGCCTTGAGCGCCAAACCGACTTCTACTTGAGTACGCTCGCTCGTTTCGTTCACGCTCTTGGCGGAAAGCTGAAAATAGTCGTGCAATTCGACGACGCTCAAGAGCCGATCGAACTCGACTTGCTCGGGGACCTCCAGCCGCCGCAAGCATCGGCAACCGACCGGAGACGGACGCTCGCATAGCCGGCGGCGCACCCGGCTATCTCGCCGGCTGATCCGGGTTGGGCGTGGATGGAGCGCGGCCTTCCGGCGGGTAGACGGCTGCACGACAGCTAAGATTGCCGCGATGCCTGGAAACGCGGAGATTCTCGCCGCGCTGAGCGACTTTCGCGATTTCGTCGCCGAGAAATTCGAGCAGACGGCCACGAAGGCCCGAACTGCGCGAGCTGCAAACCGAGATGCGAGCCGGCTTCGACCGCGTGGACCGGTGCTTGGAGCGCCTGGAGTCCCGGATCGAAGACCTCGAGACGCGAGTCAAAACTTTCAAGCGTCGAGCGGCGACGGCGGCGGAAGCTGCCGCGGGGGCCACATCATGGCAGAGCCCATCTTGCTCGGCCTCGGGAAAACGACGCGCTGCGTCTTCGCGGCGGCGCCGGCCGAAGCGCAAGCCGCGGTAGTAAGCATGGAGGCGAACGACGCCGCTCGGGGACCCGTCCGGCTATCGGCGGGGCACAGAAGTCGCGAAGTCGCTGGGACGTAGCGCGTCATCTCCTGGGGGCGCTCGCTTCAACGTGCGCACGCCAAGCGGCAAGATCGTCGGGATCGATCGCGGCGTACACGTGCTGGCGGCGACGAGCGGTGGCGAGTCGATCGCGAACGGGCGTCACGGGCAGCGCCGCCGCGGCGCTGGAGGAGGAGCTTGCGTTGCGCCGGATGACGCGTAGCGCGAAGGGGACGATTGCGGAGCCCGGTCGCAACGTCGCGGCCAAGAGCGCCCTCAACCGAGCGCTGCTCGATGCGGGCTTTGGGATTCTGGGCCACGGTTGATCCGCGAGAAGGCAGCGTAGGCACTGTCTGCACGTCGCGGCGGAGAGTCGTCGGAAAAGGCGCTTCGTGTGCGTCGCGTGCGGCTGGAGTTGCCGCGCGGACGTTGCGGGAGCGATGGAGATTCGGCGACGGGCCGAGTTGCGGCCCACGAGCGAGCTACCGCGGGCGAGAACCCCGCTCGCGCTGCACGATGCGGCGCGAGGGCGCGCACAACGATTCCGCCTTCTTCTCGCTACTAAGCGTCACAGACATGCGTGCCCGAGAAGAGGCTACTCTCACTAAGGATTAGCCCGGAAGCCAGTCCTTGCGGGAGCGGTTTACTGCCGCAAGGGCCTGTGCGATCTCGTGCGCCGTAGGACGGCCGCTGGTCCTTGCTCGTGACCGTCGATCTGCCCGATAAGACGCGCCTCCGGGCGACGGACTTGGGCTTCATCGCCCCAACACACGGCCACGGCCGATCCTCGGTCCACGGTCGATCTTCCGCTCGCGTTCGAACTCGAGCGTCGCTGACCGAAGCCGCGTCTGCTCTGATTCCTGCTCGCGCTCGACTTCTCGCCGATACCCCCACGTCGCGCAGCGCGTCGCGCACGAGCGTCTTGCCCTGGTCCCGCTGTGCGCGCACGGACAAATCATCGCCGGCGTGGAGATTCATAACCCGTTTCGCGAAGAGCGGTGTTCGCCCCGCATTCCGCAGATCGGCGGGAGCATGCGGAGCCAATGAAGCGACTCTGCAACAAGTCCGTCACGCGGGCGTAAAGACTCGGCACTACGCTCCGGAAGGTGATTCACTGCGACACGTATCGCCCCGGTCACGCCTCCGACCGGCAAGCCGCCGCGAAGCCAAAGGTTAGGTATACGCGGTATGCCTTAAGCCGAATGGAAATGCGACACCTCGTGAAGGCGGAGGTCGAAGCCGTCCTCGCGACCCCCGCCGTCGTTCGACCGGCGAAGGAAGGCCGCACAGCAGCCTGGGCACAGATCGAAGGGCGCGGTATACTGGTGATCCACGAGCCCAGCGAAGGCGGGAGCGTCCCCGTGGTCACGGTATATCCGCAACGTAGGAGGCCGAAGTCATGAGAAATATCCGAGAAGTGACGAGCGAGGGCCCGCGCGGTCCGGTCTACATTCGGTTTTCCGATGATCCGGTTTATCGTACCGAACCCGCAGAACGCGACGCCGAGCTGATCGTCGATTATGACGTGGCAGGAGCGGTCACCGGGATCGAACTCGTCTCGATAAGCCTCGGCGCCTTCACCTCTCTCTTGGACGTCGCCCGCAGCAATGACCTTGACCTAGCGGCCCTCCTGGCGCGGTCGTTCACAGCTTCCACGGCTGCCTGAAGCAGGCATCCCGGCGCGGAAGCTCGTTGTCCCAACTCATCGCCTCGCACGACGCCCGGGGAGATCCTCCGGCACGAATTTCGCAAGCCCCGGATGCATGCAGCTTTGGGTACGTTGTCACCGACGCACGATGACGCGGCCGATCGGCGCGTCGTTGGTAGCCTCCCAATCGGTGCCGGCGCAGAGCTCGAAGGCCGCGGCAGAGCCGTCCTCGGAGATCTCGACGGGCTTGGGAGTCGTCCCCGAGGGGGCGTTGAGCCGGAATCGTCTCGTTGCGTTGGAGGCAAGCTTGGGCCTGCCGGCTGCTCGCTCCGTACGGGGGTCTCGCCGTTCACCGTGCGGCACAAGCCTAGCGCCCGGTGCAAGATCCCACCGGATGCCGGCGCCGAGCAGCGACTTGCCCACGTGCAGACGGCCGGCGCAGGGAGTTGGCCAGCCTTCGAGGGCTTCGGCGTAGCGCTGGAGGTCCCCCAAGGTACGCCAGACGCGCTGCGACGGGCTCAGCGTGGCAGGGACGCGATTGACAAAGTAGCCGCTTGTAGCCACAATGGATACATGCGGACTGTCTCAATCCGAGATGCGAAGAATCGGCTTACCGAGCTTGCCCGCACGGTGGAAAATGGCGAGACGATCGTGGTGACGCGCAACGGCCGGCCGGTGCTCGATCTTGTTCCGCATAAACCGCAGCGGGGACTTCGTTTGGAGGCACTCACGGAGTTCAAGAAGCGTAACGGGATCAAGCGGATCGTTGCGTCGATCCCGGCTGACTTCGACGAACCCCTCCCTGAGGACGTTCTCCTGAAGCCGCTGCCGCGGTTCGAATGAGGTTGCTGCTCGATACCAACGTCGTATTGCGGATCGTCAACGAGCGAATGGCCGATCTCCCCCCGAAGATACGAGCCGTGCTCGCCGATGCGGACGCCGAGTTCTACGTGAGCGTTGCGAGTCTTTGGGAAATCGCGATCAAATGGCGACTGGGGAAGCTCGAACTTTCCGCCGGCCTCGAATCATTGCCGCCCATGCTGACCAGCGCCGGACTCGGGCTCGTCCCGATCAACGAGCATCACGTCCTTGCGGCGGTTCGCCCCGAGCCCATGACGCGCGATCCTTTCGATCGGCTCTTGCTCGCGCAATGCAGCGTTGAAGAACTCCGCCTCGTAACGGTCGACCGCGCACTCATCTCGCACACATTGGCAGTCCGTCCGGCCAGGTGACGGTCCAGTTCCAAGCGGTTCGATATCGCGCTTCGACGGGCTCAGCGTGACATGCGCGTCGCCGAGCTCGGCGTGACATGCCTCTCGTGTCATCCTGAGCGAAGCGAGTGGAGCGAGCGCAGCCGCGCTTCGACAGGCTCAGCGTGACACGCGCTTCGACAGGCTCAGCGTGACATGCCTCTCGCGTCATCCTGAGCGAAGCGAGCGCAGTCGAAGCGCGCAACTGTCGGCGCCGCGTTCGCCGCCCCGCATGTACGCCTTCCCCGCCCCTTCTTGCGCGCGAATCGGTAACCCCGCGTCTCCGAAAAGGCTACGGTTCAGGTGTAAAGTCTCATGGGAAACGAGAAGAGGAGCAACAGGCCATGGGATTCTTTCAAGAACGATCGTGCAGAATTCAGCGACCCCCAGGCCGCCGCGTCTTTTGAGGAAGACGACAAATCGACCGACGCCGCGGATGACGGCGCCGAAGCGGAAATCGAAGTGACCTGCTGCGGCACATGCGGAGCGAGAACCGGCTACTATCTCGACGAGATCTGCGCCTGTACCAAGCTGTGAAGGTGCCCGGCGCGCAGTGGATCGGTCCGATTGCTTGCCCGTCTCGATATCAGCTGGAATTACGACGACGCGAAGACGCCGAACGAGAGCGCCAACGGTCACACGAAGCTCATGGTGCACTTGCAGAACGCGCGTCACGCGCATTCATTCGGTTCTCGCTCGAGCGCTCATAAAGGCAATGCCGACTCGCAAGCGTGAAGTGATCCGCATGATCGAGGCAATCGGCTTCCGATGGCTGCGCGAGGGCAAGGGCGATCACGCCGTCTACGCCCGCGGCGAGGGAGAGCGGATCGTCCTCGATGGAGACATGAATAAGGAATTGCCGACGGGATTCTGGCTCAGAATCCAGAAAAAGTACGGCCTCAAGGAACGATGATGGAACGTACGACCGTTACGATCGAACGCACGGCCAAGCAAGCGTCGATCTATTCGAACGACCCGGATATCGTTGTCATGCGCGAGGTCGAGACAGCCGACTCAGAGCTGATCGAGTTCTACCGAGCCGCATTCGTCGCGGCAACCGGCAAGTCGATCGCCGGCTTCGACCTCCACCAACTCGAAGACGATCCTCGTATGCGCGGCAGTTAAGTACATGAACTATAACCCGGATATGGGCAGCGATCCACCGTAGGCCGTGCCCCCATTGTTTTTTTGCCATAGCCTTGTCCGGCCGAGGTCTAACTGCCAACTCGCGAACCACCACCTGACGGCCGCCCTGGCGCGAGGATTGTCGGCGGCTCCGGTGGCCCAACCGCCGTCTAGCGGCGACGGCGGCCGAATCGACGGTGGCGGCCTGCCCTGAGCACAGAATCATGTCGAAGCATCCACGGGAAGCATCCGTCCGTTGAGCGGCGAATTGGGCCTCGTGGCAACGCGACGCCCTGGCCCCGTAGACGTTCGGGTCATCGGCCTCAAAGACGATCAAGACGCGATCGACCGGCCGTATTTCCTGGCGCTCTCACCGGCGCATGAAGATGGCGCTCGTCGCGTCCATGTTTGCCGAACAGTCTTGCTGAAACTACTCGCCTTCAACGCGGCCGGCGTTAAGTTTCTCGTCGTGGGAGCGTATGCGGTCGCCGCGCACGCCCGCACTTTCAAGAACGATGCCGTGCAGATTCAGCGACCCCCAGGCCGCCGCGGCTTTTGAGGAAGACGACATATCGACAGACGCCGCGGATGACGGCGCCGAAGCGGAAATTGAAGTGACCTGCTGCGGCTCATAGCGGAGCGAGAACCGTACTATCTCGACGAGATCTGCATCTGCACCAAGCTGTGAACGCGCCGGCTGTGCCGTGGGCCGATCCGATCGGTTGCCCGTCTCGATCTGGGCGGCTGCCGATCGAGAGCATCAAGCGCGTCACAGGACAGCGCAGCAGACGTGCGGGCATCGTCTGCAGGTTGCGGCGGAGAGTCGTCGGAAAAGACGCTTCGTGTGCGTTGCGTGTGGCTGGAGTTGCCACGCGGACGTTGCGGGAGCGCTGGAGATTCGGCGACGGGCCGAGTTGCGGCCCACGAGCGAGCTACCGCGGGCGAGAACCGCGCTCACGCTGCACGATGCGGCGTGAGCGCGCGCGCAACGATAACAGCCGATTGTACTAGCAGCCTTGGGACGGATCATTCATGTGCCGCAGGACGTCGGTGGCGCGGACGTGGTCTCGCGCGACGCGCTCGTTCGGGCGAATCCGACGCGGCGCTTCTTCGTCACTGGCGCACGCCCGGCGCACGCGCCGGGGCCGAGATACGCTCCGCTCGTCGACGGCGTGGTCGCCGAGATGATTCCCATGGGGACCCCGGTCGACGTGAAACGCCATTTTCGCGAAGAGACCGCGCTGCAATCACTCCCCGGCTATGCGGCGGTGACCGCCGATGCGCGTCGCTCGAACGGCTTTGCCACCGAAGTTCGCGAGCACGACGCCGTCGGATTCTGCTCGACCGCGGTGGATGCCGACCGGGTCTGCGACACGAAGGCCGCGCGGACGTGGTACGAGCGGGCTGCGGCGTATGGCGCTTCCGCATTTCTTCGTCCCAACCCCCGCCGCATGGCGCCCGGAGAGGCCCAGCGCCGCCCAGCGGAGCGGCCGGCGAGAGCGTCCCGCCTTGGCTGCGAGAGCGCGGCCGGGAAGAGTCCGGCGGCCGCAAACGCGCGAGCGAGGACCCCGCGGATCCCGCGCCGGCTCAGGCGCAGGCCCCGACAGGTTGAGGCGAATCCGACGAAGAGCGGCTGGTCGGGGGGCGTCAGGCGCAGCACAAGCCAGGCGCGCAGCAGCGCGAGCACGTGGGCCCGCAGGTGGACCCGCCGGTCGCGGCTCTTGCCGCGCAGCAGCAACTCGCCGGCCTCGAGGTCAAGCTCAGCCAAGTTCGCGCGCTGGACCTCGATCGCGCGCAGCTCGACCGCCTCGCCGGCAACGGTTGACAAACCCAACTAAGTTAGGTTGTGCTGTGCCGTGCCGCAGGGCCGCTATGCGAAGTTCCATGTGCTCGCGGGCGGTACGAAAATGTCGATCTACATCGACGGCCCGATCGAAGTCCGTGCGATCCAGGGCACGAGCGCGGGTGACGCCCGCAAAACGTTGGAGGTCGTGGCTGAGCATGCGGACGAGCTTTTGTCCCTTTGGAGGCTCTACAATGGCGAGAACCGTCCCCCTGACCGATGAGGCCTACAAGGCGGCTATCGAGGCCTCAGCGCGGCTAAAAACGGCCCCTACGGCGGTGCTGCGCGCCTCGATTCATCCGCTCCATGCGACGTCGTCTCTGGGGTTGAGCCTCGAACTGCGCAACGGCGCTTCCGTGACGATTCCGGTCAGCGAGATTGTCGAGCTCGCCGACAAACCGGCCGTCGCCCTCGAAGCAGTCGAAGTGGACCCGACCGGCGAGGGGTTGCTCTGGCCGGATCTTGACGTCGGGAACTCCGCGCCCGGTCTTCTTTCAGGTTTCTTCGGCTACGCGACACGTGCGAAGATTGCCCGTGCTGGCGGAAGGCGCTCGACTCCAGCGAAGGCAACCGCCGCTCGAGAGAACGGCAAAAAGGGCGGCCGTCGCAAGCACGCACCCCCCAACGCCTGAAGTCGGCCTGACAGAGCCGGTCCGGAGTGTTTTATCGCATCATCGATGAACACGTGGTCGCGATAGTACGCGTGATCGACGGCAGGCGCGACATGAGCACGCCGTTCACTGGCGACGAATTGAAATCCTGAGCAATTATGCCATCCTGAGCCCGTCGCGCTTCGACGGGCTCAGCGTGACATGCGCTTCGCCGAGCTCAGCGTGACATGCGCTTCGACAGGCTCAGCGTGACGGGGGTGTGCCGCTCACGCCGGCGCTCCAGATGTGTTCGCCCGTCCTATTGTCGAGTTGCAACCAACTCTCGTGGCACGACCTCACGATCAATCGTAGCGCCAACCGTATCTTCGGCGACACAACGATCGTAGCGCGCTTGCAGGCGCAGCCAGAAATCGGGATCCCCGCCAAAATATCTGGTGAGGCGGAGCGCGGTTTCGGCTGTGACGGCCCGCTTTGCTTTGACGATCTCGCTGATGCGCGACGCCGGCACTCGAATCGCGATCGCGAGCGCGTTCGGCGTTATGCCGAGCGGCTTGAGATAGTCCTCCAGCAGGACCTCGCCGGGGTGCGTCGGCTTCACCTTGATCCCATCAACCTCGTTCATGCATGTTCATCCCTTAGTGGAAGTCTCCGATCTCGACGTCATGCGCCTCGCTCCCGATCCAGCGAAAGCGGATGCGATGCTGTTGGTCGATGCGCAGTTGCCACACGCCGTCCGAGCCCTCGATCTTCTTCAGTTGGTTGCCTGGCGGGTTCGCGAGTACATCGATGCGTGTCGCGGCGTGAACTTGGTCGAGTTTCCGAAGCGCGGCTTCGGCGTAAGGAGCAAGACGTTTGGACGCAATCCGCGTCCGAAACAGACGCTCGGCTTCCTTGTCCGCGAAGCTCGCGATCACATGTCGAGCATACACTGTCCAGCGTTTAACGTCAAGCAGTAAGGCCTTTCGAGGCGACGGATTCAACGCCGACAGCTCGATAGTCCCGGCATCGCCACGCTGCGTCCTTGAGCCACGTGGCGCCGGCCTCGATCTTGCGAGGGTGCCGCCGCATCCTTCGGCAAGCGCAGGGTTATGGCGTGTTGTGGGCGACGACCGTTCCTAGAACCATGGACAGAACAGTTATTGTCCATAGATGACCATGTCTGTGCAACAGTTGCAACCCGCCTTGACAAACCCAACGCGTTAGGTTAGGATCCGATTCGGTGCCGCGATTGGTCGTCGGCGAGTTCATCCTTCGTGTCTACCTCCTTGACCACGCGCCGGCACACGTTCATGTCATCCATGCAACCGATGAAATCCGAATATCTCTGATCGACTTTGCGCTCTCGCGTGTTCGCGGAAGAATGACCGCCGGGATTGAACGCCGGGCGATTGCTGCCGTGCGCGACAACCATGTTGAACTACTCGCCATGTGGGAGGGCCCGCGCAAGACCGTCGCCGTCAGCTAACCACCGTTCGACAACGCTTCGCCAAGCTCAGCGTGACATGCCCCTCGTGTCCTCCTGAGAATCGGTAACCAGGCGTCTCCGAATAGGCAACGTTCCTGATTTACTTTATCGACCTCGCGCATGACAACGATGCTGATCGAGTTCCGCCGAGCCGCATTCGTCGCGGCCACCGGCAAGTCGATCGCCGGCTTCGACCTCCACCAACTCGACGACGATCCTCGTATGCGCGACGGCAAGTACATGAACGATAACTCGGATATGAGCAGATGATCAACGGATTAGACCAGCGCGATAAGCGAGGACCTCTGGATTCTCGTACTCCGTCCGGTGGGATCGGAGGTAGCGATCCGTGAATGGCATTCGAAATTCAACTTTTCCCGGGATCGGGGACGCGATTAGGCCTTTCCGCGCTAGCGTCATCCGAATCGAACTGATGTCGGGTGCCGTAACTCCGAGCGACCGAGCGACCGACCCGATATCGTGAGTGCCTGGGCCAAGATCGGCAAGAGCCAGCGCGAATACTGTTTCCCGGGGAGTCATTCGCGCTAACGGCCGAACGTAAAATCCGACCTCGTTTCGGTGTCGAACCTCAGGCAAGATTCTCTGGACGTCCAGAAGCGTGATACGTCGGGAACGGCGAGCCTCCCATGCCGCGCTCGCGTATAGCTGAATAAAGAACGGATAACCAAAGGATTCTTCGACAAGACTATCGAGCGCATCATCGTCAATCGCGACGTTCGCCGCAACGATAGGATCACGAATCGCTTCAATCGTTTCTGCCGTTGTTAGATACCGGAGATCAAAACTCGACCATCGACGAACGTACGTTGGGAGTTCGTCAAACAGGTCGCGCGTGTCTCCAAGTCCAGCGCATGCGCACAGCATGGGCTTCTTCGCCTGCCCGCTTTCGTGGACGAAACGAACTAAGCTACGCATAGAACGCACGTCGGCGTACTGGACCTCATCAACCGTGATCATCGCAAATCGGTGGACGCTCCGAGCAGCATCGTTTAGGGATTGGAGCATCGCTCTCACCGATTGAGACTCTCTCGTTGCTTCTTCATCGGAACCGCCGAGCGATATTGCACCAGCGTCGTGTGGTAACTCATAGCTGAGTTTTGGAAGAGCTTTCAAAGTCTTGTCGAGTAAATCTGCGGCCTTCGAGGGCACCGGCTCGACGCTCTTGAGGAGATCGCTTAGCTTATCGCGCAACGTGTCGGCGAGTGGTTCGCCTTTCACGATTTCAATTGGTATCGCAAGGGTATCTCTGCTGCCAAGATCGCGTAGCTCGCGGAGTAGAACGGTTTTCCCCATGCCGCGTTGCCCGATGAATACTAACGGGGTCGGCTCGGAAGAACCCGACTTCGCACGACGAATAGCGTCACGCATCGCGGCCAACTCCGAATCGCGACCGGCAATGCGGGAAGGCAAGGATCCGGGGGCGGGACGAAACGGGTTCAACATGACAGGCTGACATCATACAGCGAGTGGTGGCAGCCTGTCAACTATTGGCAGGCTGACGCACCGCAAGGCGGGGCCTCTAGTCATGCCGGTAAACCGTGGGTGCGCGAGGCGCCGGCTGGCGGGGCGGGACCAAACTGGAGAGCCCGTCGTCTCGCTCGGCAGCTCGTTCTTATGAAGCTTGACGCCTCGCGAGGGAACTATAGCCGGTGCCGAAGTCGTCGATCGCGAGCCGGACTCCGAGTAACTTTAACTTGGTGAGCATCTCGATCACGTCGCTGAACCCTTCGATCAGGATGCTTTCAGTCAATTCGAGCTCGAGCATCTCCGGCGGAATCGCAGTCTCGGCGAGGACGGACGCAACGAAGTCGACGAAGGCCGGTTGCCGAAATTGCACGGTCGAGACGTTGACGCTAACGCGGACCATCCTGCCTAGGTCGAGCCAGGTGCGCGCTTGCCGGCATGCGTCCCGTAAGATCCAGTCGCCGAGGGCCACGATGAGGCCTGCGCGTTCGGCAACGCCGATGAAGTCGTTCGGCATGACGAGACCACGCGTTGGATGATTCCACCGGACGAGTGCCTCCGCCGCTACGATGAGCCCGCTATCGATGTTGACGATCGGTTGGTAGTGAAGGACGAATTCATTGCGTTCGATCCCTAAACGCAATTCGTCCTCCGTGCGCAGATTGTTTTCCGCTTCGGACGACAAGTCGCACGAGAACCAGACGGGGCCCCTGCCGGCTTCCTTGCACGACTCGAACATCGCCATCTCAGCGGCTTCCAACAGTGCGGCAGAGTCCGATCCGTTGCGAGGCGTGACGCTTATTCCGAGACTTGCCGACAGATGATGGACACGTCCTGTAACCGCAATCGGACGTGAGATGGCTTTCAAAATGGCACGGCCGCTTGCCGCCACGCTGGCGAGGTTATCCACGTCCGTTAAGAGTACGACGAACGTCGCGCCGTCGAGACGGCCCACGGTGTCGCCCTCGCGGACGTATTCGCCCAGTCTCAGAGCGACGAGGCGCAGGAGTTCATCGCCCGTAGCGTGTCCGAAGGCCTGGTTGATAATGTCGAGGCGAGTAACGGAGAGCGATAGCACGGCTGCTATGTGTCCGCTGTCGCGACTTTCACGAACTGCTGCTGCAATGCGCTCGAGTACCAGCACCCGCATTGGAAGTCCGGTAAGCCGATCGTAATAGGCAAGGCGCCAAAGCTCCCTCTCCCGTCGCCGTTGCTCGGTTACGTCGACCGTCGCGCAACCGATCGAGTCTTTGCCAAACGCCAAACTGCCAAACTCTTGGATGACGCGCAGTTCTCTATCGGGTCCCAGCGTGCGATATTCGACGGCGTACGGGCGGCGGCGCGCCGAAGCTGTCGCGATGATGTACTGCGTCGAGGCCGCGTCGTCGGGATGAATGTTCGCGCGCCAGACCGATTCGTCGGTGCTGCCGACTTTCCAAAACGTCGTGCCGTCGAGTTCTTGCGCACCCGGCGCGGACGCCGGTGAGGCGGCGCTTGGCGCGCCCGCGCGCGGTGGGCCGGTTGCAGCGGTCGCGTCCCTTGCGACCGGTGCAATATCGATTGCCGCTTGGTCCCGCCCGCGTACGATGAGGTTGATCTCATCGTGTCCAGCCTTCCCAAGAAGCGTTATCGAAATGCCCTGACTGCCCCGGCGGAAAGCGAAGGTGAAGTCGAACTGTTCGACGCCTGAATCCGGGCTTCGAACGAACTCGTCGAAGCGACCCTTGAAGGCGTGGACGTTCGTGCACGGAGCCACGTCGGTGAAGAAGTTGAGCCCGATCGATGCTTCCGGAGTGTGCCGCGCAAACGCAGCCTCTGCATAGTTATACCGAAGGATGATGCCTCGACGGTCCAACGTGATGACGCCATACGGCAGCGAGTCGAGCTCTTCGCGGGTCAGCTCGAAGACTTGCTCGTCGGTTAGATGATCTGTCGTAATTACGTGGTCCATCGCAAAATGGTTAATTGTTTCCCCCTAAGTTACCGAGTTGGGCACGAAGCGACCTAAGTCCGCTCTAAACGAAGGTCCCATTCGCGAGGCAGGATTGATCGGGACGTTCGATTGGGAAGCGTCTGCAATGCTAACGTTGGCCATCGTCGCGTGCTTGCGGCGAGCGTTTACTCGCCGTCAATCTTCCTTGTTTCTGAAAGGGAGAGGCCTCCTTACCGTTCGCGGCGATTTTTTAGGTCGCAACGTCCGTAAGCTCGAGAAACACACGGCGAGAGCGGTCGTCGCATTAATCGAACCGCCAGAGCTGCGCCCTGACGGCTAATCGTTGGGGCAAGCCGATGCATTGACGGACGCTTGCTCTGCTGCAGAACGCCCTCGGTCCAAGGGGCGCGCCTCGCGTTCCCGCGATCGGGAATCATCCTCCTCCTCCTCCCCATCGTCGTCATAGGTGAAGCGGCGACGGCGTGGCTAAAAACGCTTCCGCGGGCGCTGCCGCCCGCAGGTCTAGGTGGCGAACTCGATCGGTGGAGTCACGGCCCTAAGGGAAGTTGGCGCCCATTCCGCCCGTGGCCGGCGGCAGCGCGGAACCGCTCAGCCCCGCACTCCGGCGCAGGGATTTTGCGAGCGAACTTCGGACTTACCACGCAATGTGAAGCGTTCTCGCTTTCTGCTCGGCACGTTGCTGAGCAGCGTGATGCCACGGGCCGCGCTTGCGACGGGCGGGCTCGATGTCGGTGGGCCGGTCGAATTGCACCAGGTGCGTGTGCTGCTGGCGAGCGGCCGCGCAGCGCCGCCCGAGACCCTCGACCAGTGGCACTTTGCGTGGAGCGGACGGACGTTTCGGGGCAGCGCTAGCTTCGAGCCGCTCGGCGACGTGCAGATGGGGCTCGTGAATACGTTGCCGCTCGACGCTTACTTGTATGGCGTGGTCAGCTCCGAGGTCGCGGCGGCGTGGCCGCTCGCGGCGCAGCAGGCGCAGGCGATCGTGGCGCGGACCTATGCGCTTGGCAAGCTGCGGCCGGAGCGGGCGTACGACGTAACCGCCGGCGACAGTGACCAGCACTACGGTGGGATCGAAGCGGAGACGGTCGAGGGGCGCAGCGCGGTCGACGAGACGGGCGGCCTGATCGTGACGTACGGCGGTCTGCCGGCCCAGGTCGCGTACAGCTCGTGCTGCGGCGGGCGGACCGTCGCTTCGGCCGACATCTGGGGACACGCGTTTCCGTATCTGGTCAGCCAAGACGATCCGCACTGCGCCGGCACGCCGGAATACAGCTGGCTCGCCGACGTGCCGCTCGAGAGCGTGCGACGGGCCTGCGGTCCGGAGTTCGCGCAGATCGGCTCGCTCAAGAGCGTCGACTTGCGCGATCTCGACGGCAGCAAGCGGCCGCGCACGCTCAGCTTCGTCGGCGACCGCTCGAGCTGCGACCTCGAGACGCAGCGCTTTCGGATGCAGGCCGGGCCGGCGCTGGTGCGGAGCACGTTTCTCCATACGGTCAACCTCGATCCGGCGGGATTACAAGTCGAAGGGTCCGGCCGGGGGCACGGCGTCGGCATGTGCCAGTGGGGCGCGCGCATGCTGGGCACGCAAGGCGCCGGCGCGCGCGAGATCGTCACGTTCTACTTCCCGGGGACGGCCTTCGGGCGTGCGTAGCGGCGTCGCGGAGCCGTTGCGGCTCGCGAGCGCATACCGCTACGACCTCCCGGAAACGCTGCTCGCAAAGTCGCCCGCGGACCCGCCGGAGTCGGCGCGCCTGATGGTACTCGACGGCGAGCGGCTCGAGCATCGCACGTTTCGCGACTTCCCATCGTTGCTGCGCGCCGGCGACGTGCTCGCGCTCAACGAGACGCGCGTCATCCGCGCCAGGCTCCGCGCAACGCGCGAGCCGGGCGGCGGCGCGGCCGAGATCCTGCTGCTGCGCCCGCTCGACCGCCCGCGCTTCGACCTCGACGCGCGGCGCTGGGAAGCGCTGGTGCGGCCGGCACGCCGTCTGCGACCGGGCGTGCGGCTGCGCTTCGGCGACGACGGCAGCGCACTCGTACTGGCGGCCGGCGCCCGCGGCGTGCGCGAATTACAGCTCGACCTGCACGTCCCGCTCGACCAGTTCCTGGAGCGCCACGGCGAGCTGCCGCTGCCGCCGTATCTGGGACCCGGTGACGAAGCGCGCGCCGCGCGCTACCAGACCGTCTTCGCCCGCGTCCCGGGAAGCATCGCGGCGCCGACGGCCTCGTTGCACTTCACGCCGGCAGCGCTCGCCGAGGCCCGCGCGCGGGGCGTCTCGATCGTACCGCTCGTGCTCGACGTGGGGCTGGGAACGTTCCGGCCCATCGAAAGCGAGACGCTCGACGAGCACCGGATGCACGCCGAACGCTACCAGATCCCGGCCGAGACCGCCGCCGCGGTCAACGCGGCGAAGCGCGAAGGGCGGCGCGTCGTCGTCGCGGGCACGACGGCTCTGCGCGCGCTCGAAGCCTCGGCACTGCGGGGCGGCGCGGTCGTCGCGGGCGAGGCGCAGACCGACCTGTTCGTCACCCCCGGCTTCGAATTTCGCGTTGCCGACCTGCTGCTGACGAACTTCCACCTGCCGCAGTCGACGCTGCTCGTGCTGGTCAGCGCCTTCGGCGGCTACGAGCCGGTGATGCGAGCCTATCGGGCCGCGATTGCGGAGGGCTACCGCTTCTACTCGTTCGGCGACGCGATGCTCGTGTCGCGCATCGGACCCGCGCAATCGTGAACCGCGGCACTCAGCGTGTGCACGCTTGGTGAAGAACGGCCGGAAATCTTCTCGCCCCCTTCATCGCCGGAGCTCATCCGGCGGCTAATCTTCGAGCACTGAAGTTTCGGAGGCGAGCGTTTTGACTTTCGAGAGCCTGTGCGACGCGTTGAGAGCCGGCTTTCACATCTTCGACAAGCACCCCGAAGGCTATGTCGTCCGCCGCGAAGTCGCGACCGATGTCGGTCGCCGCTGGTTGATGGCCGTCGTCAAGGTCAGCCCGCCGCCGCGGAACCGCTAGGTGGTACACTAGGTTCGGCCGAGCGCCGCGGCCTGCGCGCAATGGGCGCGTTTCCTGCCCGGGCCGAGAACGCGCCGACGTTCGAGCGCAGCAGGGCCGCCACGCCGCCAGTCCCCAGGAGCATCCCGGCGAAGCGAGTGCGGTCGACGGTCTCGGAGCGGTGGATTCAGAGCGAGAGGACCGCGATCATGGCCGGCTCGGTCGAGATGAGCAGGGCCGGTCAGCGAGCTGCTAGCGAGCTGCTGATGAGGCGCTCGCCTTGGGCGATTAGGCAGAAGGGGAGACAGATCGCGATCGGCGCGAGCAAGGCGAGCGGCAGAAGCTTCCCGCGGAGGTTGCTCTAGGCTCCGCCCCGCAGCGTAAGCGGCAACAGGATCGCTGCGGCGAGCGCGACGCGGCAGAAGACGAGCGCGACCGGCGGATAATCGACCAGAGCCGTCTTGCGGATAATCGACCAGAGCCGTCTTAATGAAGAAATAGGGGGATTCCCCACACCACCGCCATGGCGGCGAAGAGGATCCAGGCGGAGCCGGACATCACTTCCGATGCCCGTCAATGCGGGCGGACTCCTAGCCCTAGCGTGCAGGCAGCGGCAGGGGGCGCCTGCGGGAGCCCAAGCGGCACACTCGCGTTTGACAAGTCTTGTGCGGATTGGTATTCTTTGCAGGTTGTGGTCGAGGCCGCGCGCGCTTTCGTGTGCGCGGCGGAAGAACCAATACGAACGCCAGGCTCCGTTGTCAAAGCGGTGCCGGCTGGACTCCAAGTAAGGGCGAGACACCGATGAAGAACATCATCGGCCGCAAGGTCGGGATGACGAGCGTCTTCACCGCTGACGGGCGGTACGTGCCGGTCACCGTCATCGAGGCGGGGCCGTGCACCGTGCTGCAGCGTAAGACGGCGGATTCAGACGGATACGAGTCCGTCGCGCTCGCGTTTGCCGACGCGAGGAAGAACGGGCAGACCAAGCCCCAGGCCGGACGCTTCAAGAAGTTGGGAATCGCTCCGAAGAAGGTCATTCGCGAGTTCCGGCGCTCGATCGACGAGGCGCCCGAGGTCGGCGGGACGGTCTCCGTCGACGTCTTCCAAGAGGGCGACCGGGTCGACGTGATCGGGATTTCGAAGGGCCACGGCTTCTCGGGCGGCATCAAGCGGCACAATTTTCACGGCGGCAGCCGCACCCACGGTTCGATGATCCATCGCCAGCCCGCCTCCAACGGCGACACCAACGCCGGCCACGTCGTCAAGGGGAGCCGGCGCCCCGGCCACTACGGCGTCGACCGGATCACCCACCAGAATCTCGAGGTCGTGCGGGCCGACGCCGAGCGCAACGTGCTGCTGGTTCGGGGACCGGTCCCCGGTGGCCGCAGCGGCCTGGTCCTCGTCAGCGCTGCGGTCCGGCCGCCCAAGGTGAAAGCCGCGGCCGCCGCAGGAGCCAAGAAGTAATGCCGGCAGTCATCGATCCCAAAGGTGAGACCGTCCGCCAGGAGCCCGTCCCGGCGGCCTTCGCGGGCGACGCCGCCTCGAAGAAGAACGCGATGTTCCGCGCGGTTTTCCGCGAGCTTGCCAACCCGCGCGCCGGCACGGCCTCGACGCTGCGCCGTGACGAAGTCTCGGGCGGCGGCCGCAAGCCCTGGCGCCAGAAGGGGACCGGCCGAGCTCGTCAGGGCTCGATCCGCTCGCCGCAGTGGCGCCACGGCGGCGTCGTCTTCGGCCCCAAGCCGCGCAGCTACGTCATCTCGCTCAATAAGAAGGAGCGCCGCGGCGCGCTCAAAGCGGCGCTGGCCGACCGCTTCGCGAGCGACTGCGTGACCATCCTCGAGACGGAAGGCTTCGATCTCGCCAAGACGCGCGATCTCGCGGCGCTGCTCTACGGTTCGCCCAAAGCCGCCAAGACGGGCCCGCGCACGCTGGTCGTGTTCGCGCCGAGCGAAGCCGACGACGTCGGCCTGGCGCTCGCGCGGACGGGCGCGAATCTGGAGCGCGTCGCGGTCACCCATACCGGCGCGCTCGACGTGAAGGACGTGCTCGGTTTCGCGCGGCTGGTCCTCACCGGCGCCGCGTTCGCGTTGCTCGGTTCGGCCTTTGGGGATCAAGCCGCCAAGGAGAGTGCCTGAGCATGCAAGCCCGAGACGTCATCATCGCGCCGCTGATCACCGAGAAGTCGATGACGGCCACGCTCGCCTCGCAGTATTTCTTCGAGGTCCATCCGCGCGCCACCAAGACGCAAATTCGCAAAGCCGTCGAGGAGATCTTCAAGGTCTCGGTCCTCAAGGTCAACACGACCAACGTGGGCGGCAAGCTCAAGAATTTCGCGCGTCGCGGCGTGCGCACGTCGGGCAAGCAGCCCGACTGGAAGAAGGCTATCGTCACCCTCAAGCCCGGCCAGAAGATCCAACTGGGCGGCATTAACTACTTCGAGCAATAAGCGATGCCGATCAAACGTTACCGCCCGACTTCGCCTGGACAGCGCTTCCTCACGACGCTCGAGACGTCGGATATCACCAAGAAGAAGCCCGAAAAAGCGCTCGTCGAGGTCAAGAAGAAGCACTCCGGCCGCAACAACAACGGCCATATCACCGTGCGCCACAAAGGCGGCGGGACGCGGCGCCAATACCGCATCATCGACTTCAAGCGGACCAAGGACGCGATCCCCGCGAAGGTCGCGGCGATCGAGTACGATCCCAACCGCTCGGCGCGCATCGCGCTGCTCAACTACAAAGACGGTGAGAAGCGCTACATCCTCGCGCCCGCCGGGTTGAACGTCGGCGACATGGTCGAATCCGGCGAAGGCGCGGACATCAAAGTCGGCAACTGTCTGCCGATCAAGAACATCCCGCTCGGCACGGTCGTCCACAACGTCGAGCTGCGGCCCGGGCAGGGCGGCAAGCTCGTGCGCTCGGCGGGCTCATCGGCGCAGTTGATGGCCAAGGAAGGCGAGTACGCGCAGATACGCATGCCGTCGGGCGAAGTGCGCAAGATCATGGTCGTCTGCCGCGCGACGATCGGCCAGCTCGGCAACATCGATCACGAGAACGTGCAGATCGGCAAGGCCGGCCGCATCCGGCACATGGGCAAGCGCCCGTCGGTGCGCGGCATCGCGATGAATCCGGTCGACCACCCGCACGGCGGCGGCGAGGCGCGTTCGACCTCGGGCCGCCCGCCCACGACGCCTTGGGGTCAGATGACGATGGGCAAGAAGACGCGCCGCAACAAGCGGACCGCGAAGATGATCGTCCGCAAGCGGAGCGCTAAGTAATGGGTCGCAGTCTTAAAAAGGGTCCGTTCGTCGCGGACCACCTTCTGGCGAAGGTCGAGAAGATGAACTCGACGCGCGAGAAGCGCGTGATCAAGACCTGGTCGCGGTCGAGCACGATCGTGCCGCAGATGGTCGGTCACACGATCTCGGTGCACAACGGCAAAGCGCACGTTCCGGTCTTCGTGACCGAGAACATGGTCGGCCACAAGCTCGGCGAGTTCGCGCCCACGCGCAATTTCCGCGGCCACGCCGGCAACGAAAAGAGCGCTGTAAAATGACGGAGTCCAAGTGATGGCGGATACGCAGACGGCGGCGCGCAGCGAAGCGTTCGCCCACCTCAAGTTCGCCCGCATGGGTCCGCGCAAGCTGCGCCGGGTCGCTGACGCCATTCGCGGCAAGACCGTGAAGGAAGCGCTGGTCCTGCTCCAGTTCGCGGGCGTGTTCGCCTCGGAGCCCATCGAGAAACTGCTCAAGAGCGCGGTCGCCAACGCGGAAAACAATCACGAGATGGTAGGCGAGGATCTCTATATCACCCGGATCACGGTCGACGGCGGTCCGGGCGGCGGGATCACCAAGCGTCTCGACCCGCGCGCTCAAGGCCGGGCCGCATTCAAGCGCAAGCGCATGTCGCACGTGACGATCGCGGTCGGCCCGACGCCGCCTAAGCATCAGCCCAAGAAGCGCGCCGGCGCTTCGGTCTCGGTCACCAGCGTCGACTCGCGCCGCCGCGCGGCCGCGACGCAGAAAGCCAAGACGCCCGCCAAGCGCACCCGTAAGAAGGCGGCCGCGGCGGCCGGAGCATCGGAGTAGGACATGGGTCAGAAGATACATCCGGTCGGCCTGCGCCTGGGGATCACGCGAACCTGGGAGAGCCGCTGGTTCGAGAAAAAGCAGTACCGGGCGTGGCTCCACGAGGACGGCGCGATCCGCAAGTATTTCGGGCGCCTCACGCGGGCGGCCGCGATCTCGCGCGTCGAGATCGAGCGCCGCGCCAATCAGGCGCGCGTGATCGTGCACACCGCCAAGCCGGGCATCATCATCGGCAAGCGCGGCGTGGGCATCGAGGACATCCGCAAGAACCTCGAGCGCATC
Source organism: Vulcanimicrobiaceae bacterium (assembly GCA_052267165.1). Lineage (GTDB taxonomy): Bacteria > Vulcanimicrobiota > Vulcanimicrobiia > Vulcanimicrobiales > Vulcanimicrobiaceae > CAWICD01. The sequence continues at coordinate 39,676 of JBKQHO010000036.1, read as the reverse complement.
ACCCAGAAGAACGTTCAGGTCAACGTCGTCGAGATCAAGCATCCCGAACTCGACGCGCGGCTGGTCGGGCAGAACATCGTCGATCAGCTCGAGAAGCGCATCGCCTTCCGCCGCGCCATGAAGCAAGCCATCATGCGCACCATGAAGGCCGGCGCACGCGGCGTCAAGGTCATGGTCTCGGGACGTCTGGGCGGCGCTGAGATCGCGCGCTCGGAGCAGAACCACGACGGCAAGGTGCCGCTGCATACGCTGCGCGCCGACATCGACTACGCGCACGTCGAGGCCTTCACCACCTTCGGCCGCATCGGCGTCAAGGTGTGGATTTACAAGGGCGAGGTGCTGCCCGACCAGACGCGCGAGCAGCGGCCGGAGCGGCCGCTCGGCGAGCGCGCGACCTTTCGCGACCGGCGTAACGACCGGCGCGGCGGCCGGGGGCGCGGTCCGGGCGGACCAGCCGCTCCGCGTCCGGCGGGCGAAGGCGACACGCTGACGCTGCCGACGCCGGGTGAGATCGCGCACGACAATGCGTCGCTCGCGAGCGAGACCGAAGGCGCGTTCGCGCAGCCCGGTCATCCCGTCCCGACGGGGCCGCACGGCGGCGAGGCCGTCCACGACAAGGATGCGGAGCACGGTCACGGCGTGACGGCGGAGACCTCAGTGGTCGAGGCCGCCTCTCAGCACACGACCGACGACGCCGAGCGTCCGGGCGCGCCTTCCGAGGCGTCCTCGGCGCACGAACCGCAGCCGGCCGAGAATTCGAACGAGGTGAGCGAGTAAGATGCTGACCCCCAAGCGCGTCAAGTGGCGCAAGCAGCACCGCGGACGCATGACCGGCAAGTCGATCTCCGGCAGCTCGCTGACCTTCGGCGAGTTCGGGCTGCAGGCGCTCGAGCCGTGCTGGATGTCCAGCCGTCAAATCGAGGCGGCTCGTATCGCCATGACCCGCCACATCAAGCGCGGCGGCAAGGTGTGGATCAAGATCTTCCCCGACAAGTCGGTCACCAAGAAGCCGGCCGAAGTCCGCATGGGCTCGGGCAAGGGTAATCCCGAGTTCTGGGTCGCCGTCGTGCGCCCGGGACGCGTGCTCTTCGAACTGGCGGGCGTGCAGGAGCAGACCGCGCGCGAAGCTCTCAAGCTCGCCTCCGCCAAGCTCCCGATCGCGACCAAGATCGTCTCGCGCGCGTCGGAAACGGAGGCCGCGTCATGATGCTGACTGGCATCATGCCAGGGGGCCCGCGCGCGAAGTGGGGTGCTATTCGATGAAGAAGGACGAGCTTTCGAAATTGCGCGACTTGACGGAAACGGAGCTCGAGCAGAAGGCCCACGACACGAAGGAAGAGCTGTTCAACCTGCGCTTCCAGCTGCGTACCGGCCATCTGTCCGACTTCAGCCGCGTGCGGGCCGTGCGCCGCGAGTACGCCCAAATCCAAACCGTGATCAGTGAAAAGCGCCTGGCGGCCGCCAAGCATGGAGCAGCCTAGTGGAGACCCGTAATCGCCGTCGCGTCAAGCAGGGGCGCGTCAGCAGCGACAAGATGGACAAGACGATCGTCGTCGTCACCGAGACGCGCGTTCCGCATCCGACCTACAAGAAGATCGTGCGCAAGTCGGTTCGCTTCAAGGCGCACGACGAGCGAAACGAAGCCAAGGCCGGCGACCTGGTGCGCATCATGGAATGCCGCCCCCTGTCGCGCGACAAGCGCTGGCGTCTCCTCGAAATCGTCGAGCACGCGAAATAACATGACTACGTATTCGAGCGTGAGCCGAAGCCTATGATTCAGCAAGAGACGCGACTCAAGGTCGCAGACAATTCGGGGGCGCGCGAGCTGCTCTGCATCCACGTGCAGGGCGGGTCGCGGCATCCCTACGCCTACGTCGGCGACATCATCGTCGGCACGGTCAAGAGCGCGATCCCGGGCGCCGCGGTCAAGAAGGGTCAAGTCGTCAAAGCCGTGGTGGTGCGCTGCTCGCACCCGATGCGCCGCCCCGACGGCTCGATCATCAAGTTCGACGAGAACGCGTGCGTCATCATCAAGGGTGACAAGGATAATCTCGACCCGCGCGGCACGCGCGTGTTCGGGCCCGTCTGCCGCGAGCTGCGCGACCGCGGCTTCTTGAAGATCGCTTCGCTGGCCCCGGAGGTCCTCTGATGGCGAACTCGTCGCCCGCACTGCAGGGCAGTCCGAAGATCAAGCTCATCAAGGGCGATACCGTGATGCTTCGCCGCGGCAAGGAAAAGGGCAAGCGCGGCACGATCAAGGCCGTCTTTCCGCGCGAGGGGATGGCGACGGTCGAAGGCCTCAACGTCGTCAAGCGGCACACCAAGCAAGGCTACGCGGGCGCCAAGTCGGCCGGCATCTACGAAAAAGAGGCGCCGGTGCCGATCTCCGCGCTGCAGTACGTCTGCGCCAAGTGCGACACGCCGGCGCGCATCAAATATCAGACCGGAAGCGAAGGCAAGCAGCGCGTCTGCGGACGTTGCGGCGAGCCGGCGGCCGAGTCGGTGAAGGGGCGGTAGGCGATGGCCACAACGGCGCGTCTGCGCGAGAAATACAACGGCGACGTCCGCAACAAGCTCGTCGAGAAGTTCGGTTACAAGAACGTCCACCAGATTCCCAAGCTGCACAAGGTCGTCATCAACATGTCCGTCGGCGAGGCGATCCAGAACGCCAAGATCCTCGATGTGGCGGTCAAAGAGCTGGAAACGATCAGCGGTCAAAAAGCGGTGATCACCAAGGCCAAGAAGTCGATCGCCGCCTTCAAGCTGCGCGAGGGTATGAACATCGGCGCCAAGGTCACGCTGCGCGGCGAGCGGATGTACGTGTTCCTCGACAAGCTTTTCAACATCGTCCTGCCCCGCATCCGCGATTTCCGCGGACTTCCGCGCAAGTCGTTCGACGGGCGCGGCAACTACAATCTCGGGCTCAAAGAGCAGATCGTGTTTCCTGAAATCAACTACGACAAAGTCGATAAGATGCGCGGGATGGACATCGTCATCGTGACGACGGCCAAGAACGACGAAGAAGCGACCGAGTTTCTCACGCAGATGGGACTTCCGCTGCAAAAGGAGCGGCAGTAATGGCCAAGACCTCGATGATCGAGAAGTCCAAGCGCACGCCGAAGTTCAGCACGCGCGCGCACAACCGGTGCCTGGCGTGCGGCCGCCCGCGCGGCTATTACCGTAAGTTCGGCATGTGCCGGATCTGCTTCCGGGAGAACGCGCATCGCGGCTTCGTCCCCGGCATCACGAAGGCGAGCTGGTAACATGAACGCAGTTCATCGTGGGGCGTTTCAAACTGCTCGGGGCCCCATTGTGGACGGCCCGGAGGGACGTTCATAATGGGAGTCGTCACCGATCCCATCGCCGACATGCTGACCCGGATTCGCAACGCGAACACGGCCAACCATCAGACCGTCGATATGCCCGCTTCGAAGATGAAGAAGGCGATCGCCGCGATCCTCAAAGAGGAAGGCTTCATTCGCGACTTCGAGTCCGTCGCCGAAGGGCCGCAAGGCACGCTGCGCGTCACGCTCAAGTACGGTCCCGAAAAAGAGAAAGTCATTACCGGTCTGCGCCGCATCAGCCGGCCGGGGCTGCGCGTCTATTCGTCGCGCAGCGAGATTCCGCGCGTGCTCGGCGGCCTCGGTCTCGTCATCGTCTCGACGAGCAAGGGCATCATGTCGGGCAAGCAGGCCAAACGCGAGGGCTTCGGCGGCGAAGTCCTGGCCTACGTGTGGTGAGCGAATATGTCCAGAATTGGTAAGCTGCCCGTCGCGATCCCGAGCAACGTCACCGTCGAGGTGGCGGACTCGCTCGTGCGCGTCAAGGGCCCCAAAGGCGAGCTCGAGCAGCACGTGCTCCCGGTCGTCACCGTCGCGGTCGACGCGGGCCGGGTGATCGTCGAACGCAAGGGCGATTCCAAGCCGCACCGCTCGGCGCACGGCCTGACTCGAACGCTGGTCGCCAACATGGTCCAGGGCGTCTCGAAGGGCTTCCGCAAGAGCCTCGAGATCCAAGGCGTCGGCTATCGCGTCAACAAGGCCGGCGAACGTCTCAACCTCCAGCTCGGCTATTCCCACCCCGTCAGCTACGAGGCGCCCAAGGGCATCTCGTTCACGGTCGAGGGAACCAATCGCATCCACGTGGACGGGATCGACAAGCAACAAGTCGGGCAAGTCGCCGCCGAGATCCGCGACCTGCGTCCGCCGGAGCCCTACAAGGGCAAAGGCATTCGCTACGAAGGCGAATACGTGCGCAAGAAGCTCGGTAAAGCGGGCAAGGCCGGTAAGAAGTAAATGGCACTCTCGAAGAACGAGCAGCGGATCAAGCGGCACAAGCGGCTGCGGCGCAAGGTCGTCGGCACGCCGGAGCGTCCGCGCTTGCAGATCCATCGCACGCTGCACCATACCTACGCGACGGTCATCGACGATTCGAAGGGGCACACGCTGCTCGCCGTCTCGACGCGCCAAAAAGACCTCGCCGAAGGGCTGGGTTCGCGCACGAACATCGAAGCCGCGCGCAAAGTCGGCGAAGTGATCGGTCAGAAGGCCAAAGCCGCGGGTATCAATGCCGTCGTGTTCGACACGAGCGGGCGGCACTATCACGGCCGCGTGGCCGCCCTCGCGGATGCCGCACGTCAAGCGGGCTTGGAGTTTTAGGTATGAACTATGGTGGTGGGCGCGGGCGCGACCGCGACAATTCGGGCTTCGAGGAGACCGTGGTGCGCGTGAACCGCGTCGCCAAGGTCGTCAAGGGCGGCAAGCGCTTCAGCTTCAGCGCGCTGGTCGTCGTGGGCGACCGCAAGGGCAAGGTCGGGTTCGCAATCGGCAAGGCGGGCGAAGTCCCCGAGGCGATCCGCAAAGGCGTCGAGCAGGCCAAGAAGGCGGTCATCACCGTCCCAATGGTCGAGCGCACGATCCCGCACGAGGTCACGTTCCAAGTCGGCGCCGGGAAGGTCTTCATGAAGCCGGCCGCGCCGGGTACCGGCGTCATCGCCGGCGGACCGATGCGCGCCGTGCTGGAGCTCGCGGGCATCCACGACATCCTGACGAAGTCCCTGGGCAGCTCGAATCCGATCAACGTCGTGCTGGCTACATACGAAGGACTGCGCTCGCTCAAGACCGCCGAGCAGGTGGCGAAGCTCCGCGACAAGACCGTCGCCGAGATCTTCGCCCGATAGAGTAGGATAACGGCAGATGGCACAGACCAAAGCGACCCGCAAGAAGGCGGCGCCCAAGAGCACACCTGCGAAAGCCAAGGTGCCCATGATCGCGCGCGGCGGCGGATTGCCGGCTGCGACGCCGGGCCTGACGCTGGCGACGCTGCGCGAGAACGAGGGTGCGCGCCCCAAGCGCGTTCGGATCGGGCGTGGCCACGGCTCGGGCATGGTCAAGACCGGCGGCGAGGGCGGCAAAGGACAGACGGTTCGTTCGGGCGGCGGCAAAGGGCCCGCCTTCGAAGGCGGCCAGACCCCGTGGGCGCGGCGCCTGCCGCACAAGCGCGGCTACTCGCAGAAGGGCCGCGACACCGGCCACTTCGGTTCGACCTACGCGGTCGTCAACGTCGGTGCGCTGGCCGAATGGGATCCGTCGCTGGAGGTGACGCCCGAGAACCTGGTGGCCAAGCGCGTCATCGGTAAGACCGGCGACGGCATCAAGGTGCTGGGCGGAAACAAGTCCGGCAAGACCCTGCCCAAAGGCTTGGTCTTCCGCGACGTGCTGTTCTCGGCGAGCGCGCGCGAAGCGCTGCTGGCGGCCGGTGCCAACCTGGGCGAAGAACAACCTGCGGAAGCCTGACGCTTGCTAAACAACCTGCGAGCGGCGCTCCTCGTCCCGGACATTCGCAAACGCGTCGCGTTCGTGCTCGGCGCGTTTGCGCTTTTCGTCTTCATGATCCACGTGCAGCTGCCGGAGGTCGACGAGAAGCACTGGCAGGATCTGCTGCGCGGCGGCACGTTCTACAACTTCTTGGGCTTCCTCTCGGGCGGCGCACTGCAGCGGCTCTCGATCATCGCGATGGGCATCACGCCCTACATCAACGCCTCGATCATCATGCAGCTGATGACGGTCGTGCTGCCGCAACTCGAGGAGATGGCGAAGAAAGGCGGCGAGGAAGGCCGCAAGAAGATCAGCCAGTACACCCGCTGGCTGACGATCGTGCTCGCCATCGTCCAAGCGACGACCATGTCGGTCAACATGAGCCGGGCCGGCGTCTTCTACGACAGCTCGTGGCAGTTCGTGGTCTACGCCGTGATCGCGTTCGTCTCCGGAACGCTCTTCCTGATGTGGCTCGGCGAGCAGATCACCGACAAGGGCATCGGCAACGGCGTCTCGCTGATCATCTTCATCGGCATCGTGCTGCGCTACCCGACCTACGTCGCGCAGACGGTCCAGGTCGGCCAAACGGGCGGCCTCAACGTCTTCAACCTGTTCCTCTTCATCGCGATCGCGCTGGTCACGATCGTCTCGATCGTCTTCATGTATCAGGGCCAGCGGCGCATCCCCGTGCAGCAAGCGCGCCGGGTCGTCGGCCGCAAGATGTTCGCCGGGCGCTCCTCGTACATTCCGCTGCGGCTCAACAACGCCGGCGTCATCTCGATCATCTTCGCGATCTCGATCCTGCTGCTGCCGCAGCAGGCGCTCTCGTGGTTCCAGCACTCGGGCACGAGCCCGGCCTATTGGCACGCCGGCCCGCTCGACATTCCCTCGAACTCGACCGCGGTCTCGCTCTTTTTGCAGACCTATTTCAGTCCCAACACGTTCTTGTACAACCTCGCGTACTTCTTGCTGGTCGTGATCTTCACGTTCTTCTACAGCTCCGTCGTCGTCAACGTCAAAGACATCGCCGACAACCTCAAGAAGAGCGGCTCGTTCATTCCCGGTATCCGTCCGGGCCAGCCGACCGAAGAGTATATCCGCCGGATCCTGTTGCGGATCACGACGGTCGCGGCGCTTTACCTCGGCCTGCTCGCGATCTTGCCTTCGACCCTGCAGCGCGGCCTCGGCGTCACCACGTTCTATCTCGGCTCGACCTCGCTCCTCATCGTCGTCGGCGTCGCGCTCGATACGATGACGCAGATCGAAGCCCGCTTGGCGATGCGCGACTATAAGGGCTTTATCAAGGGATGAACAGCATGCGAGTAGTCTTCCTCGGCCCGCCGGGCGCCGGCAAGGGCACGCAGGCCAAGATTCTCGAGGAGCGCTTCGCGGCGCGCCAGATCTCGACGGGCGACTTGCTGCGCAAGAACGTCGCCGAGGGAACCGAACTCGGGCGCAAGGCGAAGTCGTTCATGGAGTCCGGCGGCCTCGTTCCCGACGACCTGATCATCGCAATGATGGAAGGGGAGCTGGCGACGACCGACGCCTTCATCCTCGACGGCTTCCCGCGCACGGTTCCGCAAGCCGAAGCGCTCGACGCGATGCTGCGACGGCTCGGTAAACCGCTCGTCGCGGTGCTTCTCTTCGAGGCCGACTCCGACGTGCTGTTGCGGCGGCTCACCGGACGTTGGACCAATCCGCGCTCGGGCCGCACCTACCACATGGAGTTCAACCCGCCGCTCGAAGCCGGAATCGACGACGAGGACGGCGGCGCGCTGGTGCAGCGGCCCGACGATACGGCCGAGGTCGTCTCCAAGCGCTTGACGACCTACGAGGCGCAGACCGCGCCGCTGATCGGCTACTACGAGAAAGCCGGTCTGCTGGTGCGGATCGACGGGCTGGCGCCGATCGACCAGGTCACCCACGAAGTGCTGAGCGCGCTCGCGGGCGCCGAGGGTTCGCCGGTCGGATGATCGCCATCAAGTCGGCTCGCGAAATCGAGATCATGCGGCGCAGCGGGAAGATCACCGCGGCCGTGCTCTCGGTGCTGATCAAGACGGCGAAAGCCGGCATGACCTTGCGCGAGCTCGACCGCATTGCCGAGAAGGGCATCCGCGAGCGCGGCGGCATTCCGACCTTCAAAGGCTACCACGGCTATCCGGCCTCGATCTGCGCCTCGGTCAACGAGGTCGTCGTCCACGGCATCCCCGGCGACGCCACGCTCAAGGACGGCGACATCCTCTCGATCGACATCGGCACCACGTTCGAAAATTACGTCTCGGACTCGGCGGTCACGTTCGGGATCGGAACGGTCTCCGAAGAAGCCGCACGGCTCATGCGGGTGACCCAGGAGTCCCTGATGCTGGGCATCGCGCAGATGCAGAAGGGAAACCGGCTCTCCGATATCGGCCACGCTGTCCAAGCGCACGCCGAGGGGAACGGGTACGGGGTCGTCCGGGCCTTGGTCGGGCATGGGGTCGGTCAGAAGATGCACGAGGAACCCCAGGTCCCAAACTGGGGCGAACCTGGCAAGGGCATCGTCCTTCGCCCCGGGCTGGTCCTGGCGATCGAGCCGATGATCACCGAGGGGACCTGGGAGGTCGAAACCCTCGGGGACGGCTGGACAGTCGTGACGGCAGATGGTAAACTTGCGGCGCATTTCGAGCACACGGTCGCGCTGACGGAAGACGGCCCGCGAATCTTGACGCTTCGCGACGTCCTCGAGCACGACGATGTGGCTCGATTCCGTCCGAAGGAAGAGATTGCGGCGTAATGGACATCGCGACGTAATGGAAATTGCAAAGTAATGGCTCGGCGTCGCGGTGGCCCGCGGCCCGAGCGCCGGCAGAAATCCAACGACCGGGGCGTCCGGAACGAGACCCCGAAAGAAGAGGCGATCGAAGTCGAGGGCACGATCGTCGAGCCCCTGCCCAACGCCATGTTCCGAGTGGAACTCGCCAACGGGCACCGCGTCCTCGCTCACGTTAGCGGAAAGATCCGCATGAATTTCATCCGGATTCTGCCCGGCGACCGCGTCCTCGTCGAGCTCTCGCCCTACGACCTCACCCACGGCCGCATCACCTACAGGTATAAGTAAGCCATGAAAGTTCGCCCGTCCGTCAAGCGCATTTGCGAGAAGTGCATCATCATCCGCCGCGAAGGGAAAGTCCGCGTGATCTGCGAGTCCAACCCCAAGCATAAACAGGTGCAGGGCTGATGGCACGTATTTCCGGTATCGATCTCCCGCGCGAGAAGCGGATCGAGATCGCGCTGACGTATATCTACGGGATCGGCCTGTCGACCGCGCAGAAGATCTTGGCACAGACGGGCGTCGACCCGAACGTCCGGGTCAAGAACCTCTCCGAAGAGGACGAGAAGAAGCTTCGCGACGCGATCGACGGGGCGGTCAAGGTCGAAGGCGACCTGCGCCGCGAGGTAGCGGGCCATATCAAGCGGCTGACCGACATCGGCTGCTATCGTGGGCTGCGCCACCGCCGCGGGCTGCCCGTTCGCGGCCAGCGCACCAAGACGAATGCGCGCACCCGTAAGGGGCCCAAGAAGACGGTCGGCGCCAAGAAGAAGGCGACCACCGCGCCCAAGAAGTAAAGACGAGCGCGCGCTTATTCGAGGGCGACGGCAGCTTCGCGGCTGGCCGTCGCTTTTGCGCTTCGTAGAAGGAAGACCGACGGAATCGCGAGCGCGAACACGATCGCGCAGATGCGGAACGTGTAATCGTAGGCGATCGTCGTCGCATTCTGGTTGACCATGTTCGAGATCTGCACGAGCGTCTGGGTCTGATTGCTCGAGCCGTTGAGCATGTTGGCGACGTTCGGATTGGAGAGCGTGATGCCGGCCGCGAGCGTCTGCTGCACGAAGTCCTCACGGCGCGTCTGGATCAGCTCGAGGATCGCGATGCCGAGGCTTCCCCCGAGCTGACGCACGAGGGTGTAGAGACCGGTCGCGCTGGCCATCTCGGCGCGCGGGATGCCGGCCAGCGTGGCCGTCGTCAGCGGTACGAAGAGAAAGCCGAGCGCGAAACCTTGCAAGGTTCGCGGCCAGAAGATGTCCCAGTAGCCCGCGGTTTGGTTGAGGCCGCCCATCTGCCAGGAGCCGACGGCGAAGAGGCCCAGGCCAAATGCGATCGAGATGCGCGCGTCGACGATGTTGACCAAGCGTCCCGCGATCGGCATGCTGACCGCGGTCGCGATGGCGCCCGGCAAGAGGGCCAAGCCGGTATGCCAGGCGTCGAACCCGAGCACGTTTTGGAAGAAGAGCGGCAGCACGAGGTTGAGCCCGAAGAGCCCGAACCCGCTGATGACGCCGATGACGTTCCCGGCCGCGAACGCGCGCGAGCGAAAGACGCGCAAGTTGACGAACGGGTGCGGATCGCGTACTTCGCGGACCACGAACCACGTCAGCCCGACGACGGCCACGACGGTCAGCAACACGATCGTCGACGAGTCGAACCAGTCCTCGCGCTGGCCGCGTTCGAGCACGTACTGCAGCGAAGCGATCCCCATCACCATGATGCCGAGGCCCGCCCAGTCCATGCCGCGCTCGGGCTTGGTCACATACGACTGATCGCGGATGTACGTCAACGTCATCAGAAAAGCGATGATTCCGATCGGGATGTTGATGAAGAAGATGAGCGGCCACGAGTAGTTGTCGACGATCGCGCCGCCGAGCGTCGGGCCGACCGCCGGCCCGACCATCGCGCCCAAACCGAAGATCGCCATCGCCGCGCCGCGCCGTTCGGGCGGATACGACTCGAACAAGATCGCCTGCGCCGTCGGCTGCAGCGCCCCGCCTCCGATGCCTTGCACGATGCGCCAGAAGACGAGCGTCGTGATGCTGTGCGACAAGCCGCACATCAGCGATGAGAGCGTGAAGATGACGAGCGAGCCCGCGTAGTAGCGCTTGCGGCCGAACGTCGCAGTCAGCCAGCCGTTGAGCGGCATGATGACCACGTTGGCCAGGATGTACCCCGTCGCGACCCACGAGATCTCGTCGACCGAGGCGCCGACGTTGCCCGCCATGTCGTTGAGCGCGACGTTGACGATCGAACTGTCGATGATCGCCATGATCACGCCCAGCATCACCGTCAAGGTGATCATGCCGATCGGCGGCTCGGGCCGCGCCACGGCGCGCGCCACCACTGGCGCTCGGCCTGGCGCGGTCGCTAGGGACGCCATGATCGGGCGGCCGGCTTTCGTCTCGTGTAGAGGGTATACCAAAATGACATCGAAGTCAGTATACCAAACACCGAGGCGAAACCAACAGTGGCGCATGAAGTCATCAAGCGCGTCGGGCAGCGCGCCTACCGCTACCGGGTCGATACCTACCGGGATCCGGCCACCGGGAAGGTCCGGGGGAAATGGACGTACCTCGGCCGGGCCGGCGGCGACGGTGCATCCGTGGCCCGGCCGCGCCGCACTCCGGAGGAGACGCGCGAACGGCTCCTGGCGGCGCTCGAGCGGCTGCTCGACGAGCGCGAGTACGCCGGCGTGACGGCAGGTGCGATCGCGACGGGCGCCGGCCTGGCGCACGGCACGTTCTACCGCTACTTCACCGACAAGAAGGCGGCGCTGCGCGCGGCGATCGAGCGCGCTCGCGAGGCTTGGGCCCGGACCCGTCCGTCGTTCGAGCCGCCCTACGCTTCGCTGAACGAGGAGCGTGCCCGGGTGCGAGCCTGGGTCACCGCGGTGCTCAGCGCGCCGTACGAGCGGCGCGGCCTCATGCGGGCCTGGCTCACTCAGCGGGAGACCGACTCCGAATTACAAGATCTGCGCCGCCGTAACCGCGCTCAAACGGTTGAAGCTCTGGCCTCTTACCTCGAAGGGTTGGGGAGCGCCATGACGACCGGCGTGCCGCGGCCTAAGGAGCTCGCCTTCGCTTTGCTCGTCTTGCTCGAGGAGACGCTGCGCCGGGCGCTGGTCGAGGGCGTGAAGCCGGACGCTGGCGCCATCGCCGGCGTCGTCGACGTGTTCGACCGCGCGATATTCAAAGCCGAGGGCGCGGCCTGCGAGCTGCCGGCCGAAGCGATCGTGGCCTCGTCGACGGGCAGCTCGGCGATCGACATGCGGCCGTCGTCGAGCGTGAAATAGCCGATGAAGACCCCGACGAGGGTTCCGTCGCTGGTGAAGACGCCGCCGCCCGAGTCGCCCTCGTGGCAGAGCCGGCAAGCGATGGCGTAGCGGCTGCGCGCCGCGCCGTCGGGCAATTCGCCGCCCAGCGACTCCACGGCGCCGGGCTCGAGGGCCGGGCCATCGAGACCGCTGCCCCAGACATGGATCGGCTCGCCCGCGCGCGGCCGGCCGACCGGCGCGACGCGCAAGCCGGAGGCGAGGGCCGGGTCGACGCTGGCGTCGATCAGGGCGAGATCTTGGCCGGGAACGAGCTTGACGATCTTCGCCTGCGCCTCCGCGCCGCCGTCGAAACGGACCGTGAGCGTGCCGAAGGTCGCGACGTGTTTGGCAGTGATCACCCGGACCTCGTTGCCCGTGACGGCGACGACCGAACCGGCACCGATGCCGTCGTCCTGCGCTCCGCGCGCCACGACAATTACCGCACCATCGCGGACGCGGCTGAGCGGGTCGGCGCCGGCAGGGGCGGTCAGGGCGGGAAGCACCGTTAGGGCGGCGACAGCGCAGGCTGCGAGCGGCGCGCCCCCACGAAAACGATTGAAGCCCCGGTTCCCCATAACCGACGAATCGTACGGGGGTCGTAAGCCTCATTAGGCGAGAGAAGAAGTCGTGCGGCTGCGCACGCTGAGCAACGCCTGGAGCGCTGCCGGCGGCGCTTCCGGTCACACTAATTCAGCGTCGTTTCCCAGTTCGCTACGACTTGAGCGGCTTGTACGGCGCCGTCTCGTCGACGATCTCGTCGGCGTGGCGCGCGCCCAGCGCGCCCTGGTCGTAGACGACCCGGACGCGGTCACCGGACCTGATCTCGTTCGTCCGTGCCGTCGTCTTGCCGTCGGCGTGCAAGACCTTGCGGAAGCGCGGCACGATCAGAAAGCTCAGCGTCTCACCGTCGGAGCCTTTGACCTCGATGTTGTCCGTCGAAATGTGGACGACCGTGCCTTCATAGCCGGCGCTTTTGCCGGCCAGCGCCCCCAGCGGGACGCCGAGGGCTACCCCGATTGCCGTTGCAGCCAGCGTTCGACCGAACAGCGTGTGCGATACGAGGTTCCGCTTCATCATCGTAGGGTCGCTGGTACCCGGGCCGCGCGCGGGCCAACCACCCTCGACCCCTCGCGGAACCGGTCGCGCTTGACCCTCTCGACCGACATCGGGTATACTCTCTCGTCGGCTGCATTCAGCCGTTTTTGCGCGCGCCGCGCGCGGACGTTCTCGCCGCACGTCCATGAAGAAGAGATCGGAGCGCCCGGCAGCGCTGCCGGTCGAGGCGACGACACCCCGGGTTCGCAACGCGGGGCAAGACAAAAGACACTGGAGTTCGATTGGCTGCCAAGAAGCAAACCAAGACCCGGAAGAAGCGCGAGTTCAAGAACGTCGCCTCCGGGGTCGCCCACATCCACTCCTCGTTCAACAATACGATCGTGACGATCTCCGACAATCAGGGGAGCGTCATCGCCTGGGCCTCGGCCGGAAATCTCGGGTTCAAGGGCTCGAAGAAATCGACGCCGTTCGCCGCGCAGGTCGCCGCAGAGGCGGTCGCGCGCAAGGCGATGGATCACGGGATGAAGACGGCGGAAGTGTACGTCAAGGGGCCGGGGGCCGGCCGCGAGGCCGCGATCCGCTCGTTGCAGGCCGCGGGCCTGGAGATCACCCTGATCAAGGACGTCACGCCGATCCCGCACAACGGCTGCCGCCCGCCCAAGCGCCGCAGAGTGTAAGGTAGAGAAGCATGTCACGCTACACGGGTCCGGTCTGCCGGCTCTGCCGCCGCGAAACGGCGACCAGCAAGACCGGCGAGAAGATCAAGCTCTTTCTCAAGGGCGAGCGCTGCCTGTCGAAAAAGTGCGCCGTCGAGCGCCGCGGCACCGCGCCCGGCCAGAAGACGCAGGGCAAGCCGAGCCGTCAGAAGGTCTCGGAATACGGCCGCCAGCTGCGCGAGAAGCAGAAGATGCGCCGCTACTACGGCGTCATCGAGACGCAGTTCAAGAACTACTTCCGCGAAGCCGCGCGCGTCCCGGGTCAGACCGGCAAGACGTTCCTGCAGCTCCTGGAACGCCGGCTCGACAACGTCGTCTATCGCATGAACCTGGCGAACAGCCGCGCTCAGGCGCGTCAGCTCGTCACCCACCGGCACTTCCGGGTCAACGGGCGGATCGTCAACATCCCCTCGTTCCTGGTCAAGCCCGGCGACGTCGTTTCGATCGGCGAGCGCTCGCAGAAGTCGCCGCTGATCCAGTCGAACTTGGAATACGCGCGCAACCGCGCGCACCCCGAGTGGCTCGAGTGGAACGACCAGGAGCTCACGGTGAAGGTCACCCAGCTCCCCGGCCGCGAGCAGATCGATGCGCCGGTAGACGAGCAACTCATCGTCGAATACTACTCGCGGTAGGGTCCCCGCTTTCGGCCCGCCGGACGTCGTCGCCGGCGACCGAAATCCAGGCCCCGCGTATCGGCGCAGAGCTGGCATCTGGAATTCGAAACTCTTGTTAGCTCCGCGCAATCAAAACTCAGCAGTCACACCATAATCAGCATCGCAATAAACCAAACGCTACTAGGCGTACGATCGTCGGGCCGCGGGGCGGACGGCGGATAACGTAAGCAGCAAAGGACACAGCAAAGAATGACCGTCATCGAAGCGCCTCAGGGCGCGTCCATCGAAGTCCGCGAGCGGCGCGACAATTACGCGAAGTTCGTGATCGAACCGCTCGAGCGCGGCTTCGGGATTACGTTGGGCAATTCACTGCGCCGCGTGCTCCTCTCGTCGATCCCGGGCGCGGCCGTCACCTACGTCAAGATCGACGGCGTGCTGCACGAGTTCTCGACGATTCCGGGCGTCGTGGAAGACACGACGAACCTGCTGCTCAACCTCAAGGGCTTGCCGATCAAGCTCGACACCGACGAGCCGAAGGTGCTCGCCCTCAGCGTCACCGGCGCCAAGGAAGTGACCGCCTCCGACATCACGCCGGATTCCGACGTCGAGATTCTGCAGCCGGGTTATCACATCGCCACGCTGACCTCGAAGACGGGCCGGCTCCAGATGGAGATCGGCGTCGAGAAGTCGCGCGGCTACGTGACCGCCGACCGGCAGAAGAACGTCGAGCACATGATCGGGCTGATTCCGCTGGACTCGATCTTCTCACCAATCCGCAAGGTCAACTTTACCGTCGACGACACCCGCGTCGGCCAGTCGGTCGATTTCGACCGGCTCACGATCGAGATCGAGACGAACGGCTCGATCACGCCGGACGACGCGCTCTCGACGGCGGCGCAGATCCTCCAAGAGCAGCTCGACCTCTTCGTGAACTTCACCCAGGAAGAGAAGCCGCCGGCGGCTGCGCCGGCCAGCGAGTGGGATATTCCGGTCGAGACGCTCAACCTCTCGGTCCGCTCGTTCAACTGCCTCAAGCGCGCCGGGATCTCGAAGGTCTCCGAGCTGCTCGACATGACCGAGGACGAGATCATCAAGATGCGCAACTTCGGCAAGAAGTCGCTCGACGAGATCAAGCAGGTCCTCGAGGAGCGCGGTCTCGCGCTTCGTCAACCCAACTAGGAACCAATCATGCCGCACCAGATCGCGCAGAAGCGCCTTTCCCGAACCGACGGCCACCGCAAGGCGCTCCTGCGCAGTCTGGCGACGTCGTTCTTCAAGCACGAGAAGATCGAAACGACTTCCACCAAGGCCAAGGAAGTCTCGAAGGTCGTCGATCGTCTCATCACCCAGGCGCGCCGCGGGGACTTGCACTCGCGCCGTCTGGTCGCGGCCTATCTGCTCGAGCCCGCCGTCACCAAGAAGCTGTGCGATCAGATCGCGCCCGCTCTCAAGACGAAGTCCGGCGGCTACACGCGCATCATCAAGACCCGCGTCCGTCAAGGCGACGCCGCGGAGATGTCGCTGCTCGAGCTCGTCCACTAGTGGCCTGTAACAGGCCACTAGCCCCGGCGCGGCGGGAGAAACGCTTCAATTCTTACGCAGTCTGACTCGAGTACGGAGCCGCTGCAACTCACCGCCGTCGTGCGTGAGTTCGTTGCGGATGCGCTGACGCCGATCTCTGCATACCTCGCCCTGGCCACGCCGGGGCGTTCGTGTTTGCTCGAGTCGGTCGAAGGGACCGACCGCATCTCGCGCTACTCATTCTTGGGTCTCGACTACCTGGAAAGCGTCGTCATCGACGACGATCCGCGCATGCTCGAGCGCATTCGCGAGATCGTGGGAAAATATCGCGTCGAGCGCGCCGAGCTGCCCTTCGCGGGCGGCGCGGTCTGTGCGTTCGCCTACGACGCGGCCCGCGTGCTCGAGCGGATCGGGCCCAAGCCGCCGGCCGACGTCCGCTTCGCCGACGCGTACGTGGTCGTGCCGGGAACGTGGGTCGTCTTCGACCACTTCACGCACAAGCTCTCGCTGATCGGTTTCGTGCGCGACGAGCGCGAGCGCGAGGACGTCGAGCAGCGCCTCGACCGGTACATCGCGCAGCTGCTCGGCGTGCGCCCGACGATTCCCGGTAACGTGCGGGCCCGCGGCGAGGTCCACGCCTCGCTTTCCCAGGACGAGTTCCTGACGCGGGTCGCCGCCGCGAAGCACGCGATCTACGAAGGCGACGTCTACCAGCTGCAGCTGGGCATTCGCTATTCGTGCGAGCTCGACGGCACGCCGTTCGACTTCTACCGGCAGATCCGCACGCGCAATCCGTCGCCCTACATGTTCTTCATCGAAGTCGACGGGCGCGCGATCTTCGGCGCGTCGCCGGAGTTTCTCGTCCGGCTGGACGGCGCAAAGGCGCGCATGCGGCCGCTGGCGGGGACGCGTCCGCGCGGCGAGTCGGCCGAACGCGACAACGCCATCGCGGGAGAGCTGCTCTCCAACGAGAAGGAACGCGCCGAGCACGTGATGCTGGTCGATCTGGGGCGCAACGACTTAGGCGCGGTCTCGAAGATCGGAAGCGTTCGCGTCGACGAGCTGATGGTGATCGAGCGCTACAGCCACGTGATGCACATCGTCTCCAACGTCGTGGGCGAACTGCGCGACGATCGCGACGCGCTCGACCTGTTCGCGGCGGCGTTCCCGGCCGGCACGGTGACCGGCACGCCCAAGATTCGAGCGATGCAGCTGATCGACACGCTTGAGCCGGTCGCGCGCGGCTTCTATGCGGGCTCGGTCGCGCACCTCGATTTCGACGGCGACATGGATTCGTGCATCGTGCTGCGCTGCGTCGCGACGGCGGGGGGCAAAGCGTATTGGCAGGCCTCGGCCGGCATCGTCGCCGACAGCGAGCCGGTCGCGGAGTACCAAGAGGTCCTGGCCAAGACCAAGATCGTGCGCGACGTATTGGGGCTCGACTGGTGAGCACGATCCTGCTCGTCGACAACTACGACTCGTTCACGTACAACTTGGCGCACCTCTTCGGCTCGCTCGGCGCGGAGGTCGACGTCGTGCGCAACGATGATCCGCGCCTGGACGCGGCCGCGGTCGCCGCGCACGACGGCGTCTGCATCGGGCCCGGACCAGGACGGCCGGCCGAGGCCGGCAAGACGATGGATGCGATTCGCTGGTCGGTCGAAAGCGGACGGCCGGTGCTGGGCGTGTGCCTGGGGTTGCAAGCGATCGGCGAGTACTTCGGCGGCGTCGTCGACTATGCACCGCGCCTCATGCACGGCAAGACGTCCCAGATCGACCACGACGGCAGCGGCGTCTTCGCCGGCCTGCCGAGCCCGTTCACCGCGACCCGCTATCACTCGCTGTGCGTCTCCCACTCGCCGTTTCCCGCCGAGCTGCGCGCCAACGCGAGCAGCGAGGACGCGGTCGTGCAAGGCGTCGCGCACCGCACGCTGCCCGTTCACGGCGTGCAGTTTCATCCCGAGTCGGTCCTGACGCCCGAGGGCCACCGCATCTTCGCGAATTTTCTCGCGATGACCAAGCGGTGAACGAGTTTCGGGCGCTCCTGCGGGCGCTGATCGCGAAACGCGACCTGACCGACGAGCAGATGGCCTTTGCGGTCGGCGCGATCATGGACGCCGAATGGTCCGCGGTCCAGGCCGGCGCGTTCTTGGCGGCGCTCGCGACCAAGGGCGAGACGCCGGCCGAAGTGGTCGGTGCGGCCGAGGCGATGCGAGCTCGCGCGCTGCACGTCGAACACGAGCTGCCGCTGGTCGCCGACACCTGCGGGACGGGCGGCGACGGCGCCGGCACGATCAACATCTCGACCGCGGTCGGTTTCGTGCTCGCCGGCTGCGGCGTCAGCGTCGCCAAACACGGGAACCGCGCGGCCTCGAGCCGCTGCGGCAGCGCCGACGTGCTCGAAGCGAGCGGCATCCGGATCGACGCGCCGCCCGAGCTCGCGCGCATGGGGCTCGAGCGCGACCGCTTCGCCTTCCTGTTCGCGCAGCTCTACCATCCGGCCATGCGGGAAGTGGCGCCCGTGCGGCGCGACCTCGGCGTTCGCACGATCTTCAACGTGCTCGGGCCGCTCGCCAATCCGGCGCGCGCGACCCACCAGGTCATCGGCGTCTCGAGCGAAGCGCACCTGCAGCTCGTGGGCGAAGCGCTCGCGCGGCTCGGCGCGAAGGCGGGTGCGGTCGTCCACGCGGCCAACGGGATCGACGAGATCGCCGGGGACGCGCCGACGCACGTCTACCAGTTCACGCAGAGCGGCGCGCGGCGCTGGCTGCTCGATCCCTCGGATTTCGCTATCTCGGCGCCGGCCGAGTCGATCGCGGGCGGCGACCCGCCGGCCAATGCGGCGGCGCTGCGCGCGATTCTCGAGGGCGAGCGTTCGCCGCGCGCCGACGTCGTCGCCCTCAACGCCGCGCTCGGCCTGGTCGTCACCGAGCTGGCGTCGTCACTTGCCGAGGGGCTTGCGCTGGCGCGCAAGTGCCTGACGGGCGGAGCCGCCCTTGCGGTCTTCGAGTCCGTCCGTCGTCCGACCGAGGTGGAGTTCGCATGAACGATGTCTTGGAGAAACTCTACGCCGCCAAGGCGCTCGCGCTCAAGGAGGACGAAGCGCGCGAGAGCTGCGAGGAGCTGGTCGAGCGCGGCTTGGCCCGGCGCGGCGAGCGGCGCGCCTTCGCCGCGGCGCTGCGGAACGCGCGAGGCCCTGCGATCGTCGCGGAGATCAAGCGCGCGTCGCCCTCCGTCGGACTGATCGCGCGCAACTTCGATCCGGCCGTCGTCGCCGCGAACTACCAGCTCGCCGAGGTCGATGCGATCAGCGTGCTGACCGAGGCCGATCACTTCCTGGGCGATCTCGCGTACCTCGAGGTCGCGCGCACGCACAGCACCAAGCCGATCTTGCGCAAAGACTTTCTGTTCGCGCCCTATCAGATCGCGCAAGCGGCGGCCTACGGCGCCGACGCGGTGCTGCTGATCGTCGCGGGCCTGGGCGACGAGACGCTGCGCGAGCTGACCGCCGAGGCGGCGCGTTTCGAGCTCGACACCCTGGTCGAAGTGCACGATGAGGACGAGCTCACGCGGGCGCTTGCAATCGGCGCGTCGGTCGTCGGCATCAACAACCGGAACCTGCGGACCTTCGAAACGGACCTCGGCGTCACCGAACACTTGCTGCCGATGGTCCCGCCGGGAACGCTGGTGATCAGCGAGAGTGGCATGCACGAACCCGAAGACGCCGCGCACCTGTTCGCGCGCGGTGCGCGTGGCTTCCTGATCGGCGAGGCGCTGATGCGCAGCGATGATCCTGCCGAGTTCGTCCAGCGCCTCAAGAGCGCGGCCGTCACGCCGAGGTGACCGGGCGGCCGACGCGCATCAAGTTCTGCGGCATGACGAGCCCGCAGGACGTCGCGCTGGCCGTCGAAGCGGGCGCGGACGCGGTCGGCGTGATCCTTGCGCCGAGCGAACGGCGCGTGACGCTGCAGCAAGCTCGCGCGATCGCAGCCGCGACGCCGCCGGCCGTCGAGTTCGTCGCGGTCGTGCTCGACCCGTCGCGTGAGGAGCTCGCGGCGATCGCGCGCGAGCTTCCACGGGCGACGCTGCAGTTTCACGGCGACGAGCCGGTCGAGCTGTGCCGCTCGACGGGCTTGCCCTTCGTGAAGGTCGTTCGCGCGAGCGAGGCGGTGGCGGGCGATCCCGAGAGGCTGCTGCGTTCGCTGGCACGGACCTATCGCGACGGCATGCTGATGGTGGATTCGGGCACGGTCGAGCGACCCGGTGGGACCGGCAAGACGTTTCCGTGGCGGATCGTGGCGGATGCGGCGAAGACGCTCGACGTCGTGGTTTCGGGCGGCTTGACGCCGAAGAACGTCGCGGCGTGCGTGCGCGAAGTGCGCCCGTATGCGGTCGACACGCGCAGCGGCGTCGAAACGGGCGGCCGCAAAGACGTCGAGAAGATGCGTGCCTTCGTGCGCGCGGTGAGGGAGGCCGATGCACAAGCCTGACGAGCGAGGCTATTTCGGAACGTTCGGCGGCAAGTTCGTGCCGGAGGTGCTGGTCGAAGCGCTGGCCGAGCTCGAACGCGGAATGGAGGCGGCCTTCGCCGACCTGGCCTTCTGGGACGAGTACCATACGCTCTTGCGGGACTTCGTTGGACGCCCCTCGCCCGTGATGGAGGCGCCGCGCTTCAGCGACGACCCCGGCGCAGCTCCGCTGGTGCTCAAGCGGGAAGATCTCAATCACACGGGCGCGCACAAGATCAACAACACGGTCGGCCAAGGTCTGCTCGCGCTGCGCATGGGCAAGCGCCGCATCATCGCCGAGACGGGCGCCGGACAGCACGGCGTCGCGACCGCGACGATCGGAGCCAAGCTTGGCATTCCGGTCGACGTGTACATGGGCGCGCACGACGTCGAGCGGCAGTCGCTCAACGTCTATACCATGCGGCTCCTGGGCGCGCGGGTCCACCCGGTGACGAGCGGAACGCAGACGCTCAAGGACGCGACCAACGAAGCCTTCCGCGAGTGGGCCGCCCGCGTCGAGGACACGTTCTACGTCATCGGCAGCGTGGTCGGCGCGCATCCCTATCCGTACATGGTGCGCGAATTCCAAAAGATCATCGGGCTCGAGTCGCGCGCACAGCTCTTGGAACGGTACGGCCGGCTGCCCAGCGACGTCGTGGCGTGCGTCGGCGGCGGCAGCAACGCGATGGGCATCTTCACCGGCTTCGTCGACGATCCGGAGGTGCGCTTGTGGGGCGTCGAAGCCGCGGGCCACGGGCTCGAAGCGGTCGACACGGCCGCCTCGCTCAACGCGGGCACCGTCGGGGTCCTGCACGGCTCGCGCTCGTATCTGCTGCAAAGCCCCGAAGGCCAAGTTCGCAACACGCACTCGATCAGCGCCGGGCTCGACTACCCCGGCGTCGGGCCCGAGCACGCCTTCCTCAAGGAGAGCGGACGGGCCACGTACGTCGCGGCGACCGACGAAGAGGCGCTGGCGGCGTTCCACCGCTGCGCCGAACGCGAGGGGATCGTGCCCGCGCTCGAGTCGGCGCACGCGCTCTCGTTCGCGCGCAAGCTCGCGCGCGAGCGCGGCCGCGAGGGCCTCGTGCTGGTCTGCCTGAGCGGGCGCGGCGAGAAGGACACGCGCCAAGTCGCCGCCCTCGAGGCGGAGGAGGCGGCCGGCGCGTATGCCTGAGACGTTGACGACGGGCCTGGGCCGGCTTGCGGAAGCGTTCCGCCGCGCGCAAGCGGCCGGACGCGGTGCGCTCGTTCCCTACATCTGCGCCGGCGATCCCGACGCCGCGACGACGGCGCTCGTTCTCGACGGGCTCGGGCCGGCGGGTGCGGACGTCATCGAGCTCGGCATTCCGTACGGCGATCCGCTGGCCGACGGACCCACGATCGCGGCCGCCGCCAAGCGCGCGCTCGACGCGGGGACGACCGTCGACGACGCGCTGGCGCTGGCTCGCGGCTCGCACGAGCGCGGCGCGCCGCCGATCCTGCTGTTCACCTACGTCAACCCGATCGTGCAATACGGGCTCGAGCGCTTCGCCGAGGCGCTGGTGGCGGCCGGCGCGTGCGGAGCGATCGTGCCCGACGTTCCGCTCGAAGAGACGGGCGAGATACGCGCCGCGTTCGCGCCGCGCGGACTGGCGCTGCCCTTGCTGGTCGCGCCGACGACGCCGCCGGCGCGTGCCACGGCAATCGCCCGTTGCAGCGAGGGTTTTCTCTACCTGGTCTCACGGCTCGGGGTCACCAGCGCCTCGAACGAGCCCGACTTCAGCTGGATCGGCGAGCGGATCGCGCAGCTGCGGCAAGCCGGCAGCGGACCCATCGCGGTCGGATTCGGCATCTCGCGCGCCGAGCAGGTTCGACGAGCCTGCGAGCTGGCTGACGGCGCCATCGTCGGCAGCGCGCTGGTCGACGCATATGCCGGGACCCGCGGCGTCGCGGCCGCCGAGCGGGCCCACGCGTTCCTGCGCGGACTTGCCGGCGGAACGAAGCGCGTTTGCTAATAAATATTTTCACTCCGCAGCGGGCGCCGAACCGGCCTTTCTCGTAGACCTCTCGAGTTTCTGATGGAGGATGCTACGTGCGGTTTATCCGTCTTTTTCTTGCCGTTGCGCTAGCGGCGACGTCATTCTCACTGGTGCCGTCGGCCGGGCGCGCCGACGGCGACACGATCGTCTTCGGCGCGGCGCTCGCGTCCACGGGTCGCGACGCGCGCGAAGGGACCCTGACCAAGGAAGGCTACGATTTTTGGAAGGACTACGTCAATTCGCACGGAGGAATCAAGGTCGGGGGTAAGGCCTATCAGGTCGACATCAAGTACGCCGACGACGAGTCGAACGCACAGACCTCGGCCCGGCTCATCGAGAAGTTCATCAACGAAGATCACGTGAATTTCATCCTTGGGCCATATGGCTCAGCGACTTCGTTCGCCGCCGCTGCCGTCGTCGAGCGCTACAAGGTTCCCATGGTCGAGTCGAACGGCGCGTCGGAAAAGATCTTCAACCAAGGCTACAAGTACACGTTCGCGGTCCTGTCGCCGGCGAAGCGCTACCTCGAAGGCGTGGTCGATATGGCCCTGCACCTCAAGCCCGCGCCGAAGACGGTGGCCGTCGTCGCGGCCAACGACCTCTTTTCGCTCGAGGTTGCGGGAGGCGCCGCGGACTATGCGCAGGCCCACGGTCTCTCGATCGTCTACAACAACAAGTATCCGGCCGACACGACCGATGTTTCGGGCGTGGTCAGCGCGATCAAGGCCGCCAATCCGGACTTGATCCTCAACGGAGGGCACTTGCAGGACGCGCTCTTGCTGCAGAAGGGCTTCAAAGAGCAGAACGTTCTGGCAAAGGCCTATGCCTATTCGGTCGGACCCGACACGCCGGACTTCCGCAAGTCGCTCGGCAAGGACGCCGACTACGTCTTCGGCGGCACGCAGTGGTCGGTGACGGCCAAATACAACGGCGCTCCGGGTTTCATATCGAACTCGCAGGAGTTTGCCAAGGCGTTCGAAGCGAAATACGGCCACGCGCCCGACTATCACAACGCGGAATCCGCGGCCGGCTGTCTGGCGTTCCAATACGCCATCCAGCAAGCGGGCTCGCTCGATCCTCAGAAGGTGCGCGACGCGCTCTCCGCTCTCGACGTGATAACGTTCTACGGTTTGCTCAAGTTCGACGAGCGCGGCATCAACATGTTTAAGCCGATGGCCGTCAACCAAATCCAGAACGGTGAGCTCGTGACGGTCTGGCCGCGCGTCGTCGCCGACGGCACGCCCGAATATCCCACGCCCGATTGGTCGAAACGCTAAGGTCTCGTTGGACCTCTTCCTTCAGATCTTGGTCAACGGGCTGCTAGCGGGCGGGATCCTCGCCGTGGTGGCGCTAGGGTTCAGCCTGGTCTGGGGGATCATGAACATCATCAACCTCGCGCACGGCGCGTTCTTGATGCTGGGAGCATATCTCTCGTACTTCCTGTTCACGAGCTGGCACGTTGATCCGTTCCTCAGCGTGCCGCTCGCGTTCGTGGTCCTGTTCGCGTTCGGCTATTGCGTGCAGCGTTTCGTCATCAACTTCGTCGTGCGGGCCCCGATCCTGACGACCTTCTTGCTGACCTTCGGGTTGTCGCTGCTGCTGGTGAATCTGGCGCTGCTCGTCTTCCACGGCGACGAACGCGCCGTGACGCCTTCCTACATCGGAGCGAACTTTGCGCTCGGACCGGTGACGGTGCCGTGGGTGAAGTTCTGGACGCTGCTGGTCGCGCTGGCGATCACCGGCGTGATGCAGCTCTGGCTGACCCGCTCGAAGACCGGCCGCGCGATCCGCGCGACGTCGATGGACATCGGCGCCGCGCAGCTCGCCGGCGTGCGGGTCGCGCACTTGTACGCGATCGTGTTCGGGCTCGGCGCCGGGCTCGCAGGCGCGGCCGGCGTGCTCGTCGGCCTGACGCAGAGCCTCAATCCTTCGATGGGCGACCCATACATCATCAAAGCGTTCGTGGTCTGCGTGCTCGGCGGCTTGGGCAGCGTCGAGGGTGCGCTCGTGGGCGGCCTCGTCTACGGGATCCTCGAAGCGCTCGGCTCGCAGTTCATCGGCACCGGCTTACAGGATGCGGTCGCGCTCTGCGTGCTGCTCGTCGTGCTCATCCTGCGCCCGCGCGGCATTCTCGGAAAGGCAACGGCGTAGTGCTCGGAGCCGCGGGGACGGGACGCAAGGGAGGGTTGGGCGGGATTACCGGAAGCCCGCTCGCGTTCGGGCTCTGCTGCGCGCTGCTGCTCGCGTTGCTCGCGATTCCGTTGCTCCACAACGGTTACTACGAGAACCTCTTCCGCGGCATCTTCATGTTCTCGGCGATGGCCTTGGGCTGGAACATCATCGGCGGCTACACCGGGTACGTCAGCTTCGGCAACGTCGTCTATTTCGGATTGGGCGCGTACACCAGCGCATTCCTCGCCGAGCACGGCGTCGAGAACGTCTGGCTCGCCATTCCGCCGGCGCTCGTCGTCGCGGCCGCGTTCGCGGTCGTGCTCGGTCTGCCGATCCTGCGCTTGCGCGGCCACTATTTCGGGATCGCGACGCTCGGCATCGCGCTCGCGGTCCAAGAGATCGTCGCCAACCTCGACGCGCTCGGCGGCGGCAGCGGCGTCACGCTGCGCCAAGCGGAGTGGTTCGCGCAATACTATTACGCGATGTGGCTGGTCTGTGCGGTGAGCTTGGGCGCGACCTGGCTGATCGCTCGCTCGAAGTTCGGTTACGCGCTCGTCGCGATTCGCGAGAACGAGGATGCTGCGGCGGTGCTCGGGGTCGATCCGACCCGCTACAAGATCGCCGCTTGGGCGATCAGCGGAATGATGGCGGCGGCTGCGGGCGCCGTCTTCGCGTTCTCGAACGGTTTCATCGATCCGGCGACGGCTTTCGCGATCGACGACAACGTCTTTCCGATCGTTATGGCTATTCTCGGCGGCGTGGGAACGGCGGCGGGGCCGTTGGTCGGAGCCTTTCTGTTGACCGCCGTCAACGAGACGCTCTGGAGTCACTTCCCGCAGATTCACACGCTGTTCTTCGGCGCGGTCATCGTGCTCGTCGTGCTGTTCTTGCCGCGAGGCTTGCTCTATCTACGCAATTTGCGTGGCGGCTGGCGCGGGTTCGTGCAGTCGCTGACGGCCTATCGCGTCTGATGGCGGTGGACGGCGCGGAGTTTCTGCACATCCAGCGAGTCGGCGTTCGCTTCGGCGGCCTGCAGGCGCTCGACGACGTGAGCTTCGACGTCGTAAAGGGAGCCGTCGTCGGCTTGATCGGACCCAACGGCAGCGGTAAGACCACGTTGATGAACGTCATCTCGGGCGTGCTCAAGCCGTCAAAAGGGTGCGTCGAGTTTCGCGGGCGCAACGTGGCCGAGGTTCCGCTGTACGCCGTCTGCCGGCTCGGGATCGCTCGCACGTTTCAGATCGTCAAGCCGTTCGCGAGCCTGACGGTGCGCGAGAACGTCGCGGTCGGCTCGATGTATGGGCGTGACCGGCATGCGACGGGCGAAGCGTTCGAGCGCGCGGGCGAACTGCTCGAGATCGTCGGCTTGGCGCGCGTCGCCGACCGGCCCGCGAGCGACCTGACGATTCCCGATCGCAAGCGCTTGGAAGTCGCCAAAGCGCTGGCGCTCGATCCCGACGTGCTGCTGCTCGACGAAGTGATGGCCGGCCTCAACGCGACCGAAGTCGACGAAGCGCTCGCGCTGCTGCGCGCGATCAACGCGCGCGGCGTCACGCTGATGGTCGTCGAGCATCTGATGAAGGCGATCATGTCGATCTCGACGCACGTCGTCGTGCTCGCCGAAGGGAAGAAGATCGCCGAAGGCGCGCCGACCGAGGTGGTCGCCTCGCCGGCCGTGATCGAAGCCTACTTGGGCTCGCGCTACGCGCAGCGCCGCAGGGCGCTCGGCGAGATCGAGCGCGAGCGGGAGGAAGCCCAGGCGATGCAGCCTCCCGGAGCGCACTGATGGCGCGGGACGGCGCGCCGGAGCGCAAGCTCGTCGTCGAAGGCTTGGGCGCGCGCTACGGCGACACACAGGTGTTGTGGGACGTCTCGCTCGAGGTTGGCGAGCGCGAGATCGTCGCGCTGATCGGCTCGAACGGCGCCGGAAAGTCGTCGCTGCTCGGCGCGCTCAGCGGGCTCGTGCGTCTGCGCGGCGGGCGCGTGCGCTTCGGCGCGCTCGACTTGACGAACGTGGCTTCCGACGCGATCGTGCGAGCGGGCGTCGTGCAAGTTCCGCAAGGCCGGCGCCTGTTCGGCTCGCTGACGGTCGAAGAGAATCTGCTGATGGGCGCGTACCTGCGCACGGATAAGGACGTGAAAAGCGATCTCGAGCGAATTCTCGAGCTCTTGCCGCGCCTGCGCGAGCGCTACGACTTTTTGGCCGGCCGGCTGTCGGGCGGCGAGCAGCAGCAAGTCGCGATCGCGCGCGGCTTGATGGCGCGCCCGAAAGTGTTGCTGATCGACGAGATGTCGCTCGGGCTTGCTCCGGTCATCGTCGACCAGCTGCTCGAGATTCTCAAGCAGATCAACGGTGAAGGCGTGGCGATACTGATGGTCGAGCAGGACGTGCAGACCGCGCTCGAGTTCGCGCAGCGCGCCTACGTCTTGGAGACAGGCCGGATAACGCTCGCCGGACCCGCCCGCAGCCTGCTCGACGATCCCGCCGTGCAGCGCGCCTATCTGGGAGTCTGAAGGCAGTCATGTCGCCGCGCCCTCACGGCAGTGGGGATGGAGCGAACGACGCCGCGGGGTGATCCGTCCGGCTATCGGCGGGCGCTGGAGTTCAGGCGACGGGCCGAGTTTCGGCCCACGAGCGAGCCATCGCGGGCGAGAACGCCGCTCAGGCCGCACGCTGCAGCGTGAGGGCGCGCACAACGATTGAAGGTGGAGTGGCATCGAGCCGTAACGTTTCGCTAGCATACCAAAGTCGCGCCGCGGGCTGCTCGGCTCGAAGCAGCCTGCGCCTTCCACGAACGAGGCGCATTTCGCATAGGTGCGTTTTGCAAGCGAGGAAGCGAGCACGTCGGCGACAAATGAGAGGGGACTTCGATGCAGCAGCCGCACGTAACGAGGCCCCGCGGGAGGACGCGAGCGTGAGCAAGCTCGGTGGAAGCGCCCTGCCGGACGAAGACGATTCCTCGGAAGAGCGCTTGCGGCCGCAACCCAAACCGCATGCGATAGTGAAGAGCGTGATCGAGGGCGGCCAGGCCGCAATCAATTACATCACGGCCGAAGTTTCCGAGCGTATCGGGACGATCCAGCTCCACAACCCGACGAAACGCAACGCGCTCAGCGCGCCGCTGCTGGAACGTTTCATCGGCGCGTTCGCGGCATTCGAGAACGCCGACGTGCGCGTCGTGGTCTTGCGCGCGGGCGCCGGCGACAAGGTGTGGTCCGCCGGCCACGACATCGAGGAGATCGAGCCGGGGCACGATCCGCTCACCTACACCGGGCTTCTCGAGAAGGCGCTGCGCTGCGTGCGGCATTTCCGCTTCCCAGTGATCGCCATGGTGCACGGGTCGGTCTGGGGCGGCGCCTGCGACATGGCGCTCAATTGCGACCTGACGATCGGCGACCCGACCGCGACCTTTGCGATCACGCCGGCGCTGCTCGGCGTGCCCTACAACTCGAGTGGATTGCTGCACGTGCTCAACCGCGTCGGGCTCAACGTCGCGCTCGAGATGTTCGTAACCGCCTCGCCGATCGAGGCCGAGCGCGCGGCCCGCGTCGGCATTCTCAACCACTTGGTCGAGCCTTCCGAACTCGAAGGCTTCACGTACGCGATGGCTCGCAAGATCGCGTCGAACGCGCCGCTCGCGGTCGCGGCGGCCAAGGAACAGTTGCGTCTCTTGGCCGAGGCGCTTCCGCTGGCCACTTCGGACTTCGAACGCATCCACGAGCTGCGCCAGCAGGCCCTCGAGAGCGAAGACTTCCGCGAAGGACTGCGCGCTTTCCGCGAGCATCGCAAGCCGAATTTCACCGGACGTTAGCCGGTCGATTCGAAACCGCTCGTGCTGAGAACGATCGCCTTTCTTGCAGCGCTCGCGTGCGCGGCGCTCGCTCTGGCGGGGACGCCGACGCGAGCCTCGGCGCAGAGTGCCGCAGTCGATTGCGCGCTCGTCGGGCTCGAGCAGCTCGGTGCGCTGGCGGGTACGCCCGTCTCGCCCCCGGATGAAACCTCGGCAGGTTCGGGCATTTGCTTTTTCGCTGCTCGCGCCGCAACGCAGGACACCGTCGTTTCCTACGCGCTCGTGCGCCCGCAAACGCTGCCGCAGCGAACCGCCTACTTCGCGGCGCAATCGCGGCTCTGCGCCGGCATCTCGCCCGACGCGCCGCGCGCGGGGCTCTGCGCGATCTACGCAAAGCTCGCCGCGGCCAACGGTATCGACGGCTATTTCGACGCGCGGACGCAGGCGGCGACGAGCGCGCCGCCCGGCGAGAACGCGGGCGGCCAACCGGACCAGAGCGCGAGCGCGGAGCCCGATGCGAGCATGGGCCCGCAGCCGGTGCCCGGGCTCGGCGACCGCGCGGTCGCCCCGTCCGATGGTCTCATCGTGCAACGCGGAAGCCTGGTGATCGAGATCGTCGTGCGCCGCCAAGGCGCGCTCGCACTCGATGCGGAAACGAAGCTCGCGCAGCTCCTGCTCGAACGCATTCCGTCCGCGGGAAGTTAGGTCGCGCGCTGCTCCTTGGGGACGGTCGGAAGCCCGTCGTGACTCCACTCCAGCCACGAACCGTCGTAGACTGCGACGTCGTTGAAGCCCGCTTCGAGCAGCGCCAGATACGAACCCGACGCCGAGACGCCGCTGCCGCACGTGACGATCGTGCGCTTCGTGCGGTCGAGGCCGGCGCCGGCGACGAGGGCTTCGAGCGTCTCCGCCGGCGCGATGCGGCCGCCGCGCGCATCCTCGAGCAGACAGCTCCCCGAGAGGCGCTTCGCGCCGGCGATGTCGACGTCGCGCATCGCGTAGGTCTTGTCGCGCTGCGTCTCGAGCAGCTGCGCGTCGCTGCGGCCTTCGGCGACCGCGAGCACGTCCTCACGGCTTGCGCGCAGCTCGGGCCGGACGCGCGGCGTAAACACCGCGGCGGGGTATGTAGGAACCTCCGTCGTAACGGGGCCGCCGCGGGCGACCCATTCCTTGAAGCCGCCGGCGAGCACGTGGACGTCGTCATGGCCGTAATAGCGCGACATCCACACCAGCCGCGCGGCGTACGGCACGTCACCGTCGTCGTAGGCGACGATCGTGGTCGCGTCGCCGATGCCGTTGTCGCCGAAGACGTTCGCAAAGCGCTCGGCCGGCGCGACGCGCGTCGCGTACGGCGTCGCCGGGTCAAGCAAGTGCTCGGCGTAATCGAGCTGCACGGCGCCGGGGATGTGGCCCGCGGCGTATTGCTGCGCACCGGTCGGCGCGTCCGGACTCGGCGCACCGTGCGGCTTGCTGCGCGTGTCGACGATGCGCACGCCGGGGTCGTTCAGATGCGCGCGCAGCCAGTCGGCGTCGATGAAGGTTGGAAGCATGGTGCCTTGTTCTTGGCCGGCGCCGGGCTCCTCCTGGGTTAAGGCCGCCGAAGACGGCGCTGCTCGCGCGCGGCTTTGAGCGCGTTCTCGGCGAACATCACGAGTCCGGCGACGTTGTCGTCGCTTTCGCCGAAGGTGCGCAGGAAGGGCGCGTACGCCAGCGCCACGTCGGCGACGTTCTCGACCGTGAGATTGGCGTCGTGCTCGCGGTCGTTGCCGGAGCCGCGTTGGACGCTGACGGCGAGACCCTCGCTGTGCAGCACGTCCATGAACTCGACGTACTTCGGCCCGAGCGTCGCGATCACGTCGGTCTGGCGCGCGCGCCGCAACAGCTCGTCGTGAGCCCCGCGCCACGCGACGAGATCGATCGAGCCGCGCGCGACTGCGGCCCGCAGGGTCGCGCAGTGAAAACGCACGCGCGCGAGCAGATCGGCGCGTGTGAGCGCGGTCTGTTTCTCGAGCGCGAGCTTCTGTTGTTCCGCATCGCGCCGCGCCTGACTCTTGGCCTGCGCCTTGCCGAGGTAATAGTTAACGAGCGCGGTGACGACCGTTCCCAAGATGCCGACGAGTGCCAGCCAGACCGCGAGCGGAACGGTGTGCAGGAAGCCGCCCAGCGTCCCCAACGCGTCACCGGCCCGCGATGCAAGCGTCGGGGCCGAGTGATGGTGATTGAAGAGAGTCAGGGTCGAGTTACGCCGTCGAGCTACGCCGAGACCACGACCCGGCTCAGATCGAAGCGCTTCGTAGCGTCGTCGACGATGTACTTGCCGATCGCGAGCGACGACGTCGCCGCGGGCGAAGGCGCGTTGCGGACATGTACGACCCCTTCCGAACCTTCGAACACGAAGTCGTCGACGAGCGAACCGTCGGGCGACATCGCTTGGGCGCGCACGCCGGAGGGGCCCGGGAGACAATCCGAGACTTTGAGCTCGGGGATATAGCGCTGCAGCGCCTTGACGTACGCGGAGTGGACCAGGTCGCGATAGATCTCGCCCAGGCCGATCTTCCAGTACTTGGTGAACAGGCTGAAGACGCCGGGATAGCTCAGCGCGTCGAACAGCTCGCGCGGATCGATCTTGAAGAACGTGTAACCTTCGCGCGCGAAGGCGAGCACGGCGTTGGGGCCGAGCCAAATCGAGCCGTCCATGCGCGGCGTGAAGTGCACGCCCAAGAACGGAAACTCCGGATCGGGCACGGGATAGATGTTGCCCTTGACCAGATAGTTCTTCTCGGGCTTGAGAATCAGGTAGTCGCCGCGGAAGGGCACGATCTTGGGATCGCGATGACCCTGGGTCATCAGCGCGAGCTTGTCGGAGTACAGTCCGCCGCAGGTAATGACGTTCTTGGCCTGCACTTCGCCCTTCGGGGTGTGCAGCACGGTGACGCCGTTCAGTCGCGAAATACTGGTGACTTCGTGCTGGAGGAAGTACTCGACGCCCATCTCCTTGGCGTCGTTGACGTACGACTCGGAGACGCGGCCCCAATCGACGATACCGGTGATCGGCGACGAGATCGCCTTGATGCCGCGACAGTGGGGCTCGCGTTCTTGAATCTGCTTGGAATCGAGCAGCTCGAGGCCCTCGACGCCGTTCTTCTGGCCGCGTTCCCAGAGGTCGTTGAGGCGTCCGAGCTCGGATTCTTCGGTGGCGACGATCAGCTTGCCGACGTTCTTATACGGGATGCCTTTCTCGTCGCAGTACTTCCAGGCGAGACGGCGTCCCTCGACGCAGAGCTTGGCTTTGAAGGAACCCGGCTTGTAATAGATACCCGAATGGATGACACCGCTGTTGCGGCCCGTTTGATGCTTGTTGAAGCCGATCTCTTTTTCGACGCCCGAGACGCTCAGCTGCGGGTAACGGAGCTTGAGCTCGCGCACGGTGGCGTTGCCGACGATTCCGCCGCCGACGACCGCGATGTCGTAAATCATAATGGAATCTAGTCTCCCAGCTGCGAAATCTATTCTCTCAGCGAGGGTGAGCGTCCGCTAGGACTTTTTCGCACGAGGCAAGCGAGCGACGAGCCCGGGGGCCGCCCGTTGGCGCTCGCCGAAGCGTACGCCCGATTAAGACTCGGGCTCGAACGCTCCAGAAAGGCACCAACCCCGTGGCAACGACCCTCGCGCCTTCCACACCCTTTAGGAACGAAGCGATCCGCAACTTCACCGACCCGGCCGACGCGGCGTCGCTTGAAGCTGCGCTCGGACGGGCGCGGGCGAGACTGGGAAGATTCTATCCGGTTTTCGTCGGCGGTCGCCCCGTCGAGACCGCGAAGAAGATCGCCTCGCATAACCCGGCCCGTCCCACCGAACTCGTCGGCGCGGTCGGCTCGGCCTCGCGCGAGCAGGCCAACGAGGCGATCGCGGTCGCTGCGAGCACCTTCGAAAGTTGGAGAAACGTCCCGGCCGCGCAGCGCGCCCAGCACGTGTTCGACGCGGCCGAGCTGGTCCGGCAGCGGCGCGACGACTTCAACGCGCTGCTCGTGCTCGAGGTCGGTAAGAGCTGGCCCGAGGCCGACGCCGACACCGCCGAGGCGATCGATTTCCTGGAGTTCTACGCGCGGGAAGCCCTGCGTTACGACAATCCGCCGGCGCTCACGCCGGTCGCGGGCGAGGACAACCGGCTGGCCTACGTTCCGCTCGGCGTCGGGGTCGTGATCCCGCCCTGGAACTTCGCCTTCGCGATCATGGCCGGCATGACGACCGCGGCGCTGGTCGCCGGAAACACGGTCGTGCTCAAGCCCTCGAGCGAATCGCCGGTGATCGCCGCCCAATTCGTCGAGCTACTCCACGAGGTCGGCCTCCCCGCCGGCGTCGTGAACTTCGTTCCGGGATCGGGCGGCACGATCGGCGACGCGCTGGTCGCGCACCCGAAGACGCGCTTCATCGCGTTCACGGGCTCGAAAGAAGTCGGCCTCCACATCAACGAGTTGGCCGCCAAAACGCAGCCCGGTCAAATCTGGATCAAGCGCGTCATCGCCGAGATGGGCGGCAAGGATTCGATCGTGGTCGCCGCCGACGCCGACCTCGACGCGGCGGCCGAGGGCGTCACCGCCTCGGCCTTCGGATTCCAAGGCCAGAAGTGCTCTGCGTGCTCGCGTGCGATCGTCGAAGCGCCGGTCTACGATGCATTCCTCGAGAAGCTGCGCGCCCGCGTCGCCGCGCTTGCGGTCGGCGACCCCTCCGAGCGAACGACCTACATCGGGCCGGTCGTCAGCGAAGGCGCGCTGCGCACAATCTCCGGCTACATCGAGAAGGGCAAAGCCGAAGGCCGGCTCGTAGCCGGTGGAGCGCGCGCGCCCGGCGAGGGCTGGTACCTTGAGCCGACGGTGATCGCCGACGTCGCGCCTACGGCGACGATCGCTCAGGAAGAGATCTTCGGGCCGGTACTGGCGGTCATCAAGGCGCGTGACTACGACGACGCCCTGGCGATCGCCAACAACACGGAGTTCGGGCTCACCGGCTCGGTCTACTCGCGCGATCAGGCCAAGCTCGAGCGGGCCCGGCACGAGTTCCACGCCGGCAATCTCTACTTCAACCGCAAATCGACCGGGGCGCTGGTCGGGGGCCACCCGTTCGGCGGCTTCAACATGTCGGGAACCGACTCGAAGGCCGGCGGCTACGACTACCTGCTGCTGTTCACCCAAGCAAAGCTGGTCTCGCAGAAGCTCGGGTGAACGGGCGGGGCGCGGCCGCGGAGATCGCTGCGGCCGCCCGCGCGGCGCTGGTCGGCAGCGCGCTGCTCGCCGCGTTCGCCTGGGTGACGTGCACGTTCGCGTTGGCCTCTGCGGCGCCGGCGCATTCGCCGGCCGTGGCCGGGCCGACGGCAGCGGCGCCGGCCGCGGTGCTTGCGGCGGCTCCGGCCAGCGAGCCCCCGCCCGGGTCGCGGGCGACCGGCGGCGCGCAAGCCCAGGAATTGCAGCGGGGCTCCGACTGGGGGCCGCCCCGGGACATCGCCGAGATCCGCGAGATCGAGCTCGGCATCGACCAGCAACTCCTCGACCCGCACGCCGGCGTCACCGGCGTATCGGTCGCCCACGGCTACGCGCTGGTCGGCTGGAAGACGCCGCAGGGCGCAGGTGAGAGCCTCTACTGCCGCACGACCCTTGGCTGGAATCGCATCGCGATCAGCGGCGGCCTGTTCGACGTCGTCGGCCTCGTCGGCTCGGGCGTTCCGCCGGCAGCCGTCGAGATCTTCAAAGCCCACGTCTCCGGCGGCCTGGCGCAGACTTCCGGCATGAACGCGACCACCTTCCGAAAGCTGACCGGGCGCTGCCTCTAAGCGATGTGTCTGCGTACCCGGTCGAGCGGGCCCAGCGTGGCATGCGCAACGGTTCGCCGGCGGCGCGCGTTCTCTCCGGAGGAGGACGCAGCATGGCAAAACGCCGCGAGCACAAACCCCCGCCGCTCGTCCCGCGCCTCGGACCTCCGGAGAATCTCCGGCCGGCCGGCGCGCACCGGGACAAACGGCACGCGACCCGAGCGGAAGAGAAGGCCGCCTTACGCAAGGCGGCCTTCGACGTTGTCGTCCCGCCTGCCGCAGCGACGGCGTAGGGCGGCGTTAGAGCGGCGCGACCATGCCGCGGCGGATCGCGACCGCGCCCAATTTCGCGAGCACGCCCTCCACGTGGGTGTCGACCGTCCGACGAAGCGCTGCGCGATCTCTTTGTTGCTCAGCCCCTGCACCGGCAGCTCGAGAATCTCGCCTTCCCGTTTGGTCAGCGCTGCGCCGCGCGGTTCGGCCCCCTGCGGCTCGTGCCGCAGCGCGCGCACCGAGCGTTTCGGCGCCGCTTTCCGCGCCGTCGCGGCGGCGCGAGCCAGCCGTTGATAGCAGGAGCGGCTCAACCCTCTGCTCGTTTCACCGCTGCAGCCAACCTTCCCTTAAAAATTTGCATATGCCTGAAATGCGCTGTGGGGGTTGGTCCCGGGCGCGCCGGCGCAGCCAGCGGGATCGGCGACGCAACGGCTCATTAGCGGGCCGGTCCAGCCCGCGCGATTTGCCGTCAAAGGGGCGTCGGCCCTCGGCGCGCCGCTACGGGGCGAAGCTCCCGCGGAAACGTCTCAGGAGATATTCGCAGAAAGCTTAGGGGTTCGCCTTGACGTGCCTTCGGGGGCATGTTATTATAGCCGCCGTGACTCTGACGACTCGCCACTCCGGTGCGGTCAGTGATCCGGTCCGACAAGGGCCTGGCGTCGGTGTTTGTTCCTTGAAAACTGAGCAGTACAGTAGCGCATAAGTCTGTGGGTCTCCAAGTCGGAGAGCAGGCAGTGCGCGGCGCAAGCCGCGTTTTTGTTTGCCCTCTCATTTGAGAGAATAGTGAGTCAGAAGCCCCGGAACCCGGCTCCACCGGTTTTCGGAAGCGTCTGACCCGTACAAGATTGACTTATCTCGGCCGCTACGGCCGAGATATCCTGACTTCTAGAGCGATCTCGAAGGACGGAAGCCTGGTCAGCAGATCAAAAGAGCCCAAACGGCTCCGATAAGCTTTCCGGAATAGCATCCGGGCAAGTATTTTATGGAGAGTTTGATCCTGGCTCAGGATTAACGCTGGCGGCGTGCCTAACACATGCAAGTCGAACGAGGTAGCAATACCTAGTGGCAGACGGGTGAGTAACACGTGGTCAACCTACCCTCGATTGGGGAATAACTAACCGAAAGGTTAGCTAATACCGCATGAAACGTAGCGGGGCATCCCGCAACGTTGAAAGGAGCAATCCGTTCGAGGACGGGACCGCGTCCGATTAGCTAGTTGGTGGGGTAACGGCCTACCAAGGCTGCGATCGGTAGCTGGTTTGAGAGAGCGACCAGCCACACTGGGACTGAGAAACGGCCCAGACTCCTACGGGAGGCAGCAGTGAGGAATTTTCCGCAATGGGCGAAAGCCTGACGGAGCGACGCCGCGTGTGGGAAGAAGGCCTTCGGGTCGTAAACCACTGTCGAAGGGGACTATACTGAAGGTACCCTTGGAGGAAGCCCCGGCTAACTACGTGCCAGCAGCCGCGGTAAGACGTAGGGGGCTAGCGTTATTCGGAATTATTGGGCGTAAAGCGCTCGTAGGCGGGAAGACAAGTCCGTGTTGAAAGACCTCGGCTCAACTGAGGGACCGGCTCGGATACTGTTTTTCTTGAGGCAATCAGAGGGTGATGGAATTCCCGGTGTAGCGGTGAAATGCGTAGATATCGGGAGGAACACCAGTGGCGAAGGCGATCACCTGGGGTTGTTCTGACGCTGAGGAGCGAAAGCTAGGGGAGCAAACGGGATTAGATACCCCGGTAGTCCTAGCCGTAAACGATGGATACTAGGTGTATGTGGTATCGACTCCATATGTGCCGTAGTTAACACAGTAAGTATCCCGCCTGGGGAGTACGGCCGCAAGGTTAAAACTCAAAGGAATTGACGGGGGCCCGCACAAGCGGTGGAGCATGTGGTTTAATTCGACGCAACGCGAAGAACCTTACCGGGGCTTGACATCCTGCGCTATCCTAGGAGACTAGGTTTCCGGGCAACCGGACGCAGAGACAGGTGCTGCATGGCTGTCGTCAGCTCGTGCCGTGAGGTGTTGGGTTAAGTCCCGCAACGAGCGCAACCCTTGCCGTGTGTTGGTCGCAAGATCTCTCACGCGGGACCGCCGGTGACAAGCCGGAGGAAGGTGGGGATGACGTCAAGTCAGCATGGCCCTTACGTCCCGGGCTACACACGTGCTACAATGGGAGGGACAACGAGTCGCGAACCCGCGAGGGCAAGCTAATCTCATAAACCGTTCCTCAGTTCGGATTGGAGGCTGCAACTCGCCTCCATGAAGTCGGAATCGCTAGTAACCGCAGATCAGCTACGCTGCGGTGAATACGTTCCCGGGCCTTGTACACACCGCCCGTCACGTCACCTGAGTTTAGTGTACCCGAAGCCGTCCGTGCAACCGCAAGGAGCAAGACGTCTAAGGTGTGCTAGGTAAGGGGGACGAAGTCGTAACAAGGTAGCCGTATCGGAAGGTGCGGCTGGATCACCTCCTTTCTAAGGAGTACATGTTACAGGTCGACCGGTTGCCGGCGACGCTGTAGCGTACATTCTTAAGTCGACCACAGACGATGCCGAAGCATCCAGGGGTTCGCCGGCCAATTATGGCTAAGGTCGAGCTGAGGATCTCGGCGCGATCAATTCAAAGATCGTCAGCGCCCCTCTTCATTAAGGGAGAGGTTTCTTGGATACAATTTCGATCGAAAGCAAGGAGTGAGCTGCCGAAACGTGCTTCAGCACGTGAGGTTGCGAGCCCCAGCGATCGAACGAAAGCGCGTCCATGAGGATTGTACTGCTCAGCTTTGAGGGAACGCCCTCGAGCTCCGATTCGCGTTCAGATGCGGCAGCGTTGCCGAAGAAGAGCAATCGCGATCGGTCAGCTCGGAGTCGCGACCTTCAGATCCTTGAAAACTGCATAGTGAAGAACTTTCATGTGCCAAACATGAAAGCGGTCCGTTCGCGTATTTTCCGTACGCGTTCGGATGCAATTTCGAAGAACAGTCAAGTCTCGCTCGTCCCAAACGAGCGAGCGCGTAAACAAGTAAATAAGAGCACACAGGTGGATACCTTGGCATCACAGGCGATGAAGGACGTAGCAAGCTGCGAAAAGCTTGGGGGAGCTGCTAACGAGCGATGATCCCAAGATCTCCGAATGGGGCAACCCACGTGCCGTCATGGGCACGTACTCCGCGATGAATACAATAGTCGCGGTAGAGCGTACGCGGTGAACTGAAACATCTAAGTAGCCGCAGGAATAGACATCAACCGAGATTCCCGTAGTAGTGGCGAGCGAACCGGGAACAGCCTAAACCGACTACGTGTAAGCGATCGGGCGTTGCGTGGTCGGGGTTGTACGGCGGCCGTCTCCAGGCTGATCACTGGAGCAGCAGTTACAAAACCGATTGGAAGCAGAAGCCGGCAGGAAAGCCGCACCAGAGCGGGTGATAGTCCCGTACGCAAATCCATTCGGTCTGCTGGAGCCGTTCGTGAGTAGGGCGGGGCACGGGAAACCCTGTCTGAAACTGGGAGGACCATCTTCCAAGGCTAAATATTCTGTGATGACCGATAGCGAACGAGTACCGTGAGGGAAAGGTGAAAAGAACCCCCGAAGGGGAGTGAAATAGAACATGAAACCGTGTGCTTACAAACCGTGAAAGGCCAATGCGCAAGCAAGGCTGATCGCGTGCCTATTGAAGAATGAACCTGCGAGTTACGTGAAACGGGCTTGGTTAAGGTGTTGAGCCGGAGCCGTAGCGAAAGCGAGTCTGAATAGGGCGTTCGTCCGTTTCAGTAGACCCGAAACCAGGTGATCTATCCATGGCCAGGTTGAAGCATGATTAAACTCATGTGGAGGACCGAACCTGTCGTTGTTGAAAAAACGTTGGATGAGCTGTGGATAGGGGTGAAAAGCCAATCGAACCTGGAGATAGCTGGTTCTCCCCGAAATAGTTTGAGGACTAGCGTCGGCATTTAAGTCTTGGGGGTAGAGCACTGACAGAGCTAGGGGCCTTACCGGGTTACCGAACTCCATCAAACTCCGAATACCAGGATGTACACGGCCGGCAGTCAGACGGTGGGGGATAAGCTCCATCGTCAAAAGGGAAACAGCCCAGAGCAACAGCTAAGGTCCCTAATCGATGCTCAGTGGTAAAGGAAGTCATGTCGCACAGACAACTAGGAGGTTGGCTTAGAAGCAGCCACCCTTGAAAGAGTGCGTAATAGCTCACTAGTCGAGTGATGTGGCGCCGAAAATGTAACGGGGCTCAAGCATCGAACCGAAGCTTTGCGATCGAATAGATCGGTAGGGGAGCGTTGTGGCGTAGGCCGAAGCACGACCGTGAGGACGTGTGGACGAACCACAAGTGAGAATGCAGGTATAAGTAGCGAGAAATGAGGGTGAGAACCCCTCACGCCGGAAGTCTAAGGTTTCCTGAGCTACGTCAATCGTCTCAGGGTGAGTCGGGTCCTAAGCCGAGGCTGAGAAGCGTAGGCGATGGCCATGCCGTTCATATTCGGCAACCACCAATGCCCGTTCTAGACCTTCCGAGTAGTGTCCATGCGTAGAGATCCGTCTCTCACGGCTGCGAAGCCGCGAGAGATTTTCGTCCAGATCGAGGCCGGCGCCAGTGCGCATCGTGCGCAGCGCCGGCACTAGCCCCATCCGGGGGCGTCGGAGGAGTGAGGGAGCGATCTATCCGATCGCGACCGAACGACGACGATGAGCTGGGCGAAAAGATCCGCGGGCCTGGCCATCATTCGTAAGGCCTAGTGAAGCGAAGGGATGACGCAGGAGGATAGGTCAGCGCACTATTGGATGTGCGTTCAAGCTGGTAGGGGGTCGTGTAGGCAAATCCGCACGGCAACTCCGAGAGGTGAGTACGAGGTCCTTCGGGACCGAAGTGATTGACTCCACGCTGCCAAGAAAAGTCCCTAGCTAGGAACATTGGTGCCCGTACCGCAAACCGACACAGGTAGACTGGCAGAGCATGCTAAGGCGACGGGAGAACCCCTGTTAAGGAACTCGGCAAATTAACCCCGTAACTTTGGGAGAAGGGGTGCCCTTTAGGGTCTGGTCTTTACGACGAAAGCCCCGGGGGGTCGCAGTAACAAGGCCCAAGCGACTGTTTAACAAAAACACAGGTCTCTGCGAACGCGAAAGCGGACGTATAGGGGCTGACTCCTGCCCGGTGCTGGAAGGTTAAAAGGAGAGGTCAGCGCAAGCGAAGCTTTGAATTGAAGCCCCAGTAAACGGCGGCGGTAACTATAACCGTCCTAAGGT
>JBKQHO010000035.1:0-16461 GCA_052267165.1 Vulcanimicrobiaceae bacterium | reverse complement strand
GCCATTCGATACGCGCGATGCTCGGCCATTGACGGGAGTTGTCTCCATAGGGCATCATCCTCTCGCACCCCGTTGCACACTATGTCTTGCGTGCCGCTGGTACCATCCCATCTTGACACGGGGGGCTAGTAGCCTCGGCGTATTCGTCTTTGCAACCAGTGAACGTAAGATCGCCGGTAACTACGATCAAGCCGATGGGAAGTAACTCGGGGTTTACTTTGCTCGTGATTGCTTCGACCATAGTCTGACGCGACTGTGTGCTCTCGGTCTCCAGCCGCCAAACATGCTGGTTTCGATTTGCACCGACCGAAAAGTGCGGGTCGCTGATGTGGAGGATGAGGCCAGAACGACACGAGACGGTTTCGGCGGATACCGCCGCGTGAAGGCCTCGGCTTGTCACGTACACTTCGGCAGTGCTGTCACCCGCTCGTCTGCGTCGGACCCTCCAGATTGTCGTGTCCATGGCCCGCAGCTCTGTTGCTGACAGGATCACCTTATTTCGAAAGCGAGCGAGCGCAGCTTCGTCAGCGTAGCCTGGCAAGTGCGGTGGCTCCGCGTATGAACAAGCTCCAAAAAAGCCAAGGTCAGCGCCATCGATTGATGTGAGCCGCATCCAGGCGCGACTGAACGGGCTATCGCGGTAATAGGATGGTATGAGATCGCTTTCGCCCGCCGGCACCAACGGGCGAACGTCCCCCTCTGCATTCGGCAGGATCACGCTTGAGACTTGGGCGTGATAGACCCGGTCCTTTCCTGAGTGGAAGAGTCCCACAGTCACTGGCGTTTGAGGAGTTGCAGTCTGCGACAGAACGTTCCAGACGTCCAATCTTGCGTCTTCGGTGGGTCGCTTCCACCAGCCCCACCAGCAGGCGCCTTTTTCTGCGATTATCGCCTTGTGCTCCGCAATAGTGTCGCCGACGAGGTCACGGAAGCGGAAAAGGAATTGAATCTCTGGCTGGGGGTCGAGATTGTTGATGGTCATCAGTCCTCGCTGGCTCCCTCCGGTTCCCTTGGATCGTGGATTAACCCCCTCCGCCGTCTCGCAGCAGGCCTTGCGATAAGCGTGATGCGCTGCTATGCCAAATGGCTGGCACTCGCCGGCCGCTGGCCATTTTTCTGCCGCTCTCGCGCGCGGGCGACCTCTTCCTGATGGCCACGGCCTCAAGAGGCAGGGGCTCGGGCGCTGATCCGCGAGTTCGTGCGGCGGGTGCCTTCCATTCTCCCGTGCTGTCGTTGGTGCGTCTGCGACAGCGGCGTGCGCAGCGCGAACCGGCAACCCAACCCGCCCCCCGCGCCTCAAAGACCCTCCTGACCGAGGCCGGCTTGAAGCCTCGACTTGCAACTCTGCGCCGGCGCCTTCCCGGTCGCTCGCGCGAATGGCTCGTCGTCGCGCGTCTGACCCTGACTGGCTGCACGTTTACACCCGAAAATCTTCCGCATCGTCTCCGGTGACGACGTCCTGCGCGAGCTCGGTGCCGGCCTCGTAACACCGAAGGCCGCGTGACGCGCGCCGACCGCATCGCGGGCTGCCTGTACGGCGCCGCGATCGGCGACGCCCTCGGCTCCGCCTTCGAGTTCGTCGACAGCGACGCCATCGAGCGCCGCCTCCACGAGCCCGTCGTGCGCACTTACCTCCGCGCGCTCCCCGGCTCGCTCTTATACCCACGCGAGCCCGGCCGCCCGACCGACGACACCGCCATGGCCCTCTCCCTCGCCAGCGCGATCGCCTCCGGCGAACCGCTAACCCCCGCTCTCTTCGCCCGCCGTTTCCGCGAGGATCTCGATCGCCGAAGCGCCGAAGCGGCCGCTTCGGCGAGATGTTCTGGTCCGGCGGCCCCGGCGGCGCCACGATGCGCTCGCTCTCGCGTCTCCAGCGCGGCGCCGATCCCGCCACTTGCGGACACCCCGAGGACGGCGGCAACGGCGCTGCGATGCGCGTCCACCCCGTCGGCTTTCTCACGGACCGCGCCGCCGTGCTCGAAGTCGCCGCGATGCAGGCCCGCATCAGCCACGGCCACCCCGCCGCAATCGCCGCCGCGATGGCTGTCGCCGTCACGGTCCAC
The DNA here is from genome assembly GCA_052267165.1 of Vulcanimicrobiaceae bacterium. Lineage (GTDB taxonomy): Bacteria > Vulcanimicrobiota > Vulcanimicrobiia > Vulcanimicrobiales > Vulcanimicrobiaceae > CAWICD01. The sequence continues at coordinate 14,398 of JBKQHO010000035.1, read as the reverse complement.
GACGCCCTGCACGACGCCCCACCGAGCGCAGACGTCCCCGCCGGCATCACCGACCCCACGTTCGCAAAAACGTGGCGCGCCCTTCACGCCGACCTCGCCCCCACCGGCCTCCGTCTCCCCGGCCGCCTGCGCAACGTCGCGGTGAGCGGCTGGGAAACCGTCGCCGCCGCCCACGCTATCGCGACGTGCTTCGCCGGCGACCCCGTCACCGCGATCGGCGCCGCCGCAGCCTCCGGCGGCGACACCGACACCGTCGCCTCAATCAACGGCGCCATCGTCGGCGCCCGCCACGGCCTCGCCGCCTTCCCGCAAACCTGGCTCGACGGCCTCACCGCCCGCCCCCTCATCGAAGCGGTCCTCCAAGAAGTCCTCGCCTCCATCGAAGCGACCACCTAAGCGATGAAGCGCGCACCTGAGTGATGGAGTGCCACCTACGTGATCGAGTTCAAGACCAGCCTCACCCACCCACTGATCGTCGACGAAGTCGCCGTCTCCGGAACCGCCGGCCGCATCGACATGACGCTTTTCCCCGGCCGCCGCGACGACCTCAACGACAACCATTGGCGTCGTGACCTCGCGCTCGACCTCGAAGCGATCCGCCGCCTCGATCCTTCCCTCCTGATCACGCTCAACGAGCCGCACGAATTCGAAATCCTCGGCGTCCCCGATTTCGAAGCGACGCTCGCGCGCAGCGGCCTCCCTTGGCGGCACCTGCCGATCCCCGACGGAGGCGTTCCCCGCCCCGATTTCGAGCGAGCGTGGCAGCACGTCGGCCGCGAAGCGCGCGAAGCCTTGCGCGCGGGCGGACTGATCGTCATCCACTGCCGCGCCGGCCTCGGCCGCACCGGCACGATCGCCGCCCGCCTCCTCGTAGAGCTCGGCACATCTCCGCAATCCGCCATCGCCGCCGTCCGCCAAGCGCGCGGCCCCAACATGATCGAAACAGCCGCACAGGTACGACACGTCCTGGCAACGCGCCCAATCGATCGCAACAGGCGTTAATGGCCGGTGCTCAATCGCTGTCCGTCCCGGTCCGGTAAAAATGCTTGACAGCTCCGCCTTCGCTCTCCACTCGATCGAAACAAAGTTCGTCCCAGCGTTCGGGATCGCCGATGAATTCCAAGAACACACAATGGCCCGGCTGCGTACGGTCAAGCGATTCCGAAATAGCACGGAGCCCTTTACGAAGCCGGCGGATATCGTTTGTTGGCAGTACGAGCAGAGCGATGTTCAGACCTTGCAGATTCTGCTGAAAGCTGATTGACTGATCGGCCGTAACAAGGACGTTTCCAACCCTGCTCGTCGACCGTCACTACCTCACGGTGAGCTGTCGTAAGCAAATCCCTTAACGGTTTTGGGGCGTTCTCGTCGAGCAGGATGCGCATCCGTTAGGAGGCACTTTGTTCCAGGAGCATGTCCGCCTGCCGCAGCGCCTCGATCGCCTGCTCTCGCCCGACGGTTGGGAAGCAATCGAGTGTCTCTTCGAGGCTGTACCCGTGCGCGAGGTACTCGAAAAGGGTCTTGACTGGCACGCGCGTGCCGGCGAAGACCGGTGTGCCGCTAAGAATTCCCGGATCGGAAACGATGACTCTCCTCATGGTCGTCATTATGCCATTATAGCGCTCAAAGGGTGCGAAGACGCCAGGCCTCCGAGGAAACCAAATCTCGCGCTGCCACCCATCGCTATGGCCCGTCCATCGCATGCGCTTCCGCCGGGGGCACTACGAAACCGGCGCCATCGTCGGCGCCCGCCACGGCCTCGCCGCCTTCCCCCAAGCCTGGCTCGACGGCCTCACCGCCCGCCCGCTCATCGAAGCGGTCCTCCAAGAAGTCCTCGCCTCCAAGCACCAGCGGTTCGAACGACGACAGCGAGTCCGTTATTGACGTATACGTGGTTTGAGTATATACTCGTGAGAGTCCTCCGGTAGTGGTTGTTGGCACAGTTCCAAAACCACCAGTTTGAGTGGACGATCGTCCGGCCGATGGGTCGAGCGTTGGGACGAAACACACTCTGTCGAACGTGAGGAACGCACGATCGCGACGGGTCTGATGGGCGCCTTTTTTCATTGAAGACTTTATGGTGACCTATGCAATCGGAGACTGACGACAAGAACCCACACGTTGACTGGTCGCGCCTTGGAAAGAAGTCGCGTAATCAAATCAATGCGGAAGCGGCTGAAGAAAAAGCGAAGCTCGGGTTTTCCGGAAAACTCGAGCGTCTGGTCGCCCACGTCGATGGCAAGAGTTATGACGTCTCCATTCCGGACGTGCGCGCGATTCGCGAGCGGCTGGGCTTGACGCAGGAGGCGTTTGCCGCTCGCTTTCTCTTGAGCCGGCGAACCGTCCAACAGTGGGAGCAGCGACGTGCCACGCCCGATATGCCGGCCCGTATCCTCTTAAGGGCGATCGAGCAAAATCCCGAAGCCATTGCCGCTGCTGCTGCGTCCGTCGAACGCGAGTTGAAAGAGGCGAGCCGCTAGAAGACTTGCCGTCACGCGTACCGCGCAATTGACGATCAGCGGCTGGGAAACCGTCGCCGCCGCCCACGCGATCGCGACGTGCTTCGCAGGCGACCCCGCCACCGCGATCGGCGCCACCGCAGCCTCCGGCGGCGAGACACCGACACCGTCTCCTCGATCACCGGCGCCATCGTCGGCGCCCGCCACGGCCTCGCCGCCTTCCCCCAAGCCTGGCTCGACGGCCTCACCGCCCGCCCGCTCATCGAAGCGGTCCTCCGAGAAGTCCTCGCCAGTCTTGGCCAGACGAGAAGGCACGGTCTTCAAGGCGAGTTGCCGCCTTCGGCGAAATGATGAACTCGTGACGGTCTTGGAACGCCTGCTCGAGCAAGGGTCGGCGGAAGAGGAAGCGCGAGCAGCAGCGGCGCGAATTGCCGCCCTACTTCCGGTTGGCCGGTCGGTCGTTGTCGACGACGATGTTCTCGAAGCGGCGCGCGCCGGCGACATCGTTGCGCTCCAGTCACTGCTCGCCGAAGAAGTCGAACCAGAACCGAACGAAGTCGCTCTACTCGAGGAACTTCGAGCCGGGCCGGCGAGCGATCGCGAAACGATTCCCCTCCAACAGGTTAAGGTCGAGCTAGGGCCGTGAGCCGTCGCGTCGAGTTGACGCGCGCCGCGATGAAAGATATCCAGAAGCTTGGTGTCGCCGATCAACGAGTGGTCGTCGCGGCACTGGAAGCATTTTCCGCCGGTACGATGGGCGACGTGAAGAAGCTGCGCGGCTACGATCCACCGGCGTGGCGTCTACGCGTCGGTCGTTTTCGTGTTGTTTACCGCATCGAAGGAGAAGCCGTCATCGTCGATCGTATCTCCGATCGACACGACGTTTATCGATAAAACCTGCGTTCGATTGTTAGACCGAAGTTACCCCGGGTCCGACATCGTTTTCGAGCGCAAAGCCTTGCTGCATAAGGATTTCACAAAAGCAGCCGCTGTCGGAGTCGTAACTACATCTCCGAAGTGAACAGAAACAGCTTCGATGGTACCATCTCGCATTGGTCCTCGCAACAGCGTTAGTCACTACGTTTTTGCGCGCGAGAAAGTTGCGGTTTCCTTATGGATAAAGGGACTCCCACGAAAACAGCTCGACCGACGGGGGTAACTTCGGGTTAGAGAGTCGGGTGCGTCCAGGATATGCAGGCCCGCATCACCCACGGCCAGGCGCCGCTACGGCCGCCGCCGTCGCGGTCTACGACGTCCTGCACCACGCCCCGATCAGCATCGATGTTCGTCCAGCGTTCGGGGATCGCCGATGAATTCCAAGAACACGCAACGGCCTGGCTGCGTACGGTCAAGCGATTCCGAAACGGCACGGAGCCCTTTACGAAGCCAGCGGATATCTTTCGCGCGAGCGTTGCAGCAGCATGATCGCATCCCAGCGTCAACGTGAAAGAACTCGGGTCGTGGTCGTCCGGCGAGAAGAGAGCCTTTTCGGCTCTGCTGCTTGGCACGTGATTGGGAAGGCTTGCCGCCCCCTGCGCCGCCGCTGACAGTAGGATTGGATGGCGGTTACGTCCACGCCAAGGACCAGAAGTCACGCACTGAGGGCTGGTTCGAGGTGATTGCCGGCAAGAGCGTCCAAGCCGACGGTTACGCCAAGTGCTTCGCCTTCGTTAGCAAGTATGACAAGAAGCCGAAGCGGCGGCTCTTTGAGGTGCTGAGATCGCAGGGCTTACAGATGAATCAGCAGGTGATGTTCCTATCTGACGGCGACACAGTGCGGGAGCTGCAGATGTACCTGAGTCCGGAATCGGAACACTGGCTGGATTGGTTCCACGTCACCATGCGTCTCACCGTGATGGGTCAGATGATCAAGGGACTGGCCGCGGACTTGGAGCCGGACAGCGCCGAGACGAAGCCGATCGTGGCCTCCCTGGCAGCGCATTTGGAAAGCCTGAAATGGAACCTTTGGCATGGCAATGTGTACCGAGCCTTGCAACGGGTTGAAGACCTCGAGGATGATCTCGACGCGATCGAAGAGAATCCAACGAACAAGAGGAAGCTCTTGAGAACGGTCGCGGAGTTCGGCTCGTACACCGCTGCCAATCAGGCCTCTATCCCCAACTACGGCGCCCGCTACCGGCACGATGAGACGATTTCGACCGCATTCGTCGAGTCGACCGTGAATTACGTCGTCAGCAAACGATTCGTCAAGAAGCAGCAGATGCGCTGGACACAACGAGGAGCGCACTTGCTGCTACAGACGCGGACGCAAGCCCTAAACGACGAGCTGCGTAAGACCTTCTGTCGTTGGCATCCGGGGATGAGCCCGGATACCGGGGCGACCACATTACAGGTCGCTGCTTAGCTGCCAGCCCACGTTTTGTTCCACTCTCCTACATCAGCACGGATGCATCCGTCGATGGGCTAGCGGCGATCGAGCGATCCACGTATGCGCCGCGATTGAAGAAACTGACCGCCGGTTCGATTCCCATCGACGTGTTCTTCAATGGATCGAAGCAAGGCATCTTATTTACCGCCCCGAGCGGCAATCTCGGGGTCGACGCGACGACGAATAATTCCGGCATCATCGGGTCCCCGCTCAACATTCAAGCGACGTTCCCGGCTCCGAGCAACGGTGCCGGCGGCTACAGTCCGATGTGGAGCGTTTATCCCGCGGCTTGGACGAAGGCCGCTACGTCCGCCGGCAAGGAAACCGTCGTGACCTCGAACGGCGACGTTCAGAAATTCGCGGATGCGGGACTCATCACGTCGCCCGACGGGAAAACGTTCGGAGCCGCAGGCATCACCGTCAATTGTCCGGTGATCGCGTTCGCGGACAAGCTGCCTTAAAACACCTCGCTGCGTGCGCGGAACAGAACAGCAACGCAGTTCAGGGCGACGAAGCGGAACATTCCGCTTCGCCGCCTCTTCGGTTTTAAGGGCATGAAGTTAGACGCGGCGCCCACTGTCTCGCGAAAGGCTTCCGACAACATCAAAGTATTTGCCAAGGTACTTGTCTTTGCAGCTGTGGTAATCGCGTTGATCGGCGAGCCCAACACTTCGTCGTCTGTAATCACAACGTTGAGCGCGGGTGGCATGCGCGGCGTTCCCGTCATGATCGCTCCCGAGACGCTCTTTCACGCCCTAAAAATCGGACCTCTTTGCTCAGCCGGACGGGACGAGCTACGTGCAGACCGGCGACATCCCGGCGATCTGGCTGCGCGACTCGGCGGCTCAGACGCTTCCATACGTGCGCCTGGCCACCGTGCGCCCGATGTTGCGGACGTGGATACGCGCCGTCGTCCTGCGCGAAGCGCGCAACATCGTGATGGACCCATACGCGAACGCCTTCCGCTCGAACTACCGGATCTGGGAGCGAAAGTGGGAAAACGACTCGCTTGCGTATCCCGCCGGGCTCTCTTGGACATATTACAACGCCACCCATGACGGAGCGATCTTCACCGCCTCGCTGCACGGCGCGTCGCAACGGGTCGTCGACACCTACGCCTGCGAGCGCGTCCACGCGCGTTGTTCACGGTATCGGCCGCCGACGCGTTCCGGCGGGGCCGATCGCGGACCGGCGCCCGAGGTCGGACTGATCTGGTCCGCGTTCCGCGCGTCGGACGATCCGACGCGGTACGCCTACAACATTCCCGAGCAGATGTTCGCGGCCACCGCTTTGCGCGACGTCGCCGACTTGGCATCGCACGGCTACGAGGACGCGGCGCTTGCCGAACGCGCAGCGCGCTTTGCGACCGCATTATCACAGGCGATCGCGCGTCACGGCGTCGTCGACCAACCGGCGCGGCGGGGCGGTGTACGCATACGAAGTCGACGGACGCGGTCACGCCGCCGTGTTCGACGACGCGAATCTCCCGAGTCTGCTCGGCGCCCCGTGGAGCGGCCCGCCATCCGTCGTCGATCCGACGTACCGACGAACGCGTGCGTGCATACTCTCGGCGAAGAACCCCTACTTTTTCAGGGGCCGGGACGCGTCGGGGATCGGAAGTCCGCATACGCCGCGCGGGTACGTTTGGCCGCTCGCGTCGATGGCGCGCGCGCTCACGTCCGTCGACCGCGCCGAAGTGCTGCGTGAGCTTGCCGAACTCGCGAAAAGCGCAAGCTCCGACGGCCGCATCCACGAGAGCTTTGACGCGAACATCCGTCGCGCTTCACCCGGGCCGAATTAGGCTGGGCCAACGCCATGTAGGCGGAACTCCTGTTCCGCGCGGCGGCCGGAGCGGCAGTGCAGCCGGCAGCTCCGCAGGTCGGTCGTCTGCCGATGCTCGCGCCGTCGATTTCCGTCGTCGATCACAAAACCGCTTTAGCTAACCGCGCGGCACTCTTAGCAGCGTTCGATCGAGCGGTACCGATGGCCAAGACCGGCAGCGACAAGCTCTAGTCGACATCGCCTTCGGCGCGAGCACCTCGATTTTCGCGGGGCCGATTCGTTGGAGCGTAAGAGACCTTACGGCATCTCCGTCGTTTGGGCGCCATCATAGACGCATTGTGAATCTCTCGGACAAAAGCTTCCCCTCCACGCCGCGCATCAGCCGCGGCCACGTCCTCGCCGGCGCCGCCTTTGCCGCGTTTGCCGCCACCGTCTTTCCCGCCGTCACGTCGGCGCAAGAGTCGACCGTTCCGAAGGATGCTTCGCTCGACACCGTCCTCTCAGCGAAAGACTGGCTCAACGGCACCCCGTCGCGCGAGACGTTGAAAGGCAAGGTCGTACTCGTCGACGTGTTTACGTTCGATTGCTACAACTGCCGCAACATCACGCCGAACCTGCGCACGTTGTCGCGATCGCAGCGCGAGGGTCTGGCAATCGTCGGGATCCACAGCCCGGAGACGTCGTTCGAGCACGACCGAAACGAAGTCGTCTCGCATCTCGGAACGCTCGGCGTTACCTGGCCCGTCGCCGTCGACAACGACTTCGCGCTTTGGAAGTCCTACAACATCGAATACTGGCCGACGCAGATGATCTTCGACCGCCGCGGCAAATTGCGCAAGGTCGTGATCGGCGATTCCCAAGATTCGACCGTCGACGCAACGATCACCGCGTTGCTGCGGGAAACCGCTTAGCGGAACTTTGCACGTGCTGCGAACCATCCTTCAACTGCTCGTTCTCGTCGTCGGATTCTCCGCGCCTGCATCGGCGGAGAGCGCGGGACCGCCGGGTCATCTGCTTGGTGACAACGTCGTCAACGCGCGGCTCGAGCTCGACAGCGCCTCGGTGCGCCCAGGCGATTCGACGGACGCAACGCTCGAACTCACGCCCGCCGCCGGATGGCATCTCTACGGGCCGGAACGCGGCGACGCGGGCGCTCCGCCCGACATCGCGTGGACGCTTCCGGCTTCGCTGCGCGCCGGCAGCATCGTCTTTCCCCCGTCGATGCGCGTCGTCACGTACGGTCTCACGACCTACGAATACCGAGGACCCGTCGACCTGCGCGTGCGGTGGTCGGCGTCGTCGATGGCGAAGCCGCAACGTGGTCTGCCGGTTCGCGCGGACGTTACGTGGCTCGTCTGCTCGCACGTCTGCGCGCCCGGCCGGACGACGCTTTCCGCCGTCATCGACATCGATCCGACCGCGGCTGCGGCCTCCGCGTCGTTCGCGCCGTTCATTCTGCTGGCGTTTCTCGGTGGCCTTATTCTCAACTTGATGCCGTGCGTCTTCCCCGTGCTTTCGTTCAAGGCGCTGCGCGCAATCGGCGACCCGGTTGAGCGGCGCTGGCGCAACGCCATCGCCTACACTTTCGGCGTCATCGCGAGTTGTGCGTCGCTCGGGGCCGCGCTGATCGCTGCGCGCGCGGCAGGTCACGCCATCGGCTGGGGCTTCCAGCTTCAATCGCCGCCGTTCGTCGCGTTCTTGGCGGTGCTGCTCAGCGTGCTCGGACTCGGGATGTCCGGCGTCTTCGAACTGACCATTCCGGTTCCGACAGGTCTGTCGCGTCGCGCCCTGGGGTTGGGCGCGTTCGGCGACGGCGTTCTCGTCACGCTCATCGCGTCGGCGTGCATCGCGCCATACATGGGCGCGGCGCTAGGGTTCGCGCTGTCCGCAAGTCCCGCCGCGGCCCTTGGTATCTTCGTGGCGCTCGGCTTCGGCATCGCGCTGCCGCACGCGACGCTCATGGTGATTCCGGCGTTGCTGGGTTGGATCCCCAGGCCAGGTCAGTGGATGGTGACCGCACGTCGGATTCTGGCGCTCCCGCTGTACGCGTCCGCTGCATGGTTGATATGGGTTTTCGCCCAACAAATCATCCCGCAACCGACGGCTACGACCTTCGTTGCAAGCGCGACACCGGCGTTCTCGAACGCAAATCTCGCCGCGCTACGTCGCGCGCATCGAGCGGTGCTTGTCGAAGTGGGCGCAGTGTGGTGCATAACCTGTCAGGTGAACGAACGCTTTGCACTGGAGCGGCCTGAGGTCACACGTCGACTCGCTGCGCTCGACGTCACCGTCGTACACGCCGATTGGACGAGTCAGAATCCGCAAATCACCGCGTACCTGCATTCCCTTGGATCCGCGGGCGTTCCGTTGTACGCCTACTACCGAACCGACGGCACGATCGAAATCTGGCCGCAACTCCTGACGTCGACGGCGATTATCGATCGGTTGAATCGAGTTTAGCCGTAAGGTTTCTTAGATCGCATTGCGCCCCTCGATGCGATCATCGCTGAAGAACGAAGAACACGCTCCCGGCCTACCTCAGCGATCTTTACCGAAGCGTGTTCGGCAACGATCTGGCTCGCGTCAATGTCGCGGGGACTTGGCGCCTCCCGATTCCGGCGCGATACGTCATCGACGTTTCTGGCACGATCGTCTACGCGGAAGCGAATCCGGACTACCGTTTTCGGCCCGACCCGGAAGCAACGCTCGCCGCGGTCGCAACGCTCAAGCCGTCGACACCCCCGCACTAAGACTTGTCGTAAACGTGCGATGATTAGCAACGGTGTCGCCTCGCGATCAATGACGAATCGTGGGGTAATCCATCAACTGTGGGGCCGATAACGCGTAAGCATCCGCACATCAGGATGTGACGTTTGTTAGTTAGTAAGATGTCGCGTAAGGCCATCGGCCGATCGTTTTGTTCGGGTCAGTTCGAAAATCAAGGAGTGGAAGCGCTTCATGCAAAGTCACCGTCCGACCGTTGGGCATCCATATTCGCAGGCGCGACGGTGCGACGAATTCGCTCAGAAACTGCAGCACATCCCCGTCGGGCGGCGCGCTGCTCGCGAGCGACACGATGCCGATCTCGTCGTGAAGCCAGGCATTGCTCACCGCCGCTGCTTCGGCATGAACGGTCGCGGCGAGCGTCTGCCCTGCAAATTCGAGATTCATGCCGGCATAGAGCGTGCCGGAGGCACCTTGAACTACGGCGCCGACATGATACTTCGAGATCGTCGGTTCGGCGAAGTCCCGGGCCCATGGGAGCAGTCGCCATGAGAACCGCTATGGGTACGCCGATCGTGGCGACGGAACCGGCGGGGACCACGCCGTCTCTGGCCCTGAGCCTGCGTGCGAGACTTGTCGCGTCCTCCGCTGGCGCGCCCTTCGCTCGCATCGCGATCGTCGCGGTAACGGCGCCGGCGATGCGAGCCATCGCCTCATCCCGTTTGCAGAACGTTTACATTTTGTCGTTCGTCATGCAGCGAAGGACCGGGCCGTCTTATCGTCGCTTCTAGAGTTCATTGCACGGCGCGTCAGTCGGTCACGTGCGCGGCGGCGCGTGGGTTGCAAAGTATGTCGGCAAGTCTTCGGGCGAGGCGATGCATGCAACCGCGCCGGCGTCGAGAAGCTCTCTCTCCGTGCCGTGGCCCCAGAGCACGCCAAACGGCATGACGCCGCAAACGTGGGCGGCGATAACGTCGAACTTCCGATCGCCGATCATCGCGGCATCCGCGCAGGCGACGTTTTCGCGCTCGAGCATCCACTTCATGAGATCGCGTTTATCCGACCGCGTTCCGTTGAGTTCGATTCCGTAGATGCGCTCAAAAAAGTTGGCGAGCTCGAAATGCTCGAGAATCCGCGTCGCAAACGTCGTTGGCTTGGAGGTGCAGACGAAGAGTTGATAGGATGCCGCCAGCGTCTGCAAGGCGGCTGGAATACCGGGATACACGACGTTCTCAAAAAGACCGACACGCGAATAGCGCTCGCGATATGCGGCGATCGCTCCGTCAATGAGCTCGGGTCTGCCATCGCTGAGCGCCCAGAATGTCTCGTCCATCGGCGGCCCGATGAGGTCCCTCAGCTTCGTGTCGGACAATGCGCTCAGGCCAAGCCGCTCTCGGGCGTGCGCATACGAGCGCGTGATTCCGACATAGGGGTCGGTCAGCGTTCCGTCAAGATCAAAGAGGAGCGTCGTCGGGGCGTTATTCAAGGGTTTCTCGTCGGCGCGACGGCGCGAGTCCGCAGTTTTATAATCAGATCAGGGCCCGCACGGCGGCGTTGACCTGCCTATCTTGACCGTCGCCGACGATCATTGTGTGCAAGCGTCCAGAACGGTCAAAGATTAACTGCGTCGGCCACGCGTTGACGCCGTAGGCGTCCCAAATGCGCTGGTCGTTATCGATTGCGATCGGCCATGGCAATTTGGACGCATGCGCCTGACCAGCGACATAGGCCGTGCTTCTCTGATAGCTCGGAACCTCCGGCGTGTGGACGGCGACGATCTCGAACGAAGATCGCGGATAGGTCGCATAGAGCCGCTTGAGGTTCGGCGTAATTCTGACGCAGTTGATGCATTCGAACGTGAAGATATCCACGAGCACAACGCGCCCATGAAGACTCGAAAGCGACGGATGCGCGCCGAGCCAGCTCGTTGCCAGTTGCAGCGGCAGCAACGACCCAGTCGTCGCAGCCGCTGCTATACTCACCGCAACCGGACTAGCGAGTAGCCCGGCGATCATCGTCCGGCGATTCATGCCGGCTACGGCTTGGGCGATGCGTGGCTCATCGAGTGGGTCATCGCGTCGTGCGACATTGCACCGTGGCTCATCGACGTGCTTTTCTTCGGGGTGTGAGCCATTGCGTGCGCCATTGCGGAATGGCTCATAGCGCTATGTTTCATGGCGTCATGCTTCATCGCAGAGGGCGCGGGGGTCTGGGCGAACGAGACTGCCGGCAGGACGACGAGCGCGGCGGTCAAAGTGACGAGGGCGAAACGACGCATGATTGCTCCAATGATCGAAATGAGGGTTCCGTCCATTGTGACAAACCGGAAGCGCGACGCATGTAAGGTTCCTTACCCGGTGCAGGCCTGCGATCTCCAACCAAAGGAATGTGCGACATTTCAGTCGCTGGCTGAACCCCCGCATGGCCCACCGGGAACCGGCGGACATCCAGCGTGACCTCGAGGCAACCGCAACGATCACCGATCCCGCCAGGCGCTACCCCAACCTCCATGCGCTCCAGCAGGAAGCCAACGCCGCCGCCGGGACCCAGCCGGCACGCTTTGCCCACGTCACCGAGCGCGCCGCAGCGCTTGCCCAGCAAGCCATCGACCAGATCGCCTGCAAGCGACGCGATGCATAGCGCCGCGGCGTCGGCGGCGGTCGAACCCGGCACGCGGGCGTCGACCAAGGCGCGCCGGCGACCCCCCGCTGCTCGAAAGCCGGCCCGGACGTGCTGATCGACGTCCGCCCCGGCGGCGCCGCGGCGGACCTGGACCGGGCGGCCGACGCCGATATCGAGCGCGCCAAGCGCTACGGCCGGGCCGCCGAGGCCGACCCGACCATCGCCGAATGCCCGCGCCAAATTCACGCGAGATGGAGACGATCACCCGCGCCTCCTTCGGGGAGGCCGGCCGGCTAAACTCTCGGCAGATTCAGAGGCCGTCCGGCCGGCACCGCCTCGCGAACGTTCGACGACGTTCCTAAGCCGGAAGCCCCCGGATGGCACAGCGGTTCTAGGATGGATTGGCTTCCCGCCCTTGAGCGTAGAGCCCAGCCCTTCTGCTATGCCGCCTATCCGCTCACACCTCCGGCGACGCCCCGCCGCGGCTTGGGCATGAGGCTTGCGAAGGCTACGGCAACCAGCGACACGATGCCGATGACGAACGACGCGTCGGCGAAGGAGAGAATCGTCGACTGCAAGTTGACCGCGGCGGCGGCTTGCTGGAGTGCATTTGGGTGGGTGGCGAGCTGCTGGTATGCCAGGTTGCGGAGGTTCACGTTCGCGGCCAGGACGGAGCCATGGAACGCTTCGCGGCGATCGATGACGGTCGTGAGGGCGGCGATCATGATCGAGCCGCCGATCTGTGTCGCCAGGTTGACTAACGCGCTTGCCTTCGTCCCCTCGACACGCGGTACGCCGCCGAGTACCGCGATCGACAGCGGAACGAAAAGCATCGCCGCACCTGCCCCCGTCAGCGCAAGCGGAAGCGCAAAGCTCCAAAACTCGGATTCGAGCGTGGTCACGAAGGCTTGGCTGATATTGCCGGCTGCCATCACGACGAAGCCGATCCCAATGAAGAGTCGCACGTCGATGCGTTGCGACATTCTCGCGACCAGCGGCGTCATCAACGCGATCGGGACAGCGCGGGTGAGGAACAAGAGCCCGCTCAGGGTTGCGGTGAATCCGAGCGCGCCCTGAGTGAACTGCGGAAGCGTATACGTCGACCCGAATAGCGCGCCGCCGATCACGAGCCCCAGAATGAAACCTGCCCAAACGGCGCGATAGCGAAACACTCGCAGGTCGACGAGCGGCTGCTGCGCGCGCAGCTCCCACCACACGAGGCCACCGATGCCGAGCAGTGCGAGCACGCCGAATATCACGTTGTTTTGGTCTGCGAACCACTCGTAGCGCTCGCCCTCACTAAGTAGATACTGCAGCGAACCGATCCCAACGGCGAGCATGACAAAGCCGGGGATGTCGACGCCGGCACTTCGCGGAGGCGCAGGGTCGCGCAAGAACAGGAGCAGGATCAAGAACGATGCGATCCCCGGGATGACGTTGATGTCGAAGACCCAGTTCCAGTTGTAGTTGTCGACCAACACGCCGCCTAGCGGCGGTCCCAACGCCGGCCCAAGGATCGCGCCGAGTGCGAAGATAGCCTGGCTCGCTGCCAGCTGTTCGGGCGGGAACGTGTCGCGCAAGATCGTCTGCGACGTGGCAAGCAGGCCGGCGCCGAAGGCTCCTTGCACGACGCGGTAGAGGATCAGCTCGTTGATCGAGGTCGCGGTCCCGCAGGCGAAGGATCCCGCCGTAAAGCCCGCGATGCACGCGAGGTAGTAGCGTTTTCGACCGAGCATCGTCTGGAACCACGGGATCATCGGGATGATGATGACGACCGCGATCGTGTAGCCGTTGACGACCCACGTCCCCTGGTCTACGCTGGCGCCAAGGTTTCCCTGGATATTGGGAAGGGCGACATTCGCGATCGTCGCGTCTAGCGTTTGCAGCAACGCCGCCAACATGACGCCGACGACAATGGCAACCTTGCGGCCACCATACTCCACCACCGACGCGGGCTGCGCGGGCGCTCGAGTCGTCCGAGTAACCGTTGGCCCGACGTCTTGCTTCGTCATCTTGGCCATATTGGCGTCCTCCAATGCTTGCGGGCGGACGGTGCTGCTTCCGATCAATGGAGCTAGGGCAGCTTGACGTTCACATCGGACGGAACGACGCCCTGTTCACCGACGATGATACGTGCTGCGGACCGCTAAGCCGCGGTTACGAAGGCACAATTAAGGGCGCAGATCGCCCGGTGTTTGCCATCGCAGGTATGGTGGTTGAACATCTCTCCGTGACGCGCTCAACGTTCGGTGGGAGAAGCTTGCGCGGAACTGGCTGCAATCGGGTGCACACGGGCCCCCCCGTGTCAAGATGGGATGGTACCAGCGGCACGCAAGACATAGTGTGCAACGGGGTGCGAGAGGATGATGCCCTATGGAGACAACTCCCGTCAATGGCCGAGCATCGCGCGTATCGAATGGCG
>JBKQHO010000034.1:0-9222 GCA_052267165.1 Vulcanimicrobiaceae bacterium | reverse complement strand
TGGCCAGAAACCGCGCGGCGGGGGCACCATCGACGAAGCGATGGTCGAACGTCAGGACGCAGGTGAGCATCCAGGCTGCTACGACGGAGTCGCCGGCGACGGCCGGACGCCGAGTGACTGCTCCGATACCCAGGATCGCCGTTTGCGGCGGATCGACGAGCGGTGCGACCCGCTCGACCTTCTGCGGGCCGACGTTGGAGATCGAGAAGCACGCGCCGCCGACGTCTTGACCCGAGATCGTTCCCTCGCGCGCAGTGCCTGCGAGCCTTACGATCTCGGCGTGGATCTCGGCGAGCGGTCGCGAATCGGCGTGACGAACGACCGGAACGATCAGGCCGCGCGGCGTGTCGGCCGCGACGCCGATGTCGATGGCTTCGAACGGTGTGCCGCTCCGCGCGTCGATGCGCAGTTCGTGATTCGCCCGTAACAGCCGAGCGCAGGCGTAGACGGCGTATGCGGTCCAACCGAAGTCGGCTCTGCGCTCGATGAGGGCTTTCACCGCGTCGACTCGGACGATCGTCTCGACCGTCGCGAGGGGGAGCAATCCGACCTCGGTCATCTTGCGGTAGATCGTGCGCCGTGACGTGTCGAGGCCGGCGGGCGCCGAGGCGGGAGCCGAAACCGGAGCCGAAGCGGGAATGGGCTCCGAAGAGCCGCGGAAAGCATGGACGTCCGATAGCGTCACTCGCCCGCGCGGTCCGGTCCCCACGATCGCGGTCAGCGGATGACCGAGCTTGCGCGCAAGTCGTCGGGCCGCGGGTGATGCGATGAACCGCCCGGTCTCTCGCGAGGCCGCCGCGAACGGCGCAGCGGCCGGCGACGCCGCGACCGGCGCAGCGGCCGGCGCCGCGACCGGCGAGACGGCGGGCGTCGTCGCTACCCCGTTCGTCGCTTCGCCCGGAAGCGCGATCGTGCCGATGACGGTGCCGCAGGCATACTCGTCGCCCTCCTTGCCGACGAGCACAATCACCGTTCCGCTCGCGGGCGAGTCGACTTCAAAGTTGATCTTGTCGCTGGCGACCTCGACGAGGGGGTCCCCTTCAGCGATCGTTTCGCCGGAAGCTTTGAGCCACCGCGCGATCGTGCCGGTTTCCATCGTGAGCCCGAGCTTCGGCATCGTGACGTCAACCGGCACGGCTACACCTCGCGCTTGACCAAGCGTCGCGCCGCGTCCGCTATCGCCGGCGCCTTTGGATACATCGCCTCCTGCAATTGTGGGGCGAACGGCACGGGGACGTGCGCCGCGCCCAGGCGGATCGGCGGCCCGTCGAGATCGTCGAAGCACTCTTGCGAGATGAAGGCGGCGATCTCGGCACCCAGCCCGCAAACGCGGACGGCCTCCTCCACGACGACGACGCGATTCGTGGTCGCGACGGCATTCGCGATGGCATCGTAGTCGAGGGGCCAAGCCGTGCGCAAGTTGATGACGGTCGCTTCGATGCCGTCCGCCTCGAGGAGCTTCGCGGCCTCCATGGCGCGACCGACGCTGATACCATAGGTAACGATCGCGACGTTCTTCCCGTCGCGCATCGTCTTCGCTTTGCCGATCGGGATGAGGAAGTCGGCATCGTCCGGGACGCCGCCCTTCTTCGGGAAGAGCGCTTTGTGCTCGAAATAGAGCGTCGGGTTGTCGCTGCGGATCGCCGACTTCAGGAGACCCTTGGCATCCTCGGCATCCGAGGGTATCACGACCTCCAAGCCGGGCGTATGCACGAACCACGCCCCGAACGCTTGCGAATGTTGCGGTCCGGCGGATTTCGTGATCCCGTCCGGCGCACGCAGCGTCATCGGAACCGTGCACTGCTCGCCGAACATCGAGCGAACCTTCGCAGCCTGATTGACGACTTCGTCCATCGCGCACGTGATGAAGTCGGCAAAGTGCATGTCGACGACGGGCCGGCATCCCGTGATGGCGGCGCCCACGCCTGCGCCCACGATCGCGGCTTCGGAAATGGGCGTGTCACGGACACGCTCGAAACCGAATTCCTGCGGCAGGCCCTTGAACTGGCCGAAGATCCCGCCTTGTTTGGCGATGTCCTCGCCCATCAGGAAGACGGTCGGGTCGCGACGCATCTCTTCTTGCATCGCTTCGAGCGTCGCCTGCGAGAAGCTGAGCGTGTGCGCCATCAGTGCACGGCACCCTGTGAGCCCAGGCCGACCTTGGGCGCGAACGGCAACAGTGCGTCGCGTTCACGCGTCTCGAACTCGTGGACCGGATTGCCTGCATCGCGGTCGCCCACGTACGTGCCGAAGAAGGCCTCCTCCGGCGCGGAGGGTGCGGAACTCCGGGCGAACTCGACCGCCTCGGCGAACTCGTCGCGCGCAGCTTGCCAAAGTTGCTCGAAGCGTTCTTTGGTCAGCTTCTCGCCAAGCGTTGCCTGCATCCGGACGATCGGGTCGTGGGCCTTCATGAAGCTCTCGACTTCCTCTTTGGTGCGGTAAAGCTCGGGATCACCGATGAAATGCCCGCCATGCCGAAACGTCTTGCACTCGACGAACGTCGGTCCGCCGCCGCTTCGAGCGCGCTTGACGGCGCTCTCGAGGGCAGCGGCGACGGCGAAGGCGTCGAATCCATCGACGATCTCCGCCGGCATTCCGTAGCTGCTCGCTCGAATCGCAAGGTCGGCGATCTTGATCGTCTCGGAGCTCGAAGTCGTCGAAGCGAGGTTGTTGTTCTCGAGCACGAAGATTGCCGGCAGATTCCAGACCGCCGAAAGGTTGAGGTTTTCGTGGAACGGCCCGCGATTGGTCGCGCCGTCACCGAAGAACGCCACGGCGACCTGGTCCGTCTTGCGCTGAACCGCCGACAGCGCGGCTCCGGTGACCAAGCCGAATCCGCCCGCGACGACGCCGTTGGCGCCGAGCATGCCGACCGAAAAGTCGGCGATGTGCATCGAGCCGCCCTTGCCGTGGCACAGGCCCGTCGCGCGGCCGTAGAGCTCCGCCATCATCGAGCGCATCTTGGCGCCCTTCGCGAGCGTATGGCCGTGTCCGCGGTGCGTCGAGGCGATGTAGTCGTCGGTGCGGAGCTGCGAGCAAACGCCCGCGGCGACGGCTTCCTGTCCGACGGACAGATGCGCGAATCCGGGAATCTCCCCCGCCAGAAAGTTCTTCTCGATGCCCTCTTCGAGAACGCGAATTCGGATCATCGTCCGCAGCAGCTCGATGCCGAACTCGTGGTTGGGCGCTTTCTTTTCGGAGGCGTCGCCGTTGGTCCGGTCCTGCGACACGTCCTTGTTGAGAGCTTTCATAAACTCCGTTCATCTCGTCTGTGCGTCGGGACCGCTTTCACTGGCAAACATACTCGCCCGCTCGCGACAATCTCGGGGACGTCGTTCAAGGTCCTCCGCCGTCCGTGTGGGTAGCTGAGCTTCTACAGATCGCGACCAAGCGCTCGCGCTCTGCGCTCAGGTCGTTCTCCAGCATCCACAGAGGCTTCCACTCCAGCCACTGGCCGACCAGTTCATCGAACCGCTGTAATGTCCCTTGCCCAGCTACACCACTCAACTCTTCACGTGACTGAAATGTTAATGGCTTTATCGCACTATAAAACCCAGCTATTGGGCAGTCAACTGGCGAAAGGCCTTCGACAAGCGTGGGCTCGACGCGAAGGGTCTGCCGCGCGAAGGTCATCGCGATGGTTCATGCTCGTGCCTCGAAGCGATGCTCGTTTCTCGCGCCGGGTCTCGTCGATGCATCGACCGAGCGCAATTCGCAAGCTCGTCCTCAACGAGTCAACCAAGCAAAAACAGGGCAGTTCGTGGCCTTATCGACTCGATGCGAAGAGGTCTTAGGATCAGTGAGGACGTTGAGCCATGTCGGATAGCGTTCTCTCGATCGCTTACCGTCCGACCGGAACGGCGTGAGTACGTGGATTTCGCCAGTTGACTGTCCCATTGCTACGGTTCTATAGTGAAAGCACCGGCGTCCGAGCGGATGTTTGTTATGCTTTCGCTTATCACGACGAGCCCTGCTACCCGACCGAGCGCCGGCCAACCTAGAGCATGTCCCCGAAGACTCGTGGAAAAGGGGCCAGTTCTTTCGCGCGTGCACGTTTTGCTGCGGGCGGATGAACGGAATTCATGGAAGCGCTCTCCAGGATGACCTATCGCAGCAGCCCCCCGAGGAAGACGTTCTTGCAAAGAAAACGCTTGATCCCGAGTGCTTGATCCCGAGTTCGGTGTTGCGCATTCGCGCACGACAAGCCGGCTTCGGGTTTTCGCAGAAGGAACGTCCAGCCGGCGACCGCGTCGCCTCGACGGACGCCTGCTCGAAGCGCACGGCGGAAAGGTCGTCTAAGACCGATGGCGGTTCCTGCAACCCTCGACGAGGTCGTAGCCGTCGAAACGATCGGAGCCAAGGCGCAGGACGGTTTGCGGCGCGGCTGGACGCGCGCCGTCGACCGCACCATCGGCGCTGTCGTCGAGCCGTTGGCGTGCATTCTTATCGTCGTCGAGATCGTCATTCTCGCCAGCGGAGTCTTCACGCGCTACGTCCTGCGCAACGAGCTGGCATGGAGCGACGAACTGGGGACGATCCTGTTCCTCTGGCTGACCATGTTGGGGGCGGTCATCGCCTACCGGCAAGGCACGCATATGCGGCTTACCGCGCTTGTCAACGCCGTGAGCCCCAACGTGCGACACGTATTCGAGGCGATCTCGTCGACTGTCGTCGCGCTCTTCTGTGTCGAGCTGCTCCCGCCGAGCCGCACATTTCTTGCACTCGAGCAAAACGATCTGACGCCGGCCCTGAATCTGCCTCGATCGTACGTGATCTTGGCGATCGTGGTGGGTCTCGCGCTGATTCTCGTCCTCGCCCTGTTGCGCTTGATCGACGGAGAGATGCGAGTCGTGCTCCCCGTCTTTGCTGCAGCGGTCGCGATCATCGCGCTGGCTTGGTTCGGGAAGGGTATGTTCGCGCAGCTCGGCAACCTCAATCTGGTCGTCTTTTTCGTCTTCGTAGTCGGCGCATGCGTAACGATAGGCGTCCCGATCGCCTTTTCGTTTGGGGTGGGAACGCTGAGCTATCTAGCGCTCACGACGGACGTCCCGCTGAGCACGGTGGTGGGGCGGATGGACGAAGGCGTTTCAAATCTCGTGCTGCTGGCCGTGCCAATGTTCATTTTTCTCGGCGTTCTGCTGGAAGCCGCCGGCATTGCGAAGCGTCTCGTCGACTTCATGGCAAGCCTCGTCGGGCATTTGCGCGGCGGGCTCAGCATCGTGCTCCTCGGCGCGATGTTCTTGGTCTCGGGAATCTCCGGCGCGAAGGCTGCCGACATGGCCGCCGTTGCGCCGGTCCTCTTCCCGGAGATGGAACGGCGAGGCCAGGAGCGCTCCGAGCTGGTGGCCCTGCTGGCGGGCTCGGCTGCCATGGCGGAGACGATTCCTCCCAGCCTCGTACTCATCATCATTGGGTCGGTCACCGGCGTTTCGATCTCGGCGCTCTTTACCGCTGGGTTGATGCCTGCGTTAGTCGCCGCGGTCGCTCTGATGATCGTCGCGCTCCTGCGCTCTAGGAACGATCGCGCCGAATTAGCCGTGCGGCCAAGCGCCTCTCGGATCTGGCGGTATTTCCTTATCGCGATCCCGGGACTGCTGCTGCCCCTATTGATTCGATATTTCGTCATCGGCGGAATCGCAACCGCGACCGAAGTGTCGGTCGTCGGCATCGTTTACACAACCCTGATCGGGTTGTTGATCTACCGCGAACTCGATTGGCACCGCTTCTACCCCATGCTGCGCGAAACGGCGGCGCTCTCCGGTGCGATTATGCTGATCATCGCAACTGCGACTTCGATGGGGTGGGCGCTCACGCACTCGGGCTTCGCGCAGGGGCTGGCGGACTTGATCGGTCACTCGCCCGGCGGACGGGTTGGTTTTCTTGCAGCCTCGATCGTGCTGTTCATCATTCTTGGATCGGTACTCGAAGGGTTGCCGGCCATGGTTCTTTTCGGTCCGCTGCTCTTTCCGATCGCCGGCTCGTTCGGCGTCAATGAAGTGCAGTACGCGATCATCACCGTGCTCGCCATGGGCGTCGGCTTGTTCGCGCCGCCGCTCGGTATCGGCTACTATGCTGCTTGCGTCATCGGGAAGTGCAGCCCCGACTCCGCCGCCGCCCGTGTCATTCCATACTTGGCCGCGGTCGTTTTCGCGCTCGTTTTGGTTGCCGCGATACCCTGGCTATCACTGGGCTTCGTCCACCGATCGGGCCCAACGTAGGAATGCTCCCGGAAGGAAAGTAAAATGACGACCCGCTTGGATCATAAGATTGCTGTCGTGACGGGAGGGCTATCAGGGATAGGCGCCGCGATCGCGCAACGTATGCTCGAAGAGGGGGCGACGGTTATCGCGGCCGACCTCGCGACCGATGCGACTACGCTTGGCGAGGATATGCTGTCGCCGCTGCGCGTCGATGTTGCGGATCCGGCCAGCGTCAACGCGATGGTGCGCACTATCGTGGAACGTCACGGACGCCTCGACTGCCTCGTCAACTCGGCCGGGATCGGAAAGGACATCCCGTTTCTCGAGACGACGCTCGAGACGTTTGACCGTATCGTGGCCGTCAACTTGCGAGGGTCCTTCATCGTAGGCCAGGCAGCCGCGCGCGCGATGCGCGAGACGGGTGGGGGCGCGATCGTCAATGTCGCCAGCGTCTCCGGGATGGTCGGCAACGTCGGCCGCGCCGCTTATGGCGCCTCCAAGGGCGGCGTCGTGGCGCTTAGCCGCGTGATGGCAGTCGACCTCGCGGCCTACGGCATCCGCGTCAACGTGCTTGCGCCGGGCCCGGTCGAGACGCCGATGGTGGCAGAAATGCACAGCCCCGAAGTGCGCGCGCAATGGGTCGAACGGACGGCGCTGCACCGCTACGGACGCCCCGAAGAGATGGCCGGTGCCGTAGTGTTCCTCTGCTCCGACGATGCAAGCTACGTCACCGGTCACGTCATGGCCGTCGACGGCGGCTTCTTGTGTTCCGGGCTCACCGCCGCCGTCGCTTGAGGCTGCGTCCTGCAGCCCTCTAGGTATCGTCCGGCTACGTCAGCTTGCCGGAGTTCGACTCGAGGAGCGCCCATGCTTGCGCCCCGAACTTGTCCTTCCACGTTTGATAGAAGCCGCTTTCCGAAAGTCTGCTGCGGAACGACTTCGCATCCGCGCGGTTGAGGATCATGCCCTTCGTCACCAGATCGGCGACGAGCGACGTGTTGAGTCGCTCGTTATCTTGACGCTGGAGCAGAGCGTACTTCGTCAAGTTCCGGTCTACGATGCCCTGAACGTCTGGCGGAAGCGCCTTCCATGCATCCGTGTTGCCCAGGAGGTGGAAAGCAGACCACATGTGGTTGGTCTCGCTTACGTACTTTTGCACTTCGTAGAGGCGGGCAGAATCGATGAGGGCGAAGGGGTTCTCTTGGCCGTCAACGATCCTCGTCTGCAAAGACGTGTAGACTTCGTTGAAATTGATGGCGCTGGGTGAGGCGCCGAGCGATTTGAACAGGTCGACCCACAGCGCCCCGGGAGGCGTGCGGATCTTGAAACCGGCCAGATCGGCGACGGTGCGGATAGGGCCCTTACTAGACGTGATCTGCCGCATGCCGTTTCCCCATATCTTGGGGTGAACATAGAAATCCGCGTCCCGAATGGACTTCCGAGTGTAGTCACCGAGCGGTCCGTCGAAAGCACGAAAGCCTTCAGCGTCGTCCTTGAAGGCGAAGCCGATCGACTGGATCGCGGCAATTGGGACGACCCCTTGGAGTATGCCGCCGTCGAGCGTGAAGAATTGAACGGCTCCCGAACGCAACTGGGTGAGCACTGCCACGTCGCCGCCGAGCTGACTGTTGGGAAGCGTTGCCACAACCAGGCGGCCGTTGGTCTCTTTCTTGACGGCGTCCCAACACTGAACCATCCGAATGTGGAGTGGATGCGTCGTCGGCAGATTATGCGCGTAGTTGTAGTCGAATTGCGCCGCCTTCGCAGGCGCCTTCACGATGCTGATCGTCACGAACGTGGCTGCTGTTGCGACCGTGAAACGGTGACGAGATATATTGCGGTTCATCCTGCGGACCTTTCAGAATTATCGATGACTAGGTCTAAAACGGGCTGCGCCAATGCTCATCGGGAGCGATGAGGATCTCTTCGAGTACGGCCTCGATCGTAACGCAAACCGGGTTCTTACCGCGCGCGAAGCGTCCGGCCCAAACTGCTCCGCTAGGATCAGCGACGATACTCGAGACTCCGACCGCGCGTCCCGCATCCTCGTCGTCGAGCGAGATCTCGCCCGACATGGACAGGACCTCGACCGCCGGGCCGCTGATGCGGCGCAGCGCGCCGGCTTCGTCCTGGTACGTCACATCGATTAAGCTGCCGAGCCCGCTGCGGACCAATGCCCGACGAAAACCGAGGCGCGCTGCCGCTTGGTCGAGCCCTTCGATCAGATCCTCATTGGGCCCTAAGCGCACGCTCGCTACACGACCAGTGATGATCTCCTGGACGCGGGACTCAGGCATTGGGGGCTGCCTCCGAAAAAGGGAAGAACAACGCGAATCCGGTTTCGCGGTCCGCGCTTTGTTTGAAGCCGACCGTGAGGTTGAGGACCGCCCGGACATCGACCGAGCCGATCACGCAGATGTCGGGGGCGATGTGACCACCATGCGCGCGTCCGCCGGTCTCGCCCAATACACCGTGAATGTGCAGCAACGGCCTGCCCGAGAGATCGTCCCCATACGAGCCTGTCGCCCGAATGATGTTGGCGCCGCCCTCGATACGTATCGGGGGGCCGTATTCAACCACACGCAGGCTGTCGTCACGGGGCTTTGCGACGTGATAGGCTGCCGTCGAAAGACGTCCGCCCAACAGAGAGAAGGCACCGGCTCGAACGCCGAAACGCAAGAACGCCGACACGACCGCATCGTAGAGCGTCTCTCCCTCCGGCAGCCACGCAATCGCTCGCCGCGCGCGGGGACCAACCGCGGCGCTTACACGATCGGGCCGCGACTTGCCGGGTTGCAAACCCCTTCGCGAGTCGAAGACCGGGGCGCTCAAGGCTGAGTCGCCGGCATTAGCATCAGAGCAGTACCTCCGGGTCGCCGAACGCGCTCGCGAGTTTGGCCAGAAACCGCGCGGCGGGGGCACCATCGACGAAGCGATGGTCGAACGTCAGGACGCAGGTGAGCATCCAGGCTGCTACGACGGAGTCGCCGGCGACGGCCGGACGCCGAGTGACTGCTCCGAT
>JBKQHO010000033.1:0-13745 GCA_052267165.1 Vulcanimicrobiaceae bacterium | reverse complement strand
GCGCCATTCGATACGCGCGATGCTCGGCCATTGACGGGAGTTGTCTCCATAGGGCATCATCCTCTCGCACCCCGTTGCACACTATGTCTTGCGTGCCGCTGGTACCATCCCATCTTGACACGGGGGGATCGAACAGTGAAAAGCGCGCGGAAAAGCGCCACATACTCGACGGCAAAGATGGAGAGGGCAAGCAACACATTCTAGCCGAAAACGTGCATGGTGCCCAGGCGCCGCAGGCGTCCCCGAAACCTAAAGAGCTCAGCCCCAAGGAAGAGAAAGAAGCGAGCAAGCGGTACGGGCACATCTTCTAAGGTCCCCACGCGGCCCGGCATCAATGACTCGCGCTCGCCCGTTGCGGCGCGTCCGCTGCACGCGGCGCCGCTTCGGGCGCCGGCGTCGCCAGGCTTACGACCGCGCAGACGAGGAAGTTGAGGAAGAGCGCAAAGAAGCCGGCGTTGAGGCCCAAGATCGTGCCGTGGTTCGAGAACGAGAGTGCCGCGACTATGGCGACGCCGGCGACGATCCCGGCACCGACGCCGATTGCAGTCGCGCGGCGCCATGTCAGCGCGAAGATCAGAACGAAGGCGCTAAACTCGAACGGGTCTCAGCCGGGTGCTCGAGAACTTGCGCCGCGTCCATGTCCCGCGCGCGTTAGGGCCGAGCTGCCGAAAAGAAGCAAAGCAATTCTACGAAATGGGAAGCAGCAGGCTGCGCCCGGCCACTCCGGTGACTTGGTCTTGGGCTTGCAGTGCGAAATCGCGGCTCACGCCTTCCAGGTCGCGAAGCTGGACGGCGAAATCCCAAGCGAGATCGCGCGCCGCGCGGACGTTCCAGATGGCCAGCAAGCGTCCGATCTTCCCCGTGTCTTGCGCCAATTCGCCCGCTATCCCAGTCGCCAGCATGGTCAAGGCCGCCGGAAGCACCGCCTCCAGCAAGACGTTCACGTGTTCGTAATCATCGTGCTCGGAGCTTTTGAGAGCCGGCGTCAGATGAAGCTGGTCGTCGGTCTGCAGCAGGGCTAAGGCGAGATCGTGATTGATATGGGCATTCATCCCCGCCAGGGCAAACTGTATGCGATCGATTCCGCCTCGGCTGCGCGCTTCGAACAAAGCCTCCCACGAGCTCGCGGTGCCGGCATCCTGTCTCAGTGCGCCGGCGATCGCTGCAAAGTAAAATCCGGCAAAGACGACGTCGAGCCGCGTGAGCCAGGCGGCATCTTTCCAGCCGTTTTGTGGGCTCTGTGCGTCGATCTGTTGCGTAACCATCAGATAGAGCTTGTTGAACCACTTGAGTCCGTCGTCATTGGGCAGCAGCTCATCGATACGTTGCATGATCGCAATGACGTCGGCGATCGAGCCCGGGGCCGCGGCGCTCACGATGCGGAGGAGCTGTGTGTCGGTCGGGTCGAGATTTACGGCCATTGCCCCGCGCTTATCTGGAAGTTGCGCGCTTCTGAGCCGGCACCGAAGCAGGGCCGTCGGAGACTTGCCCGGCCATCAGCATGTCGTTGAGCGTCACCCACCGCTCGGGCGAGATCGACACGTCGCCGCGGAAGGGGAAGTCGAGTGACAGGATCACGCCGACCCCGAGCCCGATCATGAGCGCCGTTGCCCCCGTCATGATCAACTGCATTTGGAATTTCTTGAGACCGAAGAGATAGAGAAAGCCGATCGTCGTGGCAGCTCCCGCGTACAGCGCGATCCAAAGGACCGTCGGGACACCGCTCCCGTTCTCGTTGATCCGACTGCGGCGCAGATCGGAAGCGAGCTGAACGCGCTCGAGCATCTGGTGCTGTAGATTCCCATCACGCGGCGTCTCTAAGGGGACGTTGACGACGTCGCCGAGAAGTTCCACGATCGAGCGCTGAGCTTCCGCACTGCTTTCGCCTTTGCTCATCTTCGGCCACTCATCGTCTTTGACGGCCGCGACGTAGCTTCTTAGGTCGCTATCGATCGCGCGTCGTGACGACGGCTTCAGGTAAGCGGCGAGTCGCCAAACGTCCGTAACCGCATCGACTTCCTGGCTCGCGCGTGACTCGGCGTTCGAATAATTCTCCCAAACGATCACCGTCACGAATGCCAAGAGGACGGCATAGATGACACCGACGACGGCCACGATGAAGCCGGCGACTTCGTTGTGCTCGATCAGGTCTTCGACGGGTACGTAGCGGCGCACGAGGAGATGGCCCCCGCAAGCGAGCGCAACGAACGAGGCCCCCATCAGGAGCACCAAGAGCCACGAAGGCAACGCGTATATAGCAGTCATCGTCTGGCGAACGTCGCATGCTCTTCGTGCCGAGACAGTCAGGCTCCGCTTAAGTACCGTTCAAGAAAGTGCATGACATCTTGATCGGACTGTAGCGCAATCGCGGTCGGCTTACCCAGTCGTTGCCATGGGACGTCGGGCACTCGCGACGACTCGTGAGTGGCATCAGTCACTTGCGGACTAGGTCGAACGCGGGCCGTCGCTCGCGCCGATACGGCCTCACCAAATCACCCGGATTGCGCCCGTAGCCTCTAGCTCTGGGCTTGCGAGAGTGCGTCGCGAACCTGCGCTATTGCGGCTTCGACGTCCGCAACCTCGACGACCAACTTGACATAGGGATCATTTTGTAAGCGGATCAGGATCGCTCGCTTTGGATCCCGCACGTCCCAAAAGGAACGGTCGCTTGCCCAGGGCCGCGTTTGGAACGTTCCGGCCTTTATGAACCATGCAACGTACGTTCCGGGGTTTGCAACCCCGACCCACCATTTTCGCGCCTCTTCGCCGGCGTGCTCGACGCCCACCACGTGAGCGAGCGGGATGCGAAGCTGGTTCTTGAACGCCATTAGGCGGTCGAGACCGTGAATCTCAACGACGAGATCCGTGCCGTCGACCTCGAGGCTAGTCATGGTGGCGCCTATCCCTTCGAACTGCTCCTGAGGAAGTCGGGGCGTTCGCCTCAAGATTGCCGCTTTCCGGCTCCACGGGCCCGCGATGCTTTTGCAGGTTCGCGAGAGTGAAGGTCCCGCGGTCGAGCGGGTCGCGCCCGTGCTGCGGGGCGACGTGGCTCTGGCGTGTCGGAAAACGCGCGCCATCGTCAGCGCGAGCGACGCCCGCTCGTACGCCCGAGCCCACGATCAGCCGATCCTTCAGCGCGGCGCCGCCCACCTGTTCGGCAGAACGTGACGTTTTGACCTCAGGCCATCTTGAGCTCCGCTGCCGAGCAGAAACCGCTCGAGCAAAGAGTAAGTAAGTGCGTCAGGGGTGCACGCGTATGAACGAGAAGGTGCCGCGATCCGCATCCCCGAGGCTAATGCTGCCAGCGGTAAGACCGTGCACAGCTTGGCAATCGACGCGAGTCGAAGTCTCTTTGGAGGGCGCGACATGATGTTTGGGATCACAGAGCATATCGTCCGGACGGGGAGGCATACGACGTTTTATCTGGCGTGCGGTGCGGAGGAAGCGCCGCCGATCGTCTTCGTGCACGGTTGGCCTGAACTTGCGATCAGCTGGCGGCACCAGCTGCCGTGCTTCGCCGCCCTCGGTTTTCGCTGCATCGCCCCCGACATGCGCGGCTACGGACGTTCGGATGTCTACCTGCGGCACGAGGACTATGCGCTCGAGCAGATCGTGCTGGATATGCTCGACCTCGTCGACGCGCTCGGACGGGACAAGGTCATTTGGGTCGGGCACGACTGGGGAAGCCCGGTCGTGTGGAGTCTGGCGAGCCACTATCCCGAGCGCTGCCTCGCGGTCGCTAATCTATGCGTGCCGTATATTTCGAAAGGCTTCGCACCTGCGAACGTGTTGCAGTTTGTGGACCGCACGGTCTACCCGCAAACGGAGTTTCCCGCCGGCCAATGGGAGTATCAACTCTTTTATGAGGAGAACTTCGCTGCCGCGACGGCGGTGCTCCAAGCGAATGTGTGCAACACCATCAAGGCGCTCTTCCGAAGAGGTAACCCCGACGGTAAGGGCAAGCCCGCCCGCACCGCGCTCGTCCGCCGCGATCGCGGCTGGTTCGGGGGCGCGAGGGAAGCGCCCGACCTGCCGCTAGATACCGGCGTTTTATCGCGCGAGGAGCTCACCAAATACGTTGCCGCACTCGAGCGCAATGGCTTTTTCGGGCCGAACTCTTGGTATTTGAACCATTCCCGCAACATCGCGTATGCCGCTCGGGCAGTGGAAAGCGGTAAGCTCACGCTGCCGGTCCTCTTCCTCCATGCCGACTACGACTACACGTGCGAGACGACCGTCTCTCGGTTGGCCGATCCGATGCGCGAAGATTGCAGCGACCTTAGCGAGGCCGTCGTACCTTCGGGTCATTGGATGGCGCAGGAGCAGCCGGTTGCGGTGAACGCAGCCCTTGCGGCGTGGCTGGCAACGCGGGTGACGCCGCCGCTGTCTCGTTCTGCGCCGCAGCGATGAGGGCGTCGACGCTCGACGCCCGGCCCTCGGCAAGCCATGTGGCCAGTTCGCCTTGGCCGACGTCAGCTTGGATCGCCTCGAGCGTTTGCTCGCGCAGCTGCGCCGTGGGCGGCGAGAGCTCACGATCGAGCTCGGCAAGCAGTCCGTCGGCGCCGCCGATGAGGCGGGCGGCGGTGCGGCGTCGGCCGCCATAGGCCGCAATGCGCGCAACGACTTGCAGAAGCGTGGTCAAGTCGCCTCGACTTGCGCGGTGCGCTCGCGAGAGAGCTTCGTGCGCATCGGCCCCTGCCTCCTCGCGATTGCCCGCGGCAAGCGCAGCGTGGGCCGACAACGTTAGCGCCGTGAATTCAAGATATGCGCCCAAGCCGCTGCCGCGATAGTAGCTCGCGGCGTCGCGCGCATACGCTCGCGCGCGCTGAAAATCGCCGACGTCGAACTCCGAGAGGCCGCATCCGATGAGCGCAAGTCCGAAGGTAAGTGAGCCCGGCATCGATCTCCCAAGCTCGAGTGCTTCGGCGAGGAGGGCTCGGCGCGCGCCGGTATCATTCGCACCGACGGTCAATGATTTCACGATCAGCGCCCACGCCCGCACGCTAGGCTCCGGTGCCTCACGCGCGACCGCGACGGCCTCGGTTGCCGTTGCGTCCGCCTCTCCGGAACGTCCCAGACACCCAAGGGCCCAGGCGTCAAACGACAGCGCGAACGACAGCGAACCCCGCGCGCTCAAATTGCGAATTGAGGGTCCGGCCGGCAGGTGTCGATAGAGTTCGGCCGCCCGGCTCGCCGCGACGGCCGCGCGTGTGGCGTAGCCCCCATTTGCGTAGAACGTGCACAGCGCAAGCTGCAACGGAGCCTCCAGCAGGTGATCCGGCTCCGTTCCCAGGGTCGCCAAGGCTTCCTCGCACCAGCGGGCACCTTCGGCTGATAGCGACAGCAACTCGAGAACAGCGTGCTGCGACGCGGCGATCGTCGCGCCGAGCGCGACATCCTGCCCGTCGGCGAGCGACCATTGCAGCGCCGCCCGAAAGTTGTCGAGCTCGGGCTCGAGCGGCGTAAGCCAGGCGGAAAGCGAAGGCTTTCCATAGGTCGCGTTGGCTTGCCGCAAGAGATCCCGATAGTAGCCCGCATGTGCATGCGCGACCGGCGAATGCCCATCGTCCTCGTTTAATCGCGCGAGAGCATAGGCGTGGGTCGTTTCGAGCATAGCGTAGCGCGATGCGGCCGATCGCATGTCGGCCACGACGAGCGACTTCTCGACGAGCGACGTGTGTGCCGCCAGAAAATCCGCGGAAGCGAGCTCGTCGCCGGCGCAGACGGCCTCCGCCGCCTCGAGTGTCCAGCCTCCCGCGAACACCGCCAGCCGCCGGAAGAGGTTGCGCTCCGCGTTGCCGAGCAGACCGTAACTCCAGTCGAATAGGGCGTTGAGCGTCTGATGGCGCTGCGGCGCGCTGCGAGCTCCGACCGCGATCAGGTGAAACCGGCGCTCGAGCGCGCGGGCCAGCGTTTCCAAACTCATCGTACCCATCCGCGCCGCTGCCAGTTCGATCGCAAGCGGCATGCCGTCGAGTTGGGCGCAAATGTTTTCCAGCGTGCGCCATGCGGCGTCGTCCCCTTCCGCAATCGCGAAGTCGGGCGCGACGTCACGAACGCGGTCGAAGAACAGGTTGATCGCCGGCGATGCGCGCAGCTCGTTCAGGTTGGACGGTTCGCCGGCTCGCGTCCGCGGCAGCTCGAGCGGATCGAGCCGGATGACGCGCTCGCCGGGAATGCGCAACGCTTCCCGGCTCGTCGCCAGGATACGGATGAATCGGCATCGCTCGAGGATGCGTTGCGCGACGGCCGCGGCGCCGGCGAGCACGTGTTCGCAGTTGTCGAGGACGACGAGCAGGCACTTCTCGACGATCTCGCCGATCCACGCATCGCTCGCTGCGGTCTCGAACTGTTGTGACACGCCGAGCGTCGCCGAAACGCGAGCCGCGACTGCCCGGGGATCCGTCACCGGCGCGAGTTCTACCAGCCAGACGCCGTCGGGGAAGCGTTCGAGGAGGCCGCGCGCGCTCTCGAGCGCCAGGCGTGTCTTGCCGACGCCGCCTACGCCGGTCAGGGTGACGAGCCGCTGCTCTGCGAGACCCGCGCGTAACGCCGCCTCTTCTCGCTCGCGGCCCAGAAAGCGCGTGAGCGCGAACGGCAGATTGTGCCGATCTCCCCCCGCGGCGGCGCGACGGCGGCGCGGCAGCGACGGCCGGATCGCCGCTGCATCCAGCCGAGCTCGATCCTGCGGGTTGAGCTCGAGCGCGCCGGCCAGCAAGGCCACCGTATCGCGATGCGGCGACCGTCGCATGCCGCGCTCGAGGACGCTAACCCCGCCCGCGCTCATCCGCGCCCGCTGGGCGAGCGCCTCCTGCGACAGACCGGCCGCGAGCCGAAAATCGCGTAGCAGCCGGCCGAATGCCAGCCCGTCCTCACGCATTGCGCGTCCTCCTCGCTCTGCGCGCACTCAGCCTGATACTTCTCCGCGGCGTTCGCGGTCCGTGAGTTCGATACCGGCGGGATGAAGGTGTCGTCGGCGGAAGGGGCGCGGATGTCCTCAACCGTCGGTACGCAGGCCGTCGTCGTCGGCGCCGGGATCGCCGGGTTGACCGCCGCGTGTGCGCTCGCCGGTCGCTTCGCCCGCGTCGTCGTGGTGGAACGCGACGCTCTGCCCCGTGGTGCGGCACTGCGGGCTGGGGCGCCGCAGGGGAGGCACGCGCACGTGCTGCTTGCCGGTGGACAGCGCGCACTGAGCGATCTGTTCGCGGGAATCGAAGCAGATTTCATCGAGGGTGGCGCCGTGCCGTTGCAGGTCGATCTCGATATCCGCCGCGAGCGCCCCGGCTACGATCCGTTTCCTGCTCGCGATTTCGGCTGGCGCGGCTACTCGCTGTCGAGGCCGTTGATCGAATTCGTCCTGCGCGCACGCGTGCAGCAGCATACGAACGTCGCTCTGCGCGAGCGTTGCCGCGCATTGGAGGCCGTGGCGACGCGGGACGGTTCCGCCGTGACCGCGATCCATTGCGAGAACCGAGCCGGGCAACGCGAGAAGCTCTCGGCGGATCTCGTCGTCGACGCCTCTGGGCGGGGCGCCCTCACCCTCGCGTTGCTCGAATCGATCGGGCGCCCCGCGCCGCCCGAGACCGTGATCGACGTCGACGTCGGCTACGCTACGGCTCTCTTTGCGATCCCGCCGAATCGTCCTGACGGCTGGAAGGGCGTGATTACCTATCCGCCGGCGCCGCACAGCTCCAGGGGTGCCTTGCTGTTGCCCTTGGAGGGTGAGCGTTGGATGGTGACCGCCATCGGGCGATTCGGCGACAAGCCGCCCGGTGACGGCGACGGTTTCTTGGCATTCATAGCAGACCTCCGGACCGCGACGGTGTACGACGCAATCAAGCACGCCCAGCGTCTGGGCGACGTCGCCAGGTTCGCCTTTCCCGCCGGCGTGCGGCGGCACTTCGAACGGCTCCAAAGTTTTCCGCGGGGATTGCTGCCGATCGGCGATGCGATCTGCTGCTTCAATCCCGTATACGGCCAAGGCATGAGCGTGGCCGCTCAAGAGGCGCGCTTGCTGCATCAGCTGCTCGAGAAGCCGGAAAGCGACCCGCTTACCGGGCTAGCCGCAGCGTTCTTCGCCGGAGTGCAAGAGCTCATCGAGACACCGTGGACGATGGCCGCGGGGCTCGACTTCATGTACCCGAAAACACGTGGGCAACGGCCGCCGGATCTCGAGAAGGCGCTCGGATTTGGGGCCGGCCTGACGCGGCTCGCCGCGCGCGACCCGGTTGTCCATGAGTTGACCCTTGAGGTCCTTCACCTCCTCAAGCCGCAGGGCGTATATCGCGACCCCGACCTCGTTCGTCGCGTGCTCGAGGTGCTGGGCGAGCCGTAGCCGGCTGGCCCAATTCGTTCGAATAAGAAGTTCGAATGTCGCTGGACCACAGGGCGCCGAGCTCCTATGATGAGTGCAGCTCGTCGTGAGTCGCTCGTTTGAAAGGAGAATTGACTATGTCGGCTATCCGCAAGTACATCGATTGCAGGGAGTTTCCTAGCGAAAGCAACTGCTCTCTCAAGATCTCAGGGAGGGAGAACGAGGTGTTGGCGGTTGCCGTTGCGCACGCTGTCGCCGCGCACGGTCACCTTGAATCGCCGCAGCTGCGCGAACAGCTGCACGCCGCTCTCAAAGAAGAGACCGGCGAGCTTGCCCATTGAAGGAGCGAATAACGTGTCGACGCAGACGTCGACCTCAGCCAACGCGCCGACGAAGGCGTACTTGCTGACGGGCACGATGCTCGAGGCGTGAAGATCCTGACGGCGGAGCGTGCGACGCGTTCAACGCCTGTCATTAAGAGCGACGAAACGTAAGTTTCGCGATACGGCTGACGGTCGGCGAGAGTCCCGCTGCATCGTCTAGCTGGTCGGTCGCCAAGCTTGATAAAACGCAATTAAATTGGAGGAAACCGACATGGCCCAGCTCACGCTTTCCGTGTCCGACGGAACCCGCATTCAGATCGACCAAACGGTTATCGAGGCGCTTGGCGGAGCCGAAGTATTCGTTGCAGATTCACCGGGATACGACGAAGCCCGCGTCATCTGGAATGGAATGATCGACCGGCGGCCCGGGGTCATCGTGCGATGCCTGACCAGCGACGACATCCGCGCTGCGGTGACATTTGCGAAGACCCACGGATTGCTCACCGCGGTCCGCGGCGGAGGACACAATATCGCCGGGAACGCGGTCTGCGAAGGCGGCGTCGTGATCGACCTCTCATCGATGAAGGGGATTACAGTCGACCCGCAAGGCCGCACCGCGGTCGTCGAAGCAGGGGTAACGCTCGGGGAGTTCGACAAAGCGTGCCAGGCACATGGCCTCGCGACACCGACGGGCATCAATTCAACGACGGGAATCGCGGGCCTAACGCTGGGCGGCGGGTTCGGATGGCTCAGCCGCAAGTACGGCCTAACGATCGACAATCTGATCTCCGCTCAGGTCGTCACGGCCGACGGGGGGACCCTGACCGCGTCGGCTACCGAGAACCCCGACCTGTTCTGGGGCATTCGCGGCGGTGGCGGGAATTTCGGTATTGTGTCCGCATTCACGTACCGGCTGGATCCGGTTGGCCCCGAGGTCCTCGCCGGCCTGATCGTTCATCCGATGGCGGACGCCCCCAAACTGCTCCGCGACTATCGCGAGTTCTGCGCCACGACCCCGGATGACGTTACGGCGTGGGTCGTCATGCGCAAGGCTCCGCCGCTGCCTTTCCTTCCCGATGAATGGCATGGTAAGGAAGTCCTTGTGTTTGCCGTGTGCTGCGCGGGCGACATCGCCAGCGGCGAGGCGGCGCTTAAACCACTGCGAGAGTTGGGCAAGCCAATCGCCGACGTGATCGGTCCACAGCCATTCGTCGGTTGGCAAACCGCGTTCGATCCGTTGCTCGCTCCGGGCGCGCGAAACTACTGGAAGTCGCATGATTTCGCTGAGCTCACGGACGGCGCCATCGACGCCATCATCGATTCGGTCGGAAAACTTCCCAGCCCGCACTGTGAGATCTTCATCGGCCAGATGGGAGGAGCGACCAGTCGCGTCGCGCCTGACGCTACGGCCTATCTCGATCGCAACGTGAAGTTCATTATGAACGTGCACGGACGCTGGGAGACGGAGGCTGAGGATGCCGTTGGCATCGCTTGGTGCCGCTCCACATTTGATGCGGCAACACCTTACGCCACGGGCGGCGCGTACGTCAACTTCCTGACTGCCGAGGAGGTGGACCGTGTGCCGGCTGCCTACGGTTCAAGCTATCAGCGACTCGTCGAGCTGAAGCGCAAGTATGACCCGACGAACCTCTTCTGCATGAACCAAAACATCAAGCCATGAGACAGTTTACGAGTGGTTGCGACCGGCCTTGAGATACAGTGTTTGACCTTCGTGCAAGTCGTGCAGATACCCGGGAACGTGCTCGCACCGAAGTCACGGCGGCGCGTCATTTACGTCGACGCGGGTGCCGGCGGCGCACAGCGGCAGGCGCTCCTCGACGCATGGCAGGGCCGGCTCGGTGGTCCGCTCGCCGATTTGAACGGCCTGATCGGCCAGGAAGTTGCGGTTTATGACGCCCCGAATCGGCCGCCTCGCAGGGCGCGCCTCGAGGGCGAGCAGCCTTGGCCGCCTTCCTGTTCGCGTACTTCGCGGTCTGGACCGGATTCGCAGCGCTTGCCTTCACGGGCGACATGGCGTTGCACCGGGTCGTCGACGCGTGGCCGTGGCTCGGCGCGCGGCCGCAGATCATCGCTGGCGGCGGCCGGCCTCTATCAGCTCACGCCGCTGAGGGATGCCTTGCCGCGCGAGTGCCGTCACCTGATGCTGGTGATGTTTGGCGTCGGCGTCGCTCATCTGGATTGGATGGGAGTGCTGGCGCTCATCGTGCTCGTCGAGAAGACGGCGTCCTTGGGCGAGCGACTTGTCCGTCCACTCGGGGCCGCCTTCATCGCGCTCGCCCTCGTCGCGCTGCTACGGCCAGGCAGCATGCCGGGGTTGTAGGCCCCCGTCCGCTCGGTCGCAATTCGCGCTCACCGGCTCTGCACGAAGTCGGCCGATAATAGGAAATATGCGGACAAAAGAAGCCCGTTTCGTACCTTGCTCGTCCAGGTGCCCCAGGTTTGCGCTCTTAGGCGATAGTACGATCGGCGGTTTCTACCAACAGTACAAGCGTTCGTGCCGGTGAGAGCTGAAGGTCGTTTCGGCGTGACCGCTAGCACGAGCTTCTGGGAGCACATCCGCGCCCGGATGACCGCCGTCGCGTCGATGGACCGCGACATGCGCGTCACGTTCGTCCTGGGCGCCCTCATCTTGTTGCTCGCGATGGCCATCGACGTTGCCCACGGGCATCTAGGACCGGCCGTACCGCTGTTAGGAGGTGCGCTTCCGCTCGGCATCGTCGTCGCGTACGTGCTCGGACAATATCTCGTCTTCACGCTCTTGTTCAAGGGCTTGCTGCAAATACCACGGCGCGCGCGCAAGATCGCGCTGGCGCTCGCTGCTGCTTGCATATTCGTTGTCCCAACGCTTGAAGGTCTGCACTTCCAGGACTTCCTATTCATCGTTCCCGTAGCCGCACTGTGGTATTACGCCCGCTCCAAAGAGCAGTTCAGTTCCGCGGAAGCGCTCGTCCCGGCTGCCGTAGCAAGCGCCGGCCTGTCCTTGGCTTTCGCGATCACCGCGCTCACCGGTCAAGGCGCGCTGCTCTACGACCTCAGTGCCAGCGCCGGCCTGCTCACGATCGTGGGCCTCTTCGTCGCCTCCACGGACATCGCCGAGATGGTGCAAGTCGGCGGCGATGCGCTCGCCGAGCGCGCGACGTCGAGTTCGCCGCTCGTCGCCGCCGCGTCCGTGTGCGCGGCGGCGCTGGTCGCCGCCCTCGTGGGACGGGTCGCGGTCGGCTCGTTCGAGCAGTCCGCCTTCGTCGAGGGTCTGGCGGTCGTCCTCGCCTTCGCGCTCGTCTTTTGGATGTTAATGTCCGTCGGGAAGAAACGGGGTCTCGCGGTCAGGGCGCATCTTCCGTACCGCATCCTGCTCGCGGTCCTTGTCGCGTTCGGAGTGTCGCTGAACGCCGCACTCGTGGTCCACGCCGGCAGGCACTTGTTGGAACCCCAGACGCACGGCATCTTCAGCTTCGCGGAAGTCGCTGCCGCGGTCACGCTGCTTGCGATATTCTTCGTGGCCGGGTTGTTGAGCGTCGGACGGCGCTCGATCGCATGCTTTCTCTTTTTCGGATACGGCAGCATCGTGGCGATATTTTGGCTCATGGGCTTCGACGCGCAAGGCTCGGAGCTCGTGACTGCGCCCTTCGGGGTTGCCCTTGCAAGCCCGATGGTTCTGGCGGTCGCTGCGCTTTGGCCGAAGACCCGCGAGCGCTTTCGCGCCGTTTGCCGCTTGGTGATTTCGCTGAACCTGGCGATCGCCGCCTACGTGCTGGTGGCCATCGTCTTCCTAGCGGGGCCGGAGCGCTTCCCCGAAAACAGTCTGCCCCAAGCGCTCATCATCATCATGGCCATCGGCTGGGACATGCTCACCTCGGGCGAGATCACGAACGCGCATTCCGCTCGATGCCCGCGCGACGCGCGCATCTCGTTCTACATCGCCTACGTCTCGCTCATCGCCTTGCTCGTGATGGTTTCCTCCGCGTCGGGCATCGTCGTGTTCTCGGCGGTGCATGCGGTCGGTCCGGCGGCTTTCAACTCGAAGACCTTCGTAGGCTACGGCCTCCTCTTGTTCGGTGCGCCGCTGCTCCTGCTGCTCTTTGCCGTGCGCATGCGCTCGGTGCTCGCCGCAGAGCCGGAGCCCCGTGGCTTGAGCATGCCGCAGCGCACCGTATCGGCCACGCCGGCGTCCTGAGCGCTTCGAAGCTACCGCGCTGCAAGCTTTCTCGACTCTTTCCGCTAAGGTTTCGTGGCCGCGTTTGCCGCGTCGACCAGGTTGACCGCTTGCCGCACCAACTGTCTGGCAGCGGTGCGCAGTTGCCCCGACGACTCTTGCATTGCATGGGTCGCGAGGACCATGTAGTCATCGAGAAGCGACTTCGCGGCTGCCGTATTCTCGCAAATCATTCCGGCCTCTGCTTCCATATGCTTGGTAAGCGTCACCTGAAGATCGCGCGCAGTATGCAGCGAACGCGCGATTTGCGGTCTGATGTCATCGGTCGCCTTGTCGAAAGCGTCGATGATCGAATATTGGAGCTCTCTGGATTGCTCCAGTACTCGTTCTAGCGATTCGTTGATACTCACGCTCGGATCACCTCTTGGACTTGGGCCGTCCCGGGGTTCTTCACACCCGGGATGTTACACATTCGTCGCGCAAATGCCAGCGCAAAAAACGAACGTGATGACAAAAGGCATTTTCATGGCAAGGCAATATCGGCTGCGTACAGTACTTACAAGAGACTTTTGTAGGGAGGCGCGCTCAGCCCAAGTTCAACGCACGCGATTGTGTGCCCGAACTCGAGGTTCGCTGAACTCATAGAACGGCTCGGCAGGAAGCAAGGGACCAGTTAGCCGCCTGTACTGAGCTTATGAAGAAGATGCTGCCCCGTCGAGAGGCTGGGCTTCGGCGGATCGGGCCCCAACTTCGTGATCATCTCGAACTCTGGGCGTATCGCACGGAGGGGTCGCGGTCCGGGTCCTCGGCAAGCGGGCAAAACTCCCGGTCATCGGCTGGGTGCGAATGCGTGAGGAGGTCCGCTTCGCCGGGCGCATCCTCTCGGTCACGATCTCGCGTCAGGCCGATGCGTGGTTCGCGAGTTTTTCGATCG
>JBKQHO010000032.1:0-46406 GCA_052267165.1 Vulcanimicrobiaceae bacterium | reverse complement strand
TGAACTGCACGACCCGGAAGCCGTTATCGAAAGGGAAGTCGGCGTCGAGTCGCCACCCGAGCTTACCGTAAAACTCCTTCGCGCGGTCGACGTCCGACACGGGGATGACGACCACCTCAAACTTCATCTCGACGCTCGTGACGCTCGCGACGCTCGTCGCGTCGTTACTATGGGCTACGTTGGTGCTCATGGCTTCCTCCTGGGTTGTGTCCTCTCGTTGTCTGCTTGGTGATCGAGCAAAGTACCGGATAATTTCCAACCAAGCGTGGTGTCATGGGCCTGAACGCCAGCATCGAGGAATCGGCGCTCCCGATTTTCGCCTCCAAACGTAATGTGAGAATTGAATTCTCAGATCCTCGCGGAGTGCGACGGAGCCGCCGGCGCGCGGAACACTGCTGGGACGCGTCCTACGCCGGCGGGCTGGGACTTCGTTAATCGATTTTGTCGAGATGATCCCGATCCTGATCGTTGGCGTACTCCTACCGACATCTGCGACGAACGTGGTCCGCCTCGGCGCATTCGGCGTTCTCATCGTCGCCGCGCTCGGAGCGTACGCCGTCCCCATCGCGCTCACGCCTGCGCGAGCGATCATCGCCACGTTCATCATCTTTGCGATCGCACTGGCTGCCTCTCTCACGTATGCGGAAACTGCGCCAGATGACACCGACCGGTTGTGTGCTCTGTGAGAGGAGACAGTTCTGATCCAGCGCGACGATCGGTGATCTCTCGCATACCCGTTATCAGGTTGCCGCGATAACGTCGTTCCAACTCGACGTGTCGGTGAACGCACCGTGCACGACCACAATGGTCGGTTTAGCGTTGATGTCCATTAAAGGCACTCGGCACTCCAAAGGCACTCCCAAGGCACTCCCAAAATCATTGTCGTCGACAGCATACTCCCCAGCGAGCAATACGGTCCTTCATGTGATGCTGTTAAGATAGCGATTTAGAGGCGGCGTGTCCGGCCACAAAAAGTGTTCAACCGGGATCCACCGGATGGATCAGGCCTCAACCACATCGGCGCCACCGGTCTCGGCGGCAAGGTCTACACCTTCGGTGGATTCGAGCGTCAGAATCGCGGCACCGAATACGACTGGCGAAGGTTCGACAGACGATTCAATGATTTCCGCAGTTCAGGGGGGTCGCAGGTTCAAATCCTGTCCGCCCGACCGTCTTCAAAAGCACCTCTCTTGAGGTGCTTCTCGCTTATGGTGAAGGCTCGCAACAATCCGGCTCGGGCGAATCGAAAACGCGAACCGGGCCCTCTCACAACTGCGGTAGTGATCGTTCTGGTCGCCGCCATAGCGCGTCGCACTGCAAGCAAAGCGGGTGCGATTCGCACCGTGACGCGAATGCCGTCGCGCTAAGTCGACGGTTAGCGCTTCTTCCGACGCCTAGCGCTTCTTCGTGGTCGCGCGCTTCTTGATACCGGCGACCGCATCCCGTAGACCTTTGCCGGCGTTAAACGCGGGGACTTTGCGAGCCGGAATCGTGAGCTTAGCCCCCGTCTTTGGGTTGCGCCCCTCGCGCTTCTTCCGGTCGCGAACCGCGAAGCTTCCGAAGGGGATGAGTTGCACACGATCGCCATTTGCGAGTGCATTCTTGATTTGATCGAGGACTTGATCGACTAGCTCGCCGACCTGACGCTTCGAGAACTGAGTTTCCTCAGCGATGGCATCGACTAGCTCGGCCTTTGTCAACCTTGCATCTCCAGATTACGACGAGTGGCCGGACTCCTGGGGCGTATACCCAGCGCGTGACTGGGAAGGGATCCGCACCGCGTCGCCAGGTTAATTGGCATCCGCTCCGTTCGCTCCTGCCCGCCATCGTATCGATAACTAAATATAGAAATATAGATAACGTTAGCCGCTCATTTTCCCCTGAAGGCAGCGAGGGCTCGAAGTCCGAGCAGATACGACTCCGATCCAAACCCGGAGATCGTGCCTCGGCAAACC
Organism: Vulcanimicrobiaceae bacterium; assembly: GCA_052267165.1. GTDB lineage: Bacteria > Vulcanimicrobiota > Vulcanimicrobiia > Vulcanimicrobiales > Vulcanimicrobiaceae > CAWICD01. Next base: position 44,451 of record JBKQHO010000032.1, on the reverse strand, counting down.
GCCGCGATGACGCTATGACTTCGGAATTCTTCCCGGCCATGGACGTTCGACATGTGAACTTCGACTGTGGGTATTCCGACCGCCGCGATTGCGTCGCGGATGGCGTACGAGTAGTGCGTGTAAGCGCCGGCGTTGATGACTATTCCCGCGTACGTTTCCCGGGCATCCTGAATCTCTTGAACGATCGCGCCTTCGACGTTGTGCTGGACGCTCTTGACATTTAGTCGCAGCAGTTCCGCTTCGTGGGCGATGCGCTTGTCGATCTCAGCGAGCGTAACCGTACCATAGATCTCCGGCTCGCGGGTACCGAGCAAATTCAAGTTCGGCCCGTGGATGACGAGAATGTTCATAGCGCTGCGAGGTTCGTGAAGGAAAAGGGGGCGACCTCGGAAAGTGGCGAGCGATGCCGGATCGGATCGTAACCGCCACCGCCGCCGACGGCAGCTTCTCGATCGTCGCCGGCGTTACGACACAACTCGTGAGCGAGATGGTGCACCGCCACCAGCTCTCACCGACCGCAAGCGCGGCGCTCGGACGCCTACTGACCGGCGCGACGTTGCTCGGCGCTAGTCTCAAGGGCCGCGAGCGACTGACCCTGCAGATCGCGGGCGACGGACCGCTGCGCGGACTCGTCGCCGACGCACAGCTGAACAAGCCGAGCGAGATCGGCGCGCGGGGCTACGCGCAGCGGCCCAGCGTCGAGATTCCGTTGAACGAGCGCGGCAAGTTCGACGTCGGCGGAGCGGTAGGACGGGGGTACTTGCAGGTAACGCGCTCTTTTGAAGTAGGACAGCCATACGTCGGCATCGTCGAGCTCGTGAGCGGGGAGATCGGCGACGACATCAGCTACTATCTCGCCACCTCGGAGCAGATTCCCAGCGTCGTCGCGCTCGGCGTGCTCGCCAACCCGGCGGGGATCAAGGCTAGCGGCGGCATCGTAGCACAGCTCTTGCCGGGAGCCGACGAGCGGACGATCGCGACGCTCGAAGAACGCGCCGCGGCGATGGCGCCCGTTACGACACAGATCGACCAAGGCGCGAGCGTCGAAGACCTCTCGCGCGCGCTTGCCGGAGATCTGCCGATGCGCTTCACGCGCGCCTACGACGTCGCTTTCACCTGCACGTGCTCGCGCGACCGCGTCGAGCGCGCCCTGCTCGGGCTGGGACGCGACGACCTACGAAAGATGCTCGACGAGCAGCCGCAAACTGAGGTCATCTGCGAGTTCTGCAAGGAAGCATACTACTTCTCACGCGACGAACTCGAAGCCTTAATCGCCCGGCTCGAATCGCGCACGTCGTCAGGCCCCGGATAGCCCTCGCTGGCGCAGGCGCGAACTCATGCGCCGAAGCGCGGGCTGAACTGGTCGATGATGCGGCCGTCGACGTTGGAATAGTGCCAGCCGCATTCGCAGTAGACCGGCTGCCCGCGGGGGCGCGGGTACGGGTGGACGCGCCTGCAGCGCGGGCAGGTCAGCGTCGGGCCGGCGAGCGGTCGCTGGGCGCTGTACGTGACGGCGGGCGTCGCGGGCGGGTCCTGCGCGTCGCTCATCGCGCGGCCACGCCGTCGCTGCCGGGGACGACCCGCACGAAGCGGCGCGTCCCAACCGAGAGCACGGCGGGCGCCGACCAAGGCGCCCGAGCGTCGGGAACGATGACGCCGTCGACCTTCACGCCTGCTCCCGCCACCAGCCGCTCGGCCTCGCGTTTACTTTGCGCGAGCCCCGTGCCGACCAATGCCTCCGCGACCGTCCGCCAGGGACCAGAGCGGACCTCCGGCATGTCGGTCGGCAACTCGCCGCGTTGCACGGTCGCCTCGAAGCGCTCGCGCGCAAGGCGGGCTTCTTCGGCGCCGTGATAGCGCGCCACGATCATCTCTGCCAGGGCCTTCTTCGCGGTCATAGGGTGAAGTGTACCCCGTCCGAGCGCTTCCGTCACCGCTTCGACCTCGGAAACCGGCCGGAACGCGGCCAGCTGAAGGTACCGCGGAATGAGGTCGTCGGGAATGCTCATCAGCTTGCCGAACTGCTCGCTCGCCGGCTCCGCCAGCCCGATGTAGTTGGCGCGCGACTTGCCCATGCGAACCACGCCGTCGATCCCTTCGAGAATCTGCGTCGTCATGCAAATCTGCTTGCGCTGGCCGGCTCGTTGCTGGTACTCGCGGCCCATCAGCAGGTTGAAGAGCTGGTCGGAGCCGCCGAGCTCGACGTCGGCCTCGATCGCAATGCTGTCGTACGCCTGCGCGATCGGATACAGCAGCTCGTGCAGCGCGATCGGAACGGCGGTCTCGTAACGCACGGCGAAGTCGTTGCGCGAGAGCATCTGCGCGACCGTGACCTGCGAGAGCAGCCCGATGAGATCGCCGAACGTCAGCTTGGCGAGCCAGCTCGAGTTGTACATGATCTCGACGCGCTCGAGGTCGAGCACCTTGCCGGCCTGCTCGCGATAGTCGCGCATGTTCGCCGCGATCTGCTCGTCGGTCAACGGCGGACGCGTCTCGTTGCGACCGGTCGGATCACCGATCCGCCCGGTGAAGTCGCCGATGATGAGGATCACCCGGTGGCCGAGCTCGACGAACTGCTGCATCTTGTGCAGCACGACGGCGTGGCCGAGGTGCAGGAACGACCCGGTCGGATCGATCCCGAGCTTGACCGTCAGCCGGCCCTTTTCTGCGATCCGCTCCACCAGCTCGGCAAGCGTCTCGACGTGCTCGCAACCCTCGACGAGAATCCGCGCCTGCTCGCGCGCTGTGAAGCGTGCTGTCGTTTCCATCGGCGGTTACTCGAGTTCCAGGATTGTGACGCCGCTTCCGCCTTCGTCGGCGTTGCCGTAGCGGAAGCTGCGGACCCCCACGCGCTCGCGCAGGAATTGCTGCAAGCCGCGCCCCAGCAGCCCCGTTCCCTTCCCGTGGATCAGCCGCAGCGGCGAGGCGCCGACGAGCTGCGCGTCGTCGAGCCACTTGTCCACCAGCGGTTCCGCCTCGACCAAGCGCTTGCCGCGCACGTCGATTTCCGGGCGCGCAGCGCTGGCCGCCTCGAGGGTCGCCGCGCCGCTCTTCGCGCGCACGCGCGACCGCGCGACGGGCGCCTCGGGCGCGCGCACCACGCGCACTGACGCCTTGGGAACGACGGTCTTCATCGAGCCCATCGCGACCAGCAGCGTGTCGCCGTAGTCGTCGATGACCGTTCCTTCGCTCCCGAAACTCTCGAGCATGACCGTGTCGCCGACGGCGATCGCCGGCTTGGGGGCCTTGGGCGCGACGGGCTCCGGCGACGGCTTGGCCGTGAGCCCGAGGTCGCGGTGCACGTCGTCGAGGACGCGGCCCAGCAGCGCGGTCTGCCCCGCGGTGACGCGCTGTTGCCGGGCCGCGGGCCGCTCGTAGCCGCGGCGCTGCAACTCGGCGGTGAACTCGCGCAACGCGAGCGTGAGCCGCTGCTCGGCTTCGCGAACGAGCTTGCGCCGCTCGCGCTCGAGCGATTCGGAACGGCCGCGCGCGGTCGCTTCGAGCGTCACGAGCTCCGCGCGTTCGCGCGAGAGCGCATCGCGCTCGCCGGCAGCCGCCGAGCGGATCTCGGCCAGTTCCGACAACGCGCGATCGTAATCGCGCTCGCTCTCCGAGAGCAGACCTTCAGCGCGGGCCACGATCGACGGAGCGAGCCCGAGCGAACGAGCCAGCGGCAACGCCAGCGACTGGCCCGGCGAGCCGACGTCGAGATGGTACGTCGGAACGTACGTGTGCGGGTCGAAGCGGACGCTGGCGTTGCGCACGCGCTGGGTCGCGTGCGCGAACAGCTTGACCTCGGTGCTGTGGGTCGTCACCACACCGTGCGCGCCGCGCGCCAACAGGTGCTCGAGCAGCGAGATCGCGAGCGCGGCCCCGGCCGCGGGCTCGGTGCCGCCCGCGATCTCGTCGACGAGCACGAGCGAACGCGGACCCGCCGCTTCAACCAGGGCGCGCAGCCGCTGCAAGTGTGCCGAGAAGGTCGACGTGTTGTCCGCGATCGACTGCTCGTCGCCGATGTCGCAGCCGATGTAGTCGAACGCACCGACCGTCGTTCCCTCGCCGGCGGGCAGTTGCAGCCCGCAATAGGTCATGATCACGTACAGCCCGAGCATCTTGAGGGCGACGGTCTTGCCGCCCATGTTCGGCCCGCTGATGACGATGAAACGCACGTCGTCGTCGAGCGTGAGCGACTGCGGAACGGCGCGTTCGCCGAGCAGCGGATGGCGCCCCTCGAAGATCGCGACCCGCGGCTCGTCGACGATCAGCGGCGCCACCGCGCGCATCGCTTGCGCGACGCGGGCTCGGGCCAGCGCTAAATCGAGCGTGGCCAGCACCTCGAGGTTCGTCTCGGCCTGTACGGCATTGCGTCCGACGAGCGCCGAGAGCTCCGTCAGAATCCGCGAGACCTCGCGCTCTTCTTCCAACCGCAGCGTGCGCACGCGGTTGTTGACGTCGAGCGCGTCGAGCGGCTCGACGAACAGCGTGTGACCGCTGGCCGACGTGTCGTGCACCACGCCCGGCAGCATGCCACTGAACTCCGCCTTGACGGGAATGACGAAGCGCCCGTCGCGCACCGTGACGACCGCGTCCTGAATCGCGCGCGCATACTTGGGCGAGCGCAGGATCGACTGACAGCGGTCGCGCGCTTCGTCTTGCGCGAGCACGGCGTTGCGGCGCAGCCGCGCGAGCGCCGGCGAGGCGCGGTCGAGCACTTCGCCGCGTTCGCCGACGGCTCGATCGATGGCCGCCGCGACCTCCGGCAGCGGACGCGCGCGTTCGCAGCGCGCGCGCAGCACCGGCGCGTCGCTCGCGCGGATGCGCCGGACCGCCGCGTCGCCGGCCGCGAGCGCGATTCCGACGTCGCGCAACTCTAGTGGGCCGAGCGTTCCGCTGCGCGCCGCGCGCTCGACCGCCTCGCCGACTTCGACGATACGCGGCAGCGCGAAGGTCGCGTCGCTCGCGATCGCGCGCATCTCGCGCGTCGCCGCCTGCTCCTCGCGAATCGTGACCAGCGCCGTTTCGGGAACGAGCGTCCGGGCGCGAGCCGTCGCCCGGTCGGTCATCGTGTGCCGCGCGATCAGCGCGCGCACCGCCTCGAAGTCGAGCGCTTCCAAACTGCGCGCGTCGGCCAGGCCGGGCGCGGGCGCCGCGGCGACGGCCTCCTCGGCGGGAAGCGTTGAAACCTCGGGCACGGCGAACTCGAGCTCAGGCATCTTTTACAGACTTCCGCACGGCCACTGTCCGTCCCGCAAGGAGCGCGTCACTTTCGCTAAACGCTTGGCCGAATAGAGGCGCAGCAACGACTTCATTAAGGAACGCGACACGTCTTAATGCGCCCCGCCGAAGAGCCGTCGCAGCCCTACCCGGCGCCTTCGCCGAGCCGAGCGCGCAGCCGTTCCTCGGCCAGCGTCGGGTTGGCTTTTCCGCCGCTTTGCTTCATGACTTGACCGACGAGAAAGCCCATCACCTTCATCTTACCGGCGCGGAAGTCGGCGACTACCTTCGGGTTGCCTTCGAGCACGCCCGCGACGATCGCGTCGATCGCGCTGACGTCGCTGACTTGCCCCAAGCCCTCGGCCTCGACGATCCCCTTCGGCGAGCCGCCCTCGCTCCAAAGCCTGGCGAGCAGCTCCTTGGCGGTCTTCGAATTGATCGTGGCCGCCTCGGTCAGTTCCACCAGTTCCGCCAGCGCTTGCGGCGAAACGCCGGCCTCGGCGACGCCGACGCCCGTCTCGTTCGCGAGTCGTGAGAGATCGCCGAGCACGAAGTTGAGCGTCGCCTGCGGCTTGCCGCTCAGTTCGGCGGCCGTCTCGTAGTAGACGGCCAGGCCCGACCCGTCGACGAGCTGGTGCGCTTGCGCCACCGAGAGCCGGTCGCGCAGAATCAAGCGGTCGAGCTGCGCCTGCGGCAAGGCGCCAAGCTCGGCGCGCAAGCGCGTGACGTCGCTCCGCGCGAACTCGATCGGGGTGAGGTCGGGATCGGGAAAATAGCGGTAGTCGTGCGCCTGCTCTTTGCTCCGCATCGGATGCGTCTCGCCCGCGCCCTCGTCCCAACCGCGCGTTTCCTGGACGATGCGCCCGCCGCTCGCCAGAATCTCGACTTGGCGCGCGAGCTCGCTCTCGATCGCGCGCTCGACGCTGCGAAACGAGTTCATGTTCTTGATCTCGGTCTTGGTACCGAGCACGCTCGTGCCGACCGGCCGGATCGAGACGTTGGCATCGCAGCGCAGCGAGCCTTCTTCCATCTTGACGTCGCTGACGCCGAGCGCGACGAACGTGCGCTTCAGCGCGCCAAGGTACGCGACCGCCTCGGCGGCGCTGCGGATATCCGGCTCGGAGACGCACTCCATCAGCGGAACGCCCGCGCGGTTGAAGTCGACCAGCGAATAGGTGCTGCCCGCGATGCGGCCGTCGCCCGAGCCCGCGTGCAACGATTTCCCGGTGTCCTCTTCGAGGTGGATGCGCGTCAGATGGACTTGGCGCTGCCCACCGTCGGGCATCCAGAACGACACGACCCCGCCGAGCGTGAAGGGCACGTCGTACTGCGAGATTTGATAATTCTTGGGCATGTCCGGATAGAAGTAATTCTTGCGGTCGAACTTCGAGAAGGCCGGGATCTCAGCGCCGAAGGACAGGCCCGCTTTCACGAGGAGCTCGATCGCCAGCCGGTTTGGCACCGGCAAGGCGCCCGGCAAACCAAGACAGACCGGACACACACTGGTGTTCGGCTCCGCGCCGAACACGTTGCGGCAGCCGCAGAACATCTTGGTCTCGGTGCGCAGCTCGACGTGGCACTCGATCCCGATGACCGCTTCGTAGGCGACGCCGTTCACGTCAAGGTCCGGCACGGGCGCGGTCGCGGTCATGCGCGGCCCCCCGTCACCGCCGCACGCAGCGGCGGCGGCACGTGCTCGCGCGCGCGTTGCGTGCCGCGCTCGTAGGCGTGCGCGGCAGCGAGCAGCGCGCGCTCGGCGAACAGCGGCGCCGTCAGCTCGAGACCGAGCGGCAACGGACCCGGCGCGCCGGCAGGCTGAACGTAGCCGCACGGCACCGAGAGCGAGGGCAGACCGGCGAGCGACATCGGAATGGTATAGTAGTCCATCAAATACATGCTGACCGGATCGGCTTTCGCCTTGAAGACGAACGCCGGCGAAGCGGCGGCCGGGTTGGCGATGACGTCGCAGCGCTCGAAAGCTTTGGTGAAGTCTGCGGCGATAAGCGTGCGCGCCTTTTGCGCGCGGACGTAGTACGCGTCGTAATAGCCGCTCGAAAGCGCGTGCGTGCCGATGAGAATGCGGCGCTTCACCTCGTCGCCGAAGCCCTTGGCGCGGGTCGCCTCGTAGGTCGCGCCCACGTCGGCTTCCGGCACGCGCAGTCCGTAGCGCATCCCGTCGAAGCGCGCCAGATTCGAGGAGCACTCGGCCGGCGCGATCAGGTAGTAGGTTGCGATCCCGTGCTCGGCGCTGGGCAGCGCCACCTCGACGAGCTCGGCCCCCAGGTGTTCCAAATCCGCGTACGCGCGCTCGTACACGGCGCGCACGTCCGCCTCGAGCTTGCCCAGCTCGAACTCGCGGACGATCCCGACGCGCACGCCGCGCAGATCCTCGCGCAGCGCTTCGAGGGCGGACTCGACCGGCCGCTCGACGCTGGTCGCGTCGCGTGGGTCCTTGCCGGCCATCAGCTCGTAGAGCAGCGCCGCGTCCGCGACCGTGGTCGCGAACGGGCCGATCTGGTCGAGGCTTGAAGCGAACGCGATCAGGCCGTAGCGCGAGATCCGCCCGTAGCTCGGCTTGAAGCCGACCACGCCGCAGAACGCGGCCGGCTCGCGGATCGAGCCGCCGGTGTCGCTGCCTAAACCGACCGGCGTCTGGCCCGAGGCGACCGCCGCGGCGCTCCCGCCCGAGGAGCCGCCGGGGACGCGCGCGAGGTCCCACGGGTTGCGCGTGACGCCGAGCGCGCTGTTCTCGCACGAGCTGCCCATCGCGAACTCGTCGAGGTTCGTCTTGCCGACCGGAACCGCGCCCGCGTCGAGCAGCCGCTGCACGGCGGTCGCGGTGTACGGCGCGACCCAGCCGTCGAGGATCTTCGAAGCGCACGTCGTGGGCGTGCCGGTCAGGCACATGTTATCCTTGACGGCCAGCGGCACGCCGGCCAGCGGCAGCCGTTCGCCCGCGGCGACGCGCGAGTCGACGCGCCGGGCGTGCTCGCGCACGTACTCGGGCGCGCTCCACAGGAAGGCGCCGACGGCGCCGTCACGCTCGCCCATGCGCCCGAGCGCGGCGTCGGCGAGCTCGCTTGCCGAACGCTCGCGCGCGTTGACGGCGCGGGCCAGCTCGATCGCGGTCTCGGCCATCACGCGTCCTCCGCGATGATGCGCGGCACGCGAAAGTAGGCGCCCTCGCGCTGCGGCGCGGCGTCGAGCACGATCTCGTGCGGCAGCGACGGAACGGCGACGTCGTCGCGCATCACGTTGGTCGAGGGAATCACTTGCGCGGTCGCAGCGACGTCGGCGACGGGCAAGGCTTCCAGCGCTTTGACGTATTCGAGCAACGCGCCGAGCTGCGCGCCGAAGCGCTCGATCTCCGCGGGTTCGAGCGCGATTCGCGCGAGTTTGGCGACGTATGCGACGTCGATGTCGCCGGATGCCACGTTAAACTTCTTCTCCTACGATCTGAAAGCCGAGCGGCGCAAGGTCGGCGCGATACAGCGACGCCAGCGCCTCGATGTGTCCGGTCTGCGGGAACATGTCGAACGGCTGCACCGCATCGACCTTGTAGCCCCCGCGCACGAGTTGCGCGAGGTCGCGAGCCAGCGTTGCGGGGTTACACGAAAGGTACCAGACGTGCGGCACGCGCGCCTTCACGAGTAAGTCGAGCGTCGCTTCGTCGCTACCCTTTCGAGGCGGGTCGAGAAACACGACGTCGGCGGCGCCCAGCGCCTCGGCGCCGACCTTCGAGCGCAGTGTCGCATCGACCCGTGCCGCGATGAACAGCGTTTGCTCGTCGACCTCGTTGAGCGCGGCATTCGAGCGCGCCTCGCGGACGGCGTTTGGATTCTCCTCGATGCCGACGACGCGCGCACCGCCTTTGGCGAAGTAGAGCGCGAAGGTTCCCGCCCCGCAGTACAGGTCGATGATCCGGCGCGCGTGGCCAAGTTGCGAACTGAGGTAGCGGAAGATCTTCCCGACGATCTCGCTGTTGACTTGGAAGAACGAGGCGGGCGAGACGCGGAAGCGCACGCCCTCGATCGCTTCCTCCATCTCAGGCGAGCCGTAGACGACGCTGCTGCGCCGGCCCATCACCGCGTTCTCGCTGGGCGGCTCGTAGGAGTTGCTGATCCCGACGATCCCGGGCAGGAGCGCCGCCAGCGCCGCGCCCCGCGCGCCGAGCGTCGTCGAGGGACGGTCGGTCGTGACCGACAGAACGCCTTGACCCGAGGCTTGGCCCGCACGCGCGATCACGTGCCGTGCGCCTTCGAAAGCGACCGCCGTCTCCGGCGCGCGGGCGGCCGCCCACAAGCCGCCGATATACCCGTCGAGCTGCGGCATGACGACCGGACACGTCTCGACGGGCACGACGTCATGCGTGCGCGCCGCATAGAAGCCGAAGGCCGGCTCGTTCGCCTTCGGATCGACGACCAGCGCCATCTTGTTGCGATAGGCACGCGGTTCGTCCATGCCGACCGGCAGCCCGACGCGGGCGCCCGTGATCCCGCCGATCCGCCGCAGCGCGTTCTCGACCAGCCGTTTCTTCCAGAGCAGTTGCGCCGGGTAGGCCAGGTGCTGCACTTGGCAGCCGCCGCAGGTGCCGAACACGTCGCAGAACGGTTCGACGCGATCGGCCGAGCGTGTCAGCAGTTCGACCAAGTCGCCCACGGCATACTTTGCCTTGACCACGTCGATGCGAACCTGCGCGCGCTCGCCCGGGACGGGCCCCAGGACGTAGACGACCATGCCGCCGGCGCGACCGACGGCTTGTCCGGTTTTGGCGATCAGGTCGGTGCAGTCGATCTCGACGACGTCACCGGTCCGCAACCCGCGAGCGCCCGCGGTCGCGGCGGCACCGGGAGCCGCGCTCACGCCGTCCCCGATGCGCTAACCCGGCTTCTTCTCATCGAGCTGCTTGAGCAGCCGATTCGCTTCGTCGATCAACTGCTGGATGCGCTCGGTCGTAGGATCGGCAGGAGGACGCGCCAGCGTGCTGCGCACGACGGCGAAAGCCAGGCCCGCCGAAGCCGCCGCGATCGCGACGAACAGCAGCGCCCGCCGCAGCCCCTTGTCGCGCCCCTCGGGGGCGGCTCCATCGGAGGGGGCAGGTTGTGAGTTCGCTCCGTTCGCGTAAGTCTCGATGCCTGAGCCCTGTGTCATGCGCTCACCGTTCGCTTCGGCGGACTTCCGTTCTTGCGAGGCTCCCTAGAACGGCGAGGACCTGCGAGCCGAGCAGCGGCCGGAGCAGCGCCCCGCGAGCGCCGGCGGCGAGGCATGCGCGCACCAGCCCCTGTTCGCCGGCCGCGGCGAGCACCAGGAGCGAAGCCGCAGGTGCTGCGGCGCCGACCGCTGCCAGCGCGTCCCGAGCACCCGACGGCGGAAGCCGCGAGTCGAGCACCACGACGTCGGGCTCGAGCTCGGCCGCCAGCGCAGCTGCCTGAGAAACATCGGCGGCCTCGCCTACGAGCTCGTGGCCCGCGGACGCCGCGATGCGCGCGAAGGCGGCACGCAGGACCGCGGCGTCGTCGGCCAGCAGGATGCGCACGTCAGCGCGGGAGCGATCCGAATCGGGTCACCCCACCCGGATTCGGGCGAGCCGCTAGCTACTCCGCGTCGCGCGCGTACCGTCAGCCATTCCGCATCGGTCGCCCGACGGTCTGGCGCAAGCCTTTGGCGAGGCCGAAGGTGGTGCGCTTGAGGTTGTCGACCAAGGTCGAGCGTTTCGGCGGCATCGGCTTGAGCCCCACCCGGCGCAGGTAGTAGTTCGCGCGGTACAGGTCGGCCAGGTACGTGTCCCGGTAGTGGAAGTTGACGCTGATCGAGACGGAGACTTCGGGACCGTTCAACACCCAGTGGGGGTTGTTGACGGGGATGTGCACGGCGCTGCCGGGCACGAGCTGGTAGACCCTCGCGCGGTTCTCGAGGTGCGGCTTATACTGGGCAGCGTTGTTGTCGACGGCCCAAAAACGCTCGATCTCCTCTTCCGGCAGCACCTCGCGGTCCTCGCGGTCGAAAACGTGCAGCTCTTTGGTCCCGCGCAGTTGCAGCAGGCAGTTGCACTCGCGGTCGATGTGATACGTGCTGACGCGGTTGGGCGAGTTCACGAAGATGATCGCGTTGCGCAGCTTCATCATCTTGCCGAGGTCGAGACCCGACATCTCGCCGATCTCGGCGATGCACTCGTCGAGCAGGGCGGCGTACTCGGGATCGATCTCGGCCCTGCGCAGGATGACCCAGGCCCCGGCCGTCTCGATGCGGTGCAGCAACTCGTCGATCGGCAAATCACCGACCGGCGTCTGGTCCCAGCGTTGATCGATCTTGATGTCGCCCGCGTCGTAGTAGACGGCGCCAGGGGTCTGCGCCATCTTCTTGGCGAGCGTCAGCAAGCGATCGAATTCGAAGAGCGGATGCCCCGCCAAGCGGTGCTTGAAGGCGAAGCTGTGACGGTCGAAATTCTCCCGAAACACGGCCGCATCGGCATCGAGCACAGGGTCGGCGAAAACGGATTTAGCCAGCATGGATAGTTGCTCCGCAAATGACGGAATGCCGGCGGCAAAACAACCGCCGTCGTGAGGACCGGACGCGGGGTCGGTTCGAGGGCCGCCGCATCCTCGCCTTTTGTAGCACGGTTAGTTTAACGTAAAACTAACTTAACGTTCGCCCGCTTTTTCGTCCCAGCGACAAAACCGAGCGGTCAGCCGAGCGGGCTCGAGATGCGCCGGCGGTAGTCGATGACGGCCTCGCGCACCGCCTCGTGGCCCTCGGTCGCGAGGATCGTGTTCCCGCTGGTCAGGGTGACGACGCTGCCGCCGCCCTCCTCGGCCGGCTCGACCGTCTCGATGAGATCGGCGTTGACCACGATCGGGTAGCCGCTGGGTCGGTGCAGGACGATCACGTCGTCGGAGATTCGCATCGGCGCTGCGGGCGCCCCGCGTCGCGCGTTGGCTTCTTCGAGCTCCTCGTCTTCACTCCGCGCTTGCGCCGCCGCGAAGCTCGCCAGGGCGCGGTCGCGGTGCCGTTCGAAGGTCGCCCGCCGCTGCGCCGCTTGGCACAGCTCGCCTTGCGCCCGTTCGACGCGCGACTCCAGCACGACCAAGGCCGCGCGCTGGCTCACGCGCCGCCGCTCGAGCGCGGCGATCGCGCGCTCGACCTCGGCCGGAAACCACGCCTGCGCCGTCGTCGGACGCGCGCGCCGCAGCTCCCCGATGCCGTTCTCGAGAAAACGCAGCAGCGCCCGCGCGCTTTCGCGCGCAGTCAATGCGCGAGCCAGCGCGATCTCGGCCGTGCGCTCGTGTCCGGCGAGCGCGTCGAGCAGCGCCTGAAGATCGTACCGAAACCTCGCCATGGTGCCCTCCGCGCCTTCTATCACGCCGAGCGCGGCGGCGGCAAGGGCACCGCGACGAGACGCTAGGAGGCTCGCGGATGACCTGGGGGAGCCATCTCACGGGCCAAGCGCGTTCCGCGGACCGTCGATCCCCGTGCTGCCACCGCCGATGGTCGCCAGCGGCGCGCTCGTAACGCTCACGCTCGGATTGGCCGCAAAGACGGTGACGGCGTTGTTGGCACCGTCCGCGACATAGATCGTCCCGGCCGCGTCGAGCGCGATGCCGGCGGGAGCATTTAGGGTCGTGCTGCCGCCGTCGTTGGTCGCAAGCGGTGCATCATTAAAGTTCCCGATCGGAGTGGCCGCATACACGGTCACGTTGCCGCCAGTGGAATTCGCAACGTAGAACTTTCCGCTGGAGGCTTACTGATCCGTCTCCCTCCCAGGCAACCGCGGCAGATGAGTCTCGGGCACAACTCGGAAGATCTGCGCACTCGCTAGACGACCGCCAGCGAGCGCCGTTCCGGGCCGAGCGAGACGGCCGTCACCGGAGTGCCCAGCGACTCCTCGAGCGCGGCCACGTAGACGCGCGCGGCGCGCGGCAAATCGGCAATGCGGCGGAACGGCGCGAGGTCCTCGTTCCAGCCTTCGAACCACTCGAGCTCGAGCTCGAGCTGGAGGCCGCTCTCGGACGACGCGCCGAAGCCGACGGGCCGCCCCTCGAGGCGATAGCCGCGCACGATCGCGATCTTCTCCAGTCCGGTGAGGACGTCGAGCTTGGTGACGACCGCGCTCGTCAGCCCGTTGAGACGCGCGGCGTAGCGGCCTGCGACCGCGTCGTACCAGCCGCAGCGCCGCGGCCGGCCGGTGACCGTACCGAACTCGGCGCCGCGCTCGCGCAGCTGCGCGCCGGTCGCGTCATGCAGCTCGGAGGGAAACGGCCCGGCGCCGACCCGCGTGCAATAGGCTTTCACGATGCCGACGACGCTGCCGACGGCCGTCGGGCCGATCCCCAGGCCCGTGCAGGCGCCGCCCGCGATCGTGTGCGAGCTCGTGACGAACGGATAGGTCCCGTAGCCGACGTCGAGCAGCGTGCCCTGCGCGCCCTCGATGAGAATCCGCTTGCCGCCGTCGAGCGCCTCGTGAATGTAGTCGACGCCGTCGACGACGTGCGGCAACACGCGCGGCAGCAGCCGCAGCGTCTGCGAGAGCACTTCTTCTTCGCTTGGCGCGGAGCCCAGCTGGGCGAACATCGGCGACCGGAAGAGCAGCCGTTTGCGAATCTTCTCCGCGAGCCGTTCGCGTTTGCGCAAGTCGCCGAAGGTGATGCCGAGGCGCGCCGCCTTGTCGGTGTAGGCGGGGCCGATGCCGCGTCCCGTGGTGCCGAGCGCGTCGCTGCCGCGCGCGGCTTCGTTCGCTTTGTCGAGCGCCGCATGGTACGGCAGCACGACGTGCGCGCGGTCCGAGAGCTTGATCCGCGAGACGTCGACGCCGATCCCGGCGAGCATTTCAAGCTCGGCGACGACGCCCTCGAGGCTGACGACGGTGCCGCCCCCGATGAAGAGCTCGGGACGCGGGTGCAGGACGCCGCTGGGCACGATCCGCAGCGCCAGCTTACGGTCGCCGACGACCAGGGTGTGGCCGGCGTTGTCGCCGCCGCCGAAGCGCGCGACGACGTCGTAATCGGCTGCGTAGTAATCGACCACGCGACCCTTGCCTTCGTCACCCCACTGTAGACCCAGGATGACGTCGGCCTTGTTGTGTGAACTCACTCGCCGCGAAACTCCAAATCGCTAGTGTTGCCCATCGGGATCTCAGGGATGCCGGCGAAGTCCGTCATGACGAACTCGGAGAACAGGGCGTTGGGCCAACCGAAATCCTTGCGCGAGAAACGGCCCGGATCGTTGGGATCGAACGACTCGTGCAGCAGATGGTCCCCCGGATCGCTCGCGAGCAGTTCGCTGAGCACCGCTTGCCGCTCGCCGTCGGAGGTCGTCGTCAGCCCTTGCATGATCAGCGCGAGCGGCCACACGAAGCCGTCGTTGGTGTGCGCGCTGCCGATGCCGCTTGCGACCTTGCCCACGTAAAAGTACGGATCGTCCTTCGAGAGCAGGAAGCGCCGCGTGTTCTTGTAGACGGGGCTATCCGGTTTGGTATAGCCGAGATACGGCGCGGAGAGGAGGCTCGGAACGTTCGCGTCGTCCATCAACGTCTCATGGCCGAGCCCGTCGACTTCGTAGGCGTACACGTAGCCGTAGTTCGGCGTGTAGACCTCGCCGTACTCCTGGATGCCGTCCTGTACCTCGGCGCGCAGCGACTTGGCGCGATTGGATTTGAGCAGGTTGCGGTAGACCTCGCGCTCCAGCTCCTCGAGATCGCCGAGCGCGACGACCGCCATCATCTCCGAAGGGATGAGGTAGTTGAATTTGCAGGGATCGTCGGAAGGCCGGAAGCCGGTCCAAATCATGCCGGTGTACGCGACCGGATTGGGATTGGGCGCGCCGGCGTCGTCGCGCAGCTCCTTGTGCGTGTAGCGGGAGTTGTGCGTGTGATCCTGTTCGCGCTCCATCGTTTCGAGCGCGCGGTCAAAACCGAGCGACAGATCGGTGCTGAAGATCGACGTATCGCCCGTCGCCTTCCAATAGCTCCAGGCCAGGATGATCGGGTAAGCGAGGGAGTCGAGCTCGAACTTCTCTTCCCAGACCTTGTAGTCGATGGTGAAAGCGTTGGCGTAGGGATCGACTTGCAGGTACTTGCCTTCGCGCGCGATGATGCCGCGCAGCAGCATCGCTACTTGCATGTCGCTCTTCGCGAAGAACAAGTACGGACGCACTTGAGCGCTGGCGTCGCGCAGCCATTCGGCCGGAATATCGCCGGTCTTGACGTAGGCCGTGCCGTCGGCTGCCATCGTCGCCTGCTGGCTCGTGTTGAGCAGCGCGGCGCGATACATCTCTTGCAGGTGAGCGTTCGGGTTGCGGTATGCCGAGGCGGCCGTCGCGATCGACTCCAGCTCGACCGATCGCGACGGTGCCGAGCAAAAGAAAAGGCTCGCAGCGAGTATCGCCGCGACGAGAGACCGCATAGCGGCGACTCTACGGGCTGTTCGCAGGCGAATCCTCGCCAGCAGTAGGTACCCGTCCGCAGCGAAGCGAGGACGGCATACTGGCTCCACGCTCCGAGCTATCGGTCGGAAGGCTCCGGAGCGCAACGAATCCGCTCCCGCAGATGACGGTAGATCGAGGCCGTCGGGAAGCCGAGGCGTTCGAGCGAGCGAGCAGCGCTTGGATACGAGAGCGCCGGCCGCGAACGAAAAAGCCTCTCGATGGCGTCCAGCAGACGCTCGTTCTGGTCTTTGGGTGCCTTTTCAACGGCCGCCGCGGCCGCCTCGCGCTCGACGCCGCGCCGCACCAGTTCCCCGACCAGACGGGCGTCGCCGACCGCTTTGACCTTGCCTTCGACGAAGAGCCGCGCGAACAGGTCGTCGTCGAGGTAGCGGTCGCGCTTGCACGCTTCGACCGCACCGCGCACGTCTTCGTGAGCGTAGCCCCTGAGCAGTAGCTTGGACCAAAGCTGGGACTCGGTGAGGCGGCGCTGGGCCAGCAGCCGCAGCGCCGCGACGCGGGCGCTACTCGTCCTCGGCGGCACTCGCGACGAGCGATCCTGCGCCGTTGCTCGAGACGGTGCTGCGCAACGCCTGACGGATCTTGGCCGCGATCTCTTCGGCGAGGTCGCTGTGCTCTTCGAGATAGGCCTTCGCGTTCTCGCGCCCCTGACCGATGCGCACGTCGCCGTACGTATACCACGAGCCGCTCTTGCCGACGATGGTCCGCTCGAGCGCGACGTCGAGGATCGAGCCCATCTTCGAGATCCCTTTGCCGTAGGTGATGTCGAACTCGGCTTGGCGAAACGGCGGCGCGACCTTGTTCTTGACGACCTTGACGCGCGTGCGCGAACCGACGACGTCTTGCCCGACCTTGATCTGCTCGAGCTTGCGGACGTCGAGCCGAACCGAGGCGTAGAACTTGAGCGCGCGGCCGCCCGAAGTCGTCTCCGGGTTGCCGAACATGATGCCGACCTTCTCACGCAGCTGGTTGATGAAGATCATGATGCACTTGGAGCGCGAGATGGCGGCCGTCAGTTTCCGCAGCGCTTGCGACATGAGGCGCGCTTGGAGGCCGACGTGCGTGTCGCCCATGTCGCCCTCGAGCTCGGCCTTGGTGACGAGCGCCGCGACCGAGTCGACGACGACGACGTCGACCGCGTTGCTGCGCACCAGCATTTCGGCGATGTCGAGGGCTTGTTCGCCCGTATCGGGCTGCGAGACCAGCAAGTTGTCGAGGTCGATGCCCAGTGCCGCCGCATACGTCGGATCGAGCGCGTGCTCGACGTCGACGAAGGCAGCGGTGCCGCCGGCCTTCTGCGCCTCCGCGATCACGTGCAGCGCAAGCGTCGTCTTACCGCTGGACTCCGGGCCGTAGATCTCGACGACGCGTCCGCGCGGCAAGCCGCCGATGCCGAGCGCCAAATCGAGCGCGATCGACCCGGTCGAGATCGCCTCGACGGCCATCCTGGCCGAGAAATCGCCCATCTTCATGATCGAGCCCTTACCGAATTGACGCTCGATCTGGGAAAGCGCGTTGTTGAGGGCGACCGATTTCTCGTCTTGCGCCATCGCTCTATAGGCTCCTTAGCTAAAGTGCTTGCTGTCGAAAACGAGCGTACGCCGGAATTGTGCCAGCGTGATGGCACACTAGGCGGCGGGCTCGAAAAGGGCTTTGATGAACGAGGCGGGGTCGAAGGGCCGCAGCTCGTCGATCCCTTCGCCCAGGCCGATGAACTTGATCGGAATCGTCAGCGTGTCGACGATCGCGACCAGGACGCCGCCTTTGGCCGTCGAGTCGAGCTTGGTGACGACGACGCCCGTGAGCTTCGTCGCCTCGTTGAAGAGCTTGGCTTGCGAGATCGCGTTCTGGCCCGTCGTTCCGTCGAGGACCAGCAGCGTCTCGTCGGGCGGCGCGCCCGTCTCGCGCTCGATGATCCGGTGCATCTTCTTGAGCTCTTCCATGAGGTTGGCTTTGGTCTGGAGGCGCCCGGCCGTGTCGATGATGACGACGTCGACTCGCCGCGCCTTGGCAGCGGCCAGCCCGTCGTAGACCACCGAGGCGGGATCCGAGCCCTCACGCCCGCGCACGAACTCGGCCTTAGCCCGTTCGGCCCAGATCGCGAGCTGCTCGGCGGCGGCCGCCCGGAACGTGTCCGCCGCTACGAACATCACGCGCTTGCCCTGCCACGACAAGAGCCGCCCGAGCTTGCCGATCGTCGTCGTCTTGCCGCTTCCGTTGACGCCGACGACCAGAACGACCGCCGGCTTCGAGCGCAGCGCCAGCGCCTGATCCGGGAGCGTCAGGAAGGCTTCCACGTCACTCTTGAAGCGCCCGATCACCTGATCGCTGCGCCGCCAGAGCTCCTCGCCCGCGACCAAGCGCAGCGCGTCGACGATCTTGTCGGTCGTCGGAACGCCAAAGTCGGCCGCGATCATGATCTCCTCGAGCTCCGTCCAGAACTCGCTGTCGAGCGGCCTCCGGGCTTCGGCGAGGGTCTGCACGCCGGAAAGCGACTCGCGCGACCGGCCCAGAGCGCCCTTGAGTTTGGTAAGCCAGCTCATTCGGAGGGTCGACCTTCGGCCCGGGCTATCGAACTCCTGTTCGATAGGCGAGCCGGCCGCCCCCGAGCGCGCCGAGACGCCGAATCGGACGACGGCCCCGCCGGGACCAGCGCCCCGCCTCGACACCGCCGCGCCACGGGTGCGAGGCAGCCTTCTCGTGCGAGGCGGCAGCGCCACACCGCCCGGGGTCTCGGCCCGGCGTTTTGGCCCGGCCTCAGGGGCCGGATGGGCTCGAGCGTGCTCGACGCGATTCTCGACGCACTGCTCGAACACGATCCGCCGCCGCACGTCGTCGCCATCGACGGGCACGGCCTGTTCGTGCCCATGCCGCCGGCCGTGCCCGTGAAGGATGGCTGCCTCATCGAAGGACGCTCGTCCGCCTTGCAGCTCGTCATTTCCGCCGACATTCCCAAAGTGATCGAAGCCTGGGAAGCAGCGCTGCGCAGCGGCACCTCCGGCGAAAACGTTCATCTCTTGAGCGATCCGGGCAACGCGGCCCTTTGGTCGTGTCGAGTTCAACGCTTCCCGTACGCGGAATCGTGATCGGGATACAGTCCTAAGACTCGAAGCCACACCCCGTCGCGAAATGCGATCGCCCGGAATCCTTTTCCGACACGCAGGCTATAGCGCTTCTCGCTCTTCGGCCCGATGTACGAGTGGATCAACTCCCAATTTAGTCCGCGTTCGGCGTAGATCCGAGACCACGTCATACGGCTGAGCTTGCGGAGTGTCCCCACGACACTCGTGATCTGGTCTTTCTCGAGCGCGAAGAATGCACGCTGAAACTCAGGATTATTGAGGTCCAAGCGGACCGCATCGTTATCCGCCGGCGACACTGCGACTCGAGCGCGGCGAACGAGCTTCCTGCTCTAGCGCATCGAGGTCGGAGACTTGGCCAGGATGAGCTGCTGCGTATGCCTCGGCCCGCTCGAGGGAGTCTTGAACGTCATTCTGCCACAGCCAGCGTTCACTATCTGGGACGAACTGACCGAGTTTGACGACCCACACGCCTTGCTCAACTTCTTCGACCACGGCCGTGCGGCCAGCGAACTCCTTGCCCAGAGCGATCTGGCCGCTAGGACCGATGCGTTTCAGCTGCGACTTTGAACGCTCTTTCGCTTTTGGCATTAGACTAGTATAGCACGATGGCACAAACGCACCAATCGGGTCGCGGTCGCAGCCTGCGGATCTTGACCCCCGACCTTCTGACGCTCTCGTGAACGACCGCTTCGGACATGCCGTCGGCGACGAGCTCCTGCGGCGCGTCAGCGAACGATTGCCGGCCGGCGTGCGCAGCAGCGGCTTCGTCGGCCGATTCGGCGGCGACGAGTTCTTGATCGTCTGCCCGGACGTCGAAGACGAGCAGCACGCTGCCGCGGTCGGCCAGCGCGTAGCTACGACGCTGAACGAGCTCGTCGAGATCGGCACGGTCCGGATCGACCTGAAGGCCAGTGTCGGCGTGGCTTGGTGCGACGGCCGCATGGATGCGGGTTACATCCGAGAGCGTGCCTGCTCGCTATTCGGGTTGTTGGCGAAAGGTCAGATTGATGCGCTCGCCGCTGATGCGCGGGTTCTTGGCGACGCGATGTTCCCAGTGCTGTTGCGTCGCGCCGCGCATCACGAGCAGGTCGCCGTGAACGAGATCGACCGAGATCAGGCGCCGGCGTTCGGCTTTGGGACGCAGGTCGAAAGCTCGCGTCGCGCCGAGGGTCAGCGAAGCGATGACCGGCTGCGCCAAGCCCGGCACCTCTCGGTCGTTGTGCCAGGCCACGCTGTCGTTGCCGTCGCGATAGCGATTGAGCAGCACGAACGCAAAGCGCGCGCCGGTCGCCGCCTCGGCGTCGCGCCGCACGGCGAGCAGTTCGGGAAAGTCCTGCCACGGCAAGCGGTCGTCGCCGACCCAAGCCTGCTCGCGCGGCACGTCCACGAAGCGGTCGTACATCTTGCGCCGTTCTTGCGCCCAGCGGATATCCGAGGCGCGCAGAACGTTCAGCAGCCCGTCGGCGCGCTCGCGCAGCAGCCAGGCGCGGTAGAGCCTGACGTCGCCGTCGCCCGAGACCAGCACCTCGCCGTGTGGATCCTGGCACGCGAGCGCGGAGAACAGGGGCAGTTCGGCCGGTGCGCGTAAGCGCAGGCCCCTCAGCCCAAGACCTCCATGCCCGAAGGCGGCGGCTTGCGGACGTATTTCTGCTTGATCGTCGGGTCGTTCTCGCGATAGCCCAAATCCTCGCGCAGCACCTTGAGCCGCTGCCGCAAGTGGATGACTGCCTGCGCGTGGATCTGCGAGACCCGCGACTCCGAGACGCCCAGGCTGGCCTTGATCTCCTTCAGCGTCTGACCCTCGAAGTAGTAGAGCTTGATGACGGTATTCTCTTGCGGCGTAAGCTGCTCGACCGCTTGGATCAGCGACGCCTTGATCTCGCGCTGCTCGAGCGACGTGCCGAGCTCGCTCTGGTCGCCCTTCAGCGTGTCGAGCAGTGGAATGTCGCTGCCGCGCTCGTTGGGCAAGTGCTCCTCGAGCGAGAGCACCGAGCTGCCACGCACCTTTTGCTGCAAGGCGTCGAGCTCGCGCCGGGTGATGCCCATCTTGTCGGCGATCTCGTCGTCGGTCGCCTGGCGCCCGAACTGTGCTTCCAGGTCGTGCTGGGTCCGCTCCAGCTCTCGGCCGCGCTGACGCACGGCACGGGGGACCCAGTCGAGCGCTCGCAGCGCGTCGAGGATCGCGCCGTGGATGCGGGTGATCGCGTAGGTCTCGAACTTGACGCCCCGCTCGTCGTCGTACTTCTCGATAGCGTCGATCAGGCCCACGACCCCGTCGTTGATCAGGTCGTTGAGCTCGACGTTCGGGGGCAGGTTGACAGAGATCCGCCCCGCCACGTACTTCACGAGGTGAATGTAGCGATGGATGACCTCTTCGCGCGTGTACGATGTGCCCGCGATGATGTAGTGCGAGCGGCGTTCGACCTTCAACGAGTCCTCTTGAAACGGTCTGCCCGAGTCACAAGACCCATATTCGCCGTCCTGTCGCGCAAGACTTCCCCCTTTGGCTCAGGCCCCGTACCGGATCCTCGGGTTGGCCACAGCATAGAGCACGTCCACGGCCGTGTTAACGACCACGAAGACCGTCGCGAACAGGATGATGCAGCCGTTGATCAGGGGCATGTCCCGGTTGGAAATGGCATCGAACGCCAGCCTTCCGACGCCCGGCCAGGCAAAGATGTGCTCCGTCAGCACGGCCCCCCCGAGGAGCAAGCCGGTCTGCAGGCCCACGATTGTTAGGATTGGGATAAGTGCGTTTCGGAGGCCGTGCTTGGCTATCACGGCCAGCGGAGCGAGCCCCTTCGCGCGCGCGGTGCGGATATAGTCGCTGCGCATTACGTCCAGCATGCCGCTGCGCGTGATCTTGGAGACGATCGCAAGCGGAATCGTCCCAAGCGTGACGGCCGGCAGAATCAGATGCCAGAGGCCGTCGAGCGCGGCGCGCCCGTTGCCGGCCAGCAGCGAATCGAGGATGACGAGGTGCGTTCGTGCCGGGATCACGTAGGTCAGCGAGATGCGGCCCGAGATCGGAAAGAGGTCGAGGCCCAGACGCGACGGCAACACGGCAAGCAAGTAAACGAGCATCCAACCGAGCCAAAACACGGGAATCGACACGCCCAGCAGCATGACGCTCATCGTCACCGCGTCGACCGCCGTGCGCCGGCGCAGTGCTGCCAGGATGCCGGCCGGGACGCCCACCGCGACCGCGAACAGGAGCGCGCCGAACGTCAGCTCGATCGTCGCCGGAAAGTATTGCGCGAGCTTGAGCGCGACCGGTTGCGAGTCGACGACCGAACGGCCCAGGTCGCCGCGCGCCACCGCGCCTAGGTAGAGCGCGAGCTGCACGATCCAGGGCTTGTCCAAGCCGAGCTGCGCGCGCAGCTCGGTCACTTGCTCCGGCGTGGCATGATCCCCCAGGCGCAGCACCGCGGGATCTCCTGGGATGAAGTGCATGAAGGCGAAGCTGACGACGGTGATCGCGAACAGGACCGCGAGCAACCGGAAGACCCGGCGCGCCAGGAACGCGATCATCAACCCTGCTCGGCGAGCTCTGCGCGATTGCGCACGCGCGGCGCGCTCAGCGCGCGCAACGAGAACAAGGCCGCTTGCGCGTACAGATAGACCCACTCACCGAACGAGAAGTCGTTGCGGTCGCGCTGGAGCAAGTCGGCCAGCTTCGGCGCGCGCGCGAGCTGCTCGAAGAGCAGATCGAAGCGCACCGGATAATGCTCCAGGAACGTCATCAGCTGATGGCGGTGGTGCAAGCGGCCGTAGAACGTGGCCTTGAGCCGGCGTTCGTACTGCGGACCGGGCGCGGCCGAGCCGCTGCGCGCGCCGGCGACCGCCTGCGCCGCCAGCCGCCCCGAGAGCGCCGCTTCGTGGATCCCTTCGCCGGTCGTGGCGTCGACGAGGCCGGCGGCGGTTCCGGAGATCATCACATTGCCGTCATGCACCGTCGGGCGCGGCGCGCCGCCGTAGAGCAGATTGCCCTCCTCGCGAACCGTGAAGCCGATCCCCGGAAAGAGCCGGTTCTGGACCGCCGGCAAGAAGGCGTCGAGCTCAGCCCGCAGCTCCTGCCCGGAGAGCTTGGCCGCGATTCCCAGCCCGATCGAGAGGTGATCGCGTTTGGGAAACATCCAGGCGATCACGTTGCGGCCTTTGCTCGTCAAGTAATAGTGCATCTCGAGCATCTGATATGTCTCGGGGATCGCGGGACGTTCGAGATAGACCCGATATTGATAGCACGTTATCAAACCGGACGACCACGCCGGGTAGGCCAGCGGCGACTGCTCGGGCACGCGCGCGGTCGAGCCCTGCGCCAGCAGCACGCTGCGTGCGCGGACCTTCTTGCGCTCGCCGCTGCGGGTGTCGGCATATTCGACGATCGTGCGCTCGCCGTCGCGAACGTAACCCCGATAGAGCGCGCTGGTGACGATCTCGGCGCCTTCACCGCGGGCGAGGGCGGCGATCGTGCCGTCGAGCTCTTCGCGCGTGGTCGTCTGCGCCTTGCCGATCGGAAAGAGGAACGGCCGGCCCGAGAGGCCGCGCAGCGAGATCAGCGGCGGATTGCAGTGGACGATCGACTGCGGCAGGTCGAAATTCTCGCAGAAGCCCGGCCGCAAGCCGGCCGCGCAGACCCGCTTCTCCCCGACGACCGCGTCCCGTTCGAGCACGAGCGTCTCGACGCCCGAGCGAGCCGCCTCACGCGCCGCGATACCGCCTGAAGGGCCGCACCCGACGATGAGAAACTCGACGTCCTGCATCGTCCGCGCTTTCTATCGCCGCCCCGGCATCTCCGTGCGGAGCCGGCGACGCTCGCTTCCGACGCGCGCGGCGCGACCTGGGTTCCCCTGGCTCCGCGGTAATTGCGACCTAAATCGGCACATAGAGGCGAAAAGGACTGCAGAATGCCCGCGCCAAACGCGGCTACCAAGCGTTGCCCCGGCTGCCAGCGTTTTGGGGCTGTTTTTGCGCGCGTGCGCTTCTGTGCTTAAGGTAGGCAACTTTTGGATTCTTCGATCATCTTCGGATTAATAGCCGGCTTGATCGCTATCGTTTACGGGGTCGCATTGATCAACTGGGTCCTCCGTCAGCCGGCAGGCAACGAACGGATGCAAGCGATCGCCGCCGCGATTCAGGAAGGCGCCATGGCCTTCCTCAAGCGTCAGTACACCACGGTCGGCATGGTCGCCGTCGTACTGGCGATCATCATCGCAGTCGCTCCGCCGCTCGGTTGGGAAGCCGCCCTCGGCTTCGTTATCGGCGCGGTCCTCTCGGGCTCCGCCGGGTTCATCGGGATGATCGTCTCGGTGCGCGCCAACGTCCGAACGGCCGAGGCCGCCCGGGGCGGACTCGCCCCCGCTCTCGCGCTTGCCTTCCGAGGCGGTGCAATTACCGGCCTGCTGGTCGTCGGCCTGGGCATCCTCGCCATCAGCGGCTACTACGCGATCATGCTGAGCGTCAACGGCGGCGACGTCGCCAAGTCGCTCAACGCGATGATCGGCCTTGCCTTCGGCTGCTCGCTGATCTCGGTCTTCGCGCGTCTGGGCGGCGGCATCTTCACCAAGGCCGCCGACGTCGGCGCCGACCTCGTCGGCAAGGTCGAGGCGGGCATCCCCGAGGACGACCCGCGCAACCCCGCCGTCATCGCGGACAACGTCGGCGACAACGTCGGCGACTGCGCCGGTATGGCCGCGGACCTATTCGAAACCTACGTCGTCACCACGGTCGCAGCCATGCTGCTCGGCCACCTCATGCTCGGCTCGGTGCTGCCCAGCGCCGTCACCTTCCCGATCACGTTGGGCGCGGTTTCGATCATCGCCTCGATCATCGGCACCTTCGCGGTGCGGATGGGCAAGAATGCTGATGCGTCGATCATGAACGCCCTCTACGGCGGCCTCATCGTCGCCGGCGTCCTCTCGGCGATCGCCTTCTACTTCGTCTCGCAGGCAGAGTTCGGCAGCGGCATCACGCTCCCCGACGGCCGCCAAATCACCTCGCTCGAAGTTTTCCTCTGCGCCGTGGCTGGACTAGCGGTCACCGGCTTGATCACGTACATCACGGAGGTCTTCACCGGCACGACCTTCCCGCCGGTGCAAAACATCGCCAAGGCCTCGATCACGGGTCACGCCACCAACATCATCAGCGGTCTGGCGGTCTCGATGCAGGCGACCGTCCTTCCGGCGATCACGATCGTGATCGGCATCCTGGTCGCCAACGGCCTGGCGGGTCTCTACGGCGTGGCGATCGCGGTCATGTCGATGCTCTCGATGGCGGGCATCATCGTCGCGATCGACTCGTTCGGGCCGATCACCGACAACGCGGGCGGCATCGCCGAAATGGCCGACATGCCCGAAGCCGTTCGTAACGTCACCGACCCGCTCGACGCCGTCGGCAACACGACGAAGGCCGTCACCAAGGGATACGCAATCGGCTCGGCCGGCCTCGCGGCGGTGGTGCTCTTCGCCTCGTTCCTCCAAGAGCTTTCCGACAAGTGCAAAGCGGCCCTCACGGCAGCTTGCTCGACCACGCCGATCACATTCAGCATCGGCGATCCGTACGTGCTGACGGGGCTCTTCGTCGGCGGCTTGTGCCCCTATCTGTTCGCCTCGCTCTCGATGGAATCGGTTGGGCGCGCCGGCGGCAAGGTCGTCGAGGAAGTGCGCCGCCAGTTCCGTGAGATGCCCGGCATCATGCTCGGCACCCAGAAGCCGGACTACGGCACGACGGTCGACATCGTGACCCGGGCGGCGCTCAAAGAGATGGTTCTGCCGGCCTTGATCCCGATCGGCGTCCCGATCCTGATCGTGCTGCTCTCCTACGTGCTGCCCGGCAACGGCGGGGCCAAGATGATGGGCGGCGCGCTCGTCGGCTCGATCGTCACCGGGCTCTTCCTCGCGCTCGCGATGACCAGCGGCGGCGGCGCTTGGGACAACGCCAAGAAGTACATCGAAGACGGTCACTACGGCGGCAAAGGCTCGTTGGCCCACGCCGCCGCCGTCACCGGCGACACGGTCGGCGACCCGTACAAAGACACCGCGGGTCCGGCCATCAACCCGATGATCAAAGTCTTCAACATCGTCGCCCTGCTACTCGTCGGCTTCCTCGTTCACTAACGGCCGACGGTTCCGAACCATCAAGAGGCTCGCGCTTAGCGCGAGCCTCTTCTCATCTGGGCGATCCTTTCCGATGAAACAGAACCAAAAGCCGGCTCCGATGCGTTTTTGCGAGGTATGGAGATGCTGCGCAAGCCCATGTCGTCGATCAAGACCGTCGCTGCGCTCGGCCTAGCCGCCGGGCTGTTCGCGCTCGGCATCAGCCCCGTGCGCGCGGACGACCAGGAGCAGCAGATCGGCGCGCAAGTCTACAAGCAACTCAAAGACAAGGGCGACATCATCGCGCGGCCCGATCCGCTCTACGCGGTCCTCGATCCGATCGCCGCGCGGATCGCGAAGGTGGCCGATCCGCAGTATCAGTACCCGTTCCATTTCATCCTGGTGCACGAGGCGCAGCCCAACGCGTTCGCGGTGCCCGGCGGGACCGTCTACGTGACGGATTCGCTGATGAAGTTCGTGCAGAATCAAGAAGAGCTGGCCGGCGTGCTCTGCCACGAGACCTCGCACGACATCCATCACGACGTCGTCAACCTCGACGCCAAGCAGCAGACGGAGGGGGCGATCATCGGCATCCTCGGCGCGCTGACCGGGATCGGAAACAGCGGCCTGGGCCAGCTCGGCGAGAGCGTCGTCTACACGCTCGGCTCCGACCATTTCTCGCGCGCGGTCGAGAGCGCGGCCGATCACAAGGGCGCGATCACGTGCGCTCAGGCCGACTTCAACCCGTGGGGCATGGTCTGGCTCTTCGAACGCTTCCAAGACACCGGTGAAGGCGGCTCGATGGAGATGCTCTCGGATCACCCGAGCGACGGTCACCGGATCGCCGACCTCGAGAAAGAGTTCCACTCCGATCCGCAGCTCTTCGGGCGATTCTCGGCCAGCAAAGCGACGGCGACGCCGCTCCGCGTCGCCAAGGCGGCGCCGGCACATCCCGCCGCGGCGGAATCGTCGAGCGGCCGGCAAACGCCGGCTCCCGCGGGCACCCCCGATATCTCGCTCACCCAGGGGAACTAGCCGGAACCAGCGCTGAACTCTGCCCAGCATGTCCTTGCGCCCCGGCGGCGCCGCCCTTCGCCGCGCCCGTTTCATGTTCGCGCTGGCGCTTGCCCTCGCCGCGGCGGCGCTCGCCGGCGCTCGTGCCGCCCTCGCTGAGACGGCAACCGCCGCCCGCACGACGGCGGCTCCCGAGGCGACTTCGCCCGTTGAAGCGCCGTCGACGGACGCATCGCCGCTAACGCCGCTCGCGCCGCCGCAGCCGCAAGCGATCGAAACGCCGGCCCAGCCCGGCTCGAACGGATCGACGCGACCGGCGCCCGCGGGACCTATTCCGCCCGAAGATCAAGCCCTCACGCTGCTGGGTTCATGGAAGTGCGAGACGATGTCGGATCTCGAAGGCGCGCAGACGTATACCCGGACGGGACCCGTCGAGATCGATCTGCGCAACGACATTCGCGATCAGACCGGCCGCTGGTTCCGCATCTCGCAGCAATTCCGCTACGACCGGTCGGCCGCGCACTGGTCCACCAGTCTCCAAAGCGGCCAATTCGTCGGAACTGCCGGCGAGTGGCTCGACGCCGACGAACAGTGGACGTTCCAAGGCAAACTGAACGGAACGCAGGGCCCCGTGCGCATCGTCTATACGAACCTTGGGCCGTTAGCCTTCAGGCGCGATTTCCAAAAGAAAGTGGACGGCCGCTGGCAGACGCTCGATCTGGAGACCTGTAAGCGCGCCGGCGGCCGTTAACAGGGTGCGGGAAACCCCGCACCTGTCGCGGCGTGGCGATTTCCCGCAGGCTGTTGACCCTACTTGATCTCGACCTTCGCTCCGACTTCGGCGAGCTTGGCGCGGATCTGCTCGGCTTCGTCCTTGGGGATGCCGGACTTGATCGCTTTGGGCGCACTCTCGACGAACGCTTTGGCTTCGGTGAGGCCCAGGCTCGTGAGCTCGCGAACCGCTTTGATGACCTTGATCTTCTCGGGCCCGATCTCCGTGAGCACCGCGTCGAACTCGGTCTTCTCGGCTTCGGGAGCCGCCGCGGGAGCGGCTGCGGCGGCAGCCGCGACCGGCGCGGCCGCGCTGACGCCCCACTTCTCTTCGAGGGCCTTGACGAGCTCGTTGAGCTCGAGCACCGTGAGCTTTTCGACTTGATCGATGATGTCGGCAACTGCCATGATCTGCTAATCTCCTGAAGGTGAAGCTGACTCGGCGAGTTGCTTCTCGCGAGCGCTGAGGACGCGGACGAGTCCGCTTGGGTTTGCGGCCAACAGGCCCACGAAGTTACGAAGCGGGCTCGCGAAGAGACCGACGACCTTCGCCTGGAGCTCCGCCTTGGGCGGCAGCGAGGCCAGCGCGCCGATCTCTTTGGCGCCCAACATTTGACCGTCGACGTAGGCAGCCTTGACGTCGATGTGCTTGACGGTGTCCGAGAAGTGTTTGAGGGCCTTGGCCGGCGCGACCGGCTCGGTGGTCGCGAAGATGACGCCCGTCGGACCCTTGAGGAACGGCTCGAATCGACCGGCCAACTCTTCACCGGCCGCGATCGAGAAGAGCGTGTTCTTGACGACCGCGTAGGTGCTGCCGTCTTTGCGCAGCTCGTCGCGCAGCTTGCCGATCTCTTCGACCGTCAGGCCCGCGTAGTTCGTGAAGAACAGATACTTTGCGTCGGTCAGCCGCTTGCGCAGCTCGCCGATCGTCTGTTCCTTTTTTGCGGTAGGCATGCAGTGCTTTCTTGAAAAGAAAGGGCGCTCCAATCGCGATGATGAGCGCCACCTGCCGCCTCGTCCGCAGCTGCGGAGATCGAATCGGTTCGGTCGTCGTCATCCTCAGGTAGGCGCTTGCGCATTACCCGCACGGGGGCGGACCTACGGTCATCGGAGCCGTCGCCTATCATACCCGAGCCCGGCCTCGGGGGTCAAGCCAAAGACTGCCCGGCAGGCCCTCGCGGAGTTTCGGCGCGGTAACCATCCCACAATTGGGAACCTACTTTTCTCGCACGTCCACCTGTGTTTGAATGCAACCAGACCTTCTAGCCCGCACTCAGCGAGGAGCAACGCTTGTCCACCGCCATCCAAACCAAAACATACGTCATCGACCCCAAGCATTCGAGCGTCCACTTTGCCGTCCGCCACCTCGTCATCTCGAAGGTGCGCGGCCAATTCCGTACCCTTTCCGGCAAGGTCGAGCTGGCCGACTCGGCAATTCCCGTCTCCGTTTTCGCCGAGATCGACGCCGCTTCGATCGACACCCGTGAGGAGCAGCGCGACGGACACCTGCGCTCCGAAGACTTTCTGCACGTCGAAGCCTACCCCACGCTGATCTTCAAGAGCACGCAGGTCGTCGCCAAGAGCGATACGGCGTTCACGCTGACCGGCGACCTGACCCTGCACGGCGTGACCCGCACCGTCTCGCTCGACGCCGAAGTCGAAGGGCGCACCGTCGACCCGTGGGGGAACGACCGGATCGGCTACGGCGCCGAAGGCAAGCTGAGCCGCAAGGATTTCGGCCTGGCCTGGAACCAGCTGCTCGAGAGCGGCGGCGCCATCGTCGGCGACACCGTCGAGATCATTCTGTCGCTCGAGGTCGTCCCCGCGGCCTAGTGTACCGTCTCCGACGACGGTAACTAGAGGCTGCTAAGGCGAGCTGAAGGTTTCGCGCGGCGCCTCACCCGGCTCGAGGCTGGGGGGCCGCTCGACCAGCTCGCGTAACTGCGCCGGTTCGCAGGGCTCCCCATAGTAAAAGCCCTGCGCGAACGAACAACCCAGCTTTTCGAGCAGCCGCGCGACCTCAGCTCGCTCGACGCCTTTGGCAACCACGCGCAGACCCATGTTGCGCGCCAATTCGAGCACCGAGGTGACCCGGGCGCGGTGCGCCGTATCGGTGTCCATGTCGCGCACGAAGCGGGCGTCGATCTTCAATTCCGAGACACCGGGGAGCCGCTTGAGCTCCGAATAGCTGACTTGCGAAAGCCCGAGGCCGAAGCTGTCGATGCTGAATCGAACGCCTAGGTCCGCGACGGCCCGCATCGTGGCGAGTTCGCGGTCGTCGAACGATTGAACGCTCTCGCTCAACTCGAACCAAAGCAACGTCGGCGCGAAGCCGGCCTGTTTGAGCGCCGCCTTGACGCGCTCGGCGAGGTCTGCCTCCTCAAGGTTTCGCAGCGACAGGTTGAGCGAGAGTCCGGGAGGCGCCGACCGACCCAGCATTTTCCAGTCATTCAACGCCTGCTCGAGCACGCGGTTGGTCAGGTTGCGAATCAGCCCGTTCTGTTCGGCGTAGGGGATGAAGTCGGCCGGCTTTTGCGGGTTCGCGGGCGTGCCGAGGCGGCAAAGCGCCTCGGCCTTGACCACGCCTCGCGACCGAACGTCGACGATGGGCTGATAGAGAATGAGCATCCACGACTCCGGAGCGACCGGCGATATCCCGGATTAGTTCTCCGAGGCAGGGCACTCAACCCGTACGCGCTATTGGGAAGCTACGCCCAGCTTGATCCGGTTCGGATCGACCTTGACGCCTGGGCCCATCGTGCTAGCGAGTGTAATGCTCCGCATATACGTCCCCTTGGACGCCGACGGCTTTGCGCGCATCAGCGCGTCCAGCAGCGTCGCCACGTTCTCGGCTAATTGCGCCTCGCCGAAACTGGCTTTGCCGACGATCGTATGGACGATGCCGGTCTTGTCGAGGCGGTACTCGACCTTACCGGCCTTGATGTCGCGAATCGCCGCGCCGATGTTCGGCGAGACCGTCCCCGATTTGGGGTTCGGCATCTTTTGAGCCAGAATGCGGCCCAGGTTCGAGCCCACCGCGCCCATCATGTCCGGGGTCGCGACCGCGACGTCGAAGTCGGTGAATCCGGCCTTGACGCGGTCGATCAGGTCCTGGTCGCCGACGATGTCGGCGCCGGCCGCTTCCGCGTCCTTTGCCTTGTCGCCCTTGGCGAACGCGATGACGCGCACGGTGCGACCGGTGCCGTGCGGCAGGATGACCGTGCCGCGGACGTTCTGATCGCTCTTCTTGGGATCGACGCCGAGCCGCACATGGATCTCGATCGTCTCGTCGAATCTAGCCCGCGCCGTCTTCTTCACCGTCGCGGCCGCTTCGGTCACGTCGAAGAGCTTGGCCCGGTCGAGCGTCTTGACGGTCTCGCGATATTTCTTGCCGTGTGCCAGCTTCGCCATCACGCACCCACCTCGACGCCCATCGAGCGCGCGGTTCCGGCGATGATGCGCATCGCCATGTCGACGTCGTTGGCGTTGAGATCGGCCATCTTGGCCTCGGCGATCTCACGCAGCTGCTTCTGGGTCAGCTTCCCGACTTTGTTCCGGTTGGGGATCGCCGAACCCGATTCGAGGCCCAGCGCCCGCTTGATGAGAAAGCTCGCCGGCGGGGTCTTCGTGACGAACGAGAACGTCCGGTCGTCGAAGACCGTGATCTCGACGGGGATGACCATCCCCGCCTGCGACTGGGTCCGCTCGTTGTACTCCTTGCAGAACGCCATGATGTTCAAGGAGTACGGGCCGAGGGCCGGCCCGACCGGCGGCGCCGGAGTCGCCTTGCCGGCCTGCAACTGCAAGCCGACCTTCGCAATGACTTTCTTTGCCATGGTTCCTTTCGAGCCGGCTCAGACCGACTCTCCCCCCGTGGATAAAGGTCGTGGCCGCCGGGGTGCGCGACCGGACACAATCACGAAGTCTACCACGCTTGACCGCCGAAGGCAAACCGCGACGGGATAACCCCCGAGTGCAGCGAGCTACCCCGCTACCGAAATGCCGCGAATTTGCCGGCCTGCCTGTGACGGAGCTTGCCGCCTGGGCAGCGACCGCATTGGCCCTGGCCACCTTCGCACTGCACGCCGCGGTCAGCAACAACTACGACTTCTACCGCGACGAGCTGTATTTCATCGTCTGCGGCCAGCACCCGGCCTTCGGTTACGTCGACCAACCGCCGCTCATCCCGCTGGTGGCCGCCGCGAGCCAGCTCCTCGGCGAGTCCCGAATCGCAATCCATCTCATCGCGGCGCTGGGCGGCGCGGCGACGGTCCTCGTCGCCACTGCGACCGTGCGCCTCCTCCGCGGGGGCCTGTGGGCGCAGCTCTTGGCCGGCCTCGCCGCGGGCTTCGCGCCGATCTACCTGGCACTGGCGAGCACGCTCTCGACCTCGACCTTCGAACCGCTGGCGTGGGCGCTGGGGGCCTACTTCCTGGTGCGGGCCGTCGTCGCGGACGACCGGCGCGCCTTGCTGCTTTTGGGGGTCGTCGTCGGCCTCGCGCTGGAGACGAAGTACGGCATCCCTTTTTACCTGGCCGCGCTGCTGGTGGGCCTCGCGTTGACGCCCGAGCGCAAGCTGCTGGCCACGCGCGAGTTCGGCCTCGCCGTGCTGATCGCGGCAGCGCTGGCGGCTCCGAATTTCGTCTGGCAGCTGCGGCACGGCTTTCCGGTCTTGTCCGTGCTGCTTGCCAACGTCGGACATAAGGACCTCGTTCTCTCGCCGCCGGAGTTCGTCGCCAACCAGGTTCTCATGATGAACCCGCTGTTGGCGCCCGTCTGGCTCGCGGGCGCGATCGCGCCGTTCGTCGATCCGCGCTGGCGGTGGCTGCGCTTCCTGTCGGTCGCCTTCGCGACGGTCTTCGTCGCGATGCTCGCGCTGCACGCGAAGAATTACTACCTTTCGCCGGCGTACGTTGCGCCGTTCGCACTCGGCGCGGTCGTGCTGGAGCGCTGGATGCGCTTGCTGAGCCTGCGCCACGGTTACCTCGCGCTCGCCTTCGTCTCGAGCGCCGTCCTCGCTCCGCTGCCCATCCCGATGCTGGCGCCGCAGCAGTACCTCACCTACGAGCACGCCCTCGGCTTCCAGGACGCGCCGGTCGAGACGCGCGCTCAGAGCCAAATTCCGCAACTCTTCGCGGACATGACCGGCTGGCACGACTTGGCGCGCAGCGTCGCCGTCGCGTACGACAAGCTCGACGCGCAAGACCGCGCGCACGCCGCGATCTTCACCTACAACTACGGCGAGGCGAGCGCGATCGATCTCTTCGGCGGGTCGCTCGGGCTTCCCAAAGCGCTGAGCGGACACAACAACTTCTATCTGTGGGGCCCCGGCAAGGCCGACGGGCGCGTCGTTCTGCTGGTCGGCGCGAAGCTCGCCGGCGTTCGGCGCGAATGCCGCCAGGCGAGCGTGGTCGGGACGTACGGCGTTCCGTTCGCCCTGCCCGAAGAACACGGCGAGGTCGTGCTGTGCCGCGACCTGGGGCAAGGCTTGCGCGCGGCCTGGTCGCGGCTGCGCCACTACGACTGAGCGGACGCGTAATCGACGTGCTCGCGCGCTGCGTCACTACCGCTGCGCGGCGCAGGACCCGGCGCCTTCTCAGGAACAGTCCCAGGTGAGCGCCTCACTTCGTGCGGCACTCGCTCGGCTATTTTTCTTCTTGCTTGGAGGACCGTCTCTTGAGGAACCGACTTGCCCTCGTCGTGGTGGCGGCACTCGTGGCCGGCGCCCAGCTCGGCCCTGCGAACGCCGCTTCGACCGGCCTCGCGTATGACTCGGTCAGCAAATTCTCGCCCGGCGGAGATCCCTCGTCGTTCCAGCCGGGGACGTTCGAAACCGACTTCCAAACCGCGTCGCAGCCCGCGCCGGCGCAGAGCCACGGCGGCATGTTCGGCGGCCTCGCCAACGCCGTGGGCGGCATGAATTCGATGATGCGCATGATGCAGACGGGAACGGCCGAGCGGCACTACGTCGCGGGTTCGAAAGAGCGCACCGACTCGCTTTCGACGCAGACTGCGACCATCGTCGACTGCGCGGCGCGCACGCTGACGACGCTCGACCTCGCCAAGAAGACCTACACCGTCGTCTCGCTCGACGCGACGCCCGGCCCGACCACGCACGCCAATCGCGCGCCCGGCCCGACGGCGACCGACGACGGCTCGAAAGTCGCCCTTACGCTGACCAACAAGAACCTCGGTTCTAAGACGATCGAGAACGTGCCGACCAACGGCTACAACTCGAACGTCCTGATGACCGTCACCAAGCCGGGCCAAAAACCGCAGACGATGGACATGAACATGATCGCGTACTACTCGGCCTACGCGCAGCCCACACCGGTCTGTCCGCGGCCGACCTATACGGCGATGTCGGGGCCGCCCATGATGGCCGGCTACGGCTTCCTGCAGCGCGCCTTGCGCGCTTCCAACGGCGACTCGCGCTTCAGCGTGAACGCGAGCGGGCCGGCGCTGCCGGCCGGAAAGCTCTCGCTCTTCGACGTGGTCGCGATGGGCGGCCAGGCGGCGCCGCAAGGCCGCGGCGGGATGGTCATCCTCTCCGAGCGCGGCAACGTCCACCCGGTGAGCGATAACGATCCGGTCTTCTCAGTACCGGCCGGATTCACGAAGGTCCAGTAAACGCAGCGGCCCCGCTCCGATGCTGACGACGCCCGCTGCCCAACGGTAAGCTCGTGCTCTACGCGCTCGCCACCATCGAGGGCTTCACCCCGGGCGGGATCGTCGTCGTCATGGAACGCGGCAACCTCCGCCCGGTACGCGACGACGACCCGGTCTTCTCGATCCCTCCGGGGTTCGATCAGAAGCAGTAAGCTTCTAAACTTTTTCGATCTGGTAGAACTCGAGCTCGACGGGCGTCTCGCGTCCGAAGATGGAGATCAAGGCCCGTACCTTTTCCTTCTCTGGCTGGATCTCGTCGACGATGCCCGTGAAGTCGAAGAACGGTCCGCTGGTGACCTTGACGCGGTCGCCCTTGGCGAAATCGATCTTGAGCTTGGGCGTCTCGATGCCCATCTGCTTGAGGATCGTCTTGACTTCTTTATCTTGCAGAGGGACCGGCTTCTCGCCGGCACCGGGCGAACCGACGAAGCCCGTCACGCCCGAGGTGTTCCGCACGACGTACCAGGACTGGTCGTCCATGTCCATCTCGACGAGCACGTAGCCCGGGAAGACTTTCTTGGGCGTGATCTTGCGCTTGCCGTCCTTGAACTCGACTTCGTCTTCCATCGGCACGAGCACGCGGAAGATCTTGTCCTGCATGTTCATGGAGTGGATGCGCCGTTCAAGGTTCGCCTTCACCTTGTTCTCGTAACCGGAGTAAGTGTGGATGACGAACCAGCGGCGGCGTTCGTCCTTCTTGGACGCGGCTGACGCCGGCGCAGTCGCCGTGCTCGACGTTAGCGACGTAGCTTCTTCCATGGCTTCCTCTTCAGTGGTGCACGAGCCCGAAAACGAGTCCGAAGAGCTCGTCGAGCACGTACGTGTAGAGTCCGATGACGGCCACCAAGGCGACGGTCAGGACGGTGGCGGAGACCCATTCCTGGCGGCTCGGCCAGGTGACCCGGCGCATCTCGGAGGCGAGGTCGCGAACGAAGCGCTCGGCGTTCTGCGCCCGCGCGGCGCGATCGGCGGCGCCGGTCTTGGCGGGCGGACGCGACGGCGTGCCCGGCCGCACGGTCGTACCTCCTCCACCCGTTGACCTATTCATTGCTCTCGTGCTCCTCCGGCTAAGATTTTGGCAGGGCGGACAGGACTCGAACCTGCAACCGACGGTTTTGGAGACCGCAACTCTACCAATTGAGCTACCGCCCTATCTCGTTTACCGCCGTTTTTGGCCGGCGGACTGCGTCGCTACGCTGCTTATGTACCCTGCGGGTACACTGCGCGGCTAGGCTCCCTGCCGCCGACCAAAACCGACGGTAAACGAACGCCTGCCGCGTTGGTGGACGGGGCGCGGGCTGACGCCGCGCCCGCGGGGACGAGAGCAGCTGATGCGTTGACCATCGACCGACGGGTGGGGGACATGGGGTTTATTCTACTACTTTGTCTCGCGGTGGGGGCGGTGGCAGCGGCAAAAGCGGCAGTACTTTTTGAGCTCGAGGCGCTCGCTTGTCTTCTGCCTGTTCTTTTGGCTGTTGTAGTTGCGGCGCTTGCACTCTTGACACGCCAGCACGATCATGATCCGGTTCTCTTTTTTCGCCATCTCTAGCCTTGCGACTCGCGGTCCGACACAAAGAAAACGGACGCGCAGCCCGTTCGAGGTAAGATTGTAGCACGGCTCGCGGGCGATGGCAACGCTCGCCCGCCGAAGGGAAAGGAACGCTTGCGGACCGCCCCAAAGCGCCTGGGGTGAAGTCGGAGTGGACGGGGAAGCTGCTGCGCATCTTCGTCGGCGAGCGCGACCGCTGGAAGGGGCAACCTCTTTATACAGCCATCGTGATACGGCCATCGTGGAGATGCTGCGCAAGCGCGGCTTTTCGGGGGTGACCGCGTTCAAGGGCATCGAGGGCTTCGTCGGGCATTCGGTCGGGCATGCCGCTCGGGTCATCGACCTGACGAGCGAGCTGCCGATCCTGATCGAGGCGATCGACGAGGAGGCCAAGATTCGCGCCGTCCTGCCGACCCTCGATGAGATGATCCGCGAAGGGTTGGTGACGATCGAAGCGGTCGAAGTCATCCGCTACGGGGCCGACCGTTCGCGCCCGGCGCCTTCGGCGGGGGAACGCCGCTGATCGATTGGCGTTCGGCCCTGGCGGTCGCCGTCGGCGGCGCCCTCGGGTCGGTCTTGCGGTTCGTCGTCGCGACCCTCGTCACGCAACGATTCGGTCCGGGCTTCCCGCTCGCGACGTTTGCGATCAACTTGTCCGGCAGCTTTGCCATCGGCCTGATCGCCGAGCTCGCCGTCACACGCGCCTTCGGGATCGATTCGGTCGCGCGCACGTTCCTCGCGGTCGGCGTCTGCGGCGGCTTCACGACCTTCTCGAGCTTCTCGCTCGAAACGCTCGGCTTGATCCGCGACGGGTCTCCCGGCTTGGCCGCCGGGTATGCCCTGGCCAGCGTCATTCTGGGCGTGGCGGCTGCCGTAGCGGGCATCGCCACCGCACGGCTCGCCGCTCCGTGATGAAGCGGGTTGCGCGCCCGAGACGATTCGAACGTCCAACCTGAGGCTTAGGAGTCCCCCGCTCTATCCGTTTGAGCTACGGGCGCACGCGCTGAATTGCTTTCCGCTGCAAGCGCGCCGGTCCCGCTTGGCCGCTGGGCCGAATGAGGTGTCGCGCACGCGGCGCACATAGGGGAGAGCCGCCGCCATCGAATGGACGTAGTCTTTACGATAATGCTTGACAAGTGCGGCAATCGGCGCTTCCCTTACGAGTGAACGACCTACTCCGAGCCCAGCAGAGAGAAAAGATTTTCGGATATGTCGCAAGCGGTCGCCGACGCTTTTACGGTTGCCGTCCGCGCCGATCTTTTAGGCGCACGGCAGCTTTTGGCGTCCCTGCAGCGCGACGACCGCGTTCCGCGTCTCATTCTCGAAGCGTTGATCGCGCAACATCAGGGTGAGAACCCGCGCGCCATCGAGTTATTCAAGCGCGCCTTCCGCCGCGCCGAAAGCGCGGACAAATTGTACGTTGCCGACCTGCTGGCGCCGCTGTTAGCGCCGCGAACCGCTCCTGAAGCCTACGAAGAGATCATGTCCGGCTTGACGCCGCAAGAACGCGAGCGCCCGTCGATCTGCGCCGTGCAGGCCATGCGCGCGGCGATGCACTCCGACTTCGACGAAAGCCGCCAGGCGGCGAAGTCCGCGCTCGAGCGTCTGGGCGAGTGCAGTCCGCTCGAGCGGGCGCGAACGTTGTCGCGTCTGGCCTACGCAGCGTACTATCGCGGAGACTTCGCAGAAGCCGTCGACAGCGCACAAGAAAGCGCCGCCAACTTCGTCGACATGGGTAATTACAGCGCCGCCTTCCGGTCCTATTCGATTCTCTACAGCGTGCACTATTCGGCGAGCGGAGACTTCGCGGAAGCGCTGCGCGTCGCGGGCTGCATGACGGAGTTTGCGCGCCGCTCGAACGACGTCTCACTCGAGATGGTCAGCCTCGTCGCCGAGTACGAGCTCAGCGCCGAGCTGGCGGAGGAAACGCGCTTCTATCAGCTGCAGCGCATCATTCGCGCGCGGCCGCTCTCCGAGCAATATGCGGAACGCTTCGCCCGCGGCGTCGCCGACGCGCTCGCCTTCGGCTGGACGGGCGACTTCGACGCGCTGCGCGCCAACGCGGTGATCTTGCGCGATCAAGTCGCGGACACGCTCCGCGAGCGCGCCCTTTGCCATGCGCTCCGGTCGCTGGCCGAAGCCGCGGTGGGCGAGCGCGAGGAGGCGAGCCGCGCCGCTCGCACCGCCATCGAGATGGCAAGTCTGCCGAGCGTTCGCGAACCGGCCTACCAGGGGCGCTACCGCCGTCTGGCGCGCGGCCTCGCGGCGGGGACGTGCGTGCTCATCGGCGACACCGTCCGCGGCCGCCGCGCGCTCGCCGCGCGCGGCCTGCGCGACTCGAGCGACGCGCGCTCGCTGCTCGAGGTCGCCGAAGGCGCGCGCTGGCAAGACGCCTATCCGTCGGTCCGCGGCTACGCCCGGATCGTCGCCCTCGTTCGCGAGCGCGTCATCTCGTCGCAGCGCACCAGCGCCCTCACGCCGACGGAGCTCTCGGTTTTGAGGATGCTGGCCGAAGGCATGAGCGCGCCGCAAATCGGGCAGGCCACCGGCCGCAGCGTCCATACGATCCACGCGCACACGCGGGCGATCATCGCCAAATTAGGCGTCAAAGGGCGGGTGGCGGCCATTAACCAGGCACGCAAGGCCGGCCTGATTCCCTAGTCCCCACGGGGCTTTGCGGAGCACCTAGTCAAGTCTGACGCCGCGCAAAAGCGCGGCAAAATTTAGCATCGCGTCACGTCACTTTCTTCCTATCGGAGATCGCACGTGATCGCTGCTCTCGTTGCCGCTGCTTATGCTGTCGCTGCTGCCATTCCGCAGATGGTGCCTCCCGTCCCAGGCTAATGCCGCGAAACGCAAGGACGCTCTCACTTGACACGCTTTGCGACTTCGTCGGGGGCTCCACGCTCGACGAAATCGCCGCCCGCTACCGGCTCTCGCCTCAAGGCGCGGAACAGCACTTACGCCGCGGCCTCTACGAATACGGCTTCTCCCGATGGACGCCGCCGGTCCAGCGAGCCGGAATGCGGAGCTCCGCATATTGCGAGCGAATTCGCAACAATGACTGAGCGCGGAGCGAACGGGGGCGGCCCGCTCTAGCCGGCGGCGCGGCAGGCGCGCGAGCGGGTGCGAACGCAGTAGAGCTGCGTGCGCTCCGCTCTCGTCCACCGCCTGCCGTGTTTCTGATCGGTTTGGGTCGCCTTTTTCGGCGTCGACGAAAATGGCGCCACGCGTCGGCTGCACCCGGCCAGCGGTCGCGCCGATAGCTTGAATGTGACTAGCGTGACACTGGGCGAGGATCGTCTGCGGCAGGCGGCCGGCCTCGCTGGCGCTGCGCTCGCGCTGCTCGCTCTGCTGGCGGCGCTCGCGACCCCGAGCTTGCGGCCCGGCGCGGTTCTGCGGGATTTCGACGCGTTCTACTGCGCGGGCGCCTCGATCGACCGGGGCGCCGACCCCTACCTGGCGGAGCCGCTGGGCACGTGCGAGCGCGCGCCGCGGCCGGCCGCCTTCGCGCAGGGCACGCCTTGGCTGGCGGTCCCGGCTCCGCTGCCGCCCTACGCGCTCGCGCCGTTCGCGCTGCTCGCGCGGCTGCCGTATCTCTGGGCTGGGGGGATCTGGAGCCTCTTCCTGCTGCTCTGTACGGGCGTGACCGTGCTCGCGATGCGCCGTCTGACGGCCTTGCCGCTGCCGGGTCTGATCGCCGCTTTCGCGTTGGGCGGGACCTACGCGGCGCTCGCGCTCGGCCAAGTCGCGCCGGTCGCGACGGCCGGCATCGCGCTCGCGGCGCTCTTCCTTTCACAGGGCCGCGACCGAATGGCCGCCCTGGCCGCCACGGCGGCCATGATCGAGCCGCACGTCGGGCTCCCGCTCGGGCTCGCCCTCTTCCTCTGGCGCCCCCGCACCCGGCTGACGCTGCTTGCGGCGGGCGCAGCCTGCTGCGCGCTCTCGCTGGCGCTGGTCCGCGTTCCCGTCGCCCTCGAGTACGTTCGTGCGGTGCTGCCGGCCCATGCGCTCTCCGAAGTGGCCAACGAGAAACAGCTGAGCCTGACGTATCTGCTCCATCAAGCGGGCGCCGGCGATGCGCTCGCATTGCACGCGGGCGAACTCTGGTACGCGGCGATGCTGGCCATCGGTCTGCTCGTGGCCGGCGCCGTGCGGAAACGCTCGCCCGCGCTGCTGGCCGCGCTGCCCGCGGCCTTCACGCTGCTCGGCGGCGCCTTCGTTCACGTCGTTCAGATCGCGGCTGCGCTGCCTGCCGCGCTGCTGCTGCTGGGCTGCGCACGCGGCACAACGCGCAACGCGCTGCTGTTCGCGCTGCTCGCGCTCGCGATTCCGTGGGTTCAGTTCGCCAGTCTGGGAACGCTTTTTTGCTTGCTCGCGCCGATCGCGGGCGGCGTTTTGTTCGCCAGCTTCGCCGGAGCGCGTCCGTCGCTGATAGCAACCGGCGTGCTCGCTCCGCTCGGCGTGCTCAGCGCGCTGTGGGCGCTGGTCGGAACGCCGGCCCCGAGCGCGGTGGCGGCGCTGCACGCCGCGTACGATCCGCACGCATTGGCCGAGGCGAGCTGGACGCTCTACGTCAAGACGGTCGCTGCGACTGACGTCGGCGCCTTCGACTTGGCGAAGCTCCCGACGTGGTTCGGGCTTGCGCTGATTGTCGCAATCGCGTGCAGCGTTGCATTGCGCCCCGTGAAAAAGAGTGTTTCTGACGTCGCAACGGCGTCTTTGCGAGAAGGGTCCGCCGCTTCTCGGCGAATCGCGACGCGTTAGCTTCGGCCCGCGCTGGCGGACGCCGTTCGTTACGAAGGAGCATCGAACTTGAGCCTCACGCAGAGCGCGCTGCAACCCATGAGCACTGCCCCCGCCGGGTTCTCGATCGAACGCGATCTGCCAAGCGGGTTTGCGGCGTTCTACCGGCCGCTCCACGAACGATTCACGGCACGCCAGCAGGCGCTGGCCGCGACGCGCAAGCAAGTCCTGACGGCTTCGCATTCGGGCAAGTTGCCGACCTATTTGCCGCCTTCGGACGCGACCACAAGCGACTGGAAGATCGAGTTGCCCGCGTGGTGCCGCGATCAACGCAATCAGATGACCGGCCCCGCCGACGACGCCGAGCTCTCGGTGAAGATGCTCAACTCCGGGGCGCCAGGAGTCATGCTCGACCTCGAAGATTCGATGATGAACCAATGGGATCACCTCTTGCTCGGCATGAGCAACGTAATCGCGGCGCTCTACGGCGAGCTGACCTACGAGGACGCGAAGCGCGGCGGCGCGACCGTCGGCATCAAGCCCTCGAGCACCGTCACCTGGACGCGCGTGCGCGGCTTGCACCTCAGCCAAGCCGGCATCTATCCCGAGCTGACCTCGGGTGCGCTCTTCGACCTCGCGCTGCTGATCTATCAGCTCGACTTCGCGCGCCTGAAGCACCCGCTGTGCATCTACATTCCGAAGTCCGAGTCGTCCGAAGAGGCGCTCTGGTGGCGCGACGTCCTCCTGACGCTGGCCGAGCTCAAAGGCCAGCCGAAGGACGCGATCAAGTGCATGGCGCTGGTCGAGGCGCATCCGCTCGCGTTCCAGCTCGAAGAATTCGTCTATAACCTGCGCGAGCATCTGCTCGGGCTCAACCTGGGCCGCTGGGACTATATGGCCAGCCTCATCCACTACAACCTCAACGACCCGAACTGGGTCCTGCCCGATCGCAACACGATCCCGCACAACGTTCCGTTCTTTCAGAATTTGCGGACCCTGATTCCCTCGGTTTGCCACAAGCACGGCATGCTCGCGATCGGCGGCATGACGGCGCTCTATCCGAGCCGCGAGGATCCCGAGCTCAACGAGCGCGCGCTCAAAGTGCTGGCCGAGGATAAAAAGAACGAGGCGAACTGTTTGATGGACGGCGCCTGGACGGGGCATCCCGACCAGAACTCGATCGCCGTCGCGCAGTTCCCCGAGCCCAACCAACTCGACACGTTCAAGCCGGGTTTCGACCCCCATCCCGATATGCGGCCTTCGGTGCGCGGCGTCGGCAAGACGACGCCCGACGGAACGCGCGCCGCGGTGCGCACGGTGATCCGCTACCGCAACGGCTATCTCAACGGCAAGGGCGCGAGCCTGCTCGACGGCTACATGGAAGATCTGGCGACCGACCGCATCTACCGCTTGATGATCGCGCAGCGCCTCAAGCATGGCATCAGCACGCCTGAGGAAGTCACGCGCTCGTTCGACGAGGAGCTACAAAAGCTCATCGAGTCGGGCAAGGACGCCGGCACGCCCGAGACCATGCGCAGCGCCCGCGAGATCAGCCAAGCGATGGTGCTCACGGGCGCCTTCGACCCGGTCTAAACCGGCTCGCCGCTCGTCTGCCGACTCTCGGGGGACGGCAGACGAATAGCGACCCGGCTCGCGAGCGTTGTGCGGCGATTACGAGCCGATTGCTGGCACCTCAACTGCGTCGTCCAACACGAAGGGACGTGGTCTGCGACATAGGTTCGGCGAGCGGAGCCTCCCACTGCCGGGAGGCAGGCGCGTTGCAGGACGGAGCGCGAACGGATTGAGCGTGACGAAGCCGTCCACGGCGCATCTCTTCGAGATCGTCAGCGTCCTCTTCGGCCGCACGCTCAAGGTACGATAAGGAAGATCCACGCCGAGGGGAGCTCGGCTACAGAGAAAACTGAGCGACGAGAGTTAGCCGATTAGGCCGCGACCCGCTCTGATTTCTCGCACAGCTCGGCGTACTTTTCAGCTAAGCAGCGGAGATATGCAGCGAGTTCTGTCAGCGTACCGCGCCGAATCCGCCCGTTGACAAGGCACTCGTCGGGACCGGCCGCGTCCATCTTCTGCACGCGGTAACCTTGCGAACGCTGCAGCTTTTCGATCCGAGCCAGCAGCTCATGCGTGCAGCGGACCGCTTCGCGGCGATACTCTTCTTCAAAGACTTCGCCCAGCGTCTCCATGAGGATCGCGATCTTTTCTGGCCGGGCTTTCATTTCGGTTGCAAAGAGCTTCTGCTGCGCATCCAGCTCATCGGCCAGACACAGCACCCGGCGCAACAAGCTGCCCGGTGCCTCGAGCCAGAAGGGCGACGCGGCGACGGTGCGAGCCCGGAGTTCCTTCTTGTACTTCTCCTTCTCCGCGTGCGTCTCGACCGTCAACAGCGCGAGCTGCGAAGCCGACTCCACCTTCGCTTGAAGCGTCGAGACTTCGCGATGCCTCATCAGGAGATGGATAGCCCCCGCAACCGCCCACACGATGCCGAGCACCGCGAAGAAGCTAACCGCATACATCCGCAGGGCGGGATCGGAGACCTCGGTGAGAGCCAAAGCCACACCTACCGCGCTTACGAGCACGCTACAGACAATGGCAAGAATCCCGACTGATAAGCGGGCGAACATGAAAGCCTCCCGGGGAAGATCTACACCAACCTTGTTCGGCTAGCAAACCGACCCATTTCTAGGAATTCGGGCCCTCAGACCCTCAATTGTGAGGGGGGAGACTCTTTCGGTAAATTTTCCTGTACAACAGGCTTCGCGTCGCGTGCAGTTTGAAATGAATTTTGGCGATGGAATGCCCGGCAAGCACGTGTCCGATGAGAGGTTTTGCAAAGTTTCTTGTGACGGCCATCACTCTGTCCGACCTTACCCTCGATCGCGATTACCTCCACCTTCCCGGCTGTGACTCTCGCCACGCCGCCGCGCACCACGACACCACCGTGCTATCCAGCGAGCTCATCGAAAACGATTCCATCCGCTGAGAGTCAGTCACGGGCACTCTGTCGAGTGTCAGCTGGGCGTGATCGCCGCTTCAAAGAAGGTGGTCTCTTTCTCTTCCAGGTCCTTACACGATGCGGCTTCCGCACGATCCGAGCCGCGCTCGCACAGATGGAGCAGATGGAGACCAGTCTTCGCCATCTCAACCAAGCGGGGATCGTGCGCATCCATATAAGCACCGACCAGTAAGAAGAGCGTCGTCGCCTGCACGTACTGGACGAGCGGGTCACCCTGGACATCGCAGAACCGATTGGTCGCTGCAATCGTGTTGCGTAGCTGCTCAGGCGTCGGGTCCTTTGCGTCGATCGAAGCGTGGAGAGCAGTCGAGCACGCCTTCGAGTAAGACGGCGCGGCCGCAGCGGGCCGTGCTGCCGCGAGCGGGACGAGGGCGGTCGCGAAGGTGAGAGCTAGAGCCAGCTTGTTCATGATATCCGCTTCGGCTTGCGGCCAGACGAGCTTGACAGTCGCCGCGCAGCCCCATGTTTCGGCGGCCAGCCAAAAGCGGCCGGAGGTGGCCAATTGAAAACCCGGCTTGAACTCGTTTCGGTCGATGCCGGCCACTTTCGCTTGCCGACAATGAGGCGTCGGTCTGGAATCGATCCCATGACCGAGCAAGAACTGCGGAGGCACATCGGGCGCCTCTCGCGCTTCGCATTCAAAAGCGGCGAGGCAACTGAGGGAGCGCGAATCATGGAAACGCTGGAGCC
This sequence comes from Vulcanimicrobiaceae bacterium, assembly GCA_052267165.1. Lineage (GTDB taxonomy): Bacteria > Vulcanimicrobiota > Vulcanimicrobiia > Vulcanimicrobiales > Vulcanimicrobiaceae > CAWICD01. The sequence goes on along the minus strand of JBKQHO010000032.1, from coordinate 150 downwards.
CTCGATCAGGATTGAACTGATGACCTCGTCCTTACCAAGGACGCGCTCTACCACTGAGCTACGAGGGCGATGGTTGGAGCGGGCGGCGAGAATCGAACTCGCAACTCTTGCTTGGAAGGCAAGGGCATTACCATTATGCAACGCCCGCGG
>JBKQHO010000031.1:0-69626 GCA_052267165.1 Vulcanimicrobiaceae bacterium | reverse complement strand
TTCACGATTGCTCGCCGCGGGACGTTTCGAGGACGGCCCTAGGACGCCGCCGGCGCTAAGGTGCTGAAGCACTCGCTCCGAGCGTTCGCCGCTACGCGTCCCGTGCTGCGGCTCGAAGTGCGGCGCTTCCACGGCGCGCGATTCGCGTACGGCAGCGAGCAAACCGAACGCACAAACCTAAAACCTAAAGGAGGACACGATGCCTACATCCGAGCGAGCGCCCATGCGCGAACGAGGCATCCCCGACGGCTATCGTCCCGTCGACGGCAGCGAGCGGCGGCCGGCGCCGGGGGCGGTCCAGTGCGGACCGGCCGACCCGCACGAAAGGCTCAGCGTCATCATCTTGGTCCGCGCACGTCCCGGAAGCGCGGAACTTCCCGATGTCGACGCTTGGGAGGCGACCCTGCCTAACTAAAAAGAGCGCCGCTATCTTTCGACGCAAGAGTTCACGGCGAAACACGGCGCTTCGCAGAGCGACCTCGAACGCGTCAAGACGTTTGCCGAAGCGCACGGACTGACCGTGCGCGAGATGAGCCCGGCCCGGCGTTCGGTGCTCGCCACCGGCACCGTCGAACAGATGAACGCGGCGTTTGCCGTCGAGCTCGGGACGTACGAGTCGAGCACGGAGCGTTATCGCGGCCGCAGCGGCCTCGTGTATCCGCCCGAAGAGCTTGCCGGCGTGATCGTCGGCGTCTTCGGTCTGGACAACCGCCGCGTGGGCCAGCGGAACGCGCCGGGCGACCCTCCGGGCACCACGACGCTCACCGTCCCGAAGATCGCGGAGCTCTATGATCTCCCCAAGCATAAGGCACACGCGCAAACCGTCGGCATTCTCACCCTCGGGCCAGGCTACGATCCCGCCGATCTGAGTCATTACTTCGCAACCCTGCCGCCCGGTTATGCGGCGCCGGCGGTCGTCGACGTCTCGATCTTAGGCTCGGTCAATCATCCCGGCAGCCCTGACGGCGAGACGACGCAAGACATCTGCATCGCCGCGACCATCGCCCAGGACGCGACCGTCGCCGTCTATTTCACGCCGGCAACGCAGGCCGGCTGGGTCGACTTTCTGCTGCGCGCAGCCTTTCCGGACGCGGGCGACCCGGAGCCTTCCGTTCTTTCGAGCAGCTGGTACATCGCAAACGGCGACGACCTGCCCACGCTGCTGGCGGAAGGCGTCAGCGTCGCGTTCGTCAACGCCATCGACCTCGCGTTCCGAGCGGCCGCCGTTCGTGGGCTGACGGTGTGCATCGCTTCAGGCGACACCGGCTCGAACTCGAAGGTCAGCGGCGGCAAGGCGCACGTGCAATTTCCGGGCAGCGATCCATGGGTCGTCGCCTGTGGCGGCACGACGGTCGGAAGCGTTCACGGCGCGTTCTTCGAAGAGTTCGCTTGGAACGACACGTTCTTCGGTTTCGACAAGGGGGCGACCGGGGGTGGGGTCAGCGACTTCTTCGCCGAGCCGCACTACCAGCATCACCATCACGCTCACGTCCCTCCGTCCGTCAACGACGGGCATCACGGACGCGGAGTGCCGGATATCGCGGCAAATTCCAGTCCCAACAGCGGTTACCCCATGTTCGTGCGAGGTACACCGTTCGTCGCTAACGGAACCAGCGCGTCCGCTCCGCTCTACGCGGGCCTCTTCACCGTTCTCAATGCCGCGCTCGGCTATCGGCTCGGGTTCTTCAACCCCTTCTTGTACCGTCACGCCAAGGAGATCTGCCGCGACATCAGCGGGCCGCCCGGACCGACCGACAACAGCCTTTTCGGCACGCCGGGATATCCGTGCAAACATGGCTGGGACGCATGCACGGGCTGGGGCGTCATCGACGGAAAGAAGCTGCTCCACCTGCTCCGCGGCGAGCACGAGGAACCCGCAGCGTTCGCCGAGCTCGCCTTTAGCGGCAAGGTGGACGGAATCGTCTACGATCGCTTCGGCGATTTCGACGGATTCTCACTCGAGACCGACCAGGGCCGGCGAGACTTCGAAACGCACGAGCGTAAGATCGAAGAGGTCGTGCGGCGAGCAAGGGACGAGCGAGTCTCGCTAACCGTGTTCGTCGACCGCGACGAGCCCGACGGCCCACACGGCGCTAACGGCCACCGTCACAATGGTAACGGTCACGTTCATAACGGTAGCGGCCGCCATCCCCGGCTCCAGCCGGCGTCGATCGTGGTTCGCTGACTCGGAAGGCAAGGGCGGCCGTAGACGCGGCCGCCCTTCGCCAACGCTTCCGGCAGCCGTCAGTGCAGGCTGATGACGACCTTGCCGGCTGCTTCGGCGACGGCGGGCTGCGCCGCCTCGTCCTGCGAGGTCTTGCCGTTGCCCGCGCTCGTCGCGGCGCGCGAGCCGGCCGCGCTCGCGGCGGCCAGCATCGCATCGCTGATCAGGCCGTCGGCGCGCTTCTTGCGGAAATCGTCGATGGCCGCGCGCAGCGCGTTGAGCGAGCGCAGCGGGTAGTCTTTCTTCTTCTCGGGGTAGCCGTCGAGCTGCGCTTCGATCTCGGCTTCGCTGATGGCATAGGCGTCGTCGAGCGTCTTGCCGAGCGCGAGATCGACGAGCAAGCTGCACGTCGCCGTGCCGAAGCCGCAGCCGGTCGTGAAGTAGGAGACGTCCTCGATCACGTCGCCGTTGCCGACGCGCAAATAGTAGGTGTAGAGGTCGCCGCACGAATCGCTGAAGTACTCGCCGGTCGCCATCGGGTTTTCCATCGTGCGAAATCCCGTACGCTTTTCGACGAGCTCTTGAAACTTGGCGAAATTCATGTAGCGCTGCTCCCCGCCGCGGCGGCCTGTTGCTCGAACTCAAACCGGCAAGTTTCGCCGCCGGTTGCGATCGACTCGACTTGATGCATCTGATTCGGGACGGTCTCGTGCAGCACCGTGTGAATGATGGTGCAGACCTCCGGATATTCGCTCACCGTCTTGGCATACGGGCAATTGTGCTCGCGCAGCTCGATCGCGCCTTTGGCGGTCTCGACGACGTCGGCTTCGACGCCGTTCTCGCGCAGGATCGCCGCCAGCTCGATGACCTTGCCCTTCGCGTCGTCGGTCTCCAGCCGCGGACGAAAACGCTCCGCGGCGCGCTTGCCGAGGCCTTCGAGGACCGCCTGCAGCGCCTCGCTGCCGAGCGTCTCCTTCACCTCGCGGAGCACGGCGTTGAGCATCTTGTCGTACTGCTGGGGAAAGAGCGACTCGGCGCTCTCGGTGAGCGAATACTCCAAGGTCGGCTTCGTCGGGCCGCGCCGGACCGACCGCTCCGCGACGTAACCGTCGCGCTCGAGGGTCAAGAGCTGCTGACGAACGGCGTTGGTCGAGAGCCCGAACTCGCCCGCCAAATCGACCGCCGAAGCCGCATGACGGCGGCGCAGCGCCATCACGATCTTGCCGCGAGTCGAGTGGAAAAAGCGCTCGTCCTGCATGTCTTCGAAACTCTAGCATGAATATTGAAGATAGTCCAGACTTTCCTTGACTTTCCCGCCTCGCCCCCTTTAGGATAAGGGAGGCCACGGGCGTCAGGCATCGGCGGACGGGCCCTGGCAGGAGCTCGTGAAGGAGCGTTCGTGGCGGAAAAAGGTTTGCGGATCAGCGGCTTGACGGCCTCGGTCCAGGGAAACGAGATTCTCAAGGGGATCGAGCTCAACGTCGAGCCCGGCAGCGTGCACGCGCTCATGGGCCCCAACGGCAGCGGCAAGTCGACCTTGGCGTTCTCGCTGACCGGACACCCGAGTTACGAGGTCACCGGCGGCTCGGTCCAGCTCGACGGCGAGGAGCTCCTCGGTCTGCCCCCCGACAAGCGGGCCAAAGCCGGTCTGTTTCTCTCGTTTCAATATCCGGCGGCGATCCCGGGCGTGTCGGTCGCGAACTTCATCCGCAGCGCCCGCCAGGCCGTCAAGCCGGACGACCTGCCGCCGGCGAAATTCCGCAAGCTGATCTTCGATAAGCTCGACACCCTCGACATGGACGCGGCCTTCCTTGGCCGCTACGTGAACGACGGCTTCTCGGGCGGCGAGAAGAAGCGCTTGGAGATGCTGCAGCTGGCGGTGCTGCAACCGAAGTACGCCGTCCTCGACGAGACCGACTCGGGGCTCGACGTCGACGCGCTGCGCGCCGTGGGCGCCTCGGTCAACGCGATGCGCGCGAGCGACGAGGGGAAGCTCACCGGCTTCCTCATCATCACGCACTACCCGCGCATCCTGCAGTACGTCGTCCCGGACCACGTGCACGTCATGCTCGAGGGACGGATCGTCAAATCCGGCGGCCCGGAGCTCGCGCAAACCATCGAACGCAGCGGCTACGACGCGATACGCGAGGAGGTCGCGGGTGGGGTCGCTTAGCGCAAAAGCCGTTCGGGGCGTCGGGCGCGAGGCGCTCGAGGCACTGATCGCGATCCGCGGCGAAGGCTCGATCCCGGCCGCGTCGCGCTACGACGCGTTGGCGCGCTTCGAGGAGTTGCCGGTGAAGTCGGCCGCCAGGCCAGGCCGGGGCTGGAAGCACGATCTGAGCAAGCTCGACTTCTCGGAACTCGAGCCGTTCGGTCGCAGCGAGGGCCCTGAGCTCGATCTCGAGACGCTGCAGCCCGCGGCGCGCCGGCACGGCGTCGTCATCGAGCACTTCTCACACGCGCGGGCACGGCATCGCGACGCGTTCGAGCGCGCCTTCGGCACGGCGCTCGATTCACGCGACGACAAGTTCGCCTCGCTGGCGCTCGCTTTTCAGAACCACGGCGTCTTCATCGACGTTCCCGAGGGCGTCGAGCTCGACGACCCGCTGATCGTCGGCTACGAAGCTCGCGGCACGGGCCTCTTTCCGTACACCCTCGTCTCGGTCGGCGCGAACGCGCGCGTCACGCTCGTCGAACGCCTCGCGGGCGCGGCGGCGGCACCGTTCGTCTGCGGCGTTACGGAGCTCGTCGTCGGTGCGAACGCGCAAGTCAACTACGCGGTCGACCAGCGCCTGCCGGCGACGACCCGAGCGATCTTCACGCGGCGCGCGCGGCTCGGTGCGGGCGCTTCGCTCGACCTCTCCTTCGCCGAGCTGGGCGCGCTGCTCTCGGTCTCGCGCGTTCGCGTCGAGGCCGCCGAAGAAGGCTCGCGCCTCGGCTTGGCGGCGGTCTTCTTCGCCAACGAGGAGCAGCACGTCGACCTCGAGACCGAAGCCATCCATGCCGCCGGCCACACCTCGTCCGAGACGGTCGTGCGCAGCGCGGGCACGGGGCGCGGCCAGGGCCGCTTCCTCGGAAACATCCGGATCCTCGCTCGCGCGCACGGAACCGAGGCGTCGCTCAAGGACGACGCACTGCTGCTCTCGGAGGGCGCCCACATCGACTCGGTCCCCGCGCTCGAGATCGCCGCCAACGACGTGAAGGCGTTTCACGGCGCGACGGTCGGCGCGATCTCCGAAGACGAGCTATTCTACGCCCAGAGCCGCGGCATTCCGCGCGACGATGCGGAGCGCATGATCGCGCTGGGCTTCTTCGAGCCGGCCCTCTCGCGCTTTCCGAACGACTCGCTGCGCAACGAGATTCGCAGTGTCCTGGCCGGCAAGCTCGACGCCGGATCGGCCGGCTAACCCGATGCTCTCTGCCGAACTTGACGTTCGCGCCGCCCGCATCGCGCGCGACTTCCCGCTGCTGGCGCAACCGACCTCGCGCGGCAAGCGGCTCGCGTTCCTCGACTCGGCGGCCAGCTCGCAAAAGCCGCAGGCCGTCATCGACGCGCTGGTCCACTACTACACGCACGACAACGCCAACATTCATCGCGGCGTCTACGAGCTCGCCGAACGGGCCACCGAAGCCTTCGAGCAGGCCCGCGTGAAGGTCGCGCGCTTCGTCAACGCGGCCGAGCCCGCCGAGATCATCTGGACGCGCAACACGACCGAGTCGATCAATCTCGTCAGCTTTACTTGGGGGCTAAACAATCTCGGCCCGGGCGACGCGATCCTCACCTCGCAGCTCGAGCACCACTCCAACCTGGTCCCATGGCAGCTCCTGGCCGCCAAGACGGGCGCGGAGCTGCGCTTCATCGAAGTGGATGCGCACGGCGTCCATCGGCTCGACGATCTCGACGCCAAGCTTCGCGGCACCAAGCTCGTCGCGCTCTCGCACGTCTCCAACAGCCTAGGGACGATCGCCCCGCTCGAGACGATCATCCCCAAAGCGCACGCGGCGGGAGCCGTGGTGCTGGTCGACGGCGCTCAGTCGGTCCCGCATTTCCCGCTCGACGTCCAAGCGCTCGACGTCGACTTTCTGGCGGCCAGCGGGCACAAGATGTGCGGGCCGACCGGGATCGGCTTCCTGTACGGGAAGCGCGCGCTGCTCGAAGCGATGCCGCCCTTCCTGACGGGCGGCGACATGATCCGCCAAGTCGGCTACGAGCACACGACCTTCAACGAGGTGCCGTGGAAGTTCGAGGCGGGAACGAGCAACATCGCGGACGCCGTAGCGCTGGGCGCCGCGGTCGACTACCTCGAGTCGGTCGGCATGGAGTGGGTCCGCGAGCACGAGCGCGGGCTGACCGCCTACGCCCTCGAGGCGCTGCGCGGCCTCGTTCCGCGCGGTCTCTCGATCTACGGTCCCGAGCGCCTCGAAGACCGCTCGGGCGTCATCTCGTTCAACCTCGGCGACATCCACGCGCACGACCTCGCCTCGATCCTGGACACGGAGGGCGTCTGCGTCCGGGCGGGGCATCACTGCACGATGCCCTTGATGGAAAAGATGGGCTGGCCCGCCACCGCGCGCGCCTCGTTCTACTTGTACAATACGGAACAGGACGTCGACCAGTTCGTCGCTGCGCTCCACAAGGCCCTCGAGATCTTCAAGCTGCCCTGAACATGGACGATTTCTACAAAGCGTACATCCTCGACCACTACCGAAACCCGCGCAACTTCGGCTTGCTCGACGCGCCCGACGCGATGGCTGAAGATCTCAACCCGCTGTGCGGCGACAAGATCTGCTTCCAGCTCAAGCTGGACGCCGACGACCGGGTCGCCGAAGTGCGCTTCTCGGGCAAGGGCTGCGCCATCAGCCAAGCCTCGGCCTCGATGCTCTCCGAGACGCTGCACGGTGAAACCCTCGAGGAACTGGCTCGCATTCCCGAGGAGCGCGTGCTGGAGAACGTCGGAATCGGCATCAGCCCGGCGCGCATGAAGTGCGCGATGCTCGGTCTCAAGGTCCTCAAGAACGCGGCGTTGCGCTTACTCTCCGATCGTGCGGAGGCTGCCAGCAGCCAATCGACCTAGCCTTCTCCGGCGACACGTTCTTGCGGCTCGCCGGCGCAATCGTCCTCGACACGCTCGCGCTGATCGTGTGGAACGTCGGCACGCGAACCCCCTTGACGCTGCTGCGGGACATGCGCCGGGCCGCTGGCGAGCCGCGCGCGATCTTCGCCGGCTTGGTCAGCCTGCTGGTCGGCCTCATCTTCGTGGCCGCGGCCGCGGTCCTCGTGCTGCCTGCCGTCGCCGACCCGGTCGCGGATTTCATTCCGCTCGAGATCTTCACGTTTCTCGTCGCGCTGTTGCTCGAGCACTTGGTCGGCAACGACTTGCGCCGGCTCGGGGGCGGTTGAGGCTATCCTAGCTTTTCGGCTTCGTGCAAACGCTGCCGGAGTCGGACGAGCGTTCGACCAGCCAGCGCGCGATGCCGTGGTCGCGAACGAGCAGATAGATTCGCCGCGAATCGTCGCTCGCGGGGACGAGCGTGACCGCCAGCGCGCGCAGGCGCGCGAGGCCGTCTTTCTCGCCTAAAGCGACCGCGGTGTGGGGCAGGGGGAGCGGCTGATCGTTCCAGTACGCGATGACGCCGCCGTCGTTGCGCAAGTTCGTTCGCACGGCGATCTCGTTGGGCCGTTCGGGAAGAGGACGATCGTCGGCCGCGCGTAGCACGCTCTTGAGCACTCCCGGCTCGATCGTTCGGGAGCCGCAGAAACTCTCGAATGCGAGCGGTTCCGAAATGGTCGGAGGAGCTGCCGAGCAGCCGGCGGCGAGGAGCGCCGCGAGAATCGTGAAGGCCCGCATAACAGGCGCTCTATCGTCAGGCGCACGCCATCCCCTTGTGGGAAGCGTCCGCGAAAAGCGAACGGGCCCGGCGCCGCGCGCCGGACCCGTTGCTGCAATTCGCCCGACCGCGCTAATCCTCGAGTGTCGTGACGTCCCCGAGCTCTTGCCCCGTCTCCTTGGCCTTGAGCAGACGGCGCATGATCTTGCCGCTGCGCGTCTTGGGCAGCTTCTCGACGAACTCGACGTCTTCGGGCGTACCGATCGGCCCGAGCGTGTAACGCACGTGCGCGATCATCTCCGCCCGCAGCCCGTCGCTGGGTTCGAAGCCGGAACGCAGGATGACGAAGGCTTTGATGACCTCGCCCTTGAGCGCGTCCGGCTTGCCGATGACGCCGGCCTCGCCGCATGCATGGTGCGAGACGAGCGCGCTCTCGATGTCGGCCGTCGCGATGCGGTGGCCGGCCACGTTGAGCACGTCGTCGGAACGGCCCAGGACCGTGATGTAGCCGTCGTCGTCGATGGTGGCGACGTCACCGGCCGTATACGTCCCGGGCAACTCGCTGAAGTACTGCGCGTAGCGCGCCGGGTCGCCCCAAATCCCCGCGAACATGTGCGGCCACGGATCGCGAATGACCAGCAGGCCGCCCGAATTGCGCGGCGTCGGCGTGCCGTCGGCGTTGACGACGTCGAGCCGCGCCGGCCCGAGCGCCTTGCCGCTGCGGTCGGGGTGGATCGGCGCAGTCGGAAGGAAGCCGAGCATCATGCAGCCCGTTTCCGTCTGCCACCATTGATTGCAGACCGCAGCCTGCTTTTTGCACATCGTCTCGAAGAGGAAGTGCCAGGCCTCCGGATTGAGCGGCTCGCCCGCGCAGTAGACCGCTTTGAGCGACGAGAGATCGTGCTTCTCGAGCAGGTCGAGCCCGAAGCGCATAAGCATGCGGGCCAGCGTCGGCGCCGTGTACAGCATGCTGACTTTGTACTTCTCGATCAGCTCGTACACGATTCCCTTGTGTGGGAAATCGGGCGAGCCTTCGCGGATGATCGAGTGGTAGCGGTTCGCCAGCGCTCCGTAGACGATGAGCGAGTGACCGACGATCCAGCCGATGTCGCTGGTACACCAGTACACGTCCCCGGGCGTGATGCCGGTCGTCAGCGCGAGCTCGCCGCTGGCGCCCGCGAGATAGCCGCCGTGCGTCATGACGACGCCCTTGGGCTTACCCGTCGTGCCGCTCGTGTAGAGGATGAACAGCGGATCGTTGGCGTCGACGATCGTCGCGGCGCGCTCGTCGGACTGCCCCTTGGAATAGTCGTCGAAGTCGCGCTCGTTCGGGCCGAGCGCTTCCTTTTGCGCGGCCCGCCGCAAGACGATGACGCGCCGCACCTTGGGAGCCTGCGAGACCGCGTCGTTGAGGATCTTCTTGAGGTCGACTTCCTTGCCGCGCCGGTAGGTGATGTCGGCGCCGATGACGATCTCGGCGCCCGCGTCGTCGCAGCGGTCGCGCAATGCCGTCGCGCCCAAACCGGCGTAGACGACGCTGTGCACGGCACCGAGCCGGGCGCAGCCGAGCATCGCAACGATCCCCTCGATCGTCAGCGGCACGTAGATGATGACGCGGTCGCCTTGCTTGACGCCGTCGGCCGCCAACGCGTTGGCGAAGCGATTCGTCGCGGCCAGCAGCTCCTTGTACGTGATGCGCTGCTCGAGGCCGTCCTCGCGAATGAACAAGTACGCCGTCGCATTGGGGTGGGTCGCAACGTGCCGGTCAAGACACGAGACGGTCGCATTGAGGCGGCCGCCGACGAACCACTTTGCGTTGCCGAGCCCGCCTACGAGGGTCGTGGTCGGCGGCGTCTCCCAGGCGATGCGCTCGCCGCACGAGCGCCAGAACCCGTTCGGGTCCTTGCTTATCTCGGCCAGCCAAGCGTCCTGGTCAGGAATCTTCGCCCATGTCCGGACGGACTCCGGCGGCGGGTAGACCTCCCCCGTGGTAAGGAGGTTCTCGATCAGTCCTTCTGCGCTCATGGTTTTATCATCTCATGGTCGGTGATGAGAGCAGCGCCGGTCGGCGACCGCTTCAAAAAGTATTGTGCGAAGTATTGGCCTTTAGAGGTCTTCAAAACGACGTCGACCGTTGCGGCGTCCGTACCAGTCTGGCGGGCGTCTACTCGAACGATTTGGGTCTGAGCGTCCACGATGCCTTGTTCTGAGAAGATTATTCCTCGGTCGCCCGGAGCCGCGCCGAAGGCCGCATATGCGGACTCCTCATCGCCGCGCATGATGTCGCCGAGGTAATTCCGCACGACCCCGGCCGAAAGCTGGGCGAAGTCGCTGTCCACATAGTCGCCTTGGCTAGGTGCAGCGGCAACCGTTGAGCTCACTTTCGCGCTCGCCTTGGTGAGCGGCTTGGAAGTCGCCTCGGGTGCCGCGGCGGGCGCGACGACTTTCGAGGCCGCTTCGCCGCTCGCGCGAGCGAGCGGCGCTGTCGCGGCCGGCCGTGGGGTCGCCGTCGGCCCAGGAGTCGCGGTCGGAGCGGCGGTCGGCGTCGGGACGGACTTGGCCGGCAACAACGGCGTGGCGCTCGGCTCGGGCTTCGGCGTGCGCCTTGGCGTCGGGGCCGCGACCGGCTTGGCCGTGGCCATTGGGGGAGGCGGCGTCGCCGGCCGAACGCTGACTTGGGGCGCCGCCGTGGACAAGGGCGGCGGGCTCGTGTAGGCGACCGGCGAGCCGATGCGGTTCCCGAAGAGCGAGAGCGCGGTTCCGATGAGGAAGCCGACGACGAGCACGGCGAGAACCGCTGGAATGATCGGAAACGAGGCTTCGCCGCCTGAACGGCGCCTCGCACGACGGGGCGGCTTCTGTTCCATTTGCAGGCGGGCTTCGTCGGAAAACGGTCCCCGCCTCGCAGGAAGAGGCAGCCGCATTCGTCGCGAAACGACGGGGCGTGATCCGGGTCGCGATCCCTATCGACGTCCGTACTATCGCCAGCACCGCGTGCGAGGCGTTCGCCCTCGTTACGCCGCTGCGCGTCGAGGAACTGTTGCGGCTGGCCGTCTACGAAGTGTTGGGACAACGCGCGCCGGCGGACAAGCGCGAGCGCGGCGTGCGCACGGCGCTCGACGGCCTGCGCGACGGCTCGTTCGTCGTCGACGTCGACGGCAAGATCTTCGAGTGTCCGGAGGACGTCGTCGTCTGCTCGGGGACGGCGACCCTGCGCTTTTTCTCGACCGAGCCGCGAGGCAGCGTCTGGGCGAGCTGAAGCCTACTGCGCGCTCGTGTACTAGTGCGCGCGCTGCTTCTGAACGAGCTTGGCGTACAACGCGTTGGGCCAGGCGAAGTCGTCGCGAGTGAACGCCTCGGGCCAATCGCCGTTGAACGACTCGTGCAGGCGGTGGTCGCCCACGTCGGAGGCCGCGATATAGCCCATCACGCGCTCGACCTCGACGGGATCGTCGGAGGTCAGCGCCTGCATCACGAGCGACAGCGGCCAGATGTAGCCGTGCGGCGTGTGCGGGCTCCCGACGCCGCTGGCGTACTTGCCGACGTAGTAGTACGGATTGCGGTTCGAAAGAGCGAAGCGGCGCGTGGTCTGGTATTCGCTGTCCTGCGAGCCGAGATACCCGAAGTACGGAATCGAGAGCAGCGACGGCGGGTTGGCGTCGTCCATCAGGTTCGCATGCCCGCGACCGTCGACTTCGTAAGCATAGAGCTTCCCGAAGCCCTTGAGGTCGACCGTGCCGTACTGCTCGATGCCGCGCTGGATCTCGACCGATAATCCCCAGGCATTCATCGCGTCGCGCTGATTGCCGTAGACGTGGCGCTCGAGCTTGCTGAGGGCCCGCATGACGACCACAGCGAACATGTTGTCGGGAATGTTGTACTGATAGCGCGGCGGGTCGTCCGAGGGCCGGAAGCCCGTCCAGATCATACCCGTGAAGCGAACCGAGCTTCCGCGGCCGCCATCGGCCAGATCGGGGTGCCGGTAGCGCGAGCGCGTCGCATGGTGCTGCTCGTCACGCATCACCGCCAGGACGCGCTCGAACGCGCGATTGACCTGCGGCGTGAAGATCGAGTGATCGTGGGTCTCGCTGTAGTACCGGTCGGCGAACCAGATCGGGTACAGCAGCGAGTCGATCTCGAATTTGCGCTCGACGACGTGATAGTCTGCCGAGAAGGCGTTCGCGTAGGGGTCGATGAGGATGTAGCGCGCCTCGCGCGCGACGACGCCGCGCAGGGCGCCGGCGACGCGGCTGTCGTCGCCGGCGATCCCGATGTAGGGCTCCATGACGGCGCTTGCGTCGCGCAGCCACTCCGCCTGGATGTCGCCGGTCGAGACGTAGGTGGTGCCGTCGCGTTCGGCGACCGCGTGCCGGTTGAGCGCCTCGTCGAAGGCAGTCAGGTAGATCTTCTGCAGCTTCGAGGCGAGCGGCGTCTCTACGGCCCATGCAACGCTAGCACTGCAACTAAGAAGCAGCGCAGCCATGACGGCGATCACGGCCTTTCGAAGACTCGCCATTTAACCTTCTTAAGTCGCCGGCAAAAGACTCAATTCCTTGCGGACAACGCTTGGCTGCAACCGGTGTGCGCTGGGTCGCGTTACGCCGTATGATGCGCGCGCCGCCGGTCACGTTGCTCCTCGCACTCGTTTTGGTCGCGGGGCTCGGCAGCCGAGCGCAGGCGGACCAGTCGTACGACGTCGTCGGCAGCGACAGCTTCTCGATCGCCGCGGGCGACATCACGAGCCGGGTGAACTACCGCGGCACTGAGACGCTGAGCGAAGAGCGCAACGGCCGTCTCATGCGGCTCTCGGCGAGGGCTCAGTACGTGCGCAGCGACCAGGGCGCCGAAAGTCAGGCCGAGGCGGACTACGTCGCGGACATGGCGCCCGACGGGTCGGTCGTGGCCACCGCCGACCACGACCCCGATTATCTGACGCTCCTCAACCAGCCCTTCGCCGCGCAGCTCGACCGGGCCACGCTCGACGATCTGCAGAGCCTGCGCGCGCCGTTGCCGTTCGACTTCCCCTCGCCGTTCACGGGTTCGTCGCTGCACGGCTACTTGGAGAAGCTCCCGCCCGGTTCGATCGCTGGGCGCACGGCGGCGGGCGTTAGCTTCGAGGCGGCCGGTCCGATGCGCGGCGCGCTCCCGGACCGGCCCGGCCTGACGCTGGTCGGGACGATCGCGATGCGCGGAACCGCTTTTTACGACCGCGCGAGCGCGGTGCTGCTCGCACTCGACGCGACGGTGACCATCGCGGGCTACGTCTCGAACCGGACAGGCAACGACCAAGTCACCATCGTCTACCGTCGCAGCATCAGGGCCTCGGGCGCCGGGGGCGGCGCCAGCCTGAGGGGTCCCGTCTCGTTCCGCGAAGAACTCGCGAACCTCTCACCCGCCGAGGTCATCCCAGGAGTTTCGAGTGGTTCCAAGAGCGGGGACCGCCGAGGGCAAGCCGGCCGCAACGGTCGCACCGGCGCCGCCACGGTCTGCGGAAGCGGTCCCCTCGACCGAGCGCTTCGAGCGTATCGTCGATGAATACCAGCGTCGCCTCTACGGCTTCGCCCTGCGCATGACCGGCAACCGGGAGGACGCCGAGGAAATCGTGCAGGACGCGTTCGTCCGCGCTTTCCGCGCGCTCGGAAAGATGAGTCCGGAGCAGCGAGCGGAGCTCCGACTGCAACCGTGGCTCTATACGATTACATTAAACGTAACGAGGAACCGACTCCGGTCCAAACGCCCGACGAACGTAGCGCTGGACGCGCTCGCAGACCCCGACGCGCTGTTAAATAACACGCAAGAAGGGCCGGAGCAGCCCGAGCAGATCGTCGAGCGTGGGACCGACTTGGCGCTCGTGGAGCAGGCGCTGTTGCAGCTGCCGATGCATCTTCGCGCTGCAGCGACGTTACGGTTCATCGAGGGCCGCAGTCATCCCGAGATCGCGGAGATCCTCAACCAGCCGATCGGGACCGTAAAATCGCACGTGCATCGTGCGGTGCGCATTTTACGACGGATACTTGGCCCGCAAGTGGGCCGTCTAGCGTCCTCGGGAGAGACTGCCAATGCGGTGCTGTGATGTCGAAGCGTTGTGGGACGAGGTGCGGGCCGGCGCTGAACCCCGCCGGGAGCACGTCCTCGCGCATCTCCGCTACTGCAAGACGTGCCAGAATCTCTATCACGAGTTCGAAGGCGTCGCGTACTGCCTGTCGTGCCTTCCCGTCGTCGAGCCTCCCCAAAATTTGGTGCCGCGCATCCTCGAGCACATCAAGTCGATGCGCCATCACTATAAGTCCCTCAAGGCCGACAGCCTCGCGCAAATCGCGTCGCCGCTCGGCGAGTTGTTCATCGCCTGGCGCGAGAGCGGCATCACGTTCGTGGGCATCGGCCGCGGAGAAGATCCGGCCACGGTCCGCGCGCAGATCGAACGGCGCCTGCGCCGTCCGGTTCGGCCGGCTGAGCCGCCGGCCTGGGTAAGCGAGGCCGTCAAGAATTTCTTCCGGACCTGGCGGGCCGAGATGGAACGGATCGATATTTCCGACCTCACAGAGTTCGAGCAGGCCGCGCTGCGCCAGGTCGCCCAGATCCCGCCGGGCGAGGTGCGCTCCTACGGTTGGATCGCCCGCGAGATCGGGCACCCGCACGCGGCCCGAGCGGTTGGTCAAGCGATGGCTCGCAACCCCGTCGCCCTCTTCTTCCCGTGCCATCGCGTCGTCGACGCCAGCGGCGCCCTGCATAACTACGGCTACGGCATCGAGCTCAAGGCACGCATTCTGCGGATGGAAGGCTACACGAAGGTCTGACCGCCGTGCCAGGGCGAAGTTCGTCGGCACGAAACGTCCGCGGCCCCTTCAGAGACAAACCAATGAAGGTGAAAGACGGACAAAGGGAGGTGATCATCGTTAGTTCTGAAGGAAACCAACGTAACAACACGATGATTGGAGGTGCGCAGACCTAGTTTCTGCGCAAGATCAACCCCTCGTCCGCCGGCCGCGAGCCGGCTTTTTTTTGCCCCCCGCTGCGGAGGGGCGCCATGCCGAAAAACGCAAGTCTGCGCGTGGAGGTTTTACCGCTGAAAAGTCCAGTTACGAGGGCTGGCGAGGCGCCATGACGGCCGAAGACCCGCGCATCGCAGCGTTGCCCGACATCCACGGGCATGCCAAAGGCGAACACAAGCCCTTCATCGAGGAACGGCCGATCCCGTACACGGCTCGCATGCTCTTCCTGTGGTTTTTCCATGCCTGCCGGCGTGCCTCGCCCCGTTTCTTGATGGTCGCGGACCACATCAATTACCTGACCTTCGAGGACCCCTCGGCGGTCAATCTGGTGCGGCGGGCGCTCAAGCTGGCAGCAGCCGGCGACCTCTACGGCGCGGCCGAGACGGCCGGCGTCGACCTGGCCCATGCCGCCGTCGTCTCCGAGGGGCTCCGCAAGGGCATGCGCTACTCGATCGGCGCCGAGATCGACAACGACCCGCGCAGCCGGCCAGACGCGCAGAACATCGTCGACGCGATGCGTCCCGACGGGATGATCCGCTCGATCCACTTTCTGCCGATCAACCATCCGGTCCACGGCGAGAACTGGATGTGGCCTTTCGACAATCCCGACTTCAAGGAGTTCTACGAGGTCGTGGGCGTCGAGCAGACCTGGGAGCTCTACATGGCCGCGCTGCTCGAGGCCATCGACAAGCTGCCCGGCAACATCGTCGGCCACTTTTACGTGCCGGCCAAATTCGGCCACTGGCCCAGCGACGAATCGCTGGAACGCTATGAAGATCAGCTCGTCGCCGCCTGCGCCGAGCGCGGCATGGCCATCGAGCTGAACTCCCGCTACTTCTACAAATATTTCGCCGACGACGAAGCGCAGCTGCAGCGCTGCAAGGACGTGAACCTCCGGCTCCTGCGGAAAGCCAAAGCGCAGGGTGTCGTCATCGCGGTCGGCTCCGACGCTCACAGCCCGCGCGACCAGGGCTCGGCCTTCGACCAAGTCTTGGCCCTGCTCGACGCGGCCGAGATCAACGAGATCGCCTTTCCGATCAACGGCCGGCTCGCCCGGGTCGCGCTGCGCGCGACCGAGGAGATCTTGCGCAAACGCAGCAGCGCCGCAGCGGCCGCGGCCGGGAGCAGCGTCTCCGGCTTCGGCCGCTCCGAGGTCGGCTCCAGCGGACGAAACGGAGGCCCGCCGTCCGCCACCGAGGACGAAGAGGAAGACGAAGATCTGGTCGCGGCGACGCCTCCGCCGCGCGAGCGCCGCTCGCACGCGGCAGCGTCGCCGCCGGCAAGTGCCGGCGAAGCGGACCTCCAGGTCGAGCGCGACGTCCCCCTCGAGACGCAGACGCTCGAGGCTGCACCGACCGCCGCCGAAGCGCCGGCCCCCAAGCGGGCGCCGCGGCCGCGTCCGAAGCGAGCCAAGGCCGCGAAGGCGCCGGAGGCTACGGTAACGGCCGACGAGGCCGAACAAAGTGGTCTCTCGCTCGAAGGGGAGGGCCCTGAGGCCGCCAACGCCGCCGAGGCCGAATTCGCCGGGGTCGAAGCGCCGCTCGAGCCCGCTCAAGCTGAACCGGCGCTCGCCGAGAGCGGAAACGCCGCCGAGCCGCCTCCAGCGGAGCCGGCAAAAAGCGCGCCGCGCACGCCGGCCAAAGCGAAAGCTCCGAAAGCGACCGCGGCGAAGGCCGCCGCTCCAAAGGCACTCGCGCCCAAGGTTGCCGCGGTGAAGGCCGCGTCGCCGAAGCCCGCTGCGAAGGCGGCCGCCGTCAAGAAGACCTCTTCGGCAAAGAAGGCGGTCGCTAAGAAAGCCCCTACCCGGCCGGCCGCTACCAAAGCGCGCGCCGTCGCCAAGAAGGCGGCGCCCGCGCGCAAGACGGCGGCCAAGGCTGCCAAACGCAGCCTTTCACCGGCCAAGCGTGCGCCGGCGGTCAAGAAGAGCGTCGCGAAGAAGGCGCCCGCCAAAAAGAAAGCCTCGAAGACAAAGCGGTAGGAGTTTGAACCTCATGGGTGATTCGGCACGTCGTCGCAACGTGGCCATTGTCGGGCCACACCATTCGGGCAAGACGACGCTGGTTGAGGCGCTGCTCGCGAAGTGCGGCGCTATTCCGCGGCGCGGCTCGGTGACCGACGGCACGGCCACCACCGATTACGAACCCGAGTGCATCGATCGCGGCCAATCGACGTCGGTCGGCTTCGCTTACGCTTCGACGCCCACGATCGATCTGACGATCATCGACTGTCCGGGCTTCGTCGATTTCTTCGAGGAGACGAAGCTCGCGCTGATCGCGGCGGATTCCGCGGTCATCGTCATCGACGCCGCACCCGAACGCGTGCGCCAGACGCGTGCGCTGGTCGAGTTTCTCGACGAGCGAAAGATGCCGCACTGCTTCTTCATCAACAAGCTCGACAAGCCCGGCAGCGATTTCCGCGGGACGCTCGCGGCGCTCTCCGCCATGTACGGTAACCGCGTCGTCGCCGAGCACATTCCGATCGGCGAAGCGGAGCACTTCCGCGGTTACATCGATCTTGCCGAACAGCACGCCTTCGTCGCCGAGAACGGCGCGCCCAAGGAGATCGCCATCGGCCCGGAGCTCGAAGGCCCCGTGCTCGAAGCGCGTACGAAGTTGCTCGAAGCGCTGGGCGATTTCGACGACAAGCTTCTCGAAGAGCTGCTCGAGGGCGTCGAGCCTTCGATCGACGAGGTGCGGGCCGACCTGCACGCCGAGACGGCGCAGGATCAGCTCGTTCCCGTGTTGGTCGGCGCCGGGCTGGTCGATATCGGCGTTGCCGCGGCGGCCTTGCTCGACGTCGTCGAAAAGCAATTCCCGGAGCCCGGCGGTGACGCTGCGGCGCCGCTCGTGGCGCAGGTCTGCAAGACGTTCGTCAATCCGCAATCCGGCAAGCTGTCGGTCGTGCGCATCTTCGAAGGCACGCTCAACGCGGACGCAACGCTGATCGATGCTTCGCGCGAGGGCATGAAGGTGCGCTCCGCCGGCCTCTTCCGTTTGCAAGGGAAAAAGCAAGAGGCGATCACGTCGGCAGTCGCCGGCGAGATCGTCGCGATCGGCCGGCTCGAGGGCGTTCGCACCGGCGACACGCTGCTCGGCGTCGCCGACAAGACGGTCCGTCCGACGCCGGCACTCGCGCCGCCGCTGTTCGCGGTGGCGATCAAGCCGAAAGAGAAGCTCGACGAAGCCAAGGTCTCGCAGATGCTCGCGCGCATCTGCGAGGAGGATCCGACGCTGCAAGTCGCACGCGCCGAGTTCACCGGCGAACTGCAGCTGCTCGGGCTCGGCGAAGTGCACGTCGCAACCGCGATGTCGCGGCTCGCGCGCAAGTACCACCTCGCGCTGGACATGGCGCCGCCGAGCGTGGCCTACCGCGAGACGATCTCGCAGTCGACCGAGATCCACGCGCGCTACAAACACCAGACGGGCGGACACGGGCAATTCGGCGACGTCGTGCTGCGCATCGAGCCGCGGGAGCGCGGCCACGGCGTGACGTTCTCGGAAGAGATCGTCGGCGGCGTGGTCCCGCGTCAATTCTTCCCGGCCGTCGAGAAAGGCGTGCGCGAGGCGCTCGCCAAGGGCCCCGTTGCCGGCTATCCGGTCGTCGACCTCCACGTGACCCTCATCGACGGCGCGTTCCACGCGGTCGACTCGAGCGAGCAATCGTTCAAGACGGCGGGCTCGCTCGGGATTCGGGAGGGTTTGCCGAAGTGCGCGCCCGTGCTGCTCGAACCGGTCGTCTTCATCGAAGCGATCGTCCCCGACGAGAGCGCCTCGACCATTCTTGGCGGGCTCACCGGCAAGCGCGGGCAAGTGCTGTCGTTCGAACCGGCCGACAAGCGGGGCTTCCAGCGCGTGGCCGCCTATGCTCCCCAGGCCGAGCTCAGTAACTACATCACCGAGCTGCGCACGGCGACGCAGGGGCTGGGCACGTACACGTGGCGGCACGAACGCTTCGATCCTGCTCCGCCCAAGGTCTCGCAGCAGATTCGCGAAGCCGTCGCGGCCGTCGGCTCGTAGCGAAGTTCAGCCCAAAGCGGGGAGAGGCGCATGCCTCCCGGTGACTAATAGCAGGCTAGTGCGCAAGCTCTTTGCCCGCATCGCCATGTGTTTTCTCTTGGCGGCGTGCACGAAGGTCGGGACCACTTCGGAGCCCGGGACGACCGGCGGCCCGGCGGGCGGCCGGCACCCCTGGACGCGCCCGGGCGAGGTGCGGATCGGCATTCAGACGCCACCGAACACGCTCAACCCGTTGCTCGCCGGCAACACGACGGAGAGCATGATCGGCCGCCTCCTCTTCGACGTGCTCGTCACCGTCGACGAGAGCGGCCGCAAGCAGGTCCCGGTCTTGGCCACCGAAGTGCCGTCGCTGCAAAACGGCGGCATCAGTCCGGACGGCTTGACCATCACCTATCACTTGCGTCGCAACGTGCTCTGGCACGACGGGGCTCCGTTCACCAGCAAGGACGTCGCGTTCAGCTGGCGCGCGATCATGAGCAACGCCAACAATGTGATCTCGCGGACCGGTTACGAACTGGTTAAATCGCTCGACACGCCCGACGACGCCACCGTCGTCTTCCACATGAAGCAGCGCTTCGCTCCCGCCGTCAACACGCTGTTCGCCGAGAGCGACAATCCTTATTACATCGTGCCCGAGCATCTGCTCGGCAAGCTGCCGAACATCAACGACATCACGTTCAACTCGGCCCCGATCGGCACGGGTCCGTTCAAGTTCAAGGAGTGGGTCCGCGGCGATCACCTCACCTTCCTCGCCAACGACGCCTACTTTCTGGGCGCCCCGAAAGTCAAGCAGATCACGCTCAAGATCGTTCCCGACGAAAACACCGAGCTCAATCAGCTGCGCACGCACGACCTCGACTGGCAATTCGAAGCCTCCCCGCAGGAATACAAAGACCTCAAGCCGCTGGCCGACACGAAGGTCGTACTGCAAAACCGCAACGAGTACGAGCGCATCCAAATCAACACCGAGCACCCGCCGCTCGACGACGTGCGCGTGCGTCAGGCGCTCTCCTACGCGATCGACCGGCGCCGGCTCGTCAACGTGCTCACTTTCGGCTCGGCGACCGTGGCCGATCAAGATTTGCCGCCCTTCATGTGGGCGCACGCCGCGCAAGTCACGCGCTATCCCTACGATCTCGCCAAAGCCAGAGCGCTCATGGCGGAGGCCGGTTGGTTGCCCGGCCCCGACGGCATTCTCACCAAAAACGGCCACCGCCTCGCCCTGACGATCGCGACCAACGTCTCGAACGCCACGCGGCGGCTCGCCGTGGTGCAGGTCCAGGCCATGCTGCGCCAGCTCGGCATCGAGCTCGAGCCGAAGTTCTACCTCGGTTCGCTCCTCTTTGCCACCAAGGGCCAGGGTGGGATTCTGCAAAACGGCAAATACGACATCGCTTGGACGGGGTGGGTCGCCGGGATCGACCCCGATCAATCCTCGCTCTTCGTCTGCAGCGCCCAGCCCCCCAACGGCAACAACGAAAGCTTCTACTGCAACGCCGAGCTCGACGCGGCCGAGCAAATCGCAGTCACCCACTTTGCCCTCCCGACCCGAAAAGCGGCCTACGCGCGGATCGAAGCGATCCTCACGCGCGACGTCCCGGTCCTGCCGATCTGGTGGCCGCGCCAGATCCAACCGATCAATCCCGATTTCACTCAATTCACGCCGAACCCCGTGACGGCGTCTTGGAACGCGTATCAATGGGAAATTTAGATCCTGAATCGTCGCGTCTCGGCCGCATCCCCGAGATCAAGTGGCTCATGAACACGATCATTGAACGCGGCTTGACGCGCGGCGACTACTTGCTCGCGGGCGGCGCGCGCAGCGACTACTACATCGACAAGTTCCGCCTCTTCTCGGATCCGGCGGTGCTGCGCCGCATCGCGCGGCTCTTCGTGCCGATCATCTCCGAGCTCAATCCCGATCTCATCGGCGGAACCGAGCTCGGCGGGGTGATCCTCGCGACCGCCGTTTCGCAGATGTCCAACATTCCGATGATCGTCGTACGCAAGGCTCCCAAAGCCTACGGCGCCTTCGCCGACGAGTACGTCGAGGGCCCGTACCGAGAAGGCCAGCGCGTGCTCTTGCTCGAGGACGTCGTCAGCCATGGACGCGAAGTGATGGCCGCCAAGGCTCGTCTCGAAGAGATGAACCTCCACGTCACCGTCTACGCGGTCATCAACCGAGGGCTAGCACCGATCAAGTCTCTCGTGCAGTTCTCGCTGCCCCGCGGCGAGGCCAAAACCGAAAACTAAAGTACTAAAGCTCAAGCCGAGCGTTGTCGTCGGCGACCGCGATCTCGCCGGCGAAACACGCCTTTGCCAGCTCGAGCAGCTCGGCCGGCCCGGTCGAGGCGGGATAGTGCGTCAGCACGAGCTTGCGAACGTCGCCTGCCGCTGCGAGCTGTGCGGCTTCCCTGGCCGAGAGGTGCCCCGGCGTACTCTCCGCGACGTCGCTCGGAACGAGCGTCGCTTCGCACAGGAAGAGGTCGCAGGCGCGAGCTAGCGCCGAGACGGCGGGATCCGGCGCCGTGTCGGCGCTGTAGGTTACGCTGCTGCGCTCGAGATCGCAGCGAATCGCAAAGGTCGGGATGTAGTGCGTCGTCGGCGCAAAGCTGATGGCCGCGTCTCCGACGCGCACGACGCCGGCCGGATCGTACGTGTGAATCTCGAAGACCTCGTCGAGGAAGTCGCGACTCGACTCGCGAGCGAACGCGTCGACCAGGCGCCTCAGCATCGTTGCGCCGTCAGGGGGCAGATAGAGCGCGACCTTACGATCGTTGCTGCGCTCGCCGTATTTGAGCGCGTATCGCATCGGGACCACGTCGAGAAAATGATCGGCGTGCATGTGGCTGATCACGACGGCATCGATCTGCTCCGCGCGACGGTGAACGTGCAGATTGGCTAGCGCCCCGGTCCCCAGATCCACGACGATCGAGCGGCCGAAGCCCTCGACGAGGTACGAGCTGCAAGCGCGCCCGGGCCTTGGGATCGAGCAGCTCGAGCCCAAGACCGTCACGCCGAGCCGTGCACCGGAGGCTTCGCCGGGCATCAAATTTTCTCGAGCACTTCCTCGGCATGGCCGTCGACGGAGACTTTGGGCCAAACGTGGACGAGCTTGCCGCCCGCATCGAAGAGGAACGTCGAACGCTGGATGCCTTTGCTCTTCTTACCGTACATGTTCTTCTCGACGATGACGCCGAACGCGTCGCAGAGCGCCGACTCGGTGTCGGAGAGCAGCCTGAACGGGAGGTGAAACTTGAGCTTGAACCTCTGATGCGACGCGACCGAATCGCGGCTCACCCCGAAGATCTCGGCGCCCTTCCTCTTGAAGTCGTCGTAGAGGTCGCGAAACTGAGAGGCCTCGTTGCTGCAACCCGGAGTGTCGTCTTTCGGGTAGAAATACAGAACGAGCGGCCCTCCAAGCAGCGACTTCGTCGAGATCACCTGGCCGCTGTCATCTGCGACCTTCACCTCCGGCAGCTTAGCACCCGGTTCAATCATGCGGGGATCTCACCTCGTTAGAAAAGGGCTCGAAAACAACCAGCGTTGAGCATACTCCTCCCAACGCGCGCAAGCCTCGCGGCAGGAAGCGAGCTGCCGCTCAGTAAGCGAGCAGCCTCGTGATTGAACCCGCCCATCCGCTAGCAGAAGCGCTGGCGCGCGAACTCGCCGCCGCGGCCGAGCCGGGCCGCGTCTTACTCGTCGGGATCGGCAGCGGACGAAACGTGCCTCCGCTGGCGGCGGCCGGAGCCTTCGTCGACGTCGTCGAGGAAGACCCGGCCCGCGCAGTCGCCGCAGCGACCCGCTTCGCCTCGACGCCGCGCGTGCGCGTGGCTCGCGCCCGCTACGCAGGGCCCTATCCCTTCTCGTTCGGGTATGACGGCGCGCTCTCCACGCACGCGCTGCTCCACGGCAACCGCCCTTCGGTCGCCGCGGCCCTCGCCGCAGTCCGCAACCGGCTGCGCACCGGCGCGCCGCTGTTCGCGACCCTCGGTTCGAGCGCCGACCCGCGCTGCGGCACGGGGCGCCGGATCGACGCCGGCGTCTGGGCCGCGTTCGAAGGCTCCGAAGCCGGCGTCCCTCACCTCTACCTCAGCGAGCCCGACGCGCGCGAGCTGTTAGCCGGCTTCGAGATTTGCTCGCTGCTCGAGGGCAGCGCTGAAGAAAGCGCCGGCCGCTGGGCCCACGACGAAGACGAAGCGGCGCGTCTCGTCCACTGGTTCGTGAAGGCGCGTAAGCTTTAGACTCAGCTCGAGCGAAGCG
Organism: Vulcanimicrobiaceae bacterium; assembly: GCA_052267165.1. Lineage (GTDB taxonomy): Bacteria > Vulcanimicrobiota > Vulcanimicrobiia > Vulcanimicrobiales > Vulcanimicrobiaceae > CAWICD01. The sequence continues at coordinate 46,362 of JBKQHO010000031.1, read as the reverse complement.
CAGGTCGCCGCTTCAGAGGCCGCCGTCTTATGCAGCTTGCGCGGCGCGGACACACATTCAGCAGTCATGCCGTTCAGCAGTCATGGAATGCAGAACGTTCACGCCGCAGCTCGCGGGCCGCACCGGCGAAAGCTGATACGTCCGGATTGTGCTAGGCCGCTGGGCCAACACTCGGCATGCGCACCGTAACCGGTCCTCACGCCGGGATACGTCGGACACGCGATAGGTCGACGTGGACCTGCGCGATCGCGGTAGCGTCCGACTGAACCGCGCCGAATACTAATAAACCGGAACGCTCGGGTCGATCTTCTCCGACCAGGCGTCGATGCCGCCCGTCAAGTTCGCCACGTCGCCGTAGCCGTTCTCGCGCAAGTATTGCGCGACGCGGTTGCTGCGCGAGCCGCCGTGGCACATCACGACGATGGGACGGTCTTCGGGCAGCTCCGCCAGGCGCTCGGGCACCTGCCCCATCGGCACGTGCTTCGCCCACGGCAAGCTGGCCTTTGCGAGTTCGTCGTCCTCGCGCACGTCGAGCAACATGAAATTCTCGCCGCCATCCTGCATGCGCTTGAGGTCGCCGACCGTGATCTCTTTGGGCATGAGCGACACTACGTGCGGCCTCCGATCAAGTCCGTCATCGGGCTCGACGCGTTCGCGTAGAGCCGCTTCTCCATCCGGCCTGCCAGGTGCGCGAGCCGTCCCGCTTCGACCGCGAGCCGCATCGCGCGCGCCATCGCGACCGGGTCGCGGGCCGCCGCGATGCCCGTGTTCATGAGGACCGCATCGGCCCCCAGCTCCATCGCGATCGCCGCGTCCGAAGCCGTCCCCACGCCCGCGTCGACGATGACCGGAACGCCGGCGCGCTCCTTGATGATCCGGATCGAATAGGGATTGCAGATCCCGAGGCCGCTGCCGATCGGCGCGCCGAGCGGCATGACCGCGGCGCAGCCGAGCTCCTCGAGCTTCTTGCACGCGGTAGGGTCGTCGATGATGTACGGCAGCACCGTAAAGCCTTGGGCGACGAGCTCGCGGGCCGCGGCCAGCGTCTCGGTCGTATCGGGATAGAGCGTCTGCGCGTCGCCGATGACCTCGAGCTTGATGAGATCCGTGCCGAGCAATTCGCGAGCGAGTTGGGCCGTCAAGATCGCGTCCTTCGCGCTGAAGCAACCCGCCGTGTTCGGCAGAATCGCGTAGCGCGAACGGTCGACGTAGTCCAGCATCGTCTTGCCGCTGGGATCGTCGAGATTGATGCGCCGGATCGCGACGGTCACCATCTCGGCGCCGCTGGACTCGTGGGCCTGCTGCATGACCTCGAGCGAGGGATACTTTCCGGTTCCAACGATCAGCCGGGAGCGGAGTTGGTGGCGGCCGATTTGCAAGGGCGTGTCCATGGTTCCTCTCTTATCCTCCGGCCACGGCGCGCACGATCTCGACGGCGTCACCGTCTTGCAGCGGGTGGTCGGCGAAGGTTCGGCGCGGGATGACCCGTTGGTTGACCGCGATCGCGACGCCGTTCGTGGTCAGGCCGAGCTCGGCCAGCAGCCCCCCGAGCGTCGTCCCCTCGGTCAGCTCGCGCGGCGCGCCGTTGATCGTTGCGGTCACGCGACTCACTTCGAGGCTGAGCTGAGCGCATCTTGTGCCCGCGACGGCGCGAAGGTCTCAGGAGCGTAGCGCGCCGGCTTGCCTTCGAGCGCATCGGCCACGACCAGCGCCGTCGCAGGCGCAAGCAGGATCCCGTTACGGTAGTGACCCGTCGCCACGAAGTACCCCCCGAGCGACGTCTGGCCGATGAACGGCCGTCCGTCGGGCGAGCCGGGACGCAAGCCGGCCCACGTTTCGCACAGCGCCAGCTCGCGCAGCGGCGGCAGCCCGGTGAGCGCCGCGTCGAGCAGGCGGCGTATCCCGCCGGCGGTCACCCGAACGTCGAAGCCGGCCCGCTCGGCCGTCGCGCCGACCAACAGACGCCCGTCGCTGCGCGGAACGATATATGCTCCCGTGACCCAGACGACCCGCGTGACGAGGCCCTTCGGCATTGCGAGCGCGAGCATTTGCCCCTTCACCGGCTCGACCGGCACGCGCGCATGCGCGGGCACGCCTTGGAGTTCGCCCGCCCAGGCACCGGCAGCGTTGACGACGGCGGCCGCCGGTAAAAAGCCCGCCTTGGTACGCACGCCGAGCACCCGCCGCGCGTCCGCTTCGAGCGCGACGCCCCCGGAATGCGTCTCGACGCGCACGCCGGCTGCCAGACAGGCCGCGTGCAGCGCGCGGCCGAGCCGACGGTTGTCGACTTGGCCTTCGTCTTCGATCAACGAAGCCCCGAGCGCCGAGGCACCCAAGGCAGGCTCGAGCGCGCGCATCTCGTCGAAGTCGAGCCAGCGCGCGCGGACGCCGCGCTGGGCCAGCGCCTCGACTTGCGTTTGCAGGCGCAGCACGCCTTCGTCGTCGTGGGCGACCTCCATTAGTCCGTCGAGCCGCAGGTGCGAATCGACGCCGGCACGCTCGCGCAACTCCTGCGTGAAGGCCGGATACAAGCCGAGCGAATCGGCGCAGAAACGCTCGAACTCATCCTCGGCGTCCGACTCGGTGTACGGCGCCAGCATCCCCGCACCGGCCCAGGAGGCGGCTCCGGCCGATTCGTTCGCTTCGAGAACGCGCACCTCCGCACCGCGCTTGGCGAGCTCGTAGGCGATTGCAAGGCCGATCAGCCCGGCGCCGATCACGACGATCATGCCCGCCTCCTTCGCGAGGCGCGTGGCGATTCACCACCTTTCGCTCCGGCTGCCGCTCGGACACAAGGCGCGGCGCGAAACGGGGGTGCGCTTCGGCGTGTTCGAGCGGACAAAGGCGCGCGGGTCAAGGGAGGCGGCGTGAGCGCTGTCGCGGCGACCGGACTGCTCTTCTCGATGCTGGCGATGGGGCTCGTGATCTTCGTCGCAATGCTCTATATCTTCGCGCAGCTCACCGGCTGGCGCCGCTTGGCCAAGCGCTACGCGCACCACGGCGGCGCGGGCGCCGTACCGTATCGCGTGGAGTGCGTCGTGCTCGGCGAATTGGGCGCCAACTCACCGCCGCTGCTGATCGGAGTCACGGGCGAAGGGCTGACCCTGCGCCCGATCCGGCCCTTCCGGCCGGCCTTCGCCTCGCTGCTCATCCCCTGGTGCGATGTCGTCGCGGCCGAACGCAAGCGTTACCTCTTGTTCGAGGTGCTCGTGCTGCACATCAGTGGCGCCTCGGCGCTCGTCGGCTTCACGCCTTCCGCCGCCCTCGAAGCGATCGAAGCGCGGCTTCCGATCCCGATCCGGCCGCCGGCGTGAAGAGAGCCCGTTGGGCGGGACTGCCGAGTGCATTCCGACCTACGTCACTTCGTCGACGGGACCTCGTGGGCGGCGCCGGCGCGGTGAGCTCACAGCTGGTACCGCTGCTCGAGGATGAGCTGCGAACCCGTGAAATCCGGCGATAGCGGAGAGCTCGGAAAAGTCGTGGTCCCGCCGAAGATCGTGCGCCGCAAGCTGAGTAGCGCGGAAGCGTTCGGCGTTTCCTTGATCTCCGCGCCGGCGAAGTAGAGCCGCTGCGCAAAGTCGATCGGCTCGGAGAAGGTACCCTTGATGGCGTACCTTCCCAGCCCTACGGCGCCGACCACGACAGGCGAGAAATGCCGCGAATAGATCAGCACCGCCTGCGGCACTTCGTAGGACACTTGATCGGCCGCAACGACGAACGGCCGGTACAGCTGATCGTCGACGATGTCGAGCGTGAGGTCGCCGATGCTGGGATGCCAGCCCACCCATAATCCGTAGCGCTTCTGCCGCCCGAACGTCGCCGCATCCGGCGCTTGCGGCAGATAATAGCCGTCGACGAACCCGGTGTATTCCGCGGTGACCGTCGTCTCCGGCTCGACCTGGCGCAGGTCGGTGTACTCGAGATGAAGCTCGAGCGGACCCTTGTCGAGGAAATAGCGGATCCGATAGCCCTGGCGGTTGACGCCGAGAACGCTGTTGTCGATCAGCTGATAGTTCGATTTGAGCCACTGCCCCGGCCACGCGAAGGCCGCGCTCCACTGATTTTCCGGCACGCCGTAGGGAAGAATCATCGTCGCGTAGCGCGGCTCCATGCGATATAGGTCGAGCGAAGCGGTCGCGCGCCCATACGTCTTCGTGAAGCCGAGATGGTAGTATCCGCCGGGACGCGCCGTGCCGGGCATCGCGACGTTCTGCGCGTCGTACCAGGCACGGCCGATCTCGGCAACGCCGTCGAGGCCGAACCCGGGCGCGACGTGGAACGCCGCCCGAATCCCAGCGATCGTCTGCTGCTGCCCGCTCAACACGCTCGTGGGCAACAGGCCCTGCGGCGTCGTGAGGTAGTGCGGATCCGCGCCGAAGGGAACGGTCGTCGTAAAAGGCGCTCCCGAGGTCGCGACGTGCAGCACCTCGGCCGAAAAGCGCGTTCCTTCGCCGTGATCGAGCACCACCGAGGCGAGCGACATGCGCGCACTGCTGCCCGGCAGCGACGGCAGGGCGGCGCTGGAGAGCTCCAGCGTGGTGATGTTGCGCTTGGCGAGCACATCGACGCCGAGCAGCGGCAGCGCGCTCGCGTGCGGCTGCCACTCATCGGTCCCCGCCAGGCCGCTCGAGAGCGTCTCCGCCGGCGCGTACGCGATCGCCGGGTTCACGTTCGTCAGCGCCGGCTGCGCGAAGACGAAACGATCGGTCTGCGTCAGATCGAACCACCCGCCTCGGATCGCAAGATTGCCGTCGGCAGTCGCGACGCGACCGGACAGAATGGACATGCGCAGCACGGCCCCGTCGTCCTGGCCCGCGTGCGTCGGGAAAGCGATTGCGTAGGGCACCGCTTGCGAACCGAGATGCGGGCTCAACGTCGGCAGCAGATTCTCGCCCCAATACGACGCGTTCGTCACGCTGCCGCGCACGTAGCCGAGACCTGCCTCCAGGCTGAGATCCAATGTCGGCGTTCGATAGGTGCCGGTCGAAACGAGTTGGGCGAGGCCGGCAAAGCCCGGAGTGATCGGAGCGCTCGAGAACAGGTCGTACGGCGAGTTGGGAGAGAGCGGCGAGCCGTTGATGAAGCCCTGCGCCTCGGGACCGACCTGTCCTTCGCCGGCCGTCGCGGTATCGAGCAGCGTCGTGCTTGCAGACGTCGAGAACGAAATCCCGAGCGGTCGCGGGCTGGCCGCCGGAGCACCGCTCGGCGAAGCTTGCGCCGACGGCTGCGGCGAAGGCGACTGCGAACCTGAGGCCGATTGCGCGATTGCCGCCTGCGGCAGCACGCACACGGCGAAGGCGAACGACGCCCGGACGAGGCGCAGAAGCATGTGCGTCCCCAATATCACGCAGGCTCGCGTATCGCTACATCAAAAGACGTCCGTTAAAGACGTCTTTTGACAGCGGGATCGCCGGCTTCTCGGAGGACTCAATGGCCGCCGAACAGTGAGATCATGCGCAGGCCGAACGCGAAGAGCATCGATCCGAGGAACACGCAGACGGGTAGCGTCAGCACCCACGCCAGTAAGATGTTGCGCAACGTGTTCGCCTGCAAACCGCTCTTGTTCGCCGCCATCGTTCCCGCGACGCCCGAGGAGAGAATGTGCGTCGTGCTGACGGGCAGGCCGAACTTGTCGGCCAGCTGGATCGTCGCGTAGGCGATGATCTCGGCGGAGGCGCCCTGGCCGTAGGTGAGGTGCGCCTTGCCGATGCGTTCGCCGACCGTGACCACGATGCGCTTCCAGCCGATCATCGTTCCGAAGCCCAGGAACAGCGCGACCGCGACCTTGACCCAAATCGGGATGAAATGCGTCGCGCGATCGAGCGACTTCTTGAGATCGATCAGGAGAACCCCGTCGTCCCCCGTCGGCAAAGCCTTCTTCTTTTGCAGCTTTCCGATCGACTCGGAGACCTGATAGACGTCGCTGCGCAACGCGCTGCGCTTCTCCTTGGGCACGTCCGCGAGGGTCTTCTTGCCGCCGAGTTTCTGCGCGATCTCTTGCGCCTTCTCCGAGAGCGCGGCGTAAACGCCGGTGTTGACGCTGCCGCTAGTCTTCAGGAAGGCGTTGAGCGTGTCGCTGGCCACTTGCGGTGAGACCGGATCGTTCGCGGCCAGGCGGCCGAACACGGCACCGGCCTGCGCGGTCTGGGTCGCGATCGTAGCGACGGTCTTCTGGTCGAGGTTGAGGTCGAGCGCGTAAACGCTGGGCACGACGCCGATCAGGATCAGCATGATCAGGCCCATGCCTTTCTGTCCGTCGTTCGAGCCGTGGGCGAAGCTGACGCCCGTGCACGTGAGGATCAGCAAGGCGCGCACCCATGGTGAGGGCGGCTGATCCTTCACCGGCTCCGCGTAGAGCTCGGGGCGGCGAATGACGAACTTGAAGAGCAGCAGCAAGAGGCCCGCAAACACGAAGCCGATGACCGGCGAGACCAAGAGTGCCGCCAGTGTGTCCTGCACCTTCCCCCAGTTGACGCCGTCGCCGAACTGGTGGCCGGCCGACATGACCGAGTTGGCCAGGCCGACGCCGACGATCGAGCCGATCAGCGTGTGCGAGCTGGAGGCGGGCAGTCCGAGGTACCACGTTCCGAGGTTCCAGACGATCGCCGACACCAGCAAGGCGAACACCATCGCGAAACCCGCGCCCGAGCCGACATTCATGACCAGCTCGACGGGGAGCAGCGCCAGGATTCCAAAGGCGACGGTGCCGGCGGACAACAGCACGCCGGTCAGATTCCACAAGCCCGACCAGACGACGGCGTAGACCGGTTTGAGCGAATGCGTGTAGATGACCGTCGCGACGGCGTTGGCAGTGTCGTGAAAGCCGTTCACGAATTCGAAGCCTAAGGCAAGGCCGAGCGCTAGCAAGAGGAAGAGCAAGCTCGGACCGGAGAGCGAATCGCCGATGATGTGTTCCACGATAGGGTCTGTTCCTCGTCCTTCTAGCAATCAGAAGCGGGGGCGCCTCATTCTAGAACGCCCCAGCTTAAGAACTGCTTAAGGAAAGGTGAGGACCGCCTCAAAGTCCCGGAACTACATGCCGGTGTAAACCGGACCTTCGCCGCCCTGCGGTGGAACCCACGTGATGATCTGGTAGGGATCCATGATGTCGCAGGTCTTACAGTGCACGCAGTTCGAGAAGTTGATCTGCAAGCGCCCCTCGTACCCGCCTTTTTGGCTCGGTTCGAAGGTCGGCTCGTAGACTTTCGCCGGGCAGAAATACTGGCACGGATTGCCGTATTCGACGGTGCAGCGATCCTGGCAGATGTTCGTGTCGGCGACGTGGAGGTGCGGTACCTGATCCTCGTCGTGCAGGGTCCCGCTGTTGAATACGTCGGTGAGCTTGTCGAAGGTCAGGACGTTGTCGATGACGGCCCGGTTGTTGACCGCGCGCGGCGCGCGCTGCGAGAGCTTCTGCATGACCGAGTAGCCCGGCTCGACGGGCAGCTTGTCGGTGAATCCGAACGCCTTGCCGCCCGTGTACATCGCGAGCCCCGCGTTGAACATTCCCGCGAACAGGCCGTTCTTGAAACCCTGATGGAAGTTGCGCGACATGCGTAGCTCGGAACACGCCCACGACTCCTTGTAGCGGGTCTCCATGGCGGCCAGCGTCGCCGCATCGTACTTGTCGGCGACAACCGCGTCGAAGGCCGTCTCTGCCGCCATCATCCCAGACTTGATCGCAAGATGGATGCCCTTCAGACGCATGCCGTTGAGGAAGCCGGCCGAATCGCCGGTGAGCAGCAGGCCGTCCGCGTACAGGCGCGGCACCGCGAAGAAGCCGCCTTCGGGGATCGCCTTCGCGCCGTAGCGCAGCAGCTTTGCACCCTTGAGCAGCTTGGCGATCTGCGGATGCGCCTTCATGCGCTGGAAGTTGTCGTGCGGGTCGGTCGTCGGATCTTGGTAGTCGAGCCCGGTCACGAGCCCGATGTCCAGGACATCGTCGGCCATCCCGTAGATGAAGCCGCCGCCGAACGTGTCGTTGGGGAGCGGGTAGCCGAAGGTGTGGATCACCATCCCGGGCGGAACGGAACCCTTCGGGCACTGCCACAGTTCCTTGACGCCGACCGCGTAGACCATCGGCTCGCGCCCTGTGTCGAGGCCCAACTTCGGAATCGCCTGCTTGGCGAGCGTTCCGCGCGGCCCTTCGGCGAGGATCACGATCTTCGCCATCAGATCGGGACCGGGTTCGAAGTTCGACTTGGGGTTGCCGTTGTGATCGACACCCTTGTCCCCGACGCGAACGCCGATGACGCGCTCGGGGCCGCTGCCGTCTTCAGACGGCGCCCAGAGCAGCTCCTGACCCGGGAACGAGGCGAATACGTCGGCGCCTAGTTCCTCGGCCTTCTCGCCCATCCACTTGGACAGCTTCTGCAAGCTCACGATGAACTTGCCGCGATTGTGCATCATCGGCGGAATCAGCGAGGAGGGAACTGCCGTATGGCCGGTCGCGGACAGGTACCACATCGCGTCACCGGTCACCGGTGATTCGATCGGCGCCTCCGTCCGCCACTCCGGCAGCAACTCGTCGAGTCCCTTACCGTCGAGCACGGCCCCCGAGATGCCGTGATTGCCGATCTCGCCCGCCTTCTCGATCAGCATGACCGAGAGGTCTTCCTTGCCCCGTTCCTTCGCCAGCTGGCGCAGCTTGATGGCCGCCGCCAAGCCCGCGGGACCGCCGCCGACGATCAGGACGTCGACTTCGAGTTGATCGCGTTCTACTGCCATGTGTTCCGCTTTCCGTGAAGCGCGCGACTTCTCTTGTCGCCTAGTAGAGTCCCAAGTGTCGCCTAGTAGAGTCCCAAGCAGGCTCACCCTACTTCAGCATACTCCAGTCGCGCCACTGCGGCTCGGCGTCAAGTCACAGCGGCCCGACCGGCGCGCGGCGCGGGGGGCGGTGCCGGCCCGTCGAATTGCCGGACATGAACGTCCGCGTCGCCTACGGCCGCACCCGCCTGCAGCTCGATCTGCCCAATGACACGACCGTCATCGAGCCGGCCGACCCGCCGGCGCTGCCCGACGAACGCGCCGCCTTCGAGCACGCCGTGCGGGAGCCGGTGGCCGCGCTCCCGCTGCGCGAGGTCGTCGGCGCGAGCGACCGCGTCGTCATCGTCACCTCCGACGTAACCCGCGCGACCCCGAACGAACGGCTCATTCCTTGGATCCTCGACGAGCTCGCGCACGTGCCGGCGGAACAGATCACCGTCATGATCGGGACGGGCTCGCACCGCACGACCACGCCTGCGGAAATGGAAGCGATGTTCGGCGCTGCGACGCTGGCGCGTGTCCGCGTGATCGACCACGACGCGCACGACCCGTCGCAATCGGCCTTGCTCGGCACCACCTCACGCGGCGCGCCGGTCTATCTCAACGCCGAGTACGTGCGCGCCGACAAGCGGATCGTCGTCGGCTTCATCGAGCCGCATCTCTACGCGGGATTCTCGGGCGGACCCAAGGGCATCATGCCCGGGATCGCCGGGATCGACACGGTGCAGTTCTTCCACAGCGCGCAGATGATCGGCGATCCGGGCTCGACCTGGCTCAACCTCGAGAACAACCCCATCCAAGACATGGCGCGCGAAGTCGCCGGCATGGCGCCGCCGCACTTCATGCTCAACGTCACGCTCGATCGCAGCAAACGAATCACGGGTTTCTTTTGCGGCGACTATCGGAAGGCGCATCTGGCCGGAACGGCGTTCTGCAAGCAGCACGCGGCGCGGCCGGTGCCGCACCGCTTCGACGTGGTCGTCACGACGAACGGCGGTTATCCGCTCGATCAAAACCTGTACCAGTGCATCAAAGGGCTCTCGGCCGCGGCGCTGATCGTCAAGCCGCGCGGCACGATCGTCATGTGCGCCGAGTGCAGCGACGGCTTCCCCGAGCACGGGAACTTCAAGGACATCGTGCGCAGCAAGCCGTCGGCGCGCGAGCTGCTCGACATGATCGAACGGCCGGGCTACGCCGTCTACGACCAGTGGGCCGCGCAGAGCACCGCGCTCGTGCTCGTGAAGGCGCGCGTCATGCTGCACTCGTCGCTGCCGCCCGACGCGATCCGCGCCGCGCTGCTCTCGCCGAGCGACGACCCGGCCGCGAGCGCTCGCCGCGCGCTGGCCGAAGCCGGCCCCGGCGCGACCTGCGCCGTCGCGCCCGACGGCCCCTACGTCGTGCCCTACCTGATGGAGCCCGCGCTGGTCTAGCCTGGCGCGATGCGCACCCGCGCCGGGAGCGGCGCGGGTGGTTGCTCCGGTTACGACTGGATGGAGCGCAAGCCGGCGAGCGCGGTCGTCACCACGACGCGGTGCATGGCGATGCGCACGTCCCAGGGCAAGGAACTCGGAGATTCGACGGTCAGCGAGCGGGGTGCCGCGCGGGCGCGCAGCAAGTACATGCTGTACGGCTGATTGCCGGAGAAGGCCATCTCGGCGCGCGCGTCGGGCATCACGCGTCCTCGTTCGATGACGCGCAGATGATGCGCGTCGGGCGGATAGCCGAGCTCGAACTCGTCGTGTAACTCTTGCACCGGGAGCTCGGCGTCGTCGACGGCCTGCACCACCTCGGGCCCCAGATACGGCGTTCCGTCGAGCACCGATTCGTAACAGTAGAAGCCTTCGGCCTCGTAGTCTTCATGCAGATCCATCGTGATGGCGAACTTCCGGTCGCGATTGGCCGTGACGATGGCGCGCGCCTCGGGCGATTTTCCGGCCCCGCCGAAGCTGCGGTTGATGTCGACACCTTCGGCGTTCTGCCGCGTGCCGAGCTCGTATCCGCTCGGGTTGGTGCAGACCCAGATGCGATAGCCGAACGAACGGTCGAGCAGTCCGTCGCGGACGATCGAATAAAGCGCCCACGGGGCCGCCGGCTCGTCGCCGTGAATGCCGGCGGCGATCGCGACGGTCGGCGCCTCCGGCTGCGCGATCTCCGCCAGCCACAACGTGCGCTGCGCGCCGACGCAGGCGACTTCGCGTAAGCTGAAGCCGTCCCGGCCGCGCAAGCTTTTCCAGGCTGCCCTCAGCTCCGCATACGGCGGCGGAGCCGAACGCTCAGACGAGGGAAGCGCCATCCCATGCGCGCAGCACGGCTTCGAGCCGCGCCGCCGGAAGCGCACGCGAGAAATGGAAGCCTTGCAACGCGTCGCAGCCCAGGCGCCGCAACAAGGTGGCTTGCTCGGCTGTTTCGACGCCTTCGGCGACGACCGTCATGTCGCGCGCGTGGCCGAGCGCCATGACGGCCGAGACGATCGCCGCGTCGCCGCGGTCGGTCGGCAAATCGCGCACGAAGGTGCGATCGATCTTCAGGGTATCGACCGGCAAGTGCTTGAGATACGCCAGGGCCGAGTAGCCGGTACCGAAGTCGTCGAGACTGAGGCGTACGCCGAGCGCTTTCAACTCGGCGATGGTGCGCCGCGCGTTGGCGACGTCGCTGAGCAAGATGCTCTCGGTGATCTCGAGCTCGGGCTGATCGGGCGGCCCGTCGAGCAAGGCCAGGCCCGCGGCGAGCATCGTCCGTTGAAAGTAACGGAATCGCGGAATTCGCCTTCGCCGCATCCTTTGACAAGAAATTTCTTTATGCAATCGACTCACGCGAGCGCTGCGTCCAGAATCTCGACCGGGTGTGCCGCCGGAAGGTCGACCCCTTGCCTGGCTAACATCGAGCGGATCTGCAAGGTGCAGCCGGGATTGGCGCTCACCAAGACGTCCGCGCCGCTGGCCAAGACGTCGGCGGCCTTGCGCTCGCCGATCTCGGCGGCGGCGGCGGGCTGCAGCAGATTGTACACGCCGGCGCTTCCGCAACAGACCTCGCTGCCGGGAATCTCCAGCAGCTCGAGCCCCGCGACCCCCCGTAGCAGCGCGCGCGGCTGCTCGCGAATTCCCTGGGCCTGCGCCAGATGACAAGCGTCGTGATAGGCGACGCGCAGCGGCAGCGGCCGGCGCTCGGCGACCGTTTCGTGCTGCGCAAGGAACTCGTTAACGTCTTTAACTTTCTCGGCGAAGGTCTGCGCCCGTTCGCACCATGCGTCGTCCGCCGCGAACAGCTCGCCGTACTGCTTGAGCGCCGAGCCGCAGCCCGCGGCGTTGACCAACACTGCATCGAATGGTCCGGCGGCTTCGATCGACTCGATCAGCGCGCGAGCGAAGTCGCGGGCTTCGGCGTCGCGGCCGACGTGCAGCGAGAGCGCGCCGCAACAGCCTTGGCCGCGTGGGACGGCAACGTCGAACCCCTCGGCGCTCAGCACGCGAATCGTCGCTCGATTCACGCTCGGAAAGAAGACTCGCTGCACGCAGCCTGAGATCAGCGCGACGCTGCCGCGCCGGGTTCCGCGCGCCGCCGTGAAGGCCGGAAGCGTGCGCAGCAGATCGGTCGGGCTCAGCTTGGGTGCAAGCGAGGCCAATTGACGCAGCCGCGGCGGCAGCAGCTTGAGCAAGCCGCTTCGTTCGACGGCGCGCGCTAGACCGCTGCGCTCGTAGAGGAACAGTGGAAACGCCAGCGCGCGCAGGCGCAGCGGGTGCGGAAAGAGCGCGAAGACGAGCTCGCGAAAAGCGCGGTCGCCGCCGGGTCGAGCGTAATCCGCTTCGACCTTCGCGCGCGTCGACTCGATCAGCAAGTCGTACCGCACGCCCGACGGACACGCCGGCACGCAGGCCATGCAGCCCAGACAAAGATCGAAGTGCGAGACCGCGCGCGCGTCGAGCGTGACGGCCCCTTCCTCGAGGCCCTTCATCAGATCGATGCGGCCGCGCGGCGAATCCATCTCCAGTCCCCAAGAGCGATACGTCGGACACACCGGCAGGCAGAACCCGCAGTGCACGCAGTCCGAGATCAGTTCGGCCGTGCTGCGCGAGGCCACGAGTCAAAGCCCTCCCAAGAAGCGGCCGCCGTTGAGCCGGTGTTCCGGGTCGAAGCGGTCTTTGAGGTTGCGCATGAGCGCGAACGATGCGGGCAGCGTCCCGAACGGATCGAGCCCCCGTATCAGCGGATCGTCGCCGGGCTCGGTGACCACGAGGTTTCCCCCCAAACGCTCGAGCGCCGAGCGTGCCTCTCCGAGCGCGGCGACCGCGGCTCCCGGATCGCGCGGAACGCCGCTCACGAACGCGATGCCGAGCGCCGGATAGAGGACGGTTCTCGCGTCGCCGAACGCTGCCTCGAGCGGATCGAGCGCGGTGCGGTCAAGCGTTTCGAGGGCAGCGGGCGGCGCCGCCAGGCGCAGCCGGACGCTTCCATAGGTTCGCGCTTCCCGGTCGAGCTCGGTGAGCCGTTCGGCTTCCTCGAGCGTGTCGGCGAAGGCGCCGGTCGCTTCGGCGACCAGCGCGAAACGCGCGGCCTGCTCGGCCACGCCGGCTTCGAACCCCTCGAAGAGCGCGTAGAGGTCGTAGGCGCCGCCGGTGCGCACGGCCAGCGTCGCCGCCGGCTCGAGCTGGGCCGCCACGCTCGACTTCCGCAGGCCGCGCAAGGCGGCTGCATCGCAGCCGGTGACCCGCAACAAGCGAGACGCCTCGGGCAGCGGGTGCAGCCGGAAGGTTACGGTCGCGATCATCCCGAGCGTCCCGAGCGCTCCGGCCATCAGCTTGGGGAGGTCGAAGCCCGCGACGTTCTTGACGACCTTGCCGCCGCCGCGCACGCGCGTGCCGTCGGCGCGAATCAGCGAGACGCCGACGATGAGATCGCGCATCGAACCGAAGCGCGCCCGGCGCGGACCGAACGCGTTCGTCGCGAGCAGACCGCCCACGGTCGCGAGCGCCGGAAGCGGCGGATCGAGCGCGAGCCGCTGGCCTTCCGCGCGCAGGCGTTCCTGCAGCGCGGCCAGCGTCAAGCCGGCTTCGACCGTGACCGTCATGTCGGAGGACGCGTACTCGACGATGCGGGTCAGCCCGGTCGTGCGCACGAGCACGTCGACGCGGGTCGGCACGTAGCCGAGTCCGAGTTCCGTTCCGCCTCCGAGAAACGCGACCGTGTAGCGGTGGCTCGCGGCTTCGCGCAGCGCCTCGCCGGCCTCGTCGAGGTCAACCGGCGCGACGCTGTCGCCGACCGGTACGCCCAAGAAGCGGTTCCCGCCGAGGCGCACGTCGCGCGAGCTCAGCATGACGTCGCTCATCAGCCGCGCCCCGCCACGCCGGCGCGCTCGGCCGCGTGCGCGACGTACGCGCCGGGCACGTCGCCGCACAGGCGCGGGGTCGGAAAGACCTTGCCGGGATTGAGCGAGCGCGTCGGATCGAAGGCGCAGCGCACCCAGTGCATCGTTTCGAGATCCTCCGGGGCGAAGAGCTCGCCCATGTAGACCGCCTTGTCCGCACCGACGCCGTGCTCGCCCGTGATCGAGCCGCCGTAGCGGATGCAGATGCGCAGGATCTCCCCGGCCGTCTCCTCGGCGCGCTGTTCTTCGCCGGGAACCCGCGCGTCGTACAGGACGAGGGGATGCAGGTTGCCGTCGCCGGCGTGAAAGACGTTGGCGACGCGGAAGCCGGCACGCGCGCCGAGCTCGGCGATCTCGCGCAGCACGCGGCTGATCTCGGAGCGCGGGATGACGCCGTCCTGGACGTAGTAGTTCGGGCTGATCCGGCCCATCGCGGCGAATGCGCCCTTGCGGCCCTTCCACATGAGCGCGCGTTCGGCGTCGTCCTTCGGAACGCGCACCTCGAGCGCGCCGCAGCGCGTCGCGATCTCGACCGCGGCGGCGGCGGTGTGCTCGACTTCGGCCCGCGGCCCGTCCACGTCCATCAGCAACGCCGCGCCGACGTCGAGCGGCCAGTCCACGCCCGTCGCCTTGACGATCGCCTCGATCGCGAGCTTGTCCATCATCTCGACCGCGGCCGGAACGATGCCGTGAGCGACGATCGAGGAGACGCAGGCCCCGGCTTCGTCGGTCGAGGGGAAGGTCGCGAAGAACGTGCGCGTGAGTTCCGGCGTGCGCAGGATCCGAACGACGGCCTCCGTGACGATTCCGAGCATACCCTCGCTGCCGACCAGGACCGCCATCAGGTCGTAGCCGAGCGGGTCGACGGTCTCGGCGCCGAGCGCAAGGATCTCGCCGTCGGCCAGCACGACGGTCGCGGCCAGCACGTGGTTGACGGTGAAGCCGTACTTGAGGCAGTGCGCTCCGCCAGAGTTCTCGGCGACGTTGCCACCGATCGAGCAGATGCTCTGCGAGCTCGGATCGGGCGCATAGTAGTAGCCCTTGCCCAGGATCGCACGGCTGACGTCGAGGTTGATGACGCCCGGCTGGACGCGCATGCGCTGGTTCTCGAAGTCGACCCCGAGGATGCGGTTCATCCGCCCTAGGCCAAGGACGATCCCGCCCTCGACAGGCAGCGCTCCTCCGGACAGTCCCGTCCCCGAGCCGCGCGGAACGATCGCCAGCGAGTGGCGCCGCGCGACCTTCACCGTAGCTGCCACCTCAGCGGTGGAGGCGGGCAGCACAACGGCCAACGGCCGGATCCGGACGCCGGTCAGCCCGTCGCACTCGTAGGTCCGCAACTCGCTCGGCTCGATGATGCAGTTACGGACCCCGACGATGGCGGCAAACTCGGCGGCCAGGTCCTGGGCGATCGGAGGGGCTTCGCTGAGGTCCTGCATCCTCGTACTTTTGACGGTCGGGCGGCCCGGTTCATGCAGTCCGGCCTCCTCGCCGCCCTAGCGCACCGGTACCGACTGCCGGCTGTCCGGATTCGGGAACCTATGGGGGCGATTTCGGGTCTCCTAGCAACGTCATGAGAACGACCCATCGGGCCCAGGTCAACGGCCGTTTGCGCGACGAGCTGTCGAGAGCGCACGGCCCGGAGCAGCTCCGAGCGCTCGGCGCGCACCTTTCCGCCCTGGGAGCGCAAGTGACCCAGGCTGCGAACACCTACGAGGACCTGACCGAAGGACTCAACGCGGCTCAGTCTAGGCTCGGTGGGGACCCGCCGGTTCATCGTTGAACGGTAATGGGGCGATGGAAGTGCGCCTCGTGCAGCTGTTAGGCTCGTTCATAGCGACGACGAGCGCCTATACCTTGGCTCGGCTCGAGTACGCCATGCGCCATCCCGAATCACCGGCCCCGCCCGTGATCGACCGCCTGTCCGATGCCTCCGAGTCGTCGCTGCGCGGCGAATGGGACCGCGTCGAGCGGCAGCTCGAGAACGCGCGCCGCTACTTGCGCGAACAGGACGATTCGCGCGGGAAAAGAGCCGTCTACGATCCCTCGTTCGCGTGGCTGCTGCGCACCACGCGCGAGCTCGAACAATACGCTCGCGCCGTTCGCTGGGTCATGACCGTCGAAGACGGTCGCTAACGCACGACAGCAAAGGTAAGGCAATGAACTTTAACGAGCAGATGGAAAAGGTCCTCGAGCAGGCGCGCGAGCTCCAACAATCGATCAGCGACGCCCTGGGCAAGGCCGCCGAGGGGCTGAAGCCGCAGATCGAGAGCTCGCTGAAAGAAGCTCGCGAGCTGCAGACGACACTGATCAAGCACGCGGAAGCATCGTCCGACATAGCCACCAAGAACACGCAGAAGGCGATCGGCCATCTTAACGATTTCATGGATCTCGGCGGCGAGGCGCTGCGCGAGACGGCCGAGCAGACCCGCGTGACGGCTCAAAAGATGGTCGAGCAGTCGCGCAAGGTCGTCGAAGCCGCAGCCGCGGCTATGGGGAAGCGACTAGACTAGCCGCCTTCTCCGCTTCGGGAGCAGGTTCGGGGGCCGGCGCGACGCTGAGCTTCGCGAACCGCTCCACCGCGCGCGGCCAATCCGCCAGGAGTTGCGCCGCGCGCCGCGAGCCGGTCGCTTCGGCATAGCGCTCCAGCAGGCCGCGCAGGTGCGCTACGTCCGGATCGCTTTCGCTTGCCGCTACGAGGCTGCAAGGCGTCGGCCCGAGCTCGAAGGCGTTGATGACGCTCTCGTCGATCGGCTCGTCGCCCGACGCGACGAACACGATGCCGCCGCTCATGCCGCTGGCGAAGTTGCGGCCGACCGGGCCGAGGATCGCCACGAAGCCGTTGGTCATGTACTCGCAGGCATGCTCGCCGGCCCCTTCGACCACGAGCTGCGCTCCGCTGTTGCGCACGCCGAAGCGCTCGCCCGCGATGCCGCGCACGAAACCCTCGCCGCCACGCGCGCCGTAGAAGCACGTGTTTCCGGCGACCGGTTCGATGGCGTCGTCGTATCCGCGCACGACGATGCGCCCGCCCTCCATGCTCTTGCCGACATAGTCGTTTGCGTCGCCCGCGAGATCGAGCGTGATGCCGGAGGTCAGGAAGGCGCCGAAGCTCTGGCCGGCCGTCCCGTGGTAATGGACGAGCAGCGAGCCGGGATCTTCGCCTTCGGAGCGCCGCGCCGCGAACTCGTGCGCGATCCGCGCGCCGACCGCGCGATCCGTCGGCGAGACCGCCAGCATGGCGACCGGCTGCGGCGACTTTTGCGTGCGCGTCCAGGGGCGCGCCACCAGATCGTCGAGGTGGGTCGGCTCGAGCACCGTGCGGCGCGGGGTTTGAGGCCGCTCCGGCAGACGCAGTATCTCGGCCAAGTCGACGTCTTGGAGACGTGAATCCTCGGTGACCCGGCGGCGCAGCAAGTCGGACCGCCCCTGCAGCTCGTCGAGCGAACGCGCTCCGAGCGCGGCGAGCCGCCGGCGGACGTCGTTGCCGACAAACTCGAGGAAGGCGACGGCTTCATCGTCGGTGCCCTTGAACTTCTTGCGCAGCTCGGGATCTTGCGAGGCGATCCCGACCGGGCAGGTGTTCTTGTGGCACTGGCGCGCGTAGATGCAGCCCAGTGCAATCAGCAGCGCCGTTCCGAAGCCGCACTCGTCGGCGCCGAGCAGCGTGGCCATGATGACGTCGCGGCCGGTCTTGAAGCCGCCGTCGACGCGCAGCTTGACGCGCGAGCGAAGGCCGTTGGCCAGCAAGGCGTGGTGCGTCTCGACCAGCCCGATCTCCCACGGCAAGCCTGCGTGCTTGATCGACGAGAGCGGCGATGCGCCGGTCCCGCCGTCGTGACCGCTGATGTGGATGACGTCGGCATCGGCCTTGGCGACACCGCTCGAGACGTAACCGATCCCCGACTGCGCCACCAGCTTGACCGCGATGCGCGCATGCGGCGCCGCGCGCCGCAAGTCGTAGATGAGCTGCGCGAGGTCTTCGATCGAATAGATGTCGTGGTGCGGCGGCGGCGAGATCAGCGATTGCCCCGGCTGGGCGCCGCGCAGCTCGGCGATCTCGACGCTCACCTTGAAGCCGGGGATCTGGCCGCCTTCACCGGGCTTGGAGCCCTGCGCCATCTTGATCTCGACTTCGTCGGCGCTGGCGAGGTAGGTCACGCCGACGCCGAACCGCCCCGAGGCGACCTGCTTGATGCGGCTGCGCCCGTGATCGACTTTGCGCGAGTAGCGGTAGGCGTGCTCGCCGCCCTCGCCCGAGTTGCTGCGCGCGCCGACGCGGTTGGCGCCGCGCGCGATCGTGGCATGGACTTCCGAGGCCAGCGCGCCGTGCGACATGGCGGCCGTCGCGAAGCGCTGGGTGATGGCGGAGAGCGGCTCCACCTCCTCGAGCGGAATCGGATCGCGCAGCGGCACGACCGTCAACAGGTCGCGCAGCGTGACCGGCTCGCGCGCCTCCATCGCGTCGGAGAGCTGCTCGTACGACGGGTAGTCGCCGCTCATGGCGGTCGCGCGCAGTTGCTTGATCACGACCGGATCGAACGCGTGCCGCACCCCTTCGCGCCGGTAGCGGAACGAGCCGCGGTCGGGCAGCGCGCGCCCGGGCTCGAGCGACTCGGCATACCACACGCGCACGTCTTCCTCGAAATCGGAGAAACGCACCGCGGGCGCGTGACCGGCCATGCCGGGGAAGCACAGCTCGACGATCTCGCCGTGCAGGCCGATCGCTTCGAACGTCTGCGCGCCGATGTAGGAGCGCAGCGTGCAGATGCCGAGCTTGGCCATAACCTTGAGCACGCCGGCGCGCAGCGAGCGCAGCGCGGCTTCGCCGCCGTTCTCGCCCGGCCCGTGCTTCGCTTCGTACGCCGCCCGCAGGGTGAGCCAAGGCGTGACGACGTTGGCGCCGACGCCGATGAGCGCCGCGACCGCATGCGCGTCGCGGGCATATCCGTCGGCGACCGCGATCGAGGCTTGCATGCGCAGTCCGCGCTGCACGAGCCGCTGGTGGACGGCACCGGCCACGAACAGAATCGGAACCGCGGGACCCTCGTCCCTGCGGTCGTCGAGCACGATGAGCGACGTTCCGGCGCGCACCGCCGACTCGGACTCGTCACAGATCGCGTGAAGCCGCTGGGCCAACGTCGAACCTTCGAACGAGAGGGGGAATTCTTTTTGCTCGAGCCGCGCGTCGAAACGCATTGCGTCGAAGTCGAGCTCCGAGACGATCGCGTTCTCGAGCGCGACGACCGTGTTGGCGGAGGGGATATCGCCGTTGATGTCGCCCGAGCCGATCCAGGCGCGCATGTCGAAGACGAGCGACTCGCGCAGCGGATCGATCGGAGGGTTGGTGACTTGCGCGAAGCGCTCGCGCAGATACTCGGCGACCGAAGCACGGTGCTCGAAGAACGCGAGAGCCGCGTCGTCGCCCATCGAGGAGGTCGGCTCAGCGCCGGTCGCAAGCACGCCGATGACGTCCTTGAGCTCCTCGCGCGTACAGCCGAAGCGCAGCAACTGACGGTTGACGTCGCGGTCGGGGACCGGTTCGACCTTGTCTGAAAGCGGGAAGGCCCAGCTGCGGACGACTTCGCGGAAGTCGGCGCGCTCGCGCCGCTCGGCGCGGAACTGCTCGGTCTCGACGACCTGACCCGACGCGAAGCGCACGCTCAAGCGTCCGCCCGGGCCTAAACGCCCGCGCTTGACGATCGGATCGTCGCCGAAGTCGACGATGCCCGCTTCGGAACTGCACAGAACCTTGTTGCCGGCGGTGCGGCACCAGCGCAGCGGGCGCAGCCCGCTGCGGTCGAGCGCGGCGCCGATCACGTCGCCGTCCGCGAAGACGATCGCCGCGGGCCCGTCCCAGGGCTCCACCGTCGGCACGTGCGCGTCGTAATAGGCGCGCAGCTGCGTGTCCGCGTGGTCGATGGCGGGTGCAAGCATGAGGTCGACCGCAGAGTCGACTTTGTATCCGGCTCCGACCATCGCGTCGACCGAGGTGTTGAAGTCGTAGGAGTCGCTCACGCCGGCCGGCGTCTTGATGCCGCGCGCCTCGAGCCAGGCGCGGTTGCCGGTGATCGTGTTGATCTCGCCGTTGTGCGCGATGTGGCGGAAAGGCTGGACGAGCCGCCACGCGGGCGACGAGTTCGTCGAGAAGCGCTGATGGAAGAGCGCGAAGCGCGAGGCGAACAGCTCGTCGCGCAGGTCGTCGAAATACGCGCCCAGCTCGTCGGACGAGAGCAGCGCTTTGTAGACAACCGAGGTCGCCGAACATGAGAGCAGCGAGGCCGTCGGACCGAACTCACGCAGCGTCTTCTCGATCATGCGCGCTGCCGTGCGCATCCGCTCGCGAACGTTGCCCGGGCCCATATCGACGATGAGCTGCTCGAACGCCGGTCGGGTCGTGAGCGCCTGCACGCCGAGAATCTCGTCGTGCGTGTGCGGCGTGCGCCAGCGCAGCGGCGTCACGTCGACCGAGTGGACGCGCGCTTCGATCGCGGCGCGAGCCGAAGCCGCGGCGTCGGGTTCGCGCGGCAGAAAGAGACAGACCGCGGCCAGATGGCTCGGCGACGAGTTGAGATCGGCGCGCGCGAGCTCGCGTGCCAGCAGTTTCCGGGGAGTCTCGCAAAGGATGCCCGCGCCGTCGCCCGTTCTGCCGTCGGCGGCGCGCGCACCGCGGTGCTTCATCCCAGCGGCAGCTTGCAATGCGAGCTCGATAGTGGCATGCGCCGGCGGGCCGCCAAGGTCCGCGATGAAGCCGACGCCGCAGGCGTCGTGCTCTTCCAGAAAGTCGGGAACGTGCGCGAGTGCACTGACCTCGCTTGAGATGTGAGTAACCCCCCGCCTATGATTTGAAGTTATACTTTAGGGCCTATTGGAGTCCCGGTCATCGTCCATTTGTCAAAGGACGTTCGACATCCGTTGAACGGCGCGTCCGACTTTTCTCCTTTTGGCCTACAATCCTTGACTTCGACTGCTCTGCGGAGACAATTTGCGCTGAATTCGTAGGCGTATGAAAATTTGACACTGCGCTTGCCCGGTGGACGAAGCTGGACGGGCGAATCAAGTTCGCCTGAAAGAGGCGGATATGGAGATCCTCGTTGCCACGCCCTTGGAAACCGAGCTCGTCGAGCAGATCGCGCGAGCAGTTCCGGATGCGACGGTACTTTTCGACGCGTCGCTGCTTCCTCCGCCACGCTATCCGTCGGATCATCGCGGCCAGCTCGATTTCGAGCGCGACGCCGCACAAGAAGCGCGCTTCGCCGCAATGCTCGCCCGCGCGGAGATTCTCTACGGAATCCCCAGCGACACGGCGGGCGGCCTCGCTTACGCGGTCGAGCGTGGACCGAAGCTTCGCTGGATCCAAGCCACGGCGGCAGGCGCGGGCGAACAAGTCCGCGGCGCCGGGCTCGACGCCGCGACGCTCGGGCGCATCGCCGTCACGAGCGCGGCGGGCGTGCACGGCGGGATGCTCGCTGAATTCGTCTTTCTCGGCCTCCTGATGCTGCGCAAGGACGCGGCGCGCTTCGAACGCGTGCGCGCCGAGCGCGCTTGGGAGCACTTCGCCGCCGGCGAGCTGTACGGTTCGACGCTTGCCGTCGTCGGCATGGGCAGCATCGGACGCGACATCGCGCTGCGCGCCCGCGCTTTCGGAATGCGCGTCATCGCGGTCACGCGCGACGGAGCTCCCCGAGCCGAGGCCGACGAGTCGTTTCCGACGGCGCGCCTCGCGCAAGCGGTCGCTAGCGCAAACGCCGTCGCGCTCACGCTTCCCGGCACCGCGCAAACGCGCGGACTGTTCGACCACCAGGTCATCGCGGCGTTGCGACCCGACTGCATCGTCGCCAACGTCGGCCGCGGCTCGGTCGTCGACCAGCCCGCGTTGATCGCCGCGCTCGAGACCGGAAAGCTCGCCGGTGCGGTTCTCGACGTCTTCGACCCGGAGCCGCTGCCCGAGGACAACCCGCTCTGGACGCTTCCCAACGTCGTCTTCTCGCCGCACACGGCCGCGCTCTCGGTTCACGAGAACGAGCGCATCGTCGCGTTGTTCATCGACAACCTGCAGCGTTACCGGCGCGGCGACCCGCTGCGCAACCGCATCGACCCGGTCGAGTTCTATTGACGCGCCTTTACGAGCGCGCGCCGCCTGTTCCGTCGCTCCCAAAGTGCTCGTTGACGATCTGGGCCCCCAGGTTGAGCGCGCCCAAGCCCGCCTGGACGTAGGCGAGGATTGCAATCTCGGCCAGCTGCTCTTTGGTCGCACCCTGCCGCTGCGCCGCCAGCGCATGATTCTTCGCGCCGGCCGAGTCTTGCGCGAGCAGCAGCGCAAAAGTGACGAGCTGCGCGGTCAGCGCGTCGAGCGCCCGCGACGACCAGCAGCGCCAGCGAGATCGCGAAGTGCGACGGCCCGACGAGATACGACGCCTCGTGCGGATAGTCTTCCACGCTGGCGCGCCACACGAAAGCCCAGACGATCGCAGGGATGCCTTCGACGATGAACATCCAGCGCCAATCGAACGCGCTGATCAGGTAACCGGAGACGATCGAGGCCCACAGCACCGTCACGGGATTGCCCAAGATCAGGAACGTGTTGGCTCGCGAGCGCTCGGCCCGCGTGAACCAATGACTCAAGAAGAGGATGAGCCCGGGCAGCACGATGCTCTCGACGACGCCGAGCGCGAAGCGGTCGACGAAGAGCAGCGGAATATTGGTGATCAAGCCCGTCGCCGAGGCAAACACACCCCAGAGCAGCAGCCCCCAAAAGATTAGCCGCTTGGCGCTCTTCGACTCAGCGTAGTGGCCGCCCGGAATCTGAAACAGGAAATAGCCCAAGAAGAACGTCGCGCCCAGCAATGACGCGACGTTCGGCGTGATGTTCAGCGATTGGGCCAGGCCGCCGGCCGCGCCAAAGCCGTAGTTGACGCGGTCGAGGTAAGCGAGGCTGTACGTTGATGAAGGCGATCGTGACGAGCCGAAGCCAACGGTTCGAGGGGCGCTTCAAAACGGCCGGCTGCTGCATCGTCACTCCTCGTCTCAAGAGTCGAGGCAAGAGTCGAGGCAAGAACTTACTCGAATGCACGTTGGTCCCTGCAAAACGTTTTCGCGCTTGCCCGCTCGCCTTTTTCCTCCGGCGTGCCGGCAATCACGCGCCGGCTTGCCGGCGCACGATCCGGCGCGCGCTACTGCCTGCCGCTCGGACGGAAGCCGTACTCTTTCGCGTCGTGCGCGTGGTGCGAGAGCCGCTCCTTGAGATGGAGCGGGCGCCGCACCGTAACGCTCGCGTCGAGCACCGTGTAGGTGTTCTGATGGATGCGCAGCGGATCGAGCTTGAACTGCTCGACGTCGTCGTTCTCGAAGAACTCGGCGGCGCGAAGCAGCAGATGCTCGAGCATTTTGCGGTTCTTCTCAGGCTGATGGTGAAGCGGCCGGAAGCTCGAGACCAGGCTTTCGGCAGCGGCGGCATCGAGCGGCAGCGCGCCGTCGGCGCTGAGCTGCGTGCTGCGCAGCGTTACGATCTTCCGCCGCTGCACCTGGTCTACGCGGCCCTCGAGCGCGACGTCGGTCCCCGGCTCGACGGCCTCTTGCGCGAGGGCGCGGGTCTGCGTCGGGTCGAGATTGGCGGTCAGCACGGCATAGGCTTGACGAATCGTCTCGTCGCTCGGATGGGGAACGCCGACGGCGTGCCGCGGTTCGGCCTGCCCCGGCATCTCGAAGACGCGCAAGAGGATCGGCACCATGCGCTCGTCCGCGGCCGTGCGGCGGGATGCGAACGCGATCGCGCCTTCCGCCGAGTCGACGTACTCGCTTCGTGCGACGTGAATGCCGTAATGCTCGAGGGCGTGAAAGGTGTCGATTTTGTCAAGAACCATACTAACTTCTCTCTTGCTGGAAACGTCTGGCTCGCCGGAGAGGCTCTGGGAACCGGCGTCAGCCGCCGATCGGAACCGCTTTGCGCTCGATCGGCTTGACCAGTTGCACGCTCACCTTCAGGATGCCGTCCACGAACTTCGCCGAGACCTTATCGGCGTTCACGGCGCTGGGGAAGTCTTCTCCTCCGCCATCGTGCCCGATAGCGTGAGCGAGTTCCCGCTCACTTCTACCTTGACGTTCTCCTTCTTGAACCCTGGGACGGCGCATTCCAAGACGTAGCCGCCGTCCTTTTCGTACACGTCCATCTGCGGGACGGCGCCGAACCTCTCGCGCAGGCCGGGCAGCATAACGCGCTCGAAAAGCGAGTCCATCATGCGCCGCATGGTAGCGACGGTCGGCAACATCAGCTCGTATTGACCCAACAGGTCCTCACCGAAGAGCCGATCGAGCGGGGACGCTGAGGGCGTCTGCGAGTGGATTACGGGGACGTTCGAAACGCTCGATTTCTTCTCTATGCTCGTCATTGTGAGCTCCTTTGCGTCGGAGTCGTCGTCCGCGCCCAAACGCGACATGAGCGCGGCTTCTTGTCCTGCACGCCTAGCGACTGGGCGGAAAGCTCGAACGTCGCAACGTTTGCCATCAATGCACGACCGGCGCAGGGCAGGCAGACGGCGTCGCGGAGCCGGCTGCGCCGCATGTGTGCGGGCCGCCCCCGAAAACCCGTAACGGTTGGCGTACCCCGACGACGAGAAGACCGCATGAAGAGCAGCAAGCCTTCCCCCAACCAACCGAACAGGGTGCGGGAAAGCCACGTCGCGACTGGTGCGGGGGTTTTCCGCACCCTGTTAAAGAGCGAACGAGCGCCGGGTCAAGCGATGACGCGCCTCATCCAGGCGAGCGGCTCGGCGTGGTGTCCACGCCCGCCCGCCTCGCGCGGAAGCGATTACCCTCGCAGGCCTAGACCGACCATCATCTTGTAGCCGATCTCGAGCGCGCGCTCGTCGATGTCGAAGCGGGCGTTGTGGTGCGGATAGGCGGTCTCGGGGCCGCCGCGCGCGCCGACGATGAAGTAGGCGCCGGGGCGCCGTTCCTGCATGAACGACATGTCTTCGGCCCACATCACGATGTCGTGTTCGACGACGTGCTCGGGGCCGAGCAGCTCGCGCCCGAGCTCGCGCACGACGTCGTTCATCGAGCGTGCGTTGATCGTCGGCGGGTACGACCAGCGGTAATCGAGCTTGTACTCGAAACGCATCGCCTCGGCCAAGCCGCGCACGATGCGTTCGAAGCGCTCGGGCATCGAGGCGCGCACTTCGGGGTCGAAGCAGCGCACGGTTCCCATCAGCGTCGCGCGGTCGGGGATGACGTTGAAGGTCGTGCCCGCCTCGAACTTGCCGACGGTGAACACGGCCGGATCCTTGGGCGCGATCTCGCGGCTGACGATCGTCTGCAACATGGTGATCAGGTAAGCGCCGGCGACGACCGGGTCGACCGAGAGCTGGGGCATCGCTCCGTGGCCGCCTTTGCCCTCGAGCGTTAGAAAATACTCGTCCGCCGAGGCGAAGAACGCGCCGTCGCGCACCCCGATGTGCCCGACGTCGAGGCCCGTGTACAGGTGCAAGGCAAAGGTCCGGTCGACGTGCGGATTCTCGAGCGCGCCGTCTTCGATCATCAGGCGGTTTCCGGCGCTGCCTTCTTCGCCGGGCTGAAAGCAGAACACCAGCGTCCCCGGCACCTCGGCGCGCCACTCGGTGAGCGTGCGCGCGGCGGCGAGCAGGATCGCGATGTGGCCGTCGTGACCGCAGGCGTGCATGACCCCCGCGTTCTTGGAAGCGTGCGCGCTCTCGACCAGCTCGGCGATCGGCAGCGCGTCCATGTCGGCTCGCAGCAACGTGACCGGCCCGGGCTTCCCCCCGCGGAGGGTGCCGAGCACGCCGGTCTGGCCGATCCCGGTCCGCAGCTCGTCGAGCCCCAGTTTCGCCAGCTCGCCGGTGACGTAGGCGGCCGTCTCGTGCTCGACCATGGAGAGCTCCGGCCGTTCGTGGAGCCGGCGCCGGACCCGGATCAGCTCGTCGGCGGGTACATGTTCGAGGGCAGCCATGGATCGTCGTTCGCTTCGCCGGGCCAGGCCGCATTTTTGTCGGATTTTCACATGGCGAAAGGAATGCGGATGCCTCTGCCCGATAGACTAGGGTGCCCGAGGAGGAGCCCATGGCCAAAGCGATGTCGGCGCCGGCGATCGAACGGTACGGTTTGAGCGACGAGCAATTGCGCTGGATGCTGCGCACGATGCTGCTGGCGCGCACCCTCGACAACCGCGGCTTTCAGCTCAATCGCCAAGGGAAGATCCCGTTCGCGACGGGCAGCGAAGGCCACGAGGCGATCCACGTCGGCGCGGCCTTGGCCTTCCGGCGTGGAGTCGACGTCTTGGCACCGTACTATCGCGATATTGGGTTGGTGCTGGGGGTCGGTCTCGAGCCCTTCGAGGCGCTCACGTCCATGTTCGCACGCGAGGCCGACAACTCGGGCGGCCGTCAATTCCCCAACCACTGGACGAAGAAGTCGAGCGGCATTCTCTCGATCAGCTCGATCATCGCCGGGCAGTGCTCGCACGCGGTCGGCGCGGCGTACGCGATGCGCTATCGCAAGGAAGAGGGCCGAGCCGTTCTCTGCACCTTCGGCGAAGGCGCGACGAGCGAGGGCGAATGGCACGAGTCGATCAATTTCGCCGCGGTCCACAAGCTCCCGATCGTCTTCCTGTGTGAGAACAACGAGTGGGCGATCTCGACGCCGCGCTCGCACCAGATGGCGGTCGCCGACGTCGCCGAAAAAGCGGCCGGCTACGGTCTTCCCGGCGTGACGCTCGACGGCGCCAACGCGCTCGACGTATACGCGGCCGTGCTGGCCGCGCTCGAGCGCGCGCGCAGCGGCGGCGGTCCGTCGCTGGTCGAAGCGAAGTGCTACCGCTTCCTCTCGCATACGACCGACGACGACGACCGCACCTATCGCACGCGCGCCGAGATCGAGAAGCACCGCGCGCAGGATCCGGTCCCGCGTTTCGAGCGGCTACTGCTGGAGCTGGGCGTGATGGACGAAGACGCGATCGCCGAGATGAAGCGCGGCGTCCTCGAAGAGGTCAACGAGTTGACCGACGAAGTCGAGGCGCTGCCCTATCCGGCTCCCTCGGAGCTCTACCGGAACGTCTACGAAGGGAGCCACGAGCCATGGCTGTAGCGCCGGCCGCCGCCACGACGATGACCAACGTCGAGGCCGTGCGCAGCACGCTCTACGACGCGCTCAAGAACGACCCGCGCACGCTGATCTTGGGCGAGGACGTCGGCGCGCGCGGCAACGTCTTCCTGATCACGAAGGGCTTTCTCGAGGAGTTCGGGCCCGAACGCATCCTCGACACGCCGCTGGCCGAAGCCTCGATCGTGGGTGTCGCGATCGGCATGGCAATGGAGGGGCTGCGGCCGATCGCCGAGATCCAATTCGCCGACTTCATCTATCCGGCGTTCAACCAAATCGTCGGCGAAGCGGCCAAGACGCGCTATCGCAGCAACGGCGACTACACCTGTCCGCTGGTAATTCGCACCCCCTACGGCGGCGGCGTGCACGGCGCGCTTTCGCACTCGGTCTCGATCGAGGCGCTCTTCTATCACGTGCCCGGCCTCAAGATCGTCGCGCCCTCGTTTCCGGCCGACATCAAGGGGCTGCTCAACGCATCGATCGACGACCCCGACCCGGTCCTTTTCCTCGAGCACAAGAAGACGTATCGCTCGGTCAAAGGCGAGGTGCCGGCGGGACATTACACGATTCCGCTCGGCAAGGCGGATGTCAAGCGCGCCGGCGAGCAGCTCACGGTCGTCTCCTACGGTTACAACGTCCATCAAGCGCTCGAGGCCGCCAATCGCCTCGCGGCCGAGGGCATGTCGATCGAGGTGATCGACTTGCGCTCGATCCGTCCGATGGACCGCACCACCATCCTCGCCTCGGTGCGCAAGACGCGCAAGCTGCTCGTCGTGCACGAGGACAACAAGTTCGGCGGCGTCGGCGCGGAGATCAGCGCGATGGTCGCGGAGGAAGCCTTCTTCGATCTCGACGCACCGATTCGCCGTCTCTGCGGGCCCGACGTTCCCGCGATGGGTTATGCGCCGACGCTCGAAGACGAGTTCATGATCTCAACCCACAGGATGGTCGAGGCCATGCGCGAGCTGGTCAAGTTTTAGTGTCCCGACCGGTACGTGGCGTGACACAAAGCGACAGCGATTTTTCGGCGGCGCAAGGAGCGAAGAGCGCAGAATGGCAGCGCCATTTGCCTGTCCCCGAAGCGAAGCGGAGGGGGAGCGATGAGCGACGCAGCGGCGGCGGAAAAGCGCCGAGCGACTGTCACGTCATTTACCAGGCGGGACACGAGTGTCCGTCTCCCGGGTCGAGCAGCGACGGCAAGCATGCGTAGGATGAGGTTTAGTTGATGCCGACCACCATTACGATGCCGCAGCTCGGCGAGACGGTCACCGAGGGGACTGTGGCGCAGTGGCTCAAGCGGGTCGGCGATTCGGTTGAGAAGTACGAGGCGTTCGTCGAAGTCTCGACGGACAAAGTCAACGCCGAGGTGCCCTCGCCGGTCAGCGGCGTCATCCGCGAGCTGATCGCGAAAGAGGGGGAGACCGTCCCGACGGGCGCACCGATCGCGATCATCGACGAGGTCGCGGCCAAGACGGGAGCGCCCGCCAAGCAGAGCGTGCCGGCGGCAGAGCAAGCACTGCGCCGGGAAACGGTCCGGCAAGGCGCGGCCGAGCCGGTCCCTGGCGGCGAGGTCGGCATCACGCTCGCGCCCTCGAGCTACGGCGCACCGGGCGCGGGGGCCGCGCCGGCGAGCAACGGCACCTCACCCCATCTCGAGCTCGCCGAGGACTCGCCCGAGAGCCTGCGCCGCGTCTCGCCCGCCGTGCGCCGCCTGGCGCGCGAGCACGGCGTCGATTTGCGGCGCGTCCCCGGGAGCGGCAGCGACGGCCGTATCACCGCCAACGACGTCATCGCCGCGGCCAGCGGCGTCGCCGCCTCGGCCGCGGCGCAGCCCCCCGTCGCGCAGCCAGCCGTCGCGCAGCCCGCCGTCGCGGACCGGCCGGCGGCGCGCCCAAGCCCCGCGGCGGCGGTGCCGGGGGAAAAGATCCCCTTGAGCCAGGCACGCAAGATCATCGCGCAACGGATGGTCGAGTCGAAGCATACCGCGCCGCACGCGTGGACCACGATCGAAGTCGACGTCACGAACCTTTGGAAGTGGCGCACGAGCGAAAAGGAGCGTTTCAGCCGGGAAAAGGGCTACGCGCTGACCTTGTTGCCGTTTTTCATCCACGCCGTCGTTGCGTCGCTGCGCGCGTGCCCGCTAATGAACGCGCGCTTCGCCGAGGACGGCATCATCGTGCACCGCGAAGTCAACGTCGGCATCGCCATCGCGCTCGATTCGAATCTCGTCGTCCCCGTGATCAAGGACGCCGACAACCTTTCCATCGCCGGCCTGGCGGTCGCGGCGGGGCGTTTGATCGAACGCGCCCGCACCGGCAAGCTCTCGGCCGACGAGCTGGCTGGCGGCACGTTCACCGTCAACAACACGGGCGCGAACGGCTCGATCCTATCGGCGCCGATCATCAATAGCGGACAGGCCGCCATCGTCACCATGGAGGCCGTCGTCAAACGCCCCGTCGTGGTCGAGGGCGACGCCATCGCGATCCGCTCGATGATGAACGTGTGCCTCTCGCTCGATCACCGCGTCCTCGACGGCGGCGTCGCCAGCGCGTTCCTCGTCGACCTCAAGAAGCGTCTGCAATCGATGGGTCCGAGCGGCGTTCTCTAGCCCACGTCGGCGGCAAGGCGGCGTGCAGCGCTCCGCGAAGTCGTCAGGCCGTGCTGATTCGCAAGCAGTTCCGGTTCGAGGCGGCTCACGTGCTTCCGCACCACCCCGGTCAGTGCAGCCGGCTTCACGGCCACTCGTACCGTCTCGAGGTCGCCGTCGCCGGACCGCTGCAAGACGCGGGGCCGTCGCAAGGCATGGTCCTCGACTTCGACGAGCTCGCCTCGGTCGTCGAGTCCGCGGTGATCGAACGCCTCGATCATTCATCACTGAACGATTTGCTGCCCAATCCGACGGCCGAGCACATCGCGCAGTGGGTCTGGCAGCAGCTCGCGCCGCGACTGGCCGGGCTCGACGAGATCGCCATCTGGGAAACGGCGACCGCCTGCGCGGTCGTCCGTGCCGACGATGCTCGCGCTCGTTGAGCTCTTCTACAGCGTTCAGGGCGAAGGAACGTGGACCGGAACGCCCGCGGTCTTCGTGCGCCTGGCCGGCTGCAACTTGAACTGCCGCTTCTGCGACACCGATTACGCGCTGCGCTTCTTCGCGCCGGTCGGCGAGACCGTCGCCAAAGTCGGGGAGCTCGGCGGCAGCTGTCCGATGGTCGTGCTCACCGGCGGCGAGCCGCTCGCGCAGCGCGCTTCGAGTGAATTGATCGCGGCGCTGCGCGCGGACGGCCGGCGCGTGCACATCGAGTCGAACGGAAGCGTGCCCATCGAAGTGCCGGTCGACGTGTGGCTCACCGTCTCTCCCAAAGAGCGGCTCCATCCGGCCATGGCGGCGCGCGCTGACGAGGTCAAGCTGATCGTCGACGGGCGCGTTCCGACGGAATGGCTGGAAGCGTTCGCGGGCCGCAAGATTCCGGTCTTCCTTCAGCCCGAGGGCAACAAGCCGTCCAACGTCGCGCTCGCCCTCGACGCGCTCAAAGCCGACCCGGCGCGCCTCCGGCTGTCGCTGCAAACCCACAAATTTATCGGCGTTCGGTAACGATTTGCGTGACGAAGGTCCTGATCGTCTGCGCGCTCGAGTCGGAGCTGCGATATTTCCGGCGGCGTGCCGGCACCGAGCTGCTGTTCTGCGGGGTCGGACCGGTCGAAGCGGCGGTCGCGACCGTCCGCGCGCTGGCCGCCCAACGCTACGACGCCGTCGTCAACGCCGGCATCGCCGGCGCATTTCCCGGACGAGCGCGCGTCGGCGACGCGCTGCTGGTCGCGACCGAATGGCTCGCCGAGCTCGGGCTCGAGGGCGGCGGCGAATTCACCCTGCCCGACGGCGCGTCGCTGGTCGAACGGGCCGACGCTGACCCGGCACTCGTGGAACGCTGTGCCGGCTTGCCGTATCGGGTCGGCAGCGGGATTACCGTCGCCAGCGTGACGGCGACGCGCGCGACCGGCGAGCGACTTGCGTTAAGATACGGCGCGGACGTGGAATCGATGGAAGGGTTCTCCGTCCTGCGAGCCGCAGGGCAGAGCGGTGTCCCCGCGTTCGAGGTCCGCGGTGTTTCCAATTACGTTGGCGACCGCGCCGAAAGCGCATGGGACTTCTCGGCGGGGGCGCGCGCAGCAGCCGTTGCGCTCGAGGCCGTGCTCGCTCGCATCATCGCCTGAGGAGTCGACGTTGGCCCCGGTACGCTCTCTGCTCGGACGTGCGACCATCGCGTCGGCCGGACTCGCGGTCGCGCTGGCCGCCTCGTCGTTCCCCGCGCAGGCTTGGCCCTTTACGTTTCCGACGAAGACGCCCGCGACCGCGTCCCCTTCGCCTTCGCCAAGCCCGGCGCGCAGCTCGTCACCAGCTCCCGCGTCGCTCGCAGCCCGCGGCTCAAGCCCGGCGCCCGCGCCGGCCACAGCCGAGCCCTCGCCTTCACCCGCATCTCCGGTGGAGCCGCCGGCTGCTTCGGAGCGCTCCACGACCTCGACGCCTTCCGCGCCAGGGACGGCCGACGCCCACTTTACGCCGATCTCATCGCTCGCCGCCGGCTCTCGCGGCGCGAACGACCAAAGCGGTCCCATTCCGGAATTGCGCCAAGCACTCTGGATGAAGGGAACGTGGGACGCGCGCAGCCGC
Organism: Vulcanimicrobiaceae bacterium; assembly: GCA_052267165.1. GTDB lineage: Bacteria > Vulcanimicrobiota > Vulcanimicrobiia > Vulcanimicrobiales > Vulcanimicrobiaceae > CAWICD01. The sequence continues at coordinate 14,452 of JBKQHO010000031.1, read as the reverse complement.
GTGGCCGGATCGGACCCGCAAGCGCGCGCGGCGGAGTCGTCGTACGTCATCGACCTGACGATGAGGGGGCGCTGGATCTTCGCAGCCGAGGGCAAGAGCCGCGACTTCTTCTTCATCGGATACGACCGGCCGGCTCGGCATTGGATCTTGTTGCAGCTCGACGGCTCGCCGGATTACGCGCTCCTGGTCGCGCCGGGCGGCTGGCAGGACGGGCGCATCGCGTTCTTCGGAGGCGCGGCCTACACGAGCGGATGGAATTACCGCAAGCGGACGACGATCGTGCGCCGCGGCTCCGACCAGTTCACGCTCTCCGACGACGAGCTCGCGCCGGACGGCTCGTACCTTCCGGTCGACCGTTACGACTTCACGAAAGTGCAATGAGCGCTACGCCGCTTTCGCTCGCGTATTCGCCCTGTCCCAACGACACCTACATCTTCGCGGCTTGGACCAACGGGATGCTCGCCGGCGCGCCGCCCGTCAAAGTCGTGCTCGACGACGTCGAGGCGCTTAACGAAGCGGCGCTCGCCGGCAGGCACGCGCTGACGAAGGTCAGCTACGGCGCCATCCCCTATCTGCTCGAACGCTACCGCATTCTGCGCGCGGGCGGGGCGCTGGGCCGCGGCTGCGGTCCGCTAGTCATCGCCAGGGCCGGCGCGGCGGGCGACGCGCACGCGCTCTCGTCGCTGACGCCGCACGCGCGCATCGCCATCCCAGGCTCGATGACGACCGCCTTTCTGCTCTTGCGTTTGGCTCACCAGCGGCCGATCGACGCGGTCCCGATGCGCTTCGACCGCATCGTCGACGCGGTGGCACGCGGCGACGTCGACGCGGGCCTCATCATCCACGAGTCGCGCTTCACCTACCAGCGCGCGGGGCTCGTCCAACTGAGCGATCTCGGAGCCTGGTGGGAGGAAGAGACGGGCCATCCGATTCCGCTCGGCGCGATCCTCGTCCGGCGCGACCTCGGCGACGACGCCGCCACGAACGTCGATGAGACGATCCGAAAAAGCTTGGACTTCGCCCGCGCGGACGAAGCGGCCGTCGGACCGTACGTGCGCGAGCACGCCTTCGAGATGGACGAGGACGTGATGCGAGCGCACATCGCGCTCTACGTCAACGACTACTCGCGCGACGTGGGGCCAGCCGGAATCGACGCGATCGAAGCGCTCTTCGAATTCGCTTCCACCGCTCGGCTCGTTCCGGCGGGCGTGCGGCCCGAGTTCGTCCCGGCCTGAAGCGCGAATCGAACCGACCCGCCCTCCATGGGGAGGCGCGCTTAAGCTAAAAGACGATCGTCCGCGCGCCGTTGAGCAGGACGCGCTGCGCGACGTGCAGCTTCACGGCGCGCGCCAGGACCATGCTCTCGATATCGCGCCCGATGACGACGAGGTCGGCGATCGTCGCGTCATGATCGACCCGAGCGACGTCCTGCTCGATGATCGGGCCTTCGTCGAGCTCGCTGGTCACGTAGTGTGCCGTCGCGCCGATGATCTTCACGCCGCGGGCATGCGCCTGCGCGTAGGGTTTGGCGCCCTTGAAGCTCGGCAAGAACGAATGGTGGATGTTGATGGCGCGGCCCTCGAGAGCACGGCAAAGCTCGTCCGAGAGCACCTGCATGTAGCGGGCGAGCACGACGAGATCGACCCGCTCGCGCTCGACGATGTCGAGCAGGGTCGCTTCCTGCACGTTGCGGGTGGCGTTGGTGACCGGCAGTTGCCTGAACGGCACGCCGTAGGCGGTGGCCAGATCGCGCAGGTCCGGATGGTTCGAGACGATCGCGGGGATCTCGACCGGCAACTCGCCGGATTGATAGCGAAACAGCAGATCGTTGAGGCAGTGCCCTTCTCGCGAGACGAGCAAGAGCAGGCGCTGCTTGACGGACGGATCGCGAATGGCGAAGGTCATGCCGAAGCGCTCCGCGATCGGCGTGAAGGCTTGGCGCAGGCTTTCGAGCTGCACGTGCGCTCCGTCGTGCGGAACGTGGCTGAAGGCAACGCGCATGAAGAACCGGTTCGTCGGCGCGTCTTGAAACTGGGCGCTCTCGATGATGTTACAGGCGTGGGCGACGAGAAAACCTGAGACGGCGAACACGATGCCGACCGTGTCCTCGCACGAGAGCGTCAGGATGAAATCCGCGCCGTGCGGCAGCTTCGGGTCGGCTTGTCGGATCGATCGGTGGGCGCTGATGTTCTGGGCTCCCGTTAGGAATCAGCGCTGTTGGGGCGTGCGGAAGACCCGGAGCATGAAGTAACCGATGACGAGCACGAGGCCCACGAAGATCAACAGCGCCGTCCATACTGCGATGCCCGAGACGCCCGTGCCTCCGCACATGGCGGCGACGCCGCGCGTCAGGGCCAGCCGCAAGCGGGCCCACGGATCGCTGGGTAAGCTTGCGGTCTGGCGCGCGAGCGCGAGGACTTGATCGGGCGCCCAGCCGGCGCCCTCGATACGGTCGACGACTCGCCCGTCGGGACCGACCACGACGACCGCCTCGTTGTGGATGAGGGCGCCGTCGGCTCGACGCCCGGACACGACGCCGCCGAGCCGCGTCGACAGCTCGCGCACCGCGTCGGGATCACCGCTCAGCAGCTTCCAGCGCCGGGGGTCCGCGTCGAAGAGCTTACCGTAAGCTTGCATGACCGCAGGCCGGTCGTGGACCGGATCGAGCGTGATCTCGACCAGCGCGACCGGCTCGCCGCGCGAGTGGTTCTGCAGCCAGAGAAACTTGCCCGAAACGAGCGGACACTCGTTGGCGTCGGGGCAGCGCGTGTAGATGAACGAGACGAGCGCCGTCTCGCCGCGCAGATCGCGGAACGAGAACGGGCGCTCGCTTTGATCGACCAAGACCGTCTCCGGCACCGCGTCCCCGACCCCCAGGGTCGGGACGAACGGCACCGGAGCGGTCGCGAACAGCAGCCCTACAAGGGCTGCTACCACGTTCGCATGCCGGGTGCGAGGAAGTGCGGGGTCGACATGAGCTCGAAGATCGGGCCGGCGTACGCGAGCACGGCGAGCACGATCGCCACCGTCGCCCAGGTCGGAATACGATCCAAGGCTGCCGGCGTATCCATCGTGCCTTCCATGGCCTCGGCGAATCCGAACTCCACGCGCTCGTCGGCTCGCCGGTTGAGCACGCGCGTGCCCACGGCGACGATCACGAACATCAGAACGCTGATGAACAGGATGGCTCCGCCGATCCCGGCGAGGACCATCTCAGCATGCCAGCTCTGCGCACCGGCCGCGCCGAAGTAGGTGACGTCCGAGGTGCGCCGCGGCGAGCCGAGCAGACCCGCGATGTGCATGCCCGTCGACATCATCGCCATGCCGATGAACCAGGTCCAGGTTTGCGCGACCGCGAGCTTCGGCGCGAACAGCTTGCGTCCGGTACAGGCGGGCACGAGCGTATAGGCCGCCGCGATGAAGCTGAGCGCCGCCGGGCCGCCGACGGTGACGTGGAAGTGGCCGACGATCCACATCGTGTTGTGCACCAGCACGTCCATGCTGTACGACGAGTTGACGATGCCGCCGAAGCCACCGAACAGGAACAGGATCATGCCGAGCGCGCAGCCGCTGAAGGTCGGATTGCCCCAGGGCAGCCAGCGCACGATCTGCACGAAGCCCTTCTTGCCGGCTTTGCGCGCGGCAAGCTCGAAGCTGGCGAAGATCGCGAACGCGGTCATGAACGAGGGCAGCGCGACCCCGTAGGTCGTGAACGTGTGCAGCCACTTCCAACCCGCGGAGATGCCCGGCTCGAGGAACTGGTGATGCAGGCCGACCGGAGTCGAGAGGAGCAGCAGCATGAGAAACGCGAGGCGCGTCAGCGAATCGCTGAAGTTCTTGCCGTTGTAGGTCGTGGGCAGGAAGTTGTACCAGATCAGGTACGCGCACATGATCCAGAAGTACACGAGCGGATGCCCGAAGTACCACAGCAACATGCGGGTGAGCTCGACGTCGATCCCTTGCGTCAAGCCCAGCGACCACGGAATGACGAGGAGCATCTCGGCGACCACGCCTAGCGTGGCGATGACCCACATTACGAACGTGACGATCGCGCCGTAGGCGGGCAGTGGGATGCGCTCGGCCGGGTTGTTGCGCTTGAAGTAGATGACGTTCTCGGCGAGGTCCCAGCCGACGATCCACGTGCCGACGATGAGGAACGTCGCCCCGAAATAGAAGATCGGGTCGGCTTTGAGCGGAGCGTAGAACGTGTACAGCACGGTCGCGTTGCCGGCGAGGATCTCGCCCGCCGCCATCGCGGTTCCCAGAAGCATGACGCTCCAGCCGATCCAGCCCAGCCTGACCGAACGTTCCGGGCGCGGAATCGAGCGGTACGTCGCAAACGTGAACAGGCCCGTGATGAAGAACGTCGTGAACACGAGCGCCATCAGGACGCCGTGAGCCGTCAGAATGCGGTAGTAGTCGAACCAGGATGGGATTACGATGAAGTTGGCGCGCGAGAAGCCTTGCAACAGGCCGAACACGGCGCCCAGCGTCAGCGCGGCGGTGGACGTGTAGACGTGAGCGAGGACGAGCCCGTTCTCACGAGCGACGGAGGGCGTGTCCTCCCACGTGCCGCCTCGAGTGTTGCCAGTCGTCGACATTACTTGACCTCGATGTCGCCGGCCATCAGCTGATGGCCCGCGCCGCAATACTCGTTGCAGACGAGCAAGTACTTGCCGGGCGTTCTGAAGGTGTGCGAGACGGAGCTGACCCAGCCCGGCGTCACCATCGTGTTGACATCGGTTAGCGGGACGCTGAAGCCGTGCTCGACGTCGGCGCTGGTGACGTAGAACGTCACGTGCGAGCCGACCGGAATTTCCAAGTGCTGCGGGGTGAACGAAAAGATGCGCGCGACGTAATAGACTTCATACGAGCCGCTCGCGAGCTTGTGCAGGCCCGGATGATCGAACGGCGGAGTCTCGGAAACCTTCGTCGGGTCGATCGCCTGGATGCGGCTCGGCGGGACGAGACCGTCGACCACGGCCGCCGTGGTGATCGTCGCGAGGAAGACCACCATCATGACGACGACAAAAGTCATCCATATCTTTTCGGAACGATAAATGTGCATGGCCTCAGAACCGGTCCCTTAGCAATGCGAACAAAGCGAACCATCCGACCGCGAACAGTACGCCGATCGTGAAGACGAAGCCGAGCGTTGCCGGTAACGGCTCCTCTTTGTCGGTCAAATTAGACATGATTAGTAATGTAGTTCCCCCTAAAAAAACGAAATCGCAAGGAGGTCTATACTCTCGTTACTTCCAGTTTTACACAAAAGCGCTGAACCTTCTCCGCGATTAAGGAAATTCGTATAGAATGCTTGCGGAGGACACTACAAAAGTCGCCGACTGCCGCCGTTGTCGCCTCAAGCAGTCTTTCCGGAATCAGGCTGACCGGATGCGTGCGATGCGTCCGGCTCGTCGCTGCGCACCACGAGCACCGGGACCGTTGCAGAGCGCAAGACACCTTCCGCGACGCTGCCCATGAACATGCGCGCAACGCCGCGCCGGCCGTGACTGCCCATCACGATGAGCTCGCTGTGCTCCGCTTCGGACAGACGGACGATCTCGTCGACCGCAAGGCCTTCGACCAGACGCGACTGCGCGGCGATTCCCGCCGCGCCGGCCTTCGCACAAGCTGCCCGCAGGAGCCGCTCGCCCTCGTTGTGCGCATGTTCGAGCGACGGTCCCGCATCGCCGTACGGCATAGCGATGTACGGCGCGACGATCGCCTCACGGTCGAGCACGTTGCAAAACGTCAAGGCGGCCCCGAGATCTGCGGCAAGGCGGACGGCGAGGGCGATGGCCTGCTCGGACGGCACCGAGCCGTCGACTGGGACTAATATCCGTTCGAAAGTGCTCACTTCGCCTAGCCTAACAGCCCCGCGTGAACCGCTCGTGAAGTGCCGGTGAATGGTGCTTCCGCGCCGGCAACGAAAAACGCTTCGGTGAAGATGGCGCAGGCATGACGACGACGGTCGTCGCTTCCGAACACGTCGATTGCCCACCGGAAGAGGTCGAGGCGTATCTCGAGCACTTCCTTTACGGCTTGGTCGCGAGCGACGGAACGCTGGTACTCGAGCTGCGAGCGCCCGCGAGCGCTCTCGGTCTCCCCGGGCAGCTCGCCCTCGAGAAGCGCGTGGTCGCGAAACTGACCTACGACCGCGACGCCGACGAGCTCAACCGCATCGTCAGCCTCTCCTGGACGCCCGAAGGGTCGGGCCCCTTTCCTTCGTTCTCCGGAACCGTCGTTGCCGACGCCGCCGTCGATACCGAGGGCAGCGTCGTTTCCATCGCGGGCCGCTACGCGCCGCCGGGCGGAATGGCGGGCGACGTCTTCGACGCGCTCGTGGGGCGCCGCATCGCACGCGCCACGATCCGCGAACTGCTCGAACGGATTCGTGACGGCATCGAAGCCGCAGTTCTCGCCGCCGGCGGCGCGAAGGGGTAGTGTCCCGTCCCAGAGGTTCGTTGCATGAGTCGGGAGCGGATTTTGCCCGTATCGAGGAGCGAGGAGGGTGGAATGACGGGTCATTTGCCTGTCCCCGAAGCGGAGCGGAGGGGGAGCGACGAGCGACGATGAGGCGGGCGAAAAGCCGCCCCGAATCATGTGATGAATCTCTGGGACGGGATACTATCCTCTAAACGGGGGCGTGAACGGAGCCGGAGCCGCACGCTCGATGCCCGCGCGGCGGACTCGCTTGGCGAACTCAGACGCCTTGTACGACCGCTCCACGGCGTCGCGCACTTCGCCCAGCAGGCTGCGAGCCGTGGCCAGCGCGATCCGGTGACCGACCGCGAGGTCGAAGCTTTCGCCGCCTCCGCCCGCCGGAGGTTCGTATGCGCCTTCCAGCACCAAGCAGCACCCGTCGTATCCCTCGCTTGGTTCGGCGCTGATCGACCCATGAAAACGCGGGAAGGGACCTCCGCCTGCCGGCTCCCAGTCGACGTGAATGCGCGCTAGCGATGCGCCTCGCTCGGCGACCTCTCGCAGCGTGGCGACGATGTCGCGCTGCAGCACGATGGCGGTTCGCAGCGAGGGCAGCATGACGGGCGCGCGCAGCGCAAGCGAGACCGGCTGCGAGAGATCCATCTCGGTGCCGGCGGGACGGCGGTCGCGAAAGAACGAGCCGACTTGGACCATCGCCTCGGAAGGCGGGCAGGCGACGAAAATCCGTTGATGGAGGTCGCACATGAGGGCATAGCGCTCCGAAGCGAGATGATCGCGGCGAACGTAGCAACCACGCGTTCGACTTTTATGAAGCAGCCGTGAACGTCGTGGCGAACGGGGCCGAAGCCCTTCTCACTGGCGACAACCGTCGAAGCAAGTGTCGCAGCCGCCGGCACCGCCCTCTCTGACCACCGTTCCCGGCAAGCGCACCATGAAAGTCGCCCCGTGGCCCGGGATGCTCTCTACCTCGATCGAGCCGCCGTGCTCCTCGACGAGCGACTTGACCAGGGAAAGCCCGATCCCGCTTCCCTCCGTTTCGAAGGCGGCGTGACCGCGGAAACCGTCCTCGAAAATGTGTCCGAACTCTTGCTCGGGGATACCGGGCCCCTCGTCGCTGACTTGAAAGACGAGGTGATTGGCCTCCCGGTGGCAATCGAGGACGATCGAGCGGCCGGTCGGCGTGTATCGGATCGCGTTGAGCATCACGTTCTTGAGGATCTGGCCGATGCGCACCGGATCGCCGTAGAAGTCCAAGCATTCCGCCGCAGGATGCGCGCAGCGGACGATGCTCAACGCCACGCCCTTTTCCTCGGCCTTCGCTTCCATCGCGGTCGCTTCGTTGCGAATGAGCTCGCAGACGTTGATCGATTCGAAGCGGCTCGGCATCTCGACCGCCGCCGAGGTCGAGCGCAGGTCGTTCATCAGCACGTCGAGCTCGTTGAGCGCTTGCAGCACGGCCATCAGGCGCTCGTGGCTGGGCTCGAACTTTCCGTCGATGAACGCTTCGATGTTGGCGACGGCGACCGCCAGCTGATTGCGCATCTCGTGGATGACGGTCCGCATCAAGTCACAGGCCCTCGACCAGCTTGTAGCCGACCCCGAAGACGGTCACGATGTAGCGCGGATGCGACGGATCGATCTCGACCTTTTGGCGGAGGTTCGCGATGTGCCGGTCGAGCGTCCGGTCGAACACGACCGCACCGTCGGTCGAGATCTTGTCGAGCAGCTGGTCGCGGCTGAAGGCGCGTCCGATGTTGCTGGCAAGCACCTCGAGGATCCGGAACTCCATCGGCGTCAGACCGACTTTTTTTCCGCCGACTCGCACCTCGTGACCGACGCGGTCGATCTCGAGCGCGCCGATGCGCTGAGTCCGTTCGGTGGCCGGGCGGGCTACGGCCGAGCGCCGGTAGCGCCGCAGCACGGTCTTCACGCGCGCCACGACCTCGCGCGGGCTGAACGGCTTGCCGATGTAGTCGTCGGCCCCCAGCTCGAGCCCGACGACGCGGTCGACTTCGTTGACCCGGGAGGTCAGCATGATCACTGGGATGTCGCTCCACTCGCGCAGCCGGCGGAAGACTTCCGTCCCGGACATCAATGGCAAATTCAGGTCGAGGATCAGGAGATCCGGCGAGAACTCCTGCGACCTCTTCAAGGCGCTGACGCCATCGCCGACTTCGTCCACGGCGAATCCTTCGTCACGAAGATATTGGACTAAAACATCCCGTATGGCCGGCTCGTCGTCGACCACCAGAATGCGTCCTTGCCGATCCTCTACTTCCATACCGACCGCACAGGCTGCTCTGGCAGAGCCTCGGCTTTCGTCAAGCCTAGCGAGGAACCCGCCTTGCCTCTCACTGCAAGCTCGGGCTGTGACGGACGGCGCGGCCATGGCTTCAGCGGCCCCCTGTCCGAGCGGAAGCTGTGCGCTGCCCGCCCTCGGCGAGCCCACGCTCGGATGGAGGGGCCTACGGCGCGGCGGGCCAGGCCCAGTTCTTGATCTCCGGCATGTCGTCCCCGTGCTTGTAGACGTACAGCCGGTGCCCGATCAGCTTCTCGCGCAAGTATTGCTTGACGTGCGCGCCGCGGTCGGCGACGCGCGGAATGCGGTCGATGGCATCCCCGGCCAAATGGTAACGGTCGATCTCGTTTCGCACCGTCATGTCGAACGGGGTCGTCGTCGTGCCTTCCTCCTTGTAGCCGCGCACGTGCAGGTTGGCATGGTTCGTGCGCCGGTAGGTGAGGCGGTGAATCAGCCACGGATAGCCGTGGTAGGCGAACACGATCGGCTTGTCGGCCGTGAAGATCGAGTCGAAGTCGCGATCCGAGAGGCCGTGCGGATGCTCCGACTGCGGCTGCAGCACCATCAAGTCGACGACGTTGACCACGCGAATCCGCAGATCAGGCAGATGGCGGCGCAACAGGTCGACGGCGGCCAGCGTCTCGAGGGTCGGGACGTCGCCCGCGCAGGCCATCACGACGTCGGGTTCCCCGTCCTGATCGTTGCTGGCCCACTCCCAGATGCCCAGACCGGTCGTGCAGTGGGCGATCGCCGCGTCCATGTCGAGCCACTGCAGCTCGGGCTGTTTGCCGGCCACGATGACGTTGACGTAGTTGCGGCTGCGCAGACAGTGATCGGTGACCGAGAGCAGCGTGTTGGCGTCGGGCGGCAGGTAGACGCGCACGACTTCAGCCTTCTTGTTGACGACGTGGTCGATGAAGCCCGGATCCTGATGGCTGAAGCCGTTGTGGTCTTGACGCCAGACGTGGGAGGTCAAGAGATAGTTGAGCGAGGCGATCTGGCGGCGCCACGGAATGTGGCGCGTCGTCTTCAACCACTTCGCGTGCTGGTTGAACATCGCGTCGACGATGTGGATGAACGCCTCATAGCACGAGAAGAAACCGTGGCGACCGGTCAGGAGATAACCTTCGAGCCAGCCTTGGCACAGATGTTCGCTGAGCACTTCCAGTACGCGGCCGTCGGGCGCAAGATGATCGTCGCAGGCCGGCACGATCCCCTCGGTCCACATCCGGTTGGTCACCTCGAAGAGCGCGCCCAGCCGGTTCGAGGCGGTCTCGTCGGGCCCGAACACGCGAAAGTTCTGCGCCTCAGCGTTGTCGCGCATCACGTCGCGTAAGAACGTGCCGGCGACGCGCGTCGACTCCGCATAGACCGTGCCGGGCTTGGGAACCGCGACGGCATAGTCGCAGAAATCGGGCAAGAGCAGATCGCGCAGCAGCAGGCCCCCGTTGGCGTGCGGATTCGCACCCATGCGCCGCTCGCCGCGCGGAGCTAGCGCCGCCAGCTCGGGATCGAAGCGCCCGTCGCTGTCGAAGAGCTCCTCGGGTCGGTAACTCTTCATCCACGCTTCGAGCTGCGCGACGCGCTCGGGATGCGCGACGAAATCGTCGAGCGGAACTTGGTGCGAGCGGAACGTTCCCTCGACGAGCTTTCCGTCGACCTCCTTCGGCCCAGTCCAGCCCTTGGGCGAGCGCAGCACGATCATCGGCCAGCGCGGGCGGCCGGTGAAACCTTCGCTGCGCGCGCGCCGCTGGATCTCGGCGATCTCGCCGAGCACGCGCTCGAGCGTGCCGGCCATGAGCCGGTGCATCCTGTCGGGTTCGTCGCCTTCGACGAAGTACGGCCGGTGTCCGTAGCCGCGCAGCAGCTCGGTCAGCTCCTCCTTCGGGATGCGCGCAAGCACCGTCGGATTGGCGATCTTGTAGCCGTTGAGGTGCAGGATCGGCAGCACCGTGCCGTCCAGCGCTGGGTTGATGAACTTGTTCGAGTGCCAGCTCGCCGCCAGCGGTCCGGTCTCGGCCTCGCCGTCTCCGACCACGCAGACGGCGATCAGCTCCGGGTTGTCGAACACCGCGCCATAGGCGTGCAGCAGGCTGTAGCCCAGCTCGCCGCCCTCGCTGATCGATCCCGGGGTCTCCGGCGCCACGTGGCTCGGAATCCCGCCCGGGAACGAGAACTGACGGAACAGCCGGCGCAGGCCCTCGACGTCGTGACCGATCGTCGGGTAGACCTCGGTGTAGGTGCCCTCCAGGTACGTGTTGGCCACGATGCCCGGGCCGCCATGTCCGGGACCGGTTACGTAGATCATCTCCAGATCGCGCGCGACGATCAACCGGTTGAGGTGCGCGTAGATGAAGTTCAGCCCGGGCGTCGTGCCCCAGTGCCCCAACAGTCGCGGCTTGATGTCCGCAAGCGTCAACGGCTCGCGCAGCAGCGGGTTGTCCAGCAGATAGATCTGCCCGACCGACAGGTAGTTGGCTGCCCGCCAATAGGCGTCCAGGAGGCTGAAGTCTTCAGATGTTTGCACGCTCCGAGCGTACAGGCCGCTCGGCAGAAGCCTGCAATCAGATCGTTAATGCACGCGCTCGTGCGGCCTTATGCCAGCGTCCGCGCTCGTCCGGGTCCGCCGCCGCCGCCGCGCCGGCGCCGCCCGTTGCGCTTGCGCGGTTGATCCCACGTCGATCCCGGCTGTATGGCGGTGGGGTGGGTAGCGGCGCCGGTGAGCGGGGTGGGGTGGCCGACCGGCGTGGGGTGCGGGCGCAAACGTCCATCGCCGGGCGGCCGAAAACCGTGGGTGGACGTTTGCCGCCATAGCGGGCGCAAACGTCCGTCGCCGGGCGGCCGAAAACCGTGGGTGGGCGTTTGCGGCCGTAACGGGCGCAAACGTCCATCGGCGAGCAGCAGAGACCCGTGGGTGAACGTTTGCGCCCCCCGGGGTGGACGTTGGCCGCCCCCACGGGCGTCGACGTTGCCCCCCGCTCGGCGCCCAGCGGCCCGGGTCAGGTGATGGTGTCGGCTCGCGTCCCACGGCGTCGCGCCGCCCCAAGCCACGCAATCACTCTGGCGCCAGCGCTCCTGCAGCTCGCCGAGATACTGCACTCCGGAGGTGCGTGGGTGTCGCGGTCGTCGCTGAAGCGGTGCAGCACGATCAGGCGCCGGACGCCACGGCGGCTTCCCGTGGGGCGAACGGCACGAGCCGCAGCCGACCTCGCCGCAGGTCGGTGATCGGCACCAGCACGATCTCCAGCGAGCGGCAATTCTCCATCCCCACCAGCTCGCAGGCGCCGCGGGCGACGCGGCCCAGCAACCGGTAGAGCTCGACACCGTCGGTGAGATAGTGCTCGCCGCGGCTCGGCGACTCGAGTTCCGCCCACACGATGACCGGCTCGGTGACCGGGCCTGCCTCGCGATTTCGGTCTGCCTCGCCGCTTCTCGCGCGCCTCGACTTCAACAGGCTCAGCATCCCTCGATCCCTAACTCATCGCTGCCCGGATGTTCGACGCCTCTCGGGTTGCGGCAAAGGGCAGATGTCCGTGGGTGCGGTGCGGAAAATACGGACGCGACGAATCGGGGGCGAAGGCTCAGGGCTCGCGGGCCCTCAGCCGCGGTGGGCGGACGGGACGATCAGCACCGGGCGCCCGGAGTGGTGCACGAGACCGCCTGAGACGCTGCCGAGGGCCTCGTCCGACACAGCCGTGGTGCCGTGGGTTCCTGCCACGATCAGCTCGGCGTCGAGCTCGTCGGCGATATCGATGATCGTCTGCCACACGCTCGCGTGGCTGCGCGCATCGCGAGTCTCGACGCCCATTCCCAGTTGGGCGGCGAGCGCGCGGCCCTGGTCGATGACCTCGGCGGCGCGCTGGCGCGCCATCTCCTCAAGCTTGTCCTGCCCCGGCGTGTGCCCGGGCCCCGCGCTGCGGGTGCTGAAGGAATCGGCCAGCACCGCCTCGGGCGGGTTCCAGACGTGCAGGAGCACTGCCCGGCCGTCGCCGAGCACGTTGTGGGCGACGGCGAGCGCCCGCTTGGCGCTGTCGGATCCGTCGTAGCAGATGAGAGTCGACATGGCACCAGCCTCGCAGTAGCTCGGGCGACCGGCTTCCGTGGAACTCCGAGCCGGCGCCGGGTGTGGTGGAGTCGAGCGTACGCCCCGGCTGGTAGTTTCGCGCAGTGCAATTTCGGCGATCTCCGGGTGGCGTCGCCCGGGCCGTATGCGTAACGTCTGCGTATGGACATGGTCGGTAGTTCCCCCGGCCCGTTGAGCGTGTTGGTCGCCGGCGGCGGCGTCGCCGGGCTCGAGGCCGCGCTGGCTCTGCGCGAGCTCGCGGGCGACCGCGTGGCCACGACGTTGCTGGCGCCCGAGGTGAGCTTCTCCTACCGTCCGCTGAGCGTGCTCGAGCCGTTCGCCGCGGGCCGGGCGCGCCGCTACCCGTTGGCGCGCATCGCGCAGGACGCCGGTGCCGAGCTGATCTGCGACCACATCGCCGCGCTGGACCCCGACCAGCGCGTCGTGCACACCGGCTCGGGTGCGACGCTGCGCTATGACGTGCTCCTGCTCGCCTATGGTGCGAAGTTGCACGATCGCTTCAAGCACGTGCGCACGATCGACGATCGGCGGCTGGACGAGCGCCTGCACGGCCTCGTCCAGGATGTGGAGGACGGCTACCTGCAGCGAGTGGCGTTCGTCGCGACGTCGCCGATGGCGTGGCCGCTGCCGCTCTACGAGCTCGCGCTGATGACGGCGCGCGCCGCGGATGACATCTGCGCCGAGTTGTCGGTGACGGTGGTGACCGCCGAGCCCGCTCCGCTCGCGGTGTTCGGCCAGACCGTGAGCTCGGCGGTCGCCAGGCTGCTGGACCGCAATCGCGTGCAGCTCGTGTGCGGCGTCGGCTGCGAGGTGCCCGAGCCTGGGCGCGTCGTGATCACGCCCGGCGAGACGACCCTGGAGGTCGACAGCATCGTCGCGTTGCCCCAGCTGGCGGCGCGCCAGGTGCCCGGCGTTCCCGACTCGTCCTGGCTCGGGCTGATCCCCGTCGACCGGCGCTGCCGCGTGGCGGGGCTCGAGGACGTCTACGGCGCCGGCGACGCGACCGACTTCCCGGTCAAGCACGGCAGCATCGCGGCGCAGCAGGCCGACACGGCGGCCGCACAGATCGCCGCGCGCGCCGGCGCCGACGTCTCGCCCCACGACTTCGAGCCGGTGCTGCGCGGCGTGCTCGTCGGCGCGGACCGGCCGCTGAGTCTCACCGCACGGCTCGGCGATGGCCGCGTGATCACCTCGGAGGCCATCGAGGCCGCGGAGTTCAAGGTCGACACCAAGATCGACGCCCGCTACCTCGCGCCCTACCTGCACCAGCTCGATCTGATTGCCGGCACCGCCGGGATCCCCGGCTGACGGCCCGCGGGGAAAGTCAAACTCCCCCACTGATTTCCCCGCGGGCCGGGAGTCCCAACGAATCCCGCGCCGGATCGGCCGTGTCAGCTACCGAACCGCGTTGTCGGTCACCGGGAGTCCCAACGAATCCCGGGCCGGATCGGCCGTGTCAACTACCGAACCGCGTTGTCGGTCACCGGGAGTCCCAAGGAATCCCGGGCCGGATCGGCCGTGTCAACTACCGAACCGCGTTGTCGGTCACGGCGGATGCGGGCGCGGCGGATCGGCCTGACGCTGTCACCATGGTGTCCCCCAAGCCGGCACCGCGCAACGAT
>JBKQHO010000030.1:0-2582 GCA_052267165.1 Vulcanimicrobiaceae bacterium | reverse complement strand
CCTTCGCGGCGAAGCAAAGCTCCAAGCGTTCCGGGCGCGCAGGCATCGGCGGCGGCGACGATGCGGCGCTTCTCCGCTATCGAAAAGCGGCGACGTTTTGGTCGATCAATAACTTCAGCGGTGCGCGTGCCATTCGATACGCGCGATGCTCGGCCATTGACGGGAGTTGTCTCCATAGGGCATCATCCTCTCGCACCCCGTTGCACACTATGTCTTGCGTGCCGCTGGTACCATCCCATCTTGACACGGGGGGGAATGAGTGGCCAGAGGTTTGCTAGCTCGTGCCAAGCCATCAGCTGGCTGTAATAAGCTGTTTGACTAGCTGGCCCGACTGCCGAGATCGTCACAAGCATCGTCATGATGGCCCAACAAAGGCCGAAGCGGCTCGCGGCGATAGGTCCAAGCTTGGCAAGCACTATCGGATTAAATGTACGAAAAAGTAAGAGGAAAGCAAACGCATTGAGTGCGACCTGCCACTGGAAGAGAAGGATGTTAGAGCGCCACTAGGACCAGGAAATCGAGGCAGCGAGATTTGGGAAGTGAGCACGATGTTTCGTTAACCATGCGCTTGAAACGAGGAGCCGTGCGACGGCGAAAAGCGGCAAGCTCCAGAGCGCCGCTCCTGCAGCGAGCGCTACGAGAAGAACGACGCCTGACTGAATCTCCATGTCGCGTTGAAGTTCCCAAACTTTAGTAGCTGAAAGGGCGCCTTCCAGAAATGCGAGCATCGCAGCCGTGATTTGAGCAGCTGCTGAGGCGGCGACAGATGTTATCCATGGCATTTTCCAAGAGATCGTCCCAACGGGTGATGTGGCCGCGGAGACTGACTGAAAAAGTGCGAACCCCACTACACCGATTATCAGCGCAGTTATGGCGTTGGCGATGAAGGCGAGGCGCTTTCCGGTCGACCAGAGTCTCTCGAGGTCCTCACTATTACGTGACGCCCGGTAATGACTGGGCCACTGAACTAGGGCGCCGGTGCCCAAGGCCGCCGACTAAAAGGAAACCCCCGAGGCTCAAGAAGCTGAAGAAGAATCCCTGTTCGGCGGTCGGCATTCTCCAGAGCAGCAGGGCCAGGGCGGCAAGCATCACACCACCGTGCGCGAGGCGTGCAGAGACGGCCATCTGCACCGCAGAGGGCTCCGTCTCGAGCGCTCTTAGCTTAGCCAGCCCCGAAGCACAGCCTCTTCGGGAATAGATCGGGGCTTCGCTGAGCGCTTTTGAATCATCTCGCGAGCTAGGCCTGAGCGCGCCAGCCGAATTGCCGAGCTACCGAAGTCGTCACACTATTGTGGTGCGATAGGTGCAAGGTTGAGCAACTGAGCGGCAAATCTTCTGAACTAGTGACAATCCTATCGGCCCCCGCTGTAAGCAGTTCTGCGCGGGATCCCGCGCCCCAGGTCACGCCGATTGTTCTCATTCCCAGGGCCTTGCCGGCCTCGATGTCGTATTTGCGGTCGCCGACCATAGTGGCGATCATTTGGTCGATGGGCATGTTTAGCATGCGGCCAAGTTGGTCGGCCGCGTGAGCAAGAGTCGCAGTCTTGGATTCGCCGTCGCGCTTCGCGGTCGGTGCGGAAACAACCGCGAAAACGTCGCGGATACCGAGGCGCTCGAGTAACGGCTCCGTTAGCGAAAGGAGCTTCGAGGTCGCGAGCGCGAGGTGATACGCCTTCGATAGGTCGCGGAGCGTAGCTAGAATTCCTGGTTGTAGAGTGGTTGCTTCCAGTGAAACGCGCGCATAGAGGGCGCGGTAATCACGCACGCAATCTCGCACTATCTGGGGATCGGCCCCACGGACCGCAAGCACGGTGCGGAAGCTATCTTGCAGAGGTGGGCCGATGACTTCGCTTAGTGAACGTGCATCGAGTGGCTGCAGGCCGCGCGTTATTAGGACCGCGTCGAAGCAACTTCCGATTGCAGTCCGTGAATCGGCGATGACGCCATCGAAATCGAAGAAGAGCGCCTTCATGAGCCGCTGGCCGCATACCGACTGCGCTCCACCAACCCGCCCGCTTCGCGAATTGCGCGCGCGATGAAACGGACCTGCGCCTCATCGAGACCGGGATAAACTCCGACCCAGAGGACGTCGCGCATGATCGTGTCCGCGTTCTTGAGGTCGCCGACGACGCGGTGGGGGACGTCTTGATAGGCGGGCTGACGCACGAGGTTGCCGCCGAAGAGCAGCCGGGTCCCGATCTTGCGCTCGTTGAGTGCGATCGACAGCTCGTCGCGCGTGAGCGGTGCGTCCGGCGTTAGTCGCAACGGGTACCCGAACCACGAGCTGCGGCCGCCTTCGAGTTCCGCGGGGCGTACGAGCCAGGGAACGTCCGCGAGCTCGTCGCTCAAAATCTCCGCGTTGCGGCGGCGGCTCTCGAGGAAACCGTCGAGCTTCTCGAGCTGCGCGCACCCGACGGCGGCCTGCATGTCGGTCAGCTTGAGGTTGTAGCCGATCCGGCTGTAGGTGTACTTGTGGTCGTAGCCGTGTGGAAGGCCGCCGAGTTGCCAGTCGAAGCGCTTGCCGCAGGTGTTGTCCTTGCCCGGCGCGCACCAGCAGTCGCGGCCCCAGTCGCGGAACGACT
>JBKQHO010000029.1:0-29364 GCA_052267165.1 Vulcanimicrobiaceae bacterium | reverse complement strand
AGTGTATTGACGGAGACGCCCCTGTCAGCCTTAGTGCGTCAACAGCCAAAGCTGGCCAAATAGTAGTGGCCGCCCAGCGCGTGAACAGGCCCCAACCGCGCATTCTCACCGCAAGTCAAATCCGTGTTCTTCATCCTGTCGAACCACGCAGCGGATTGGCGTCCCGAAGGAAGTCCGACTTCGTCTGTTTCGTCATAGACGACGCCATCAGAAGCAAATGACATTCCACCCCAGTTGAACTCTGCGAAACGATGCCCATTCCTTGGCAGCTCAGCAACCTGTGAATCGTAGTAGGGGCGCTCTATGGTAAAGCGCGCGATCCCATCTAACAACTGAATGTACCACAGACTCTCAAGCGCTAAGAATGCTGCGACGATCGGGAGAACAGCGCTTGCCACCGCTAGCAGCCACTTCCTTCGCATAAGAGATACGACGAGACGGATGAGCGACCACAACGAAAGCGCAAGCAAAACTACGAAGAGGTATGCGGCGAGCACCAAGAGGGCAATTAAGTGATCGACGAAAATCGCCAAACTGCCGGCGACGACGAGGCCTAGGCCGGCAATTAGAAGCCAACGGAGGTTAGGCATTAGGGCTCCAAGTGTGTTGAGGTCTGAGTAACTTTGTATCACAAAGTTACGGCCGCAGCAAGCGGGCCTCAAGCGGGGTGGCCTCAAGGACTCGTCACAGAGCCTCGAGCGCGAGGAGTGGGATGCAATCGGGGCGGCGGTCTATGTGGAGACCAGGAAAAATCGAGGGCTGGTGCTTGTCGAGGGCTGGTGCTGAGGAGGCGCCCCATCAGCAAGACCGACGTAGGCCACGCTCGGTAGAGATCCTTATCGAACAACCCGGCCATGCGGATGGGCAGATCGGTCGACGGTGCCCCCCGGTCCCAGGCGGGATAAGGCTGCGAGAGAGAAGCGCCGATCGAGGTCAGCCGCCCCTGCCCAGCCTCGAGGTGCGACGGCCGCCGAGATCCGCGGCTCACGGTTTCGGGGACGGCGCCGGTCACAGGGAAAGGGCCGGCAAAGCTTCTCACCAAGGCTGAGGTTACATGTAACTTCGCCCAGTAGGATGATTATGGCCTCGGCACCGCAACCAAAGCCCTCCCGCCAAAAGGTGCGCGAACATCGCAAACGCCTGCGCGAGCAAGGCTTACGTCCCATCCAGATTTGGGTCCCGGACGTGCGTTCGCCCGCTTTCCGTTTGGAGGCGCACCGGCAATCACTCGCCGTCGCCGAGAGTGCTCATGCGCAGGAAGATCAGGCGTTCATCGACGCGATTTC
The DNA here is from genome assembly GCA_052267165.1 of Vulcanimicrobiaceae bacterium. GTDB lineage: Bacteria > Vulcanimicrobiota > Vulcanimicrobiia > Vulcanimicrobiales > Vulcanimicrobiaceae > CAWICD01. Next base: position 28,078 of record JBKQHO010000029.1, on the reverse strand, counting down.
CGAGTGGCCCCCGGAGCGAGATGAGACAAATGAGTGAGGCGCGGTGAGATCTGGACTGTCGCCGGCGACAAGAATTATGCAGGCAAGCCGCGCCCGGTTGTCATTGTGCAGGATGACAGTTTCGACGGCACCGACTCCATCACGGTGTGCCCCTTCACCAGCGACGAAACGGATGCTCCGCTCTTCCGCCTGCCCGTCGAACCGAATGATCGTAACGGGCTGAGCGCGGCGTGCCGCCTGATGGTGGACAAGATAACCACTGTGCCGAAAACAAAGGTCGGCATACAAGTCGGGCGCTTAAACGATGAAGATATTCTGCGCTTGAATCAGGCCCGTGCTCGTATTTCTTGGATTGACGCTTTCTCCCGGGCTTCCCCGTCATCGGCCTAGCCCAAAGGATCCGAGCGAAGAAGTCGAAGAGGATTGCGAGCCAATCGTAGCCTCGAATTACAGCCTTTCGAGCGAAGTAACGGATCCCGAGATCGTCACGTGGTTCGACTTGCTCGACCTCGACGAGGGGCGTCCCGTACCGGTGGCGACAAGCCTGAACTAACGCGCCGCTTTCGCCGGAGGCGATTTCAAAAAGCTCTTGTCGAACAACACGGGGTCCTGAAGAAAGTCGTCGAGGCTCGTGACGTACGAGAAGTTCGTGAGTTTGAAAGCGCCGCCTTCGCGCACCACATAGTCGTACGTCAAGTTTTCCGGTGTCCAGTTCTTCGCTAAAAATGGAGCGTGAAATATCAGGAAGACAGGATCTGCCGCGATTACGAAATTGACGTTACCCGGGCGCACCGTCAGCGCTGCCGGGTGTGGCTGCGCCTGCCTACGAGCATCCTCTGAGGCCAGCCACTGCCGGACCGTTTGTTGGCTCTTCGCGGTGAAATCGGCGGCGTACGCGTCGTATTTCCCGCCGGCATAGGCGAGGCTTGCGCTGCGGAAAAACTCCAGCAACGGCGTGGACGCCTTCACGTTCTCGTCGCCCAAGGGGAAGTCCGTTGGCGATCCGTCGAATTCCAAGAAAAGCGGATGTGCGCCCGGATCGCCTTTCCCGGCAAGCGGAATCGGATACCGGTACTGCAGGTTGCTTTCCGGTAACGCCTTGTACGCGCCGGGATCGGTCCTTGCCGCTTCGAAAGCGTCGAGCACCAAAACCTCGACGGGCGCATTGCTGCTCACCACGGTGAGCCGCAATCGATTGTTCCGGTCGGGGCCGACGTAAAAGGCGTTGCGTCGGATTCCGGCTTTCGAAGGGGAATCCCAAACGAACATGGATTCGGAGCCGAGGAGCACTTCGGCGACCACGGTGAGATGGTCGAAATCGAACACGCTTCTGGCGATGCCGATCCAATTAGCGGGGTTGTTGTTGGCCAAGCTTACCGTCGTTTTGCCGCCATGCTTCATCTGATCGGGAGACGTCCAGATGCTTGCGAATTTTGCCACATCCTGTTTGCGGATCGCCTGCACGACGGCCGCAAACATCGTTTGCGCTTTGTCCAGTGGGCCGGCGGCAAACGTGTCGAAGGGAACGCCGTAGCGCTTCATCTCCATATCAAAGTAAAGCGTCGAATGCACGGGCCGGCCGTCGATCTCGACCGGAATCGGCAGCGCCGCGTGCTCGAATCCCTGGGCGAATGCGCCGGCGGGCGCCGCAACGAGGGCAAGGGTCAGGGCCAGCGTCGTCCGCAGCAATATCTGCCTCCTCACGAAATCATTCGGACGCGGTGCATGTGCTTTTTAGGAAAGGGGTATGATACGCCTATGCTTTCCCGTGCGCGCTGCCGCCGCACTCCCGATCGTCGCCGCTCTTCCGAGTCGCAGCCGCCCAGACGACCGGCATCAACGCCTTCACGCCGCACGCCGTCTATGCGGCGCTCGCCGCGGGCCAAACGGCGGTCGCCGATCCGCTGATGTTTGTGTCCGCTCGCTCGGGCCGCGGTCCGAACGCTCACAGACGACCCGTTCGCGCCCGCGCTCAATTCCGAAGGCAAGTCGGCTTCACGGGTGAGGGGCCGGGGACCCAGACCCAAGTCTCGGTTTGCATTTGCCCCACGGCGGTGTCGGGATCCCACGCCGGATGGCCGCAGCATCAGCTCCAACCTGCGCCCCGAAGCGCCGGCGCGAGTTCGCGGCACGCGACCGAGATAATGGGACAGATCTCGCAGTGATGTTGCGTCTGCTCGAGCTAAGCCCGGTTGATCGACTCCGTCGCGCGTTTAACTCAGCTAACGCAATCGCTGCGCTCTGCAAAGGTATGCCCCGAGTTTCTGCTCGCCCCCGGCGCCGCCGCTAGTCTCCGAGATTTGTCGCCGTAGGTCGCCCGCGAAGGAGGCGTTCGGCCCGAGTAAGCGATTCATCGGCGGCGAGCAGCTCCATCCCCTCCGCGCCGAATATACAGAGGTCGGCCCAGGCGACGTGGAGCGCAATATGAGCTGCGCAGAGCCGGTCGGCCACTGCTCGTTTACCGTCCACCGCTTCGTCCATCCGCATCATCGAGCCCTCATGGGTGCCAGCATCGCCGCATAGTTGCGCAAGGCAAGCGCGGCGTCGCGATTCGAGGAGGGGATGCTGGCCCCATGCTACGTTCTTACCATCAAAGCGCGGGACCTAATCACTAATCGATAGATTTGACGAGAGCGGTAGGGGCGTGCATTACTGCACGCCCGTCAGGTAGCTCAACCATTACTGCCTTTCGCCCCCACAGATCCCATCCTGCCGCTTTCCGGCAATGGGCTCTTCCGGAAGATATCTTGCCTCATGCCGCACTGACCCGCCAAGGTTGATGGACAATGCGCGGCTTCGGGAGTGGAAAGACGTCCAGCAGAGTGACGTAACGTTCCCACGTCATGCCGCCCTTTTGGCTGCGCTTTCGCAACGCGGTGAACCGCGCGAGCTTCACGCATTTGTAGAATGCAGTGAGAGATTGACTATTGAACGTGACACCGAAGTATTGGTACGACGAGCGTTTTGTCGCTGCACTACAGCCATCACTTGACGGGCGGCGCGGGCACTGCTTTGCAGTACGACCTTTACGCAACGCCCGACCGTTCGAGCGTCTGGGGAAACGGCGGTGACGGGACGACCATCACTCGATCCTTCGCCGGCGGGACGACCATCACTCGATCCTTCGCCGGCGGGACGCCAACGACCGTGTACCTCTATGGGCGCATCCCTCCTCGGCAGAAGACCGCTCCAGGCCGACTCGACGACAGCCTCCTGATCACCACACAGCCATGACGACCGAAGCCGCAGTGAGGCATTGGGCGGACCTACGAAGGCCCCTCAGCGACGCGCTTACGCCCTGAAGAGTCATCTCGCAAAGTTCACGGCGGAGAGTCGTAAAGCGCGGCGACGTGTTTCTGGTGCAATAGCTCCCGGTAGACGCGCAAAGATGAAATGAGTCTGTTGCAAATCGCTCCATCCAGCCGTCGCCTCCAAACAGGCATGCGGACGCTCGACTTTGCGATTGCCGATCCACTTCGCGAGTTGCTCGAACCCAGCCGGATTGTTGGGCTACGATTTGCTTGCGGTCTTCCCATCGGCAAGGAGCATAGCGGCACGGAAGTCACGCTTGCCAACCTCGATGCGGATCGTCGATTCTATCTTTCCTCCGACGCGCGAGCGCGACCGCAGATCAAGCTGGGTCATTCAAGCTGTGCCCCAAAAGCGGCCGCCTTCGAAACCGTTCGATCTCGCGCTCCACGTGGTCGGTTGCCAAGTCGAAGGGACGGAGTGGCAAGCACTCGTGGCCTACAACGGCGTGTCCCGACGACCATCCGTGACCCCTCGGAGCGTCCAGGAGTCGGACGGCCAGGTTCCCTGACCTCCTCAAGATATCAGCCTGACACGTCGCAGGCCATGTAACCGATCGGAGATGTCGACGAAGGCGACGGAGTCGGGCGAGTTCACCTCGATGTCGCACCTACGTGGATCTTGGAGCTCAACGGTGGGCGCGGCATCCCTTGGAGGGCACTACAGCTCGCGGCTCGAGCAAAGCAAGCGCGGCTCGAGCAGGAAGAAGCGAGCGAATCAGTACGCCGCAAAGCGTGCCGCACGCTGGTTGAGGGCGATCAACCCGTCGAGTTATTTGCGGCCGTTGACATTGACAGGATCGAGGCGCACCATCGCGCGGAGCGCCTGGGGGCAGTCGGTTGCCACACCTCCGGATCCCGGATCGGCGAGCCTTCGCTACAAGCCCCGACCGAGGGCTCGCAACACCGATCGACCCTTCGTAGGCGTCCCACTCGTTGCCGCCAGATGCGCGGAACGCTAAAGAACGCTGCTGCCTCAACCGATGCGTACGGAATGGCAAGCCTCGTCGTACTGCCGTACTAACGGTTGGTCTGGTGCACGCTGACACCGAGCAGCTTGCGGGCATCGAGGGGATCGCGATGGACGTGGGGACGCTGCACTTCGACTCGGTACTCGTGGACGGCAAGAACAAGGTCGTGCTCTACAAGTATCACATCGCCAGCTATCTCAGCGAGCGCTGGATCAGAAGTCTGCTGCCCCCCTCGGTCGAATCGAGCCACCTCGAGGGTCGCCGCCGGCTCTTACGCACTGCGCGCAACATTGAGCCACGGCCAGAAGCTCGCGCCCTATGACTATGACTGTGTCCTCGAAGCGTTCATTCATCCTTTGGGTCATAATCTTTTCAGTTATTGTCGGCGCCTTTCTTGCGGGCGGCCTTGTCATCCGTAGGTCAGTCGCCGCGTCCTTCGAAACCGGCCTACAAACTCACAACGCAAGGGTGCTGCTATTTGGTCTGCTCAAAGCTCAGTTAGATGAGGAGACCGGAGTCCGCGGCTACGTGGCGACGCGTGATCCTGAATTCCTGCAGCCGTACATTTCGGCACGACGTCAAATCCCCCAAGCCTTAATGCCTCTTGAGACTACGTTGAACCGACTGCGCTTATCTTCCGCCGCCGCGAGCATCGCCGATGCGGAACAGGTAAATGCCATATGGCTACGCTCGATTGCGGCCCCGCTTATATTGCATCCTAGTCACGATTCGAACGCACTTCAACGACAAGGGAAACGCTTGGTCGATCGCTTTCGTGAAGACGCATCACGGGTCGACCGGGATCTTGTCCGACGTCATCAGGAGGTTCGGGGAGAGTTCGACACTGACCTCACGCTCATCACCTTCCTTGTCGTCATTGCAGCTCTGTTGCTCATTGCGGCAGCGCTGGCGTTCTTAGTGCTTCAGAAACGCGCTACGGATAGCCTCGAGCGCGAACTAATGCAAGGCGAGGAAGCGCGAGAGCGTGCGCGCAACGTGCAGACTGGCTACGAAGCGGAGAAGCGCACTGCGCAGACGCTTCAGGAAGCCTCTTCTACGACGCAACGGGAGCACGCCGCGGCACAACTTCTTCACGCAGCATACCACGACGCTCTGACGGGATTGCCGAATCGGGCTTTTTTCCTGGATCGGCTCAGTAACTCGATTCTGCGCATGAAGCGCTATCCCGAAACCCTGGTGGCGGTCCTATTTCTTGACATCGATCGCTTCAAGATCATCAACGACAGCTTAGGCCACGCGGCTGGCGATCAGCTCTTGGCGGCTCTGGCCGGCCGCTTAGCGAGCTGTCTGCGTCCGCACGACATGCTCGCGCGCCTGGGCGGCGATGAATTCACCATCCTGCTCGACGACGCTACAGACGCGCGAGATGCCTGCATCGTCGCTGAGCGGATATTGCACGCCCTCGTACAGCCCTTCAGGATCGACGAGCAGGACGTGTTCGCCACGATAAGCATCGGCGTTGCGCTCGGAGAGCCAGGGTCCGAGGATGCGGTGGCGATGCTGCGTGACGCGGACATTGCGATGTATCGGGCTAAGCAATTGGGAGGAGGGCGCTACGAGCTCTTCGTTCACGAGATGCACGTCCAGACGATGGCGCGCTCACAGCTCGAGCTGGATCTGCGGCGAGCGTTGGAGCGCAAAGAGCTACGGCTCGCCTACCAGCCCATCGTGGCCCTGGAGACGGGCAGGATCACCGGCTTCGAAGCCTTAGCCCGCTGGCAGCACCCTGAGCAAGGGATGATCCCGCCCAGCGCGTTCATCCCTCTTGCCGAAGAGACGGGACTCATCGTTCCCCTCGGCGAGTGGGTGTTGACAGAAGCCTGCCGCCAAGCGCGGACCTGGCAGGGTCTCCAGCCGGACGGGGGGCCGGTGAGCGTGAACGTCAACGTTTCCGCAAAGCAACTCAGGGTGTCCACCAACGGGTTCAGCGCGCTGGTTACCCGCGTCCTCGCCGAGAGCGGCCTGGACCCCGCGCATCTCAATCTCGAGATCACTGAGAGCGCGCTGTTGGACTACGCGGAGGCGACCGAAGTCGCGCTCGGAAATGTACGCTTACTCGGAGTTACGATGCAACTGGACGACTTTGGGACCGGGTACTCGTCGTTGAGCTACCTCCAGCGGTTACCAATCGACACGGTGAAGATCGATCGCTCGTTCGTCAGCGGGGGATCCGATGCGGGGATTGCCAATCCGCAGATCGTTCAAGCGATCATCGTGCTAGCACAGAGCCTCGGCAAGCACGTGACAGCGGAAGGGGTCGAGACCGTCGAGCAACTGAATCGATTGCAGGCCCTGCGCTGCACCTATGCCCAGGGATACTACGTGTCGCGTCCGCTCGATGAGGACGGCGCGCGAGCCTTCCTGTCATCTTGGCAACCGTTCCCAGGGTTTGACCTCCTGTCCGTCTCAGCTGAGCAGCCAGAAGCCAAGAGTAGTCCCCTTCGCGCGGTTCGGTTGCACTTTTGACGCGCGAGGTCTTGACGAGATGTACCACCTCAGGCGGCGAGCACAGCGTTCGAAGATCTCCGGTGCCGACCTGCCACGAACGCGCTGTCGACTGAGCGCAAAACTGCATGCCGCATGGCAGATTGTCGGCGGCCCCTGTTGTCAAAACAAAGGGACGTGTCGTCCACATCATGTCTGGTCAACAGGTTCGCCTCGAGGAACGGGACGGAAGGCGGTAGCCTTCGTTGGATGATACGAGGTCGTTCTGCCACGTCCTGAAGCACCGCCGAATCCACGTGTCATTAAGCAAGTGCTAGAAACGGAGGCAACTCGCATTTGGCGGTTTGCCGCCCAGCTGTCGACGTCGATTCGCCGTCGCGCGGACTTACGTTCGAAACGTATTTGACAAACAGCGCGCCGGCGAGGCCATCGAATGCGTCGCCGATGACGTCGACACGCTCGATGTGGATTATCCAAACCTCCACAAGTTCGCCAAGGCGATTCATGAAGTTCGGCGTCTACATCGACGCGAATGCGGAATGCCCGCAGCATCATCAACTGCGGCGAGCGCTACCAGCCTGGCGAGCGGATCTCGTCAGCCTTCGTTGAGTCCACCGTGAACGCCGTCATCAGTAAGCGCTTTGCCAAGCGGCAGCAGATGCAATGAGCACATCGTGGAGCGCACCTGCTGTTGGAAAACTGACTGCTCGAAAGCTACAGGCGCAGCGCTAGTGGGAGTGACGCAAACTTCTCCCGCGGCGGTGGTCACGGCTTTGCAGTCTTTCTCCCCGCCGGGGAGTACGACGATCGAAGCTCACCGCTAGACGCCGGTCCGCACGAGCATTCCGAGACGACAGTCGGCCACGTAGGCGACCTGGGTGTTGGACGCCCGGGCTTCTTCTGCCGCCTGGGCGCGCTTCGCAGCGTCGCTCTTCGTCGACCGTCGCGGCCAATCGCTTTGAAGACGGCGTCGGTCTCGAGGTCGTCGGAGAATCGGGGCGCTGACGGCTCCCGGGCCCTCCGCCGCTCTCAGTCCTCCGTCAGCGCCAAAGGCCCAGCATTAGCGCCATCCGCACCACCGTCAACCCCAGCACCGACGACCCCACGACAGCCATTACGACAAAAGTCTCCATCACACCGGATTCCTCGAGGGCGTGCCCGGCTCCGGCTGCGGCGTCGATAAAAGTCATAGGCATTTCGGCCCCCGAACGACCGCTAACGGCACCTGATCGATGCGCACAGGCTCCGGCTCGACGGCAGCTCGACCCAGACGAGCGCACCAGGACCGGTCACGGCATGCAGATTCTGCGATAACTCGCAGGGGTGACCTTCCGTGGACCACGGGGTGCGTCAATCCGGTATCTCGCCGTTGTCGAGGCCGAAATAGTGTCCCCAGCTCGTGAATCACCGTCTCAGCCCATGTGGGCGCTCGGGACGCGACCCCCCGCCGCGCGGCGCACAGCCAGGCCCAGCGCGGCCCGCCGGAGCGGCCGGCGCGAGCCGTCCCGCCTTGGCTGCGAGAGCGCGGCCAGGACGAGCCCGGCGGCTGCAAACGCGCGGACGAGTGCGCCGCGGATCCCGTGCCGGCTCAGGCGCAGGCCTCGGCACGTCGACCCGAAGCCGACGAAGAGCGGCTGGTCAGGGGGAGCGTCGGGGCGCAGCATAAGCCAGGCGCGCAGCAGCGCGACGACGTTGGCGCGCAGGTGGACCCGCCGGTCGCGGCGCTTCCCACGCAGCAGCTCGCCCGCCTCGAGGTCGAGATCCGAGAGGCTCGCGCGCTGGACCTCGATCGTGCGCAGCCCTGCCCCGCGAAGTGCGCGATCAGCGCCCGGTCGCGGACGGCGAGCGACGTTGTGCCGGCGATCGCGCAGATGAGCCGCTGGGTTTCCTTGAAGGTCAGGGTGCGGTCGGCTGGCGCCCCGGCGCCCTCTGCGGGGTTGGCGGCCAGGATCCCGGCGTCGGCGGCGGCGGCGAGGAGCCGCCGCAGGGCCGCCAGCGTCGACCAGCTCCCGCCGGGACGCCTCGACGTCGCGAGGGCGCACGCTCGAGGCGCATGTCTCGAATGGAGAGCCCGCGCGGGCCCAAGAAGCGGTCTCGGAAGAGCCGAGCCTCGCGTAGATAACCCTCAACCGTGTCCGGGGAGGCCGCGCCGCGGGCGACCGTTCGGCCAATGAAGCGCTCGAGGTCGAGGGCAGCGAGTTCGTCCGGATCCGTGAGCACAGGGACCGCGGTTTGGGCTTACGCGCCCTGCTATCGATTACCCAAGGCCGGGAATAGCAAAAGCATGCATGCATGCTTGTTTACTTGTTTGCTCGGAAACACGACCTGCCCGTCGTGCGCCTACTCGATGAGTCCGCTTCGACCGGCTTCGTAGTAGTCGAGATCGGCCTGAACGCGGCGCATGACGACGTTGTCGATCTCGCCACTTTCGCGAAGGGCGGTGAGCGCTTCGCGCTGGGCTGCGATCAATTCGCTCTTGATGTCTCGGTAACGCGCCGCGTGACTTGCGTCATCGGCGAGACTGGCTTCCAAATCGCGGCGTTGCGCGTAGTAGTTTCGCAACGCCTCGGCGTGCGGATTTTCGATTCGCTTCTCCGCTTCGAGCTCGTCGATGCGCGTCAACACGGCTTGTGCAGTCCGCGAGTGCAAGCCGAAGCTCATCGCGTTCTTCGGTCCCCTGCTCGATCCGCAGAAAACGCACGACGGCCGGAAGGGTAAGGCCGCCGCCGACAAGCGTTACCAAGATCACCGAGAACGTGATGAAGATGATGAGCTCCCGATCTGGAAATGGCGATCCCTTGGGAAGCAACAGCGGAATCGCCAAAACGGCAGCGAGCGAAACCGATCCGCGCAGCCCCGACCACGCGACGATCAGCGCGTGCTTCCAATCCGGTGCGGCGTGGTCCGCCGGTGCGGGGATCGGGCGAACTCCGCCAGAATGGCGAGAATCAAGCGAACGGCGAAGATGACGACGTTGACGAGTACGGAGTAGCCGATCACCGCCTGCCACGAATCGTGCCGGAAGGTCGCGAGAGCGATGTCGTGCAGTTGCAGGCCGACGAGCAAGAACAGCGCGGCGTTCGCAAGGAAGACGACGGGATCGTAAAACCCGATGGCTTGCGTCCGCGCCGCCGGAGTAAGCACGCGCGGGCTCAGGTGATTGACGTAGACGCCTGCGGTCACCACGGCAAGGACGCCCGAAAGGTCCAGCGCCTGGGCCGGAACGTAGGCGGCGAACGCCAGAATGAAGCGCTCGAGGACCGGAACCGCCGCCAATTCGTCTGTCGGCGACACGATGGCTCCGAGTACATAGGCGGCACCCCAGCTCATCCCCGGGATGATCGCGTGCGCCAGTATCGCGACGGCGATCGTCGTGACGACGACCAGCCCCACCGCAAGCAGCGAGATCTGGCCCGCGTTTTCCATCATCGCATCGGTCGGTGCGGTAATGGACTCCCAATACAACAGCGGCGGCAGAAAGATGAGGAGCACCAGATCCGGGTCCATCTCGACATGTGGCAGGCCAGGAATAAAGCCCAGCAAGAGGCCGCCGACGACCAAAACGATCGGATACGAGATGTTGACGCGTTTCGCGAGCGCAACCAACGGTATCGCTGCGACCAACAGCCCGATCAGGACCCCAATGACCGAATTCGCCATCGCCTGCGCCCCTATGCCTCCAACGTCGGTGGCCTTGTCGGCCGGGCGGTTCGACGCTCTTTGCCGGGCGCGCTATGATGGCGTCGATCTCCTCGTCGACCTCGTCGGTTGCCGCGGCCGGCGCCTTGTCGGAGCGATCGAGGAACCGCAGCTCGTTGAGCAGACCTCGGTCGCGCGGCTGTCGTGCGCAAGTGCAACAAGCTGTTAAACTGGTCTTGGGCAACCGTATAAGACTCACACGTCGTCGCTTCGAGCTCCGCTCGATCCAAGATTGTCAATTGCCCATGTGCGTAGCGAATGTATCCGGCCCCTTGCATCGCTGCTGCAACGGCGACGCCGGAGCGGCGACTGCCGAGCATCTCCGAAAGAAACTCTGGGGTCATCGGAAAGTTGCTCCGATTGACGCAATCCTGAGTCATTAACAGCCAACGCGCGCATCGTTCAAGCACGCTATGCAGGCCATTGCAGACTGCCATTTGACCTAGCATGTTGATGTAGGCCTGCAAGCAGCGGTCGATCGCCTGACGAAAGTCTCCACGCCCTTCGAGCAAAGTGATAAATAACTGGGCCGAGATCTTCCACGCACGACCCTCGACCTGACAAAAAGCTCTCATTTGCCGTTGTATTGGCGCCATGATCAGCGGAATTGCCGTCGTCCCTTCTCGCCCGATCGTTCCGACCTCGATCATACTTCCGTCTCCCATACGAGTGACCACTGAGAGGACGCACTCGATCGGAAAATAGGCGGCGTCGATCAGCTCCTCTGGTTGGTAGACCGATTGTCGGAGCTCGAATTCCACGAGCTGACCATCCCCGGGCACACGCGCGCCGCAGTATTATTTGACGGCGTGGCTTCGCGTCGACGTTCAGGGATCTCAGTCAGGGATCTCAGTCAGGAGTTGGAGATCATGCAGGCTCTCAAGGAGGAGTCGCCAAGTATCTTGGCGAGGCGCTGGATCAGAAGTCCGCCGAGCCCCTCGGTTGAATCGCCTCAAGGGTCTCCACGCAACGGCGAGCCATGCTCAGAAGCTTGCGTCCTATGATTGCGTCCTCGAAGTGGCCATTCTTCCTTTGGGTCCTTCTCTTCTGCATGATCGTCGCCGCTTTTCTAGCCGGCGGCATTTCCATCCGTAGCTCGGTGGCTGCGTCCTTCGATACCAGCGAACAGATTCGCAACGCAAGGACGCTGATGTTTAATTTGCTCAAGGCTCAATTGGACGAGGAGACCGGAGTCCGCGGCTACGAGGCGACGCACGATCGCCAATTCTTACAGCCGTACGTTTCCGCACGACGTCAAATCCACCAAAACTCGATATCTCTCGAGCGCACGTTGGACCAGATGAGCCTGGCTCCCAGCGCCGCGATTATCGCCGATGCGGAACGCCTCAACGCGACGTGGCTGCGCTCGGTTGCGACCCCGCTCGTATCGCATCGCACTCGCGATCCGAACGCACTTCAACGATACGGGAAAATCTTGGTCGATCGTTTTCGGAACGACACAGCACGTGTCGACCAGGATCTCGGCCGACGCCATCAGGAAGTTCGGGAAGAGTTCGACGCCGACATCGCGCGCATCGGTTTCCTTATTCTCAGTACAGCACTTTTGCTCACTGCGGCGGCGCTGGGGTTCTGGGCGCTTCACCATCGTGCGATCGATAACGTCGAGCGTGAACGAAGACAAGGCGAAGAGCGTGCGCGCGAGGTGCAGACCGGCCACGAAGTGGACAACCGCGCTACGCAGACCGGCTATGAAGCGGACAAGCGCGCTACGCAGACCGGCTATGAAGTGGAGAAGCGCACTGCTGAGACGCTTCAGGAAGCGTCTTCCAAAGCGCAACGGGAAGACGCCGAGAGGCAGCTTCTTCACTTTGCATACCACGACGCTCTGACCGGATTGCCGAATCGGGCCTTTTTCTTGGATCGGCTCAGCAACTCGATCATGCGCATGAAGGCCCATCCCGAAGCCCTCGTCGCGGTCCTGTTTCTTGATATCGACCGCTTTAAGACCATCAACGACAGTCTCGGCCACGCGGGCGGCGATCAGGTCTTGGCGGCTCTGGTCCGGCGCTTGGCGAGCTGCCTGCGCCCGTACGACATGCTGGCGCGCCTCGGCGGCGACGAATTCACGATCCTGCTCGAGGATCCTAGCGGCATGCGTGACGCCTGCGTCCTCGCCGACCTGATCTTGCACGAGCTCATAAAGCCCTTGAGAATCGACCAAGAGGACGTGTTCGCAACGATGAGCATCGGGGTTGCAGTCCGCCAGCTTGGATCCGAGGATGCTATCGGGATGCTGCGTGACGCGGACATTGCGATGTATCGAGCCAAGCAATTGGGAGGCGGTCGCTACGAGCTGTTCGCTCACGAGATGCACGTCCAGTCGAGGGCGCGCTCCCAGCTCGAGATGGATCTGCGGCAAGCATTGGTGCGCGAGGAGCTTCGGCTGGTCTACCAACCCATCGTGTCCCTGGGCACCGGCAGGATCACCGGCTTCGAAGCGTTGGCTCGCTGGCAGCACCCCGAGCGAGGGATCATCCTGCCGGTTGAGTTCATCCCCCTCGCTGAAGAGACGGGACTCATAGGCGCGTTGGGCGAGTGGGTCTTGGCCGAGGCGTGCCGCGAAGCGTGCAGCTGGCAGAATGTCCAGCCGGGCGAACCGTTAGTGAGCGTGAACGTCAACGTCTCGGCCAAGCAGCTCATCACCGTGACGTTCGCCGCGGAAGGGTTCGCCGCGCTGGTTACCCGTGTTCTCAGCGAGAGCGGGCTGAAACCAGCGCATCTCCATCTGGAGATCACCGAGAGCGCGCTGTTGGACTACGCTGAGGCTACCGAAGTTGCGCTGCAATATATCCGCTCGCTCGGAGTCGCGATGCAGCTGGACGACTTCGGAACCGGTTACTCGTCGTTGAGCTACCTCCAGCGATTACCGATCGACACGGTGAAGATCGATCGCTCCTTCGTCAGCGGCGACCCCGGCGCGGGAATTACCAACCCCCAGATCGTCGAGGCGATCATCGCGCTGGCGCAGACGCTCGGCAAGCGCGTGACCGCGGAAGGGATCGAGACGGTCGAGCAGCTGAACCAATTGCGGGCATTGGGCTGTACCAGTGCCCAAGGATACTACCTGTCGCGCCCCCTCGGCGGAGAAGCCGCGCGCGCCTTCCTGACGCATTGGCAACCGCCCCGGAACTTGACCCTTCAACATCCACCGGCGGAATAGTCCCAAGTGAGGCGCAGGGCTGCGCCGCCTACGCCTTGGCAACGAAAGCCGCCGCGAACGTTCCGGCGCCGAACCTTTCCGGTTGCCGTGCGGGGAATCGCCTCGACGAGATGGATGGCGGCCAGAACCTTGAAGCTCGCGAGCCGCTCGGCTACATGGGCGCGCAGTTCGTCTGGGGTCGTGCCCTTATGAACCACGACCGCCGCCGCCACGGCTTCGCCGTACTTCTCGTCGGGAATACCGAAAGCAACGGCCTCGAGCGCCGAGGAGGCCGGCGTTATTCCCATCGATTCGCAATGCGTGGCATTGCGCTCGCTGCAATAGCCCAATAGCCAGCATCGGTGAGAAGCGCGTCGACGCGGCAGAATCAGCGAAGCGCTTGCCGCCGGCCGGGGGCAGCCGGGGCCGAACGCACGAATGCCGCGAGCATCGCGGCATTGAGAGCGTCAGAAAGTCGGGGGCAAGCCGGCTTTCGCAGGGCAATGGCAGCAAGCCCGCTTGCCTCCGGTAGCCCGCCTCCCGTAGCGCCGAATCGTCTTGTCTAGCGAGGCCCTAGGACGCGTTTTCGGGCTCGCGGATGACCTTGCGGAGCCCATCCCTTGCACGGGAAACGCGCTCCTAGGGCTCGCCGCGAGCCCTTCCGCGAGGGCTTTACGTCTTCGCGAGGGTCTCGAGGTCTTCGATGCGGGACTCGAGGCGCTCGAAGCGTCGATCGACGCGGTCGAAGCCGGCGCGCACCTCGGTGCGGAGCTCGTTCACTTCGGCCTTCGTGGCCATCTCTCGCGCGACGTCGTCGAACTTCTGCGCCACGAAATCGCGAAAGTCGATAAGGGCGGCGAGGATCTCGTCGTTGCTGGCCACGCTGGCGAGGTTGGCCGCGGCGTCCAGCGGCACCCGCCGGGGCGGGAGGTCGTCTGGGAGGCCGATGACGTTCGCTTCTCACCCCCTCAGAAAGCAGCCCGATTGATTCGAGAGCCTCTCGACCGAAACGCCGTTTCTGGCGGAGCAACTCGACCTTAACGAGCCGGCCTCGACCCCGAGCGCTTGGGCGGGCCACAGTTTGCGGGCGGGCTTTGCCACCAGCGCCCCGCGCTCGCGGCGAGCGACTCAAAAGTATGGTCCGGCTGCACGTATCTCTAGCCGTCGCACGAAGTTGCCGATCGCTGAGGAAGACAACCGACTTGCCATCGTCCTTGTACCAGTCGGGCTCCCAACTGGTACGACGAGGCAGCAGTGGCTCCGGGCTGCGACGCTTGAGTTCGAACGGAGCAGGAGATCGACTGCGGACCGAGGATCGACCCTCGCCGTGAGTTGGGGCGATGAAACTCGATACCGATAAATGCGCGCACAAACGCCGCCATATTTTGCGTAGACGCACTACAGCACTACCATGCGCCACCTTATCGGACTGATCGTTGCAGTGAGTTTGCTCGTCGGTCTGATAACCGGGGTTGCTCATCGAGCCGATGCTCAGCAAGTTGTAGCGTACAGTGATTTCCCTTTCGTCGGTGTACCGCAGCAACATTCGCGTCAAGGAGCTAGAACGAGTTGTCCTCACCCGCTCGATGAAGCCCGGAAGCCCACATGGAAGCCGATGGAGCAACACGCGACAGACGGCCTTCCTGAACTGAAGCATATCGTGGCGAGGCATTTTGGCTGGCTTACGTTGCAGCGAATGGTTCTGATCGGCGCAGCAGTTTCATTTATGGGATCAGGCCACGACGTGTACCTAGAGCGCGTCAAACCGACCTACCCTAATTGGCGGCACGAAGCTCAGCGTCATCCGGTACGGGCAAACTTTTCCAACGCGGGCCTGAGCGGCGCGGACCTAACCCGCGCGCTCCTAATCGACGCAAACCTGACCGGCGCGCGCCTGTCGGAGGCGGACCTGAAGGGTGCGTTCCTGTACGCAGCAGACCTGACCGAAGCAGAACTATTCTCCGCGGACCTTAGCCACGCGAACCTGAGCCATGCGAACCTGACCGATACGTTTCTTTCAGCTGGCAAAGAACATGCGTGCAATCGACTCACGATGGTAGCGGCGAAACGCAGCTTAGCCGTCAAGGCCGGGGAAAGCGAGCCAAGACGGCCGAAAATCGGGCCCATCTTGGTGAAAGCTAGCTTAAAGCTACCCGCAAGCTAGGCGACCGATAGTCTGGATCGGAAGGGTCGATTG
The DNA here is from genome assembly GCA_052267165.1 of Vulcanimicrobiaceae bacterium. Lineage (GTDB taxonomy): Bacteria > Vulcanimicrobiota > Vulcanimicrobiia > Vulcanimicrobiales > Vulcanimicrobiaceae > CAWICD01. The sequence goes on along the minus strand of JBKQHO010000029.1, from coordinate 12,277 downwards.
CGCTATGCGCTAACGCGCTCCGACCTTCGCTCTTCCAAAGTGGGAGTTCATGATGCTAAGCGACGCTCGGCATGAATGCGTGGCGCGCAATCCTGACCATGCTCTTTGGGCAGCGTGGCGCAGATTACTGGCGGTGACGGCACTCGGCGTCGCGGGCTGTAGCGCTAGCGCTTCAGTCCCGTCGGCGAGCGGCAACGCGCCGCAGTTCGGCAAGATCAAGCACGTCGTGTTCATCATTCAAGAAAATCACACATTCGACTCGATTTTCGGAGGCCCCAATCCTTTCCCGGGAGCCGAAACGGCCAGCTCCGGCCTGAGCAACGGCGTCACGGTCCCGTTGCAGCCGCAGCCCATGGGCGACAGCGGCGGCCCAAACGGCCTGGATAACGCCTATTTAGATTGGTCGAACTCCTGTGACCTAGACACAACTATCCCGTTGCAGGTTGGCCAGCCCTGGCCGTGCAAAATGAACGGGTTCTTCAAAGTCAGAGGCGGAACCGCGACTGACAACGCCTACACTTATGCGGACTACGACCAGACCGCACCTTATTTCGACATGGCGCACAAATACGCGCTCGCCGATCATTTCTTCGCCTCACACAACAGCGAATCGTATACGGCGCACCAGTATCTCTTCGCCGGCCAGTCGGGTCTTCCCGGAACGGTGGACGCCCCGTTAGCAACTCCCACTTTAAAACCAGATAACACCGTTGCACCGCTGGTCTCATGGACTTGCCAATTCTACCAACAATATAATGAGAGCCTGTACCAGTGGAGTCCTAGTGTCTTGTTTCCCGCCGCCTTAGAATCGAAGACTCCCACTATTCCGGGCCCGTGCTGGTCGTATAGCTCGCTCGCGGACCTGCTCAATACGAAGAACACTTCATGGCGCGTGTATATACCGTTCGCCTTGTTCAGCGTCAACTCGCTGGCCACGATGCAGTCGATCTATCAGAACCCAAAATACTGGCCGGCGAACTGCTCGGCAAACGGGCTCACCTGCAACAATAACGATTATTTCCGCGCTAACTTGTCGCAGTTCTTGGTCGACTACGGCGTCCCCGACAGTACTGCGAAGCCGGTATACCAGACGCTGCCGGGTGTGACGTGGTTCCTAGCATCATTGGAGGACTCGGACCACCCACTGGGCACCAGCGCGCCGGGGGGGCCGTCGCAAGGGCCGGCCTGGGTCGCGACGCTCGTCGATGCGATCGGCAATAGCCCGGACTGGTCGTCGACGGTCATCTTCATCACCTGGGACGACTGGGGCGGGTACTACGATCACGTGCCGCCTTACGTCGTGCGCGATGCCGCCGGCGTCGGGTTTCGGGTGCCGCTGATCATTGTGTCGCCCTACACGAAGCCCGGCTGCATCCTCAAGACCAACACGGAATTCGGCACGCTGCTGAGATTTACCGAAGACACCTTCAATTTGGGCCACCTCGGCGAGAACGCCGTCGATCAGTCGCCGTTCATCGGCAACCTCGACCAATGCTTCGATTGGTCGACGGCTAGGCCGTTTCGATCCGTCATAGGCTCGCAATTGACTTCGCATTGGCAGGCTCGTTTTGGGTCGAACGCACCATCATCAAAAGAGCAGATAACGGACACCGGTGAGTAGCTTGAGGGGCGACCCAAGCTCGGTCAAGAGGCTCCTGTTTCTGCTACGGTCCCTTACCGGGATAGGCGTTCCTCGATCAATATACGGACAATCACTGACCACAGCCTCACGACGGACTCCAATCACAGACTGCGCAAGGGAGGGATTCGACGGGACCCCTTAGCGTGACAACCTTGGATCGTATAGCAAGGGATTTAGTTGTGTGGTATCGTTTGGCCGGCGTCCTGGCGGCTGCGCTTGGAATAGCTGCGTGTTCCTCCGGATCCTCGACACCAAGTGGCCCGACGCTAGCGAAGCCCGGAGTCTACGCGCACGTCATCGTCCTCATTCAAGAAAATCGTTCTTTCGACAACATGTTCGCTGGAGGCGGAATCAGCGGAGCGGACGTCGCGACGTTCGGATACAACTCTCACTGCTCCACTCCGAACGTCGTCACCACCTGCGGTCAGGTTCCGTTGCACGCACAAAGCTTCAACAGCTACGATCCGGACCACGCGCACGCGAGCATCGTGAGCGAGTGGAACAACGGGCTCATGAACGGCTTCGACACAGAGTCGACGTTCACGGCACCGCTGGTCCCGGATCCGCAGCCGCCACCGAGCCCGAATCCGCAGACCTACGTGTACGCGTACCTGCCTCCCTCGGAAATCGCTCCGTACCTGATGCTCGCGCAAACGTACTCGTTGTCGGACCGCATGTTCAGTTCCGGCCTCTCGCCGTCGTTCCCGGGCCACGAGTTTCTCGTGGCGGGGCTGGGACCGGCCGACGATCCTAAGGACGACACCGGCCAACCGACGAAGTCAGCGTGGGGATGCCCCGAACCGCTGACCGATTCGGTTGAATTGTTCGACGGCTCGAACGTCTCGCCGTGCTTGACCGCTCCCACGATCGCCGATCTGCTCGATGCGAAGGACGTTTCGTGGAAGTACTATACTTTCGAGACCCCACCGGGGGTATCCGGCGTATTCGATGCTTACGAGAATTCGTTTGCCGCAGTCAAGCGCATCTATAACTCATCTGAATATCAAGCGAAGGTCGTCCCGCGCAACAGCTTCTTCGACGATCTCGCGGGCGGGACGCTCCCGGCGGTTGCCTGGATAACGCCGAACGGCAGCGCCTCGGATCACGCCGCGGTCGCGATTTCCGGCGACGGGCCGTATTGGGTCGCGGAGATCTACGAAGCGATCGCGCAAAACCCGGCCTACTATGGCAACACGGCGATCGTGGTGACCTGGGACGACTCGGGCGCTTGGTACGACCATGTTCCGCCGCCGATGCCGCTCCGGCCGTTGCCCGCACCTTACGGCGCATATGAGGGCAGCGCGCTCGGCATGCGAGTCCCATTGATCTTCATCGCAGCAAACGCGCGACCGGGCGTCTCGCACACAGTGCGCTCGTTCGGGTCGATCCTCGGCTTTATCGAGAATAACTTCTCCCTCGGCAACCTCGGCGCGCAAGACGTAGGCACCGACGCCCTCGGGGATCTCTACAACCCGAATCCGACGCCGACGATCGCGCCGATCCCGCGCTCGCAACTGGAAGCACGTTCCCGTCGGGTGTACTCGATCGATTACTTCCGCCGTCAGGCCGAGACGCCGGCCGACGACCAATGAAGGGGGCCGCATCGGTTTTTTCCGCAAAGCGATCCGGCTCCGGGCTCATGAAAGCTCGCATGCGCTTCGTCATCGCGCTCGTCGTCGCGTTGCTGCTGGCGCTCTTGCAGCCTCCCGGGCGGTCCACGACGCGGCCCGTCAGCACGGACGCACTGCTAGCGCAGCGCATTCGCTACGTCTTCGTGATCTACCAGGAGAACCGCTCCTTCGACCACTATTTCGGAACGTTCCCCGGGGCGGACGGCATTTGGAGCACGGCGGCGCGAACGCACGGGTTCCGACAGTACAACCCGCTCGCACATCGTTGGACCACGCCCTTTCGGGTCGAGACCCCTGACCTCGGCGTCCTACAGAACGCGCGAGACGTTGTCGAGGCAGGCATCGCGGGCGGACGTATGAACGGGTTCGTCGCAGCCGAAGGGCGGTTTGCGCAGCAGACCGCACAGGCGATGAAGCTTCGGGTGTCATCGGCATCGGTTGGCGACTCGGTCATGTCGCACGTCGATTGCGAAACGATTCCGTACTATTGGCTTTATGCGGACCGCTTCGCGCTCTTTGACCGCTTCTTCCAGGGTGTGCGGGGGCCGTCGACGCCTAGCAACATCGAGATCATCGCAGCCCAGAATGGGGAGACAGAACTCGCCCGCTACGGACCCAAGGGGCCACCCTACACGCGTACGCCGCCGAATGCGCGGCGCGGCGTACCGGTCTTCTACGACCTCGATCCGGCCTGGGGTCCGTACAATCCCCTCGCCGTCACCAAGCTCAAGCAGGTCGATCAGACCTACGCGAATGTCCTGCTCCTCCTCGAAGGATCCCAGGCCACGGCCCTGCGCCGTTACACGCAGGACGTGCGCGAGGACATCGCGCTGCTCCGAGTGCGCGGTTATGCGCCCATCGCGTGGCGCTGGTACCAGCAGGGCTATCGCAACCCGGTGGACCCGCAGCATGCGACCCTCGTGACGCACCACCTGGCGCCCCACTATTTTGGATACGTCGCGAACAACCCGTCGATCGATGCGCACGTGGCCGATATCACGCAATTCTACCGCGATGTCGCACACGGCCGCTTAGGAGTCCGCGGCGCGTACTATCTCAAGGGGGGCGTCGGCAGCAATCTCGGGCTGCGCCCAGCGCACGCTGCGCCGCGAACCTTCCTTGGCGACGACGACCACCCCGGTCTCAGCGACCTGCAGGTCGCTGAGGCTGACGTCGCCAGCGAGGTCAATGCGATCGCGCGCAGCCCGTACTGGAAGCAGTCGGCGATCATTATTACGTGGGACGACGGGGGTGGCTTCTGGGACCACGTCGTGCCGCCAACCTGGATCAAGTGCCCGGACGGACGTCCTTGCGGCAACGGACAACGAGTTCCGCTCATTCTGATTTCGCCATTCGCGCGTGACCATGCCGTCGTGCACGAGCCCAACGATCAGTCGTCCGTGGTGAAGTTCATCGAGCGCGTGTTTCAGCGCCCAGCCCTCGCGTCGCTTCCCGACGAGCAGAAGTATCCGCACGATCTCCCGCGAGACGGCGACGACCTGCTTGGCGAGCTGTCGGGAGGCTTCTCCCGCGCGCGGCTGCTGGGCACCGCGCCTCCGGTATCGGCGTCGGAGGCCGTCATACCGGATTCCGTCGTCCGCGCTCTCCCAAGTCCAGACGGTTGCCACTCGATCGGCGTGACACCACTGTCGCCTCCGACGGGCGTCTCCGACAAGCCGCCTCCAGGCTTCGACCCTCGAGGTATCGTGATTCCGCTGAACGGCCCGATACATCTCGGGGACTAACAGTACATGGGCGACAGCGTCTCAGCGCTATCTGGGGTGATCTTCACAGATGCTAAACGGCTTGCGCAAGCAGGATATGCGCGACAACAAATCACGTCTTGAGAAACATACTCTACATCTTTTAGACGTTTAACGGAGATCTGTGTGCGGCCGATACTGTTTGCTCTTCTATTTGTCGGCCTAACTGGCTACGCGGCCTTAAGGTCGCAGCAGCAGCCTTGGATGAATCGTTCCTTGTCTCCGGAGCAGCGAGCACATCTCGCGTCTGCGTCCATGTCACGCGACGACATGCTGAAGCTCGTCGTGACTCACTATCCCGGCTTGACCAAGGTACCGAGCGGCCCTTGGGAACATAAAAATGGCGCGGCATGGTCAGATCCCGTTCCAACATTGGGCTTTAACGGATTCCTTCCAACCGATGGCTCAGTGGGTGTCGGCGACCCTGCAGATGAGTCGGAAGAGGCGCAGGCAACCGCGTTCCCATCGCTTATCTCCAGTGCCTCGTCTTGGAATCCCGATCTTCTTCGCCAGCTCGGTACGATCGTGGCGAGGGAGGCACGAGCGAAAGGCTTTAACGTCCTTCTCTCTGGAGGAATCAATCTGATCCGTGATCCACGCGGGGGGCGAAATTTCGAGTATCTTGGCGAGGACCCTCTTCTCGTCGGCACCTTGGCTGCAGCTTACGTGAATGGCGCTCAAAGCCAACACGTCGTTGCTACCCTAAAGCACTTCGCGCTGAACAATTACGAGACGGGCCGTACGCAATACGATGTATCGATCGACCGACGAGCGGCCATGGAGTCCGATTTGCTTGCCTTCGATCTTGCCATTCATTCCAGTCAACCAGGATCGATCATGTGCGCCTATAACGCGGTAAAAGGCGACTACGCCTGTGAGAGCGACTATCTGCTCACGCAGGTGCTTCGCAAACAGTGGCATTACCAAGGATGGGTTATGTCCGACTGGGGAGCGACCCATAGCACCATCAAAGCTGCGAACAGCGGTCTTGACCAAGAGTCAGCGGAAGAGGCTGACGTCGCCGTAGGACTTGGAGCAACCGCGATGATCGGAGGCGACTCTCCCACCGCACCCGTGATGAGCCGCATCAACCTGGCTACGCAGTCAGGAGCCATCAGTTCCAATGCCTTCTTTGCAGATCCGTTGGTGAAGGCCCTCGCTAACGGTCAAGTATCCCAAGCTCGGCTGAGGGAAATGACAAGGCGGATACTTTACAGCCTCTATGCGAATGGCGTGATCGACAATCCGCCAGAACTGCGGCCAATCGATAAGATGGCCGATGAAAGAGCAGCAGAGCAGGCGTCGGAACAAGGAATCGTTCTACTGAAAAATGAGGGAAACATACTTCCGATGGGCCGGACCGTACCATCGATTGCAGTTATCGGCTCGCATGAGGATAAGGGTGTGCTTTCAGGGGGTGGTTCTGCGGCCGTTCTGCCTTTCGGCGGCAACGCAGTTCCTGGCGCCGGGAAGCTCAACATTGCTCTGACGCCTGTCTGGGATCCGTCCTCACCAGTCTCTGAACTCAAGAAGCTCGCGTCGAATCCGGGCAGCATTTCATTCACAGACGGATCAGCGCTTCGGGCTGCCGTCAATGCTGCCAGAAACGCCGATCGCGTCGTACTCTTTGCACACCAGTGGTCGCACGAAGGGAAGGATCTAGCCAACCTGACTTTGCCCGACGACCAAGATGCCCTCATCGCGGCTGTCGCCCACGCTAATCCCAACATGATTGTCGTGCTCGAAACTATGGGGCCGGTTACAATGCCATGGTTACGAGACGTGAAAGCGGTTGTAGAGGCTTGGTACCCGGGCAGTGGCGGAGGAGAGGCGATCGCAAAAACACTTTTTGGCCTCGTAAATCCTTCAGGACGACTCCCACAAACCTTTCCTTTATCGGAAAGCGATCTGCCGCGCCCTGAATTGCCGCTCGCTCCACCTTTCGGTGACGAGGGTCGGCCTGCACTGTTCAAGCTCGCCTACGACGAGGGCGCGAATGTTGGCTACAAGTGGTTCGACGTTCAAAAACGCCCGGTCCTGTTTCCGTTTGGATTTGGACTCTCATACACCGCATTCAAATACGCTCGCATGAGTTCGCTACAAAACGGTAAGCTTGCGTTTCAAGTTGACGTTGAGAACACGGGTGGTCGCGCTGGAATAGATACTGTTCAGGTCTACGTAGACAGCGTCGACATAGCGGGCCAAAGCATACCCAAACACTTAGTCGGATGGAGCAAAGCGGCGCTTGCGGCAGGAGAGCAAAAACGAGTAACCATCGAGATCAATCCCAAGATGCTTGCTACCTACGATCCTGCAACAAGCGATTGGCGAGTGCATAGAGGGACGTACACTTTCCGTTTGGGATTTTCCTCACGGAACCTTGCATTGAGCACTAACGTCTTCGTAGGGGAAGAGATCCTACCCTGACTCGTTGAGCGAACGCTCCCTGCACATCTGGGCCCGCCGACGACGAATGAAGGGGTCACGAGAGAATTCGGATTGTGAACTATGGTAAGGGACGCTATGCACAAGCCGTTCGCGTGACGATCGGGACGGTTTGCTCGTCGCGCGCCCGAAGCTCGAGGTGCGCGATGGCGGCACCGGGATCCACGCGACGCGATGCCGCCGACGATCTTGAACCTCGCGGGCAGCAACAAGATCGCTAAACCCTATCTGGCCGGCGCGTATGGCCGAGGCGGGTCGACGACCTTCGCGTTGTCGCCCGACGGCACGGTCGTGGTATCGGCAACCGACGAGTCCGCCGTCGGCGTCACGTTCGTGCGCTATCGCGAACTCGATGCGCGCAAGAACAAGAACTGCCGTCGATCTCGATCCGCCGCTGCGACGAGCTGCGTTTCCGCTATAAGCGTGCCGGAACACAGCCGTCGCCATCGTTTATCTCGATCGGCCGCTGCGACCCGTAGCTGTAACGGCCCGATAACATCCAGCGCCCGGACCGATTACATCGGTGGTTTTGGGACCACATTGGCTGAGAATATCGGAGCGCTCGGGACCACATTATGTGAGAACGAGACCACATTAAGTAAGAAGGGACCGATAACATCCGTTCTTTATGATCCCCTCGCACAACAAGCTAGCCGCAGTTCGGCTCGTTCACCACGCCGTCATCTTCGAGCTGACCGGCGAGAGCTACCGGCTACGGTCCCGCAAGAAGGGCAGCACCCGCGCAAGCGGCAAGTGACAAAAGTCGGGGGTCAACACGAAACCGCCGCAAAGGGGTCAATTCGAAACCGCCGTTTTCAGGGCGAACGCGCCATCAGCGAAAGAGCAGATAACGGACACTGGTGGTGACTAGTTCGAGCCTCGCACCTCACAGGCCCGGGGAGGGCGAGGGGCTCGGGGAGGTCGATGCGCCCGAATAGCACGCACTGTAGTCCGACGCCGTGAGCTGGTTGAGCGCGCAGCCATACGGTAAGAACGCTGGGCTATTCGCGGCTATGCTATGGGTTTTGGATGATGAATAGAAGTAGCCCGCAAAGTTCTCCTGCGTGCTTGGTTGCGTCAGAATTTCGGTCACTGCGCCCGCCACTCCGTCAGAGTCCATGGCATGCTGCCCGTAGGTGCTGTCGAAGTGGTATTCCAATTCCCACGTGCCGGACGCTACGGTGCTCGCGGAGGTCAAGGTGGCCAAGTTGGTCAAGATCCAGGTTTGCGCATCGGAAATAACGCCGGCGGTCGGATCGTACTCGAACTGCACGAACGCCGGATTGTTGCCATCGAACGGAGTAACCGAGGGTACGATCTTCATTCCAAAGATGGGACTGCTTGAGGAGTCCAACAATACGCGATAGTCGTCCATGTGCTCGTGTCCGAAGATCCCAAAGGTAAGGAGGTCGCGATACTGGGTTAAGAGTGCGTACAGCGGAGTTGCATAGTCGGGATTGGTGTCGGCGTAAAACGGTACTGTCGGATTTCCACCCGGAACGCCTGGAGGGACGTGGCCGAGGATCCACACGCGCTGCCCCTGGTTGCGCGCGTCGGCGAGCTGGGCCGCCAGCCACGTAAGTTCGTCATTTCCGAGAGTTGGATTTGCGTACGTACCGTTCTGGTTGTATCCGGGAGTCCAGGGTGGGGTATTGAGGACGATCAGCCGGCCGCGCGGGTCGATGGGGAAAGTCGTCGAGTAATAGCCGCCGGTATTAAATGTGGTTTGAAAAGCCGGCGCGCCGCCGTAGCGGTTGACGGCCGCATTCCATGCTGAAGAAAACGATGCGAGAAAACCGGCCCCGGGGTAGGTATTGCTGCCCATTTTGCTGCTGCCGCCGGCAGAGCACGGCGTGTCCCAGTCCCCGAGGGTCGGTATGATCTGCGCATTCGGGAAGGTCTGCGATAATTTCAAGGCCAGGTACTGTTCGGTCGTGTTGACGAACGTTGGATAATTCGCCGCAGAGATCCCGGCCAGCTTGGCCGAAATCGGGAGTGCGTGCGCCAAGAAGTCGCCGGCAACGAACACGATGTCAGGATGGGGAACTTGCTGCCGCATGGCCGCTAGCGCCGACTGCAGCAACGGGAAGTTGGTGTCCCCAGGAAAACCCAAGTAGGTATAACTGTACTGGGTCTGTGTCGATCTGGCAAAGATCGAGTCCCATTGCGATGCGGGTGCTTGTGCAAGACGGCTCCCAAGCGTCTTATCAAACAACGGATTGAAATGAATATCGGTGATGAGGAGCCCAGTTCTACTCGGGCTGTTAGGCGGGCCGACGGCTGGCGTTGACGAACCACCGCCGCAGCCTACGACGCCGAGCGTACCGAGCGCAATCACGCCTAGTAACCCGCGCCGCGTCAGCTTCAGGCTCGAAAGATAATCGTCGTGCAGAGCACGAGTATGGTCAGGATTGCGCTCCACGCATTCACCCCTTTCGTCGCTTCCCATCATCAGGAACACCTATCTTCGAAAGACCAAGCTCCGAGGTCGTCAGCGCCCGGGTTAATCAGCCCATCGGTGCGCGGGCAAACGGTGAGGCAGGCCGGTTGGCAGTGTAAATCGAGACAATTGGGGCTGTCCGCCGGCGCTTGCTTCCCTATCTTTTACCCGTCACAGATACGTATTCGGTCAGGCACTTGTGGCTCTTAACCGGCATCGCGCACTTTGATCTATCGACGCTTTCTCTGCCCCTTCGGTGTGTCGGAAATCCGCATGGCCCTCGGGGGGCACTCAAAAGCGGCCAGTCGGGGGCAGTTGAAAAGCGGCCGGAGTCGGTGGGCAGTTTGAAAGTAGGCCACCGCTAGGGCCGCCGTCGGCTCGGACGTTCCCGGCGCGAAAGCGCCGCTATGAACGAGCTGAGCATGACGGAACGAGAAAAGATTGTCGGGCTGCTGCGACTGGGCTGGAGCCGCCGGAAGATCGAACGGGAAACCGGCCACCGCCGTGAGACGATCGCGCGGATCGGGCGCGAGGCCGGCGTGCTTCCGGCAAAACCGGCCACGCTGCCGAAAGTGCCCACCGACCTCGGCGAGGCGAGCAGCGAGCCCAAGGCCAGATCCCGCAGCGTTTGTGAACCGTACCGTGTGGTCATCGAGGCTGAGGGGGCCAAGGGCTGCAACGCCAAGGTCATCTACCAGGGCCTAGTTGGAGAGCGTCAGAAAGTCGGGGGTCGAGCAGTGACGTAGGCGGTGCAACGCTCTTACTGTAGAGCGTAGCGAGCGTCATCGAATCAGGAATCTGGACAGCGTGTCCGTGTCCCGTCTCCTGGTCTCCGCAATGGGTTCTGTTGCGATAAGACGTTCAGCGCTGTCGTCACGCTTGGTCTTGTAAACGAAGCAAACAGCTTTTGCAGCCCCTTCATGACGTCGCTGCGGTTGATTTGCCGCTCATAGCGAACGCAGCGGCGATCATGAAAAGCGTCAGAAGCGTGATCCAATGGCTGCGATTTCCGTTGGACATCATGCTGCTGTGCGTGCGCTGGTACGTCACCTACCCGTTGAGTCTGCGCAATCTCGAAGAGATGATGCAGGAGCGAGGCATATTCGTTGATCATTCCACGATTCACGCTGGGTCATCAAGCTGGTTCCGGTGCTGGAGGAAGCCTTTCGTAAACGGAAGCGCAAACGAGGCGTCGGTTCGGTCGGCAAGAGTTGGCGCTTGGACGAAACCTATATCAAGATCGGCGGGAAAAGATCGTTACTGGTACCGTGCCGTGGATAAACAAGGCTACACCGTCGACTTCTTGCTGACCGCCAAACGCGATGGTCGTGCGGCACGGCGGTTCTTCACGCGCGCCGTCAAGAACTGCCGTCTTCCCAAGATCGTCAACATCGACAAGAGCGGAGCGAACAAGGCCGGGATCGGCGATTACAATGCGCAGCACGGCACCAACGTCGTGATTCGGCAGTGCAAGTACTTGAACAACATCGTCGTGCAAGATCACCGAGCGGTCAAGCGCATCACGCGGCCGGTACAAGGCTTCAAGGACTTTCGTTGTGCGCGAATCATTCTTAGTGGGGTCGAGCTTATGCACATGATCCGCAAAGGGCAGATGCGCGACGACGGGAGAGGTCTGTCCGCAGCACAACACTTCTACCTACTGGCGGAGTAACACCGACCGGATCGCTCACCAGGGCGAGACCGTGCCGCCTACTTTCACTCGGGCACCCTTAACGCGACAGAACCGGGAGTTCTCCGTATCGATCTAGCCGCGCCCGCGGTGACTGCGGGAATCTCGTCGGGATCCTGCGGAAGCTCGAACTACAACATGCAGCACCGGACATTTTGACCCCTTTCGAGCAGAGCAAGCGTTGACGCGCGAACGTGACTAGTCCTGCGCCTCGCGTTCAGAGGATGATGCAGTTCGTGCCGTCGATCCGCGAGCCGACCTTGCAGGATTGGTAACCATCGTCCCAACTGACCACGCGCTGACCCGCGCCGAGAATGATGCAGTTCGTGCCGTCGATCCGCGAGCCGACCTTGCAGGTCTGGTAATCGTCGTCCCAACTGACGACGAACTGTCCGACGTTGAGGACGATGCAGTTCGTGCCGTCGATCCGGGAGCCGACCTTGCAGGATTGGTAGCCGTCGTCCCAACTGACCACGCGCTGGCCGGCGTCGAGGATGATGCAGTTCGTGCCGTCGACCCGTGAGCCGACTTTACAGGTCCGGTTGGTAACGGGACGTTCAAATTGCACCCGTAGCGGGATTCTCAAATTGAACCCTCGGGGGTATTAGTCAGGCTTGGAGGGTTTTCCCGGGGAGCGGCCACGGAGGCGATAGCTCTCGCCGGTGA
>JBKQHO010000028.1:0-4555 GCA_052267165.1 Vulcanimicrobiaceae bacterium | reverse complement strand
GGCTGCGTTCTTGCCGGACCGCGCGGCGCTCGTCGGGACGGCGACCGCGAATCTCTTCCTCGATACCATAGAGCGCACCGATGCGGTCGATCATCTGGGCTGCCACCGGAGATTTGTGGAGTTCGTCGACCTCTGCGAACTCAATCAATCGCCGCTAGCCGCACAGGCAGTAGAACACATTGGTGCGCTTTACGCGATCGAGAGCGAGATTCGTGGACGCTCGCCCAGCGAACGGCAAGCGATCCGCCACTTGCGCAGCCGCCCGCTGCTGAGCGAACTCAAGACCTGGTTGCAACAGACGCTCGCTGCGCTTTCGCAGAAGTCGGAGCTAGCCAAGGCGATCCGCTACGCGCTGAGCCGTTGGGAGGCGCTGTGCCGGTATTGCGACGACGGCCGCATCGAAATCGATAACAACGCGGCTGAGCGAGCCTTGCGCTGCGTGGCCCTGGGACGCAGTTATGCGCACCACGTGATTATGCGCAGCTCGCCGCGGCATCGACCTGCGAGGGATTGCCACGCCGACGATCCTGGAGCGGCGAACTGCGCATAATTCAAAGGCTCTGGGAAACGTAGGACTGTAGAACACTATCCTCTGGCCATGCCCGAGCTTGCGGCTGGACGACGATTTCTTTGAACTTGTGGCCTCCTGCCGGACTGACGACCCAGGAGGCGATCCGGATTATGTTGAGATCGCAGCCATATGAGCACCCGTCTGAGCGTAGCGCCGCCTAGGCGTGTAGGCATCGCGATCGAGCTCCACCGACGCGCCGACGACCGCAGCCATCGCGCTCTGCACGATTGCGTCGTGCCCGGCGCGGACTCCGATGGTCGAGCGGACTTCGCGCTCGACGTCGACAGTGCTCCAGACCGAACGCGTTTCGGCGAGCCGCTCGAGCTCGAGCTCGGGCTGGGTCTGCAAGAGCTCGACTCGCTCGGCGAGCCCCGCCTCGCGACGTGCGAGCTCGCGCGCATCACGGGCGGCGACCGCCGGCGCGACCTCGTTGGCGCCCAGCCGCTCCTCGAGCCCGGCGAGACTTATCGCGGCCCCCAGCGGCACGTGGCGCCCGGCTTCGAGGTCGAGCAGCCGGCCACCGCGACCGGTCTTCTCGATCGCAAGACCGATCGTTTCGAGCTCGCGATGCAGACTCGTCCACGAGTGAGCGCTGCCGATCGCCGCCTGGGCCAAGCGCGTGCGACGGCTCTACGATTGCTCCGTCTGCCGCTGCGGCTCAAAGGCCCCTAGCCGCCCTTCAAGACCGCGAACGTTGAGCCCGATGTCCGACGCCTTCACCCGCTGCCCGGGCTCGGGACCGATCACCCGAACCCCGCTGCCGGCCGGCTCGAGCCGCACCCCGTAGCCGCGCAGAACGGCGTGCAGATCCTCCCAGGTCGCGCCCTCGCGCACAACGGCGAGCGCCGCGGCCGGCACCGCTTCGCGCCCCAGGTGCTCGACCCACGAGTAGTGCGTGCGTCCCACCGCGTCGCGCCGGTCGATCGTCGCGCCCTCTTGCCGGTCGATCCCTTGAGCGATGCCGCGCGTCGGCTCGAAGCTGCGCTCGATCTCCGGAATCAGAGAGAGGTCCCGTTCGCCCAGCTTCGAGCGCCACTCACTGTGCCGGTCGACCTGCAGGCCCATCTCACGCTCGCACCATTCTGCGGCTCGCGCGAGCCTGGCTAGTCTTGCCAGCGGTTGAGCGCGCGACCGCGCAACGACACCTTGTTTATTGCGAGGTGAAATTGGTAGCGGTCCGTGTCGACGTCGTGGTGCATCGCCGCGAAGTACCGGTGCTCGCCCGCATCGAGCGATCGGCGTACCGCATCGACTGCGAGCTTCGCTTGTTCGACGTCGATCATCTCACCGGGGCGCGTCGAGAGGATCACGTGATAGACCGGTCCACAAGGTCGCGGCGTTGCTGCGCGACTGCTTCCATCTCCAAAGCGGCCGTCTCGTGAGAGGCCACTCCGCCGCTCCAAGAAGCGACGAGGTCGATGCGCAGCCGGCCCAGTTCGTCGCGCTCCAGGTAGACGTGAAGTTCGGAGAACGAACCGCGCCCGGCGCGACGCTTGGGCGCCCGCTTCGTGATCACGCAGACTGACAATAGGCGAGGCGACGCGCCGTAATCGCGAGGTCTTCGCGGATCGAGGCGAGCTCGTCGAGGAGCCGCTTGACCGCCGCGTCGACGTTGGCGATGGCGGCCCGCGCGTCGCGCGTCGCTTCCGCCAGCCGTCTCGGGCTGGCGTGGAGGTTACGACGCGGGCTGGGGCGCCCTGGAAAACGCGCACTGGAAATCCTGGAATCAGGGCGTCTGCGAGGGCCTCGCCAACGTGCGCCGCAATCTGCAGGTACACCGGGCCAACGTACAGGCTCTCGATCGCGAGCGGACCCGGCGCGGCTGCTGAGCAGCCCGGTCTTCTTCACCCGTGCAGAAAGGGCTCAGAATCGACGCTGAGCAGCGCCTCTGGCCGCTCCAAGGGAATTTGCATGTGCGACCGGCCAAGAGGGGCGCCTAGGGCGGCTTTCGCGTGCTTTTCGGGCCGCTTTGCAAGAGCAACCCGCGCAACGAGACGACCTCGAGGATTTCGGCGGTCGTCTGGGCGGCCGTCATCATCGCCGCGATGGCGCGATTGGCGTCGAGTCGACACTCGACGTCCCATCCGGGCGGGGCTTCGACCAGGCATGCCAGGGCGCTTCGCGCCTCAACGCGCGCGGCTTGAAAGGCTTTGCGGGCGGCGGCCCGGCTGAGCTCGCCCACGCTAGAGCGCCTCGACGCAGTTCATCAAGGCCGAGCGGAGCCGCTGCGCGGCCGGGGTCGTACTCGTCTCGGTCACCCACACGGGACCCCGACCGAGACTCCGTGCGACCGAGAGGAGCTCACCGACGCACGATGATGCGGTGGATCGGGGCGGCGTCCGTGGCGTCCCATCCATTGCCGGCGTACACCGCAAAAACCGCGGCGGTCTCGTCCTCGGCAAGCTCGACCGCCTTGGTCGTCGCGCCGTTGGGCACGAGGGCCTTGAAGGCGTCGAGGTCATCTTCCATGGCGAGCGTCAGGATGGTGGCCGCGGCCAACACGTCGTCGGCCGTCTTGACCAGCCGCATGGTAACGGCCTGGGGCATGGTCGCGTTGGTCATTTCGAGCTCGCCCTTCTCCCCCGGCCGAAGACTTCGCCCCCAGAGTTCGGCGTCAGGCGACCTCGCGCTCTGGAACCGAGATGAGGGCGCGTGGTGCGTCCGACGCTGGCTCGATGACGACCTCAATGGTGTGTGCTTCGTCGTCGAAGCCCACGGGTGTCATCTGAGCACCGCTCGGGACACGAGCCGAAAGCGCGGGGTCCGAGAGCAGCGCCATGGCCACGTGATAGGCTGCACGCTTGCGGTCAGCGTTCGTCGTAATCGGTGTCATCGGCATCGTCAGGGACCTCATATCCCAGAATATTGGCTGTCCGCAGATAGGCCTCGGGGTTCAAAGTCAGATCCAGCACGGCCTGGCGTATCGGGTTTTCACCCGGTTCTAAGAACGTCTTCCCCGCACCAGGTTCCAGAAGATCGCCGTGCCGGTGGAAGCCGCCGTGGTCATCATAGCGCACGACCTCCCGCATGCGGCCGCCGGAATGGCGTCGTGCGAGCAGGCTCACGCAGAATCGGACGCGCTGGCCGTTCTCGACTTGCTGGCGCACCATGATGTATGCCAGCTCGCCTTGCTCGTCCGCCAGCAGCGGGATTCGGTGTTCGCGGTTGTACGTGACGCGGGCCAAGCCACTGCCTCCGTAGGCTTCTGCTCCGGTGGGGTGTTGAGCCGGGACCGTCTCTCTCGTTGTGTGCGGAGGCGAGCTTAGGCCTTCGGACTTGCTGCTCCGTACGGGGGTTTCGCCGTTCACCGTCGGGCGTAGCCCTAGCGCCCGGTGCAAGACCGCCGGCCGAAGCCGGCGCCGAGCGCAGCGAGGGGAGCCTTGCACCGGGCGCTACCGTGACGGGACGGTGAACGGCGAGACCCTGGGCGGAGGGAGTTCATTGGTGGCCGGAGCGCGTTTTCGATGGGCCGAGGCGGAGCCTCGGGCTACCGACTCGGGGGGCGTTCGCGCGCGCGAGCTAGGCAGAGATATACGATTTAAGACTAGCCTGGATTTCCACGCGACCGAATTCACCTAACACGGAGCGGCTTTCAGTCGACCCTAGACGCTCAGCCGTAAGGTGTGGTGGTTCCACCAGGGGACCTTCACCGGGGGGTCCATGATACCTGAAGCGCTGATGATCGGCAAGTGAGCGCGGCGATGGAAACGCACGTTCACTTCGCGCTCTGAGATTGTCACATCGGCGGGGGTATCGATGAGGTCACGGAAGATGTGTCGCGCCTGAGCATCGGCATAGCCGCGCATGCGCCGCGCGAGCAGGCGGTACAGTCCGCTCGCGATCACCAACAACGCCATGTGGAAACGGGACGATAGTTTTGAACCCGTAGCGGGATCGAAGATTTGAACCCCTGAGTGCAAAAAGCAGGACGCTCCTCTCGAAGGGACCGGAACACTACGGCCGGTTCCACGAGAGGGGCGCCCA
>JBKQHO010000027.1:0-99890 GCA_052267165.1 Vulcanimicrobiaceae bacterium | reverse complement strand
GGGCGGGTGGAGCGAGGAGCTTGCGATCGCGTTGCACGAAGCTGGTCACCGCGTAAGCCTTGTCAATCCTAGTCGCGTCAAGTGCTTTGCCCAGAGTGAGTTGCTGCGAACAAAAACTGACCGCGTCGATGCAGCGCTGATCGCTCGGTTCTGCCGGCTGCACCAGCCGGAGGCATGGATACCGCCCGCCCCGGAAATCCGCGTCTTGCAAGGGCTTGTACGCCGATACCAGAGCCTGGTCGCGATTCGGACAGAGGAAAAGAATCGGCTACAAGGTCCGATCGTCACGCCCACGGTCAAGGAGTCGATCGATGCAACCCTATTGCATATAGCCGGTGAGCTGGAGCGCGTTGAGCGCGAAATAGAGCGATTGTTCGATCAATATCCACCTCTCCGCCGGCAACGCGACTTGCTCACTTCGATCCCGGGTATCGGCGATACGACCGCCGCGCGCATACTGGGAGAAATGCCCAACATCACAGAATTTCGTGGGGTTAAAGCCGTCGCTGCGTATGCTGGTCTTTCGCCACGTCATCATGAGTCCGGATCGCTTAGGAGGCCGAGTCACTTAGCGAAAACTGGCAATTCGAGTCTGCGAACAGCTCTCTATTTCCCTGCTATCTCAGCGATCAAGTACAACCCGACACTTCGAAGATTTGCTGACCGCCTTCGAGAGCGCGGCAAGTCGAAGATGACGATCATCGCTGCCGTGATGTGGAAGCTTCTAACCTTGGCCTACGGCGTACTGAAGTCTGGTCTTGCGTTCGATCCTACCTACTGCGCCCCTTGACAACCAACACCGTATCTTAACGCGGCGGATCCGGGTCCGTCTGGTATCATGGATTTGTGCAGTAGATCGTGGTTCGTCAAGGTCTCGGAGATCGTCGTTAAGCTTCGGTCGCTGCGCAAAAATCGATCGTAACTCGAACAGTCGCCTGGGCCTGAGCCCGCATCCGCCAGATCGAGTCGTTCGTTTAGACCGTGAAATGAGGCCGTTATTTCTGAGACTCACGCGTGGGTTGGAATTGATGTTTCGAAACGTCAACTCGATGTCCACATTCGTCCGAGCATGGATTCGTTTCGAGAGGCCAACACTGAAGCTGGTATTCGCGCGATCGTCAAGCGCCTGAAGAAAATCACGTCGACACTTGTCGTGCTCGAAGCAACTGCCGGCATGGAAGCAAGCGTAGCAGCTGCGGTTGCTGCCGCTGGAATCGCCGTCGCGGTCGTTAATCCACGTCAAGTGCGAGCGTTCGCTAAGGCCATTGGAAAACTTGCAAAGACCGACTCGATAGATGCTGCGGTGCTGTCGCATTTCGCGGAGGCCGTTAAGCCGCCGGTGCGACCGCTTCCAACTGCGGAAGCTCGAGAACTCACCGACCTCGTAAGCCGTCGTCGCCAGCTCGTCGACATGATCGTAGCCGAAAAGGCACGTCTGGCGGGTGTTTGCGGCGCCGCGCGTGCGGACATTCAGGCACACATAACGTGGCTTGAAAAACGGCTCAAGCGACTAGATGGTGAGCTTCAAGGTACCGTGGAAAAAAGTCCAATCTGGCAGGCCAAAAGCGATTTGCTCCGCAGCGTGCCCGGTGTCGGCGAAGTCACGTCCCTCACTTTCCTCGCTGCCTTACCGGAGCTCGGAAACCTCAATGGAAAGCAAATTGCCAATCTTGTGGGTGTCGCGCCGATAAACCGTGACAGTGGGGCGATGCGCGGAAAGCGGAGGATCTCTGGCGGACGCGCTCAGGTTCGTTCTGTGCTCTACATGGCAACTCTCGTTGCGGTGCGCCATAATCCCGTCTTAATGGCCTTCTATGAGCGTCTTCGTTCGGCCGGCAAGACTCCTAAGGTCGCGCTGACGGCCTGTATGCGTAAACTGCTCGTCATCCTGAACGCGATCGCGAAATCGCAGAAACCCTGGTCGCTCGAAACGGCCCCAACGCTTGCTGCTGCTGCGGCGGCCTGAAGGATTCTGACCCGCCCAAAGCTGCCGAAACTCTTGTCGCAAAGCCCTTGACTTTCAAGACAGTCGCTTAGCGCGGCGCCGACACTCCGCAGAATGACGCACTTGTCGCGGCGTTTGTGGGGCACCTCGGCGCCAAAATCGGCGCGGACATGGAAGACCTTGGGTACGCCATGGTTTCCCCTATCACCGCTGCGCCGAACTTCGAATACCTCGAAGCAGAGGGCCAAGCGAAGCTCGGTTCGCTGTCGCCGACTGTGCCGTCTGGCATTGTGGCGAGCGTTCGGGCCTTGGACGCTATCGAGGCGGCCCCGCTCATTGCCTGGCCAGCGCTCGATACGAAGGGCCGTTGGCCGCCACTGTCAGAGACAATCGAAGGCGTGCAGAGGCTCAATCCTTCACTCCAACTGCGAGTCGTTACGGACCAGTACGGCTTCTCGTATCTCCATCACGCCGGGTCGGCGCATGACCTCTTTCGTCTTAGACTGCCGTTTCGGGCGTCGGATTATCTAACGACGGCGCTTACGCAATACAACGAGCAGCGCCGTCGAGTCGTCTACTACGACGGCACGCAGATCTATATGGACGCGACGAGAATCGAGCGAACCGCTAGCGGTGACCTACTGGTTCGACCGAAATCGGTGGCTGTCGCGCGTGCTGGTATCGGAATTCAGAAAGCACTCGCGTTTTGCTTGGGCATGGAATTTCGGGACAAGGTGTCTCCCGGCTGGTGCGTCTTGCCTGCAGATGACGGCGAAGAATTCTGGGAGTTCGAGTGGTCTTACTGGCCGCAGACGCACGACGTCGCCTGTAAGCGTCCGGATGGGACGTATCGGCAGAATCGCGAGTACTGGGCGCAACTCGCCGGTGGACTCATAGGGATCCGCTACCAGTTCGATATCAGCCGCGCGGAGTTCGAGACACGTTGCCGGAAAGCCGTCCAGATCGGCGTCGAGTGGTGTGTCCTGATCGACCAGGGGGCACATGATCTTTCGGTTTACCGCGCCGGCGGCGTGGAACGCGTTCAGTCGACCGAAAACTGGGCGCTGCAAGAGATCCCGACCATGCGCTGGCAGCAGTCGTGGACAGACGGGTGAGGCAAGTCAGATGCGTCGATCCGATCATGGATGAGATCGCCCTCGACGAGTCTGTAAGCCTCTGCTTCTCTGCAATTAGGACGGACAAGGGCTGGAGCTACGCAAAGCGCAAACATAGGCGCTGCGCCGGCGTTTGGCGATCGTAAATCGATTGCAAGGTCGACAGCTCAGAGGGAGTTAGGACCGGGACGCATGTTTTGCCCAGCTCTCCCACGAGGTAGTTATGCTCTGGCGTTTGCATGGATCACCGTAGTGAGTTCCGATTATCGCGGCAAGGGTTGCCAACTCTCCAAGGCCTCGGCGCCAGCATGCGATCTCACGGTCGCTTGCTCCATGCCGAAGAGCTTGTGGCTATGTAGCGAATAGGCAGCGACGCGCTGTCGCGCAAGTCGTCGGGCCGCGTACTTACGCTACAGCCTCTTCGCTGTCGTCGGTGCACGCCGGGCGTCGCATGATGAGGCGATCGTTTTCGTCGGTTCCGAACTCTTCGAAGCCCAGCGATCCGTAGAGGCGTTCGAGCGTCGGGGCGTCGGCGATGGCGGAGCGGTCTTCGCCGAGGACGGGCGTGGGATTGACGGTCAGATAGACGTCGACGCCGCCATCTTGCGAATCGCACGCGTCGAGGACGCGCTCCATCGCTTTGCGTGCGTAGCCCTTGCGGCGATGACGCGGCTCGACGTCGACGAAGTGGATGTTCGCGCGCGCGCCGTAGCAGTAGACGATGACGGTGGCGCCCGGAGCAAGGTTGCGGAGGATGAAGCGTTGACCGTGAAGTTGTCGGCGATCCTCCGGCACGCATTCGCCCAGCGTGGCCATGGCGGCCGCGGCGGTCTGGGCGGGGAGGATATGATGGGCAGATTTCGACACGGTGCTGTTTCCATGGGGTGCGCGCGGACTCGCGCGATTTAGGGTGTGGGCGTTACGGTTGGGCTTGCTCGCTCAGATCGCCGAGAGTCGAATGTGGCCGAGCCAGACGCGCTTTGCGACGATCTCTCGCGCGACGACGGTTTGGCCGTCGAAGCATTGGCGCTCACGTTCGATGATGTCGCCTTCCACGATCGCACTGTCGCCTTCGTGGAGCGACGAAACGCACAGCTCCGCAAGCGTGCCGTAGGTTTTAACGCAGAAGGTATCCGGACCGTTGCAGTGCTCGGCTGAGATAGTGAACGTAGCGGCCAGGCCACCGATCTCTTTGATCTGCGGCGCTCGCCGGACGACGCCGCTGACTCAAATTGATCGTAGGCGGTCGAAGCTGAGATCGCAGGGGAACTCATCGTGAAAGCGTGCTCCTGAGGGTTGCCCCTCTCGTTCGAGCCGAGCGCGTGATGCGTCGGCGGTGCGCTTCACTAGCGTTATCGGCAGTCGAGCAAGCAAGAAAAAGGTGGGAGCAGGCGTTACCGCAAGAGCGCCGCCGTGGAGATTTTCTCTTTTCGAATCATCTCGAGCTGGTAGCCATGACCGGGCCTGCGCCTGGCTACCGCGGCAGTGCACATCTGACAACGGTCGCCCGTGAGAAGGCCGCCGCCGAGTTCGTCAGTCTACCCTTTGCGCTGCTTGGGACCTTTGCGGGTCGAGGTCGCGGTACCCGCGCTTCGCGCCGACCCTTCGACGGGCGGAAGCGGGGAATCGGACATGGGGCGCAGCGCGTCGCCGAACTGGCGCGTCGTCAGTTCGTAGCACTCGCACGTCGTCCTCTCGAGTCCGGGGCGGTCGAGCACCGTGATGAGTCCGCGATGGTACTTGATGAAGCCGGCTTTCTGGAGCACCGCAGCGGCGATGGTCACGCCCGAGCGGCGTGAGCCGAGCATCGTTGCGAGAAACTCGTGCGTCAACGGAAACGTGTCCTGGCCGACTCGGTCCTGCGTCATCAGTATCCAGCGAGCCGCCCGCTCGTAGACGCTGTGCAGCCGGTTGCAGGCCGTGAACTGACCGAGCATGTTGAGATAGCCTTGCAAATAGCGGTTGACGAGATCGCGAAAGAGCTTGCTTTCACTGAGGAGCTCGCGAAAGAACGGCGCGCTCATCTTCCAGGCGTTGCCGTTGACTTGGCAAAAGGCGAAGTTCGCGGTCGTATCTCCTCCCATGATCAGTGGGATGCCGGTCGTACCCTCGTGGCCGATCGTGCCGATCTCGATCATCGCTCCGTCGCGCATCAGCGACACGACGGAGAGCACGCAATCGAGTGGAAAGTAGGCGTCCTTAATGCGTTCTTGCGCTTCGTAGACGGTCTGCCGTAGGTCGAACCATTGAGCGCTTCCGTCCTTGAGGACCTTCGCTCGGTCGCCGCCCTTGAGTTCTCGTAGTATCGCGTTTTGTTGGAGTAGATCGCTGCTCATAGCTGGCCTGACCCAAACCTCTCAACCTTGAAAAGGGTCCTGGTCGGCGCCTGAACCGTACAGACGAAGGCAACCGACCTGGTGCATGTTTGTAGAGATAGTACGGCGGCTTCGGAGTCGAGTCTTTCATGGCCCTGATCCCAGGCATGGGGACGAGACGATTCTGTCTTTCGACCCCGAGTTCGGCTTGAGCGGACGGCGACCGACGCAGCTCGCTCGTTTCATGTTCGAGTGTAGCTTGGCGCTCCGCGTGCTTCACGTCAAGGGCGACGTCGACAGCTCGAACAGCTCGGTGCTGGAGGCTGCTATCGCCGGGGCCGCGCGACGACACAGGGGACTGATCCTCGTATCGTTTTCAGACTGTGACTTTGCGGACAGCTC
This sequence comes from Vulcanimicrobiaceae bacterium, assembly GCA_052267165.1. Lineage (GTDB taxonomy): Bacteria > Vulcanimicrobiota > Vulcanimicrobiia > Vulcanimicrobiales > Vulcanimicrobiaceae > CAWICD01. The sequence goes on along the minus strand of JBKQHO010000027.1, from coordinate 94,113 downwards.
TTGCGCTCAAGTCTTGATCCGGCAGTTCGTCCTGCTTTCAGCTCGCCTCGCGATCGTTGCCCCGCCGGCGACTCGGTTCCGGCGCTTGCTCGACGTTGCCGGGCTCCGTGATGCGCTTCCAGTCTATAACAGCGTGGCCGAAGTGCAGCTCGCAATTGCTTGCGGTCCCGCGACTTTGGTCGAGATAGGCACGAGAGAAAGAACCGTTGATCGCCGGGATGTTTTACACGCTCGCCGGTGCCAACGATGCCCTCGAGCGTCTCGTCGGACTGGGATACTCGTGCGACGACGTCAGCGTCGTCATGAGCCCTCAAACGCGCGAGCGTTGCTTCGGCGCGGGCTCGGCCGCACGCAACGCTCGCGGCAAGCTGCGCGGAGGGACCGGCGTAGTCGCTGTCGGCGGCGCGGTCGGCACGATCGTCAACGCGTCGCTGCTCGCGGCCACGTTCGGCGCCACGGGCACACCAGGCACAGCGGCGGGCGCGTTCGTCGCCGGTCCGTTGGCCGTCGTGGAAGCCGTGGTTCACGCAGGAACGTGCGCCGCGCGACGGCGGCCCCGACGATCCTCGCATGGGACTGATCGACGTTCGCGTGAACGAGGCGACCTACTACAAGCTGGACCAGCCGTGTCCCGTCGTGCTGTTCAAGATCGCCAAGTCTGCGTCGCTTGGCGATTGGGACAAAAAGCACGAGCGCGCGAAAGCCAAGAGGCGTCCGCGCGCCTTTACGTTCTAGCCTAGCTTTTCGGTCGGGTCGGAATTGAAGGCGGCTTGAGGCTTAGCGCGTGCTCCTGCGCTGGACTTCGGGTGAGGTATCGTCCTCGAACGGCTGCTCGTCGTCTTCAGGATTGATGCGACCGGTGATCTCGCGCTTCATTTCTTTGAGCACCTCACCGTTGTCTTTCCACGACTGCTTGATGTCGTCGAAGACTCCTGCGTTGTCTCGCTGACTCTGTTTCATGTCGCCGACGGTTGACGGACCGCGGGCTTCGTCGACGTCGGCATCGACGCGGCCGCGCACCGTCGTCGGCTCGAGCAGGTCGTCATCTTCGATCTCGCTTTCATCGAGCTGATCGATCTCGATGCTGCCGCTGCGACGCGCGATGGCGGGTTCTTCCAGCTCTTCGCCGCTGGGGTCTCGGTAGTCGTCTTTGGGTTGCATGGTTTCGTCCCTCATGCGCCGCGCTGGACGCCGCTGTGACTGGGAGTTTCGCCTGCCAATCATTCCCGCGTGACGGGCTGCTAAACAACCGGAATCAGCGGATCAATAGATGCCCGCTCACACCCGGGACGGGCTGATCCAGCGTGGCCTTCTCGCAGGGTCCACCCGACTTCGTCCATGCTGCGAAGCCAGGGGTCGAGGCGCAGGCTCTCCGCCACTTCCCCCCGGCTGCACGGCGAGGGCATGTCTTCCTTGGTCAGCTCGTTTTCCCAGGCGCCGTCGCCGGGTGAGGGGCTCGGATCCACGCGCGGTTCGTCGCTTTGGCCGCTCTTCGGATCGATCTGCTGCGCGTAACGCGGATCTTCGGGCGGCGTTTTCGCGGAATCATTCACCACCGGCCGGCCTCCGCTCGGCGCCACTGCTGGTGAATGGACTCGCGCTCGGCTTCTAGCAAGGCCTCGAGCACGTTGTCGTGACTGTAACGGCACGAGCATGCCGCACGCCCTTTGCGGTAGCCGCAGCCGTCGCCGCTGTGTTGATCGATGCAGTGGCCGCAGGTGCAGACGATGAAACGCTCGATGGACACCGGGTTCTCACCCCCAAAAATGTAATTAGCAAATCTCAATCTTCCCGGGTCCCGCGTCTCCAAACGCTTGCAGTGGCATTAGCGTCAATCGTTTTCGGGGAACGGCGGCCCGACGGCGACTCAGCCGCTGAGCAGGTGGTCGCCGGGCGAGTGAAGCGCGGAGCGAGTGTCGCTCCACAGGCTTAAGACGACGCCGAGCGAGGTATACTCTCGCCAGGGCAGTTGTCGCTTGGGAGGTCCGCTCATGTCTAAGCCCGTCGCAGAGCTCGCCGGATGGGGCGACGTCAACGTCGTCACCGTCATCGAGGAGATCGACATTTCTAACGCTCGCTCGCTGGAAGATCAAACGACCATTGCTCTTTCGAGCTCGCCGAAGCTCGTCGTCTCGCTCGAACGCTGCCAGTATATCGACAGCAGCGGCTTACGCGTGCTGATTCGGCTCTCGAATCGGCACGACGTGCAATTCAGCGTGGTCGTCCCGCCGGGCACGCAGACCCGCCGCATCTTCGATCTTGCCGGCTTGGAAGAACAGATGGCGGTTTTCGATACGCTGCAAGCCGCGGTCGCGAAGTTCAGAGCCGGCGCGACGGTTCGCGCGAATTAGCCCCGCGCCGCGGCCCGCAGCCGCGCAGGCGGACGTTTCTCGAGCCATGGGACGGCGGTGTCGACGTTCGGCTGACGTGGAGCGGAGCGCACCCCGTCTTGCACGTCTTGGACGCGGGGCCGGGCGAGGCGCAGCGAGCGGCACCCCCGACGAGCGCGCTGAGCGAATCGGGGCGCGGTCGCTTCATCGTTTCGGCGCTCACCGAGGATTGCACGATCAGGAGGCGGCAGAGCGGTGGGACCCATTCGCGGGCCGTTTTGCTAGCGGCTCCGCGTCACGTGCAACGAAACGCGAACGCGACGACCGCTCCTCCGCGCCCAAAATGACGGTGCCCGCATCGCCGGAGGGAATTTTCCCTCCGGGTGCTCGACTAGTTCAGCCGAGTTATGTGCGCCTTTGCAGGACGGAGTCCCCCGCACATGGACGAGACCGACAGCTTCAGTTTGGGGAACGCTGCTAAGGCCGTTTCGGTCGCTACGACGTTCGCCAAGCGTGGTTCTGCCGGGCGTGGGAAGATGACCGCCGCCCAGGATGCGACGGCGGAGATCGCCCGCGAGGCTCCGAGCGTGGAATGAGTCGCGTGCGACGAGTCGAGGAATGAAAGAAGAGGGCCTGCGGAAATGCGAGCCCTCTCTTTTCGTTGGTCGACGATGCGAGCGTCCAGGCGGCGCTCGTTAGACGGCGCGTCGCGTCGTCAGCGCCCGCAGGATCAGCAGGAGCACGACGGCGCCCACGAATGCGACCACGATGCTCCAGAGATTGAGACCTGTTACGCCGTAGTGGCCGAAGAACGCGAACAGCCAACCGCCGAGAAACGCTCCGACGATTCCGACGATGATGTCTCCGATCAGTCCGCCCGGACCTTCGCCCGGAACGACCGACTTTGCGAGAAAGCCCGCGATGAGACCTACGATGATCCACGCTAAGATGCCCATGTTTGCCCTACCCCCGAATGACGGCTCGTAATTGTAGGTATACCCATTGCACTGTTCGTTAACCAATACGAGTGGGCGCGTCGTACTTCGTTCGAGCCCGACGCGCGCACGCTTGAATCAGACCACGGGCGTGCCCGGGCGCCGTGCGGCGACCTGTTCGGTGTGCGCCGGACATGCTACGCTCCGACCGGCCGGCAAGATCACCGCCTGGGTCGGCGAGACGACCGACGTTCACGACGAGCGCACGAAGCTCGAGCGTCTCCGCGAGCGCTACGAAACGGAGAAGCACGTCTCCGACACGCTGCAGAGAGCGCTGCTCGCGGACTCGTTGCCGAACGTTGCCGGAACTCGCGCTCGACGCCGTCTACCGGCCGGCGAGCGTCTAGGCTAGGCCCGCGTCGGAGGCGACTGGTAAGACGCCTTCGTGCTGCCCGGAGGACGCGGTCTCTTCTCGGTCGGCGACGTCGCAGGGCACGCTCTCGAAGCGGCGGTCGCCATGAAGCAGGCGCGTCAAGTCACCTTTGCGACGGCGCTGCGGGAGAGCGCTCCGGAGCGCATCCTGGCGCGGGCCAACGCGACGCTCCGGTTACAAGCCGCGCCGGTCGTCACGCGCTGTTCGGATTCATCGACCCGCGTACCGGCGAGGGATCGTGCGCCGGGGCGGGCCACCCTCCGCCGCTCGTGGCAACGCCCGACGGCCAAGTGGCGGCGCTGCCGCTCGGCGGCTTGCCGCTCACCTCCAAGGTTCAGATCGAATACCGCTCGCACGCGTTCCGGCTCCCTGAGAACGCGCTTCTGATCGTCCATACCAACGGCGCGGTGGAATATCGCGACCTCATCGCCGGCGAGCGGCGGTCGTGAAATCGTCGCCTCCGTCGCGCCCGAGCGCGCCCCGACCCGCCCAGTTCCGCCAGGTCTTCGGCGAGCGTCAGCCCAGCGACGACGTGGCGATTCTTGCGATCCCTCGTCCGGCAACGGGACGCGGAACGGCGCCTCCTGGTCGCAAATGCAAGGCCAGCCTGCCGGCTACCGGCGAACCCGAAACTCAACCACCAAACAACGCGGACGGGCGGTGCCGTCCGGCCGCCTTACCTCGCCTCAGCGAGCGACCGCGCTGTACAGAAGAAAGAGCCAAATCATCAAGACGGCGGTGCAGATCGTCCAGCCCACGACGGCCACGGTCTGTCCGGGCTGGCGACTGGGTCGTCCGTGAATCACGCGCATCGGCCTCACGGCGTTCTCCCCGCGGCCTCTCAGGGGCCGCTTTCTCGACGCTATCAGAGAGTCGCGAAGCTCCGGTGAAGAGCCCGTTCGCGCAACGTGAAGGTTGGCAAGCAGGGGCTTCCTGGTAGGCGCCGTAGCGCTCAGTTCGGCGCGCGTTTTGCCGATTGAGCAACCGAGATGTCCGGAGCGTCGAGGGCTGCCGCCCGTTCGCTCCGGGATGAGGAGGAGCTGCTTGCACGACCGGGCGTTCGAACTGTCGCAGGTAGCGCGCCGCGGCGCGCTCTTGCCCGACGACTACGTTCTTACCGTGGACGACGTGGAGCTCGTCAGCTTCCTCCTCGCAGGACAGAACTTCGGGTCTTCGTCGGACGCCGAAGGAAAGGTGACGTGGGGCGCCTTCGGGGCGGCCTTCGTCACGCTCGGCGAGCTGCGGGCGATCGCCCGGGCTCACCCGGCCGAGGAACCCCCGGCGCCGGCCGGTGCCGACGCCGAGACGGTCGGGCTGGAGCTTTTCGGCAACATGCTCGACACCATCGCGTTTCTACGCGTTCGGTTACGCGCGCTGGCCGACGTTTGCATCGAAAACGGCCTTGTCTCAGGTCCCGAACTGCTGGGTAAATATCACGAGTACCATGAGCGCAGCTTCGGGGCTTTCCGGGACCTCATGCTCCTGCGTCCGGAGATCTTCGAGCAGCGCTTCGCCGGCTGGCTCGAGACCGAACGCGACTACCGGGACCGGCTCGCGGCCGACCGCCCGGGCACGATCGAACCCTAACCAGACAAAAAGAGGCGCGTCGGGCAAAGGTTACGGACCCCGTACACGCCAATATCCGCTGCGGCGATTGTCTTCCGCCGGACGTTCCGACGTCCAATGGCGAGAGGCCGGCGGCATTTCCAGGCTTGCCGTGAACGCACGGTCGGCCAGTGAAACCTCTTAGCGGTCCACGCGGTGCCTTCAACGCGTGGGCGCGCCGGTTTGCGAGCATCGCCCCAGCAACCACCGGAAACATCTACAGGGTCAAACCTTGAACTTCAGTACCCTCCGCCTACGCCCATATCAGATTGAGGCGCAGCAGGCGATTGTCGAGGCGCTTAAGCGCGGCTTCCGCGCGCAGCTTGTTTCGCTCGCCACCGGCCTCGGCAAGACGGTCGTCATCGCGACCCTGCCCGAACTTCTCGAGCTCCGTCCAACCGATGTGACGCTCGTCGTCGCCCATCGCGACGAGCTCATCCAGCAACTCGTCGAAAAGATGAAGGCGCAGAATCCCGACGCGATCGTCGGGGTCGAGAAAGCCGACGATTACGCGCCCGAAGAATGTACGATCATCGTCGCGACCGTGCAGACCTTGACCGGGCCTCGGCTGAATCGATTCGCCGCGAGGTTCGGAAGGCGCATCGCGCTGTTCGTCATCGACGAAGCGCATCACGCGGCAGCTCCCACCTATCGCGCGATTCTTGACAAGATCCTAACAAAGCGGCCCGATGCAACGGTTATCGGATTTACCGCGACCCCGCACCGCGGCGACGGCGTACGGCTCACGGAGATCTTCCCCGACATCGTTTACACCATGGATGCCCGCGCCGCCATCGACGCGGGCTACCTGGTCCCCGTCCGCTCGTATGCGGTCAACACCGAGACCAATCTCGACGTCGTCGGCTCGCGGGCCGGCGATTTCATTCTCGGACAGCTGGCAGAGGCCGTCGATACCGAGGAGCGCAACTTGCGCGTCCTCGAGGCGTACCAGACCCTGACGCCGGGCAAGAAGACGCTGGTATTCACGGCGTCCGTCGAGCATGCGAAAAACGTCGCGGGGCTTTTCAAAGAAGCTAACATCAAAGCGGCGTTCGCCAGCGGCGACACGCCGCAAGCCGAGCGTGAGGCGATCGTCGCGGGCTTCCGCGGCTCGAAGATCGACGTGCTTGTCAACTGCGGCTTGTATCTCGAAGGCTTCGACGTTCCCTCGATCGAGGTCATCATCAACGCCCGGCCGACGAAATCGACGACGCTGTACACGCAGGTCACCGGGCGCGGAATGCGTCCGCTCGACGAGTACGCGTACGTGCTTTCGGAGCTGCCTAGCCCCGAAGCGCGCCGCGAGGTGATCGCGCAGAGCGCCAAGCCCTACGAGATCATCATCGACATCGTCGACCAGGCGCGCCGCCATCAGTTGGTGACGCTGCCGACGCTGTGGGGATTGCCGGCGCAGATCGACGCGCAAGGCCGGCCCATCTCGCTGGTCGCCGAGCGCTATGAAGAGCTGTACCGCCGCGCGCCGCGCGAGGCCGCCAGAGTTCGGACCGCCGAGCAGATCGAGAACACGCTGATCGAGCTCGACGAAGCCGCGAAGCCGAAGTCGGCGCGGTCCGCTGCCTGGCAGCCGGTCGGGCCCGACCATTGGCGGCTCGAGCGGCCGCCGCAGCGCGCCGCCCGCGACCGCAAAGGCCGTCCGGTCGCACACTTCAGCGAACAGTTCGAGCGGCTCGTCGGAATGGCGAAGAAGATCGCTCCGCATGAGGACGCCGAGGGATTCGCCCTGCGGCTGCTCGACGTCGACCGCCGCTCGATCACCGAGGAGGCGATGCAGATCGACGTCACGCGACGTGGCGACGCATGGATCGCGACCTTGCGCAGCGGCAAGGGACCGGCGCGAGATCTGCTCAGCGCGCCGACGCTGCCCGACGCGATTGCCGGCGCCAGCGCTCGGATCGACGCGGGCGACGCGGTCGCCCCCCCGGTGCGCAACAACGGCGCGGTAAAGCGCCGCACGACGCGGCGCTGGCGTGGCCGGCGCAAACGTCCTGGCGCGAACGCGCAGGAAGCGATGCAGGCCGTCTAGCCAAGCGGGGGAAGGCGCGGACGGCGGCGTAAGGCCGGGTCCTCGTGAACTTTCGCCGGACTCTGCTCGCCGTGGTCGCGTTTGCCGTCAGCCTTCTCCCTGGATTCGCACCCGGTGCCTTCGGCCCGGCCGAGGCCGCCACGCCCGCGCCGGCGAGCTCGCCCATCGGGGCGCCGCCGCTCGCCGCTCCGTCGGCCCCCCCCGCACCGCAGCAGTATGCCAACTTCGTCAAAAGCGCGGCGCGGCAGAGCGGGCTCATCGACGTCCTGCACAAGGAAGACGACGTCTATTTCGATCTGGGAGCGGAACAGTTCGGCCACCCTTTCATCGTGGCGCCGGTCTTGGCGACAGGGGTGGGCTCCGAGGCGTTCGCGGGCCGCGTTTTCCCCACGTTCCTGCTCGAGTTCGTGCGCGTCGGCCGGCGCGTGCTGTGGATTCAAAAGAATACCGACTACAGCGCGCCGCCCGACTCGGCGGCGGCCAACTCGCTCGCGATCTCGGTGACGGAAAGCGTCATCAATAGCACGCCGATCGTGGCCGAGGACGAAGACCGCGGACGCGTCGTGATCTCCGCAAGCTTTTTCCTGAGCGACTTCGAGAGCGTCGGTCGCGATTTGGGCGGGTCGCAAGGCCCGGTGATCTTGCTCGGTGCCGCCGCCAGGACGACGTTCGCCGTCGACCCCACCCGCTCGTACTTCGAGCGGACCAAGGCCTTTCCCCAGAACGACGAGCTGCTGGCCAGCCTCGCATTCGTCGGACCGGCCGGAGCGAGCGTTGCGGGCGCTCCCGACGCGCGCGGCGTGCGCCTGCGCATGCACTACTCGATCGTCAACCCGCCGGAGGCCAGCAGCTACGTTCCCCGGCTCGCCGACGACCGAATCGGTTACTTCACGACCGACCACAAGCGCTTCAGCGACGACTCGCTGCGCTCGCCGGTCGTGCGCTACATCGATCGTTGGAATTTTAACCGCGGACCGATCGTCTATTACTTGACCGACGAGATTCCGCCACAGTACAAGCCCACGATCCGCGCGGCCTTGCTGGCGTGGAACCCGGTGTTCGCAAAAGCCGGCGTTCCCAACGCGATCGAGGTGCGCGAGCAGCCGAAGGAGCCCGGCTGGGATCCTGACGACGCCCGCTACAATGCCGTCCGCTGGATCACCAGCGACCAGCCGGCGTTCGCTGGTTACGGACCGCACATCGCCGATCCGATGACCGGCGAGATTCTGCGCGCCGAGATCGTGATCGACGGCGAGGCTCTGCGCTCGCTCAAGCGCGGCTACACCGATCAGGTCGCGCCGCTGCATCCGGCGGCGGCCGCGCAGCCGGCCTGCGCCGATCTCGACGTCTGCGAGACCTTCGAGCAAGATTCGGCTGCCTTCGCCGCGACCGGGACGCTTGCGCTGCAGATGGAAGGCGCTTCCTACGAGCAGACCCAGCAATACGCGCTCGAATGGCTGCGCGCGGCGGTCTTGCACGAAGCCGGTCACAACTTCGGGCTGCGGCATAATTTTCGGGGGTCGGAGCTGTATCCGTTGGCCCGGTTGCACGACCGGAGTTTCACCGGAGTCCACGGGCTGACGTCGTCCGTGATGGACTATCTACCGGTAAACCTGTCGCCCCCCGGCACGCCGCAAGGAGACTACTTTCAGCGACGGCCTGGGCCGTATGACGCCTGGGCGATTCGTTTCGGCTACGAGCGTTTCGCCGGCGTCACCAAACCGTCGGACGAGACGGGCCGACTGGCCGCCATCGCCGGCCAGAGCACGCGGCCCGAGTACGCTTATGCGACCGACGAAGATGCCGTCGGCCCGTACGCCATCGATCCGCGCATCTCCGCCTTCGACCTCTCGAGCGATCCGCTGGCCTTCGAAGCAAATCAATTCGCCGTGGTCGACGCGCTAATCGGCAAGCTCGACCGTGCCTTCCCGCGCGACGGCCGCTCGTATGCCGAGGAACGTTTGGCATTCTTGACGATCATGCGGACCTATTCGACCGCGGCCATGTTGAGCGCAAAGTACGTTGGCGGCGTCTATACATCGCGCGCGCATCGCGGTCAGTCCGGTGCTAGTCCCCCGCTGGCCGCGGTGCCGCGCACCGTTTCGCGCAAAGCCTTCGACCTGATCGCGGACCATTTGTTCTCGAGCCGGGCCCTGCGCTTCTCGCCCCGGCTGCTCGCCGACCTCGGCGCGAACCACTTCGGCGGCGAGAGCGAGGTGCTCGACCGTCCCGACTTCCCGATCAGCGATTTCGTGGCGGCGCTTCAGGACTCGGTTACCTTCACGCTGTTTTCGCCGGAGGTGATGAGCCGGCTCGCGGACCAGCCGCTGCGGACGGATCACCCCGCGGACACGATGTCGCTCGGCGATCTCTTCGAGTGGATGCAGGCGGCCGCGTGGGACGGGATCGGGCCGCGCATGGGTCCGCTCGACCCGCTCCACCGCGCCTTCCAGCGGCGCTACGCCACCTTGCTCGTGGCATTCTCGCTGGCGCCGAGCTTCACGATCTCAGCCTTCGGCTACCCGAGCGACTCGCCGGCGCTTGCCCGCTACGAGCTCCAGGGACTTGCGAAACGTCTCGACGCCGGCTTGTCCTCGCCGTCCCTCGACGTGGCGACGCGGGCCCACCTCGAAGACTTGCACAGCCGCGTGCGCCATGCTCTCGATCCTAACTCCATGCGCGGCGCTTAGGGCCGATGTGAGCCGGCTTACCGCCCTCGGACCGGAGCTTCGCTTAGGATCGGTGGATGACGGACGTCAACGCGCTGGTCGCGGCCTATGGTGAGCTTGGGGCTCGCGCCGAACGAACGGCGCGAGGCGGGAACGGCATGACGGAAAACAAGGTCTGGTATCTCAAGCAGAACCGGCTGTTCGCGCAAGCGACCGATGAGTCGATCGAGAACTGCGAGCACATCTTCAAGACGACCATCTTCCCTAAACGCTCGATGGTCTTCGACCAAGGCGACCCGACGCGACTGGTCTACCTCGTCAAGCGTGGCAAGGTGAAGATCGCGCGGCTAACGCCGGACGGGAAGGAAGTGACGGTCGCGGTCCTCGGGGCGGGCGACATCTTCGGCGAGGAGACGCTGTTCGACCAGGCCACGCGCATGACGGTCGCCGTCTGCATGGAAGAGTGTCTGCTCTGCACGGCCAAGGCCGACGACCTGTTCGCGCTGCTCTCGCGCAATCCGCAGCTGGCGCTCAACGTCGCCAAGATCCTCAGCGAACGGCTCGACGACGCCTCGGCGACGATGGAAGATCTCGCCTATGCCAAGGTCCCTGACCGGCTCATGCACCTCTTCAAGCGGCTCGCCGCCGAGCACGGTAAGTCCACCCCCGAAGGCGTGACGCTCGAGCTGCGGCTGACGCACGCCGACATCGCCTCGCTGATCGGCAGCACGCGCGAGACGGTCTCGCTCGAGCTGTCGAATCTCGTCAAAGCGGGGCGCATCACCACCGACGGACGCTTCATCATGCTTCCCAAATCCGAGCTGCTTACGCTATGAAATATCTTCGATTCGGCACCTCGTTCTGTGCGGTGCTCGCCATGCTCATGCCCTTCTCGCAAACGCCGGCCGCCCAGACCGCGACGCTCGCGCCCGTGCTGCACGCGGCCGAAGGCTGGGTCAACGAGCCGGCCACGGCGGCCGGCCTCGCGGGCAAGGTCGTGGTGGTCGACGTGTTCACCTTCGGCTGCATCAACTGCAAGAACGTCACGCCGAACCTCAAGGCGCTCTACCGCGAGGATTCCAACGACGTCGCGATCGTGGGCGTACACAGCCCCGAGACGCCTTACGAGAAAGACCGCGCGAACGTGGTCGAGAATCTGCGGACGCAAGGCATCGTGTGGCCCGTCGCGATCGACAACGGCTTCGCGATCTGGAACGCCTACGGGGTCGACGCCTGGCCGACACAACTGATCTTCGATCGTCACGGTCGTCTGCGCAAGACGGTGGTCGGCGATTCGCAGGACGAGCTCGTCGACAGCACCATCAAGGCACTCGTCGCAGAAAGATAGCGCGCCTGAACGCTCGCAGACTGACGTTCGAAGCCGGCGCCGATCCGGCCGGCCGGCTCTCTGAATACTTGCCGCCCGACGCGGCGCGGACGGCGCGCGATCTCGCCGACGTGCCCGTGCTCGTGCTCGACGCTCCGCCCGCAGGCGCCGCGGAGCTTGCAACGGCGCTGAGCGCGGCGGGGGCCTTTGCGCGGCTCGACGAGCGGCGTTTGATCGCGATCGCGCGCCGCAGCGTGCTTGCGAGCGTCGCCGAGCAGGCCGCAGCGCCGGCCCGCGACGTCGCGCTCGAACTGCTCCGCGCGCTCGACGCCGACCGCTCGCGGGCGGCCGGTTTGCGCCTGCGCCGCTACCGGCTCGACCTTTCCGAACGTGCGCGCGTGATGGCGATCCTCAACGTGACGCCGGACTCGTTCTACGATCGAGGCCGGTACAGCGGCGTCGACCACGCGCGCCGGCGTGCTCACGAACTGGTCGCGCTCGGTGCCGACCTCATCGACATCGGCGGTCAATCGTACGCGCATTGGAACCCACGCGTCGCGGAGGACGAGGAACGCGCCCGCGTCGTCCCCGTCGTCGAAGCGCTCGTGCGCGACGGCATCGGCGTGCCGCTCTCGATCGACACCTTCAAGAGCGGCGTCGCCGAAGGCGCGCTCGCCGCCGGCGCCGACCTCATCAACGACTGCAGCGGGCTCGCCGACGAACGGCTCGCCGGGGTCGTCGCAAGCTACGATGCGGCCCTCGTCGTCATGCACCTCAAAGGGAAGCTCAACGTGCGCGCGCCGGAGTACCGCTACGACGACGCGCTGTCCGAGATCATCGCCTTTCTGCGCGAGCGCACGGAACACGCAACCGCGGCGGGGGTCGCGCGGGACTCGATCGCGGTCGACCCCGGACTCGAGTTCGGCAAGGAGCCGCGGACCGATCTCGAGATTCTGGAGCGCTTCGGCGACCTGCGCTCGCTCGGCTACCCGATTTTGTTCGCAGCCAGCCGCAAGAGCTTCATCGGCCGTGTCTTCAACCGGCCCGCGAAGGAGTTGCTCGTTCCATCGCTCGCGACGGCGGCGCTCGGCATCCTTGCCGGCGCGGTTCTGGTGCGCGTGCACGACGTCGCCGAGACCGTCGAGCTGGCGACCATGCTCGGCGCGGTGACGAAGCCCAATCGCGAGCGCATCGCCATCGCCGCCGCGATGCCGAGCACGCCCGCCGCACCGTCACAAGCCTAGACTAGTCGCTACGCCGCCGGCGGCGGTCCAGAGGCCGATCGCGCGAGCCCGCGGTGCCCTCGCCGTGAAAGGCGTGATTCAGCAGCGCGAACGAGGGCGGCAGCATCAGCGCGGCGCCGACGCCTTGCGCCATGCGTGTGACGATCAGCAACACAGGCGTTCGGCGCAAGGCCGCAACCCAGCGAAGCCGCTGCAAAAGTTGTGAAGCCGGCGATGAAGACTTTGCGAGCCCCGACTCGGTCGCCGAGCGAGCCGGTCGACAGGAGCAGCGATGCGAAGGTCAGCGCGTAGGCGTCGACGACCCACTGCGTTTGTTCGCAGTTCGTCGCCCATCCTGGCCAGCGCGACGTTGACGGAGCGGCGCCCGCATCTTGCCGGCGCGCTCGGCGCGGCGATTTGCGAGCGGTTCTTCGCGAACGGCTGGATCGAGCCCGCGAGCGCCGGCCGTGCCGTTCGGCTCACGCCGCTCGGCCGGAGTGCGCTCGCCGACCTCTCGTCGCTACAGCTGTGAACTACCGGCCTCACGGGTCCGGATGTGCTCGGGACGAGGGCCGATTCCGACGGCAAATGCCGGGAAGCGTCGCAGGAAAGGCCACCGGTCGATGAGCCGTAGTGGGAGCGGCGGCGTGCTGGGACGTCCGTCGCTTCCGAGCACCCGGCTCAACATGCGCTCCTGGACGAGCACCTGCAGGCACTGCGTGAGCGCGGCGGGAAACGCGCGGCGGCGCTGGACGGCGCGCAGCGCGGCCACGCCGACGCGCGCCTTCGCAAAGGCCGGAACGAGGATGTTGGCGGCGGCGACCGCGTCTTGAATCGCGAGATTGATGCCGACGCCGCCGACCGGGGACATGGCGTGCGCGGCGTCGCCTATGCACAGCAGACCGGGGCGGTACCAGCGCTCGAGCCGGTCGACGGCGACCGTCAACAGACTGACGTCGTCCCAATCGCGCAATTCTTCCAGCCGCTCGCGGAGAAACGGCGCGAGCGCCGCCACTTCGTCGCGGAAGGCCGGTAGGCCGCGCTTGCGGATGCCGTCGAAGCCACCTTTGCGGATCACGAACGCGCACTGCCAGTAGTCCTCGCGGTTGATCATGATGAGAACCTTGCCGAGGTTGACGCGGCCGAACGTCTGACCGGGATCGTCGGGCCTACGGGAGACACGCATCCACAAAACGTCGATCGGCGCTCCGATCTCCGTCACCTTGAGCCCACCCTTCGCGCGCACCACGGAGTGCCGTCCGTCGGCACCGACGACCAGATCGGCGCGAACGTCGAGCGGCCCGTGCGGCGTCGTCGCGCGCACGCCGGCCACGCGCTCGCCGTCGAAGAGCAGATCCGTCACCTCGGCTTCGGTGCGCAGCTCGAAGCCGGCGTAGTGCCGGCCGCGCTCCGCAAGGAAGTTCAAGAAATCCCACTGCGGCATCAGCGCGATGAACTTGCAGACCGTGGGCAGATGCGTGAAGTCGGCGACGCGCAGGAACGAGTCGCCGATCTGCGCTCCAAGCTCGCGAACTTCTTGGTGCGGCACCTTCAGGAACTCGTCCAGCAGTCCCAACTCGTGCATCAGCTCGAGGGTCGACGGGTGGATCGTGTCGCCGCGGAAGTCGCGGAAGAAGTCCTTGTGCTTCTCGAGGACGACGACCCCGATCCCGGCGCGCGCCAGCAGGAAGCCCAGCATGACGCCGGCCGGCCCCCCGCCCGCGATACAACAGCGAGCCCTGAGCGTGTTGGGGGCGCCGGCGTGCGTGCTCATCTCAAGCGGCTTTTACCCGTTTCGAGGTCCGGCATGCTGCGCCGCGCCCGGCGATCTGGGCGCGGGCTGACGGGCTGCGGAACCAACCGGAGCGGTTCGCCGGTCTACGGAGGAACATGCACACCGTGTATCTGGGGATCGGCTCCAATCTGGGAGACCGGCAAGGCAACATCTTGCAGGCGTTGCAGAAGCTGCGCGCGCACGGGCGGGTTGAGGCGGTCTCCTCGTACTATGAGACCCAGCCGCAGGCCGGCGTCGCCGGGCCGGCCTTCCTCAACGTCGCGGTCCGGCTGGCGACCTCGCTCGAGCCGCTCGCGCTCGAAGCGGCGCTGCGCCGGGTCGAGACGGCCGTCGGGCGGCAGCGCGCGACCCCGCTGGCGGCGCGCCCGATCGACATCGACATCCTCTACATCGACGACCTGGTCGGCGACTTCGGGCGCTTCGAGGTGCCGCACGCCTATCTGGCGCACCGCTCGTTCAATCTGATCCCGCTCGCCGAGATCGCGGGCGACTTCGTCGACCCCGCAACACGGCTGACCGTCGGCGCGTTGGCCGCCTCCGCCGGTGCGAAGGGAATCGTGAAGAAGACCCGTTCGCTGCACTTCTTCGCGAACCGGCAGGAAGAAGAGCCCGACGTCAAGCTCTCGATCAACCGGGCGGGCGTCTCGAGCGTCAAGCGCATCGTGCACCTCAACGTGGACGGGCGCGAGACCGTCTTCAACGGCGTGTTCTCGATGGTCGCCGACCTTGCGCCCGATAAGGCCGGCGTGCACATGTCGCGCTTTTCGGAACTGCTTGAAGAAGCGACGCTCGAAGTGCTGGGCCGGCGCGAGCAGCCCGGCCGCATCGAAGACGTCGTCACGCTGATAGCGCGCGAGATCGTCGACTCGCAAAAGGCGCTGCGGGCCGACGTTCGCTTGCGCGCCGAGTTCGGCTTGGAGCGCTGGACGCCGGTCAGCGGCAAGCGGGGCGAGGAGACCTACGCGCTGGTCGGCATCGCGCACGCGGACCACGAGGGCGTGCGCCGCGTCGTCGGCATCGAGGCCGAAGGCATGACGGCCTGCCCGTGCGCGCAGCTGATGGTCCGCGAGCACAGCCTGGGCGAGCTGCTCGAAGCCGGCTTCAGCGAAGCGGAAGCGAACCGCGCGCTCGACGCGCTGCCGGTCGCCACTCACAATCAGCGCGGTCGCGGCGCGATCTTGCTCGGCACGACGAACGGCCGCGACGTCGAGATCAAAGCCGAAGACCTCGTCGAGATCGTCGAGAACTCGATGTCGAGCGAGACCTACGACCTGCTCAAGCGGCCCGACGAGTTCTTCATCGTCAACAAAGCCCACCACAATCCCAAATTCGTCGAAGACGTGGTGCGCGGCATCATGGGGCGCGCGCTCGACGTCTACGCGGACTTCCCCGACGAGACGTTCATCCTCGCCTCGCAAGTCAACTACGAGTCGATCCACAAGCACGACGCGTTCGCCGAGGCCTTCGGAACGTTCGGCGAATTGCGCCGCGAGTTGGGCGGCGGCGCCTACGACGGAAACAAGACCGACCTCGCCGGCTGGCTAGGCACGCGCCCGTCGCCCGTCGTAACCTGAGCGCAGGATGCTCGATGCCCACGCCCTGATTCTGTTCGTGCCCGCGATGCTGGCGATCACGTTCGCGCCGGGTCCGGACATGCTCTTCGTGCTGGCGCAGAGCGCCCGCGGCGGAGCGCGCCGCGGGCTGGTCGCCGTGGCCGGGATCATCTCCGGCGGCACGATCCACATCGGCGCGGCCGCGATCGGGCTGTCGGCTTTGCTCGTGCGTTCGGCGTTCCTGTTCTCGATCGTGAAATACGAGGGCGCCGCGTATCTCATCTATCTCGGTTTGCGCACCTTGCTGGGTCGCGAGAAGGCTGCGCAGGCGATGCCGCGGGCGACGGAGGCGACCAGCGCTTCGGCCCCGTTCGTGCAAGGCTTCATCACCAACGTGCTCAATCCGAAGGTCGCGCTGTTCGTGCTGGCCTTTCTGCCGCAGTTCGTCGAGCCGTCGCGCGGTTACGTCGGCGCGCAGATCGCGGAGCTCGGGCTCATGTGGTACGCGACTGCGGCCGTCGTGCTCTCGGCTGTCGCACTCGCGGGCGGAACGTTCGACGCCTGGCGCCGCCGCAATCCGACCGTGCAGCGCGTCGAGCGGTACCTGACGGGCACGATCTTTGTCGCGCTCGGCGCGCGGGTCGCGCTTCCCTAGTGTCCCGTTCCAGAGATTCGTCACATAGTTCGGGGCGGCTTTTCACCCGTCTCGTCGTCGCTCGTCTCCCCCTCCGCTCCGCTTCGGGGAGAGGCAAATGCCTCGTCATTCCACGCTCCTCGCTCCTCGATACGGGCAAAAATCCACTCGCGACTTATGCAACGAACCTCTGAAACGGGAGACTAGCGCCGGCATTCTTCCCTTCGAGATCTGGGCGTCGCCGGAGCCGACCGTCGCGCGCATCGACGCGTCGACGTACCGCGATCAGCTCGCCGAGACCGGACACGAAGCGCGCGCGGACGACGTCGCGCTGCTCGCTTCGCTCGGCGTCGCGGCGACGCGCTATCCGGTGCTGTGGGAGAAGACGGCGCCGGGCGACCCGTCCCGGCCGTCGCTCGAATGGGTGCGGCGCCGGCTCGAGACGTTGCGCGCGGCGGGCATCGAGCCGGTGGTAACGCTGCTGCACCACGGCAGCGGACCGCCGTCGACGAGCCTGCTCGACCCCGGTTTTCCCGAAAAGCTCGCCGCGTATGCGGGTGCGATCGCGGCGGCCTTTCCGTGGGTGCGCCGCTGGACGCCGATCAACGAGCCGCTGACGACCGCGCGCTTCTCGACGCTGTACGGTCACTGGTATCCCAACCGGATCGACGACGACACCGCCTTCGGCACGGCGCTCGTCAACGAAGCGCTCGGGATGCTGCTCGCGATGGAGGCGATTCGCGCGCACGCGCCGCGCGCCGAGTTCGTCATCACCGAGGATCTGCAAAGCTTCACCGCGCTCGATCCGCGCGTCGAGGCGTTCGTCGCGCACAAGCGGGAGCGAATGTACCTTTCGGTCGAGCTCGTGATGGGCCGCGTCGTGCCCGGCCACGCGCTGTACGCGTACCTGGTCGAGACCGCCGGCGTTCCCGCCGAACGGCTCGCGCGCGTCGCCGCCCACGCGAACGCACCGAATCTGATCGGCTGGAACTACTATCCGAACTCCGAGCGCATGCTCGGCGTCGACGCCGGCGGCCGCACCACGAACCGGGCTCGCGTCGAGCTCGCGCCCGGAACGCTCTTGCCGCGACCGCTGTTGCGCGCGGCGGCGCAGCGCTTGGGTTTGCCGTTCGGACTCAGCGAGGTGCACGTGAACGCCGGCGAGCGCGCGCGCGTGCGCTGGCTGCTGCAGCGCCACGCCGATCTGACCGCGCTCGCGCGCGAAGGACTGTCCGTGCGGATGTTCGGGTTGTGGGCCGCTTTCGGCATGGTCGATTGGGACTCGCTTTTGCGCCGGCGTGAAGACTATCGCGAGGACGGCGTCTTCACGTTCGCCGGCCCGCACGGGCAGCCGCGAGAGAGCGCCGTCGCCGAGGCCGTGCGGGCGCTGGTGCGCGGCGAAGCGGTGCCGCTGCCGGAGGAACCCGGCTGGTGGGAGACGCAGGGCCTTCCAGCATGAATTTCGAGTGCGTCGTCGCCGGCTCGCACCTGCGTTTCGGCGGCGTGTGGCAGCGTCCTCAGCAGTTGCTGACGCGCATCGCTCGGCGCGTCCCGGTCCTGTTCATCGAGGAGCCGTTCTTGGGCGCGGCCGACCGCAACGAGCTCGAGCACCACGGTTCGCTCACCCTCCTGCGCCCGGTGCGGCGCACGCTCGGCGCCGAGCGCATCGACGCGCGCACGCTCGACGCCGCGCGAGCTTGGGTCGCGCAGCGCCGCGCGCTCGTGTGGCTCTACACGCCGATGATGCTGGCGCTGGCCGACGGCTTCGGCGCCGCGCCGCTGGTCTACGACTGCATGGACGAGCTGGCCGCGTTCGACTTCGCGCCGCCCGAGATGGCGGAACGCGAGCGCGAGCTGCTGGCGCGGGCCGACCTGGTCTTTACCGGCGGCCGCTCGCTCTATGCGCGGCGTCGCGCGCTAGGCGCAAAGGTCAAGCTCTTTCCCAGCGGCGTCGAGTTCGAGCATTTCGCACGCGCGCAAACGCTGAGGCCGCACCCGCTGTTCAGCAACCTCGCGGGGCCGGTGTGGGGTTATTTCGGCGCGATCGACGAGCGCATCGATATCGCGGTGCTCGATGCGCTTGCGAAGCTCGATGGGAACCTCGTGCTCGTCGGCCCGATCGTCAAGATCTCGCCCGCGATCCTACCGCGGCGCCCCAACGTGCACTTCACGGGCCAGCTCGACTACGCGCTCCTACCCGAGCTTCTCGCGGGGTTTCACGTCGCGATCATGCCCTTTGCGCACAACGCGGCGACGGCGAACATCTCGCCGACGAAAACGCCCGAGTATTTGGCCGGCGGCAAGCCCGTCGTCAGCACGCCGGTCGCCGACGTCGTCGCCGACTACGCCGGCGTCGTCACGATCGCGGACACGCCCGAAGCGTTCGCTCGCGCCTGCCGCGAAGCGCTGGCCCCGAATCCGCAACGCGTTGCGGACGGGATCGAGCGCGCCCGCTCGGCCGGCTGGGACGCAATCGTCGCGGCGCTGTGGTCCGATCTGTTAGCCTCGCGGTAAGCGCAGCGGTCGAAGGCGAAGGCGATCGCATCGACGTGCAATATCCGAGCAAGAGCTTTTCGGTTTGCTCGATCGTTACGTCGTCCGAGTCGGCTCGCGCCGTCGCAAGGCTCGCGAATAGCATGGAGCCCGTCGGGAAGAGGCGCTTCACCCGACGTTAGGCGGACCGGCTGCGGCGGTGTTCGCCAACGCTTGCAGCTCCTCGATGCGGCTCTTGAGCGACGGATGGGACGAGAACAACACCTCCATCCAGCGCGGCTGCTCGTCCTCGGCGAGATTACGCAGGCGTAAGCGGGCGAAGGCGTCGACGCCCGCCTGCGCGTCGCCGGTCGCGCCCACGGCGAAGCGGTCGGCGGCGCGTTCGCGCGAACGCGAGAACGCGGCCAGTAACGGTCCGGCCAGCAGCGTCAACAGCGAGCCGTTGAAGAAGAGCCGGCCGATGCCGACCGCGGTTGCGAGCGAACGGTCGCGCTGCGCGGCCAGCGCGTTGCCGCCGAAGAAGACGGCGCCCGCAGCCAGCGTTCCGAGCGCAACGGCGCGCCAGACGTCCTTGGAGACGTAGTGTCCGAGCTCGTGCGCGACCACGAAGAGCGTTTCACGCTCTTCGAAATTATCGAGCAGCGTGTCGCCGACGACGATCCGGCGCGTTCCGAGAACGCCCGTGACGTAGGCATTTGCCTTTTCGGTTTGGCGGCTCATGTCGACCCGCAGGATCGTCGCATCACCGGCGCCGTACCGGGTCGCGAGCGCGCGAATGCGCTCTTCGAGCTCGCCGCGGATCGGCGCGAACGTGTTGAAGAGCGGCGCGATGAAGGTCGGCGCGATCACGTTCGCCAGCACGAGCAGCGGGACGCTGCCGGCGGTCGCAAACGCCGGCCAAGTTGCCGGCGCCGCCTCGATGGTCGACGCCAGCGCCTCGATCAACGGCAGCGAGATGAGCGTGGAGACGGCGAGGCTCTTGAGCTGTTCGCTCGCCCACGCGCTTGCGCTCTGCCGGCTGAGGCCGTAGCGGCGCTCGAGCAAGTGGCCTTCGACGTAATCGACGGGAAGCTCGAGCAGCGTCGAGCCGGCGAGCGCCAGCGCGACGAGCGCGACGCGTCGTGCGCGCAATTCGGGGGCTCCGTCAGGCGGGTCGACGTACGGACCCAGCCCGTACGCGGCCGCGCCGAGCGTGGCCAGCGAGCGAGCGATCCCGGCGAGCATGAAAGCGCGGCGCTGCCGGCCGTATTCCGCCGGATCGGGCTCGAGCGCGGGAGCGGGATCGCGCAAATCGTCCAGCGTCTCGCCCGCGCGTTGGAGCGTATAGCCGATCACGGCGCCGCCCACGAGTCCGATGAGAAATCGTCGCATGCGAGAAGCTGTTACGCCGTGAAACTGTTGGTCAACTGCCGTGCCTACGATTTCGATCCTGCGACGCGCGCGTATGTGGTGCGCGACACGCTCCTCGTCGACGGCCTGCGCATCGCCGGTTGCGACGGTGCGCTTGCCGGCGCGGGCGTCGAGCGGGTCGACGCGGCGGGGGCGACGATCGTGCCGGCCTTCGCCGACTGTCACCTGCATTTAACTGATACCGGCTATACGCTCGCCGACCGGGACTTCTCCGGCGTGCGCGACGCGGACGGCTTTGCCGTGAAGGTGGCGGCGCTGCCGCGCGGCGATGAGTTCTTGTTGGCCGGCAAGTACGACGATTCACTCTGGCGCGACGGCGCAGTAGCAGTCGCGCAACCGCTCGAGCGTTTCCAGGCCGAGCGCTACGCGATGCTCGTGCGCGTCGACTGCCACTCGTGCCTTGTCAATCGCAAGACTTTCGCGTTCCTCGACCTCGACCCGGCACTCGAGGGCATCGAGCGCGACGCCGCGGGCGAGCCGACCGGACGGCTCTTCCTCGCGGCCAACTGGACGGCGCAGACGCGCTTCCTGGAACGGATCCCGCTCGCCGCGCGGCGCGCCGCCGAAGCGCGGGCGACCGCGCTGGCGCTCTCCGAAGGCGCGCTGCACCTGCACGTGCAGCTCATCGGGCTCGGGTCGCGAGAAGCCTACGCGGCCGAGATCGCCGCCTTGCCGGCGCTCGGGCCGGCCAACTGGCACCCCAAGATCTGCGAGCGGGACCCCGAGCTGGCGGCCTCGCTCGGTCTGCCGTACGTCGGGGGCGACGTCTTTCTCGACGGTTCGCTCGGAAGCGGGACGGCTGCCCTCGGGACGCCGTATTGCGACCGCCCCGGCAGCGGGGTGATGGCCTGCGACGACGCGACCGTGTTCGACTACTTCTCGCGGGCCGAGGCGGCGGGCATCTCGGCCGGCGTCCATGCCATCGGCGACCGTGCGATCGAGCAATGCATCGCGACCTGGGAGCGGGTTCTGGGCGGACGCCCGAGCTCGCGGAACCGCCACTTCGTCGAGCACTTCGAGCTGGCGACGCCGGCTCAGATCGAGCGGGCCGCGCGGCTGGGGCTCTTCCTTTCGATGCAGCCGCAGTTCGATGCCGATTGGGGCGGCGACTCGGGGATGTACGCGACCCGGCTCGGGGGGGCGCGCTCGCTGGGCATGAACGCGCTCGGCTCGGCCTTGCGCGCCGGTGCCGTCCTGTGCGGCGGCGACGACAGCCCGGTCTGCCGCCTCTCGCCGCTTGCCGGCATGGCGGCTGCGTGCGAACATCACAACCCGGCCGAACGCCTGGGGCCGCTCGAGGCGCTCACGATGTACACCTACGATGCCGCCCGCTTCGGCCACGCCGAAAGGCGGACGGGCCGGCTCGCCGCCGGCTACGACGCGGACCTGGTCTTCCTCGACCGCGACCCGTTCGCCGGCGCGTCCTTTAAGGAGGCGCGCGTCCTGCAGACCTGGCGCGCCGGTGAGCCCGTCTTTCAGCGCTCCTAGAGCAGGCGCGCCGCGACCGCCGCTCCTCAGATGAGCGAGATCGTGGCCTGGGTCTTGGGCAGGCGGGCGAGCGCCTCGATCAGCGCGCGCGCCAGCTCGTCGCAGATCGGATCGTCGATCTCCTCGACGCGGCCGGCATCCGCGAGCGCGGTCAGGCTGGGCTCGATCGGGAGGCGAGCCAGGACCGGGGCTTGCGCGAGCTCGGCGACCTTGTCGGCGTAGGAGGGGCCGAAAATGTCGTAGCGCTTCCCCGTGTCGGGCGCGATGAAGCAGGACATGTTCTCGATCACGCCCAGGACCGGTTTCTTCAACTGACGGACGAAGTTCACGGCCTTGCGGACGACCATCGTGGCCAGCGCCTGGGGCATCGTCACCATAACGACGCCGTCGATGTTCAGCGACTGGACGACGGTCAGCGGCGCGTCCGAGGTCCCCGGCGGGAGGTCGACGAGCAGAACGTCGAGGTCGCTCCACAAGGCTTGCCCGTAGAACTGCTGGATGACGCCCGCCACGATCGGTCCGCGCCAGATCATGGCCGAATCCTCCTCACGTGTAAGGAGATTGGCGCTGACGATCTCGATCGCCGCCCGCGACTTGGCCGGCACGAAGAGCGGCCGCGTCTGCGGATTGGGATCGGCCGGATCGCTCGCAATGACGAGCGGCTCGCTCAAGCCGAACAGCCGGGGAATGGAGGGCCCGGTGATGTCGGCGTCGAGAATGCCGACCCGCTTGTTCATCCGTCGCAGACCCAAGGCTAAGAGCGCCGTCGTCAGCGATTTCCCGACGCCGCCCTTCCCGGACAGAATGGGAACCACGTGTCCGAAGGTTGGTCGGCGCGCGAACGTGCCCGGCGCGCGAGGCGTGGGACGGCGGTCCTCGTTCATGATCGTGGGCATGCGCATCGAGAGCCGCGCCTGGACGAGCGCCGCCACGATCGGTTGAACGCGCAGCCCGTGTGCTTCGGCCCCCTGTTCGAGCGTCTCATAGTTGTTGACGCCGCATCCGGCGCAGCGCAACCCGAATTCAGCTAGGACGTCCTGGGCGAGCGGCAGGGCTTCGACGAGGGCTCGGATGTTCGTCGATGGAGCGATCTCAATTGTCGGCATGACGCGCAGGCTACAACCTTCAGGGTGGGTCACTGTATAAAATGATCCTGGAGCCTTAGGAGGTTCCTCGATAACGCTTCGATGTCCGCGACTGGACTCTGTGCGAATTGTCACGGAGCGAGGCAGGCGGGCCACTTACGCTTAACGCACCCAGCGGGTGCATGGAAGGAGAACGATGGGGGCTTCGGCTACGCTGACCATCCCCTTGAGCCTGGCCACGGCGGAGCAGCGCGACGCGGCGCAGGAGATCCTCGGGTCGGCCGCCGGCACGAGCGACGTTGAGATCGATCCCGCCGGAAGCAAAGCGCTCGTCCGCATCCAGATGCCCGGCAACATCGACTCGCTGATGGGCAAGCTCTACCGGGCAGGCCTGACGACGACCCAGACCATCGACGTCTCGATCCCCGTCAAGAGGATGACCGACAATCCGGTCGACCCGATCGAGCTCGTCCGCGACCTCAATTGGTCGCCGGCGGTCACGAACGCCACCTACGACGGCCGCACGGTCACGGCGACGATCGCCGCCGCGACCAACGCGATGCGCTACATCTTCGAGGAGCTCATTCACAACGGGCTCATGCCTCAGGACAACGCCACGATCCCATCGCCGACGGGGTTCATCATCTGATCGCGATCGAAGAGCCGGATGTCGTCGTCGTCGGGGCCGGACCGGCTGGGCTTGCCGCCGCCAAATACCTCGCCGACGCGGGACGGTCCGCGCTCGTCCTCGAGCGGCGCAACATCGCCGGCGGGAAGCTTTCGTCGTGGCGTGACCGTGACGGCGACTGGCTGGAGAGCGGGCTCCACGCCTTCTTCGGCGGCTACGAGGAAGTCCACCGGCTCCTCTGCGACGTCGGCGTCGAGCACAACGTGCTGTGGCAGCCGCACACGTTGACCTGGGCGTTTCCGCCCGGCTTCAGCCCGCGCTGGCCCTCGGCCGAACCGATCTTCGAGGAATTCCATTTCGTCGATCTGCCAGCGCCGTTCAACGGCGTCGGCGCCGTGCTGGCCGGCAAGTACGTCTTCAACAATCTCGAGAAGCTGTTGTTCGCGCGCGGGACGCTGCCGGTGCTGCTCGGCGATCACACCTACGCCGAGCGTCAGGACGACCTCACGTTCGCCCAGTGGCATCGCTCGCGCGGGATGAGCGAGCACATGCTGCGCGGCTTCTTCGCGCCCATGTCGCTCGCGCTCAACTTCACGCCGGTCGACCAGATATCGGCCGAAGCGATGTTGCGCGTCATGGCGTATTTCGCGTCGAGCAAGAACGCCAGCCGTTCGGGCTTTCTCGACGGTCCGCCCTCAGAGCGTTTGATCGGACCGTTCGTCGACTATCTGCGTAAGCGCGGTCAAGGCGTCGAGATGGGCTCCGGCGCGGCCGAGCTGCTCTTCGAAGGCGAGCGCGTCGCCGGCGTGCGGACGTTCGACGGCCGCGAGTATCGGGCGCAGGCGACGATCCTCGCCGTTCCCGTGCACAACGCCGCGCGGCTGTTGCCCGCCGAGATGCTGCGCGATCCGCTCGTCCACGGCGTCGGCAAACTGACGTCGAGTCCCGTCATCAACGCGCACCTCTGGTTCGATCGCAAGATCTCGCGCTATTCGAATCTGATGTTCGCGCCCGGAACGCTGCTGCCGGTGCACGCGGACCTGGGCCAAGCTTCGCCCGGCTACGATTGGCCGGATAAGTCGTTCGTGGAAGTCTGCGTTGCGCCGGCCGACGAGCTCATGAAGCTCGACGACGAGGCGGTCGTCGGACGCGTCATGGCCGACTTACGAAAACTCTATCCGTTAGCCACGCGCGAGCATCTCATCAAGGCGAAGCTCGTGCGCATTCCCAAGAGCGTCTATCGCGCGAGCCCGGGAGCGGAGCGCTTGCGACCGGGAGCTCGCACGCCGGTTGCGAACCTGTTCTTAGCTGGTTGCTATACGAACCATCGCTTCCCCGCGAGTATCGAAGGAGCGGTTCGAAGCGCGAAGGCCGCTGTCGAGAGGGCTTTGGAGCAGATCGGTGTTCGAGCGTAAAGCCGACTTCACGATTGTCGCATCGGATGTGCCGCACGTTGCGGCGCCCGACCTGCGGACTGCGTATGCGACGTGCCGCGAGATCACTCGCGTCGCGTCGAAGACGTTCTATCTCGCCTCACTGTTCTTGGCGCCCGAGAAGCGCCGCGCCGTGTGGGCGGTCTACGCGTTCTGCCGAACGGCCGACGACATCGTCGACCGCACGGCGCCGGCGGCCGAGCGTCTCTCTGCCATCGACGAGCTCGAGCGTAAGCTCGTCGCGGCGATGGCGGGGCGCGCCCCGGAGCCGATCTTCGTGGCCTACGCGGACGCCGTGCGGAACTTCGACATCCCGCTCGATCCGGCGCTCGCGTTGCTGCGCGGCGCGCGCATGGACGTCACCGTGCGGCGCTACGCGACCTTCGAAGAGCTCTGCGATTATTGCTATCTGGTCGCTTCCACCGTCGGCCTGCTGGTCGCACCGATCCTGGGTTATCAGACGCCGGAGGCGCTCGAATACGGCGTAACGCTCGGCCGGGCGATGCAGCTGACGAACATCCTGCGCGACGTCGGCGAAGACGCGCTGATGGGCCGCATCTACTTGCCGAAGGAAGATCTCGAGCGCTTCGGCTACAGCGAGGCGAACGTCTTCGAAGGCGTCGTCGACGAAGCGTTCGTCGGCCTGATGCAGTTCCAAATCAAACGCGTTCGCGAGCTCTATGCGCAAGCGGAGCCGGGCATCCCGATGCTCAACGCCGAGTCGCGCTATACCGTGCGGCTGGCGCTGTCGCTCTATCGCCGGATCTTGCGCGCGATCGAGCTCAACAACTTCGACGTTTACGCCAGGCGCGCGTACGTGCCGCTGCGCTCCAAGATTCTGACGGCGCTTACGGTCGCGCTGGCGCGCTGACCCGCGCCTCCCTCCGAAGCCTGCGTGCAGCCGCCCTCCGGCGGTGCCCGGGCCGCACTGCCTAGGCGTCGTGGCAGCTCTCGTCATCCAGGTCGTCGTCTTCGCCCAAATGGGCGACCCGACGCTCACCCACATCGCGACGGCACTGGGGATCAAGTAGCGAGCGACGCCGCCCGGCGGCGGCGTGAGCCCGAACGCGTGCTCGGAATCGAAGCCGACGCGCTCAACTGGACGGCGTCCTCTGTCCAAATGACCAGAAGTAGGCCGAAAGGCCTACTTTCATTTGCCGTGACGCCGGTCGCACTTCCCGGCTCGGCCGGTAGTATCCGCTACAGCGTGGGAGCGTCCTGTCGTTGTAATCTGTGCTGGAGCGCCGCCTCTTCAATTCGGCACTCATCAGTCGCACAAGCAAGGGGGACTGCCTTATGGCCACCGTACCGGCCGAATACGAGATCGCGAACGACGAAGTTCCCGAAGCATACCGCGCGTGGTTCGACAACGGAGACTGGCGCCTGCATGGCCTGGTTGTCCAGGGATCCTGGGGATTCTTGGTCCTTGCCGTCCTGCTTCACATCTACACGCTTGCCTTGCACGCCTAACAGCAACACGAAAGGATAGTGAAATAGCATGGCAGCTCTCAGCGGCGGGCCCAAGTACCGCGAGCACATCCACGACTTCAAGGCCGCAGTAGCGGGATACGCCGGTGCCGGCGTCATCGCCGGACTCGTGATTCACTGCGTGGTCTTTGCACAGATCGGCGACCCGACCCTCACGCACGTCGCCAAGGCCCTGGGCATAGCCCACTAAGCGTCTCGGCGGCGTATTGCGCGGCGGAGGTATCGCGCCTCCGAACGTGTGTTCGAATTGAGAGGCGGACGTCCTGAGGTTTGAGGGGCTCTTGAAAACTCCGAAGCTCGTTCCTCGTCGAAGTCGATCGAAAAGCGCTAACTCATTCCGCCGGGCTCCCACCGGGAGTCCCGGCGAATGGGTGTGGCGCTTTTTTTTGCCTTATGGGGCCCTGATGCGAAACGCCGGGTGCGACCTGAGAACTAGACTGTCATCCTTGCTCGGGACTTTGTGCCCAGACCGCTTTCCGGAACGTCGCCGGCAGGGCCGTTCGGGACCGTTTTGCGAGCGATGTGCGGTAGCTAGCGCTACAGCATCTTCCTCGCCGGGCTGATACCATCGCGTCGAGGGCCACCGCCTCTCCGATATTCCAATCGGCACTCAGTTCCAGAAGGGGGACCGCCGCAAAACTATGGCCACCTTGGAAACGGCATCAGCCGTCGTTTACGACGATGAAAACGATCAAGTACCCGAATTGTATCGCTCGTTCTTCAACAACGGCGATTGGGTCTTACACTCCTTTACGGTTATTGGCTCGTGGTTTTTCCTCGCGCTCGCGATCGGCTTCCACATTTTTCTGTGGGGCGTCAAGAACTGGCATCTTCCGGTATAGGTTGAGGGAGTCGTAAGCAAATGGCAGTACCAAAGAAGAGTTACAACTTCCGCGCGACGCTCATCGCCTATGCGGGCGCCGGCGTCGTCATCGCGCTCCTCATTCACTTCATCGTGCTGAGCTCGCCGAAGTTCGATTGGATCTTCCCCGCGGCGGGCACGACGGCCGCGGCACAGACCGCTCCGAATCCGGCTCCGGGCGCGAAATAATCCATCTCGCGCGCACTTTCGGCGCGAGCGAAACTAGAGAGGCTTGGAAGCGAGCCTTCGCGCGGAGTTTTGGGGTAGAGAGGCGGGCATGCAAGCATTCGAGAGCGTCTATCGCAAGCGCGGGGGCACCTTCCTCGCCGATTTGTTTGGTCGTGGCGACCCGTTCGATTTTTGGGTCGGGCGTTTCTACGTAGGGATCTTCGGCCTCATCTCGGTCGGCGCGGCGGCGCTGGGGATCGCCTTCATCGCATTCTCCATCTCCCGCATGGGCGATGGAGACTTGGTGCGCATCAACATACCGCCGCCGTTACGGCAGTACGGCCTGGGCCTGGCGCCCTTCGATCACGGCGGGAACTGGGAATGGATCGTGGGGCTCGCAACGGTGGCGTTCGTCGCTTGGGCGGCACGCGAGGTCGAGATCTGCAAGAAGTTAGAAATGGGCTATCACGTGCCCATCATGTTCTGCTTCGCAATCTCAGCCTGGGTGACGATCCAGTTCATTCGCCCGCTGCTACTCCACTGCTGGTGCGAGGGTTTCGACCTCGGCTTCACCGGCCACCTGACCTGGGTTTCGAACACCGGCTTCCGCTACCAGAACTTCTACCTCAACCCGTTCCACGCGTACGGCATCCTCGGGTTCTTCTTGACCGCGATGGTGCTCGGCATGCACGGCAGTGCGATCTTGGGAACCTACAACACGAATGAAAGCCCCGCTAAGGAAGTCGCCAACGTCGACAACTTCTGGCGCGACTACATGGGCTACTCGATCGGCGAGCTCGGCATCCACGTGCTCGGGTTCTGGCTGGCGATCTTTGCACTGATCATGTCCGACCTGTGCATCCTGACGTCGGGCCCGTTCGTCACGGACTGGGTCGACTTCTGGCACTTCAAGTCATTCTTCGGTATCTGAGGGAACGTCTGTTATGGCAACCGTCATCGCGCGTCCGACGCTCCCGCCCATCGAGCTTCCCGATCCCAGTCCGCTCGACGACGAAGCACTCGGTATCCGTTTAGGCAAACCTTTTCACTTCACGTTCTTGCGTCAGTTCGGAGTCTCGACGCAGCTTGGCACCATTTGGCTCGGGACATGGGGCGTCATGTCGGTCCTCTGCTTCCTTGGAGGGCTCGGTTTCGTCATCGCCGGCGGCATCGATCAGGTGCACGGCAACCTCGTCAACCTGGTCCGATATTTCGCGAACATCCAGCAGCTGCCGCCCGATGGGCTTTCGATTCCGCGCTCGCTGACGGCAGGCGGATACTGGTGCGGCATCATGGCCTTCTGGTTCGCGTCGGTCGCCTTCTGGACGGTCCGTTGCTACGAGCGCTTGATCCGGTTCAAGTGGCGTCCGTTCCTCGTCTTGGCGTGGCTTTCGGCGATCGTCCTGGCCTCGACGATTTGGATTTGGCGGCCGCTGGCGATGGGCACATGGGCGGAAGCGCCGGCCTTCGGGCTCAACGGCGACCTCGATTGGGCTGAAAACTTCAGCGTTCTGTGGGGCAACCTGTACTACGATCCCTGGCACATGCTCTCGATCTTCTTCCTGTTCGGTTCCACGATGCTGTGGGGCATGCACGGCGCGACGGTGTTGGCCACGGCTGCCGAAGGCAGCTACATGGAAGACGCCGAGATCAAAGACATGCACTCGGGCTCCTACAAGATGATGCTGTTCTGGCGTTGGACGATGGGTTGGAACGCCAATCCCAAGACGATTCACGACTGGCTCTTGTGGTTCTCGATGGGCGTCGTGCTGGCAGGAGCGCTCGGCATCATCACGACCGGAACGGTCACGAAAGACTGGTACGTCTGGGGCGTCGATCACGGCTGGGTCCAGATGTACGGACCGATCTCGCGCGACGCGATCAACTTGCGGCCCAGACCCTTCGGTCAAGCGCCGCCGTCCGACTCGCTGCAAGACGCGCTCAACGAGGCACGCCCGATCGACCTCTCCGGCGTTCACTTCGCAACCGCCAGCGCGGGGATCGAGCCCGGGTCGGAACAGGCCCTTGCCAACGTCGCGCAAGCTCTGGCGGCTAATCCGGACGTCAAGGTCTCGATCGAAGGCTACACGGACACCACCGGCAACGAAGCGGCAAACGTGGCGCTTTCCAAATCGCGCGCCGAGTCGGTCAAGTCCACGCTGGTCAGTCAATATCACATCGCGGCAGGTCGGATCTCGAGCGCCGGGTACGGCAGCGCTTTCCCGGTCGCAAGCAACGATACCGAAGCAGGTCGAGCGCAGAATCGGCGAGTCGATCTCGTGCGCGTCGGCGCCGGTTCATAGGTGAGGAATCATGCGTAAACTCCTCGCGCCGCTGTTCGTCGCGAGCGCGCTCCTGGCGGTGAGTTCGGTTGCGCCGCTGATCGACTCGGCGAAAGCCGCGACGAATCCGACCCAGCCGGGCCAAGCGGTGCCTGGTCCCGGGCCGGCGCCGACCCCGTTCTTCAGTTTCGCCAACAACGCCAGCGTCGGCAACGAAGTCGACACGCAGGCGAATCAGTACTATCAGCACTACGGTCCGGTCGATCAATCGAAGCCGCTTGACTTCCGCGATCAGCCCAAAGCCGTGCCGCACTCGTACGTGGGCGGCCAACTCTACAACGTTCAGGTCTTCAAAGGCTACAGCTACCCGCAGCTGCTCGGACAGATGGCGTACTTCACGCAAGCTCTGGGCGTGCAGTGCCAGTACTGTCACAACCTCAACAACTACGCGTACGACACGCCCACCAAGCGCGTCGCTCGCACGATGCTCATCATGTCGAGCGGCGTGAACCACACCTGGATCGACGGTGTCAAACGCGATTACCCGAACTACGCGGTCACGGGCGCGGTCGGTTGCGCCACCTGCCATCGCGGCAATCCGATCGTCTCGGTCAATTGGAACATCGTGCCGGTCCAGTTCTTGGACTATCGCTACAAGACGACCAAACAGGCCGGCTACGTCGTGAACTCGATGTACGCGGTTGCGCGTTCGCTCGGAACGAACTGCCTGCACTGCCACAACACCGCCGACTTCCTGACGCTACGGTACTATCCGACAAATCAAATCGCACACCGGATGTGGGCCATGGTCGACGAGATCAATCACAAGTATCTCCCGCCGAACATCGCCGCCGTCACCTGCTACACGTGCCACCGCGGCAACAATTGGCCGACGGCAGTCGTGAAAGCAGGGCTTGACGAGACTCCGGTCCAAGCGGTTGCTGCACACCCAGAGGCTCACGAGAACCCGGGGGCGCATCTGGCATCGGGGGCTACTCCATAGTTGGATCTCTTCTGGAGTCTTCCAAGCGCATCGGTCATCAACGGAGGCGGCATCGAGTCCGTCTTCGCTGATGCGACCGGGCGGCGCTATGACCACGGAGCGGTCATATCCGATCCTGAATCGAAACCCGAGCGGACCTTCTATTGCGTTTCGGGGACCCTAAAAGTCACGAAGTTGCTGGCCAGCGGACGTGAGATCCTGATCACGATCTTGCAAGGCGGCTCGCTCTGGAGCGACCGCGCCGTGCTCAACGGGTACTGGCGCGAAGTCTTCATCGAAGCGATGGAGCCGAGTGAAGTGCTGGCGATCGAGAATGTCGCCTTCGAACGCTTCCTGAGCGCGCGACCCGAGCGGCTGACCGCTTTCATGCAGCGCATCTCGGAGCAGGTCAGCGACGCGCTGACGCTGCTCGACGATTTCCGGGGGCGCGACGTCGCCTCGCGTTTGGCGCGCGTGCTGGTCAAGTTCTCGCAGCAATACGGGGTCGCGACCGACAGCGGCGTGCGCATCGACCTCCCCGTGACCCATCAAGACCTGGCCAACATGATCGGAACCGCGCGGGAGACGGTCTCGCGCAACATGGCTCGCTTCCGCCAGAAGGGCTACGTGCGCGACGCGAGCTCGGGACAGGCGCTCGAAATCCTCGAGATGGACTCGCTCGAGTCGTTGATCATCTAACCCTAAAGTCGCAAAGCGATCGGCGCCGGGTAGCCGAAGTCGCCACGAGCTCGAACGTACGAGCGCGCGAGGCGCGTCTCGCACGCCTGCGCGCCGCATTTTGCTGCAAAATGAGGCGTGCGCTACAACGTTCCGGAGGGAGGATGCGGTAGCCTGGAAACGTCCGCCGGGCCGGCGGTTTTCCGGGTGACCCCTATCACTGAGGCCGGCCACCGGCCGACCTAGGATAACCTAAGAGGAGCTCCATGCCCAAGCCCGAGGTTACAGGCGTGCTCAGTCGCCGCAAGGCCAGCATCTGGACGAAGATTCATCCCCTGTTCGCGATCGGGCAGCTGCTGGCGTTCTTCGTGAGCGTCGGGTTCTTGGTGGCATACTTCCGCGGAGGCGTGCCATTTCACGACGTCCACGTGACCGTGCTGATCAAGATCTCGCTGATGGTCGGCGCGGTCATCACCGGCTCGCTTTGGGAAAAGGACGTCTTCGGCCATTGGTGGTTCGCCCCGGAGTTCATGTCTGAAGACTTGATGACGCTCATCGTCTTCATCACGCAGATGAGTTACCTAGGGATCGCCATGGCGCTCCCCGGTAAGACACAGCCCTTGCTCCTGACGATCGGCTTGGCGTACTTCGTCTACGCGCTCAACGTGGCACAGTACATTCATCGCACGCAGCAGATGAACAAGGACGCCGCCACCTTGCGAAAGGGGCTAAAGAAGGCCGCATGAGCGCGCCGACGACGCACCCGCACGCCAGCGCTCACGGGCACGGTCACGGCTCGGGCGCAGCGCAGGTGCGCCCGAGCGGCGAGCGCTCGCATGCCATCGTCTTCGCCGAAGCAGGCGTGGTCGCGACGCGCGAAGCGTCGCTGCGCGAAGCGGCCGCCGACGAGGTGTTGGTCGAGACGCATTACTCCTCGATCTCGGCCGGCACGGAACGGCTGCTCTTCGCCGGCAAGTTACCTGGCTTTCCGCAGCTGCGCTTCCCGCTCGTCCCCGGCTATGAGGCCGTCGGCGTCGTGAGCAGGGTCGGCGGCGACGTCAGCGGGGTGAGCGTCGGCGACGAAGTGTTCGTCGGCGGCAGCACGTGTTACACGGACGTGGCCGCCGCCTTCGGCGGGCAGTCCGCGCGGCTCATCAAGAAGGCCTCGCAAGTCGTACCACTGCGCGGAATTCCGCTACAGCAGGCGCCCTTGCTTGCCTTGGCGGCAACCTCCCTGCACGGCGTGAACCGGCTGGGCGAAGTCGCCGGCCGGCGCGTCTGCGTGCTCGGGATGGGGGCGATCGGCCAGTTCGCGGCGCGCTTCCTGGCCGCGGGCGGAGCCCAAGTCCTGTGTGCGGACGTCAACCCGCAGCGGCTCGACGCCGGGGTTGCGTGCGAGGCGATCGACCTTTCCCAGACCGGCCTCGACGAGGCGGTGCACGACGTCGATGCGATCGTCGAGGCGACCGGCCGCTCGGAAGAATTGGCGCGCTGCGCGCGGGCGTTGCGGCCCGGCGGAGCGATCGTGCTCCTCTCGTACTACGACGAGCTGAAGACGCCGTACCTCGACCTCTTCGTCAAGGAGGTCTCCCTGCTCGTGGCACGCGAGTGGGCCCACCCCGACCTGCTGGCGGCACGCGACGCGCTCGCCGACGCGCGGATCGATGTGGGAACCCTCGCCGACTATGTCGTTCCGGTCGCCGAGTACGAGCGCGCGTACCAGACTGCGTTCGAAGACCCCTCCGTTCCAAAGGTGATCCTGAAATGGGCGTAAGCAAGAACAGTACCGTCGCATTCTACGGCAAAGGCGGCGCCGGCAAGTCGTTCCTGACCAGCATGGTTGCGAAGACCCTGACCGACCGCGGCTTGCGCGTGTTGCAAATGGGCTGCGACCCCAAGCACGACAGCGTCGTCACCCACTTCGGCGGAGCGTTCATCCCGACGGTCCTCGGCACGTGGGCGCAGTTCCAAAAGGACGGCCGCGAGGACGATCTTTCACCCGAACACATCATCTTCAAGGGCGAAGGCGTCTACTGCATCGAGCTCGGCGGCCCCGAGTCGGCCCGCGGGTGCGGCGGCCGCGGCATCACCTTCGGGTTCCAACTGCTCGAGAAGTGGGGCCTCTCGGAGTGGAACTTCAACTACATGCTGCTCGACTTCTTGGGCGACGTCGTGTGCGGCGGCTTCGGCACACCGATCGCGCGCTCGATGGCTGACAAGCTGGTCATTGTCTGCAGCAACGAAGGCCAGTCGATGTATGCTGCCAACAACATCGCCTCCGCCGTGCGCTATTTTGCCGAACAGGGCGGCAAGACGCGCTGCCTCGGACTGTTTGTGAACAAGGACGACGGCAGCGGTCGCGCCGCCAAGATGGCCGAGTGGCTCGGCGTTCCGGTCCTGGCGACGCTGCCGATCATACCGCAAGCCGAGCTCGCCAAAGACGGCACGCTGCACCCGATTGTCGCCGCCGCCATCGAGAAGGTCATCGATGCGATCGACGACCTCGGCGCCTCGCTGCCGAACAAGGTCGACTTCCATGAGTTCATGTGCGCGCTCTCGGGCAACGCCGCGAAGATGGAAGGCACCGCCGTCAGCACCGACGAGCTCTGGTCCCTCCCCGAAGTCGAACCCGTCCTGCGCGGCCTGCCGAGCAACGGCAGCTTCGACCGCCGCTACATCGAAACCGAAGACGACGCAGAGAAAGAGCTCGTCCCCACGGTCGTCAGCGCGGGTGGGTTCGCAGTTCCTGCCGCGGACTGGTAGCGTCGGTATGCCGCGCGTGGCTGGGGCCCGCGTGGCTTGGGGCGGGGCGGGGCGGGGTACGGCGGCCCGCAGCTCACCTGCGCCGTGCCCCCGAGCCGGCCTGGCCACGCGAACTCAACCCCCGAAAAGCCACGCGCCAAAATCCAAGTCCTGAGGTAGAGAACGAGATGTCGAAGCAGCCGTCTTCTATGTGTCCCGCATTTGGGGCCATTCGCAATTTGTTGCGGATGGAGGATGCGATGCCGATCGTCATCTCGTCGGGGGACGGGTGCATGTACGGGCATACGTTCGTAGCGCATTTCTACGTGGCGAACCGGCCGATCTTTTCGCCGGGCGTCTCCTCGCAGATGTGGGCGAAGGGAACCGTGTTCGACGAGCTCAAGGCGATGGCGATCGAGATGGCGGAGAAGCATCAGCCCTCGCTCATTCCGATCTGCTCGCTGTGCGTGAGCGACACGGTGGGGATGCCGTTCGAACTGCTGCCCAAACAAGTCGGCAACACCGAGATCGTGTACGTGCCGCTGCCGGCGTATAGCGTGCACTCGCATGCGCGGGCCAAGGATATCGTCGTCGATTCGCTGGTGTGGCGGCTGCCGCCGCAGCGCAAGGCCCGCGCCGGCGTGAACTTGATCGGCGAAGTCTTTCCCAACGATCCGATCAAGATCGACGAAGTGCTGCGGCGCATCGGAACGCACGTCAACACGCACGTCCCGGGGCCGCGCTGGACGGATTACGTCGCGATGGTCGACGGCTCGCTCAACGCGCCGCTCCATCCGTTCTACAGCGACAGCGTCAAGCGCATGAAGATGAAGCAGGGGTTGCCCTTTATCGACGGAGCGCCGGTCGGGATCGACGGAACCTACAAGTGGATCAAGGCGGTCGGAGCGGAGCTCAAGCGCAATGCCGCGGTCGTCGAAGCGGTGGCCCAGGAGGAGCGCGAGAAGGTCGTCGCCGCGATCGGCGACTTCCCGCTGCGCGGCTTGACGTTCATGGTCGCGGGCTACGAGGGCCACGAGTTTCTGCTGGTGCGTCTGCTGCTCGAAGCGGGCGCGAAGGTGCCGTTTCTCTCGACCTCGGTCAACACCAATCCGCTGGCACGGGAAGAAGAAGCGTGGCTGGCCGAGCACGGCTGCAAGGTCCTGTACAATGCGAACTTCGACGATGAGATCGGCGCACTCGAGGATCATCCCTACGATTGCGTCATCGGCACGACGCCGCTCTGCGCGCACGCCAAAGAGCTCGGCATTCCGTCGCTCTACTACACCAACGCGATGGCGACGCGTTCGCTGATGCTTGCGGAAGGGGCCAGCGACATTCTCTCGCTGGTCGTGTCCACGCAACGCAGCAAGGAGCGCTACGGCAAGATCGCGCGTTTCTTCAGCGAGGACGGGGTGCCGCGCCGGACGTACACGTCGTGGGTGCCCAAGATCGACCTGACCGAACACCTCATCGCGCACGGAGCGGTGGACGAGCGATAAGATGGGACTGAAACAAGAGCTTCCGAGCGACGTCGTCAACACCCCGATTCGCGCGCGCGTCACGGACCTCGACCATGCCGGCGGCGACACCGGCGCGATGCAGACGTTCGCCAGCCTGCGCGACGGCAACGTCGTGCTGGACGGTCCGGTGGGCTGCCACGTCATGCCGGCGGTCGCGGTCATCAACTACACCGACTCCGTCCCATATCTGCAGAACGTGACGTGCTCCGAGCTGTCGGAGAACGAAGTATCGATCGCGGGGACGCTCGGTGTGCTCAAAGAAAAGGTCGAGCGCGCCAGCGTCGAGGGCCGACAGGTCTTCATCGTGAGCACGCCCGTCTCGGAGCTGATCGGTGCGGCCTGGACGACCAGCGACGAAGGCGTCGCGGGAACGCCACTCTTCTTCAACGCGCAGTCGCTCGACGACGACGAGTGGATGGCGCGCGACCGCGCGCTGCTCTTCCTTTGGCAGAACCGCGAGCACTTCGTGCGTCCGGCGAGTGCTCCCGTGCCGCCGCGCGCGGCCAAGCCGTCGGTCAACATCGTCGGCCCGACTTACGGATGCTTCAACTCGTATAGCGATCTGGCTGAGATGAAGCGCTTGATCGCGGGTATCGGGGCCGACGTCAATCTGGTCTATCCATTCGAGGCGAACTCCTACGACACGCTGCGCCTGTGCGACGCAAAGGCGACGGTCGTGATGTACCGCGAGTTCGGTAAGTCGCTCGCGCGCGAGGTCGGCTTACCCGTCTTCTATGCGCCGTTCGGTTTGGAAGAGACGACGGCGTTCTTGCGCGACCTGGGCGTCGTGCTGGGGCTCGAGGCGGAGGCCGACGCGTTCATCCGCAGCGAGAAGAAGACGACGCTGCAAGCGTGGCAAGACATCTGGCGCTCGACACACAGCGATTTCTTCGCCAACGCCCCGATCGCCATCGTCGCGCCGCCGACCTACAAGGACGGGCTCGAGCGGTATCTGGGGGGCGAGCTCGGGCTGCCCATCTGCTACAGCGCGTACCGGACCGGTCCCCAGAGCGCGCCGAGTGAGGCGGTGCGCGAGGCGCTCTGCAACGTGAGCCCGAGCCCGATGATGATCTTCGGCTCGATCAACGAGCGCATGATCATCGCGCAAGAGAAGCTGCCCTCGCGCTTCTATCAGTCGTCGTTTCCGGGCGCGGTCGTGCGCCGCGCGACCGGGACGCCGTTCGTCGGCTACGCAGGCGCCGTTTGGCTCTTGCAGGTCGTCTGCGAGATCCTGTTCGACACGCTGTTCGCCAATCTGCCGACGTCGTACGTTCCGCCGCACCGCGCCGAACGGCCGACCGCGGAGATCTTGCGCGATGCGCCGGCCGCGGTCTGCGAGGGCGGCAAGGGCCGCAACAGCGTGTTGGAATGGAGCGACGAGGCCAAGACGCTGGCCGAGACCACCATCAAGCGCGTGCCGTTCTTCGTGCGCGTCTCCGTCACGAAGAAGCTGCGCGCCGAGGCGGAACGCTTGGCACGCGAGCGTGAAACCGACGTCGACCTGACGGTCGTCCAGGAAATCGTCACCAAGTACGCGCCGGGTTAGCCGGGCGCGCCGGAACCTCGACACTGTGACGCGGTCGGTGTAGCGAAGCGTGGCTTCGGAGCTGATTCTGCTGGCGGCGGCGTTGCTGCGGGTCCCCGCGCGCCGCTTGCGTGCGCTCGCGCGCGGCGACGACGGCGCATTGCGCGATTGGATCGCCAACGAGTCGGCGCTGCGCCTGGCCGAAGCGCGGCGCGATGCGCGGCTCGCCTGGGAGCGCGTGCAGTCGGCGGGCGCGCGCGTCGTGGCGCTCGACGACCCGGCCTTTCCCGCGGGCCTGCGCGAGCTGAACGACCCTCCCGCGTTTCTGATCGTGCGCGGGACGCTGCCGGCGCGCAGCCGCTGGCGCGAAGGGACCGCGATTGTCGGAACGCGCGAAGCCGATCCGCAGGCGACCGCACAGGCGCGCGCGCTGGCCGCCAACGCGCCGCCGCCGATCGTCAGCGGGCTGGCCCGGGGCGTCGACGCGGCCGCGCACGAGGGCGCGCTGGCGGTGGGTGCCGCGACGATCGCCTACGTCGGCAACGGCCTCGGCGCGACGTATCCGCCCGAACACGCCGACCTCGAGGAACGGATCGTCGCGGCCGGCGGCGCGATCGTCTCGGAAGCGCTGCCCGGCGAGCCGGCAACGCGCTGGTCGCTGGTGCGTCGCGACCGGCTGCAAGCCGCGCACGCGGCGGCGGTCGTCCTCGTACAAAGCGAGCTCGACGGCGGCGCGATGCACACGCTCCGCTTCGCGCGCAAGCTCGAGCGGCCGCGCTTCGCGTTCGAGCCGCGGGGCGAGCGCGACGCGGGCAACGCGCGGGCTATCGACGAGGGAGCGGTCGCGCTCCCTTGGGAAATGAACCGTGTGATCGAACTCGTGCAGCCGACGTCGGTTCGAAACGAGCCGTGAGCGCGCGCCTCATTGGGCTCCGCGAAACGGGAGCGCTCGCGGGCGGCGCTAGCTCGCCCGTGCGCGCCGGTGCGGCCGTCGGCGGCGCTGCGTTCCGGCAGGCCTACGGACGCGGCGCCTACGCCTACGACGCCGACGG
The DNA here is from genome assembly GCA_052267165.1 of Vulcanimicrobiaceae bacterium. Classification (GTDB taxonomy): domain Bacteria; phylum Vulcanimicrobiota; class Vulcanimicrobiia; order Vulcanimicrobiales; family Vulcanimicrobiaceae; genus CAWICD01. The sequence goes on along the minus strand of JBKQHO010000027.1, from coordinate 55,729 downwards.
GCGCGCCTACGTCGACTATCTCATGGCGTACGGGCCGCTGCTCTTCGGTCACGCGCCTCCGTCGCTCGTGCAGGGTCTCGACGCGCTCGCCGCGGCCGGAACCGTCTTCGGCTCGACGCACGACGAAGAAGTGCGGCTCGCCGACCGGATCTCACGCCATCTGCCCTCGCTGCAGCGGCTGCGCTTCGTGAGCACGGGTACGGAGGCGATGATGAGCGCCGTTCGAGTCGCGCGCGCGTTCACCGGACGCTCGCTGGTGCTGCGCTTCGCGGGCAACTATCACGGCCACTTCGATGCGGCGCTGCACGACGCGGGCGCCTCGGCGAACACGCCTGACGCCGCGCGCAGCGGCATCCCGGCCGGCGTTCGCGCCGACTCGCTGGTCGTGCCCTACAACGACTTGGCCGAGGTGGATGCAAAGCTCGCCGGGCGCGAACACGAATTAGCGGCGATCGCGGTCGAGCCGTTGGTCGGTAACATGGGCCTGGTGCTGCCGCTGCCCGGCTTCGTCGACGGACTGTTTGCCCGGGCCCGGCGCGCCGGCGCGCTCGTGATCTTCGACGAGGTCATCACCTGGCTGCGTCTAGGGACGGGCGGGGCGCAGCGCCCGGCCGGTCACGTGCCGGATCTGACGGCGCTCGGCAAGGTAATGGGCGGCGGCTTTCCGTTGGCCGCCTTCGGAGGACGCCGCGACGTCATGACGGCGCTTTCGCCGGAGGGCGCGTGCTTCACGGGCGGCACGTTCTCCGGTAACCCGTTTTGCGTCGCGCTCGGGCATCGCGTGCTCGATCTGGTCGAGGGCGACCCGCACCTCTATCCTCGGCTCGAGGCGCAAGCGGCCCGGCTTGCGGCGGGCATGCGAGCGATCTTCGCCGCCCGCGGTTTGCCGTACGAGGTGTCGCAGGTCGCGAGCATGGTCGACTTCAAGTTTCGCCCGGGGCCGCCCCCGCGCAACTACGACGAGGCCGCGCAAGCCGATAAGCGCGCGTTTGCGGGGTACTATCACGCCATGCGGGAGCGCGGCGTCCTGCTCGCGCCCTCGCAGAACGAATTGATGTTTCTCTCGACCGAGCACGGCGACGCGGAGATCGAGCTGACGCTCGAGGCCCTCGACGCGTCGCTGGCCCAGCTGCAACGGAGCGGATCGCTATGACCTTGCACAGCAACGACCAGATCGCGGAGCGTCTCGTCACATTGCCCGGCTGGCGCCACCGCGCGAGCACCATCGAAAAGGTGTTCGATCGCGGCGACTTCGACGGGTCGATGCGGTTCGTCAACGAGGTGGCGCGCCTCGCGAACGAGCAGAACCACCATCCCGACATCGCGCTCTCGTGGAACCGCGTTACGCTGACGCTCAGTTCGCACGACGTCGGCGGCCTCACCGACCGCGACTTCAAGCTGGCAAAGGCGGTCGAAGAGATCGGTTAGGCGCAGCATTGCGCCGAACCGTGGGGTCTGAGGTGCTGCGCCTCCGGCGGAGTCGGAAAGGACGCCCCTCGGACGCTGCGGGGACGCTTTGCCTCGTACGATCGCGCTCAGGTCACCATCTACGAAAGAACGGTAGCCGAACCGTGCGCAGATCGCGATGAATGCAATTGAGAACTTGCTTGCGGATGTAGTGCCGGGAAAACTCCGGCACGGCGAGCGCTACGACGAGCGCGAGAAGGTCGTTACCTATTGGCTACGGGAGCTCGCTCAAAAGGAACGCGGGCGATGCAGCCGGCTTCCCTCGTGCGAACGAGCCGGAAACATCGAGCGCACGGACTGTGCCTAGCGCCGATGCGCAGAAGCTTCACTTCGGATGGGCTTTCATGACGGCCGCGCCTGGCCGGCCGCGGCCGGGCGCGAGAGGACGCTGTCGACGACGGGCGGGACGCGGAGCTAACGATCAGCTGGTCACTCCGGAAGCGATCGCGTCGCGCTCGACCAACGTCAACAGGCGCGCCAACCCGAGCGATACGCCGAAAACGAACGTGAGCACGCCGCCGGCTCCGATGAGTCCGATGATTTTCGCGGCGGTCATGTTTGCACGTACTCCTTTGAATCGAGGCCGACTCCGTCGCTCACCGCCATCCGAGTCAAGGCGAGCGCTTCCTTCGCGGTGATCTTCGGTGGCGCGTCGCTCAGCGGCGAACGGGGGCGCATCCACTCGCGCAGCGCCGCCTTCACGCCGTTGGCCGCCATCCTGATGGAATGCACCGGCGAGACGTGCGCCATCGACTTGAAGAGGTAGCTGTCGAAGGTCAAGGCCTGAACTTCGCGCGTGTCGCACATGTCGACGAAGATCTCACGGTTGCGATTGGCGGTATACGACCAGCGCTCCAGCGATTCGAGGAAGTCGAACATCGCGCCGTACTTCTTCTGCCAAAGCTTTTCGTAGCGTTCGAGCTTGACGCGCGGGTCGACCCATGCGGCCAGCAGCGTCTGGGCCGCCATCCGGCCCGCGGCCATCGAGAAATAGATGCCCTCGCCCGACGTGTGCGCGACCATGCCGCCCGCGTCGCCGACGAGCAGAGTCCGTCCGTAAACCAGCTTCTTGTAGCGCGCCATCGGCAGGGGGTGGCCTTCGAGCAGGATGCGCTTGGCTCCGCGCAGCTTGTCGCCGGCGCGGCGTTTGACGCCCTCGAGGAACGCGAAGGATTGGTTGGCGTGCTCGGGGCGGCAGCCGGTCCCGACCGCCACGTGGTCGCTCTTGGGGAAGATCCAGCCGTAGAAGTCCGGCGAGACGTCGTCGCCCAGATAGAGCTCGGCGCGGTTGAGGTAATACTCCATCGCGTCGTCGGGGAGGTAGAGCCGCTCCTGGATCGCGGAGGCGTGTTTCATGGCCGGGCGGCCGCACGACTTTGCGACCGCCGAGCCCGCGCCGTCCGCGCCGATGAGGGCGTCGGCCGTCAAAAATTCTTCCTGTCCGTTACGGTAGCGGATCCGCACCCGGACCCTGGCGTGCTCGTCTTCCTCGTGCGAAAGGAAGGTCGCTTCGCGCAGGTCGGCGCCGGCTTGCTGCGCCTTGTCGCGCATCGTCCGGTCGAGCACTTCGCGCGTCACCATCGCGATGTAGTCGACGTCGGGCCGCGCTCTGGTCCCGCGCACGTCCATCTCGACGCGGCTTCCGCTCGGCCCTATGACGACCGCGCGCCGCGTTTTGCGCTCGACGATGTGCGACGGAATGCCGAACTCCTCGAGCGCCCGCGGCGGGATCGCGCCGCCGCACGGTTTCTTGCGCTTGAGGTCGCGCTCCAGCAGAACGACGTCCACGCCCGTTGCGGCCAGGTCGCCCGCGGCGATGCTCCCGCCGACGTTCGCTCCCACGACGATCACTTGCATGCTAGCGCGCCTCCCACGTTGTAGAAGGCGCCCCCCACCTCCAGATGATGTTGCGCATGAATCAGAAGCCTCCTGAGCGGAGGGCGAGTGCTGAAACGAGCATCCCCCAGACGAACGGCGGGATGGCGCTCGCGCAATACCACGGCGCCATGCCGGCCGGGTCGTGCGCGAGCTTGCGCTGCATCGGCAGCTGGATCACGAACAGCAGGAGCATGACGCCCGCCGCCAGGTACATGGCGTGCAGCAGCACGTAGCCGATCGCCAAGACCTGAAAGACGTCGATGAAAGCGAAGGCGGCGCGCAACGCGCCCGGCAGGCCGAGCATGACGGGCAACGAGCGCAGCCCCAGACGCTTGTCGCCCTCGTAGCTCTTGAAGTCGTTGAGCGTCATCAAGCCGTGCGACCCCAGCGAGTAGAGCGAGGCGAGCACGAGCGTCCCCTGCGTGACCTTCCCGAAGATCGCGGCGCCCGCGATCCAGGCGAAGCCCTCATAGGCGAACGCGCAGGCGGCGTTGGCGAGCCAGCCGTTCCGCGCCTTGAGGCGCAGCGGCGGCGCGCTGTACGCGAGCGCGAGCAGCAGTCCGCCGAGCGACAGCCAGAAGACCGAAAGCGAGTGCAGCGTGGCGAGGGTTCCGAGATAGGCCGCCAGGCCGAGCGAAGCGGCCGCAAGCGCGACCGCGACGAGCAGCACGGTGAGCGGCGCGAGCGCGTTCGCGGCGGTCGGGCGATCGGGTTCGTTGATGCGGTCGACCTCGCGGTCGAACCAGTCGTTGACGACTTGCGAGAACGCGCAGAGCAACGGTCCCGCGAGCAGCATCCCGAGCAGCATCTTGCCGATCGAGCTGAAGTCCCAGTGCGCGTTGCCGGAGGCGACGCAACCGACGAGCATCGCCCACATCGGAGCGAACCACGTTCCGGGCTTGGCGAACATGCGCAGCGACGCGTTGATGCGTGCGGCGCCGGTCTGCCGGTTCGCGAAGGGCAGCATCATCGCGCCGAAGTGGCCGACGGTCTCGACCGTCGAGCGCGCCGAATCGCGCAGGACCGTTCCCTTCGGCTCCGCCTTCATCCGCCCGCTTGCTCCCGCGCTCGCAGCACGACGCTCTCGTCGATGACCGTCACGTGGTGGTCGCGCGCATATTTCTCGACCAGCTCGCGCGCCTTCTTGCGAACGAAGAACGGAACGCGGCCCATCAGCTTCTCGGCGTTGCGATCCCAACGCAGCTGCGCGTCGCCAGGCTTGGGCGCGGTGAGATCCAAGATTTGAGCGGCGGCGGGCACCGGCAAGGTTTCGAGGTGCGTTCCTTCGGGTTCGGGTGCGGCTTCGGCGTACCGCCCTTGACCGCGCGGTCCGAACATCTCGATCAAGTGGTGTTCGAGGCCGAGCACTTGCGTCTGGTTCACCAGGTCGCCGATGTGGTTGGCGCCGTCGTAGCCGACGAACGGCGCATAGCCGAGCGGAAAGTTGAGGATGTGCGCGGGCGGCGAGATGACGGCGCACGGAACGCCGTGGACGCTTGCCGAGTGGCGCTCCATCTGCGAGCCGAACATGATGTCCGGCCGCACTTCGTCGATCGCCCTGGCGACCGTGCGATAGTCGTCGGTGATCAGCACGTTCGAGGTGATGTCGGCGACGCGCTCGCGCAGCCAAGCGGCCCAGTCGAGCACGTAAGTTCCGACGAACTCGACCTGCATGTCGAGCTCGTCCCGCAGCACGCGCGCGATGCCGGCGGCGGTCGTCGGCGTTCCGAAGACCGCGACGCGCTTCGAGGAGAGCGCGTGCGCGTCGACCGTGCGCGAGTACCACAGGAGCTTCGCTTGCTTGGCAGCCTCCGCTATCCGCTCGGCGGGGATCTCGCAGAGCGCGCACAGGCGCCGCAGGAAGCGCGTCGTCCCGGCCTCGCCGAAGGGCAGCTCGTCGACGTAGGGCGTCCCGAAGCGTTCCTTGAGATATTCGAGCGTCGGCATCGCGAGCTCGTGACCGAGCGGCACGTTCACCCAAGCGCGGCCGATTCCGCGGATGTCGTCGGGCGAGGCGCCCAGCGGCAACACCGCATTGACCGAGATGCCCAGTTTGGCGAGGTCGCGCCGCAGCGACTCAACGTTCGAATGATCGTGAAAACCAAGCAGCGATGGTCCGACGATGTTGACCGACGGGCCTTCGCTGCGGGCCACGTCCTGAGCGAAGTGCGCCACCAGCTCGCGGGTCGTCAGCCCGAAGGCGCTCGTCTCGGTGTCGCGGACCGGGTGGGCCGAAGCGAAGAAGATCTCGGCGTTCAGCTCGCCCTGCGGGATCATGGAGACCTCGCCGTCGAGCGGCTCTTGCAGGACGCTCGCCGTCGCGCTGCGGGTCACGACGATCGTCTCGGGCTTGTGCCGAGCGTCGACCTCGCGTAAGACTGTCGGCAAGTTCGCCGGCGCTCCGGCCAGGGTCGCTTCGGACATCGCGCACACGGTGAGCGGCCCAAGCACGCCCAGGCGCTCGAACATCGCGAGCATGATCGTTCCGTAGCCGTCGCCTTTGGGGGCGCGCAGCACGCAGTGCAGCTTCGAGAACGAAGCCGCCGCCTTCGAGACGCCCACATGCGCCGGCGCCTGATAGCTCCAAATGGCCAGCTTCATTGGAACAGCCGTCCACTTCGCGGACGGCTTGGCACTCCGCTCGGCTTTCGGCACTTCGCGCCGAAAACGTCGCTGCGCGCCCCCGCACGACTCCGCGCGCGGACCCCCGCCGGCCTCACGGACGCACCCGCTCGGGCTGGCGGAAGAAGTCGAGGTTGATGGGGGCGGCGGCGCCGTCGGCTTCGCGGCGGCGGGCGAGCGCCTCATGACGGCGCACCGTCGCGGCGAACATCCCGAACAACGTCGGAGCGCCTCCGAAGCCGTGGATGGGCTGGAAGGTCAACTCGGTCGACCACTTGACCGCGAAGCCCATCCCTTCCAGCGGGTTGGCGACGTTGAGGTTGGCGACGACGAGGTCGGGTCTGACGGCGGCGAACCGCGCGAATAGTTCGAAGCGGTCGGGCCGCTCGAGGATCTCAACGCCTGCCAGCGCGGCCCGCTCGGCCGCGTGAAACTTCTTGTAGAGGTTAGGCGTGCCTACGAGATCGACGCGCGCGCCGGCTGCGCGCAGCGTGCGGGCCAGCGGCAGTTCGAGCATGGCGTCCGAACAGAATGCAATGCTGCGGCCGCGCAGCGCTTCGAGCTGCGTGTCGAGCGAGGCCCACGCTTTTCGCTCGCGCTCGGCGTACGAGACGCTCTTGCCGAACGCTTCGGCCAGCGACTCGTAAAACGCGCGCGCGCCGTCGGGTCCGTAAGGGAAGAGCGACTTGTGCATGGCGCATCCGCGTTCGCGCTGCGCGTAGGAGACGGCGCCGTAGAGATAGGGATGGACCGCCGCCAGGACCGTGTTGGCGCCGACGGCCGGGACGTCGAGGGCGCTTTCCGCGGGCAGGAAGCTCGGCTCGGGCAGACCCATTGCGGCGCACTCGACGCGAATCTCGGCTTCCTCGAGCGGCGAGAGGCAGCCCAAGATCACGAGGTTCTTCTGGTTGGTGTGCGGGGCGCGTCCCAACATCGAGACGAGAACGTGGTCCTCGCCCATCGTGTAGGCGGGGTCGAAGCCGTCCATGCGGCACGGGTAGACGCGCACGCCGAGCTCGGCCTCGAGCGGCGCCGCGCAGCCGCCGACGTTCATCTTCAGGATCTCGGGGGAGCAGGTCGAGGCGAGGAAGATCGCGCGCGGCCTGTGCTCGGCAACGACCGCTTCGGCGATCGGGAGGAGTTCGGTGAACGTATCCGCGCCGCCGAGGTCGTCTTCGTCGAGGACGGCCGTCGCGAAGCGGGGCTTGGCGAACAACATGACGCCCAGGGCCGTCTGGAGGAAGCCTTGACACGATCCCGTTCCCACGACAAGAAAGAAGCTGTCCTGCATCTTGTGATGCAGCCAACCGATCGGGGCGAGCGAACAAAAATCGTCGCGTTCGACGACGTCAGCTTGCGAGTCGAACAACAGCTACCTCAGGCTCCGCGTGACCCTTCCATTCTGTCTCGGGGGAGCCAAGAGCTCCGGTGATAGGGGTCACGGCCGGGGAACGGCGAGCAAACGCCGAGCCCGGGAAGCCCTTAGGCGACGCCTCGCGACGAGCCGGAAGCAGCCTTGTGAAGGTACCGGCCGAGGACGACCGCCGTGCCACGTCCCGGCAAGCTTCGAATCGCAAAGATGTCGGTGCAACGTCGCATGATCGGCAGTCCGCGGCCGCGCTCGGCGCTCGGCTCCGGCAAATCAGGCGGACCGGCCAGGTGGCTCGGGAAACCGATTCCGCTATCCTGGACGGTTACGACGATGCGATCGCTGCCGACGCGGATCTCGACGTCGATCGGCTCCTCGGCACGGGCATGCTCGATCGCGTTGGCCAAGGCCTCGCCTAGGGCGGTCAGGATATGCGTCAAGTCTTCCTCGGCAACCCCGTGAGCCCGCGCAAAATCCGCGACACCCTGCCGAACGACGGCGCAAAAATGGGGTTGCGGCAAGACCCGCAAATCGAGCACCGCGTCCGTATTGAGCATTGCTTCGAAAAAGTGTTTCCCGCCGGAGGTCACCTCGAAACGCACGCCTTGTCCAAGTGTGATGCCGGCCCTGGGATCGATCGGCCGCGAATCTATCTCGTTTACGTTTTGACCTGCCGCGACGGCTCGCTGTATACGGGCTGGACCAGCGACTTGACGACTCGGCTGGCGGCCCATCGGCGCGGCGAGGGATCGCGCTACGTCCGTTCGCGGCTGCCGATCCGTCTGCGAGCATGGTGGACGGTTCCGGACCGCTCGGCGGCCTTGCGCGAGGAGGCGCATTTCAAGGCGCTGCCGCGAAGGCGCAAGCTGGCGGCGCTGGCGAGCGGACAGGTGATGGGGCGCGCCGTGACCAAAGCCCCGGACCTCATCGACCCTCCCCTCCCAAACCGCAGCGGAGCTTTCATGGCGACCATTACGAAGCCCACCGGTACTGAGCTCGACACCCTTGCCGCCGAGGCCGAGAACGTCCAAGTGCGGATTCACACGAAGAAGGGCGACATCGTCTTACGCTTCTATCCGCGCGACGCACGCCAGCACTCCGCCGCCTTCATCAAGCTGGCGCGCGAGGGCTTTTACGATGGACTGACGTTTCATCGCGTCGAGCCGGGCTTCGTCATCCAGGGCGGGTGCCCCAACGGCAACGGCACGGGCGGCCCGGGTTACAACCTCGACGCGGAGTTCAACGCGCATCCCCACACGAAGGGCACCGTCGCCATGGCGCGTGCCCAAAGCCCGAACTCGGCCGGCTCGCAGTTCTACATCTGCTTGGGCGACGCGCGCTTTCTCGACAAGCAGTACACGGTCTTCGGCCAGACGGTCGAAGGTCAGGATGTCATCGACTCCATTCGCGTCGGTGACGTGATGGAAAAGGTCTCGATCGAACCGGCTCAGGCCGCCTCCTAGTCCGGTCTGCAACCGGCGGCTGCCCGGCGAAGTTCAAACGAAGTTATGGCAAACACGACTTCGGCTCCGACCTTTGTTGGGGTGCAGGCGCTGATCGCGGCGCTCCACCGGCAGCAGGCGAACGCGCTGGTGATGTACCTCAACTACAAGAAGTACCACTGGAACACGTACGGGCCTCACTTTCGCGACCTGCATCTGCTCTTCGACGAGCACGCGACCGCAACGCTTGCGGAACTCGACGAGTTCGCCGAGCGGGCGCTGATGATCGAGGGCAAGCCGCTCTCCGATCCGAGCGCGTACCTTTCGCTGGCGACGGTTCCGCTGTCGAGCGGCGAGCAGGCGCCGCGCGCGGCGGTCGAGGAGGCCGTCGAAGGTGAGACGCGGGTCATCGCCGAGATGCACGCCGATGCTGAGGAAGCCGCGAAGTTAGGCGACATCGGCACGGCCGATCTCTACACCCGTCTCGTCCAAGTCCACCAGAAGCAGCGCTGGTTCCTCAGCGAAGTGCTCAAGCGGAACGACGGGCTCGGAGTTTAGCTCGGGCGCGCGCCCACGCTGTAGGTGTAGAGCGCGCGATGAACGGCCTTCGCAATCCGGCGGATTGCGATGTTGCCCTCTGAAAAATCGGCGAGATCTTTGGTGAGCACGGCGAGCACGTAGGGTGAATCGCCGTACGGGTCGACGATAGCGACGTCGTTGCGCACGCCATCGATCTCGCCGGTCTTGTTCGCCAAAGGAACGCCCTGCGGCAAGCCGCGAGCGATCTTGTCGCGATCTTCTTGGCGAAGCAGAATGTCGATCATCGCTCGGCACGTTTGCGGCTCCGCGACCGTGCGGACCGCTTCGTGGGCGCCGCGCTCGATCTGGTAGAGCAGGCGCGCCATGTCGTGGGCGGTCGTCAGATTGCGGATCGGAACGTTGGCCGTGTAGTCGACGAAGTGGTGCAGCAGCTGCGTGCGCTCCATGCCCGCGTCGCGCGCGGTGCGGTTGATGCGATCGAATCCCAAGTAGGAGATCAAGACGTTCGAAGCGGTGTTGTCGCTCTGTTCGATCATGGCCCGAGCCAGCGTCGAGATGCGGATGCGGTCGCCGGGATTGTAGGCGTCCAAGATTTCGGAACCGCCCACGAAATCGTCGAGGTGGAGCGTCAGTTCGCGGTCGAGCAATCCGTGCTCGCGTTCCGCGAACTGATAGAGCGACGTCAGCACGACCAGCTTGATGGTCGAGGCCGACGGGAAACGCTCGTCGGCGTCGTAGCTGATCGGCTCGCCGGGCCCGAGCCGCCGCGCATAGACGCTGACGAGGCCCGTCGAGGCGGCCGCGGCCCGCTGGATGGCGTCGTCCAGCATGCTCGCGCGCGCAATGCGCGGCACGACCATGGCTGATGCAGCGGAGAGGAGAAACGCGGTCCGATTCACGCCTCCGGATTGTACGCACGCGGATTTAGCGATTCCTCGCAAGGAAGCGTGCCGGTCGTGTACTGTAAGGCTCTCTTGACCTTCGCTGTCCCAATGCGGTTTCTCAGATTCGTCCACTCTTGGAAACTGGGAACTGTCGCCGCTTCGTCGGCGCCTCGCTGGAAGCTGCGCGCCGCCGCCTAGAACGGCGCGCCCGAACGCCCTAGCCGTTGACGCGCAGGCGCCGCGGAACGCCGTCGCGCAGACACTCGCACCGTGAACGAACGCTCGCCGCTGGTCCCTTCCGATCTCTACCGGCTCGCGGTTGCAACCGATCCGCAGTGCGCGCCTGACGGGCGGGTCTTCTACACGCTGGCAACCTACCATGAAGACGGCGATGAGACGCGGACGGCGATCTGGTCAGTGCGCGCGGGCTTGCCGGCCTCGCCCTTCACGACGGGAGCGCACGATCGCTTGCCGCGCGTTTCACCGGACGGGACGCAACTTGCGTTCGTCGGCGACCGTGGCGAGGGAAAACGCGTTTACGTCATGCCGACCGGCGGTGGCGAGGCCCGTTCCGTCACGCCGGCCTACGATGCGATCCCGGCGCTGACGTGGCGGCCCGACGGCACCGCGCTGGCCTTCACCGCGGTGACGCCGCTCGATCCGGCGACCGCGCGCATCGCGCTCGACGTCCCGAGCGGCGCCCGGCACATTCGCGGGTTGCCGTTCAAGAGCGACGACGAAGGCCTGCTCGACGGGCGCCGCAAGCATCTGTTCGTCCACGAGCTCGGCTCCGCGGACGAGCCCCGGCGCCTCACCTTCGGCGACTTCGACGTGCATGCGCCGGCGTGGTCGCCGGACGCGACGCAGCTTGCGTTCTCAGCCCAGATCGACGTGCCCCAAACGGCGTTCTATGAGGATCTCTATCTGGTCGACGCCGCCGGCGGAGCGCCGCGCAAGCTGACGACCTCGCGCGGCCCGAGCACCTGGCCGGCCTTCTCGCACGACGGACGCGAGATCGCGTTTCTGGGACACGAACGCGGTGACGACGCCGGCTTCCGCTACGGGTTCGAACTGCTGGTCGTGCCGCTCGGGGGCGGCTCGGCGCGCTCGCTTTCAGGAGTTCTCGACCGGCCTGCGGCGGACTACGTGCTCAACGACGTGATGGGCGGCGGCCGGCAGGCGCCGATCTGGTCTGCGGACGACCGAACGATGTACGTTCTGCTTGCCAGCGAGGGCGCGTGTTCGGTCGCGGCTTTTCCGCGCGAAGGAGGCTCGCACCGCGTCGTTGCGGGCGGAGAACGCAACGTCTTCGCGTTCTCGCTCGCCGGCGACGCTTCGCTCGGCCTCGCGTTCTCGTCGCCGCTGCGTCCCAGCGAGCTCGCGCTCGTCGATCGCTTCGGTTCTGAAGCGAATCTCACCGACTGCAATCCATGGCTTGCGCAACGAGCGCTGCGCCCGCCGCGGCGCTTGCGCCCGCCTGCGAAGGACGGCACGCCGCTCGACCTGTTCATCATGGACCCGGACGAGACGCTGGCCGCGCCGTACGTTCTGCAAGTTCACGGCGGCCCGCACTTCGCCTACGGGTTCGCGTTCTTTTTCGAGTTCCAGATGCTCGCTTCACACGGCATCGGCGTCGCCTTCGGCAATCCGCGCGGCAGCCAGACGTACGGGCACGCCTTTTCGGACGCGAACGTGGGAGACTGGGGCGGCCTCGACGCCTCGGACGTCCTCGACTTGTGCGACACGCTGCTCGCGAACGCGCCGGTCGACGCTTCGCGGTTAGGCTTGGCGGGCGGCTCGTACGGCGGCTTCATGACGACCTGGCTGCTCGGGCGCAGCCGGCGTTTCGCTTGCGGCATCTCGATGCGCGCCGTCAACGATTTCGTGAGTGAAGTCGGTGCCTCGGATTTCGGCTGGTTCCTCGAAGGTGAGGTCGGTGCGCCTTGGGACGACGGCGGCCGCAAGTTGTTCGAGAAATCGCCGATGCGCAACGCCGCCGCGATCGAGACGCCGCTCTTGGTCGAGCATTCGGAACGCGACTTTCGCTGCCCGGTCGATCAGGGCGAACAGCTCTTCACCCTCTTACGGCGCCTGGGCCGCACGCACGTCGAGTTTGTGCGCTTCACCGGCGACGGTCACGGTCTCGCGCGCACGGGCCGTCCGCGCAACCGTATTCTCCGGCTGCGCGCGATCGGGCACTGGCTGATTCGCTACCTGCGGCCCGCAGGCGTCGAACCGGTACCGGAGAGCGCCGGCGCGCTGTTCGCGCCGCTCTCGACGGAGGCGCCGGCCTCGCGAGATTAACCCTGCGGTAAGAGAAACGGATCGGCGAGCAATTCGAGATCTCATCTCGACGAGCAGGCCGTCGAGCAGTTCGACGCGCTCGCACTCTTCGAGGATTCCCGCTTTCGCCAGCTGGTGGTATTCTTTGACGGTAAAGGGGCGTTGTTTGAGTTCGACGGCCATATCACTCACGCGAGCGTACCTCTTCGGCGTTGCCGCTTCGTTGACGCGGGGTTGCGAGCCTGCGGCTTTTAGCTGCCCGTGCCTTGGTAATGGTTGAGCCCGGCTCGCCAAAAAGCGTACGCCACGGCGAAGCAGATCAGCCCGACCAGCGGCGTCAGCAGGCCGACCTGCGGCGCCAGCGAGAGCGCGCCTTCCGTCTTGTGCAAGAGATACGTCGCCGGGAAATAGTTCATGAACGCAAACGGAAAGACGAAGGCGAGGAAGAAGCGGACCGCGCGCGAGTAGATGCTGATCGGATAACGGGTGAAGTCCTGTTCGAGCGACATGACGACCCAGCGCAGCGTGTCGATGCGGATCACCCAGAAGGACGCGGTCGCGATCGCCAACTGAATGCCGAAGTCGATCAGCGCGCCCCCGGTCGCGACCAGCGGCACGTACGCGACGAACGCAAGATCGACGCGGACGCCCACGAAGTGCGTGGCGATGATGAAGAAGCCGATCGCCAGGATCAGCTCGTCGGGCCAGATCTGCTGCGGCGTCGTCATGGCTTGGAAGAGCGGGTCGAGCGGGCGGACCAGAAAGCGGTCGAAACGGCCCTCGCGGATCATGTTGGGCACGTCGCCGACCGTGAAGAAGACGGTGTTGTGCAGGGCGTGCCCCAGCATCCAGAGGCCGTAGAGGAAGGCCATCTGCTTGAAATCCCAGCCGTTCATGGACGGGAACTGATTGAGGGTCACCCACAGCGCGATCAGCGCGGTCGCGTGATAGACGATCGTGAACCCGAACCACATGAAGAAGTTCGCGCGGTACTCGATGATCGTCAGCAGGTTGATCCGCCAGTACTGCGCGTACACGCCCAGCAGAACCGACGCGCGATTCATCGTTAGCCGCGCGGCGCGAGCCTGCTCGCCGCTACGGCTGCTCGCAGGTCGTCGATCAAGTCGCCGGAATCTTCGAGGCCGACCGAGAGGCGCAGCAGGTTGCCGGCTATGCCGCGCCGCGCTTGCTCTTCGGGCGGCATCGAGGCGTGCGTTTGCCGCGCGGGATGCTCGATCAGCGACTCGATCCCGCCCAGGCTTACGCCGAGGCTGAAGAGCCGCGTGCTCTTGGCGAACGCGAGCGCGCGCGTCTCCGGGCCGCTCAGCCGAAAGGAGAGCATGCCGCCGAAGCCGCGCATCTGACGCTGCGCGAGCGCGTGTTGCGGGTGCGATGGGAGCCCCGGGTAGTTGACTGCCTCGACCTCGCCGGAGGCGGCGAGAAACTCCGCGATCGCCTGCGCGCTGCGCTGCTGCTCGCGCATTCGAACCGCCAGCGTCTTCGCGCCGCGCATGATCAGCCAGGCGTCGAGCGGGCCGGGCACGGCGCCCACGGCATACTGCTGGAACTTGATGCTCTCGGCAAGCTCGGGATCGTTGCTGACGGCCGCCCCGCCGAGCACGTCGCTGTGCCCGCCGATATACTTGGTGGTGGAGTGAACGACGACGTCGGACCCGAGCTCCAGCGGATTCTGAAGATACGGCGATGCGAACGTGTTGTCGGTGACGAGCACCGCCCCGGGCGGCCGCAGTTCGGCGAGCGCCGCGACGTCGACGATGCGCAGCAACGGATTGGTCGGCGTCTCGAGCCAAACGATCTTGGTGCGCGGCTGCAGCGCGGCGCGAACTGCGTCGAGATCCGTGAAGTCGGCGAAGCTGAAGGCATAGCCGGCGCGCGCTAGGATGCGCGAGAAGAAGCGGTAGCTGCCCCCGTAGAGGTCGTCGCACAGCAGCAGATGGTCGCCCGGATTCAGCAAGCCGTTGCAGACGGCTGCGATCGCCGCCATCCCGCTCGCGAACGCGCTGCAATGCGCTCCGCCCTCGAGCGAGGCCAGCTGCGCTTCGAGCGCCGTGCGCGTCGGGTTCGCGGCCCGGCTGTAGAGGTAGCCCCTGTTCTCGCCGACGGCCGTCTGCGTGAAGGTGGAGGTCTGATAGATCGGCACGATGGTCGCGCCGGTCGCCTTGTCGGCTTCCTGCCCCACGTGAATTGCGCGCGTGCTGAACCTCATGGGCGCGGCTTCGCGCCCGAGCGACATGGCCCTCGCCCTAACCCTGCCCGGCAAAGGCATCCCGATCGCCCGAGGAGGGCGCGAACCCGCGGGCCGGCGCATTCGAGGCGTCCGGATTTAGTTGCAAATGGGCCGAGATAGCGTGCGCGGTATACTCATGAGCGATGAAGGCCAAACCGGTCGCCGAGCGTCCGCCAGTTTCCGCGCAATCCGGCCTCGAGAACTTTGAGCTCGCTCGCTTCCTGCCGTACCGCCTTTCGATGGTGACCGAGCAAGTAAGCCGTCTGATCGCGAAGGCCTATGCCGACCGCTTTGAACTCTCCGTTCCCGAATGGCGGGTCATCGCCCACCTCGGCCGCTCGGCCAGCCTCAGCGCGACCAATCTCGTCGAGCGCACGGCGATGGACAAGGTAAAGGTCAGCCGAGCGGTCTCGAACCTCTCGCACCGCAGGATCGTACGTCGCGAAGTCAATCCCCTGGATCAGCGCAGCACGTTGCTGGCGCTCACCCCGGCCGGGCGGGCGATGTACGAGAAGATCGTACCGCTTGCCCTCGAAATGGAACGGGCGATTTTCGCTCAGCTGCCCGCTGCCGACGTCGAGCATCTGACCCGCACGCTGGAGCGCATCGCGCTGCAAGCCGGTCGCCTGCTGAAAGAGATCGAGTGAGGCGAGCTCGGCCGCACTTGACGCCCGCTTCGTTAAGGTCTATGGTTTGGCAGAATAAACTAGTTGCATCTGAAACTAATGGAGGCCGAGCGACATGCAAGCTGGCCATGCGTCCTTGGAAGGCGTTCGCGTCCTCGAGCTCGGCAGCACGATCGCCGGGCCGTCCGCAGGGCGGCACCTCGCCGACTTGGGGGCCGAAGTCATCAAGGTCGAGCAGCCGGAGGGCGATCAGCTGCGCACCTGGGGCGAGCTCGCGCCCGACGGGACGTCGTGGTGGTTCAAGTCGGCTAATCGCAACAAGCGGCTCGTCACCTTCGATCTGCGCAAACCCGAGGACGTCGCCGTCGTGCGGCAGCTTGCGCTCTCGTGCGATATTGTGCTGGAGAACTTTCGTCCCGGCTGGCTCGAGGAACGCGGCCTGGGGCCGCAGTCGCTGCGCGCCCAAAAGCCCGAGCTCATCTACGTTTCGATCAGCGGCTACGGACAGACGGGGCCGTACGCAACGCGCCCCGGCTACGGCAACATCGCCGAGGCGATGGGCGGCCTGCGCTACATCACGGGCGATCCCGACGGACCGCCGATGCGGGTCGGGATCAGCATCGGCGACGAGCTCGCCGGGCTCTACGCGGTCATCGGCGCGCTCGCCGCGTTGCACGCGCGTTCGCGCGACGGCCGGGGCGACACCGTCGACGTGTCGCTCATCGAGAGCACGTTCAGCCTGATGGAAGCGACGCTGCCGGAGTACGTCCATTGCGGCAAAGTCAACCGGCGCACCGGGAACCGGTATCTGCGGGCTGCTCCCAACAGCGTCTACCCAACGCGGGACGGCGAGTGGCTCGCGATCGGCGGAAATAGCCAGAGCATCTTTCGCCGCCTCGCCGCCTTGATCGGGAAGCCCGAACTCGCTGACGATCCTCGTTTTGCGACGAACCAAGCGCGGGCGGCCAACGCCGCGGAGCTCGACGCCGTCATCGCCCAGTGGACGCGAACGCTCGACCTGCAAACGGCGAACGCCGCGCTCGCCGAAGCCGGCGTGCCGGCTGGGCCGGTCATGTCGATCACGGCGATCGCGGCCGATCCGCAATTTCAAGCGCGCGGCGCGCTTACGAGCGTCCCCGACGACGACGGGACGCCGGTCGCAACCTATGGCACCGTCCCGCGCTTGAGCGAACACCCGTCGCGTTTGGAACGGGCGGCCGGCCGGATCGGCCGCGACCAGGCAGCGGTTCTCGAAGAGATCGGTGCCGCCGCTCACGTTTCCGCCGCGCGCGGCGGCGCCCCGCGTGAAAAGGAAGCGGCATGGTAGGCGCGGCGTGCTCGAATGACTTGCTACAGAGCCTTCCCATAGGAGTTCACTTGGATGGGTCCTTATCCGCACGATGCGCCCCCTGCAACGATCTCCGCGACGAACCCCGCCGGGACGGACGGCTTCGAATTCGTCGAGTTCGCGCATCCGGATCCGCATGCGCTCGAGTCGCTCTTTCGGACGATGGGTTTTCGTCTGGTCGCCAAGCACAAGACCAAGGCCGTCGCGCTCTGGCGCCAAGGTAACGTGCATTTCCTCGCCAACAGCGAGCCTGGCTCTCACGCGGTCCGCTTTGCGAGCGAGCACGGTCCGTGCGCCTCGTCGATGGCCTGGCGCGTCGTCGACGCCGAGCACGCACTCGAGCACGCGCTTGCGGCGGGCGCCGAGCCTGCGAACCTGAGCGACCGAGAGAAGGCGCTGAGCGTGCCGGCCATCCGGGGCATCGGCGGCTCGTTGATTTATTTCGTGGATCGCTATCGCGACGGGCAGTCGGCGTACGACGCGGACTTCGAGTGGTTGACGACGCGCGAGGACCAGCCGTTGGGTGCCGGCCTCTCCTATATCGACCACCTGACGCACAACGTCAAACGCGGCAACATGGACGTTTGGTCCGGATTCTACGAGCGGCTCTTCGGCTTCCGCCAGATTCGGTATTTCGACATCGAGGGCAAGTTGACGGGCCTGTATTCGAGAGCGATGACGAGCCCGTGCGGCAAGATTCGCATTCCGATCAACGAGTCGGCCGACGAGCGCAGCCAGATCGAGGAATACCTGCGCGAGTACAAGGGCGAGGGTATCCAGCACGTCGCCTGCGGCTGCCGCGACCTCTACCAGAGCGTCGACCTGCTGGCGGCCGCCGGGCTGCCGTTCATGCCGGCGCCGCCGCGCGTCTATTACGAGAAGATCGACGGGCGCGTTCCGCAGCACGGCGAGCCGCTCGAGCGGCTGGCCGAGCGGGGCATCCTGCTCGACGGCGAGGGCGCCGTCGGCGGCGCGGAAACGCGCGTGCTCCTGCAGATTTTCTCGGGCACGGTGTTGGGGCCGATCTTCTTCGAGTTCATCCAGCGCAAGGGCGACGAGGGCTTCGGGGAAGGCAACTTCCGGGCGTTGTTCGAGTCGATCGAAGAAGACCAGATCCGGCGCGGCGTCCTCGAGCTACCTCGGAAAGCGTGAGGCCGCGATGACGAACGGGATATCGGCAAGTCTGCTCCCCGACCGGCAGACGTCGGCGGCAGCGCTCACCTATCAATCGGGCTTCGGCAACGAGTTCGCGACCGAGGCGATCGCCGGTGCCTTGCCCGTCGGCCGCAATTCGCCGCAGCGTCACTCCTTGGGGCTGTACACCGAGCAATTATCCGGCACCGCGTTCACCGCGCCACGCGCCGTCAACCGCCGCTCTTGGCTTTACCGCATCCGGCCCGCCGCGGCGCACCGGCCATTCGCGTTGCGTGAACGGGGCCGGCTCGCAGGCGAATGCGATGCCGCTCCGACGCCGAATCAGCTGCGCTGGGACCCGCCGGTGATGCCGAGCGAGCCCACCGACCTGATCGAAGGGATGATGACGTTCGCCGGCAGCGGCGACCCCGCGATGCAGAGCGGCTGCGCCATCCACCTTTACGCGGCGAATCGGTCGATGCAGGACCGCTATTTCTACAGTGCCGACGGTGAGCTGCTGTTCGTGCCGCAGCACGGTAGACTCCGTTTCGAGACCGAGCTTGGCCTGCTCGAGGCCGAGCCGCAAGAGATCGTCGTCATTCCGCGCGGGCTGCGCTTCCGCGTCGAGCTGCTCGACGGCGAGGCGCGCGGGTACGTCTGTGAAAACTTCGGCGCGCATCTTCGGTTACCGGATCTCGGACCGGTCGGCGCGAACGGCCTCGCGAACGCCCGCGACTTCTTGACGCCGACCGCGTGGTACGAGGAGCGCGAAGGCCGCTTCGAGCTGCTGGCCAAATTCATGGGCAACCTTTGGTCGGCGGAGCTCGACCACTCGCCGCTCGACGTCGTCGCCTGGCACGGCAATTGCGCACCGTACAAGTACGATCTGCGACGTTTCAATACGCTGGGCTCGATCAGCTACGACCATCCCGACCCGTCGATCTTTCTGGTCTTGAGCTCGCCGAGCGACACGCCCGGGGTCGACAACCTCGACTTCGTGATCTTCCCGCCGCGTTGGCTTGCCGGCGAGGACACCTTTCGGCCGCCGTGGTTTCACCGCAACTTCGCGAGCGAGTTCATGGGCCTCATCCACGGTGTCTACGACGCGAAGGAAGGGGGCTTCGTTCCGGGCGGTGCGAGCTTGCACAACAGCATGAGCGGCCACGGGCCAGATGCCGAGACCTTTGAACGAGCCAGCGCGGAGGACACCAGCAAGCCGCAGCATGTCTCGGACACGATGGCCTTCATGTTCGAGTCACGCTGGGCGGCGTGGCCGACGCGCTACGCGATGGAGAGCGCGCAGTTGCAAGCAAAGTACTTCGAGTGCTGGCAGGGACTGCGCAACCGCTTCAAGCCGCCCGGGAGATGAGGCTCGGCGAAGCGCCGATGGCCGAACGCGCGAGGTCGTTCGTCGACGTCCCCGCTGAGTCGCACTTCCCCGTTCAGAATCTTCCCTACGGCGTGTTCTCGACCGAGGCCGCGGGAGCCCGGCGCGTCGGCGTCGCGATCGGCGACTGGATCGTCGATCTTGCCGCTCTCGAAGAGGCGGGACTGCTCGTGCCGGATCGAGCGGAACGGCGCGTGTTCGACCGGCCCAGCATTAACGCGTTTTTGACGCTTGGAAGGCCGGCCTGGACCACGACGCGAGCTCGGCTGCGGGAATTGCTTGACGCCGCTTGCGGCGAGCTGCGCGACGACGAGACTCTGCGAGCGCGTGCGCTCGTTCCGATGGCGCAGGCGACGCTGCACCTGCCGGTCGACATTCCGGGCTATGTCGACTTTTACTCGTCGAAGGAGCACGCCACGAACGTTGGCGCGATGTTCCGCGATCCGAAGAATGCACTTCCGCCGAATTGGCTCGAGCTTCCCATCGCCTATAACGGACGCGCGTCGTCGGTCGTCGTGAGCGGCAGCCCGGTGCGCCGGCCGAGCGGTCAGACGAAGGCCCCGGATGCGCAGCGCCCTAGTTTTGGGCCGTGCCGCCGGATGGATTTCGAGCTCGAGACCGCGTTCGTCGTCGGCGAAGGCAGTGAGCTCGGGACTCCCATCTCGCCCGCTGAAGCGGAGCGGCACATCTTCGGCATGGTCCTGCTGAACGACTGGAGCGCGCGCGACCTTCAGCAGTGGGAGTCCGTTCCGCTCGGGCCCTTCAACAGCAAAAGCTTCGCCACGTCCATTTCTCCGTGGGTGGTGACGCTGGACGCCTTGGAGCCGTTTCGCGTCGCAGGCCCGCCGCAGAACCCGGAGCCGTTAGCGTATCTGCGGCAGAACGGGCAGCACGCCTTTGACGTCCGGCTCGAGGCTGCGCTGTTGCCCGAGGGCGCCGGCACAGCGACGACGGTTGCGCGCAGCAATTTCAAGTATCTCTATTGGAGCATGGCGCAGCAGTTGGCGCACCTGACCGTCTCTGGCAGCAACACGCGACCGGGCGACCTGATGGGCTCGGGAACGATCAGCGGGCCGACGCCGGATTCGTGCGGCAGCCTGCTCGAGCTGACGTTGAACGGTCGGCGACCGCTTGCGCTCGCGGATGGAAGGAAGCGCACGTTCCTGGAAGATGGGGACACGCTGACGCTTACGGGCTGGTGCCAAGGCCGCGGCTACCGCGTAGGGTTTGGTGAAGTCAGCGGCCAGATTCTTCCGGTGCTCGAGTTACCGGCGGCGCTCGCGTAGCGCTCGGCGCGCTAGCGGGACGTTAAGATCGCGGCCTCAGAAACGCGTCGCTGCGGATGACGACGCCGGGCAGCCGGCGGAAACGCAGCGCTTCGCCGTACGAGCGGGCCGCGGGCTTGGGATAGTCGTTCCCGTCGCCGCCGGAATGTGGGCGACGAGGTCGTGCTCGAGATCGACGACCAGATAATCCGGGATCGCGAAGCGTGCATAGAGCTTGTGCTTGAGGTTGGTATCGGCCGCGAACGAAGTGCCGGCGAGCTCGACCAGCGCGAGGATCTCGTCGGGCAGCGGCGGACGCCGCGGCCCTTCGCGGGGCCGGCCGGAGACGACGGCGACGTCCGGCCGTGGCTCGTCGTGCTCGCCTAACGCCAGAGGGACGTGCGGCAGCACGGCGGCGCGTTCGCCGAGCGTTTCGAGCAGGTGCGCGACGAGCGCGGAGTGGCGGTGCCACTGAACGAGCCCGAGCGGAGCCTTCTCGACGATCAGCCCGTCGAGTAGCTCGAGGTGCTCCGGCTCCGCCAGGATCTGCAGCTCGCGCATACGTTGAAACTCGGCGACCGTGAAGCGTCGCAGGTGCTGCCCCGGTTTCATGACGCACCGAACGTAGCACGAGATTGCATACAGGGAGTTGCCGTCGCTTTGCTTGCGCGTGAACCGCCGGGCGGCGTCTCTGAGCCGAAAGGGAAGGAGGGCGCGTGCGACCCGCGAGAGAGGCGGAAATGGCGTTTGCGGACGTGTTCGCGCTTCCGGTCGTCGCGCCGTTCCGGCTCGACCTGACGGTCGCAGTCCTGCGGCGTTTCTCGACCAACCTGGTCGACGTCGTCACCCCTGACGGCGGCTATTACCGGGCGCTCGAAGGCTTGACGGCGCCGAACCTCGTGCGCGTGCGTCAGCCCGTCCCGCATGAGCTCGAGGTCGCGGTCGACGCGCCGGCCGGCGAGGCCGAGCGCGCCTTCGCGCTGGCGCGGCGCATGCTCGGGGCCGAGCGTGACGTGTCGCGCTTCGCACGCCGCGCGGCCCGTGTCGGCTGGCTTCGCACGCTGGCGCAGCGCATGCACGGCGTCAAACCGCCGCGCTATCCGACCCTCTGGGAGGCGTGCGTCAACGCGATCGTGTTTCAGCAGGTCAGCTTGCTCGCGGCGAGTGCGATTCTGCGGCGCGTCATCCAGTCGCTCGGCTCGCCGGTCGAAGCCGACGGGGCGCAGTTCTACGCGTTTCCGACGATCGCGACGTTTCTCGTTTCCGAGGAGTCGCCGCTGCGGGCCGCGGGCTTATCGGCCGGCAAGGTCGCCACCCTGCGCCGCGTCGGCGAAGCGCTGGCGGAAGGTAAGCTCGACGAGGCGATGCTCGAAGAGCGTTCGAGCCCCGAAGCCTCCGAGCTGCTCTGCGCGATCAAAGGGATCGGACCGTGGACCGCGGCTGTGATCTTGTTGCGAGGGCTCGGCCGGCTCGACGTCTTTCCCGCCAACGACTCGGGCGCTGCGCGCGGGTTGACGGCGCTCGCCGGTGAGGACGTCGATCTGCCGGCCACACTCGCCACGCTCGGGGATCAGCGCGGTATGCTGTACTACCATCTGCTGCTGGCGCGCCTCGAAGCGCGTGGCGAGTTGGCGCAATCGTAGGCGGCGCGCGTCTCAGGTCGCGCGCGACTCGATCAGCAGCGGGTGCGCGCCGGCACCGACGAATCCGTGCTGGTCGGCGAGCATCGATTCGGCGAAACCGAGGCCGTCGTCGCTGATCGTGGTGATCGCGCGCATGAAGATCCACTCGTCGGACGGATAGCGGTGCAGCGTCACGGTCAGGGTCGGCGGCACGAACAGCCACTCGTTGAACGAGAGCCGCGAGCTGACGCCGTTGGCCGAATCGGCGCAGATCAGCAGCCGCTCGAGTCCGCCCAGCCGCTCACCGGCGATTAGCGGCACGCGCGGCCGCATCCAGACCTGCGCCGCTTCGTCGCTTTCGCGCGCCTCCGAGATGAAGCGCCACTCGAGCGCGTCGGCATAGCCGAAGTCGTGCGCGGGCATGAAACGCCGTTCGGTCGCGCTCTCCAGTGGCGGGACGGGCGGATGCGGCGCGGTGTGACCCTCAGGCAGGCTGCGGTGAATCTCCGGGTTGGTCGCAATCCGCCACGCCCGCGCAAGCACGACCTCGCGGCCGCCGCACTCGAGCGCCGCCTCGAGCAACTCGACGCGCCGCCCGGGACGCACGACGCGGGTGCGCACGCCGATCTCGCCCAGCGGAATAGCCCCGAGAAAATCGAGCGAGATGCGCGCGATCCGCATCTCCGGGCGCGGGTGCAAACGCTCGATGAGCGCCGCGGCGAGCGCCGACGGCGGGCCGCCGTGCTGCATGCGCGCATCCCACGGGCTTTGCGTCGCCGCCGTGGCCCGGAAACGCCCGTCGCCGAGGGGTTCGAAGAATGCGCTTGCGTTTTCCACTCGGTCCCCTTGGAGTTCGTGCGCCAATAGCCTCTCGCCGAGGGCTCGATTGACTTCCCGGCTGCGGGTTAAGGCGGCTTGGAAACGTCGCAACCCTGCCTCGGTTGTAGGAAGAGAGATGAGTACGATAACTACGGGCAGCATCCAAGTTCAGCGCGATGGCGAGCGCGCGGCCTTCGACCATGGTTGGCTGCAAACGAAGCATTCGTTCAGCTTTGCCGACTACCACGACCCGCAGAATCAGAACTGGGGCGCGTTGCGCGTGTTCAACGACGACGTCGTGCAGCCGGGCAAGGGCTTCGGCACGCACCCGCATCGCGACATGGAGATCTTGACCTACGTCCTCGAAGGCGAGCTCGAGCACAAGGACAGCATGGGCAACATCGGAATCGTGCGTCCGGGCGCCGTGCAGTACTTGAGCGCGGGGACCGGGATCGCGCACTCGGAGTACAACCACTCGAGCGAAAAGCCGGTCCACTTCGTGCAGATGTGGGTACTGCCGCGCGCTCGCGGCCTCGAGCCGCGCTACGGGCAGGTCGACTACACCCTCGAGGATCGGCGCAATTGCTGGCTTGCGATCGCGAGCGGCGAGCCCGGCGTCAAGAGCGCCATTGCGCTCTGGCAGGATGCGACGGCGTACGTCGCGCGGCTCGAGAAGCGCGGGATGGTCCACGTCGTGCGACCCGGCCGCTACGCCTTCTTGTTCGTCGCTGACGGTGCGGTCGACGTCAACACGAAGCCCTTGCAGCAGGGCGACGCGGCGCGGATCACCGGGCCGTTGGAGGTCGAGGTGAAGGGCAGCGCCGAGCTGGTGCTGTGGGATCTGCCGCTGGCGGAAGTTGAATCATGAGCGCTATTCCTTGTTCGCACCTCGACACGATTCGCGACGTGAAGCCGCACTCGCGCGGCTGCGAAGAGTGTCTCAAGATGGGCGACACCTGGGTTCACCTGCGCATGTGCTTGGAGTGCGGTCACGTGGGCTGCTGCGACAGCTCCAAGAACAAGCACGCCACCAAGCACTTTCACGCGACGACCCATCCGATCATCACCTCGCGCGAACCGGGCGAGCACTGGAAGTTCTGTTACGTCGACGACGTCGTGTGGGAGTGAGCGCCAGTCTCGCGTCGAACGCGTGAGGCGTGCACCTCGCCACCTTCGTAGCGTTCTTGCGTGCTCGAGTTGACGCTGTGCTTGATCCCCGGACCGACGGTGCTGCTGACCCTCACGAGGGCGCTGCGGCGCGGTGTGCGCGGCGGCCTCGCGACCGCCGCCGGAATCCTGGCCGGTAACGCGGTCCACTTGGTCCTCTCCGGCGCGGGCGTGGTGGCGTTGCTGCTCGTTTCATATCGCGCTTTCGGCGTCGTCAAGTGGTGCGGAGCGGGTCACCTGGCGTTTCTCGGAGTCCGCGCGATGCTGGCGCGCAGTGCCGCGGCGCTGAGCACCGAGCCCCCGCTGACGGGGATCCGAGCACCGGCGCGCCTTCTCGAACGGGTTCCTGACGCAACTCGCCAACCCTAAGGCGATCGTGTTCTTCGTCGCGGTACTGCCGCAATTCATCGGGCCGAAGGAGCCGGTCGCGCTGCAAGTCGCGATCCTCACCCTCGCCTCGGTCGGGCTGGAACTGGTCGTGCTCTCCGGTTACGCGGTTGCGGCCGCCCGTCTGCGGCGCAGCGCCGCCGCGGGGCGAGCAGCGCTTTGGATCGAGCGAGCCGGCGGCGCGGTACTCATCGCCTTCGCCTCGCGCGTCGTGCGCGAGCTGCTCGCGCACGCGCCGTGAATCTCGAAGCCGCGGCCGCCTACGCCGACCGTCACGCGCTGCACGCGCTCTTCGTGCAGCAGGGTCAGCATATGCAGCTCATCCGCTACGGAGAGGGCTACGACGCGCGCAAGGCGCACGCGCTGTACAGCGGCACGAAGAGTTTCTGGGGGCCGCTCGCGGTCGCGGCACAGGACGACGGACTGCTCGAGCTCGACGAGCGCGTCGCGCAAACCGTCCCGTCGTGGGCGGAGGATCCGCTCAAGTCGCGGGTGACGTTGCGCGAATTGCTGCAGTTGACCAGCGGCATCGGCTTCGGAGGCCTCGGCGCGCTCGTACCGACCTTCGACCGCGCGCTCGCAGTGCACCTGAAGGATGAGCCCGGCACGCACTTCACCTACGGGGGCGTCCCGCTGCAAGTCTTCGGCGCGGTGCTCTCGCGCAAGCTTGCGGACCTCGGCCGCTCACCGCAGGCGTATCTGCACGAACGGATCCTCGATCGGATCGGAATGCAAGTCGACTCCTGGCGCAAGCTCGAGGACGGCACGCAGCCCTTGCCGACCGGCGCCTTCGTGACGGCGCGTGAGTGGCTGAAGTTCGGCCGTTTCATCTGCGAACGCGGAACGTGGAAAGGTGAGAGCGTCGTCGCGGCCGATTCGCTCGCGCGCTGCTTCGAAGGTTCGACTCCGAATCCGCGTTACGGCCTAGGTTGGTGGCTGAGCCCGCTTCCTTCGGTTCCCGACCTCGTCTACGCAAGCGGCTCGGGCGGCCAGGCGCTCTACGTCATCCCCTCGCTCGACGCGGTCATCGTGAAGTTCGGCAAGTCCTCCTCGTATAAGCACGAGACGTTCTTACGCCGCCTGCTCGAGCTCAAGCGAATTGAGCAACGCGGAATCCGCGCCGCTCTTCACAGCCCCTAACATACGACGGCACCGCCCTTTGCACGAGCGGTGTTCCTTCGCCGCTCTGCTCATTTAGTGTGCCGACCGGCAAATGGCGTGACAGTCGCTCAACGCTTTTCCGCCGTGGCTGCGTCGCTCATCGCTCCCCCTCCGCTTCGCTTCGGGGACAGGCAAATGGCGCTGCCATTCTTCGCTCTTCGCCCCTTGCCACACCGAAAAATCGCTCTCGCTTTGTGTCACGCCATTTACCGGTCGGCACACTGGCGACCTGCCGGGCTGACCAAGCGTGACGGGGTGTGAGCAAGTTCACTACAAAGCTTGCCTACCTCGCTTGAGCAATAGACGTCGTCGTAGCGACAGCCGAAGCATACTTCAAGCAGCCCAACGATCGAGGGATGGGGTACATTACGAGATCGATGGACTGCTGTTATTCCCTTGCAATGCTCGGAGCGATCGACTTCGGTAAGGCTCGCGATTCGTGTCGCCTCGTAGAGCGTGGCTGAATCGTACGAAAGGGGGTTCTCGCGAGCAAGGGCGCGAGAACCCCCTGCTCATTGCCTAGTTGCTAACGGTCAACGAAAACGAACTATGCGATCGGCGGCTCTCGCGAGCCAGAACGCGAGGGGCGGCCTCGTTTCGAAAGCTAAGCTTCGAACAGGCGAGCCAGACTCGGCAGGCCTTCCCCGAAGGTCGGGTGGATGCCGACGAAGCGGTCGAGGTCGCGCCAGGTCGCGCTTTGCTCGATGAGCACGCCGATGATCTGGATCAGCTCGCCCGCTTCGTAGCCGACGAACGTCCCGCCCACGATCTTCCCGCCGGCGCGATCGATCACCAGACGATAGAACCCGAGTTCGAGGTCCCACTCGACCGCCCGTGCCACGTTCGAGAGCGGCAACGTTACGGAGGCGGCGTCGATACCTTTGGCGCGCGCTTCGGCTTCGGTGAGTCCGGTTCGGGCGAGCTGCGGCTCCGTGAAGGTCGTGTACGAAAGCACGCGGTCGTCGCGAGTGCGCGGCTTTCCGGCGAGCGTCGATTCGAGGCGGCGGTAGTCTTCCCACGAAACGTGGGTGAAGGCGGGTTGGCCGGCGACGTCGCCGATCGCGTAGACGCCGGGACACGTCGTCTGCAGATGCTCGTCGACCTGGACGTAACCTCGCTTGTCGCACTCGATTCCCGAGTTGCCGAGTGCGAGGTCGGTGGTGTTCGGCGTGCGGCCCGTCGCGAGCAACAGCCCGTCGCCCTCGAGCGTCGCGCCGTCGGAGGGCGTCAAGCTGAAAACGCCGTCATTGTAGGCAACCGCTTTCGGCTGAACGCCCAGCCGAAATTGCACGCCGTCGCGCTCGAGACCCGTACGGACGGCGTCGGCCGCGTCCGACTCCTCGCGTTCCATGATGCGCGTGCCGCGGTGCACGATCGTCACCGCGCTGCCCAGACGTTGCGCGCCTTGACCGAGCTCGAGCCCGATGTAGCCTCCGCCGGCGATGAGCAGGCGCCGCGGCAGTTCGATCTGATCGAAGAAGCTGACGTTCGTCAGATACGGGACGCGCTCGACGCCGTCGATCGCCGGGATCGCCGCGGCGCCGCCCGTATCGATGACGACCAGCGGCGCGCGAACCTCACGTTCCCCGCCGCGCACGGTGCGTTCCCCGCTGAACGCGGCGCTCGCGTGAACTGTCTCCACGCCGCCCGATTGCAGGCGCTTTCCGACGCCGGCGCTCCATTCGTCACGAATTCGGCGCAGGCGTTGGAAGACGGCGCGCTGGTCGACGCGAACGTCGGCGTACACGCCGAGGCTCGCCGCCAGGCGCGCGCGTCCGGCGTTGTGAGCCGCTGCAAGCAGCGCTTTGGAGGGCGTGCAGCCGTAGTTGATGCACGAGCCGCCGAACGCGCCGCGTTCGAAGAGCACGACGTGCTTGCCGGCCTTCGCGCTTGCGACCGCGAACGGCACCCCGCCCTGCCCGCTGCCGATGACGATGAGGTCGACTGCTTCCGCCACGCTGTTTCTCTCCTTATCCACCTTGGACGACCACGCGGCGCTCGGCGAAGCGCCAGATCACGAACGCCGCCGCCCCGAAGAGCACGAGCCAAAAGAGCTGCGCGCCGAAGGCCTCGAGCCAGCCCGACGGCGGCAGCTGGCCGATGTAGATGCGCAGCGGCGTCGAGTAGACCGCCGCGAACGGCAGATCCGAAACGATCCGCCCCAACAGCCCGGGAAAGAACGAGAGCGGCAGGAGCTGCCCGCTCAAGAGGTCCGACGCCCAACGGATCATGAGTTGAACGGCGAACGTTTCGAGCGTCCAAAAGGCGACCACGTTCATCAAGAAGTTGAGGAAGAAGTTGACGAGGTAGCCGAGGACGAAGGCCAGCGCGAACGCGGCCAGCGCGGCGGGTGAAGGCACGTCGATGTGCACGAGCAGCAGCGAGCAGAGCAGCGCGGGCAGGATCATCAGCGCGTGGAAAACCGTTTGGCCGAAGCCGTCGCTGAAGAAGTAGAGCGGCAAGCTGATCGGCTTCATCAAGTCGGTCGCGATCGTTCCCTCACGCACCTTTTCGCGGATCGCGCGCGTCCCGTCGACCTCGAGAATGAGGGACATCAAGAGCGCGACCGTCGCGTAGGTCAGCATCGCGTGCAGCGGAATCCCGGCCGGTGCCGCGTTTTGCGAGTAGAGCGCGGTCCACAGCGAGCGAAACAGGTAGACGCGCAGCACGATCGAGCCGACGTTGGTGAAGACTTCGACGCGGTAGGTCGACTCGCGCGCGAATGCTTTGAGGGCGAACTCGCGATACGGCAGAAACGCCGTCGCCGCGAAGCTCACGGAGGCGTGATGCCGGCCGGCAGCGCGACGTGCGCGTCGGGATCCTGGTAGCCTTCGACGTAGATGCGCCGGATGATCGACTCGAGCTCGGGCTCCTCGATGGAGACGTCGTCGACGCAATACCGGTCGGCGACGCGCCGGATGAGCTGGTCGGCGCTGATCTCGTGCCGGTCGAAACGGAAGCGCGCCACGTTGCCTTGGCGCGACTCGAATTCGGCACCTGCGATCGACAGCTCGCCGACCGGCTCGCACAGCTCGACGACCAGCGTGCGATGCGTGCCGTACTGTTCCTTGAGGCGTTCGACCTCGCCGTCGTAGATGACCCGGCCGGTGTCGATGAGGACGATGCGCCGGCAGAGGCGTTCGACGTCGGCCAGATCGTGCGTCGTCAAAATAAACGTCGTGCCGCGCTCGGCATTGATGCCGGCGATGAAGTTCCTGATCGCTTCCTTGGCCACGACGTCGAGCCCGATGGTCGGCTCGTCGAGAAAGACGATGCGTGGATCGTGCAGCATGGCGGCGGCGAAATCGCCGCGCATGCGCTGTCCGAGCGAGAGCTGCCGGACCGGCGTGTTCAGAAACTTGTCCATCTCGAGCAGCGCCGTGAAATCGGCCAAGTTCTTCTTGTATCGGGCGAGCGGAATCGCGTAGATCGCGCGCAGCAGCTCGAACGACTCGATCAGCGGCAGATCCCAATAGAGCTGGCTGCGCTGGCCGAAGACGACGCCGATGTTGCGCGCGTTCCGCGTGCGCTGTTCGTGCGGCACGAGGCCGGCCACGTTGACGTACCCTGACGTCGGCACGAGAATTCCGGTGAGCATCTTGATCGTCGTGGACTTGCCCGCGCCGTTGGGACCGATGTAGCCGACCAGCTCGCCTGCTTCGAGCGACATCGTCACGTCCTCGACCGCGACCCGGTCGACGTACTCGCGCGTGAACAGCGTGCGTAGCGCGCCGAGCGCTCCGGGCGTCCGCTTGACGGAACGGAAGACCTTGCGCAGGTCGCGCGTCTCGATGATGCTCATGCGTCGTCCGCCAGGTCGTTCAGCATTCCGGCCGCGAACCCCCACCGGAGATGTCGACGCTGCCGTCACCCTCGCCCGAGACGCTCGCGCGGCACGTTGCGCGCGCGCGTGCCGTCGAGCGCCTGCGCCCGCCCGCCGAGGCGATCGTGAAACCAGGGCCTGGCCAAGAATCGGTGTGGGACTATCCGCGCCCTCCGCGCGTCGAGCACGTGACGGACCGCGTGCGCGTCGAGTTCGGCGGGCGTACGCTCGCCGATACGATCCGCGCGATGCGCGTCGTCGAAACCGCCGGCGCCCCGTGTTATTACGTCCCGCCCCAGGACTGCGTGCTTGAATCGCTCGTCCGGACGGCGTTTTGGACGCTGTGCGAATGGAAAGGCATCGCCTTCGCGTACAACGTCGTCGCCGGCGACAGGATCGTTCGGACAGGCGCTTGGAGCTACCCCGAGCCGCTGACCGACTTGCAGATGGGATACGAACGCATTGCTGGGTTTTTCGCCTTTTACGCCGCCAAGATGGATGCGTGCTACGTCGGCGAGGAGCGGGTGAAGCCGCAAGAGGGCGGTTACTACGGCGGCTGGGTCACGTCGCGGCTGGTCGGGCCGATCAAAGGCGCGCCCGGCTCGGAGAATTGGTGAGCGCGGCGCGGCCGCGACGTGAATAGCGTACTGCTAAACCTTCTCGCGACGCGTGCGCTGATCGGCGCGGCGAGCTTGGCGGGGTGACGCTGGGGACCCGCCGTGAAGAATCAGCTGTTGCAACGTGGCGCGTTTGTATCGAGCCATTGCTGCCATGCCGACGCAATCTGCGTTGGCTTTGCGCAGGCGAGCATGGCGAGAGGTCGCTCTAAGCCAGCTATAGGTAGCCAGGGGACGGCGACGCTGTGCGCGGTCTCCGCGTATCGGCCGTGCTCGAGGCGGAATGCCGTAAGGCGGTCTCCATCGTAGCGCCAAAGCTCGGGCACGCTAAGACCCACGTAGAGCTCCAGCTTATCGAGTCGAGCACGCGAGATGTCGATTTCGACGACGATATCAGGCGGCGGATCGGTCGAAAGATCGATCGTTGCGACCTGGGGTCGGGCCGATGCCGCTCGGGCTTTGGGGTCGGTCCTGCCCCACGGATCCTACTGCTCTGTTCGTAGACACGTCGGCGGGAACGGGCCGGGCCGCGGCCAACAGAGGCGCGATGCCTGGAAACGAGGAGATCCTCGCCGCGCTGATCGACTTTCGCGATTTCGTCGCCGAGAAGTTCGAGCAGACGGCCACGAAGGCCGAGCTGCCCGAGCTGCGAACTGAAATGCGAACCGACATGTTGGGACTGCGAACCGAAATGCGAGTCGGCTTCGATCGCGTCGATCGGCGCTTGGAGCGCCTCGAATCCCGGATCGAAGACCTCGAGACGTGAGCGAAATCGTAAGGGTCGAGCTACGGGCTCCCTTTACGTACCCAAAGCGACTCGGCGCCGCTTGGACGGTGCGACGTAACCGCACGCATCGAGGGTCGCGCTGCTGATGCGCTCGCTCCCGTCCTCGATCGCCCTCGCGGTTACTCGTCAACCGCTACCTGGGTGGAGGCGGGAACGGTGTCTCGGGTATACTGTTGGTGTTCTGGAAAGCAGAGATCAACCACGTGCCGGACGCCCGTCTCAACACTTGAGTTTGAATCCCGATCATGGGTGCGTGAGAATCTGGTCCTCCGGTTGGATTCTCTGCACCGGTCATCGTCCAACGCACGTGGGCGATCGCGACATCAGGAGTCGGGAACCGAACGTCCACGTTCGTGATGGTAAGCCTGCTCGCTTGAAATACGGACGCGAAGGCTGCACCCAGCTTATCTTCTAGTTCGGTGCGTCCTTTCCACCACCAGCCGAGCACGTTCACCACATCGGCGTCATCGGTAAAGAGGCTGGCATAGGCCTTTGCATCGTGCTGGTTCCATGCGTCCGCTTGCCGGGATTCGAGAAGCTGAATTGTAACGGTGTCTCGGCTTTGATCGGCGGCGCTAACGAATGCGATCGCTCCAAGTATCATCAGTATCCATGCCGCGACAGCAAAGCCGAGCCTCGACGTAACCGCACGCATGTGCGTGGCGAGGTACAGTTCCTCTTTCATCTCAATCGCGGTCCTCAGAGGTTCGACGCTCGGCCATCGTAGCGCCCATAATAGGCGACGAGCAGCAGTCGCGCGTTACGGTTCGACGGCCATTCTTGTTTCCCTAGCCGAAGGCAAGCTCTGACTTCGCTTGATTGGGAGGTTTACTTGCGCGTTCGACTGAGCCTGAGGACTCGCTTGCGGGTAAGGTCTCCTCGCGCCGGCCGAGCGCCACTAAGCAACTGTTGTCCGCAATAATGCTGCGCCATGTGGTAGTTACTTGATCCACTCTTGGCCAGTGCCACGTTGCAGGTCGCTACTAGCGGTGCATTGCCAAACCATCATGACGTGACAGTCCCGCCCTGCCGCTTGACGTTTCCCCTCGCATGTTCGAGCTTCGCCGCCCGCGCCGAAAGCGCCGGCGCGAGCCTCGTTCTCGGCGAGCTTTACGGCACCGTCGCTCCCTTGGCACGCGCGGACGGATTCGAGCCGCTGGCGATTAGCGCGCGATTGGGCATTCGAATCGCTCCGTCGTGCGTGAAGCGCTCGATAACCGTGCGCTCGACGGCGTCACGCAACGCGGAGCGCCGTTCGTCGTCCAAGCGCGCGAGCAGCCCTTGGATCGGCGGTGCGACCTCGGTGACGTGCGCGTAGTACTGCGCTGCCGAGTCGAATGGAAAGACGACGGTGAGGTCCTCGAGCAGGACATTCTCGAAACCGGCCGCCGAAAACATCCGCGCCAGTTCCGCGCCGTCGTGCAGGGCGAACGGGCTACCCTCGAGCGGCGGCATCGGCGTTTCGAAGAGACGCGCCGCGGCGGCGATCGTCAGTGAAATCACTGGCACTTCTCGCGGCAGCCCCCAGGTCGCCGCTGCGAACCGTGCGCCCGGTGCAAGCTGCGCTCGAAGCCGCACGAGTGCAGCTTGCACGTCGGCCGAAAACATGATGCCCCAGCGGCTCACCATCGCGTCAAATGGTGCGCCGCCGTCGTACGATTCGAAGTCGGCTTCCACGAACACGACGTTGTCTATGCCCTCGCGCCGAGCGCGCTCGCGGCCGAGTGCAAGCATCGCTGGAGAGCGATCGATGGCAATCACCGCTCCGCTCGGTCCAGCGCGACGCGCCGCTGCGAGGGCCGGCTCGCCGAGTCCCGTCCCGACGTCGAGCACGCGATCGCCCGGCTCGACCTCGGCGAGCTCGATAATCCGCGCGCTCACCGCTCCCGCCCCGCGCTCGAAGGTTGGCCACCAGCGCGACCACGCCGCCGCGACCGTATCGAAATCCATGGTCCGCTGCCTTCCGTCAACACGGTGCACCGCGGGTGAATACCGCTTAACCGGTATTCGCCAGATGGTTCCGATGTTCGATCCCCTTGGGTCGCTCTCCCCGTTCTTGACGGCCAGTCTGCGCTTCGCTAGGGCCGCTTCTATGCCATGAGACTGACCTTGGGGCCGCCTTGTTCTTCGTGCAAAAAGTAACGGTAGCGAACCCGAGAGTTGGGGGCGACGTCTGCACATGGCGATCACTTGCACTTGCTCGGCGGCTTCAATCCGCGCGCATTCAATTCGTAAGCGATTTGCCGACAGGTCCAGCCGCCCTTTCTTAGTCTCGCCGGCAGCGGTCGTGCCTTCGCGTAAGCTGACTCGAGACTGCGGCATCGGCCCGGGAGCGCGTTGCGGATCGTGTGCTCTCCGATCTCAGCTACTAAAAGGCCGAATCGTGTCTTCACCTCAGTTGACCCGCTTCGATCGAACTTCCCACGTGAAAGTCAAGCGGATCGATGCGGCAATACGGTATAATCAAAGAGGAGTCAGGCATATCCGTCAAGGCGCCCGGCACGGGAGTATAGGTTCTTGGGCGGTGGGCTATGAGCCGTCTTTATGGGGAAATGTCGGAAATCAAGAGAAATTACAGCGAATGGACTATCCGGCGGAAATATTCGACCAAGTCCAGCTGCTGTTCGACGTTACCGGCTTCCACGACCATCAGTTGCATTGTGTCCTGCGATTCGAGTCCGGGCCCGACGCCGCACTCCTGAATCATGCGGTCATGTCCTCAATCGCCGCCTTTCCTATCCTGAGCTGCCGCTACAGCGCCGGACAAAGGCCGTGTTGGAGGAGTCTTGCTTCAGATCGCTTCGGTGCAGTCTTCGTCGCGGTTCGAACCGAGGCAGAGTTCGAAGCGGTTATAGTATCGCGAGTCGATCTGCTGCCGCCACCGAGCGTGGCCTACGTTTGTCTTGTCTGAGGGGGCGCCTCCTCAAGCACCAGCCCTCGATTTTTCCTGGTCTCGGCGGAATGCTCCTCACGACCACGATGTAGCCAGGGACTGCCGCTCGAGCCGCAGCAACGCAATAGGCGCCATCGCTGTCGGGAGCGGCAGTTGTCACTCGGAATGGCAGCGGGTGGTTCATACACTGTCTGCGGCTGAGATGGCCGCGTACGCCTCACGCGGTGCTTGCGCGCGGGAGCGTTTGCTCCGCAACGGCTGCGATCGTCGGTTCAACCCGCAGTGTGCTACGCCCGGGCGCTGGGCCACGACGGCCTGAGCTTCGCGTTTGCGAGCGCCACGGCGGCGGCGCTCCTGCTGCAATCCTCCTTGCTCCGGCTTTCGGGCGCGCCGTCCGGTGCTCGGCAGCTGAGTGCGCTATAATCCCTCGCAAGGAGGATGCGGATGAAGGCTGGCGTGAGGTCGGCAGACGTCCGGAGCTGGCTCGTCATTCCCGTGAGCCTGCTGCTGCTTGCGGTCGTCCTGCCGACGGCCACGTTGGGCGTGCGCAGCGGCGGGACGCTCGGCCTTCGCATGGACCGGTGGAGCGGAACGGTCGACGCGGTTGCGCCGAACTCGCCGGCAGCCCGGGCCGGGATAGCGGCCGGCCAGAACATCGTCTCCTCGTCAATCTCGCCCTTCGAGCGCATCCGGCTGCTCGCTCCTTCACCGGGCGAGAGCTTTACGTTTGCGGTGACGGGGCGCGGTGGAGCGCGCCAGGTGTCGCTTCGGGCCGTCGTCGCGCGCGCGCCGTACAGCCCGCTGGAGGCGCTGCTGATCGCGAGCGAGGTCGCCACGTCGGCGCTGTTCATCCTCATCGGCACCGGACTCTTCGTGTTCCGGCCCGGCTGGATGACGTTTTGGCTGTACCTGTATTGCATCGGGACCGTGCCGCTCGATGCGCTCGAGCCGTTCTACACGTTCTTGCCCGAGGAACTCTTGGTTCCGTTTTACGTCATCGCGCGTACGCTGTTCTCCGGCTTCAGCGCGCTGCCGCTCCTGCCGTTCGTGCTGCGCTTTCCCTCCGACGCACCGGCCGGCTGGGAACGTCGCGCGCTCGAGCCGGTCACCGCCGTCGTCGTCGTCGGGCTGCTCTACTACGGAGCGCTGGCGTACCTGGTGGTGACGACTTTCGTCCCGGACTATCGTCTGCTCGACGACGTTCCGGCACTCGGCGCGTACCTGACGACGATCGTCTTGCTCGTCGCAAGCTACGTTCGCCACGACGAGGCGAATCGCCAGCGGTTGAAGATCGCGATCTGGGGAATGACCGCGGCCTTCGTCGCGTTGAGCTTCGACTATTTGCCCGGTCTTCCGACCGCGATCTATCCGATCTCCAATACGCTGGCACTGGTCATGCCGGTCTCGATCGCCTATGCGGTGATCAAGTATCGCGTCTTCGACGTCACGTACTTCGTCAACCGCGCCGTCGTCTTCACCGCGTTCACATCGGGCTTGGTGGTCCTGGTCGGCCTGCTCGAGTGGCTGACGGGAACGCTCATCGAGGAGCGCCATCTGGCGCGCGCGCTCACCGCCGCGACCTCGATTCTCATCGGCGTGCTGCTCGACAAAGTGCATCAGCGCGCCGAACGTCTTTTGGAGCGGCTCGTCTTTCGTAAGCGTTTCCACGCGCAAGAGTATCTCGAGCGCATTGCACGCTCGCTGGTCGAAGCCGCAAGCGTGCAGGCCGTGCACGAGGCGCTGGCTCGCGAGCCCCGCGAAGAGCTCGCACTGACGTCGGCTGCCACGTTCGCGCTCGTCGCCGAACGCAGGACGTACCGGCGCGTCTACGCGATCGGCTGGGACGAACGCACGGCTCTCGAGCTCGACGCCGACGATCTGCTGGTGCGGGTGCTGCGCGCCGATCTAGCGACGCTGCGCTTCGGCGACATTCGCTGGCAGCGGGCGGACCTGCCCCCCGAGCCGCGCACACCGGTGATCGCCGTTCCGGTCGTCCTGGGCCGCGATCTGCTCGGCTTCACGCTCTACGGTCCGCACGACAACGCGACCGACATCGATCCGGAGGAAGCCGAGATTCTGGAACGCCTCGCCGCAGCGGCGGCGCTGGCGTACACGCGGGTCGTCGCGCACGAACGCAAGCGCGAGCTCGACGAGCTGCGCGCGAAATTCGCTTCGCCGGTCGTCCGGCGGGGAGCGTTTAGCGACTAGACCGCGATCGCGGGTGCGGGGATGTCCGGTGGACGAACGTAATCGGCGCCGAGCTGTCTGAAGAGCTCGCGCTCCGGGATCGGGGTGGGGACGGTGAGCGGAACGCCGGCCAGGAGCCGGTTCGCGAGTTCCGTCCAGGGCGCGCCAAGCGCGCCGCTGGGGTCGATCTCGAAGACCGTCTGAGCGGTCAGGCGCGACTTGCGCACGTCGGGCGACTCGGGAATGCATGCGAGGCAGACCGTCCCGATCCGCTCCGCGAACGGCCCGATCAGCTCAGCGTCGGAAGCGCGGTTGGCGACGATCCCGGCCAGCGTGCCGCCGCCGGTCTTTTGCTTGATCGTGATCGCGGTGGCGATCCGGTTGGCCGCGAAGATCGAGTCGAAGTCGTTGGTCGCGACGATGATGACCTGCTCCGAGTGCTGCAGCGGCGCCGAGAACCCGCCGCACACGACGTCGCCCAGCACGTCGAAGACCATGACCTCGTAGTCTTTGTAGACGCCGAACTTTTCGAGGAGCTTGACGGTCTCGCCGACGACGTACCCGCCGCAGCCGGCACCGGCAGGCGGTCCGCCCGCCTCGACGCAATCGACCCCGAACTTGCCGTTGAAGATGATCTCTTCACGGTCGATCTCGTCGGTCTTGAACTTGTAGGAAGAGAGCACTTCGACCACGGTCGGGATGAGCGAGCCCGTCAGCGTGAACGTCGAATCGTGCTTGGGATCGCAACCCACTTGGATCGTCTTCTTGCCCAGGCGCCCAAACGCGGCCGACAGGTTCGACGAGAACGTGCTCTTGCCGATTCCGCCCTTACCATAGACCGCGATTTTAAGCATTCCTAAATCCCCCGGTGGCTGCTTTCTCAACCGTAGCCGCAGGGCCCCTGGAGCACCGTGACAGCCATCACCCTGGCTCGAGCCGCCCCGCTTGCAATCGAGCGCCTTGCCCGTTGCAGAAGGGCTTGGAACGTGCCGGCAAGCGCCCCGGGCGAAGGCCGCTGCCTGAGCGAAACTCCCGGGCGTGATCGTGACGATTTCGCGCGAGTACGGTGCCGCGGGGCTGGGCGTGGCGGACGGGGTCGCCCAGGCGCTCGGCTACGTGCTCCTAACCGAGCAGCTCCCGAAGGCGGTCGCGGCGCGCCTGGGGACCTCGGCCGAGGAGGTGTCGGCGCGGGCGATCAACGAGGCGTCCTTCTCGGAACGGATGCTGCGCGGTCTGGGAGAGGGGACAGCGGAGGTTCTTTCCGGGGCGGCCTCACGGGGCGCGGACGAGTTCGACGAATCCGTGCGGCGCGAGATCGAGCGGGCCATCCGGGAAACGGCGGCAGGCGGCAACGTCGTGATCCTGGGGCGCAACGCGGGCGCGGTCCTCGGGGCGCGGCCCGATCTGGTGCGCGTGTTCTTGACCGCCGAGCGCACCTGGCGCATCGAGCGGATCGTCGAGGCGTTCGGAATTCCGCGAGCTCGGGCCGGGGCCGAGATCGACCGCGTCGACGCCAAGCGCCGCTCCTTCACTCGGGAGCGCTACAAGATCGTGTGGGGCGATCCGCACTTCTACGATCTGCTGCTCGACACGTCGCGCTTCGGCATGGAGGGCGCGGTCGAGATCGTGCTCGCCGCCGTGCGCGCCGCTTCGGCCGGGAGCACGTGAGCTCGACGCGGGCGAGAGCGCCGCTCGAGCAGCAGATCCCCGAACGCCGCTCCACGATCCTCGCGCCGTTTCGGTTCAGGGATTTTCGCTTGCTGTGGTTTGGGCTGGCGATCTCCAACCTCGGAACCTGGATGCAGATCACGACGCTCGGCTACCTCGTCGTGAAGCTCGCCCCGACGGCGCGGCTGGGTTCGCTCGACCTAGGTATCCTCGGCGCGTCGGCGGCCGTACCGGTGCTCGTGCTCTCGCCGCTCGCCGGCGTCGTCGCCGACCGCTTTCCGCGCCGGCGCGTGCTGTTCGTGACCAACGTCGCCCAGTCGGTGCTGGCCCTCGCCCTGGCCCTGCTCGCGAGCTTCCATCTGCTGACGCTCTGGGAGATCTATATGATGGCCGGGCTGCGTTCGGCGACCCAGTCGTTCGATTCGCCGGCTCGTCAAAGCTGGGTACCGCTGCTCGTTCCGCGCGAGTACGTCGGTAACGCCGTCGGCTTGAACTCGATCGCGTTCAACGGTCCGAGCGTAATCGGGCCGCCGGTCGCGGGCGTGCTCATCCTTTCGACGGGCGTGGCCGTCTCGTTCTACGTCAACGCGGTCGCGACGCTCGCGGTGGTGGTCGCGCTGATCTTCATGCGTCCGGCCCCGCCGAGTTCGATCGCGCGCGAGCACGTCTTCGCCTCGATGGCCGCCGGAATTCGCTTCCTGTGGGGCGACCGCGTGCTCCGTTCCGTCATCCTGTTGCTGGTGGTGACCTGTCTGCTGGTTCGGCCCTATGCGCAGCTCTTGCCGGCCTACGCCGCGCACGTCGTCCACGTCGACGCCGGCGGCCTCGGCATGCTGCTCGCCGCGACCGGCGTCGGCGCGATCTTCGGCTCGCTCGTGACCGCGATCGTGGGCAGCCACAAGCGCGGCGCCGTCTGGTTCGCAAGCGCCGTGCTGATGTCGGCCAGCGCCATCGTGCTGGGGACCGTGCACGTCTTCGCGGTCGCGCTCGCGGTCCTCGTCGTGATGGGCCTGGCGGTGCTCAGCTTTGCGGGGAGCTCGAACGTGCTGCTGCAAACGCTCTCGCCGGGCGAAATGCGCGGCCGCGCGATCTCCGTTTTTTCGATGGTCATCCTTGGGCTCGTTCCGACGGGCTCGCTGCTGCTCGGCAGTCTCGCGAGCGTCGTCGGGCTTTCCCACGCGGTGGTCGGCGGCGGGGCCGCCTCGCTGGCACTCGCCGTTTGGATCTACGCGGGGAACCGCGAACTGCGCGGCGTCTAAGGGCTCTTGCTGCAGCCCTTGCGATGCTTTCGAGTGATAATCGTCACTCTCTAACGGCGGCGCCGTAGCAAAAGGTGACGAGAATCACCGGCTAAACGCCCCGACAAGTGACGCCAAACACTAAAATGCTTGACTTTTTGGCCAAATCAAGCATTAAGCAATGTCACGCTTGAGTAAACTTGATAAGGTGAGTTAGCGCCAAACCGATAGTACATTGTGGCACGTACAGTGATTCGTCAGCACCTCGCCGACTCGATCGACGACCTCGCCGCACTGCCGCAACTCACACAGCCCAGTTGGGAATACGGAAAAGCCTTGCGTTTTAGAAAGGTCAGTTTTTTGCTACGCGTCAAGTTCACCGCTCTTTTAGCGGTCCTGCTTCTCGCGTCGCTCGTCTCGGTCGCCCAAGCGAAACCCGTCGTAACGCTCAAGTTGAGCGGGGTACTCGTTGAGCATCAGGCAAACGGCGCGGAGCAGCTCGTACCGGTCGAAAAGACCGCCCTTAAACCCGGCGACGAGATTCGCTATGTCATCGTCGCAACCAACAATGGTACCGAGGCGGCCCAGAATCTCACCCCTGTCGGGCGCATCCCCGCCGGCACCGCTTACGAGCCGGGCTCGGCCTCGGCCAAGAGCGGCGCGCAGGCCCAATTCTCACTCGACGGCGGTAAGACGTGGTCGCCGGCTCCGACGGTCAAAGTTCACACGGCCACCGGAGACGTCGTCAAGAAAGCGGACCCCGCGACGTTCACGGCGGTGCGCTGGATCGGCACCAAGTCGCTGACGGCCAAATCGTCGTCTGACTACGTGTACGCGGTGGTTCTCAAATGAACGCACGCGTAACAGTCTTCGGCTCGCGCCTGCGGACCGCGCTGGTCCTGACGGGCGCGCTCGCTTTGGTCGCCGCGCCGCTCGCGCACCCGAAGGTCGCGGCAGCGGCGACGGCGGCCGGCACGGTCATCTCCAACACGGCGACGGCGACCTACAGCGACGTCAACGCCACCACGTATACGACGCAATCGAATACCGTCACCACGACGGTCTGGAACGCTCCGTCGCTGACGGTGAGCAATCCCGCTTCCCAAAACGTCGCTCCGAGCGACGTCGTAACGACCAACGCCTTCGTCCTTACCAACA
The DNA here is from genome assembly GCA_052267165.1 of Vulcanimicrobiaceae bacterium. Lineage (GTDB taxonomy): Bacteria > Vulcanimicrobiota > Vulcanimicrobiia > Vulcanimicrobiales > Vulcanimicrobiaceae > CAWICD01. Next base: position 15,709 of record JBKQHO010000027.1, on the reverse strand, counting down.
CCGGTAACGCCAACGGCACCTTTGTCATGACCGCCGATGCCGCGTTCAGCGGCGCCGCCGGCGCGAACGCCTCGCTTGCCAACGCCGGCGCGGCCTACATCATCGTCGGCGGCACGACGTGTACCGTCGCCGCGCCTTGTACGCTCGCGAACCTCAACACGGCCCTGGCCGGCGCAACCTACAACGCGATCGTTCCCGGCGGCACGGTCAGCATCGACGTCGAGTACAAGGTCGCCTCCACGACGACCCCGACCACCGGCACGATCACGACCACGCTGACGGCCGACATCGTCTACCCGGTCAACGGCTCGATCCCGGCGACGACCTCGGCGACCGCCTCGGGCGCCGAGAGCGACAACCTCCAAGTCGACGCGCGTCTGGACATCCAGAAAGCGGTCACGGCTCCGACATCGTCGGGCTCGAACATCACTTGGACGATCAACGCGAACGACGGCGGCAGCTTTGCGGCGCGCGACCTGACGACCGTCAAGACGTTCCTCGGCTCGGCCAACCCGGGCGTGATGATCCTCGACAAGATTCCCGCGTACGGCGGCACCACGCTGACGCTGGTCTCGGCTACGACCACCACGTGCCCGGCAGGCGACACCTGCAGCGTCTACTACTCGGCGACCGGCGCGTCCGGCAGTTGGAGCACGACGTTCAGTTCGACGGCGAACTACGTCGCGGTCCTGCTCAGCGGCGGTACGGGCGGCCTCGAACTCGCCTCGAATCCGAGCGGGTCGACCGGCGCGGGCGCGGTGAGCGCACCGCAAGTCGTCATCAACATCGTAACAGGGCAACCGAGCGGCAGCGGTTCCGCCGACCCGAACTCGGTGAGCAACATCGCCAACAGCGTCATCGGCGGCAACAAGGACTCGGCCGGTAACGTTCCGGTCATCGCGCCGACGATCGCCTCAGGCACCTACGACAGCACGACTCCTTCACTGACCACGGTGGTCGCCAACCCGACCTCGAGCACCGGCACGACGCCGCCCGGCGGCGCATCGAACACCGTGTCCACGCAAGCGTGGCCGCAGTGGACGGTCTACAACGGTCCCTACAACGTCCCAGCGGCAACCGGCAACTACGGCGGCGGCGCTGCGACCAACATGCTCGACTTCACCGAGTCTGGGTTCCTCTGCACCGCGACGCCGGCCACCAACGGCACTTGCACCAATGCGGCCGCAATCGCGATTCCGATGACGGTGCAGAACACCTCCACGAAAACGGAGCCGGTCATCAACCTGACGACGCCGGCCCCCCCGGCGGGCTGGACGGTGGCCTTCTATGCGGCTAGCGGCTGCACGGGCGGCGGCGCGACCTTCCCGACCTGCACCAAGGGTGCGGCGATCACGAACTTCACGAACCTCGCCTCGGGCGTGAGCGTGAACTACCTCGCCGTCTACACGGCGACGGCCGTCACCGCCTTCACTCCGGTGGCTTTCGACATCACGGCGGCCGGCACGGGCGGCTCCGGAACGGGAACCGAGACAAACGACAGCTACGACGTGCTTTATCCGGGCGGCGCCCTGAAGCTCACGAAGTCCGTCGTCGTCACCTCGACCAACTGCCCCTCCGGCGTGACCGCGGGTGCCGGAGCGACCTGCCCCGGCGGCGTCCTGACCTACACGCTCGCCTTTGCTGACCTGGCTCCGGCCGGGCTCGCGGCCGGCGGCACGGGACTGGGCACGGAACCCGCCTTCGCAACGAACGCGATCACTCTCTCGAGCGTGCTCCTGACCGAAGACGGCAGCGCATCGTGCTCGACCGGCTGTACCGCGTACACCAACAGCTGGGCGACGAACACCTTCGGCCTCAACGCGGCTCCGGTCGACTCGCTCTACGGCGCCAAGACCACGTTCACGCCGAGCAACGGCTCCGCGTACGCAACCGGCACGTACCCCACGATAACCGCCGGCTACGCGAAGTTCACGGCAGGCCTCGATGCAACGGGATCTCCGGCGACGGTCAAGCCCGGCGATACGGGCAACATCACCTTCAACGTGACGGTGAAGTAACAGCATGTTGCGCAAGTGCTGCGGCGCAGTCGCCGCCGCGCTCGCGACACTGCTGATCGGTAACCTTCCCGCCGGGGCCGCAAGCCCCGGCGGGACCTCGATCACCAACGTGGCGAGCGCAACGTACAGCGACGGCAACAACAGCCTCTACGCTGCGCAGTCGAACCAGGTGGTGATCACGACGGCCGCGGTCGGCGCGCTGTTGGTCACCCCCAACGACTCGAGCTGCTCGAATGCGTTCGCCGTCGGCTCGCTCGTCAAAGAGACGTTCACGATCACCAACACCAGCAACATCGCCGACGCGTACACGATCACGAGCGCGTCGACGAGCGCGGGAACGCTCACCGGCATCAGCTTCATCGGCGCAAGCGGGACGACTCCCGTCAGCGTCGGCACCACGGTCTCACCGACCCTCTCGCCGGGGCAAAGCCTGCAAGTTCAATTGACGCTCTCCACGACGGGCGTCGCCGTCGGGACGCACGTCACGCTCTCGCTCACCGCGCGCACCAGCGTGAGCGGAACGGTCAACGGGCTGCAAAGCCAAAGCGGCGCGCAGTGCCTGCTGGCCGCTGCGGGCGCATCGTTCTCCGGACCGGGCGATCCCAAGAGCCTGGTTTCCAAGCTCGTCAACGACGCGCACACCTTTGCGACGCAGCCCGGCACGAGCGTCACCTACACGATCGCGATGCAGAACTCGGGCGGCGTTCCATCCTACAACACGGAGCTCGTCGACGTGATTCCGGCCGGCGTGACGCCCGTCACGACCAGCGTCACGCTCAACGGCGTCGCCGTTCCGCACGGCGCGGTCACGCTCGTCGGGCAGACGCTGACGGTGCCGCTCGGCACGGTCGTCGCCGGCGCCGTCGACACGGTCGCCTTCAACGCGGCCGTGGCCGCCGGATTCGCTGACGGCATCACGCTGGTCAACACCGCGTCCGTCAAGGCCGACAACGCTGCGCCGACCAGCACGATTCCCGCGACCGTCCTCCTCGGGACGGCAAACATCGTTTACAACGGGGTCGTGGGGCAAACCGCTCCGGTCGCAGGCGCCACGCTGCAGCTCGTCGACCACGCGAGCGGCGCGCCGCTCTCACTCACCGCGAAGAGCGCGGCCGGAACCTTGGCGCTCAATCCTTTCGTGACCGGACCCGGCGGAAGCTACACCTTCGCGCTAACCCCCGCGCAATTGGGCACGCCGACGAACCCGGCCGCCTACGACCTGCTGATCACGACACCGGGCTACTTGAACCGGCACATCCAAGTCACGCTTACGCCGGATGCGACCTTTACGGTTGCGACGGTCGCGCTGCAAGCGCTCGACGGACAGCAGCTGGCCGCGGCCGGCGGATTCAGTTTGGTCGTGGGCCCCGTGTCGATCGCCGATATCGCGGGCTACTTCGGAAACATCCCGCTCTTTCCGCAAGGCGCGCTGCAGATCACGAAGACCGGCGACCGCACGACCGTGTCGGGCGGTGACCGCATCGTCTTCACGTTGCAGTACGCGAACGCCGGCTCGGCGCCGCTCGGCCCGACGAACGTGACCGACACGCTGCCGCCCGGGTTACTCTACGCGCCCGGCACTTCGCTGGTCGACGGCACACGTCTCGAACCGGTCCGCAACGGCAACGTGTTGACGTGGTCGTTCGCGTCGCTTTCGGGCAATCACACGATCACCTACGCGACGGTCGTCGCGCCCAGCATGGAAGCGGACGTGACGCTCACCAACCGCGTCACGATCGCCGCGACGCCCGGCAGCGGCGGCACGCCGCTGACGGCGAGCGCGTCGGCCGACGTGCAAACCGTTGCCGGCGTCTTCAGCGATCGCATCGTCATTACGGGCCGCGTCTATATCGATCCGGCGGGCGTGGGCCGCGTGGTTCCGGGCGACAAAGGCGTCGCGGGCGTGCGGCTCTTCCTCGAGGACGGCGAATCGGTTCTGACGGACCAGTTCGGCCGCTTCTCGTTCCCGGCTGCGCGGCCGGGCATGCACGTGCTGCGGCTCGACGAGACGACGCTGCCGCAAGGCCTCCGCGCGTTTCCGATCCACAGTTTCGACGACGAGCGCAGCACGCGCCGGCTCGTGCACGGCATCCTCGATTCCGGCACGCTCCAAGACGTGAACTTCGCAGTGAGCAACGGCGCATGAACGCGCGCGCACGTTTGGGCCGCGCCTTGACGGCGGCCGCCATCGTGGTCAGCCTGCTCGATCCGCTCGTCACGGGCGCGTCCGCGACAGCCGCGCAGGCGCCGGCAACGGACGCGCCCGCCGCGCTGGTCACGCCGGCGGCAGTGCCCGTCTCAGCGCCGTCGTCCGCGCCGAAGTACGCCGATCTCTCGCACCTCGTGTACTCCGCGACGAGCGACCTGCACGCGACGCTGGTCTTCCCGCAGCCGGGAAGCGCGGCGATCTCGCAGGCCGTCGCCATGGACATCACCGTCGGCCTGGGACAGGGCGCCGAGGTTCGGGTCAACGGCAGCATCGTTCCGCCGACGCGAATCGGCAAGCGCGTCGTCGACCTGGCTCAAGGCATCGTGCGCTACACGTTTTACGGCGTGATCCTCGAGCCGGGCCCCAACCGCATCAGCGTCACGCCGCTCGGCGCCGCCGGCATGCGCGGACCGCGCACCGACGCAACGGTCTACGGACCCGGCAAGCCGTCGAGCCTGAAGATCTCGTTTCACGGACGTCCGGTCGCCGACGGGAAGAGCCCGGTCTCGGTTCTCATCGAAGCGACCGACGCGTGGGGCCATCCGGCGCTGCCGGGCTCGACCATCAAGCTCACGGTGAACTCCGGCGACGCGCGTCTCGACGTCGCGCAAAAGGCCGTCGCCGCCGAGGCTACCGCTTCGTCCGCACCGAGCGCGCCGCCCAGCGCACCGGCCGCGACATCCGGCAGCAACAGCGTCAGCGTCGCACTCGATCCCGGTGGAACCGCAACGGCGGTGCTGCTCCCGGGTTTACGGCCCGGCGACGTCGCGCTCACCTTCGGCTGCGACGACCTCGCGGTTCAGCGCCGTGTGTTCTTCGCACCCTATGTGCGGCCGCCGCTGGTCGTAGGTCTGGCGACCGTCGGCGTCGGCGCCGTCCCGGGCATTCCGGGCGAAGCCGACGGTGCCGTCGACGGCGCGGACTCGCGTCGCGGCCGCGTCGCGCTCTACGCGACCGGCGGCGTCGGTTCCAAGGGCGCGCTAACCGTCGCGTACGACACCGCTTCGACGCTGGCGCAGACGACCAGCAACGGCGCGTTCGTCGACGATCCCAACGCGCGGCCGTATTCGACCTACGGCGACGCGAGCGTTCGCGGCGACGACGCGGTCTCACAAGATCACCTCTACGCGCGCTTCGACGAGGGGCGCTCGCAGGCTTTGTGGGGACAGTTCTCGGCGCGCACCGGAACGCCCGGCGGGCTCGGCTTCACCAACCTGCTCGTCAACGGTGCGAGCCTGACGCTGGGCAGCCCCGCGACGCAGCTCTCGCTCTTCCACGCGCAGGACCAGACGGCGTACGCGCGCCAAATCTTCAGCCCGAGCGGTCTTGCGGTGGTCGGTTCGCTCGCGCACGACACGATCGTCGTCGGCTCCGACGTCGTGCTGCTGCTCGCGCTCGACCGCCGCACGGGAGCAGTGCTCTCGCAGACGCAGCTCGTGCGCAATATCGACTACACACTCGACTACGCTACCGGCGCGATTCGCTTCATAAACGTTCCGATGCCCTACGACGCGGCCTTCAATCCGCAGCAGGTGCTGGTCGAGTACGAATACCAGGGCAGCGGCTTGACGGCTGAGATCAGCGGTGGCCGGGCCGAGACGTCGCTGGGCAACGGCTCCGTGCACGCCGGCGTCGGCTACCTCAACGACGCCTACGGCTCCGGCAACGCGTCGGTCTTCAGCCAGTACCTGCACGGCGACGTGTCGGGCGGTTCGTGGTCGCTCGAGCACGCCTCGAGCAGCGGCGACCTGCAGACGACGGTCGGCTCGCAAGTGCTGGGCTCGCCTTCGTACGGAACCTCGGGGCAGGCGTTCGGCGCGAGTTACAACCGCGCCGACGCAACCTCGCACCTCGCGCTCAGCTTCTCGTCGGCTTCGCCCGGCTACGACAATCCCTTCGGCGGTCTCTCCGTGCCGGGCCTCACGCAGTACACGGCGGATTACGCGCATAAGCTCGACCGGCGCGGCAGCGAGCTGGACCTGAACTACGATCACGAGCAGAACACGATCCCGGACGCCGGCGGTAGCGCTTCGAACGCGTCGGTGCGTCTGCACGAAGTCGTGAGCAAGCGCCTCAGCCTGACGGCCGGCATCGTCGAGCGCTCGCAGACGACCGAAACAAGCGTTGCGCCTTCGCCGGCACCTTCGGCCTCGGCTGCGGCGACGACCTATGAGCCCGTCTCCGGAAGCACGACCCAGATCGACGTCGGCGCCGATTACAAAGTCGCCCCGCGCGTCGACCTCGCGCTCGACCGGACCAGCAACCTTGGCGGGTCGAGTGCGGTAGCGGCGGGCCAAACGAGTGCCCAGCTCAACGTCGACATGAACGGCGGCCGCGCGTACGTGCGTCAGCTCTGGAGCGACGCACCGGTCGCGAGCTTCGCTTCCGCGACGCAGCCGTTGACGACCGCAGCCTTGGCCACGCACGCCACCTCGTTCGGTTTCGAACGAACCGTCGGCATGGCGACCTTCTCGTCGGACTACTCGGTCGCGCAGACCGGCAACGGTATCGACATCACGTCGGCTCTCGGCGGCGACCAGCGCTTCACGCTCGGGAAAGCGCTGCGCGGCGACGTGCTCTACCAGCGCGGTTCCGACGTCGGCAGCGCCGCCAACGGCACGGGCTTCAATGTGTACCGCACCGCACTCACCTACGCGCAACCCAACGGACGGTTGCGCGCGAGTGGGTCGTACGAACTGCGCACGGGCTCGTCGCCGGGCTCGACCCTGCTGCTCGGGGCCGCCGGGGCGCTCTCGCCGACGCTCTCGCTCGTCGGCAGCGTCGACTCCGATCACACCCAGCTCACCAACACCGACGTCATGAAGGTCGGGCTCGCGTACCGTCCCGTGCTCAACGACCGCGGCGTCACGCTGCTCGATTACGAGCGCAACGACGGCCAATCGACCACGGGCGCGAAGACCGACACGATCTCGCTCGAGCATCTGATGCGCCCGACCACGCGGCTGGAAGTGGCCGGACGCTATGCCTACAAACTCGACGGCGACGGCTACTACGCCGCCCGCTCGTCGCTGCTCGGCGTGCGCGTCACGCAGCGCGTCGGCTCGCGCTTCGACATCGGCGGCGAGAGCAGCACCCTCGGCGTGCACGGCATCGGCAGTTCGGTCTTCGCGGGAGCGGTCGAAGCGGGCCTCCGCCTGGGCGATTCGCTGCGCGTCGGTCTCGGCTACAATCTCACGCAGTCGCCCGATCCGGCGCTCGCGAACGCACCGACTCACCGCGGCTTCTACGCGACTTTCACCACTGTTGTCGATAATATTCTCGGTTGGGGTTCCAATCGCTAATGCTCGGTTGCCTTAGGGCTCGATGAAACGATACTCGCTCCAGCGGCTGCGTCGCGCAGCCGGCTTTGCACTTGTGGTGTTCCAGCTGCTCGGCCTGTTCGTCGGAACGAGCGCGCCGCGCGCAGCACTGGCCGCGACCGCCGGCTATTGCGGAACGCCCGCCGCGAGCGGTTCGCCGGCCACGATCAGCGGTGTCGTCAACACGTACTACGCGGCGCCCGTCGGAACGCTGACGGCCGGCACGACCACGGTGACGCTCGGAACCCGCAACGCCGCAGGCAGCAACGTGGCATTCGGGGCGGGCGACTTGGTGCTCATCATGCAGATGCAGGACGGCAGCTCGATCAGTACGAGCAACGGCACCACATATGGAACGGGCAGCACGACGGCCGGCACCTATGAATACGCCGTCGTCAAAACCGCCGGGGGAGCGACGATCACCGTCGTCAACGGCCTGCTTCACGGTTACGCCGACAGCACGACCAAAGGGCAAGCGTATCAGATCATCCGCGTGCCGCAATACGGCTCGACGACGCTGACGTCGGGGCTGGCCCCGGCGGTTTGGAACGGCTCGAGCGGCGGCGTCCTGGCGGTCGACGTCTCAATCACGCTGGCCTTGGGCGGAGCGACCGTTTCGGCCAGCGGCCTCGGCTTCCGAGGAGGCGGCGGTCAAACGTTCAACGGCGGCACCGGCGCGAACACCGACTACGTCACGTCCGACACGATCGCGACCAACGGTGAGAAGGGCGAGGGAATCGGCGGCACGCCGTACTGGGTCTACAACGCCGCGGGCGGACTGCTCAACGTGACGGACACGCTGCCTTCAACCAACGCTTCGCGCGGCAAGGGCGCGCCGCTGAACGCAGGCGGCGGCGGCACCGACAACAACCCGCCGGCCAACGACGAGAACGCGGGCGGCGGCGGCGGCGGCAACGGCGGCGCCGGCGGACAGGGCGGCTGGAATTGGTCGCCGATCTACCCGACGCTCTACAGCGCCACGAATCCGACGGGCGTGAACGAGAACGCCAACGCCGACGGAACGACCGGAACGGGCGGCGTCGGCGGTCACGTCTTCACGCCGAGCGCGACCAGCATCGTCCTGGGCGGCGGCGGCGGCGCAGGCGATCGCAACAACAGCGTCGACCCCGATTCCAGCGGCGGCGCCGGCGGCGGCATCGTGCTGATCCGCGCGGGTGCCCTGACCGGCACGGGAACGGTTAGCGCCAACGGTGCGAGCGGCGTCGTCCCGTCGAACGACGGCGGCGGCGGCGGCGGAGCGGGCGGTACGGTCGTCGTGCTCGCCAACAGCGGATTCGGCGGCTTGACGGCCAGCGCGACCGGTGCGGCCGGCACGAACGCCAACCCGGGTGCCATCGAGCACGGACCCGGCGGCGGCGGCGGCGGCGGCGCGGTCGTCACCTCGGCGGCAGTCACCAGCACATTGACCGGCGGCTCGAACGGCTTCACCGGTACGGCGACAAACGATGCGTACGGCGCCGCGGCAGGCGCGAGCGGCGTCACGGTGACGGTGGCCCCGACCGGGCCCGACGGCGCGCAGCCGGGCGAAGCGTGCGCGTTCTCCGTCGTCACGGGGCCGTACGGCGCGCCGGCCGCGACCGGCAACTATCAGGCCACGACGCCGGACAACATGCATGACTTCACCGCCGGCGGCTTCGCCTGCAGCAACGGCGCGACGATCAACAACGGCACCTTCACCTGCACCGTGCCGGCGGCCGGCATCACGATCCCCAACACGCTGCAGAACACGGGCTCGTCGAACGACACCTTCACGCTCGCGGCCGGTGCGGTCACGGGTTGGACGGTCACGTTCTATAACGCGAGCTGCACGGGTGGCGGTGCGACCTGGCCGATCTGCACCCGCGGGACCGCGATCACCGCTCCGGTCACCGTCGCCGCCGGCGCAACGCTCAATTATGTAACCGTCTTTACCGCGACCGCGGCGGTCACGCCGTGGGTCGCGACGGGAGCGACGATCACAGCGACGGGCTCGACGCTCGGCGACAACAATGCGACCTACGACGACTTCTATCCCGGCGGCCCGCTCAAGATCACCAAATCGGTCGTCGCTACGACGACCCACTGTCCGGCGGGAACGACGCCGAGCGGGCCTGCCAACGGCAGCACCACGGCGGTCTGCCCGGGCGGCGTGCTCACCTATACGCTCGCCTACCAAAACGTCGCAGCGAGCTTCCTCGCGCCGGGCAGCGCGGCGCTCGGAACGGAACCGGCCTTCGCCACCAACGCGCTCAACCTCGCAAGCGTGGTGATCACCGAGGACGGAGCGACCGGGAACAATTGGGCCACGAACACCTTTGGGCTCAACGCGGTTCCGGTCGACTCGCTCTACGGCGCCAAAACGACGATCACGCCGAGTAACGGCACGCAATACGCGAGCGGAACCTATCCGAGCATGACCGCGGGTTACACGAAGTTTACGGCCGCGCTCGACGCGGGCGGATCTCCTGCGACCGTCAAGCCGGGCGACAGCGGCACGATCACGTTCTCCGTCACCGCCAAGTAGCCGCCGCTTCGGAAACTTTTCCGCGCGCGCCGCAATCTAAGCGGTGATGCGCGTGTTGGTGACGGGAGCGACGGGCTACATCGGAGGCCGGCTCGTGCCCAGGCTGCTCGAGGCGGGACACAGCGTGCGCTGTTTCGCGCGCGAGCCGGGCCGACTGAGCGGCCGCTTCGCCGGGGTCGAAGTCGTGGGCGGCGACGTCTTCGACCGCGAGAGCGTGGTGCGCGCCCTTTCGGGTATCGAGGTTGCGTTCTATTTGGTTCACTCGATGAGCAGCTCGCGCCGCGACTTCGCGCAGAACGACCGCGAGGCGGCCGCGGTTTTCGGTGAGGCGGCGCGCGCGGCCGGCGCGGCGCGCATCGTCTATCTGGGCGGCCTGGGCGACGCGCACAAATCGCTCTCGCACCATCTGCGCAGTCGGCAAGAGGTCGGCGACGTGCTGCGCGCGAGCGGCGTGCCGGTCACCGAGTTTCGCGCGGCGATGATCGTCGGCTCGGGCAGCGCTTCGTTCGAGATGATGCGCTACCTCACCGATCGATTGCCGGTGATGGTCGCGCCCAAGTGGGTGCGCACGCGCTGTCAACCGATTGCCGTCAACGACGTTCTGAGTTATCTGACGGCCGAGCTCGGCGCTCGGCGCAGCGGCAACGCCGTCTTCGAGATCGGCGGCGCCGACGTGCTGACGTACGAGGAGACGATGCTCCGCTACGCGCGCATCCGCGGCTTGCGCCGCGCGATTCTCGTCGTGCCGTTCTTTACGCCGCGTCTCTCGTCGGCGTGGGTCCACCTCGTCACCCCGATCCCGTCGTCGCTCGCGCGGCCGCTGATCGACGGCCTGCGCAACGAGGTCGTCGTGCACGACCCAGCGGCCGAGTCCGCCTTTCCACAAATCCACCCGCTCGACTACGATAGCGCCGTGCGTCGCGCGTTGAACCGTTACGCCTCGACCGGTCCCGAGACGACCTGGTTCGACGCGTACGACGTGCGCACGCTGCCGGGCGAGTTCGCCGGCACGACGCAAGGCATGCTGGTCGACCGCCGTCAGGCGAGTGCGAACGCGCCGGCCTCGGTGCTGTTCCGCGTGTTCACGAGCTTGGGCGGCCGCCGCGGGTGGCTGTACGCCGACGCGCTGTGGGAGTTGCGCGGCTTGCTGGACCGCCTCGTCGGCGGCGTCGGCATGCGCCGCGGCCGCCGCTCCGTGAACGAGCTGCGCGTCGGCGACGCGCTCGACTTCTGGCGCGTCGAAGCGTACGAACCCGATCGCCTGCTGCGTCTGCGCGCCGAGATGCGCCTGCCCGGCGCGGCCTGGCTCGAATTCGAGGCGTTGCCCGAGCAAGACGGCACCTCGACCTTACGTCAGACCGCGTTCTTCGAGCCGAAAGGCTTCTTCGGGTATCTGTACTGGTTCGCCGTGTTTCCGTTCCACGGCCTGATCTTCGGCACGATGGCAAGCCGCATCGCGCAGCTCGCCGAACGCGCGGCAGCGCAACCTCCCGAGGGCGCGAGCGAGCTTCTCGGCTCGGCGACTTGAGTTATTCCTTGGCCGGGGCCATGCCCGCGAGCTGCTGTTTGTAGGTAGCGAGCTCCACGTCGCTGTCGAGCTCGTTGAGCTTCTGCTTGAGCTGCTGCTCGAGATCCTGATCCTGCCACATACCGCGCCGGCTCGTGTCCAGCAGGACTTCGCCGAGCTCGCGCGTCTTGTGCGGGTTCGCGTCGGCGCACCTCTGCCAGTCCTCGAGCGTGACCTCGACCGTTCGCTTCCAGAGGTCGGGTGAGATCGTGTCGCCGAGCGCGGCCTCCGTCGAGCGCATCGCCTTGAAGATGTCGCCGAACTCGATGACGCCCGAATAGCCGTGCGAGAGCATCCGTTCGCGCCAGCCCTTCGAGTGGAAGCGCGTGAGCACGCCGTTGACGACCACGTTGCGGAAGTTGCGAACGGTCGGCTCGCGCTTGGTCAAGTCGCTGACCACGATCATCGTGTCTTCCTGACCGATCACCCGTTTGGCCGCGCCGAACGCCGAGGTGAACGACGCGAACATGTCTTCCTTGACGGGGCCGCCCGCCGCCATCTGGACGAGCGGCTGCTGGATGACCTCGACGCGTTCGAGCAGATAGCGCTGCACCTCGCCCGCCGGGCGAACGAGAATCGCTTGGCACTGCGGGATGTAGGCGTTGCTGTTGTCGCTCATCCAAGCTTGCCCGATGTCGTTGTAGCCGTCGAATTTTCCGCTGTCGAGGATTTGGCCGACCTTGCCCATGAAGGCGTCCTCGCCCATTCCGAAGACGCGCGAGTACGCGAGCTCGGGCTCGATCCCCGCGGCCAGCAACTCGTCCGAATGCTTCTTGACGAAGTTCCACTCGTGCAGCTCGTCCGCTTCGGACGCGAGCCGCGCTGCATCGGCGATCAGCCGGACCGCGCCCGGGAAGGTGTTCTTGAAGACGACCGAGCTGTTTCCGAGAATGTCGATCCGCGGCCGGCCGAGTTGATCGAGCGAGATCAGCTCGACGCGCTCCGCCCGGTTGAAGCGGTCCTTGGCGACGCGCGCGCCCATCAGGTCGAGCGCCTGCGCGATTCCGACGCCGTCGCTCTCGAGGACTTCGCCGCCCCACAACACGACGCCGACCGCTTCGGGATAGTGGCCGCGCTCCGCGACGGCCGCTTGCAAGATCTGCTCGACCGTCCGTTTGCCCTTGCGCTGCGCGGCCTCGCGCGGCAGCATGCGCACGTCGGTCGAGGCCATGTTGCGTCCGGTCGGCAACAGCGCCCAATCGCCGGCGGGCTCACCGCCGAGCGACGGTTCCAGAAAGCGCCCGTCGAGCGCCGTGAGCAAGCCGGCCCGTTCGGCGTCGCCGACGCGGCCGAGCTCCGTGAAGAGCGTGCGCGCCCGGTCGACGAACGTGCCGAGCGCCTCGAGCTCGTAGGGGCTGCGCCGCAACGAGTGACCGCCGACCGTGCGCGTCTGCAAGATGCCGAGGATCGCTTGCTGGCGCACCTTCGATTTGGCGTCGGCGGCGGCGACTGCCGGGCGCAGCACCTCGGCCGCGAGCAGCGCGCGGCCCGCGTCGCGTAGCTCGTCGAGGATGTCGTGGTGGTACTCGCCGTGCGCGTCCCGTTCGTGCGGCGCGCGGCTGAGCGCGTCGTAGTCGAGCCCGTAGCAGTTGGCGATCAAGCGGTAGAAGTCGACGTCGGCGTACTCGAGGCAGGCGTGGAACGTGTCGAGCCGGTCCTCTTCGGTGAGGTTGCGGCCGAACACGTGCTGGCCGCTCGGGCCGAACTCGCCTTCGAGCGAGACGAGCTCGTCGTGAACCTTGGCGACGAGGTCCTTGTCGCGCTGCCCGGGCGCGTCGACGCGCAGGCCCGTGCGCTCGACGATCGAGCGAATCTCCTCGGCCAGGTCTTGCCGCTTCTCGAGGTCGTCGGACTGCGTGTTGTAGTAGTCGTGCACCAGCTGGTGCAGCGTGCGCAAATCGTCCGAGCCTTCGACCTGCTTGAGCGGTGGGCAGAGGTGCGAGAGGATCGTCGCGTACGAGCGGCGCCGCGCGATCGAGGCTTCGACCGGATCGATGACGTTGAAGATATAGGCGTGCGGGCAGCCGTCGACCAGGAACTCCGGATAGTCGCCCTGGACGGGGCACCACTCCTTGCCGCGGCTCCATTCGACCAGCCCGTGCGTTCCGACGTGGGCGATCGCGTCGGCGTTGAAGCGGCGCGTCGCATACCGGTACGAGGCCAAGAGCCAAGGCGTGGGCGGGGCCTGCTTGTCGTGGATCGCGCTGAGGTCTTCCAGGCCGCGCATGTCCTGCAACAGCACCAGCACGTTGCCGTAGCGCAGACCCTTGATCGGGATGGTGGCCGGCGGCTGGCCCCACGTGTCGTAGAAGAGCGCCTCGTAATTCGTCGGCAGGTCGTGCACCCAGTCGCGAATCTCGCCGGCGGAGACGGTGCCGACCGTCAGGTAGCCTGCGTACATGTCTTGCAGCTTCTTGGAGACGGCGTCGTCGCTCTCGTCGACTTCGCCGACGTCATAGCCGGCGGCTTTCAGCGACTCGAGGATCGAGCGCAGGCTCCCGGCCACGTCGAGGAAGAAGGCCACGCCCACGTTGCCCGGTCCGGGCGGGAAGTTGTAGACGAAGAAGGCGAGCTTCTTTTGCGCGTTGCTCGCGTGCCGTAGTTTGAGCCAGCGCGCCGTCGTCTCACCGAGCAGCGTGACCCGGTCGGGGATCGGCTCGAGCGCGCTGATCTCGGGGCCGGCTTCGCGCGAGCAGATCGGCGGCAACGGCTGAATGCCTTCGGTCTCGGGCGTGACGACGTTGCCGATGTACTCGAGCGAGGCGACGCCGAACTTCGAGCGCTGCAAATCTGCACGCGACATCGCGGCATTGATCGGCGAGGTGTAGACCCGCGGGCTGCCCAGGTCGCGAATGAACTCGATCGAGGCCTCCGGCGCGCCGGCGAACATCGAACCCGCCAGATAGAGCGGGACGTTGTGATAAACCGCGCCGACGAGCGGCTTGCCGTGCTTGTCGATCAGGTGGCCGCGCGAAACGATGTGCGCGTTGAAGATCGCGGTCATCGAGCAGATCACGCCCAGGCCCCGGCGCTCCCATTCGGCGATCGCTGCGTTGAGGACCGGATGGTTCCACTCGACCAGGAAGAGATCGTGCGTGATGAAGCCGACGTGCTCCCACGGCTTGCGATGGTACGTCCTCTCGAACCAGGGCTCGTACCAGGCCAGGTAGGCTTCGGGGCTCTGGAAGAGACCCTTGTGCGCGGGATGGTAGATGCCTTCGTTCTCGACCTTCTCCGGCAGCGCGACGTCGCCCGAGTAAGCGTTGTTCATGAAGTGCTTCATCACGTACAAGAACATGTTCTCGATGTTGCGCACCGAGCGGTTGTTCCAGTAGCCGATCATGACCAGGGACTTGAAGACCGGCTTCTTCATGAGTGAGGCCATTATCGGCGCCGCACCGACCATCTTTTGCATCCCGAGGTAGCCCTGGCGCGCTTCCCAATACTCGTCGATCGTCTCGCCCTTGGCGCGCGCTTGGAAGCGCTTGATCGACATCGAGAGATCCTTCATGGCGTTGGGCTTGTTGGGATCGAACGCGAAGCCCAAGGACTTGAACATCAGGTTCTGAAGGCGCGAGTCGGGGACGTCGTACCACAGGAACTTGAGATGCGAGAGCTCCCCTTTGGCGTCCATGTCGCCGAGCAGCGACGCGAGCCGTTCGACGACGTCGATGCTCATCGACTGCCAGCCGATGAGGACGTCGGCCTCCTTTATATCCGCGCGGAAGCGTGCCAGCGTGGACGGGTCGTTGAAATCGGAGGCTCCGTAGTGGGCCAGACTCCACTCGCGTCCGGTCTTGACCCGCAGCGCCGGGAAGGCCAGACGGATCGCGTTGGCGCGCTCGTCGGGCGCCCAGGACGAATAGCCCACGATTTTCATGTAGTCCACGCTACCGGTCGGGCGGGGGCGGCACGGTGATAGCGGTCACCGTTGTGATTTGCATGGACATGTATTCCAGGCACATCTTCCTGCTTCTACGCCGCCGGTTTCACGGTGAGGGATTCCTCACCGCCAGCGCCTTCGGCTCCACAGGCTGACCCGGGCCAACTCTCCGGGTATCGCGCGAGGTT